>NZ_JBHVSO010000005.1:0-475762 GCF_042885155.1 Brevibacillus sp. NPDC058079
GCTATATTAATAATCATATTATACTATATTAACGCGGTAATTTATAAAAGTAATCCGAACTAAAAAAAGGTTGCCGATACTTTCTCGACAACCTGAAGAGCCTCATAAAAGAGGCTCTTATTGTATTTTAAGCGAAATCTTCGACAAGCCCCTACTCTATCGAGCTTTACTCCTTGTGCAAAAGCTTGCCGATCTTGAGCGCCAGCTGGATTTGAAGCAGCTCCTCCGAGTTTTTCAAATCCATGTTCAAAATCTCTTTGATCTTCTCGATCCGGTAAATAAACGTATTGCGGTGAATGAACATCGCTTTCGCCGCTTCACTGACGTTTTGATTGTACAGAAAGTAATTGTCCAAGGTCACCATGAGGCTCGTTCCGAACTCTTGATCATGCTCGTACAGCTTCCCCAGACGCTTCAAAAAGAAGTCTTCCAGTTCAATGTCCTTAATGTTGGAATCCAGGAAATGATAGACGGAGTAATCATCGAAATGGGAGACGTCGCCCTTGCTGTTGAACTTCTGCATCAGGCGGATCGCTTCATGGGCTTCGGAAAAACTCTTATGCAGCGAAGCGATGTTTTTATACTGACGACCGACCCCAATAAAGAACAAGGTTTTCTTGATTTTATCCACGAGAGCGCTGTACAGCTCATTGGCGAATTGCTTCGCTTCACTTACAGACACCACAGGGCGATGTTCATTTTGTCCAATGAGAATGATGATTCGATTGTTCCGATAAAAGCAGGTGATTTCTCCAGGGGCTTTGCTCGAATGGTCATAGACGAGATCGACGCATTTTTTTGCGATCCGATCCAGCTCATACTTGCGATCGATTATATCCTCCAAATTTTCCAGCTCAACCGGCTCGATATTAATAACCATACAAAAATACATGTAGCTCGATTGCAGTCCGTGCAGATCACATAAGGTTTGCAGCGAGTCAGCCGAAGTGATTTTACCTGTGAGTAAGTCATCGAAAAAGTCTTGTCTGATCTTCAGCTTCACTTCCTCGATTTCCCTCGCCTTGATCCGCTCCAGCGCCACGATGGTGGACGCCTGTTCCAACACAATGTAGTCAAATTCAGTAAGCTCCCAAATGGTTTGCCAGACGACGATGTATCCGTAGATGTGATTGGCCACAGCAACGGGTAGAATCCTGCATTTAACCTCATAATCTTTCGCATGGTAGATACGCTTGATCGATTTTTTGATCTGGCTAATATTTTTCGGGACGGACTCGGTGAAGTCCCGGGTAAAAACAGGTCTGTTTTTGCTTAAGGTCAGGCAGGAGTCAAGCGGAATCGGATTGTGCCAGATTTCCGTGTAATGAAGCAGATGCCAGTCCTGATCCAGAATAAGGATCGGATTGTTGATCGTCTCAGACAGCTCGGAGGCAATGCGATCCAGTCCGCCACCTTCCAGCGCAATGCGAAACAGTGCGTTATGCATGTCCAAGGTTTTGCGGTTCAACAAATCATAGCGCCCGGAGGCTTTCTCGTTAATAATGGCAATCACTTTAGACAGCGTGTATTCAAAAGGCAGGGCCAAGAGCGGGAGTCCATACTTGTTGGCATGATCAATCATGTTTTGCGGGATTTGATCAAAATAGCGGTGCATCTTGATGCAGAGCCCAGAGCAGTTGATCTCCGCCAATTCCTTGATGATTGTATTTTGCAGCTCGGGGTTATCCTTGAAAATATATCCGGTGGAGAGCAGTAATTCATTGGAAGACAGCCAGTCAAAAGCATCCGGGTTCTCCATGATATTGACGATGGAGATGACGTTATTGATGCCTTGCTCTCCGGCGATGATTTTGATGCCGTCTATGGATTGAATGGTAAGCAAATCTTTGATGGTCAGCACCCTGTTCACTCCTTTGCCACAAAGGGATTCCTCTAATTGTGCAATGTGCACAAGTGAACCTCAATTTTTTTAGTTTCCATACACAATGACGATTCCATTCATCCTGTCTAAAATAATGATGTAAGTACGGGGTGCTTGTCTAATTGTTTTTTAAAAGAGCAAGCGCTCAGCCAATCTTGGCGGGTTGTTCAATCACGAGATCATGGAGGGCTTACTATGACAGACAAAAGCGTAGTACAAGCATTTCTCGAGGCAGCGGCTGAGGGGAATATCGAAGCACTGAAAAAGCATCTGGAGCAGGGCGTAGATATTAACGCAAGAAACAGACAAAAGCGTACAGCGATTCTGACTGCTGCGATGAACGACAAATTGGAAGCGGTATCGTTTTTGGTAGAAGCGGGTGTAGATGTAGATTTGCAGGATGAGACATGCTTCAACCCGTTCTTGTTCGGTTGCATCAACGGCAAGCTGGAGCTTGTCAAAATGATGATCAAGGCAGGAACAAACCTGGAGTTGTTGACTCGTTTTGGTGGCGTAGGGATTACACCAGCTTGCGAAAAAGGTCATGTGGACATCGTACGTGAGCTCGTAACGACGACTGACATCAACGTAAACCATACTAACTTTGTGGGTTGGACACCACTCATCGAAGCGATTATCCTCAATGATGGCGGCGAGAAGCAACAAACGATCATCAAACTGTTGATTGAGCATGGCTGCAATGTGCAGATGGTAGATAAATACGGCGTAACACCGCTTGAGCTTGCGAGAAGAAAAGGCTACACCGAGATTGAAAAAATCTTGCTGGAAGCTGGAGCAAAGTAAAGCGTCCCATGTACATCCAGGCGTTGTCTGGCGATGCTGGTTTCCTTGAGCGTTTGGCACGAGCAAACTTTAGCGGGACCGTACACAGTGTTTTTGAGCGAACGATCAATCTGACATGCAGCGAAAACGGGGAATTGTACACCATTGGCAACCATCAGCTAGACAATGCACCGAACACGCTCATTATTGATGGGAAAGGTTTTTCAGAGCTGGGGCTGTCCGTTAACGCTCCGGTCATTACGGAAGATAGCACGCTCGTTATTGGAGCGGATTTGCGAATATGGACTCAGCAAGCAACAAAGTGGGAAGTCGAGCTTCCTTCCTATCCTTGTGACATAGAAGGTGTAGATGTATTGCGCAGGAATGTGGCGTTCACGAAAAACTACGTGGACGTATACGGCAAGACGGGGGGCATGAAAATGTCCTCCCAACCTGCCAGTCCGTTTGAGAAAGAGATGTCCCGTATGCTGATCCAGCGTGCAGGCATGCTTTCCGACGATCTGGCGAACAACCGCATAGAGTCAGCTACTCAGCATGCGATAAGTCTTATCGGACTGGGGCCGGGGTTAACACCCTCAGGTGACGATTTTTTAGTGGGATTGTGCAGTGTATACAAAATGCAAAACATTTCCTCTTGTTTGTCATGCCCATTTTTCGATGAAATCGTCCGTTCGTCCCAAGCATTAACGAACGAAATCAGTGCGATCACGCTGAAAAAAGCAGCCCATGGACAAGTAAGAGAGTCGCTAAATGACTTACTTTCATGCATGGTGTCCGGCTCCATGGAAGAGCTTGTCCCTGCTTTAGACAAAATCATCGGGATTGGCTCGTCGTCGGGGACGGATATCCTGCTTGGCATCCTATGTGGTTTGGAACGAAATCTAGAAGCTGGAGGTTATGTATGTCTACCAAAGTCGTAATTAAGCAAAGCACGTATTTTGACTCGGTATCCCTGATGTCTCTATCTACAAAAGCGAATCAAATTGAAGGTGTCGAACAAGCGGTTATCGCGATGGGCACCGACATGAACAAAGAGGTATTGAAAAACGTTGGTTTGCTCACACCTGAGCTGGAAGCAGCGAAAACGAGCGACTTGATGATCGTGGTGAAGGCGGCGACAGACGAGCTGTGCGAGAGCGCTCTCATCGCCATCGAAGAACTGTTCAAGAAAAAAGGCGGCAGCAAATCTGCAACAGAGATCAAATACTCCACGATTGATTCAGCGGCAGCCAGCATTCCAGAGGCAAACCTTGCTGTCATCTCGGTAAACGGTGCATTCGCAGCGAGAGAAGCGAGAAAAGCATTGGAAAACGATCTACATGTCATGCTGTTCAGCGACAACGTGAGCATCGAGGAAGAGATCGCCCTCAAGCAATTCGCACATGAAAAAGGTCTGTTGATGATGGGACCTGACTGCGGTACAGCGATTATCGGCAATGTGGCACTGTGCTTCGGAAACGCTGTGAGAAAAGGCAACATCGGGATCGTAGGTGCATCTGGTACAGGTAGCCAAGAGGTGAGCGTACGTATTCACGACTTCGGCGGCGGTATCACGCAGCTGATCGGTACAGGCGGTCGTGACCTCTCCGAGCAAGTCGGCGGCATCATGATGCTCGACGGAATCAAAGCATTGGAAGAGGATGATGCGACAAAGGTCATCGTGCTCATTTCCAAGCCACCAGCACCAAGTGTACAGAAAAAAGTGTTGGCGCAAGTGAAAAGCTGCAAAAAACCTGTGGTTGTGTACTTCATTGGTGGAGAAGAAACGCCAGTTCTGGAAGCAGGCGGACATTTTGCCAAGACGAGCAAGGAAGCAGCCATCAAAGCAGTTGTGCTGGCCGGTGCCAACGAAGACGAGCTTAACAAGCGCGCACTCAACTGGCCGCTGATTGAAGAAGTGCGGGCAAAGCTGACACCTGAACAAAAATACGTTCGCGGGCTGTTCTGCGGCGGTACGCTGTGCGACGAAGCAATGTACCTCGCGATGGACAAGTATGAAGACGTATACAGCAACATTCAAAAGAAAGCGGACTACAAGCTGAAAAACATCCATGAGAGCAAGGCTCACACTTTCCTCGATATGGGTGATGACGACTTTACAAATGGCAAGCCGCACCCGATGATCGATCCTTCCACGCGCATCGCGAGATTTTTGGAAGAAGCAAAAGATCCTTCTGTCGGCGTCATTCTCATGGACTTCATCTTGGGCTTTGGTTCCCACGAAGATCCAGTAGGCGTGATGCTGCCAGCAATCATCGAAGCAAAAGCACGGGCTGCCAAAGAAGGCAGACATTTGGAAATCCTGGGTTACGTGCTGGGTACCGACCTCGATACACCGAACTTCGATGAGCAAGTGAAGAAGCTGATGGATGCAGGCGTAACGATTGCGAGCAGCAGTACGAACGCAGGTCTTCTGGCTAGAGAATTTGTCGCGAAAGGGGAATAATCATGAGCAAAATCAACGAGCTGTTTAACGGAAAAATTCATGCGATCAATGTAGGGATCGAGTTTTTCAAAGACGATATCATCAAGCAAAATGCCAATGCTTCTCATCTGGATTGGAAGCCACCAGGCGGCGGAAAGCCTGAGCTGATCAACGCTCTCGACAGACTGGAAAACGCTGCTGTCGCAGAGAAAATTGCTGCGGCAAACAAGCTAGCGGTAGAGCGCATCATCAATTCCCAGCCGATGCTCGTCGGCTTCGACCAAGCGATCAATGTGGTACCAGGCATGACGAAAACGACGATTCTGCACGCTGGTCCGCCGATCACTTGGGACAAAATGTGCGGCTCAATGAAAGGTGCTGTAACTGGAGCAATCGTATTCGAGGGCTTGGCAAAAGACATCGAGGAAGCTGAGCAAGTAGCTGCTTCCGGCGCAATCACATTCTCTCCATGCCACGAACACAACTGCGTAGGCTCCATGGCAGGTGTGACATCCGCTTCGATGTTCATGCATGTGGTGAAAAACAAGACGTACGGAAACGTCGCTTACACCAACCTCAGTGAGCAAATGGCTAAAATTTTGCGCATGGGTGCCAACGATGAAAGTGTCATCGCCCGCCTGAACTGGATGCGCGATGTATTGGGACCAATGCTGCGTGATGCGATGAAAATTGCTGGCGAAATCGATCTGCGTCTCATGCTGGCGCAAGCGCTGCACATGGGTGATGAATGCCACAACCGCAATAACGCAGGAACGAGCCTGTTGATTCAAGCGCTGACTCCGTACATTTTGGAGACAGATTTCACAAAAGAACAGAAGCGCGAAGTATTCGACTTCGTAGCGAGCAGCGACTACTTCTCCGGCCCGACATGGATGGCTCTGTGCAAATGCGCACTTGACGCAGCGCACGGAATCGAGAACAGCACAATTGTCACCACGATGGCGCGTAATGGCGTTGAGTTCGGTATCCGTGTAAGCGGTATGGCTGGCAACACATGGTTTACTGGACCAGCACAAAAGGTAATCGGTCCGATGTTTGCAGGCTACAAGCCAGAGGATTCCGGTTTGGATATCGGAGACAGTGCGATCACCGAAACATATGGGATCGGTGGCTTCGCGATGGCGGCAGCTCCAGCGATTGTTGCACTCGTAGGTGGAACAGTTGAAGAAGCGATCGGATTCTCCACCACGATGAAGGAAATTACGACAGCAGAAAATCCAAACGTCACGATTCCTCTCCTGGACTTCCAAGGTGTCGCAACAGGAATCGATATTCGTCAGGTGATCCAAACAGGTATTCTGCCGATTATCAACACAGCCATTGCGCATAAAGACGCAGGTATCGGCATGATCGGTGCGGGTATTACGTATCCGCCAATGGAAGCTTTTGAAAAGGCATTGCTCGCAGTGACAGAAACGATTAGCTAATAGCTTTTCATCCTAGGTGACTCAGCTTTCGCAGCAAATGAAGGTTGCGAAAGCTGGGTTGAATGAGGAAGGTGAATGAACATGGGACAGGCAAACGTAAAGGAATCATATGAAGAATTCAAGTCCTATGGATACGCGGACGATATTTTGCCAAAGACTTCCGAAAATCGAGATTGGGGCACCTTTAACTACGTAACTGTGTGGATGGGCGCTGTGCATAATCTCATGTCATACATGACGGTAGCCGGATTCTTTGTCCTTGGATTATCCGTTCCGCAAGTCTTGTGGGCAGTCATGATTGCTGCCTTAATTGTCTCGGCGGGCTATGTGTTGAATGGCTATGCGGGACAGAAGTATGGGATTGGCTATTCGATGCTGTTGCGCAGCTCCTTTGGTGTAAAAGGCTCGATCATTCCTGCTATATGTCGTGGGCTTATCGCTGGGGTTGTGTTTTTTGGGACAAAAACAATTATTGGCGCACAATCCTTCAATGTCATTTTTGAGAAAATCTTCCCTGGCTATATGAATATGGTTCCAGGCTTTGATTTTCTCGGATTAGATTTCCCGACGATGCTTTCTTATGTGATCCTTTGGGTCATTACGGTTGGATTGTTTTTAGGTGGAATGAAAATTCTCAGTCTGTTTAGTAAATGGTCTTCACCGATCATCTATATTTTCATCGTGGGTGCAGCGATTTGGGCGATCAGTGTTGCTGGCGGATTTGGTCCGATTTTTGCCTATACTCCTGCCAAACCGATGGAAAATTGGCTTGTGTTTATCGCATGTGTAAGTGCATTGGTATCGAACTGGGGTGGCCCGATTGTAAATATTGCAGACCTTACGCAACGGGCAAAACACCCGAAGGCTCCGATGATTGGTCTGCCGCTTGGAATGATTGCATCCTACATCCTGTTTGGAATTACGTGTGTAGGATTGTTGGTTGGAACGCAAATCGCGTTTGGCATCACAGACTTTAATGTAGTCGTTGCCATTAATCAAATTGGGAATCCTGTTGCCGTCATTATCTTGTTGCTGGCACTGAATATAGGTTCGACGAGCTATGTTGTGTTTGGGAATTTGCTTCCATCTGGACTGCAAATGACAGCGCTTCTTCCGAAAATGTTTACAGTGAAATCAGCGGCTATCTTAACAGCTGTATTGGGGACTGTCATTTTACCTTGGAAGCTGGTGAATGGCACAGCAGCACTGTATATGTTCTATAGCTTTATCGGCTCCATGTACGGTCCTATCACAGGGATCATGCTGGTTAGCTTCTTCATTGAAAGAAAAAGAAAGCTGGATTTATCTGGCATCTACGTAAAACCAGGTGAAAACGGTGAATACAAAAACGGCTTTAATATGGTGGCATGCGGCGTATTGATCGTCAGCTTCTTGATTACGCTATCCGGCTCTTTCTTGCCAAATGTGCCACTATTGGCAAACATCAGCAAGTCTGCTTTCCTTAGCGGGATGATTATCTCCAGTGTTCTCTATGCATTGAGTTATAAATGGAACAAACCAAGCACGATCACGCAGAGTGAAACAGCTGCAAAAGTATCTTAACAAAGGGAGAAGTGCCCAGTGGAAAAACTCGTTATTGTTGCTATCGGCGGCAACTCATTAGTGAAGGATAATGGTCGTAACACGATTCAAGACCAGTATGAAGCGGTATGTGAAACCGCGGCAAATATAGCAGATATGGTGCAAGAAGGTTACAACGTTGTCGTTACTCATGGCAATGGACCGCAGGTTGGATTTGCTTTGCAAAGATGCGAAATCGCCAATGAAGTGTCCGGGATGCCTACGATCCCGCTGGTCAATTGCGTGGCGGATACGCAGGGCGGAATCGGCTACCAAATCCAGCAGGCACTCACTAACGAATTCGCCAAAAGAGGAATCAACAAAAAGGTTGCGAGTGTCATCACACAGGTAGAAGTCAGCAAGGATGATCCGAACTTCGAAAATCCAACGAAGCCAGTCGGCTCCTTCTTCACGCTGGAGCAGGCGGAAGAGATGCGCAAAGAGCATCCGGACTGGGTATTTATCGAGGATTCTGGTCGCGGCTACAGAAGAGTGGTTCCTTCCCCTAAGCCAATCGACATCGTGGAAAAAGACGCAATCAAATCGTTGATCGAAGCGGGATATGTGGTAGTCGCTGTTGGCGGCGGTGGTATTCCGGTTGTGAAAACGGGCGAAAATACGTACGATGGGATTGATGCTGTCATCGACAAAGATTTTGCCACCAGCTTGCTGGCAGAGCAAATCGATGCACAGACACTGATCATTACGACAGGTGTTCCGCAGGTATGCATTAACTTCGGCAAGCCGAATCAAAAGGCGCTGGAGCGCATCACGGTAGAGGAAACGAAGCAATACGTTCGTGAAGAGCACTTCGCAAAAGGCAGCATGCTGCCAAAAATCGAGGCAAGCCTGAGCTTTTTGGAGAAAAATGGGTCAAGCGTGATCATTACGAACCCGGAGAGCTTAAAGGATGCGATTACGAACAAAGCAGGGACACACATCGTAAAATAAAGGCCTCTTGAGGGAGGATGCAAGTCGATGGATTACATGAAGCTGGCAGTGGAAAAAACAATGGAAGGCATGAACAACAAGCTCGGGGGACCTTTTGGAGCAGCTGTCGTGAAAGGGGACGAAATCATCGCCGTATGCAGCAATCGCATGATGGCAGATATGGACCCGTCCCAGCACGCAGAGATGGTAGCCATTCGCGAAGCGTGCAAGACGCTAGGCACGATGGACCTGACAGGCTGCGAAATTTACGCGACATGCGAGCCTTGCCCGATGTGCGTGGGCGCTATCATCTGGTCCGGCATCAAGGTCGTTCATTACTGCTCGACTGCGGAGGATGCGCATGAGAACGGTTTTTCGGATAAGCATCTTCGCGACTATTTTTCCGGTAAGGATCAGAGTGTTTTGAACATGATCAAGGTCGAGAAGCGTGAGGACTGCGATCAGTTGTTTACGCACTATCACAGGCTGAACAAAGAGTAGTAGGTAACTAAATAGCAGACAAGAAACACGGAAGTTCAGAGCATGAAAAAAGGGCCTTATATGGGCCCTTTTTCTCTTTGTTATTTTCCCTAAATTCAACAGTAGTTGAACAAAGCTACTACCCCGAATCATTTATCTCACAAATGTAATAAAGTCAACATTAACTGGATCAATACCAACTGCTCGAAGTCGTGAGTTAATCTGCCCTCGATGATACTGACCATGCAATGCTACATGAGTTAAAATATCCCGTACAGAATACGTAAACTCTCTTCCTTTACTATTCGTGTAGGATATTATTTTATCTAGGTCAGTATTTGTCAAATTCGTAAAAAAAGCTGAGAAGCTCTCTTCATTTTGTTTAACAAGTTCTGCACAGATCTCTAAATCGGCCTCCGACCATATGGGAAGTTGTGAACTGTCCATTCCACGTAATCTAGATATCCATATTTTCTCAGCATGAAGGATATGGGAAAATAAACGCCATATCTCCTGATTTTCATCTTCCATACTTTGCAGTGTTTTAAAAATACGTTGGTTAGCCCAATCTAAATGTTCATACATTTTTTGGATGGTTTTCAAAGTGAATCACCCTCTACCAATTCTTCTGCCCGTTCGTTGAGCAATGCCGTCAGCCTACCTCTTTATTATTTCAGTCTACAACATTATTATCTAGTCTAAAATTTTTATATTTTCGGACAGATAAAGTCATTTTTCTTGTGAAACAGTCGGCAGTGTGACAATCATTTCCAGATATCGTCTTATTGTGTGAGCTTCAACGTCAAGAAAAGATGGAGGATACACGTATGACCTCTCAAAGGCGTTATCCTGTACTAGCAAGCAGCGTTCTACTAACAGCTACACTGCTCCTGTCACCAGCCTCGGGCACAGTCTTGGCAAATCAAGCAGGCAACCAACACGCAGCAGCTCATCTTCAGGAAAATCAGTTAAGCGAAAAGGCAAAACTGACGGAGCAAAAGCTGCAAATGCTCGTCCCTGCGCTGGATGACACATCAAGACAGATTACCTTGGAAACGAAAGACCAGCCTGTGTACGAAATCCGTTATGAAAAAAATAACGAATTCTTTGCCAGAGCCTATATCCATGCAGAAACCGGGAAACTGCTTACGTATTTATTGAATGACAAGGATCTTGAAAATCCTGATGACAAGCTGGCCTATAAGAGCGCTGATACCTTCATGGAGGGGTGGATCGGTGAAATGCGCAGCTTGTACAAGGTAACGCGGCTTCCTGTAGGCGATGTCATCTATAGCCGCTATGTAAATGGCATTGAGGTAGTTGGTGATGAGTTTCAGCTGGCAGTAAACAGTGCGGGACAGGTAACCAGCGTTTCGGAAGGAGAAAACACGCTGACAAACGTCAATCCCGCTGACTTCCTCCCTCCAGCCCAGGTGATGAAGAAAGATCAACTCAGTCGTTTTATCCCACCTCAACTGCAACTCATGTACATTCTTGATGAAAATAAGACCGATCTCGTCTACTCCACTGTAGACTCCCATTATTTGGACGCAGTAACAGGTGCTGAGTTGATCCGTGATCGGCAATACATAACCTGGAGGTGGAAACCAATCTCCCTCACGCCTGGTGGAAAAGCAGTAAAGGTGAGGAATGAGCAGGAGGCAACGCGGATTTACGAAAGCGAGTTTGGTATCAGCTTGAACGGAAGTACCTTCAACGGCGTCAGAAACGAGAAGGAAAGAGTCTATGTTTCCCCTGATGAAAATGAGGTTTTGTTTACGAAGGATGGCGTTGTGATCGGTTTTATAAGCTATTCGAACGCCAAACCCCAAAAAGGGAAGGCAACATTGTCCGAAGAGCAGGTTCTTGAGAAAGCTGTTCAGTTCATGCAAACCTATCTCAAACAGGAAGAAAAGGAGTTCTACTACAGGGTGAATCCTGATAGGGAGAATCCACATAAGTATGTAGTAGAGTTTGTGCCATCTGTTGAGGGACTTCCGCTGGTATACGGACGAAGCATTGATGTTAGTGTGAAAGGAGTCACAGGGAAAATCACCGAGTACCATCAAAAACTCGACCAAAATCCTGCCAAGCTCCCGGATAAGAGGAAGGCTGTCTCCATAGATGCAGCAGCCAAAGCCTTACTGGCGAAACCCACTAAACTGTTATACATCTACCCATTCATTAATGGAGAAAGGTTGGCCAAACCGGTTCTTGCCTATACCATCGTTGGTAACGATATCAATGCCCTGACAGGTAAGGTCAACGAATAGGTAGAATGAAATTGAGTAGGCAATTAGGGAGCTGATGTTTAATATGAACCGGTGCTTTGTTTGTAATTATAATGAACTTTTGGAGCCTCCATACAATGGAAAGGGAATACCTTCAGACGAAATATGCCCGTGTTGTGGATTTCACTATGGTTATGATGACGATGATGTACCTGGCAAAGAGTTAGTTTACAAAAATTGGAGAGATAATTGGGTTAGGAATGGATGCATCTGGTTTTCAAAAGGGCGACTCCCTCCTGTTGGCTGGAATTCAATCGAACAATTAAACAGAAGGAAATAAATGATACCTAGGGCTGCCCTATTTGTAGAATTATCTACTTTCAGGCAGCCTTCTTGATAGGCCAAAATATTAGAAGCTCACACCAAATATGAGCCTCTTTATCTGAGGGCAGTGACGGTTTCAGCTTACAACGTAACATTATTGGAAAGTTTGGTTGTGTCACGAAATGGTCGAAGGAAACGAATCATCCGATTTATCCTGAGTCATTCAAATTTGTGATAATATAAGAAAAATATGAGACAGAACACGAATGAAGAGACAGCGAGTGAAAAGAAATCTAATTTCTGCTAGCTTCTTTTAAACTAGAGGTGGCAACATGTTAAAACGTTTATTTGTTTCAGGATACAAGGCTCACGAGCTTGGCATTTTCAATGAAAAAAATCCGGGGTTAGCCAACAAGGAGTATCCACACCTAAAACTGGCGGTAATTACTCCGTTTTTGAATCAAGAGGAAAAGTGGAAAGAAGAAACCCAGGATTACTACCGAAATATTGTGATGCAAGCCGACTATATCAATAGTGTCTATCAAACACCTTACCAGGGTGTTTGGCAGCTTGGAGAGAAAGACAAATTCTTGCTATCCAATTCAGACGGTATCTTGTTAGTTTACGATGAAGAAAACGAAGGCTCGCCGAAATTTCTAAGTAAGCTCGCCGCAAAAAAAACGGATATGGGCGATTATCAGTTATTTCGAATTAACGCATATGACTTACAGACCATTGCAGAGGAACAGCAGCAAGAATTATACAATGACAATTTCTAAACAAAGAAACCAGCTATGAAAAGCTGGTTTTTTTCTTGGACAGTCGCTCCCGTTTGTCCAATATCGGTTTATTGCTTTAATCGTCCATTGTCTGGGGCAAACAATCATATTTATGCCACAACCTATCAACAAAAGGGGAGCTGTCGGGTTCCCTTTTGTTATTCCAGACTCGTTTAATCTTTTTCTGCTCGCTTCAGGGGAGCGGTTTTTTCTAGATGCTGCCGCTTTCCCTAAGACTCCGGGAGTTGCCCTGCTGCTTCTTTCATATTAACAGTCACATCATCCAGCATTGAACTCCTTGCCTAAATCTTGCAACATACTACGCATTAAGTGAGCGACTGCGGAAGCATTCGACCTTCAGGAGCTGATCGACTTCACTTTGGCACAATGAATTGGAGATGGCGGAACTGCTTCTATACTAACAAAGGAGTTTTACGAGGGTTCTTCAACGCATCTACAAAAAGCACAGGACCGGGTAAAGCAGTTAAATGATCTAGCGAAATCCGGGAAACTTGGTCTAAATGACTTAGATATACTTGATGCTTTAAGAGATGATTTAGAGGATGCAATAAGACTGTTTAAATAGAGGAGTTGGTGGTTATGAATAAAAAATCGGAAGAATTCTTGAAAATAATGTTAGATTTCTTACCGTCAGCTGATGATGCGTATAGAAAATCAATCGCGGATTACGGTGAGGTGCTAGAAACTGTCTTAATTGAGGACATCTTCATGCCTGAAATAATTAAACTATTAAGTGAGGAAAGGAACATCAATTTGTTAGAAAGTATTTTTAAATATTTTGAAGAAGTATCTAATGACGAAGATGCTCACTTAAAAAACATTTTTTCAATTACGGTGTTGGAAATACTCGGAAATGACAGATCGATTCTAGGGACTGCACAGAAATACATGGGAACTAAAACGATACAACTTCAAATAGAAGCTGATAGAGCATTAGGTAGAATCTAGTCAGCACAGACTCATAAGATATTGACGGTTATCCATAATGGATAACCGTTTTGCTTTATTCCGAGGCAGAGGGGGCCAGTGCCGAATGTACTCATCTTTCAACCAATAACACATATAACCCATGTAATACCCATATAAAGATTTCGTCATTTCGTTAGTACGTATGGTCAGATGCTACCATGATTGACCTGTTTTTTGTTACCTTCGTTTTCTTATGTTTTTTTCAAATTCATTCGCAACTGTAGTTTATTATGCAACGATAGGGACGGTGAGTAGGACATGAATCGCAACTTTTAAGATGGATAGTGCGACAACTATAGTAAGGGCGGTTATACAAAGAATTGCACTTTATCCGCACCATAACTGACTATTGCAACGATGATTACTGTGTCAATAACAAACTGGTAACGTGCCAGTTGACATATACAGGTAAGGCAACGTGAAGGCTAGCCAACTTGCCTTCTAATTATAGTCGGAAATTCGTTCTAAAATTTCAGGTGGGGGCTGAACATGGAAGGTGTGAAGGTATCAATTGACCGTATAGTAGTGGACTTTACGAATGTGTATTGGACGTTCTTCAATCCGCTTCGCCAGTGGCTTTGTGATTACTACAACGCCGCATTTTACGTGAAGGACAAGGGATTCAAGGATAAGAGAGGGTGAGCATTGGGCGTATCTCTCGTATCAACTGGTTTATGCTCGTCTAGCAAGGAAGCATACGCTTCGGCTAGGGTTCCCACCCGAATCCTTACTACATTTCAAATCTTGGATTGCGGAGATTGGGAACAACGCTACAGAAATTCTGCATGTTCGTTCCGAAGTGGCATTTGACATTCCTTTACCATTGTCTGAACTGTTCGTCCTATCGTTGACTGGGCGGAACAGAATACCTTTCTCATGAGAAGGCGAGAAAATTGATATTGGACTTTTTAAAAAATGAGGTATCGATCCCGTTATGTCGCACGTCATGCGAGGACAAATCATCTGTTTGTGCTTGAGCCGCAAGCTTCCGTAGCTACCCGCGTATTTGTTTGTACAGCGAGGCAGCCCCTTTGAATTTTCCGTGCATCCTGACGGCCGTGTTTGGATCCTTCCTCAATTTTAAAACAGAGGCTGACACATGGGTATACACCACCGTTGTCTTCACGTCCTTGTGTCCTAGCAACTCTTGAACTGCCTCGATGTCGTAGCCAGCTTCCAAACAATGGCGAACAACCGACGGAACATTGTGGCAGCTCGTTGGCCCGAAGGCGCATAGAGCCGCAACCTTTTGGAAATAGTAATGCCATGTCCTGAACCACGGTTCTAAGGACGTCATCACATACAGATTTCCTTCAACGATAAAGGATATTTATGCCCAAAGCGTGGAAAATAGCATCGAAATCAGTGCAAATGCTGATCGTTCCGGTAACAAAGATAACTTGACCCTCTTTTTGGAGAACAAGAACGAAGGAGTCAATCTGTTAAAGAGTAAACTAGCAATGGTCCCGATTCCGTCATCCACAGAATTCAACGCTAAACATTTATCAGGGTAACAACTCTGTGGAAGATGTGTTTATCGCTGTGACTTGCGGGAAATGACAGAGGAGGTTTCTGCAAAGCCTGACCCGCAAGCTGCACTGACTTGCGGGTCAGGTTGTTTTCGATACGGAGTGATTAACATAAGTGAAAAGGTGGTAATAGGAGTATGGGAACATCGAGTGGGAACAACAGACGCTGGCAAAAGCCGGCGCTGGCATTTTTGGTGCTTGTCGCTTCCGTCGCTCTGGTTGTGCTTCTGCGCCAGGGGGGCTTGGCGCCGCAAAATCGACTAAGCCTGCCCGAACCAGACCGGAACACTCCCGGAGACGTGACGCTGATGGCGGACACGGTCCGTATTCATGACATCCAGGGTGCGGCTCACCGATCGCCGCTTGAAGGGGCCGCGGTGAGCAACGTGGAAGGTATCGTGACAGCAGTGGTGAAGAACGGCAACAGCGTAACAGGCTTTTACATGCAGGACACCCAGCCGGACAGCGATCCCCGCACGTCGGAAGGGATCTTTGTCTATGAACCAAATGTCCAGGTGAACGAGGGAGACAGGGTAAAGGTATCGGGCACCGTGAAGGAATACGTGAGCAGTAACAGGCAAGCGACGGATCTCACACTGACCGAGATTGTTGCGTCGGCAATCAGCGTCACGGTGAATGGCCAGCCTCTTCCAACACCTCTCGTTCTGGGTGAAGGAGCGTACCGCTACCCCTCGACCGTGATTGATAATGACAGATTTGCCCGTTTTGATCCCGAAGAAGACGGAATCGATTTCTGGGAAAGCGTGGAAGGGATGCTGGTGCAGGTAAAAAACCCGCGAGTGGTGGGGGAATCGAAGAGGTTTGCCAACCCACCCAGTGTGGAGTTTGTCATCATTGACGACCAGGCGAATCCGGGAAAGGTACGTACCCCATCAGGAGGCATCATCATTGCGGAAGACAACTACAATCCAGAGCGCATAACCGTTGCCAACAAACTGACGGGAGAGGCGCCTATCGCAAAAGTTGGCGACAGGCTGGCAGAACCAGTTGTGGGTGTGATCGATTACAGCATTGCCAACTACAAGCTTTACAACACCAAGCCGCTGCAGCTGATCGACGGAGGATACCAACCGTTTGAGACAACGATTGAACCCGCGGCAGATCAATTGACGATCGCGTCCTATAACATCGAGAATTTTTCAAGGGTCTCCGATTTGGAAAAGATAAAGCGAATCGCCGCCTCTTTGGTGCACAACCTGAAGAAGCCCGACATCGTCGGAGTGATTGAGATGCAGGACAATGACGGTCCGGCGGACACAGGCGTGACGGATGCCAGACTGTCCGCGCAAGTGTTGATCGATGAAGTGTCCCGGCAAGGAGGCCCCGCCTACCGCTATGTGGACATCGCTCCCGTGAACAACAACGACGGAGGACAGCTGGGGGGCAACATCCGCGTCGGATTCCTTTACAATCCAGAGCGTGTCCGTCTGGCGGACCGTCCTGCCGGGAATGCAAATACCGCCGTCCATGTAGTAACTGAGCAAGGCGTAGCCCATCTATCCCACAATCCAGGACGAATTGACCCGGGCAACGCGGCGTTCGAAAAAAGCCGCAAGCCGCTCGCCGCTGAGTTTTTGTTCCGCGGCAAACAGGTGATCGTGATTGCCAACCACTTCAATTCCAAAGGAGGAGATAGCGGCCTTTTCGGTTCCCAACAGCCCCCTGTGCTGACCAGCGAGGCGCAACGTGTGAAAATCGCCCAGGAGGTAAATGAATTCGTCAGGGAAATCCACGCTGCCGACCCGGACGCCAACGTGGTGGTACTTGGGGACCTGAACGACTTCTCCTTCTCCAAGCCGATCCTTACACTAAAGGAAGAAGTACTGGTCAACATGGTGGAACAACTGCCTGCAAGGGAGCAATACACCTACGTGTACGATGGCAACTCGCAGGCCCTGGACCACATTCTCGTCAGTCGTCATCTGGTCGACAACACGAAGGTCGATATCGTGAACATCAACTCCGAATTTACGGAAGAGCACGGACGGGCAAGCGACCACGACCCTGTCCTAGTTAAGATCGACCTGCTCCACTGATCGACGAGGAGGGTATTAGATATATTGCCTTTCGTAATGTAAGCAATCTAATATATTCCAGATAAAGGCCGTCTTTGTTCATTGAATGTAAGAATAGAGTAGGCGCATGCACATACATGCGCCTACTACTTGACTTCACTAGCGTAGGGATAATAGTCCGGCAAAGGTTTAAGTAACACGAAGCGCCTTTCCAAGGATGACTGGGAGTCGTTGCTGGACGTTTGGAATTACTTAGAAGTAGTTAGGAGTTAATAAGCATGAGCTGGGAAAACGTAAGGCAGCAAATGATTAGTATTGCAAAGCAGGAATTCGAAGTGACGTGGAATAAAGGGACTAAAAAGGAAAATGATATGCAAGCTCGGATACGTGAATATTGGCAACAAGGCGTTTATAAAAGTGTATCGGTGCCAGAATATATAACAATCCCAGGAAGCGCTTGGAGTGCTGCCTTTATCTCGTGGGTTGTCACTCAGGCAGGTGGAGGCGATCGTTTTGGCAAGGTGCATGACGAACCAAATTATCGGAATGAATTCGACAAGCCGGCCGCTCATTGGCGCTATACTGCGCCCGCCAAGATTAACCGACAAACGAGTAGTGCAATTAATCCCTTCTGGGCTTTCGCTATTGATGAGGTGAGACCGCAAGAAGGTGATATTGTAGTAAAGAGTAGAAATGGCAGCGGTGCGACGTGGAACGACTTTATTTCTAAAGAGACGCATGGTGACATTGTCATTGATGTGAGTCCTACTGATATAACAGTCATCGGCGGAAACGTATCAGATACTGTTAAGCAAAAAACTTTCCCTCCCTAATTCTACATAATGATAATTATGGATAATAAACAATGATTATTTTCTACAGAATATTTACGGTTAACACTATATGGCGTAGTGTTAGTTAGTTTTTACTCTAAATCGTATATTTTATTCAAGATTTTCCTTTATTTCGGTCTAATACTTTAATTTATAGTCTTCAACTTTATTTTCACGGAACAATACGCGCTTGAATTTCGATCAACAACACTTTATCCTTTTCAACAACAAGACGGTGAACGGCGGTGCATAGCATGATTGGCGGAAAGAAAATAGGGATCGGGCTGATGCTCGGAGTGATTCTGCTCATGACTATCGGCATGACGCTCCCCAGCGAGGTACATCAGGAAAAAGTCATTCGCATCGCAGGGGACAATAATTTTCCGCCCTTCGAGTACTTTGCCCAGACTGGCGTTTACAGCGGATTTAATGTAGACATCATGAACGCTATTTCGATTGAGACGGGTATGCGAATTGAATTCGTGCCCTTGCCCTGGAATGTAGCTCTCGATGCCTTGCGAAACGGACATGTCGATGCCGTGCAAGGAATGAAATACAGTCCTGCGCGTGACAAGCTGTACGATTTCTCAGCTCCATACTTTTTAAGCTCCCAGGGGATATTCGTGCGAACAGACAATGTGCACATCTTCGGGATCGGAGAACTGACTGGTCGGAGGGTCGCCATCCAAAAAGCAGACATCGCGGCTGATCTTTTCCTTGAGCTTCAAAATACCAGCTTCATCGAGACAGACAGTCAGGAAGAAGCTGTGCAATTGCTCCTCGATGGAAAGGTAGACGCGTTTGTCGGGAATCGCATCACGGGGCAGTACTTCCTGCAAAAAAACAACCAGCAATCCCAAATCAAAATCGTAGGCGACCCGATCGATCCAACTGATTACGGAGTCGCGGTTCTTCCTAAAAACGTGCAGCTACTGACTGAGATCAACAAGGCTATCACCAAGATCAAACAAAACGGAACATATGACAAAATCGAACGAAAATGGTTCGGACAGTACATCAGACCAAACACGCCTAACTTGGAGCGCCTTCGCCTCTATCTAGAGTGGGGCTCCGGCATTGGCCTACTGATCGTCCTCGGGATTTTATGGTGGAATCGCATGTTGAAAAAGGAAGTGCAGAGAAGAACCTCCCAGATCCACGAAATCAATCGGGAGCTGAAAGAAAAAATGGCGCTGCTCGAGGAGAATCTGCAATTTCAACAGCAGCTGCTCAACAGCACCTACAGCTTTTATGTCACACTCACCCAGCACGGCCGCATTTTTTTGATGAATCGAAAAGCAGTCGACTTTCTCGACGTCGATCACCATTTAACTGGCCTTCCCCTGAGCGAAACGATTCTTGCAGAGTTTATTCCCAATAATCAGGTCGAGGATGTCCTAATGCAGGGCAGTACGTATCTGGAGCAGGAGATCGTTTGGGAAAGGGAACGAGACGGGCAAGGCCAGCGGCTGATTATCCGCTACAATATTTTTCCGATTATTTCTCCTGCAAAGGAAATCACAGGAGCCATCATCAACTTTCATGACGTGACCAAGCAAAAGGACATGGAAAAGAAGCTGGAGAGCGAAAACAGATTGCGTTCGTTAGGGCAATTGATTTTGGGGATTGCACACGAAATCCGCAACCCCCTGACCTCTATTCTCACCTATACCCAGCTTTTGCCGACCAAATTTGACAACCCGAAATTTCGGAATTTCTTCGCGCAGCAGGTGCCTGGCGAAATACTGCGCCTGAATGATCTCGTGAATGATCTGTTGGAGTACGCCCGGCCAAAACCGCCGCATCCAGCCCGTTTCCGTGTCGCTGACCTGATGGAAGCGGTCCTGCAGCTGTGCAGCCAGAAGATCAAAGAGAAAAAGGTTCAGGTGTCACTCAGCCTTCCCCCTCACTTGTGTATCGAGGCTGACGTCAACCAAACCAAGCAGATTTGGATCAATGTCGTGCTCAACGCCATAGAATCGATGGACGCGCAAGGCAAATTGAATATTCGCGGATTTACAGAGGGGCAGATGGTCGTCGTCGAAGTAGAAGACAATGGGCATGGCATGTCACCCGAAGACAAGTACCGTATTTTCGAGCCCTTCTTCAGTACCAAAGCAAATGGGGTCGGTCTCGGACTCTCGATCACCTATCAATTAGTCAAAGAAAATGGAGGGGCCATCGACCTGCACAGTCAGCCTGGTCACGGCACCACCATGATTATTCGTTTGCCGATGCCACAGCAAGAAACAGAAGGGAAGGACTCTTATGCACCATCTGTTAGTCATTGATGATGAACCTGCCATCTGTCAGTCACTTGAATTTGCCTTGGAGGAAAAGTATCTCGTCAATACCTTCACCGACCCAGAAGCGGCGCTGCCTTTCCTACAGCAGGTAGAGATCGCTCTCGTCCTACTCGATTTGAAAATCGGGGCTCATGACGGAACAGAAGTGCTCAAGGAAATCAAACGACTGTCACCGGATACCGTAGTGATCATGATGACTGCCTTCGGAAGCATCTCTTCGTCCGTGGAAGCCATGCGGCACGGTGCCTTCTACTATTTGACCAAACCCTTGATGATGGACGAGCTGGACATTTTGCTATCCAAAGCAGAAGAATTGTACCAGCTGCAAACCCGCGTCAAATGGCTAAGCGAAGAGCTGGATAAGCTGTCCGACAGCTACGGTCTAATCGGAAACAGCAAAGCCATGCAACAAATCCTTGATCTGATCGACAAGGTCAAAGACATTGACTCCAGTGTGTTAATCAACGGCGAAAGCGGAACAGGCAAGGAGCTGGTCGCCCGCGCGATCCACTACCAAGGACAACGCAGAAACAAGCGGTTTCAGGCAGTCAACTGCGCAGCTATTCCCGATAATTTGTTGGAATCCGAGCTGTTTGGCTATGAAAAAGGGGCTTTTACCGGAGCCATGCAGAGCAAGCCTGGGCAGTTCGTGCTAGCTGATGGCGGCACGATCTTTCTCGATGAAATCGGGGAAATGGATATGTCCCTGCAAAGCAAGCTACTGCGGGTCATCCAGGAACGAACCGTGACCCCGCTGGGAGGCCTGGAAGAGAAATCAATCGACGTTCGGATCATCGCGGCGACCAATCGAGACCTTTGGAAGGAAGTCAAAGCAAACCGTTTTCGCGAGGACTTGTACTATCGGCTCAACGTCATCCCGATCCAGCTCGCTCCTCTGCGCGAACGAGAAGGGGACGTGCCGCTGCTCGTGCATTCCTTTATCAAAAAAATTAGTGAACGAATGGGCAAGCCGATCGACGGTATCTCGCAGGAAGCGCTGCAAGTGATGGAAAGCTACGATTTTCCCGGCAACATCAGAGAGCTACAAAACATCGTAGAACGGGCGATTGCCTTGACGAGCTCATCCCTGATCGAAAAGCGAGATTTACCAAAGGAACTACAAGGGACGCAGCCTAAGCAGGTCACGAGCAAGCAAAAGCTGATCCCTGTCTACGTGGGGGATACGCTGGAGCAGATCGAAAAAAGGGTCATCCTGCACACCCTCGCCCATCAGGAAGGAAATCGCCGTAAAACAGCGCAAATGCTGGATATGGGCGAGCGAACCTTGCGGGATAAGCTGAAAAAATACCAAGATGAACAAGTAGAGGAATAGACGAGGCGGCAGAAATGGCCGGCGGCAATTTTCGCAGGGCGGCGGATTTTGCCGCCTTTTTTGTATTTACAAAAGACTCTCGTAACTCATGGCAAACGACCTGAGAATGGCTTTAGACAGCCCCTCGTTTGCTATTGCTTCTACTTTTCCTCTTCGATTTCTCGCTTGGCACGATATTTGAATATAGATAATATTCGAAATTACTAAAAATATATTTGGTAGGGGGTCTACAACATGAAGGGATTTCGTAAGGGACTGTTCTCTCTGTGTGCACTGCTGGTCACCGGGGCTTTGATCGCTGGATGTGGTGCCAAGCCTGCAGAGCAGACAGCTGCGTCGGGCAATGGTAGTCAAGCTGCAGCACCAACAGATGAAGTGCTGCAAAAGATCAAAGACACCAAAACCTTGTTGGTAGGAACGGACGCTACTTTCCAGCCGTTCGAATACAAGAATGCACAGAACGAATATGAAGGCTTTGACATCGAACTTGTGAAAGCGATCGCATCTGAGCTGGGCGCGGAGAAAGTCGAATTCGTAGACACCGACTTCAAAGGCCTGATTCCAGGACTGCAAGGCAAGAAGTTCGATATGATCGTATCCGCGATGTACATCACGGATGAGCGCAAACAAACCATCGACTTCTCCCAGCCGTATTATCCAGGCGGTTTGACTATCATGGTGCAAAACGGAAATGACACGATCAAAGGTGCTGATGATTTGAAAGGCAAAAAAGTAGCCGTCCAAATCGGTACCAAGTCTGCCAAATTCCTGAAAGAGAAATATCCGGAAGTAAAACTCGTGGAAGTCGAGAAAAACGTAGAAATGTTCCTCGAGCTGGAAAGCAATCGCGTAGACGCTGTTGTTACTGGAATGCCTGCTGCCAAGGTGTACGCAAAGCAGAGCCAAAAGGTAAAAGTTCTCGATGTTGAGCTGACGCAAGAATACTACGGTTACGGTGTACGCAAGGAAAACAAAGAATTTGTAGCTGCTCTCGACAAGGCACTGAAAACCTTGAAAGAAAACGGCAAGCAGGAAGAAATCGTTAAAAAATGGTTTGGTGAATAACAACATCAGGAGGTGCACCAATGGCGCTTGATTTTATGGTAATTTTTGAAGACAACAATTTATATGCGCTTCTGGAAGGGCTATGGGTTACGGTTTCGATGACTTTCATGGCACTGATTCTAAGTGCGGTTCTGGGTCTGATCATTGGTCTCGGAAGGATGTCCAAGCAAAAATGGATATCTATACTCTGCTCCTTTTATCTGGCATGGTTTCGCGGAACTCCGCTGTTGGTGCAGCTCATGATTCTCTACTATGGCTTGGCGATCGGCTTGCAAGTGGATTTGAGTGCATCTGTAGCTGGGGTGCTGGGACTCGGGATGTACAGCGCCGCTTACGTATCGGAAATCGTGCGCGGAGCGATTCAATCGATTGATAAAGGACAAATGGAAGCAGGACGCTCTCTCGGGATGAGTCATTTCCACACCATGGTGAAGGTTATTTTGCCGCAAGCTGTACGCCGCATGCTGCCGCCGCTGTGCAATGAATTCATCGCGTTGACCAAGAACTCTTCGCTTCTGTCCGTCATTACGGTGTCTGAATTGATGCGCGCAGGCAATCTGATCGTATCGAACAATTTCCGTTACTTTGAGATCTACATCGGCATCGCTCTTCTGTACTTCCTCGTCAACTACTCCATCTCGGTCGGCATCGGCCGTCTGGAACGCAAATTGAGTGTAGAGGGGGCGCGTGCCTGATGATATCCGTCAAACGAATCCACAAATCGTATGGAAGCCTGCATGTCCTAAAAGATGTGAGCCTCAATGTCAGTCAAGGCGAAGTGGTGGTAATGATCGGGCCAAGCGGTTCCGGAAAAAGCACGTTGCTGCGCTGCATGAATTACCTGGAGCAGATTCAAGAAGGCTCGATTGAGATCGAAGGAAAGCCGATCGGATTGATTCAAAAGGACGGAAAGCTCGTGGAAATGCCCCAGAAAGAGCTGGACAAGGTTCGCGCTGAGGTAGGTATGGTGTTTCAAAACTTCAATTTGTTCCCTCATGTGAACGTGCTTGAGAACGTCATGATGGCCCCGATGACTGTGAAAAAAACAAAGCGGGAGGAAATCGAGAAACAGGCACGCGAGCTGCTGCGCAAGGTCGGACTTGCTGAAAAGGCAGATATGTATCCGGACCAATTGTCAGGCGGACAAAAACAGCGTGTGGCCATCGCTCGCGCCTTGGCAATGAAGCCGAAAGTAATGCTGTTTGACGAGCCTACCTCAGCCCTCGATCCTGAATTGGTAGGGGAAGTGCTGGCCGTCATGAAACAGCTGGCTGCAGAAGGGATGACCATGGTGGTCGTCACTCACGAGATGAGCTTTGCCCGAGAGGTAGCTGATCGCGTAGTCGTGATGGACGGCGGTACGTTGATTGAAGACGGGCCACCGGAGAAGATCTTCTCCTCACCTGACCAACCTCGAACACAGGCATTCCTGAGCAAGGTCTTATCGCACTAGACAAAAGGAGGACTCTACATGCTTTCGTAATTGACCCAACCTCCATTCCGGTTTACCCAGGGAAAAGGAGACCCCTATGTCACCCGTTTGTTTGAATTGGTCGAGCAGACCTTTCAACCGGGCGAAGCCTATGATTTTGCGGTCATTGGAGTACCTCTCTCGAAAAGCTCCATCAGCTTTTCCGGAGCGCATGCCCACCCGCTCCGCTGCAATTCCGGAAGCTGCACAGCTCAATTACCACCTGCATTTTTGATGAGGATATCGATCTATCCAACTCGTGTGCTGTCGAGCTTGGCGATGTCACCATACATGTTACTGACATTGCCTGCTGCCAGAAAAACATCGAATCCGCTCTCGAGGAAATCACCAACGCCTGGTAACACGGGCGTTTTTTATTTGTGCGAGGGGGAAGTGTTGTGTGATAACATGGAAAATATTACTGAGTCATTCTGTAGAGAGAAAATTACATTGGCGTATTTGGAAGGGGGAGAAGGAAATGTCCACGATCGAACAGATTACCGAGCATATCTTGATTATGCATGCAAGTCATGACACGGATCGCCCCATCCTAGCAGCCATTACGGGGGCAAGAAAAACCCTCTTGATTGATGCTGGAAATTCACCGGCGCATGCCGCGTTGTTTCGTCAGGAGTTGCAAAGGCTAGGCGTTCGTCTTCCAGATCTGCTCATACTGACTCATTGGCACTGGGATCATACATTCGGAATGTCAGCATGGGATCTACCTACTATCGCGCAGGCAAAAACCGCACATTCATTGAGCAAACTGATGGAGCTGGAATGGTCGGATGAAGTCATGGAACAGCTCTGTAAGGAGAAGATCATCAATGCCAGCACGATGGCGAACATCAAAAAAGAGTACGGAATGAACCGGGACTTGATCCGAATAGTCGAGCCGGATATCCTATTCGATGAATCGATCACGATCGACCTTGGTGGCGTGACATGTCAGGTGAACCTTGTCGGAGGAGATCATTCGGAAGATTCGTGCTATGTGTACGTAAAAGAGGATCAAACGCTGTTCCTGGGAGATGCCTTGGGTCCTTCTGTCTATGGCGGACCGCGCAGTTATACAGCCTCCCGTTTTCTGCGCGTGTTGAAGCAAGCGTACCAGTCTGAAGCAATCCTTTTCGTGGAATCGCACGGCCGGCCATTGGATCGAGCTGCCTTTCAAAAAGAGCTCAGTGATTGGGAGAAGCTAGCTCTGCTCACAGAGCAATACGGGCAAAACAAAGAACGGATCGTAAGCGAGATGTGTACCTTCCTCCAGGTGTCAGAGCTTCCTCGTGAATTTTCAGAAGCTCTCGAATGGTTCATAGTAGGGGCTGCCTACCAAGGATCCGATACCTACTAAAACCCCTACAACCGCAACTTCACGGCGAAGATCGACACCGAGAAGCTGCGGTTTTTTGCATAGCCGAATACGTGCAATGTCCTGACGGTATTCGAAACTAAGGGGGTAAAGCTAATCCAAAATAAAAATTCCATTTATGCTAGCGTAGGGGTAAATTGATAGTAAGGTATATTATTTGCAATATTGTACAAACTGATAATAGATACGGAATTGCAGATGTGTTTCCTATAACCAACGGCTGGTTAAGCCATACACAAGTAGTTAGGCCATTTGATTTCGTTCGTGACCCGTAAATCTTATTGAATTATGGGTTTTTTCATGCTCAAATTTGTAGCTGGTTTCCATACTCCAAGCTGCTGCAAAGTCGTTTGTAAAGAAGGAGCAAACACAGAGTCTCATTTTCATTTCGCGACATATCAAAATAGTTGATGTAACAAACCAGGACAAGATATCTTTCTTGAGAGCATTGTGGGGCACCGTGGGTAGTGGAAAGAGAAACGAATCATCCGATTTATCCTGAGTCATTCAAATTTGTGATAATATAAGAAAAATATGAGACGGAACACGAATGAAGAGACAGCGAGTGAAAAGAAATCTAATTTCTGCTAGCTTCTTTTAAACTAGAGGTGGCAACATGTTAAAACGTTTATTTGTTTCAGGATACAAGGCTCACGAGCTTGGCATTTTCAATGAAAAAAATCCGGGGTTAGCCATTATTAAGAAAGCACTGAAGCGGGAACTCGTAAGATTCCTTGAGGAAGAATTGGAATGGGTCATCATATCAGGTCAACTCGGGGTAGAAATGTGGGCAGCCGAAATTGTTCTGGAATTGAAAAAGGAGTATCCACATCTAAAGCTGGCGGTAATTACTCCGTTTTTGAATCAAGAGGAAAAGTGGAAAGAAGAAACCCAGGATTACTACCGAAATATTGTGATGCAAGCCGACTATATCAATAGTGTCTATCAAACACCTTACCAGGGAGTTTGGCAGCTTGGAGAGAAAGACAAATTCTTGTTATCCAATTCAGACGGTATCTTGTTAGTTTACGATGAAGAAAACGAAGGCTCACCGAAATTTCTAAGTAAGCTCGCCGCAAAAAAAACGGATATGGGCGATTATCAGTTATTTCGAATTAACGCATATGACTTACAGACCATTGCAGAGGAACAGCAGCAAGAATTATACAATGACTAGTTTTAAACAAAGAAGCTAGCGATGAAAAGTGGGTTTTTATTCTTGGACAGTTGCTCCCGTTTGTCCAATAGCGGTGTATTGCTTTAATCGTCCATTGTCTGGGGCAAACAATCATATTCATGTCACAACCTATCAATAAAAGGGGACCTGTCGGGGTCCCTTTTGTTATTCCAGATAGATGCCAGAAAGTCAAATTATCCGCTGTCAACCACTTGGAATTCCTACTTATTTTTCCTCGATCAATTACATAAGACAAGTCACTTCTACTCAAATTTCTTTGCTCAAATGCTGACCAATGTGTTCATATTACACGTTCAAAGATTAATTGCAATTAAGTTATGAAGAGTATTGTTTTTATTAAGCTATAGACTAATTTCCTAATTGTTCAATATGGAAAATATGCCATTATTCCCATTCGTGATATTAGCAAGTAATGATATCATGTTTACTCATAATAAAATATGGAAAGTGAGGTAGTAATTGTGAAGAGAATCGCATTTGGTTAACAACAATAGTGAATCCTGTGTTTTTAGGCATTAGTCAGTGCTGCTCAATTCGGGTAGACAGTAGATTCAGTTGTAACAAAAGGCCTAACAAATTGATTTGGTAAGAGGGTACATTACAGCGAAGTTACATATTCGAGTAGGTGAATTTGAATATTGATCGTGGAGCTATCATTGTTTCAGTTTGGGTTTATAAAATTTCGAAGTATTTTACTGAAATAGTGACTCTTTCTACTAAGCGCTGTTCTCGAATGTCAAACTAGTAGAAACCTAACCAATGAGGAGAGCAAAGTGAACATTAACATGAAAAGATATTTGTTCGTGCTTTTAGTGCTGAGTGTGCTATTGAATATGGTAGTACCCCTTTCATCTGCATCTACGAATCTAGATAATCAAATGAACACGGCGGAAACAAATGAAAATACATCTTCAGAAGGTGTAACGAGTACAACAGAAATAGAAGGCGAAGGATCTATAGATAGTAAGTTACCCTTAGGCGAGGGAAAGCAAGAAAACGAGGAAGAATTAGAAGCAGAAAACGAAATAGTAGAGTTATCGATCCTTCCAGATGGAATTCAAATGGGAGTAGATGAGTCTGTTGCTTTACTTGTTAAGGCAATGCGGGCAGATAAGGTTGTTGAAGATGTAACCCAATCTGTGACGTGGGAAATCGAGAACGAAGAATTGATTCGTATCGAAGAAGGCAAGGTCATTGCTCAAGCTCTGGGCAAAACCACGCTCACTGCTACTTACAAAGACAAAGTAACGAAAGTGAATGTTGAAGTGGTAGCTGCTTCTTCAGAAGAGCCTGCTGTAGATGAATTAACCGATGAATCACAAACCGACGAAATAGAAGAGGAAATCCCCAAGCTGATGAGCCGAGTTGCGGGGGAAACATTCGAGCTAACCATTTCCGAAGGTGAGACTTATGTTTTTGAAAATAGTAATCCTAAATCAAGTTCTTCGTTGAAGGCCGATACTTCGAGAAGTGATGGTAGGACGTATGACTTTGCTGCGTACAATGCAGAGGGACAGGGCGTTGCTCATGACCTAGACTCCATCGCTACTTCGAGGTCGATCCCGCTAAATGGAAGGCTTGTTGTTACGGTTACTGGATTTCCTGTAACGTTTACGGGAGATGTAGAAAAGACAACCTATTATTCTGCATCAGAACCCGCTTTATTTAAAAAAACGTTGAGCAAAGATGAAACGTTTATTGCAGTAAATACAAGCTCACAAAGTGAGTCCATTCAATACACTGGTGCTACGAAAAAGAAATTCAGTTACCATATATTCAACAGTGATGGTTCGGTCTACAAACAGGCTGTCGATACGTCGACAGTTTCCTATTCCGTTCCAGCAGGCGGTAAGTTTGTAGCCACTTCGACATCTGAAGATCCTGTAACATTTGGTGGTTATTATGACATCTTCAAAGAAGAGGACACCTCCGATGGAACTGTCATCAGTCATAAGCTGAATCAAGGCGAGTCCTATCGTTTTGTCAATAATAGTGAAAAGACATTAAGGTTAGATACCGATGCTGCGTATTCGACAGATACGAGATTTGATTTTGCTATTTACAAAAGCGATGGTACAGTACATTCCCAGGCTGCTAATTCATATGCAAGATCGAACGCTGTCTCCGCGGGTGGAGAGATAGTCGTAACGGTTAAGTCTAGTACGCCGATCACGTTTCAAGTATATGATCCTATCTTTGTCGGAACCCCAAGTGTTGATCCTGCTCTTTGGGAAAGAATGGTTACTAAAAATGAAACAGTCAGTGTGAGAAATACAAGCTCATTCGACCTTAAAGCTCTAACAGATGCTGGCCCAAGTAAAGTATTTACTTACCAAGTTACAAGTCGTGATGGGTCTATCGTGAGCCAACAGGACAATTCCTCCTTGAGAAGCATACCTGTTCCAGCTGGTGCGACGTTGACTGCAACAGTAACCAAAGATAATCCGGTAACATTTCACGGATATTTTGATCATTTTAAAGAAGAACAGGTAGAAGATCTTCTATTCAAACAAGTAGTCAAACAAGGCGAATCTTATATCTTTACAAATGTTAGTGGAAAGATTCAAGAGATTGAAACAGATGCTTCTTCTTCAAAAGGAAATCGATTTGAATACACCGTTTATAATAGCGACGGCACTGGCAATTCGTATGCCCTGGATACAACTTTGAGATCGAAGTATATTCCAGTCGGTGGAAAAATGGTCGTTACGGTCACGTCTTCCATACCTGTAACCTTCCAAGGATTTGAGAAAGGTGTAAAAAGAAGCCCCAGCGCAAATCCCGCACTTTTTAAGCGCCAAGTGTTTAATAGTGAGACGGTAAGCTTTTTAAACACAAGCACGAAAGAATTGAAGATTGAAACGAATGCGTCAAGTAGGAATAAATACAGTTATCAGATTGCCTCTAATACTGGTTCTGTTGTCAAACAACAAAACGATGCAACTGCGACAAGCTTGGAGATACCAGCAGGTGGAAAGCTAACGGTTACCATTTCCTCCGATCAGAGCGTTACCTTTTATGGATACTATGACCTCTTTAAAGAGGATGGTTCTAGTTCGATACGCTTTAAACTACAGCTGAACCAAGGCGAGTCTTATGTATTCACAAACACGAGTACGAACAAATACCAGTATATAGATACAGATGCTTATTCCTCTCAGGATAAGAAATACGATTATACCTTGTACTATCAAGGACTTCCAACACGTCAGTCTGCAAGTGATAATGGAAGACAAATTTCAATGCCTCCGGGCAGTAGAGTAGTGGTCACCGTCATATCTTTAAAACCTGTGACATTCGAAGGTTTTAAAGAGGGATTAGAAGCAAGAGTGAGTCCTACCCCTGCTCTTTTCAAACGAACAGCGGTTAAAAACGAAACAATTGGGATTCGGAATACAAGTCAAGATACCGTACAAGTTCTAACAGATGCAACCTACAACAAAAATCAATTTACTTATCAAGTGATGAAGAGTGACGGTTCTATTGCTATGGAGGCCAACGACACTTCCCAGCTCCAAGTATCCATACCTCCAGGGGGGAAGCTGACAGCAACAGTGACCACTGACCTGCCGGTTACGTTCGCAGGTTACTATGACATCTTAAAAGAAGAGTCAGCGGTTTCTTTAACATTTAACCAACAAGTACAACAAGGTCAATCTTATGTTTTTGTAAACAAAAGTGATGTAACACGAGAAATAAAGACGAATGTTACATATGAGTCTGGGAATAAATTTGATTATGCCATGTACGAAGTAGATGGAACCAGTCATAGTCTAGAACGTGATTTCTCTAAAGATATACTTGAAATTCCAGCGGGTGGAAAGGTAGTTGTAACTGTTACTTCGGCTTCTCCAGTGACGTTCAGCGGATTTGAAAGCACTATAGCAAGAAGTGAAAGTTTGCAACCCGCCTTGTTAAAACGAACTCTTTTAAAGAATGAAAGTGTAAGCATTCTAAATCAGAGTAAAAAAAGTTCGAAAATCAAAACAACTGCTACACGTTATGATCCCTATCGTTATGAAGTGAAGAGTCCAGACGGTAAGATCACGGATGATGATGATAAAAGCACGTCAAAGAGTGAAACAATTAGGGCTGGTCATACCTTTACCGCGACAGTCATCAATGATAATCCCATTACTTTTTATGGGGCCTATGAGCATTTTGTCGTAACTTCAGATCCAGTCCCGATCATTGAGAATGTAGCGGTGAACACTTTTGTAGATGTGACGAAGAATACAAAAGAGGTCATCTATCAGTTCACCACAGAAAAAGAGGGATTGCATCGCTTGTTTACATCTCCGTATCAAGAGAACGGTGGAGAGGTAGACACGGTTCTTACCTTGTACAGCGATTCTGCCATGCAGAATGTGATTGTGCAAAATGATGATCATGATGGCCCTTTCGGTTCGCTATTCTCCATGGTGGAAGCAAAGCTTGCGCCGAATACGACGTATTATGTAAAGCTTACCGCAAAGGCAAATGCAAATTTATTGACCAGAATGACAGTAGAGTCAGATTTCGACAATTCTCGTGAAACAGCTACGGCAGCGGAATGGGATGGGATTTATTCCGACCGTTTGTCTTCACCATACGATGTTGATTATTTCAAGCTTACGCTAGATGAGATTGCCGATATGAATTTATATGTCGACAACAACATTCTAACGTTAGAAGATAAAGACGGAAATGAGCTCCAAACGTTTTATGCGAATCAGGAAGACGTGTTATTTATTCCAGGCGACATAGGCGTATTTTATGCGAAAGTATGGAAGCAAAATCCAAGGAAAGAGAAAAGAGCCGCTCTACGCTCGTTACAGACTGCTCCAACTCCCATCTACCATACAAAGTTTCATAAAGTAGTACGGAATACGGAGTATATGGCTATAGATCCAACATTAAAGATTACCGGAACGATTTCATGGAAATACTACGAAGATCATCAGGAAACGGTTATTACCGTAGCACCTAAAGATAATCCAACTCATGTAGTTTACCTAGAAACGAGAGGGTTTTTGGCGAAGAATGTGAATCATACCTTTACATGGGATGGTTCCATCAATATGCCGACTACCCAGCCGATTTTAAAAAATGGAATTTACGTTGTAAAAATTCGAGCAAAAGACGTTGCAGAAAGATATACAATTGATTCATGGTTTAGAGTGCATAATCCCAAAGATACAGAACCTCTTAATATTGATGCTTTAATAGATACATACAATCGCGAAGTATCTGCTGAAGACATTAGCAAGATGCAAACCAATCTTAAAAAAATGAAAATGTATGATGGCGAAGTTACAGGCTCTTACGATAGCGATTTACTGATGTCGGTAATTATGTATGAGGTAGTTACCAACAAATATAGCGGATTAGTTGCTCAACAAGAGATTGATGCAATAAAAAATGGAACCTATTATGAACCCATTGAAGAAAAAGGGAAAATAACGAAGAGATTGGTTAGCAATTCTTATAAAGACGCACACCGAGACTACTCGGGGGAAAGAATTGAGTTTATGTTGCAAGGCGATGCGATCATCTATTCAATTGCAACGCGCGGGGCAATACGTATCTTGCGTGTCGGGCCTGTCATCACTGTAAAAATAAGTAAAACCGCAAAGGAACTAATTGATGAAGTCAATGAGATGTTTGAATGCAATTGTTTTACTGCTGGAACAAAGGTTCTAATAGACGAAGGGGAGAAAAATATCGAAGACATTGAAGTCGGAGATATGGTTCTTTCCAAGAACGAAGAGACTGGCGAGGTAGCTTATAAAGAGGTAACGGATACGTTCAACCATGAGTTGGATGAGATATACAGCATCCAAGTTGGCGGTCAGATGATAGAATCGACTTATAACCATCCATTTTATGTGCAAGACAAAGGATGGACGTTCGTCAAAGACCTCAAGGTTGGAGACTTGCTTGTTCAGAGTGATGGGAATACACTCAGGATAGAGAGTATCGAACTGGAACATAAACAGGCTACCGTCTACAATATGACGGTGGATGAGTTCCATACGTACTTTGTTAGTGACCTTGGGATTTGGGTGCATAATACAAATTGTTATGGTGGTTTTAGAAATTTTGATAACCATTATGACAAACATGTTCTTGGTAAAAATGGAGGTGCAAGAGAATATGGGAATAACTTTACGAAGCAAGAATATTATAATTTAGCTTTCGATTTAGCAAGATCAAAAGTTGATGGAGTAAATATTTTTCAAAGATATCAGGGAAATACAAAAGTGATTTATAATAGAGGGACTAACGATTTGGTATTTGTCCATAGTGATGGTACGATAGGGAGTCTTTATAAACCTAAATTTGGAAGTAGTGACCCAAATGCTGGTTACAATTATTTCATGAGGATTACAACAGCAAATCCATAAAGAGTATGAGGATGTCATTATGAGTAGATATATTTGTGTAGTCTGTGGTTATAATGAGTTGAGTTATCCTCAATGGGATAAAAATGGTTTTCCAACTCACGAAATATGTAATTGTTGTGGATTTGAGTCTGGATTTGATGATGATGCAAAGGACAATCCAGAGTCAATCGAAGAATATAGGATTAGGTGGCTAAGTGAGGGGGCTAAATGGTTTAGCTCATCAACGACCAAACCTTTGAATTGGAACTTGGCAGTACAGCTAAAAAGAATCAATGTGGATATTTCAAAATAGTATTTTATGGCCTTGAGTGGAGTAAATCCCCTCAAGGTCTTTCTTTTACCCCACCGAGTGCCGAGTGAATCGAGCGGCATACTCTGTTAGAGCATAACCCTTATCATCCCCGTATGATATTCCTCTAATATGCCTGTACGCTCATGCAATGCTTGAAAAATATAACCTTTTAGCACAATCCTCTAACTTCGCAAAAGCCCAATATCATCAGATACCATCATGTCTTGCTCCGAAAACCTTATTGTTCATTGAAAATAATGTTCTAGGCTGGAGTTGTTGATCCTAACGGAACACGCAACGGTTTATAATTTCATGGTAAAGGACTTCCATACCTACTTCGTTTCAAATCTTGGAATATGGACGCATAATTCATGTGTAGATTTAAAGGCAGTCGCTACGTATATTAAAAAGCATGGGAAGTTACCGGATAACTATATTACTAAAGATGAGGCAACTGCACTTGGGTGGGACCCAAGGCGAGGTAATTTGAGCCAAGTTGCTCCTGGAAAAAGTATCGGAGGCGATATATACAATAATTATGATGGTGTAGTACCACCCGCTAAAGGGAGATTATGGTACGAGGCAGATGTAGAGTATCAAGGTGGTTATAGAAAGCAAGCTCGATTGCTCTATTCTAATGACGGTCTATTTTACTTATGGAATCACGGGACTAAGGCAATACCGATAACCATCAAATAGTGGAGGTAGAATGCCAAAATGAAGATCATAAAAATTAACGGTGAGGAATTTACTTCTAGGGATAATTTACACAGCATCCTGAGAAGCAAACTAGTAGAACCTGAACATTATGACCATACGTATTGGGGAAATAATCTCGATTCGTTATGGGAATGTTTAACTGCATGGATTGAATTACCTCTAACGATTGAATGGTTGAATTATGAGAAAAGTGTTGAATATCTAGGCGATTATGCAGAAAAATTACTCCAAGTCTTTACTAATGCAGAGAAAAATGGCAGAGGATTTAAAGTGGTAGTAAAATGACAACTGGTTTGAGTTCGAATTAATATGAATGACCTTGAGGTGCTTGTTATCTCAGGGTTTTTTCAATTGCAGGTGGGGCCGTCGTTCGATTGATTCGAGTTATAGTAAAATAGGCTAAAGCTGGTCAAACAGGAGAGATGGCTTAGATTAGGAGATTACTATATGCAAATTAATCTGAAAGTACCATATGGAATATTAAAGCATAGTGCGTCAACTGAGGATGTTGCTCACTTGCTTAGTCTATTCATTAAAAAAGACTCCTTATTGCTTTTTTCTTTCTATGAAAGAAATTTGCCATTAGTTGGTACTGACATTCAAGAATTCATCAATGAAAGACGTCTATTTACTAATTCCAAATGGGTATTGCCGTGGGAAGAAACAATTCCTCACTGGGACCAACCAAATAATACACCACCAAATATTATTTGGTTCTCAGTAAAGACAAAGGACGAGATTATAAAAGCGATAGATATAGACAGTTTATTTCGATGTGTTGTAGTGAAGGAGGGCGACGACTTTTATAAATACTCGAATGTGATATTCCAACAAGAATATTATGCAACTTTTGACGAAGAAAATTTTGAGCATTATATTGGGTTTACGAACAAGGGTGAATTTCTTAACGCCACATGGTCAGGATTAAAGAACCGATTTCATGTAAACTTAGTTGAATAGAGAAGAGGACCTTGATTGTGGACTCGCCTAGTACATTTTCGTAGGACATCCATCGTTACGAGATATAACATTTTAAGTTCTGCCAGTGCAGCCTGTGTCGCTCCAGATGGGGGATAGTGGTATATTAGATCATAATGAAAATGGTAAGCGCTGGAGGGGGACATGCCATGGAGAAACGCCGCGTATTGTTGCTCGGGGCTAGCGGCTACTTGGGAAGTCAAGTCTATCAGGAGCTTTTGCGGGATAATGCCATTGATCTGATGGGTACATGCTTTTCTGCACAAGCTGTCCATCAATTGCTTCGGGTCGATGTAACTGATACCCCTTCTTTTTCAGCGATCCTGCAAGAGTTTTCGCCGCATGTTGTCATTTGGGCGTTGATGAGTGCAACAGATGAGCGAGAGCTAATAGAAAAAGGCTTCGATGTTCTGCTTTCTCAGCTGCCAGAAAAGAGCAAATTGATCTTCATCTCCACAGACGGTATTTTCGGAAGAGGAACAGGCTCTTATCGGGAAGAAGATTCGCCTGAGCCATTAGAGGAGAGAAACCCGTTAGCTGCTTATTCGAATGCCAAAATACGAGGAGAAGCACGCATTCGCGAGCGGCATCCCAACCATGTCATCGTGCGAGTGGGCCCAATCTATGGTCGCAATGTGGTTGGACAATGGGATAAACGCGTCGCTTCGATGTGTGCAGACTTGAAAGCTAGCAGAGAAGTAAGCCGGTCAGGTAATTTGTACAAGACGTTTGTCCATGTGGAAGACGTGGGAAAGGCCATTCACGAATTGCTGCACGGCTCTTACCTCGGAACCCTTCATCTCGGTCCAGCAAAGAAAGAGAGTTATTATTCTTTTTTCAAAAAGATGGCTCTGGCATTAGGGCTGAAGGCTGATGGTGTAAAAGAAACCTTGTTAAAAGAAGCGGAGGCGCTAGAACGAGGGATTCCGTTGGATACTTCGTTACGTACGAAAAAGGCGCATGAATTGCTACAGACCCGTTTTCGTCAGGCGGGATGGAAAAACGCGTATGGGAACGATAACGACAAAGGAGAGTAGAGAACAATGAAAACAATCGGATTAATTGGCGGCATGAGCTGGGAGTCCTCCTTGGTCTACTATCGTTTGATCAATGAAACCGTCAAGGAGCGGCTGGGCGGTTTGCATTCGGCAAAAAGCATCCTGTATTCCGTTGATTTTGCCGAGATCGAAGAAATGCAACGAGAAGGACGATGGGAAGAAGCCGGCGAGCGGATGGCGCTTGCGGCGAAAAGTCTGGAAGCGGCAGGAGCCGACCTGATCGTTCTCTGTACAAATACGATGCACAAGCTAGCGTATGCTATCGAAGAAGCGACCAGCCTGCCATTTCTGCATATCGCGGATGCGACTGCTCAAGCGATCGCAAACCACGGGCATAAACGAGTGGCACTGCTTGCGACGAGATTTACGATGGAGCAGGATTTTTATACAGGGCGTCTGCGTGATGTACATGGATTGGAGGTACTGCTGCCGGATGAACAAGAGCGAAAACTCGTCCATGACATCATTTATCATGAGCTCTGCGTCGGAACCATTCGCGAGGAATCCAAACGTACATATCAGGCGATTATTGAGAGACTGGTCAAGGAAGGTGCAGAGGCAGTTATCCTTGGCTGTACGGAAATCGGTCTGCTGATCTCGGCCGAAGATTGCACCGTTCCGGTATTTGATACGACTGCGATTCATGCAGAGGCGGCTGTGGAGTCTGCTTTACAGTAGATGATAGGAAAAAAAAAAGACTGAGCTCATCCCATTTGCTACTAGAATGGATGACTGAGTCTTTTTTTTTTTATGCAAACGTACATGTCCTTTATTTGTCCTTGATTAAATCCGAAATCAAGATACCGTTTATTTTCAATCCAGTAATGTCTCAATCCGTTATCTCCACATTGGATAAATCACAATTTCTGAATTGCCCACGAGTAAGGTTACAGCTGTGAAAGCTTACCGGTTTATACTGCCCATCGGGATTATAATTCCCATCTCCCTCATGCGGAAGAACCACGTTATGAAACTCTGTTCCAAACAAATGTGCCTGATCAATAACAGCGTGGCTAAGATTAGCATGCTGAATGCCTAAGCCTGACAAATTTGCGTTGGAGATTTTGATTCCACTCATATTCACATCATTCAAAGTCATTTGACTCATATTTACGTTGTTGATTTTGGTCTTTGCCAAGCTGACATTATCAATATCAAGTTCCTCAGCTCTAACCTCCTGCCATTTAGACTTTGATATATCCGCCATTTGCAAGTCCAACGGTTCCGCCTTCAAGTTCATACTCATATCCCCCTTTGCCTTATAAAAATGAGGCATTTGTAACTTCTACACATACCTCGTTTTCCCTTTATTACCCAGTTGTGTTTTCTGCTCTACCAAGGGATTTTGTAAAACCAACTAAACACAACCAAACACACATAAAAACAATCAATTTACGTTGCGTTCATATCCGCTTAATATTTTCCCCGTAAGATTGGTGTCGTAGGAACCAAGAAATGAACATTCCGAAAAGAGGAGAGGTTCTCATGAAGAAATGGCATTATCCTTTACTTGCTTCCGTTCTATCAATCGCGTTTTTAGCAGGATGTGGACAAGCACCAGGGTCACAACCAAACACACAAACTTCCACAAAGGAAAGTACAACCGCCTCAGGAGAGATTACGGTTTATACGGCGCTGGAGGATGACCAGATCAAAACGTATTTGGAATCCTTCAAAGCGAAATATTCAGATGTAAAGGTCAATATCGTCCGCGATTCTACAGGAATCATCACAGCAAAGCTACTGGCGGAAAAAGACAATCCACAAGCAGACGTCGTATGGGGAACAGCAGCGACAAGCCTGCTTGTACTCGAACAGCAAGGCATGCTCGAAAGGTATTCGCCGAAAGGAATCGAGAAGGTATCCCCGGAGTTTAAGGATTCCAAAGAACCTGCGAGCTGGGTAGGAATCGATGCGTGGGAGACAGCGATCGCGGTCAATACAAAAGAGCTGGAAAAACGCAATTTGCCGATCCCGCGCTCATATGAAGACCTGATCAAGCCGGAGTACAAGGGATTGATCGTGATGCCAAATCCGGCTTCTTCTGGAACTGGGCTTCTCACCATCAACGGAATCATGCAACTGAAAGGGGAGCAAGAAGGCTGGGCGTACCTCGACAAGCTGCATGAAAATATGGCGATCTACACGCATTCCGGCTCGAAGCCAGCGAAAATGGCCGCATCGGGCGAATATCCAATCGGCATTTCCTTTGGCTACCGTTCGATTACCGAGAAGAAAAAAGGCGCGCCCGTGGAAGTCGTCTTTCCAACAGAAGGCTCAGGCTGGGATGTAGAGGCGAATGCCTTGATCAAAAAGAGTCAAATCAAGCCAGAATCCAAGCTGTTCTTGGACTGGGCTATCTCGGATGAAGTCATGAAAGCCTATAACCAAAACTTCGCCATCGTCAGTATCAAGCAAGAAGGCGCGACACTCCCGGAAGGCTACGCAGTAGATCCGATCAAGCAATTAATCAAGCTCGACCTGAATCAAGCCGCACAAAATCGTGACAACGTCTTGGCGGAGTGGGAAAAACGATACGGGACCAAGAGTGAACCCAAGTAAGCAGCGAGGAGAACAGCATGACACAATCCTATCTATCCATTCAAGGGGTCAGTAAACGCTTTGGTTTGTTTGCCGCATTGGAGCACATTTCCATCGAAATTGACAAGAATGAATTTGTTTGTCTACTCGGTCCCAGTGGCTGCGGTAAAACGACATTACTGAGAATGCTGGCTGGATTGGAACAGCCGACGACAGGCAAGATGATCCTGGGAGGCAGGGAGATTACTTCCCTGCCACCAGCAAAACGAAACATTGCGATGATGTTCCAATCGTACGCATTGTTTCCCAATTTGACGGCTGCCGAAAATATTGCCTTTGGCCTGCAAGAAAAGAAGCTAGGGAAAAAAGAGATCGCAGCCAAAGTAGAAGAGGCACTAGACATGGTTGATTTGTCTCATGCCGCCGCCAAATATCCCAGCCAGCTCTCAGGCGGTCAACAGCAGCGAATTGCCTTGGCGAGAGCGATTTCTCTATCGCCGGATGTCTTGCTTTTAGATGAACCACTATCCGCATTGGATGCAAAAGTAAGACAAAAGCTGCGCCGGGAGATTCGGCGTTTGCATGAGCAGTACGGCATGACAACAGTGATGGTCACGCATGACCAAGATGAGGCATTGACCATGGCAGACAAGATCGTCGTCATGGATCACGGCGAAGTCGTTCAGGTAGGCACACCCGAGGAGATCTATAACACCCCAGCCACTCCGTTTGTTGCTGATTTTATCGGAGCGATCAACTTTTTTGAGTACAGTCGCTTTGAGAATGAGCAATCTGATCCGAATCGCTTACTTGCGATCAGACCGGAGCATGTGCGGATTTTGCAGCAAGAATCCGAATGCGCCATACCTGCGACCATTTCCGAGATAGAATTTCGCGGTGCTTTTTACCGAATCTTTCTAGCGTGGCAAGAGGAAGGCCAGATAAAAAAAGAGCTTCTGACAATCGATTTGATAGCGGCCGAGGCACAAAGACTTGGGATTGCCCGAGGCAAAAAGGTGTGGCTGGAGTTTCCGCTGGAGAATTTGCTGACCTTTGAGCATGCGCCAGCCATAGAGGAACAGGGGTGAGCAGCATGAAGGAAATGACATCGCTCTTCGATGGAAAAGCCATGCAAAAGTGGCTCATCGCTCTCGTCGTACTTGGATTGTCAGCGAGTGTTCTGTTGCCACTTGGCCAGTTGTTTTCCAAAGCATTCTATAACAAGAACGGTCAGTTCATCGGCCTGGACAATTTCGTTACGTACTTTTCCACCCCAGCACTGGCAGGGTCACTGAATAATACCTTGTACATTTCTGCGATGACGACGCTGATGGCAGTCACACTCGCTTTTCTGTTCGCGTATGCCTTGACGCGCAGCGGGATTCGCGGAAAACGAGTCTTTCGGGCGATCGCGCTGCTGCCGCTGTTTGCGCCCACGATGATGCACGGAATCGCCCTGACCTACCTCTTTGGGAATCAAGGGCTGGTGACGACGGGGATCTTCGGGTTGCTCCCGTTTCAATGGGACATCGATTTGTACGGCCCAGTAGGGATTATTTTGGCGGAGATCGTCTATGTTTTCCCGCAAGCGTATTTAATTCTCGCTGTTTCCCTTGCTTTTGCCGACTATCAGCTGTACGAAGCGGCGGATACGCTCGGGGCGAACCATTGGCGCAAGTTTTTTGTAGTGACGATTTCCAGCGTGAAGTACGGTATCGTCAGCGCCTGCTTTGTCTGTTTTACTCTCTCGTTTACTGACTTCGGGGCACCAAAGGTTGTCGGCGGCCAGTTTTCCGTACTGGCGACAGACGTCTACAAGCAGGTCATCGGTCAGCAAAATATGACGATGGGAGCAACAGTTGGGCTGCTTTTGATCATTCCTGCTCTCGTGGCATTTGTCGTGGACCGGATTGTTGAGCGGAAGCAACACGCGGCTGTAACAGCCAAGTCTAAACCGTATCGAATCAAGGAAAATCGTTTGCGCGACTTGTTTTATTTCATTCTCTGTGTGAGCGTCAGCGGATTTTTGTTGCTTCTCATGGCTGCGGTGGTACTAGCTTCTTTCATCAAAGTATGGCCGTACAATCTGACTTTCGGCTTGGATCATTACGACTTTTCCAACGTAGCCGGAGAAGGGATCGAGCCACTGTGGAACAGCATTCTGGTCGCTTTGCTGACGGCAGTGATCGGGACGGCGGTCACGTTTATTACCGCCTACACCATTGAAAAATCCCAAGTGTGGAAGGGGCTTCGCCAAGCTGGATACTTCCTGTCGATTCTCCCCTTGGCATTGCCGGGGATGGTCATTGGACTAGCGTACATTTTCTTCTTCAATAATCCGTCAAATCCATTTCACGGCATGTACGGAACGATCTGGATTTTGATTTTGGCGAACGTGATTCATTTTTTCGCAGTTGGCTTTATTACAGCAACGAGCGCGTTGAAAAAGCTCGATCCCGAATTCGAGCAAGCGGCAGAGTCCATGGGGATCTCGCAGACAAAGCTATTGTGGCGCGTCACGATTCCCGTCTGTATGCCGGCGATTGTCGAGATGGTCGTGTACTTTTTCATCAACTCGATGGTGACGATCTCGGCGGTTGTTTTTCTGTACGCAGCGGATTTCAAGTTGGCATCTGTCTCCATCGTCAACATGGATGACGCAGGGGATGTGGCTCCGGCAGCAGCGATGTCGGTATTGATCGTTTTCCTCAACATCATCGCACGTGCTGGCGCAGAATGGATCGCATCCCAACTTCGTAAGCGGACAACAGGGTCCTACCAAGAGAAAGGTCAGGTGGCATAAATCATGAAAGCAGTAGTATTTGATTGGGCAGGAACGATGGTAGATTACGGATGTTTCGCTCCTTTAGCTGTCTTTTTACAGGTGTTCAAAAACCGGGGGATTGAGCTGACAGCAGCAGAAGCGCGCGAACCGATGGGGATGCTCAAGCGCGATCATATCCAGGCACTTTGCAAAATGGAGCGGGTAGCAGCGCTTTGGCAAGAGCGTTACGGTCGACTTCCGAATGAAGCGGATGTGGACGAATTGTACGCTGACTTTGAACCGATGCTGATGGCGACCCTGCACGAGTACGCCACTCCTGTTCCGGGAGCAATTGAATTGGTAGGACGACTGCGCGAGCAAGGAATCAAAATCGGCTCGACCACAGGCTACACGAGAGAAATGATGAACGTCGTAGCGGCCTCAGCTAAACAACAGGGCTACGAGCCAGACGCACTGGTCACCCCGAGTGAAGTGCCTGCTGGACGTCCATATCCATGGATGTGCTATCAAAATGCGATCCTGCTGGATGTATATCCCATGAACGAGATGGTCAAAGTCGGTGATACGACGAGCGATATGAAAGAAGGAAGAAACGCCGGGATGTGGACCGTTGGTGTCCTGAAGGGTGGAAGCGAGCTCGGCTTGTCCTTGGAGGAAGTGACGAGTATGCCACAGGAAGAGCTGGATAAAAGGTTGGCTATCGCAACAGAACGACTGATGGCGGCAGGTGCGCACTACGTGATCGAGGAGATCGGATGCTTGGATGAGGTGCTAAAAAACATCGAGATGCGTCATGCAGGAGGAGAGAGACCATGAATCAGACACGACCAACCGACAATTCGTACTTGTTGCTCACCCCCGGACCATTAACCACTTCATCAACCGTACGCGAGGCAATGCTGCGGGACTGGTGCACCTGGGATCGGGATTACAATGAACTGGTACAGGCAATCCGCCAAAAGCTCGTCCGATTGGCAACCTCGCAGGTAGAGGAGTATACGAGCGTTTTGGTGCAAGGCAGCGGGACCTTTTGTGTGGAAGCGGTGGTGAGCAGTGCGATTCCCACAGACGGCAAGCTGCTCGTTCTGACGAATGGCGCATACGGGGAGCGGATCGTGGAAATGGCACAAGTCCATGGAATCGCGACGGAGGTAATTGATTTTGGCGAAGTGACAAAAGCCGATGCAGAGGTATTGGAGCAGAAACTAGCAGCGGATGCAACGATCACGCATGTGGCTGTCGTGCATTCAGAAACGACTACCGGCATGCTCAATCCCATCAAAGAAATCGGTGAAGTCGCCAAGAAGTACGGAAAAGTCTATATCGTAGATGCGATGAGCAGCTTCGGTGGCATTCCGATGGATGCAGCAGAGCTCTCGATCGACTTCCTGATCTCAAGCGCAAACAAATGCATCCAAGGTGTGCCTGGCTTCGGTTTTGTCATTGCCAAAACTTCTGCGCTCATCAAATGCAAAGGGATTGCCCGTACGTTGTCCCTCGATTTGCACAGCCAGTGGAAGACGATGGAGGAGCAAAACGGAAAGTGGCGCTATACTTCTCCGACTCATGTCGTGCGAGCTTTTTATCAAGCACTGATAGAGCTTGAGGCAGAAGGGGGAGTTGAAAAACGCTACGAGCGTTACCAGCGAAATCAGCAGCTACTCGCAGAAGGCATGGAGCGCATTGGTTTTCGCATCCTGTTGCCAAAAGAATCGCAATCGCCCTTCATCACTTCCTTTTATTATCCCGAAAGCGAAGCATTCACCTTTGCACAGCTGTATGAGCGGTTAAAGCAGGCAGGCTTCGTCATTTATCCGGGCAAAATCTCGCAAGCGGACACGTTTCGGATTGGCAATATCGGAGAGGTTTACCCAGAGGATATCGAGAGATTAATCGCTGCTATGGAAAACAATCGTTTCTGGCTGGAGTAAATAAAGGGAGGCTATCGTGATGAAAGTGTTTTGCTTGGGTGGAGCGGGAAATATTTGTCGAGAAGCTGTGCTCGATCTCGTGATGCATTCGGATTTTGAGCAGATCACGATCGGCGATTTTAATGAAGAAGAAGGTCGCAAGGTAGTCGAGTGGCTGAACGATCCACGCGTAGATTTTGTTCCGGTAAATGTACGCGATCATGCGGATACGGTCCAAAAAATGCGCGGTTACGACATCGTCATGGACGGAACCACGATCACGCTGAACGGCCTGTCTACTGCTGCGATTGCGGAGGCTGGCTGCCATGGCATCAATTTGAACGGTTTTGGGGAAGAAAACGCATCGGATGCGATCTTTCGCGACCATGGGAAGACTTGTCTGCCAGGCTTTGGCATGACGCCTGGACTGACCCAAATGATGGCGATGCATGCAGCGAACCAGCTCGATGAAGTCGACGAAGTCCGCGTCAGCCACGGTTCCTTTCGCCCGATTGCTTTTTCCAAATCGATCACAGAGACGACGACCTATGAGTATGATCCAGATTTGCCAGGGCGCGTCGTCTATGAAAATGGCGCATTCATTCAAGTCCCGCCATTTGCTCGCCCACGCGAAATAAAGCTTCCCGAGCCGTATGGAAAAACAATTCAGTACATCATTCCTCATGCAGAGACAAAAACGCTCGCACAGGCTTTGTCTCCAAAAGGGGTAAAGTTGATCGAGGTGCGGGGAACATGGCCGAAGCAAAACATGGAGCTGGTCAAAGCCCTCTATGATTATGGCTTTTTACGGAACGATCCCATCACGGTAGGCGAAACAAAGGTAGGAATCCTTGATTGTATCTCCCAATACCTCTACAATTCTAGGGAGGGAAAAGAGACGGAATTATACGGGTATTCTCTTCATGTCGAGGTAACAGGTACCAAGGACGGTCGCAAAGTAGGACACATCCTGTACCATACACATCCGGCATCTGACGGCTCTGTAGCTGACTGGGCTGGGCTGCGCGCCTATACCCGCAACGTAGGAATCCCGCTGGCGATTGCGACTGAGCAGATCGCAAAAGGAAACGTAAAAGCTATTGGCGTCATAACTCCAGAAGAAGCATTTGATCCGGCTGTGATTTTTCACGAGCTGGCAAAACGTCAGATTTACATCCATGGAGAGAAGATCGAAATGACGTAAAGTACGATATAGGGGGACATTCGTCGTGTCGTTGTTCGGGGAAGAGCGTAAGCAAATCATTTTGCAGTTGATCAATTCCAATGGCAAGGTGCGGACCAATGAACTGGTCGAAAAGCTGCAAGTCTCATCTGAGTCGATCCGCAGGTATTTGGAAGAGCTGGAAGCGGAGAAAAAGCTGAAGCGGGTTTATGGCGGAGCAGTAAAGCTGACAGTGGAGCGCTCTGAGCCTTCTCATTTTGCCCGTGAAGTCTTGCGAGCGGAAGAAAAGAAACGGATTGGACGGTTGGCTGCAGACTTGGTGCAAGACAGCGATACCATTGTCATCGATGAAGGGACAACGCCTTTGAAAATGATCAGCTTTCTCGTGACGAAAAAAGATTTGACGATCCTCACTAGCTCGATCACAGCGCTGAATCGATTAATCGAGTACCAAAACAATGGAATGCTTGCGGCAGACATCTATTTCCTGGGTGGAAAGGTGAGCGCCAAGCATCATCGGGTAAGCGGGACCTATGCAGAGAAGATGATGAAACAATTTTATGTGGACAAGGCGTTTATCGCGGCAGACGGCATCTTGCTCCATAAAGGCTTGACCTGCTATGAGCCGGATCGAACGGAACTCGCCCGTTGTTTCATCGAAAATGCCAATGAAAGTATTGTGCTAGCGGACCACTCCAAGATCGGGGTAAGCACATTGTGCAAGATCGCAGACTTGGGAGAGGTAGACATCGTGATCAGCGATACGGCAGCACCAGCAGAATGGAATAAAGGACTCCAAGCAAAAAATGTAGCATGGATGGTAGCAGAGGAGTAGTAGTAAGCAGGCCAGCAATTCCCCACGACAGGGAAGCTGGCCTGTTGGCTTTAGGAAGAATGGTGCAGCAAAAGTGGCAGCATATGCAGCAATCCCTCTCTGGTAAGGGCAGCGCCATAATTCCATTTTTGCGCTTCTACAAAATAGACATAGCCGTTCTGAACGGCAGGCAGACTGTGCCACCTATCACTTTGTATGAATGCGGCGGTAGCCTGACGCGATTCGGGGTCTTCGGACAGCAGCATAAAGATCCGATCGCCTGCGTACAGGGGGATGTCCTCCTCTCGAATTTCAATAAAGCCGTAGCCAGCTTGCAATACTTCTTGAATTTTATCCACAGGAGAAAAACCGTTTGGATGGTAGAGGGCGGAGGAAAGTCCTGAAGTGCCCATTACAAACAGTCGCCCGCCATGCTCATGGATAAAGACGGATGCAGTCTCACCCGGCACAAGCTCGGAACAGAGCTGATTCCACATAGCGGTAGCATTCGTGTGGTATTTCCTGAGCCATTCTCGCGCCTCGTTCTTTTTCCCCAGCCAATCTCCCAGTGTATGCAACCGTTCCTCCAGCGAAGCAAATGAATTAAACGTGAGCGTCGGGGCAATCTGGCTCATCTGCTTGTATCTGTCTTCTTCTGCGTTTGCGAAAATGATCAGATCTGGCTTCAATGTCGTCAAATGATCATAGTCAACGGGAAAGGCGATATCCTGCATGTGTCTCACCCTGTCTCGATAGATCGTTCGTTCCATCCAGGTAAAATTCCCGCCGACGATATTTTCAACATGGAGCGCGAGCAAATCATTAAACGTCTCCCCTATATAAATGATGCGTTGTGGCTGAAGAGGGATCTCTACCTCATGCCCTGTCCAGTCCTGAACGAGCTCCATGCGGTGAGTCAGCCTGGAATATTGCCTTGGCGTGTAACCGGTCGTCTTTCGAAACCGACGATTGAAGTAATACTCATCCGTGAAGCCGACCTGCGAGGCGATGTCCCGCAATGAATCGTTCGAGCTTTTCAGGAGCTTTTTCGCATGATGAATACGCAGTACGGTCAAATACTCCAAAGGCTTTTTACCCGTCAACTGGCGAAAGAGCAGCGTGTACTGCCACGACGGCACATTGGCCAGTTGTGCCAACTGCTTGACCGTCATGTTCTCTTGATAATTTTGTTGGATATAAGCAATGCTGTTCTCGACCTCTTTGCTCTTGCTAGGGATATGGTCAGGAGAGAGATTTTGCTCCAGCAAAAATCCGAGCAGCTTCTGGAACCGCAATTGCTGCCAAAAGCTGTCCATTTCAGAAGAAGTTGAACGGCCCAAGAGCAAAGCCTCACATAAGCGCAAGAGCCGGGCAGAAGGGTGAGCCGACAGCTCGATACGGCCATCAAGCAGTGCGTGTGGGTACGGCAGGGGTCTATTGTCTGCATCGAACTGAATGACGGTAAACGAGATTTGGTAGCAATCAATCGCGCTGTCGTACAAGGATTCGATAGCAAAAGGAGTAGACGGTGAAAGTAAAAAACACTTTCCTGCCAAAGGTGAAATCGTTTGGTCGTCAATACGGAGGCTGCCGTAACCTTTTGTGAAGAAGAGCAGGGTATGGAAGGGAGTGGGTGAAGGACTAGCCGTACGCTCTACTTTACACAACTGAAAATGAAGGGAACCGAGCGGGGGATGAGGTGGTATAGAGTGAAGCATCGGTTGTGCCCTCCTTTTTTATGAGAATCATTATCATTCGTTCTATCCATCGTATACAAAAGAAAGAAGCTTTTCAATCATTGTTGAAAAGCTTCTCCTATTTCATTACTTCGCCAGGATTTCAGGAATCCTTTGCAGGAGCCATTCTCTTGTTGTCGCATCACTGCTAGATTTTTCGATGTCGATAAAGTAGACATATCCGTTTTTAACAGCAGGGAGGTCCTTCCAGATGCGTGATTTTAGCAGCTCCTGCGTTGATTTCTCCGCTTCCTCGCTCGCAGCATTCAGTATAAAGATACGATCTCCCGCTATTTCGGGCAAACGTTCCACAGAGATGAGTTCAAATCCTTTTTGTGCATCGAGTATTTCCTGAATGGGCGCAGTCGGCTTGAATCCATTTGTATCGTAGAGGACTTGGGAAAGCCCTGTTCTTGCCATGACAAACAGCCGATCACCCGGATAATAGGTAAAGACTGAGACGGTTTCTCCTTCTATCATGATGCCAGACTCCTTCAGCTTCTTCCACATCTCTTCCGATTTGCGCTTGTAATCGGCAAGCCATTTGGTGGCTGCTTCGGGTTTTCCAATCATATCTCCGAGCTGGGTCATCCGCTCTTCCAACGGCGCGAATGTATCAAAAATGACGGTAGGGGCGATTTTGGATAGCTGTTCATATTCTTTTTCTTCGGTATTTGCATGGATGATCAGATCGGGCTGTAATTCCAGGACCTTTTCGAGATTAATGGGAAAACCGACATTCTCGACATCATGCAGTTGGTCCTCAAAGATTTGGTTGGCGTACCCGAATCCCCCAATCGGCTTCACGCCCAACGCGAGCATATCGCCAAAGGTCTCACCGGAATAGATGATTCGTGTAGGGGAGACCGGAATGTTGCCTGCATGCCCGAGATAATCAGTATATGGACGCGTCTGGTTTTTCTGACTAGCCGCGCTGCTCGTTGTGCTCGTTGCTTCTTGTCCAAGCGTGGAAGCGGTAGTTGCTTGCGAAGCGGATGGACTGCATCCGATGAGCAAGCTGCCAGTCAGTATGAAGATTCCTAGTGTTCCGCTTATGTTGCGCATGTGTTTCATTTCTATTTTCCTCCAGTAGTCGTTTGAATCTGCTTGCTTTCAATGATAATCATTATCAGATATAGCTTAACAGCTCAATGGACAAACGTCAGATAGCCATCATTGATTTTGTACAAAGGGAAGGATTTCACACGGACAGTTGTGGAGTTTGGACAAAAAATAATGGAGAAAATGCATTGTCAGATGGCGAGGAAACACATATGATCAGGATGCAAATAGTGAGAATGAGTATCAATTCGATAATCATCAACAGATGCGAGAGAGGGTAGAAAGATGGTAAGAACGGTTCGAAATGCAGGATTGGCATGGATGGCATTATTATTGATCATGATGCTCGTGTTAACTGCGTGTGCAGAAAAAGCAGCGGAGCCAACATCCACTGAGCAGAAAGCATCGACAGAGAACACCGCTGAGAAAACCAAAGTGGTTAAAGACGCCTACGGCGATGTAGAGATTCCGGTAAAGCCAGAGCGGGTAGCGGCGATTTATCAGGAGGACTTCTTGACAGCACTGGGTGTAACCCCGGTTGTCCAGTGGTATCACCCGGCGTGGGGCAAACAGGACTACCTCGGGCTGGACGTGCCGCTTTTTGATATTACGGGAAGTATTGAAGCGTTACTTGCAGCCAATCCGGATATCATCATTGTGGATGGCTACGCTGATCCTAAGAAATACGAGGAATTCAGTAAGGTAGCTCCTACGTACAAGCTACCGGATGAACTCCGTAACGACACGATTGGAAGACTCAAAAAAATCGCCGAGGTGCTAGGCGTTCCAGAAAAAGCAGACGAAGCGATCCAAAAGTATAATGAGAAAATTGCGGATACCAAGGCCAAGCTTGAAAAGGCGATTGGCAACGAAACAGTGGCCGTCATTCGTTTGAACGTGGGAAATAAGCCGAATTTGGCCCTCTTCGGAGATGGCAATGTTTACACAGGCATGCTCTATAAGGAGTTGGGACTTACACCGTATTCAGCTGCCAAAAATCAAGAAACGCACGTGGTATTATCAGAAGAAGCCATCCCGGCTATCGATGCAGACCATATCATTGTGTTCCCGTCGAACGGCACGTGGACTTCCGAAGAAAACAAGGATGCGCTCAAGATTTTGGAGAGCCCGATCTGGAAATCTGTTCCTGCTGTGAAAAAAGGTCATGTCTACCCAATGGAGCGGACACATTGGCAATCCGGTGCCATGCTGGCCAATATGAAGAAGGTAGACGACTTGGTCAAAGCGTTTGTAAAGTAATCGAATTCAGTAGAGAAAGCGCGTCTTTTCGGTTGATGCGCTTTCTTTTTTATTTGTGGAGCTTGTCGGCGGGATGTTTACTCATTATAATATTAAATGATAATCATTCTCACGAAAAGGGTGAGGGAGATGAATAACGAAGCATCCGGGGCCAAGCTATCTCCACCATCATTTTTCGCAATGACAGCCATTCAAAAAGTAAATGTGGAAAGATGGCAGTCCTATCAAGAGCCGGAAGACTACACGATGATTGTAGCAACAGATGGAGAAGGGCTCATTGAAATCGAATCATCGACATATCGGTTCACGCGTGAGCATTGCTGGATTGCATCACCGCGTCAGAACGTTCGGATCAGTTGCACGAGTCACGTTCTCGACTATTATTACCTGACTTTTCGGGTCGTCCACACGGGAGCTCCGACGAAGGAACAAGCTTCTGAGGCTTTTTTCTGTTTGGGGGAGTTGACCTGCACGCCTTTTTCACGTGTCGTTGAATCGATTGCGGAGATTTACAAGCATCGCGACGTCACGGAGGCGTTGCAACGATTTTATAATCACGTGCGGTTTGAGGAATTGCTATGCGTTTTGGCCCAGCAAAATGTGCCAGGCAAAACTAGTTTGGACCCGAGGAGAGCTGTTGAGCGTTCAATTGCGTATGTAGAGGAGCATTACCAGGAGCCGCTAACTGTAGAGCAGTTGGCAGAGGAAGCGCATGTTGCACGTTGGCGATACACACAGCTTTTCAAAGAAATGACAGGACAACTACCGCTTGATTACATCCATCAGCTGCGGATGAATCAGGCGAAGCAGCTACTGCTCATGACGGGTGATCGGATCAACGAGATTGCCCAAAATGTCGGATTCAACAGCGAGTATTATTTCAATCGTCGTTTTAAGCAGAGTGTAGGGCTCGCGCCAGGAAAATATCGCAACATTCATCGGGATGATTTACGAGTCGTCTCTCTTTATATGGAGGATTATTTGCTGGCTCTTGGCATTCGACCCGTCGTTCAATGGGCGCATACATATTGGGGGCAGCAGGACTATTTGGGCCTGCATGATGTACCGGCGTACGATGTGCTGACAGATGACGTGCAGCTCTTGTCCAGTCGTGCACCAGATGTCATTATGCTTCGAGAATGTACAGGCTGGAAGGCGGATGTGTATGCCCAATGCGCCCGGATCGCCCTTACATGCGTGATTCGGCAGTTCGGATCTGAGTGGCGAAAAACATTGCGTACCCTCGGTGATCGGTTGGGCCGAAGTGAATTGGCAGAGCGGTCAATCGAGCAGTATGAACAGAAAGTAAGGTCTGCCAAAAATGTAATGGGACGTAGTCTCAAAGGGCAGAAGGTAGCCTTCTTGCGCATATCGGCCGATCAAATCCTCGTGGAGAAAAACTACACATCGCAGGTGTTGTTTCAAGATTTGGAAATGGAGCCGGCTCCGCTGGTAAAAAAACAATTTGCCAAGCAGGTGAGAGAAGGGGTATCGTGGGAAGAGTTGTCAACACTGGATGCCGATCACATTTTTTTCGCCTTTGACAAATGGCATCAGGGAAAAGCGGGTGCTGAACAGCTACAGCTCGACCATCCCGTGTGGCATGCGCTTCCTGCTGTCCAAAATAAGAGGGCTTATCAGGTGGATTTCATGACCTGGATGAATCACGGTGTGATCGCCAACGGCAAAAAGGTCGACGATGTCTTGCGGGTGTTAGCGTAAATATACAAAGATAAGTGCGCGTTTGTCCATTGACACTGTTTTCATACATCGCCTAAAATTCTATTATGATAATAAGAATCAATATCATCAAAAACAACTCAGCTCCATACTAACGAAAAAAAGGTGGCACGTATGAGTCAACACGCACATTCCCTAAAAGAGGGGAATAACGGAAAGCCGGTTGCGTTTCGCTCTCGCCCTTGGGCAGCGACGCTAATTTTGACCGGCGGAGTTTTCGCATTAATACTGGGGATGTTTTTATCTGTGTCATTTGGAGCAGCGGACATCCACTTTGCTGTCGTATGGGAAGCTATTTTTCAATTTAATCCTGATATTACGCAACACCAAATTATTCAGGAGATTCGTTTGCCGCGCCTACTCGGTGGTGCAATGGTCGGGGCCAGTCTAGCTGTTGCAGGTGCTATCATGCAAGGGATGACACGCAACCCGCTGGCAGATTCCGGATTGCTTGGTTTGAATGCAGGTGCCGGATTTGTTTTGGCTCTCTGCTTCGCTTTTTTCCCGGGTCTGCCGTTCATGTACCTGATTCTCTACAGCTTTTTAGGCGCTGGCATCGGGGCAGGTATGGTTTACGGGATTGGTTCCTTGGCAAAAGGTGGCTTGACTCCCGTGCGTCTCGTTTTGGCGGGTGCCGCATTGACCGCACTATTGTCTGCGTTAAGCGAAGGGATTGCCCTTTACTTTAAAATTGGACAAGATTTGGCCTTCTGGTATGCAGGCGGTGTGGCGGGAACCAAATGGTTTCAGCTCGAAGTCATGTTTCCGTGGATTCTCGCTGCCCTTATTGGTGCCATGATGCTGTCGCGTTCCATCACGATGCTCAGTCTTGGAGAAGATGTTGCAAAAGGATTGGGGCAGCGCACGGCGTTAGTGAAACTGGCAGGCATGATCATCGTTCTGATTTTGGCTGGATCAGCAGTTGCCGTTGTTGGAGCAGTAGGTTTTGTTGGATTGATCATTCCGCATATGACCCGCTTTTTGGTTGGGGTTGATTACCGATGGATCATTCCTTGCTCAGCCATTTTGGGCAGCTTGCTCGTCGTTTTCGCCGATTTGGCCGCAAGAATGGTAAATCCGCCGTATGAGACGCCGTTAGGGGCACTTATTGCGCTAATCGGTGTACCGTTCTTCCTTTACTTGGCCCGTAAAGAAAGAAGGGAGATGTAATCATGCAGCATATTGTTTCCCTTTACCAAACCCGTAAAAGAAATAAAGCCTTTGCGGTTATGACGATACTCGCTATCCTCATTTTCATTGCGTTTATCATCAGTATGAACACAGGCTACATACGATTGTCACCAAGCGACCTGCTGATGACGCTGATCGGTTCTGGAACAGATAAACAAAGCTTGATCTTGTTTGAATTCCGCTTGCCGCGGATTGTTATCTCCCTCCTGATTGGGGCAGGACTTGCGGTATCCGGGTGTATTATTCAAGGGATTTCCCGCAATGCATTGGCCGAACCCGGTATTTTAGGGATCAACGCTGGTGCTGGCTTGATGGTGATGCTGTTCATTTCGTTTTATCCATCCACGTCTGCCGCACCTGTTTTTTTGCTGCCGGTGTTGGCTTTGTTTGGAGCCAGCGTGACAGCAGCGCTGATCTTCGTATTGTCATATAAGAGACACAAGGGATTGTCTCCGACCCGTATTGTATTGACGGGGATTGCCGTGGCGGCTGGGATGAGTGCCGCGATGATCGTCTTGACGCTGAAGCTGAGTCCGGATAAGTACCAGTTTGTGGCGACTTGGCTCGCCGGTAGTATTTGGGGGACCAACTGGAAGTTCGTTCTTTCGTTGCTGCCTTGGATCGCCATTTTAATCCCCTATGTTTTTTACAAAGCACGTGTCATGAACGTGCTCAATTTGGGAGAAGAGTTGGCGAAAGGCTTGGGTGCACCCGTTGCCAAAGAGCAATTGAAGCTGCTGGCTGCCGCAGTCGGGCTTGCTGCTTCCTGCGTGGCAGTGAGTGGAGGCATCGGTTTTGTCGGGTTGATCGGTCCGCATTTGGCCCGCAGACTAGTGGGGCCAAAGCATGAGATGCTTTTGCCTACATCAGCGCTGGCGGGTGCGCTATTGGTCATCGTGGCTGATACTATCGGACGCTGGATCATGCAGCCGTCTGAGATTCCGACTGGTATCGTTGTAGCCGTTATCGGTGCTCCGTATTTCTTGTACTTGCTGGCACGTTCAAAAGCATAGTTTGGCAAATTGTGGATTTGGCGAGCGTTTTCCCGTCTAGTTACGAGGGAGACGCTCGTTTTTGTATAGGGCGAAGTGGAGAACTGGCAATTTGGGAATTGAAAAGAGGGAAATGTTGGAGGACAATGGGGAGAAGAAGCAACCGTCTTGTGTTTGTTATAATAACAGCATGAGCATGTATCGGGACGAGAAGGAGTAAAGGCATATGATCGATCGATTAGACCACTTGGTTTTGACGGTAAAAGACATCGAAGCAACCTGTCACTTTTACGAAAAAGTCCTGGGAATGAAGGCTGTAACCTTTGGCGACGGCAGGAAGGCCCTGCACTTCGGCCAGCAAAAAATCAATTTGCATCAAATCGGACAAGAATGGGAGCCAAAAGCGATGCATCCAGTCGCAGGCTCCGCTGATCTGTGTCTTGTCACATCGCTTCCACTGGAGCAAGTTATCCAGCATATTCATGCATGCGGCGTCCATTTGGTGGAAGGACCTGTTGAAAAAACAGGCGCCACCGGGCCGATTCGTTCGGTGTATTTGCGTGATCCGGACCATAATTTGATCGAGGTCTCCCAGTACTTGCCACAGGAATCAGGGGCGACTTCCCTTGCTCCTGCCATCAAGGAGATTTCCAAGAGATTGCAAGAACGTGAACAAGGGACGAGCGGCGCATACAGTGTCTTGCTCCCGCTCGTCAAAATGGCTGACAACCAGCTCGGCATTTTATTTGAAAAAAGAGCAAGTACCATGCGGCGACAGGCGAATGAGGTTTGTTTTCCGGGAGGGCGATCTGAGAAGAGCGACGAATCCCGTTGGGCGACGGCTGCTCGGGAAACAAGCGAGGAGTTGGGTATTCCACTTGATCAGATTCATTTTGTAGGCGAACTGGATCAGGTGATTGGGCCAGGCTCCTCTATCATTACGCCCTTTATTGGATACGTGGAAGGAATTCCAGATATGAAGCCGAATCCAGACGAGGTCGGAGAGGTCTTTATCCTTCCACTCGATCGGCTGTTGGCAACACAGCCAGCGAAGTATCTTTCCTCTGTCATGACCGAGCCGGAAGAGGATTTTCCTTATCATCTGATCCCAGGTGGCAAGCGATATCCGTGGCGAAAAGGGACAGTCGAGCATTTGTTTTACGAGGTGGACGGGCGTGTCATCTGGGGGTTAACCGCTCGGGTATTGGCTCAGTTTCTTGAATGGGTTCGCAATTAGTTGAGGAGTGAAAAAATCATGTGGACAAACAATCCTATCACTTCCCGTTTACATTTGAAATGGCCGATTATTCAGGCGCCAATGGCAGGGGGTGCGACCACACCTGCCCTGGTAGCCGCTGTCTCAGAAGCAGGGGGACTCGGAACGCTCGGTGCTGCGTATATGTCTCCTGAGCAGATTCGTGAGGCGATCAAGTCCATTCGGTCGCTAACGGACAAACCATTTGGCGTGAATCTGTTTATTCCGGAAGATTTCGATACCGACCAGCCGATCGCAGAAGGCGTTGCCCAGGCAATGAATGATGTGCGAGATCGATTGGGCATCCCGCACAATCCGCAGGTGACGCAATTTACAGAGCCGTTTGCTGAGCAGATGGCTGTCGTCTTGGAGGAACAGCCCGCCGTTTTTAGCTTTACCTTTGGAGTTCTCGATCATCGCTTGATGGCAGAGTTGAAGCAGCGGGGAATCACTGTCATCGGAACAGCGACAACCGTTCGCGAAGCGATTGCATTGGAAGTGAGCGGAGTCGATATGATTGCCGCTCAAGGCAGCGAAGCAGGCGGGCACCGTGGGTCCTTTTTGCCGGATTCGCCAAGCAATATGATTGGAACAATGGCGCTCGTCCCGCAAATGGTGGATCGGGTCAAGATTCCCGTAATCGCGGCTGGAGGGATCATGGATGGGCGGGGGATCGCAGCAGCACTCGCGCTCGGGGCACAGGCGGCACAGCTCGGAACGGTTTTTCTAACGTGCAAAGAGAGCGGAGCACATGCCCTGCACAAGAAAGCCATTCTGGAGACGCGTGAAGAGTCCATCGTGATGACACGTGCTTTCTCTGGAAAATGGGCAAGGGGCATTCAAAATGAGTTTATGACAACGCTCGCCCCACTTGATCCCGAGCTCCCGACCTATCCGGTACAAAATGCCCTGACCAAAGACATTCGAGCCGCAGCGGGCAAGCAGCAGCAAAGTGCGTACATGTCGATGTGGGCGGGACAGGCAGCTCCACTCAGCCAGGAAATTAGCGCGAGTGAGCTCGTTGAAAAGCTGGCAGCGGAGACGACGAGGATTTGCAGCAATCTGGGGCAGCCCCCGGTAGAATAAACGCGCAAAGAAAGCCACGCTAAAGACGGAGGAAATCAAATTGAACCAGGAATACGCTCTCAAAGGGAACCTTGTCGCAGATGGACAGGAATTGCATAATGGTCTCGTAGTCGTGGAACATGGAACGATCACCTATGCTGGCAAGGCAGATGAATATGGAAAAGCTTTGCCAGATCAGGTGGTGATAGTAGAGGATGGCTGGATTTGTCCTGGATTCGTCGATATGCACATGCATGGGATTGACGGATACGACACGATGGACGGGACACCGGAATCACTTCAGGCCATCTCAGCTGCACTTGCACGGCATGGGGTGACGTCTTTTTTGGCGACGACGATGACGGCTCCTTATGATCAATTGGAGCAGGTGCTGGTAAACATCGCGCAGAACTGCAGAGAAGGGCTTCCGGGGGCACAAGCGATCGGCATCCATCTGGAAGGTCCGTGGATCAATCCTCGTTACAAGGGAGCGCAAAAAGAAGAAAACATTGCGATACCCAAGCTCGATGCAGTGCAAAAGCTTTACGGGCTTTCAGAAGGTCTGATCAAGGTCGTGACGATTGCGCCTGAACAACCGGAAGCACTCGAAGCGATTGCTTGGTTAAAAGAACGCGATGTCATCGTGTCTGCTGGACATACAGGCGCTACGTTCGCCCAAGCGACGGAAGCGGTAGATGCGGGCGTACGCCATTTTACACACTGCTTCAATGCCATGACAGGGCTGCATCATCGAGAGCCGGGTGTAGTGGGCGCCGCGATGTATCATGAGCAGCTGAGCACAGAGCTGATCGCAGATGGCATCCATGTACATCCAGCAGTCATGAAGATTTTGTATCGGGTCAAAACGGCTGAAAGGCTCGCGCTCGTCAGCGATTCGATGCGGGCGGCTGCGATGGGCGAAGGGACGTACGACCTTGGGGGACAAGAGGTTCACGTCCACGACAATCAGGCAAAGCTCGCAGATGGAACACTTGCCGGAAGCATCCTGACGCTGAATCGGGCGGTCGGCAATATGGTGACGTTGAGCGGTGTTTCTTTGCCAGATGCAGTAGAAATGGCTTCCCTGACCCCAGCAAGCATCCTCGGCGTGGGTGAGAAAAAAGGGCGCCTGGCAGCAGGCTACGATGCAGATATCACGGTTTTGAATACACAATTTGCCGTGACGATGACTTTTGTAGCAGGTAAAGAAGTTTATCACCAGTCAAAGTAGTTTCTTATTAGAAAAAAGCAGTCCAAGGTCGCTCTTGGATTGCTTTTTTAGCATGAAAAAATAAAGATGTCCCCGGACGGTTGTGGTCGGGGAGAACCCCTGCCACATGTTTTCCAGTCGCCTATATCCTCTCTTCGTTCGGGCGGTCTCCTTCCAAACATGTGACAGGACTTCCGTACAGCTATTGTTTTCTGCTTAGTTTACAGCGTTTTTGAAGGTCAACCCAGGGGGAGCTTCATAACGTCTTCCAGGACGACACTTCAAACTGTTGTGAATAAAAGCCGCGTGGGAAGAAGTGCATTTCCAGTCCAAGCGCCTCTGGAGCCCTACCTAGCGTAGAAATGAATGGCGGGGAATTTCAGCTTCACTTATGAGATACTTCCTCGAAACTTTCTACGTTTGAAGCGCTCCCGCCATTCATTTCGGAGAGGACAGTCTTCCCCACCTTGCGGGGCGGAGGCCGAAGCGTAGACTGGAAATGCACTTCTTCCTCCACCACAGATCCTTCTTAAAACTGCTGTAACACATCCGGCTGAAACCAGATCTTATGAAAGTCCAGCCAGCCCGACGAATTGATCGACACGCCTCGCAAAGACTTGTGAAAGAACGTAAGCGTCTTTTTCTGAACCAGATACAAGACTGCATAGTTTTCCTTGATCATGGCTTCGATCCTGGCGAGATGGTGTTCCCGAGCAAGCCGGTCTGGCTCCTGGAACGTCAAGCAAATCTCCTTGTTGATCGCCCGAGCCAATGTTTCATCAAATGCGGGGAGAAAGTAATTTCTTTGCAAATACATCTCCAGCTCGCTAATTTGATCGCTGTTAAACACATTGCCGTAAAGCTGGCAGTCATGTTCAGGCAAACAATCGCGATTCGAAAACTCCCATGGTTCTCTCACGGCGACTTCCAGATGAATGCCATAATTGCCGCATCGTTGTTGAATCCACAGCGCATCTTCTTCATGGTAGGCTGTGGTCACGAGACGCAATGTTTCTCCCTGATAGTCGCTTTCCTGTAGCAGGGACATGATCTCAGCATGGCAGGGCTGCTGGTTCTCTCTCGCTCTTACCTCCCTTAACACAGGGTGATACGTGCGGAAGCCTTTTGCCGGGTGGAAGCGATCTCCGCCCAAATCGGCTATCATTTGATTTCGGTCAATCAGCCTATCCAGCGCTTGGCGGAACTTGATATGATTGTGCGGACCGCTCTTCCACTGGTTAAAAACAAGCAAATTACAGCAGGAAAAAAACGCCTCCGTATCGCACCAGTCCTGACCATTCTGAATGACTGCTTCCTTCAATGCTTGTGCTTTCGTCTGGACACCGTGCGACACCATCACTGATGCCCAGTTTGGTTCTTTTAGGCGCCCCATATCCAACTCGGGGAAGATCAAAATTTCCACACGATCCAACTGTGGTCTCCCAAGAAAATGAGCTGAAAATGCCTCTAGAATACAGATCCCCTCGTCAAGGCGGGTCAGCTGAAAGGGGCCGGTTCCAATTGGCTTTTCTCCAAAGCCTTTCTCATCCTGCCGAACGATTTCTTCTGGAACAATGCTTGCGGGAATCGTTGCCAATAGCCGCAACAGCAAGTAATTCGGTTCTTTTAGCAGGATGCGCACGGTTCGCTGGTCCATAGCCTCAATCAGTTCTATGTCACGAAACATCCAGCTTGCTTCATACGTGTCTGGATGAAAACGTAGTCGATTCAAGGAAAACACGACATCATGGGCAGTCAATTCCCGTCCATGGTGAAAAAGCACGTTCTTTTTCAAATAAAAGGTCCACTGCTTGGCATCTGAGCTGCTTTCCCAAGAGTGGGCGATGGAAGGCAAAATAGATCGACTGTTCGGATCATAATGGACGAGCGTATTGAATATCTGTCCCGCCAAATGGGCATCGAAGTGATAATAAGCGTGACCGGGGTCCAGCGTCACAATCGTGCGGTACACCGGAAAGCGGATGATATCTTGGGAACGGTTCGATACTGAGTGGCGTAAGAAGCCCATTCCTTCCGAGAGCCAATCCATGATCTGGTCTTTGACGGCTGCTTTGCCGTAGCGATTCATGAGCTCCATTGCTTCTTTGATGTCGCCCTTGTCTATTTGCAGCTTCACCTCGGCGAGGAGGATTTCATCGGAATCAGCATGAAGTGTCATGACAGAGACATTCCCTCGCCCGCGTCCCGCCTTCCATTCGACCCAACGCAGCTCGACTAGCTTACGGACAATCAGCTTGGCGTAGCGAGGCGTACAGTGCCAAATCCCAGCTAACTTTTCGATGGTGACAGGGAACGGTTTCCCGATTTCTTCTTGATGAAAAAACGAACGAAGCTCTAAAAAATGCAGAACGGTAACCATGCAGGCCCCCATTTCTCATATAAAAATGCATGTGCGAAAAGGTGATCAGATTCAATCAAATCGAACCCTTTTTCCCCTTTTTCTAGTTCCATATACTGAAGATAACACGAGAGATAACAAACGGGAATGGGAAAGAGAGATGGGGAGAATGAGATTTCATCCGGTGGCATGGGGTGTCATTATCGGAACCTTTTTGTCACGCACAGGCTTTTTTATGACACTTCCGTTTTTAGGCATTTATTTAGGAAAGGTAAAAGGAATTGATCCGGCGATTGTTGGCTCGATTCTCGCACTCAGTTTGCTGGTCGGAACGATTAGCAGCTTTGCTGGGGGAGCTCTGTCAGACCGATTGGGCAGATATCCAGTGATGATCACTGCGATGGGAGCTTGGAGTATCGTCTTGATCGGGTACGTTTTTGCGACGGAGACATGGATGTTCTTTGTTTTAAGTGCTTGTAACGGCCTTTTTCGAAACGTATTTGAGCCGACAGCCCGTGCCCTGCTGGCGGATGTCACGTCGGATGAGCAGCGGGCAGCTGTTTTCAACGCCAGGTATTTCGCGATCAACCTAGGTGGAGCAATCGGTCCGTTAATCGGCTTGCAGCTGGGCGCAGGAAGCACATCCTTATTACCGTTCCTCGTCACAGCCATCATTTTTGCCGTGTATGCAGCTGTGTTGGTAGTATTTATGGTCATATTCAAGGAACAGCTGAAGAAGGACGTGGCTGCTGATCCGGTCACCATGAATCAGATGGCACGCATTGTTTTTACAGACAAAGTATTTCTTTACTTGTTGCTCGGGAATTTGTTCGTCGCTGGTGCCTACTCACATCTGGACACCACACTCTCGCAGTACATTGGGCATGATCGAGTAGAGGCGTATTCCTTTTTATTTGTGGTGAATACCATCTCGGTTTTAGCGCTTCAATATCCGCTTGCGAAGTTTATGAAGCGGTACTCATCGATGACCGCATTGAAGCTGGGCTGTCTATTGTTTGGGCTGGGGCTGTTCGGTTTCGGGCTATTTACGGATTTGTTTTGGCTCTCCGTGGCGATGGTGGTATTTACGATCGGCGAAATCTTGTGCTTTGTCGTCGGAGATATCCTGATCGGGGAGATCGCTCCCCAGCATTTGCGTGGAGCGTATTACGGCGCCAGCGGCTTTGCCTTCCTTGGACAGAGTGTTTGTGCGTGGATCGGTGGGGTGTTGCTTCAGGTACTCGGCTTTGGGCAAGGGCCAATCATCTTCGCCATCCTCATGCTGTTGACTTTTATCGCGCTTCCGTTCTATCAACGCGGCCAGTACTTATGGGAGCAGCGGCAACATCAAAGAAAAAGCTGTGATAAAACTTCACAAGTAATGATTTGAATAGGGGTGCTAAAATGAATCACATTCAAAAATTCAACGCGCTACATCATACGGACGATCTTCTGTTTTTAGGGAATGCCTGGGACGTACTCTCGGCGCGATCTCTGGAGAAGAGTGGCTTTCAAGCAATAGGTACGACGAGTTGGGGAATCGCGGCATCACTTGGTTTTGCAGATGGAGAAAAGATCGATTTTGGGCTCCATCTAGCGATTATCAAAATGATCGTAGACCACGTCCACATCCCGGTTTCAGCAGATATCGAAGCAGGCTATGGTGAAGATGCAGACACCGTCGTGGAAAATGTGTTGCGAACGGCTGACTTGGGCGTTGCTGGCATCAACATTGAGGATTCTTTTAAAACGAAGCCGGGATTAAAAGAGATAGGAGAGCAGGCAGCCCTCCTGCAAAAAATGAGAACCGCCTTGGACGCTCATGGTTTTCAAGGATTTTATATCAATGCGCGAATCGATACGTATTTTCGGAAGGATGATCCTTTCGAGGAAACGATTTTGCGAGGAAAAGCCTATGTGGAAAGCGGAGCAAGTGGCATATTTGTCCCCGGGCTATGTGCGGAAGAAGAGATGAGAAGTATTGTGCAACAAGTGCCAGCACCGCTGAATGTCTTGTCACGGCCGCATTTGACGGACACAAATAAGCTGGCAGAGCTGGGCGTGAAACGATTCAGTATCGGTAACGATTTCTATGACCAAATAGCCGCATACACTAGTAAGAGTGCTGAACGACTCATAGCCGAGAAAAACAGCCTGTCACTCTATGAGGCATAATCCATAGAACTACCATCTCTCGAAACTGTATTGCCAGAATCCCCCATCTTTCGTTATCATTTTTTGAGAGGAAAGATAGGGGAGGCCATGACATGGGACAGGTAGAGCGGGAAAGAGGTCTGAAAAAAGGCACGATCCTGCAAAAAGCTTATCGGATCAAAAAGACCATTTCCACAAGTGAGCTGTCGAATGTGTATGTGGTCTACCATATGAAAAGCAAGCGGACACTCATTCTCAAAGAGTTTTTCCCTCAAGCATTGGCGATGCGAGATTTGGATCACGTGAAGGTCATTTGTCGCAGACCATCGTTAAAAACCAAATTCGACATGCTGCTAGACGGCTTTTGGCAAGAGGCGTCCCTACACAAAGAACTAAATCATGAAAATATCATCGGATACATCGACCATTTTGCCGAAAATGGTACAGGGTATCTCGTCGTGGACTATTGCAAAGGGAAGACGCTGGATGCGTATGTATTAGCCCAAGCCGAGCTTGATCTGGGAGCATTTTTGCATCAGACGGTACTTCCGGTATTTGACGGATTAGACTATTTGCACAAAAAAGGCATCATTCATCGCGATATCAAGCCCAAAAACATCTTGGTCACCGAAGCTGGTCAGCCTGTGCTGATCGATTTTGGCTCCGCGATCTATTTCGTGAATGATGAACCCAAGCCGATTGTGACGACAGAAGGATATTCACCGCTTGAGTTTTACTCGGGTCAATCCAAGCAAGGAGTCATCTCGGATATTTACAGCCTGGCTGCCACGCTGTATTACTGTCTAACCAAAGAGCGTCCCGTTGATGTGGCGGCAAGAGTGATTGAGGATCACTTACCATCGATCCGAAAGATCAACCCTGATGTTCCGCTGCTGCTCGCGAATGTCATTATGTGGGGATTGGCCGTCGACTCGAAAAAAAGATGCCCCACACTCAAGCTGTTTGCGACAGCGATTCGTGCAGAGCATCTGATTTGGAAAGGAAAGGCTCGCTTCTCTCTTAGGAAGCTTCCTCACTAGATGATTTCTTAAAGCGAATTTCGATCTCGGTCATCCGATCCTCGAAGGTCACATACACCTTGTCGTTGTATTGGAGGACGAGCTTTTTATGTCGGGGCATGGTTTCCTTGCCCCGCTCAACTGTGCAGTGACTATTATTGACTAGAAGCAGCGTCTGATTTTTTCCTGGCTGGAAGTAAATCTTTTGCGCTTCGGGCAAATGCTCATTCACATCCAAACTGGTGAACAGCTCCTGCAACGTGATCCGTTGTTTTTTGCCAAAGGAGGCGAGAGGCCAAAACTTGACAGGGATGTCGTGGCCGCTTGCCGTGTGCAGGAAATACCCCTCCAGACGACCCACAAAGGCAGGCTTGGGACGTGTAAGCAGGTAAACACCGTAGCCGATCGCTGCTACGAGCAACACAATCATGCCGATGGTAATGTAGCGATCCCATACCGAGTGCACGGTAATGACGAGCGGGCCTGTGACGCTTGCTCCTTCCGCATCCGTGGCGGTAATGGTGATTTCTGATGTGCCACTTTTCTCTGGTGACAGCTTCAGAGCCGCGTCTTGAATCGTAGCGACAAATCGTTCGTCGGGATCAGCAGTGACGATGGTATAGGTCAGCTTGTCGTTATTGGCGTCCGTGAAGAACGAACCCAAATCAATTGCCTGCTCGCCGTTTTCCTTCTCGATCGTCAAGGTATTGACCGAGGCAGCAACTGGCGCGATATTCGTGATATCAAAAACGCTCGAAGTCGTCTCGCGATAAAAGTCCGGGCCGTTCATAAAGATTTTCCACTCGTACTTGCCCGTGTGAGGGAAGACGTAGTCGACCGTAAAGCTATCACCAAGATTCTTCATCGGGATCTTTTCTTCTTTTTTCCCCACAAGATCGTTTACGATCAGTTCTGCTTGCATAGAAGCGTACACATCCTTGTCTTCCAGTCGTTTGCCACCCTCCAGATGGTGGAGATAGGTAGTAAACGCAGCAGGATTCCCCTTAATAACAGGTTCAGGCTTGACCTCTACACCAGCCATCAAGCTGTAATTCCCCAGTAAATTGATTTTCACCAAATCCCCGGGTTTGCCTCTAAATTTAACGAGATAGTTTCCCTTCTTCGGCTTTTCTATTTTCATCAGCGAGTATTTTTTAGATTTCATAAAATGCACATTTTGCGATTGATAGTACACTTGCGATTCCAGCAGCGGATTGTTGGACAACAGGATGATGTTCGCTTCCTGCATGCTGGAGTTAGGAATGGTCACGGTCACTTCCTGTAAGCCCCCGGTAGCTGTCATGGCTGCCACCGACACGAGCTGCGATTGAATATGCTTGGCAAAAATCTGATTGAAGATTTCAGGCAGATCATCCGTGCTTTGTGTGACAAAGGAAGTTCCGCCTGTTGCCTCTGCGATTTTTTTCAATTGATCCTTTTGGACGGAGCCATCGCTATTGAGGCCAATCGTATAGATCGGATAGCCTTGCGCTTTTGCTTTCGAGATAGCTGTCTCTGCGTCCTTGTTGGATGCTGCCACACTCCTGCCACCCGCATTTTGCCGCAAATCTGTTCCCCCGTCTGAGAGAAGGATCAAAAATGGCTTGCGAGCCGGGTCCTTTGCTTTTTCAATCATCTCTGCCCCTCTGCGCAAACCGAGCCCCAAATCCGAATACCCAGAGTAACGCAACCCTTGAATGGTTCGCTTGAGCTGTTCCCGATTTCTTGCTTCTGCCATGCTCGCTGGAGACTGAGCCTGTACAATCCGATCATTATAAGCGACAAAGCCAATGCGGGTACGCGTGGCTTCGCTCATATCAATGAACATACTCATGACCTCAGCGGCTGTTTTGCCAGGGTCTGTTTTGTTCATGGAATTACTCGTATCAATGACAAAGACCGCGTCTACTCCCGCATCTGCTGTTCCATTTGCCCCCGCAGTAAGAGGGGCGGACAAGAAGAGCATGGGAAGGAGCAGTCCAATGACCACCAGTCGAAAAAGTGGCGGCAGAGAGAGGGTTGACTGACGATTTTTGTACATACATTCACCTTTTTTCTGAAAAAAATTTTAAAAAGTTCATGACTTACTAAAATGGGACGATTTACCTATAAATGTTTGTTCGTATAAAAGATCGGTTTCCTATTGCCGATGTATATAAAAGTTAATAACACCCATTTTTGTAAATATGAGGTGAATGCATAATACTCCCCAGCGGCAACTAGGGAGAAATATCTATCAGTCCTTGTGCTTCTTTCCTAGTAAGAGAGTGGACAAGACGAGGCTTATCCCTATTTTTTCGAAGACCTAGGAAAGGAGACTCTGTGTCTTCAGCATAAAACGGAAATCCAAGAAAAGGAAGATTCGTGGAATAAAATGGGTCTAAATACTGAGAATGGTCGCAGAGGCATAGGGATTTTGTCACAATCTGCGGAATGTTGACAAATAATGCGGGCAAAGTTTAATTTAAAGGCAAGATTTTTTGTTTGTTTTTGGTATAAATGTCACGATTTGTATCTTTATTCGTGGAGTAGGACTCATCATCTATCAAGTAGGACTAAGTGGTTATGTAGACAACAGAAAGGGGCCATTTATGGACATTATTAACCAGACCAACCGAACCATGCTGTTCGAAGAGATCAATCCGGAAAAATTGGACCTGATCACCATTGTTGGAGATGTAAAAGGCATCGACAGTCTCAGCGACGACAAGATCAAGGAGATCAACGAGCATCTCCTCGTTCGCAGCTTCGATGAATTTTTGGACAAGTTCTCCCCAAGTGTGTATTCGTTCTACAATGCAGCGAACCAAAAAGTGATGTACACCTTGAAAAAGCCTGACGGAATTGCAGAGGATGCGATTTCCGAGATCAAGATCGATCAGAGCAACGACTTCTTGAAAATGCTGTTTACCCTGATTGATACGAAGCGTAGCCAAGGTATCACCAACGTGGATTTCAAATTCGAGAATTTGCTCGATATGATTTCCCCGAAAAAAGTGATGGATGACATCCGTCAGGTGCGCAAAGAGATTCACTACTTGTACGGTCATTACGAAAAGCTCGATGATGGCGATCCGAAGAAGCTCGATCTCGGTGACAAGCTGAACACGATGTTCGAGGATGCGAGCAAAAACTACAACAACGTCATGGCAATGCTGCCGCTGGCGATTGAAGATATCAAAACACGACTGCTCTTGGGCGGCGCACAAGAGGAGAACCAATCCGAAGCGATTCAGATCGGGATGCTGACGATTGGGGAAGACGGAGAACTGAAGATCATCGAGGCACCGAAGAGTGACAGCCGCGAGCTGATGGTTCTCGATGAAAACAGCGGAAACGGACTGATGAACGTTTTCGAAGAGGATTACGAGTCGATCACAGAGACGCCATCCTCCTATGTAAAAGATCTCGTGGTGCGCACCTTCTGCCCGCTGCCGACGGTACATACCGAAGTCAACATTGAGACAGAAGTACAGAACTACAATACGTATCTGGAGTTTTACAAAAACGCCAAGGACGACTTCGTAAAAACGGTGAAGCCTTTGGTCGAGAAAATTTTGGGCGTGAAGATGTTCTTCGATCAGTACGTGACCAAGAACAAAGGCATGCAGCCAGCTATGGTGATCACGAATACGAAGCTCGACATGCTCGTGAAAAGCAGCAACATTCCACGTCTGGAGACTTATCTGAACACGGTCAACGCGAAAAACGACTTCACGGATACGATCTGGTTCGGAATCGTGCCATCGGTTGATATGGATTCCGCTGGAAAAGCACAAGTGACTCGCGAGCGTTTCCGTGGGAATGAAAAAGTCGTCAAGCAGGACGGCAATACGATGGAATCGCTCACCATGCTGCTTCAAGTCGTCAAGGACTTCAAGGTACAAGTGTTCTTCAGCTTCAGTACAGGTGAAGAGACGACCTTCAACAGCATGGCGACAGCGGGTATTGATAAATACATCGACAAGTGCGGAATTCTGGTGCGCAAAGAATTTAGCGAATTCGCTATCCCGTGCATTCCGAACTTCACGATTATTCCGAAAGATAAATCAGGAGTCGTCATAGACAGCAGAATGCTGAAAACCGAAGACGGCGTGAAGCTGTCCCAGGAAAAAGAAGACATCCTGAAGCTGTGGATCGAGGGTGTTTACGTCGGTGCCAGCTATGTAGCTGCTGGTGTCGTGGCAGCATACCAGTGTCCAGAGTACTTGCGCGAAACATTCAAAGTGGTTAGCCGCGAATATCCGGGTGTGCGCTTTGACATCGAAGCAGGTGAAAATGGACTGCGCGCTATCACCACAATGGCCAAAGAAATCTCTGGCTTCACCAACAACATCAAAGATTCCATCAACCGCAAAAACTTTGGATTCGTCTTCTCTTCGGAAAATGCACAAATCCAAGGCAAAGATATCAAGCGCATCACGGTGTACAAGGCACGCAGCCTCGCCATGGCAGAGGACGGCTTTGATTCCATCTACAAAACACTGGTCAGCACCTATATCGAGCGGATTCTCCGCTTCCAGACGGGTGATTTCAAACACGATAACATCGTGAAGTTCTTCAGTAACAATCCGAGCAGCCAAAAAAGCAAATGGCTGGGCACACGCGGCTTCGTGAACTCCATCATTCACGATGGTGATGACATGAGCTACATCATCGATGATAAGAGCAATCTGTGCCATATCGATCTGGTGTTCAACGGCAATGTGAAAAACCTGGAGGTCACCATCACCAAAGGAACGACTCCGGTCAAAGCATAGCATTGATCCCCTGGAGAGCTGTTTATGAAACTTTTTGACACATTACGCAGGTGGTTAGAGGTGTGTTTTCCAAAACGCACCCTTACACATAAGCCTCGAAGCCAATCAGGTAATTCGAGAGCAAGATTTCATTTCAAGGAGGTTTTATTCATGGGTTTTCGACTCAAAGTAGAAGGTTCTGAAACAATTGAGCTGGGCATGGACAACATTCAGACAGTAAAGTACGACACTGACACGCCAGACGATTCCAACGCGCGCTCCACAGATGTGGGTGCAACACTGAAACTGACTGGCAAAATTATCACTGCAACAGATGGTGACAGTGCGGATGACACCATGAAGCTGGCTCTCTGGTCTTTGGTACCAGCAGAAAAAGCGGATTGCTACCGCAAAGTAACATTGGAAGTAATCGCTGCTGATCAAGTGATCCGCAAAATCTACTTCCCGAACGCTTTCGTAGTAGATTACAACGAGAGCTTCGGTGATACCGAGGGTGTAGGAACATTCAGCATCTTCATCAAGCAAAAGAAAGACAAAACCGAACTCACCAAAATCGAAGGCGGCTACGCTGTTTAGGTTTTGAGAGAAGTAAGGTAGGAAGAGCCGTATCTCGAAAGCCGTGTTCGAGGTACGGCTCTACAAAATAACCAAAATCATTGCCAGACAGAGGGTGCGAGAATGAAAAATTATTACGAGATTCTGGGGCTAACCAAACAAGCTTCCACGAATGACATCAAAAAAGCATACCGTCAACTGGCAAAGCAGCATCATCCGGATGTCAATGCCGGGAGCAGTGAGTCAGAGCGAATCTTTAAAGAAATTACCGAGGCCTATCAGACATTGCAGGACCCAGCCTTGCGCGAGGCGTACGACGCGCGCTACGAAGCTTTTCAGCAAAAGAAACAACAACAGACCAGCCATACAAGCAGCACAAAACAAGGACAAAGCAAACAGCAAGCACAGTCTGCAGCGGGTGTGAACTTCGAGGATTTGGGGAGCACCTTTGAACGATTTTTTGGTTTTCATCCGAAGACAGGAGAGATTAATCCAAACACCATGAAATCCGAAAAGAAAAATCCACTGGATACGACGGATATGTTTGAACAGTTTTTTCGCATGAAGAAAAAATAAAATGGAAAAATCGGGCTTGGATGACAGCTCTTTCATGACATAGAGGTAGTAGCAACCTGCTCCTGTCTTTGGATGGATGTCCATACATACACCATTCTCCCAAAGCTCGGAGCATTTTTCTTAAAAGGAAGTTCAAAAATTCGTCTTTTGATCACGAAGTCATTCTCGAAGGTAATTCGGCATCGAAATTTACGTTCACCTTTGAAGTCCGGTGCTCATGTAGGTCCCCTACACTGCGCTCCTCCTTCTTCAGGTTCACGTAACTTTCTCGGTGCTGAAAAGACAAATTTTTGAACAAGAGCATTTTGAGGTAGTTGATTGGGGGTAAAGATGTGGCGAAGAAAAAAGGGTACCAAAAGTCCATCAGAGTGAAGCTCATAGAGCTGCTGATTTCCATTCTTGTGATTAGTGCACTCATTTATGTCTTTGGTTATACGGACAGCAACGCTCTGAAAATTTTTACAGGAATTGCCTTCGGACTCTTTTTGTTCGGGGTCATTATCGTCAGATTCGGAAGCCCCGACGAACCGGAGCCAAAGAAAGAGGATGGCGTCACCAAACTGGTTCTATTAGATGAAGAGGGAGAGAGCGTGAAGGAGTGGTTCATCCAAGGGGAGACATCCCTTTTGATCGGCAAAAGCTCTGCGCAAAACGAGGTCGACATCGACTTGGCGGATGCGGAATACGCTGCCTTGATCAGCAAGCAGCATGCGGTTCTGAATCAAGCGTCTGGGGACTGGTTCATCGAGGATATTCATTCCAAAAACGGCACAGGCATCAAGCAGCCGAACAAACGCGACAAGAGCAAGCTGGAGATTGAACAGCCGCATAAAGTTAAGGCTGGCGACGTCATTTACATAGCTAATACCCGCTTATTGCTGAAATAACAACGGGGTAAACATCGCTTTTACACATATATATCGTCCTTGCACGGAACGAAACGGGGGAGCAGAAGAATGAGTTTGACAAGATGCGCGAATGGTCACATGTTTAGCACTAGAAAACACGGAAGCACCTGCCCTTATTGCAGTATGGTCGTTGAGCCTGGGGCGAAACCGGACAACAAAGCACCAGCGAGAGTGGCAGACGACGATAAGACGATGCCGTACCTGGGGGAAACAGAAGGAATTGAGCCTGTTACCGGCTGGCTGGTATGTATTGAGGGGCCGCAACAAGGTCAAGATTACCGCATTATGGCGGAGAAGAACTTCATCGGTCGCGCAGAGGATATGCATATCCGAATCGTCGGAGACAACACGATCTCTCGCCGCAATCATGCGGTAATTGTCTACGATCCGAAAAAACGCAACTTTTACTTGCTCCCGGGTGATGCGTCCGGGCTTGCCTATCATAACAATGAAGCGGTGTACACTCCAGTTGAGCTCACTGCGTACGATGTGCTCCAGCTCGGAAAGAGTACCTTTATTTTCATCCCGCTGTGCGGTGTTCACTTCGAGTGGGACAACTCCAACAAAGGCAAGGAATGATGAGCATGTTTCAACAGGGCGCAATCCCGTATCTGGTCGTCCTTGGCGTGATCATTGCCATTACTCTTTTGTTTCGTCTACGTGCAGCTTTGATTCGGGAAGAAAAGAATCCTGTCATCCAGATCGGAAATGGACAGACGATCGGCAGACGAGAAGAGCAGGATGATTACTTTTCTACGGCAACATCGTCTCATGGGACGATTGCGGTCTTGGCTGATGGAATCAGTGGACTGGCTAACGGCAGACTTGCTTCAACGCTTGCCGTGACTACTTTTATCCGTGAGTTTACAAAGCTCGACAATCCGAAGCATATGTCCCTCTTCTTTTCACGGGCTGCTTCCCTTGCGAATTCGGAGATTTTGCAGACACTGAGAGGAAGTCGGGGTGGGACAACGCTGGTAGCTGGCGTAATCGTCGAGGACAAGCTGTACTGGGGAGCGGTTGGAGACAGTATCATTACCGTTTTCCGGAACGGAGAATTCATCCCGATCAATCAAAAAGATATTTATGAGTCGGTGCTGGAGGCGCGTTTTCTGTCCGGTGAGATTACGAAGGACGAGGCGTTGGAGCATCCGCAGAAAAAACAGCTGATCAACTACTTGGGCTACGAGAGTTTTCAAAATATCGAAATTGGCCGTGAGCCGTTTCCTCTTGAGAAGGGAGACAAGGTCATTCTCTGTAGTGACGGCGTCTACGATACGTTAACCGAGATGGAGCTGGAGCAGATTTTGTTCCAAAAAATCGCTGCCCATGACGCGGCTGACCAAATCATTGAAGCGGTGGAAAGTAAGCAAAAAGCCAATCAGGACAACGCAACCATTCTCATCCTGGAAAAAGGCTGGTAACGGGGGAGCGGGTAGTACGAATGAGAAAGGACAACAGTGAATTCATTACCGGGTTTCTATCCGAATCAGGCAGCTTCGTTCGCAACAAGGATTACTTTGCCTTCGCCGAGCTGGATGATATCGCGTGCTGGGTAATCGCCCGCGGATTAGACAACGATCAGGAAGTAGAAAGTGCGGAGTTGGCGGCCAAAAGCGTTCTGGGCTACTTTTTGCAGAAGCCGTCCATTTCGCGTTATCGTATTCGCCGCTATTTGCAGGAGGCCCATCGTGTCCTGCAAGCCGAGAGCCATCGCGTCAGACTAAAGGCGAGCTTGACTGTAATCGTAACGGACTATGCCAGAGTGAGGTACGGGGTCGCTGGTAACACCCGGCTGTATCAGTTTCGCAATGGTCGATTGCAATGGCAGAGCAAGGATCAGAGTCTTGCCCAACAGATGGTGGATGGGGAGGAAATCGCAGAGGACGCGCTTGATCAGCACGAGGAGCGACATAATCTCTTGAGCTATTTGGGGACGCCCAATGAATTTCGCCCGTTTGTCTCCAAGAAGCTCCCACTCTATGACGGTGATGTTTTTCTGCTTGCCACCCCTGGTCTGTGGGAGAAGGTAAATCCGGCCGAGATGCATGACGGGCTTCAAGAGGCAAAAGATCCAGAAGCCTGGATCGATACGCTGGAAGACGTGCTTTTGAGCAAGCAAGAGCATGTCATTCAAAACTACACGGCAGCCGCTATTTTTGCGAACAAAATATTCAAGACAGACCCGCAAAAAAAATGGCGGATTATCAAACGGGTGGCACTCATCCTTCTCGTGCTTGCCTTGGCTGGAGGCGGGGCTCTGCTGTTCAAGATGAAGGAAGCGGAGCGCATCGCGGATGCTGCGACAGGGATGTTTGAGCATGAAACAGCCGGAGACGCTTTCATTGCGGAGAGCGATTATCCGAAGGCACTAAAGGCATACAGCGATGCCAGAAATGCTGCAAATATCGTCAAAAACAAAATTCAGGCCACTCTCTTGGCGAAAAAAATCCGTATTACACAGTTGATCGTGGATGGAGATACGGCTGTAAAAGATGAACAGTATGCCAAAGCATTGGAGAAGTACGACAAGGCGCTCAAGGAAATGAAAGGGCGCGAAGATTTTAACGAACCGGAGATTTTGGAGAAGAAAGAAAAGACACAATCGTATGTGCTCGTCATGCAGTGGAAAAAGGAAGGCGATCTCTTGTTTGAGGCGCAAGATTACGCTGGTGCAGAAGCCTATTACCAAAAGGCGCGCAAGCTGGCGTTGGAAACGTCCTTTGTAACAGGAGAAAAGGAGCTTCGCACCAAGCTGGACGAGGTAGCTTCCAAAAAGACTGGTATCGATAAGGAAAAGAAGACTCTCGATGGCGACAAGCTGGAGAAGCAAGGCGATGAGAGCTATGCGGCGCAAGACTTCGAGGGAGCGATCCAATCGTATACGCTGGCGCAGGAAATTTATCAGGAGATTGGTGTGCTGGAGAAAGTTTTGGCGGTGGAACGCAAGGTGACAAAGGCAGAGGAGAAGCTGAATCCTCCTGCTGCTCCGCCTTCGGCAGGTGCGCCAGCAGGCCAGCCACCTGTGCAAGGGACGAGTGCTGCGAGTCAACCTCAGGCAGTTCAGGTGAATCAAACGGCACCAGTGAACCAGACGGCTCCGATTAACCCAACTACCCCGGTGAACCAGACAGTCCCAGGCAATCCGGTGGCTCCAACGTACCAGCCAGTTCCGGCGGCCCAAGTAGCGCCGACCAATCAAGCAGTCCCGCCAGCCGCGACAGCTCCGGCGACTCAGCCAGTTCAGCCACCACAAGCTAATCCACCAGCTACAGCCAACCCGACACAGGAGGAGGCAGCGAAAACGCCATGAAAGAGATCGTACTGGATCGTTTGAACAAAATGGAGGAGCTGGAGCAGCGCAGATTGCTCAAGCAGATCATGAACGGTGTCTTCCTCAACCTAGTCGAGTATCAGGAGGAGATGCAGAAGAAGCTGGAGGAGCGTGTTTTTACCGAGATTGAGGACAAGGAAGATAAGCATGACATCTACGTGACCCTCTGTCATCGCGATGACTTTGACCCGATTCACGAGTATTTGTACCCGATGATCCCTGGCGATGAGGAAAAGAAGATATGTGATCGCAAAGAGTTGGCGGTCAAACTCAGCAACCAGGAAGAAGCGGTCATGATGACGATCTTTTTAGAGTGTGAGTACGACAAGATACAGGCGCTGATGATGAGCAAGCGAACCTTCAAGGGTCGGCTGAATACGGGAGGCAATCACTATCCAATCGAAGTGCGCCTCCAACAAAGCCGTGTGTATATGGATGAGCTGGAAAAGCTGTACAACATGTTTCAAAAGAACGGGATGCCGTGGAAAACGGTGAATCACCCTTACGCTAGCAAGTTTTTCGATGTCATTCTGGTTGCCTGTGAGGGCACGTTTACAGAAGACGAAGAGATACTGGAAATGTCGATTACCCTCGATGAGTGGGAGCCTTACAAAAAGCTGGACGTCATTCCGCTATGGAACATCGAGCGTCTGGCTTTAAAAAACATCGGCTTTCCCGTACCTGCCATTGACCGGGTGAACTTCGAGCATGTCCTGTCGTTACGCAAGACAGGCAGTGAGCACGGTTATTTGGTGGATGGAGATGAGGAGCTGATTCGCTACATCAAGCGGTCACCGGAAGAACTGACAATAGTCTCGCCTCAGGAGAAGTCGGGAGTTTGGAACGTATGTAAAATTACACAGCCTGTCACGACCCGTATCGGAAGACTCGATTATGAATTAGTGTCCAATCGCCGCAAAAACAGCTTTGTTGGGAGCTATGCCCGGAAGCAGGCGATGACCGTACGAGCCAAAGGAGAGATTATCCGAATCGTTCATTCCTTTGAAGCCGCTGAGCAGCTGGAGCTAGTGAATGTTGAGATTCGGGACAAAAACAATCGTCCTCCCGCGACGTACGGCTTGAATCCGTTCATTAGCGATAACGTTCGTGTAGAAAACGACAAGAAGATCATGGCTCTCGGCTTTCGGAGACGCGGGGCGAACAGCTTTATTCTCCAAGATAGGATGAGCTTCCTCGTCTCCGAGGTTCAGATGTATTTTCCGGAATACAAGTGTGAAGGAGAATGGGCTTGAATTACATCTGGGATTTGGTTATTCGTGCAAAACGCGCCGGGATCGCCAATAAAGACATCCAGTTCAAAGCGGCCAAAGTGTATTCGCCCTACATGGAGCTGAGTCATGAGGCCATCAACGCCAAAACGGTGGACAAGACAGTAGAAGTGAATCCGTACTACCGCTTCGACGATATTTTCCGTGACCTTTTTGACGCCAATTACTCGGAAGATGCAGAGCTTCGGCATACCTTGTTTGATATCATCATCCATTTGCTAGCCGAGATCGATCTGTCGCAGGGGATGAACAAGCGTGAATACCACATCCGCTTTGTATTGCGCGACTTGGAAGCGGGTCTATTCGGCAGTCGGGTACAGGAAAATATCCGGCTTTTTACCAAAGAGGAGCGAGAGATTATCGCAGGCAATATTTTGCGCTTGTATGAGACCGGCGAAGCAGTGTACCTGCTCAAGGATACGATGCGCAAAATTTTCTCTCACTCTACCATTTACGCCAATTGCGAAGAAAAAGATGAGCTACTGATTTACGTCGGGCAGTCGGAGAGTGAAACCGCACATGCCAAGCTCGCTTTAATCAAGGATATTTTTCTGCCGGTTCGGTTCCATACAGAGATTTATTGGCGAAATCATTTCGGCATTTTGGATGTCGAGGAAACGATGCAAATCGACAGTGTTGCACTGTACTAAAGGTTTTTGACCGATTGACCCCAACGAAGGTCGGGAGAGAGGAGAGTTGGGATGACTACCTATTCATATAAGCTTCATCTCCAAAAAGGCAGCGGGGATGGAAATCAACGCAATCATCCAGACGAAGCGACCTACACACGGGACGAGCTGATGGAGATGACGACCTTTCAGCTACGCAATATTTGTTACAAGGAAAAGCTAGTCGGCTCTGTCGTGAACAATCTCGATCGGGAGGGACTGCTGCACACGATTCTGCGTTTTCGCGGCGCAGAAGAAAACCTCCTGATTGAGCGTGCTGTTCCAGGGGGTGTTGAACGCCTCGAAGCCGTACTCCACAAATATTTAAACACACCGATGCCAGGTGTAGATGTGATCAAAATTCCAGCGAAGATGTGCTTGTACACGGGTCTCGCCATTGACAGGCTGGACAACTATCGCGTCGAATCCTCCCAGGGCTTGTCCGAATCCAATGTGCTTTTGGTGAATGACCATATGGAGCTATGCGGCATTCTGCATCTGCACAAAGACAAAGATGATAGGAGAGCCGGGCATTTTACGTTGCACGCCCACCAAGATGCTCAGTTGAGAAAAACCGTCAATCAAAACTACAGCCTGCTCTTTTTCCGCAAGCAGGATTCGGAGTATTTGTACAAGGCGTATCATCAGGACCATCCGTTGCCGCCTGTCAATCTCCACTACTACAAAGTACCGGTGACTGACCTCGAGATCAGGGAATTGGAAGAAACAGATGCCGTTCTCGCGATTGATTTTGGTACCTCCTCGACGACAGCGGGTGCTTTTCTCGACCATCAGTATGTCAGCTCCCCTTCTAGCAACGATTTGTTGAATGGACGCATTCGCTTGAATGCGATCAATTACGTCTCTTTCCCAGATACCACGCAAAAAAACGAGGAATGGATCGAGGTGCTGCCGACGGCTGTCAGTGTGGCGGATTGCTCCTCTCCAACCGATGTTCGCTTTCACATCGGTTATGAAGCACTTCGACACATGAAAAAGAACGGATACAGCACGAACGCGACGGTGTTTCAAGGCATCAAGCGCTGGGTGAACAGCTATCACAAGATCGAAGAGGTCATGGACAGCCAAGGGAATACCGCGACTGTGAAACGAAGCGACATCCTGCGCCAATACCTTCTTCACGTCATTCAAATGGCTGAGCATCAATTCAAATGCCGCTTTCGTCATCTGCATATCACGAGTCCGGTCAAGCTGAAAACGCAGTTTCTTGAAATGTTCACCGAGATTTTACCTGAGTATCGCATCGAATCAGAGCACGCCCTCGATGAAGGAATGGCCGTCCTGTTTAACACGATTGCGGATCAAATTGACAAAAACAGCTTTCTGGACGGTGAGACATATCAAGCGCTCGTCATCGACTGCGGCGGAGGAACGACGGACCTGTCATCCTGCCATTTTCGGATCGAGGACGGACATATCTCCTACCGGATCGATATCGATACAACCTATGAAAACGGCGACACCAATTTTGGCGGCAACAACATTACGTATCGCATCATGCAATTTATGAAAATCGTCTTTGCGGACTATTACGGAAAAGGGCGGCAAGTGACCGACATCGACCAGATCATCGACATCCCTGGATCGGAAATATTCCGGTACGTGGATGAATACGGCGTCGACTCCATCTATGAACGCTTCGAGGCGAGATATCGGGAAGCTGAGGCGATTTTGCCGACTCGCTACAAGGAGTACGAGAACAAGAGCCGGGACGAGTATCAGCGTGTCCGCAACAATTTTCACTTTTTGTGGGACCTTGCTGACCATATGAAAAAAGAATTTTTTCGCCAGACCGGAATCTTGCGCAATCGCTTCACATCCGATACGGAAAATCGTCAAGAGCCTGATCTAAAGCTGACGGCAGTCGAGCGATGGGTGTTGTCGATACGAGAGGATGGTCGCTTCCGGGATGTGTTTGATTTTCCTGATGTCGTCTTCAACGCCAAAGAGATCAATCACCTGATTAAGGCGGATATTTACGAGATTTTGCGCGACTTCTTGGACGATTTTTACCAACAGGGAAGGCTGGCTGACTTCTCGATCATCAAGCTGACGGGGCAGTCGTGCCGGATTGATGTTTTCCGTGAAGCGCTCAAAGAGTTTGTCCCTGGACGCAGTATCGAGTTCCGGCAAAAGTCGGAGGATGCGGGCAAGGTGCCAGACTTAAAGCTGTCTTGCTTACGTGGAGCACTGCGCTATCAAAGTGCCAAAAAGGCAGGATTCATCGAAGCGCAAATTACGAATCATGCGCCGATCGTCCCGTATTCCGTGACCGCCTTCACTCATAACAAGCAAGAGAGAGTGCTTATTCACAGTCAGGAAAAGCTGAGTCTCGTGCATGGCTCTATCTCGCGTCCCTACGGCGTGAGCGAGGTTGAATTTTATCTCAAGGAAAATGACGGTCAGCTGCGCCAACGGTACCTGTACATGGATGATCCTGCTCAATACAAAACCGTGTTGTATGAAGACATCGCGAGCAAGTACGGTACACATATCCCGCAGGATGAGACTGACTCGATTCAAAATGGCGAGTCGAAATACTTCGTTTTTGCGAGCGGTAGCGAGTGGGGATTCCATGTCGTGCCAGTAGCTCGTCTGAATGAACAGCTTGCTTTGGGGAAAAAGGTTTTCTTTGCTTTTGAGAGTGACTTGTCCGAGCTGGATTTCTTTGACGGGATGAAATGATCAAATAACCAGGCAGCTTAAATGAACAGGAAGGGGGAACAGCGGTGTTTTCCCATCTCTATCCCAATTTTCATAAAGGGCGAATTCTCAAACGAGAGATGCTTGAAAATCTGCGTGATTACCCGCGGCATTTTGTAGATTTATACTTTCAGGATTATACAGACGGCATTATTTCCGGGATGGATGTAACGATAGGCGAAGGGCACCTCACTGTCGGCAGAGGGATCGTCAAGCATCAAGGACGCATTTACTTGTTCGACCGCGAAGAGCGTGTCCCTTATGAGGCCATAGGTATGGAGACGGTGCTCAAGATTCGCTTTCAAGAGGAGACTTCGCTGACCGACTATTACGTTTACGAGACGTCGTATGTTCTCGATCAGGAGATAGAGTCACGCCCGGATGAAAGGGAGTTGGGGCGCTTCAAGCTCAAGCAAGGGGCAAGGCTTCGCGGGGATTATCAGGATTTAGCCGATATGGCGACCGAATTCAATACGTGGAATATCGTGCATGTCGAACATGCCGGGAGAAACGAGCCAACACTTGCTCCCTACATCCTGCGGTATTTTGCGAATGAAATGCTGAAAACGGTCACCAATCACCCGTATGATCTCGCCTTTGCCATGCAGTGCTTGAATGCGGACAGAGTAGAGCGGGGGCTCATTCTTCATTATATAGGCAACAGACTGGGGACTGGTTACCGCGAGTACACGAATCTACAGATTCTCAAATACCTCGCACGCATATTGGATGACGCCAAGAGTGGCGGAAAGTCCTCAAAAACGGAGTGGAAAACAGGCGGGCGTCAGCGGGTTATTGTTGATTAACGAGAGGATGGTGAATGGAAATGGCGCGCATGGATGAAAGCATTATCGGCATGTTGAATGAGCTTTCCGGTGAGGATGCACAGCCAGCAGCAATACGTTTTGGTCCAAAGGGCAAAAACCGACTGGATGTAGTGAACAAATCATTGATTACAGTCGGTGAAGAGAGAATTCCCATGGAGGACAAGCGCGTCCTCGACGATCTCGTACAGATTAGACTCCCGAAGACATTTTCCATCATGAGTCCAGAAGTAGCTGCTCTGAAGTATCCATCGGAACGTAGGCCTTCACTGATTTATACGAACGAAACAGCGTCAATTAACATGGCTTTTACCTATACCGAGAGCAAGCTGACCGATACTCCTGCACAGCTGAAGGCCTTCATGGATGTCATGAAGCAGGTTTTGCGGAGAACACAGCCGCTCGCTCGTTGGCAGGAGGAAGGAATACGTGAGATCGCGGGGAACAGCGTCGGATTTTTCGAGTTTGTTGCGCCCGCATTGGATACGGACATTTACAACCTGATCAGCTTTGTATCCCTACAGGGACGCGCTCTTCTCTGCACGTTCAATTGCACGGAGCAGGAGTTGTCAGACTGGAAGCCAGTAGGCTGGGGAATCATGGATTCCTTGTCGCTGGTATCTAACAATTCGGATGAAAATGGGAAGGGAGAAGGGAAAATATGAGTCTTCCTGTCATTGCCTACAACAATTTGCAAATCTCTCCTTATCAATTGACGCATCTGGTAGAACTGACGATTACGAAAAAGATCAATGAGCATGCCCGCCTTACATTTACGGGGATCGTACCAGAAGAATTGAAGGACAGCTATGTAGAAATGACGGAAGCACAGACCCCGATCGAAATCAGTCAGGTGGATAACGAAGGCAACGCCACGCCGCTTTTTGCGGGGATAGTTCTGGAGATAGGTATCAAGGCCGTACGAGACGTTTATTATTTGTACGTCGAAGCCGTCTCGCCTACTTACAATCTCGACGTGAAGCGCAAGAGCCGTTCGTTTCAAAACAAAGCCATGACCTACGGTGCCCTTTTGAAAACAATCGCAGGAGAATACCCAGGCATGGATATTATGGACATGGCCTCCAATGGCGGGAAGCTGGGCTCCTTTACCATGCAGTATCAGGAGACGGATTGGCAATTTCTCAAGCGGCTTGCTTCGCGTTTTCAAACTGGACTGATGCCAGCATCCGTTTTTGAAAAGCCAAAGTTCAGCTTTGGTGTGCCAGAGGGTGCATCGAAAGGCAAGCTGGACGATTTTCATTATCGGGTGCGCAAAAATTTGAATGAATACCGCCATTCCTCGGAAAACGGGGTCAAGGGTGTGGATGAAAATGACTACATCTTTTACGAGGTAGAGACGGACCGCGTGCTCGATTTGGGCAACGGTGTGGATTTCAAAGGGAAGAGCCTGTATGTGTATGAGGCCTATACCGAGATGAAGAAGGGCTTGCTCAAACACAAGTATTTGCTTGCGTCCAAAAAAGGAATGAGCCAAAAGCCGCTCCACAATTCGCTCATTGTAGGGGCATCGGTGCAGGGGAAAGTCATTGAGGTCTCAAAAGACAACGTCAAAATCCACCTCGATATCGATGAGAGCCAGAACAAGAGCGAAGCGCACTGGTTCCCGTACTCCTCGGTTTATACGGCCGAAGGAAACAGCGGTTGGTATTGCATGCCAGAGCTCGATGACTACGTCCGCGTCTATTTTCCGAGCAACAAGGAAAGTGACGGGATTGCGATCAGCTCTGTCCGGAAAAATTCAGACGAGGGCGAAACGAACAAGCTCGGGAATCCCGATATCAAATACTTCCGCACGGCCAATGGAAAAGAACTGATGTTCAGCCCGTCGGAGGTATTGCTTAGCGCAAAGGACGGGGAAATCCTCATTCGCATGACCGACGCGGACGGCATCCAGATATTCAGCAAGAAAAATATCAAGGTTGTCTCTGAAAAGGACATTTTGATGGACTCTGCCACGAAGGTGATTATCTCGGCGAAAGAGGAGATTAGTCTCACCTGCAAAGAGAGCAACATCAAGATGGACGGAAATACAAGCATCGTCGGGCAGGAGCTCAAAACCAATTGACACACATGGTTGCCACGCGGGTAACCGTGTGTTTGGTGTATGCAAAAACGGTGAGAAGAAGGGGGGATTGGCATGGAGAGAGAGGAAGCCTTGCAGCATTTCAAGGAGCACGAGGTGCCGAAGCGAACCATCGCCAGCCTGCATGCCTTGGATGCTTACTATCAGGCGAATAAAGAGAGGCTGGCAAAAGAATTTCTTCGTTCCTTTGAAGCAATATGCCGACGCGTGGTTGATAAGCAGAAGCAAGGGACAAAGGGCAAGCTGGCGTACTTGACCTATTCCATGCTGCGTACGGAGCTCGTTGAGGGCAGTAGTCATTATTTGCTGGAAGCTACGGACAGCAGTTGGTTTTTCGATCCGGTGGAGTGTCAAACCTCTTATGATGCGAGCTGGGCGTACCACTTTTTGGATCGGCTCGCAGACGAATGGAACGAGGCTGCCAGAGCGTATGCCGGACACGTAAGACTTCCCGATATCGAACGGATCAAGCTCGTGGAGGCAGAGAAGTTTCATCAATATGTCGTTCACCTGATCCGTTATGCCATGGTGCAGGGTGTTCAGCTGGAAGCCTTTCAACAGGTGGACAAGGAGCTGGAGCTGGAGGTGCGTGTCGGAGAATATTTGGATCAAAGCGAGATCGTGTACTGTCTGGACACTCGCCACAAAGATTCTGAGATGATCCGTGCTTGGCTGGAGGAGAAGCAAGAGCTGGAATACGGCTACAAGGTTTTGGCTGGCCTCGATCTGGGACAAGGGCAATTCGATGGTCTTGATCTTCGTTATTCGGACCTCTCTGACAGTCAGCTAACGAAAGCGAACCTTCGCGAAAGTGTTTTGGTCGGAACGAGATGGCATCGTGCCCAGCTAAAAGCGGTTGATTTCGGCGAAAGTCTCATTCACGGAGCGGATTTTACTGGAGCGAATCTGCTAGGCGCGAGCTTTCGTGAAGCATCCGGGCCAAGGGGGCTTTTGGAGCCAGATGCGTGGGAGATGCCCGGTTTTGATGGCGTCTTGTTCGTCGGGGCGGACTTGACCGGGACAGATTTTACTGGGGCCGACCTGCGCGGCGCAGACTTTACAGATGCGATTTTAACTGGGGCGAATTTTAGCGGAGCGCTTCTGGAGAGAGCCGTATTCTCGAAGGAATCTAGGGAGTCCATTCTGTTGGATGAGCTTCAGGAGCGACATGTCGTTTGGCGAGAGGGGAGTCAGGTATGAATTATTTCATCTTGTCACAGGACGAGCGAATCGGGAGTGCGGTAGAGCCAACTAACGTTTTTGACGTCATCCGGCAGGAGTGGCTGACGCCAGATTATCAGGAAGAGCTTGACGAGGCGATCATCCAGTTCGACATCAAGCAAAAGAAAGAGAACGACTACCTGGATTTTCTCGACAGACCGATCCCGCTCTATTCCAACCGCTTAAAGACAATCATCCACAAGTTCGCGCCGAAGCTGTTCGTCAAATCCGTCGTGCTCGTAGACAGGGAGCGGATCAAACAGGATTTGTACTGGATGATGATTCTGCCGCGTGTGAACTGTTTGTCAGAGCAAAGCGAGTTTCACAGGGACGGCTCACTCAAAAGGCTGGTTCTCGATCCAGAAAAGATTGGGCGTCATACGATTTTTCAAATCGAAGGGATTCGTGAACCGTATATCATCATTGATTTGCGGCTGGCGGAGGCTTTGCTGCGCAGGGACTTTTTCGGTATCCGCTTGAAAAAAGCAGAGCAAGCAGGGAGGAGAATGAGTCATGCCCATGATTGAAGATGTCGATGTTGTACCGTCATCCGCTCCGAAGAAAAGCTACGTTGTGGCAGGAGCAATTCTCTCGTGCGACTACGGGAGCCAGCAGAACAAGCTGAAAACGCCGTTTAGTCATGGCGTGTACATTCGCAACCAGGCACAGATGAACGTGAATGACTATATGCCGCAAGTGAATATCATGCCGTTTGGCAAATGCAAATGCGAGAAAAATCCAACCGTCGCAGCTGCTACTGCTGCCAACAACGGTGTACTCAAGCCGATGCCTTGCATTCCCATGGTGACAATGCCCTGGATCGAAGGCAAGGCAGATGTACTCGTAGAAAATCATCCCGCCCTGTTAAACACCAGCACGAACATGTGCGTATATGGAGGCTGCATTCGCATCGAAGACGACGGACAGGAGCAATAGTGAGGGGGATTGTATGAATACGACAGAGAAGCTGGCTGGATACGAGAATATCCAGTTGGTCTCACCCTTTGAAATCCAAAGCCTAGAAGATGTCAGAATCGTGAAGAAAGTTAATGAGCACGCCAGATTGTTCGTCACCGGAATCATCCCGGAGGAGAAAAGCGACCGGTACATCGAGATGGCGACGAGCGAGGATACAGTTGCGCTGAATTTGGTGGAAAACGGTGCGCTTACGAAGACACTGTTCAAAGGTCTCGTGGATTCCGTCAGTGTGAACTTTGTTCACGGCGTGTACCATTTGGAGCTGGAAGCGGTCTCGCATACGCAGCGAATGGATGGTCAGCGCAAGATGCGCTCTTTTCAACATAAACAAATGACGTATGCCAGTCTGCTCGATGAAATCACGAAGGACTATCCCGGTTCGGATTATTTGGACCATGCTTCGAACGGAGCGCCGCTGGGAACCATCGCCATCCAGTATCAGGAGACAGATTGGGAGTTTTTAAAGCGACTGGCCTCTCGCTTCGGCTCTATTCTCGTGGCTGAGGCTGTTGCGGATAAACCAAAGTTCTGGTTCGGCATGCCCGAGGGACGCACCGCTCAACTGACAGACGCCAGCTACACCATCAGCAAAAGGCTGTCACCCTTTATGGAAACGACAGAAAACGGTTATGCGGCAGGTATGTCGGAAAACGATTTTCTCACCTATGAAGTAGAAAGCGGACAGGTCCTCCAGCTCGGAGACTGCGTGAACTACCAAGGCAAAGAGCTGGTCGTCGCCGGGTCAACAACGAAGATCGATCATGCCCTTCTCATCCACACCTATCAACTCATGCCCGAAGTAGGCATCCGCCAGAACCCCATCCGCAACGACGACATATGCGGAGCTGCCCTGGAAGGTAAGATCATCGACATCCAGAAGGACACCGTCAAAATCCACCTCGACATCGATCCAAAGCAGCCCAAGGCAGAGGCGAGCTGGTTCCCGTATGCCACGGTTTACTCGGCAGAGGGCAACAGCGGCTTTCACTGCATGCCGCAAATGGGAGACTCCGTCAAGCTGTACTTCTCCACACCAGATGAAGAAGGCGCCATGGCAGTCAGCTCCGTGCGAAAGGGTGGAGGCAGCACGGCGAAAACGGGCAATCCCGGCATTAAGTACTGGGGAACCAACTTCGGCAAAGAGCTGATGATGGGTGGCAAGGAGCTCGTTCTTACTGCGAAGGAGAGCGAAGAAGGCAATATTTTTATCAAGCTGCATGAAGAAGAAGGAATCGAGATTCACAGTATGCATCCGATCGTATTTTCCTCGGAAAAAGATATGGAGATTACGTCAGATACGAAGGTCGAGATCAAGGCTAAGGAAGCGATCTACCTCATGTGCAGCACCAGCAGCATGATTTTGGATGGAGAAGTGGATCTTCAAGCGCCGAAGATTGAGATGGTAGGGCTGACGAAGGCGCCTGTGGTTGTGGAGGATTTGCCGCAGGAAGAGGAAGAGGAAGAAGTCGTCGAAGAGGAGCAGGAGGAAGAGGATTCTGGATGGGGTTTTCTCGATAGTCTACAGCTTGGACTCGATATCGTCGGAATGATCCCTGTCATCGGAGAAGTCGCAGACGTCGTCAATGCGGGGATATCTGTCGCACGTGGCGATTATGCTGGAGCCGCTATGTCCCTTGCAGCCGCGATTCCAGGTGCGGGTACGGCAGTGACTGCGGCAAAGCTGACGACGAAAGCAGTGAAGGCAACAAAAGCGATGTCCAAGGCAACGAAAGCGGTCAAAGCAGCGGACAAAGCACTGGGTGTATCGAAAGCGGTCAAGGCGACTGCCAATGCAGCAAGTGCGGTGAAAGGCAAGGTCGTCACTGCTGCGCGGAACATTCAGGAGAGCTTGAGCAAGCTTGAGGCTGTGCAGAAGCTGAAGAAGAGCATGCTCGGCAAGTTCATGCAGAAGCCTGTTGTGAAAGAAGTACTAAAGGAAGCCGGATCTGAGGCATTAGATTATGCGACGGATGGTGTCTTCTCAACCGTTGCGGGAATGGCCGGACGCCGTAAAAAAGTTCGTGTGACGAAGAAGAACACCAATAGGCTGAAAAAACGGAACGTCAAAAAAGCGAAGCTGAAAAGTTGCCTTCGAGACCCTATCCACGGAGGGACCGGAGCACAGTTTATCGTTCATCCTGCCCTCAAGCTGTATGGAGCCGAGACGTGGACGTTTGAGCTGCATTACAACTCCCTGCTTTTGCAAGAGGGAGCACTGGGTAAAGCATGGACACACAATTACGAAATGAGCCTGGAATTCCTGGATGAGACACGCGAAGAAGTTACGGTTTGGTGGCATGCTGGTCGCGCCAACACCTTTACTCGTGTTCAGGACGGATTGTACCGCTCAAACGATGCGGACGTCTTTTTTGACGAACTGCGGGAAAGACAAGATGGTTATACGCTGTGGGTTAAGGAAACGAGAGAGACGTACGATTTTGCCAGAAATGGACAAGCACTTCGCCATACGGTGGCTGCTGGAATGTCGCTGCTCTTCGGATATGACCAGTATGGCAGGCTGAATCGCTTAACAGAAGAGCGGAGTCGTCGAGCGTTTTCTTTGGAGTATGGGGCAGAAGGCTTGGTGTCAGCATTGTCCGATGGGACTCGTTCCCTTCGCTTTTCGTATGATGCCGACCGCAGGATGACTCGCTACACCAATCCCAATGGTGTTGTCACTGACTTGTCCTATACAGGAAATGATCAATTGGAATCTCTAGCATCCGATGGTGTCATCGTCTACACGAATACGTTTGACGAAGAAGGGCGCATCATCTGCCAGACAGATGCGGCAGGCATCCCTGGTTATATTCACTACGATACCGAGAGCCGTCCGGGCATGATGGTCACGACCTTCACAGATGGCAATGGGAATGTCGAGGTTATGCTCCATGACGACAATGGCCAGTTGCTGGAGAAGACCGAGAAGGATGGGACGGTCACCAAATACTCCTATAATGAGTGGGGCCAAACAACTTCTGAAACAAACGGAGCGGGCGAAACAACCACTTACACGTATGACAATCGCGGGAATCTGGTAAAAGAGACAGATCCTCTTGGCAATACAACGACGTATACGTACAACGAAAATGACCTCATGACAGCAGAAGAAGACGCGGAAGGCGGAGTCACGACTTACGCCTATGATGAATACGAGCGGCTGGTCAGCATGACAAGACCAGATGGCTGCACCTCTTCTATCGAGTATAACGAGCACGGGCAAAGAAGCACTTATATCGATTTTACAGGTGCAAAAACTACTTATCATTACGATGGACAGGGAATGCTAGTTTCCGCTCAGGACCCAGAAGGGCGTATCTTCCGTGTTGGCTTCGACCCTACAGGCAGGATGACAACCTTTACGGATGCTTTTGGGGGTTCGCTACGTCAGGTATTCGATGCCAATGATAATCTTGTTGGTGTCACAGATCCTCTCGGAAGGATGCATTCCTTTACCTACGATACACAGGATTGTCGCGTAGAGGAGACAACGCCTACCGGAGCATCGACGAAGATCGGCTACACGATTACGGAAAAAGTAGAATCTATAACGAACGCCTATGGTGAAGCCACTCGTTATGAGTACGACAAGGAATGGCAGATCGTTGGGGTGGTAGATCCAACCGGGGCGAAGACCAGCCTCGAACGCGATGCCATGGGCAGAGTGACGTCTATCACCGATCCGTTGGGGAACACCCAGCGCTATGAATACGATGCGGCGGGACGTTTACTGGCCGTCTATGATGCAACCGGACAGAAGGTGAGCGGGCTCACCTATGATGGCGCGGGCAATGTTCTTGCCCATATAGACGGACTCGGAAGAACAACCCAATACCAATTCAACAAGCTTCATCAAGTCATTGCCACAACGAATGCGGCTGGACAAAAAAACAAGTTTTCCTATGACGCAGCCGCAAGACTAACGGAGGTATTGGAAAATGAAGCAGCCGTATACAAGCAGCAATACGACGGAGAAGGCCGTCTAACGAGCTATACGGATGCTAATGGTAATGCCACCACCCTCGCCTACGATGCCAGTGGTTTGCTTTTAGCTGAGCGTAATGCTACCGGAGAAGGATCGACCTACCGCTATGATAAGCGCGGATGGCTGACCGACAAGACCAATGCACGTGGTCAGGAAACGCACTACCGCTACGATGCAGCCGGACAGCTCATTGAGCAGCAGGACGAAGCGGGGACTGTTCGCAGGTCTTTCGACGCCGAGGGTCGCGTGGTAAGTGTCAAAGAAGATGGAAAAGACACCAAGCGCCGTACCTACGATCTTTTGGGACGAATCGTCTCCAGCACAGATCAGTATGGGAATACGCTACAGTACACCTATGATGCGGGAGGCAGACTGGCGACACTCGTCTATCCAGATGGCAAGTCGGTTCGCTATACCTACGATCTTGCAGGTCAATTGACCACTGTCACAGACTGGGCAGGTCGGGTCACAAGGTACACGTACGATGAAAATTACCGTCTCATCCGTACAGAGCGACCGAACGGTACAGTAGAGCAGCGTCACTATGACGCAGCCGGACAGCTACTGCGTCTTTGGGATCAAAATGCGCAAGGCGTCATGCTCCAGCAATATCGGTTTGTGTACAACGAGCTCGGGCAGATCATCCAAGAGGAAGAAAAGCAGTACACCTATGATGCCCTGCGGCGCCTGACGAGCGGAGCCATGGCAGGACGAAAGATTCTCTATACGTATGACCAGGGCGGGAATATTACCGCTATTGGGGATTCAGGTTCGAGTCTTGCTGTGGCGATGACGTACGCCAAGGACAATCGGTTGGACACGGTAGATGATCAACCCGTTCAGTATGACGAGGACGGCAACTTTCTGCTGCTCCCGGGCAAGCAACAGCCAGAAACGTATGTGTACGATGCCCGCAACCGTCTCGTACGCGCCGGACAAGCTCGCTACACCTATGATGCCGAATACGTGCGCACCTCCATGACATGGAACGGTAAGACGACACGGTATGTGGTTGACCAGAACGCCGATTTGACCCAGGTTCTCATGGAACTGGAGGAAAGTGGAGCAGCCAAAGCGTATTATGTATATGGACTGGGGCTCATTGGTCGCGAGGATGCGCAAGGCGATTATTTGTCCTATCACGCGGATACGCGCGGAAGCACGACCCTGTTGACGGACGAGCATGGTCGAGTCACAGACCGTTATACCTACGGATTGTACGGGGAACTGGAAGTACACGAGGGCAGGACGAAACAGCCGTTTTGCTATAACGGCCGCGATGGAGTCATGACCGATCCGAATGGGTTGTATTACATGCGGGTGCGGTATTACCATCCGGGGTTGAAGCGATTCCTGAACCGAGATGTGCTCCAAGGGGATATGACGGACGGGCAGACGTTTAACCGTTTTGCTTATGTGAATGGGGATCCGATTGGGTTCATTGATCCGTTGGGGTTGATGAAGTGTGAAAACGAAAAATTCTTAGCGTTACCTGCACCAAAATCTGCAACGGTACGACGTAATAGCCCTGGTACTGTTACTGGTGGTCATAAAGCCGGATCGCTTGAAAAAATGCTTCGTGGGACACATGGTAATGTAGGGCTTATACCAAAAGAGGTGGCAGATCAGTTAAAAGGTAAATCATTCAAAAACTTTAGTGATTTCCAGAAATCGTTCTGGAAAGCTGTATCTAATACTAAGTATGCGGACGAATTTGCTTCATATCACAAAGCAAATAAAACAAGAATGCGAAATGGGAATGCACCTTTTGCGGATATTACACAGCAGTTAGGGCAATCTGCATGGCCTCAAATGGTTTATAATATTCACCATAAAACTCCAATTGGACGAGGTGGAGCAGTTTATGACTTAGATAATTTACTCGTTGCAACTCCTAGAACGCATGCTGAGATTCTCGATGTGGTATACCATGGATTTAATGGATTTAAAAAGAAATAATTCAAAAAGGCTGATTTGTTTTGTTCTTACTCATCAGCCTTTTTCTAAATCGGAGGAATATTTTAAATGAATAACCTACCAATATTTAAGTATCAACCAAATGCGTACGATATTGGAGTATTCAAAAAGGTCCCTGCACAAAATTGTAGTATTTGTAATAAAGAAACGGATTATATCTACGTGGGACCATTTTATTCAATAGACGAAGTTGAAAATGTTTGTCCATGGTGCATTTATGAAGGAACCGCTACTAAGCAACATAATGGTGTCTTACAGGCAGCAGTAGAATATAAGGATCAGTTGTTGTCCGTGACTTATGATGACGAAAATAATGAGTATATGTATTTTATGGGATACGATGAAGTCGAACAGTTTAAAGATGATAACCTAGAGGAGTTACTCTTTCGTACCCCTGGTTACATTTCATGGCAAGAGCCACAATGGTTAAGCCACTGCGATGAATTTTGTGCTTTTATTGGATACGTGAATAAAAGTGAGATATCAGCGACGAAGATAGATTTACGAGATGAAGAATTGTTTGCAATAAAGGAAAACTATGGTATTGATACTTTGGACCAAGTAAGTGAGGATTCAGGAATATATTTGTTTCAGTGTCTTAAATGCGGACAACATAGAGTTCATATTGATCACACATAATTTGTGAAAAGAATGATGTTACTAGCTACTTAGAGTTGTTTCAAGTACGTTATCGAAAATTTATTATGAATGGCTTATTCCAACCTTTCAACTAAGTTGGAATGAGCCTTTTTTGCATCTTCCAGCCATAGGTTTGTGTACAACTGATAGGGACAGTTGATAGGGAAGTGAGACACCTATGATGCAGAATACGTGCGCACCTCTATGACTTGGGGCGGAAGAAGATACGGTATGTGATTAACCAAACGCTGACCTACACAGGTTCTTATGGAACTGGAGGAAATTGGAGTAACCAAAACGTATTATGTATTTGAAGAAACTAAGAAACCAGCAACAGGAAAAGGAACTGCATAGGATATTTTTAATATTACTAGTTTTGAAAGGATATAAAAATGAATCAAGAACTAAGAATACTAATAAATAAACTTATTGGCGGTGAAATAACAGATCTAGAATTTTTGGATTTGTTCAAGGGAAATATAGAAATAACTAGCTACATTGACAACCTGTTAGAAGTTATTTGTAGAGAAAAAATAAAGATGACCTAGGATTACTATTTTATATAGGATTTACATTTGATTTGTTTGATGAAAGACATTTGGAAATGTTAAACCAGTTAATTACTGAAGCTTGGCATAAGGCACATGAGGATATTGCTGGCTTGCTTCAATATTTTCAATCAAATTCATCGGTAGAAAGTCTTTATAAAGCAGCATTAACAAAATTTGAGTATCTTCATTACACAAATGCCCTTGCCATAAAATGTATTTGGGCTCTAGGTGATATAAATACGCCAGAGTCTAAAGAGAAATTAGAACTCTTAAGTAAATCAAAGGAAAAAGAAATGAAAAAGAATGCTTTACACCAATTAAAAAGAATCTCAATAACAAAGTAGTGTAAAATTTACCAAAGTGAACACATTTATGAAATATTCGAAAAAGCGACAGGTGGTTTAGTTACTTGTCGCTTTTTGAAATTTTTTATAATCGAATTTAAGGAGAGAGACTTCAAAAGTAGATATAACCGCAAATAATACCGGTTACAATAAAAATTGCATCCCCCACTAATCGATCAGGAAATTACAGAGTGGCAAATACAGAAGCTAAATTGAATAAGGATACGGATTCACCAGTACCGGCACCTGATAAAGCACCTGAAGGTTATATAAAGCATCATCATGAAGATGGAACAATAATGATTCTTGTTGAAAAAGTTATTCATAGGGAGTTTCCTCTTAGAAGATTAAGTGGAGTATTGGGAGTACAGTTAAAAGATGTTTCGAAAGGTGAGGAATATGATCGAATTATTAATCGGAAAAATAGATAAAATTAGTGGAATATTAAGTGACGACCCATTTAGTCTGACCTTTGCGGACATTACTAAAAATACGAATGAAGCACAATTCAAAAATTCCGAGAATAGTCTTTTAAAAGATTATTACTTGATTACAGATCGATATGAAAGATTAATTGGAGGGGTTATCAATATTTTTGGTCATCGGCAAGTTGCCGATATTCAGTTTTATGTAGAGGAAATGCAAAGGTTTGATGGTGACTGGATCTGTATAGGAAAAATTGAAAGGTATCCTTTGTTCATTAATAAGGAAAATGGTCAAGTAACGTGTTTATTTGGAGATCCCTTAGATCAAAATTTTGTTTTGGAATCGTATGGAGACTTCTATAACTTCTTACTTAACTATTTTCTAGGAGAACGATATGGAGAAATTGGATTGAAGTTTGTTGAATCTGGAGGAAGTATAAATACCGTTGGTTCAAAAGATGATGAATGGTATAAAATGTTAGAAGAGAATGGTTTGTTAACATAGCAAGAGTCTTTCAATACAACTAGAGAAATACTTTCACCTGATAAACGAAAAAAGGCTTATTCCATCTTGAAAGATGAGGATGGATAAGCCTTTTTTCATGCCAAAGAAACGAGACCGTCATGTTCTATTTTTATACGAAACATTAGCCATAGTGGTCAGATGCGGGCGCGGTGTTCCAATCCGGGGTTGAAGCGGTTCTTCAACTGAGATGTGCTACAAGGGGATATGGCGGACGGGCAGACGTTTAACCGTTTTGCTTATGTGAATGTGGATCCGATTGGGTCCATTGATCCGTTGGGGTTGATTAAGTGTGAAGTAGTTAAAGAGTATGATGTCGTACCGTAACGTCCAGCCAGTGGAAAATATGGACTTGAGAATCATTATGGTGTAATGAACGAATGGGCAAAACAAAATGTACCGGGATACTCTGAAATAGTTAATATTTCTCCTACAGTAGAATTAAGTAAAGAGAATAACGAAGAGACTATTCAGATAACCTTAGATAATCATTATATGATTTAGACTAAAAATGGAGGGAGTAATTAATGAATATCAAAGAAATTATCGACAAAATAAAAGGTTTTGACAATTGTGTTATACATCCATCTATAGGTTTACCCAAGATTGAAGACCCACACATATTACCAGATGATGTGAAAGAGTTCTATGAGCTTTGCGGGGGGATTGAATTATTTAAAGATGAAGATTTTGGTGTAGACATTGTATCTCCAAAAAAATTCGAATTAGCAAATCCGGTTATAGTAAAAGAGTTATGTGAATATGATATCTCTTCTAATTGGTTTATTGTTGCCGATGATAGAAATGGAGACTATCTCACAATTGATCTTCATAAAGATAGATTAGGTAAATGTTATGATAGTCATTGGGATTGTCATGCTATTGCAGGTAGTTGTGCGATTATAGCCAACTCTTTTACGGACTTACTTAATAGACTTATAGTGACAAAAGGTGAAGGCACAACATGGTATTGGTATGAAGAGGATTTTGAGTCTCTTGGAGATGCTTATGATGGTACCGATTTAGATTAACAATGAGATAGTAAATAAGGACTACTTATACCTCAAGCGAGTAATATTGTCAGCTTGTCTGGGGTTTCTTTTTTTTAGTTCCAAAGTGTATCACATCCAGAAGACCTTAATTTGGTTACTCGGAAAAAAAAGAAGGTTTATCTATTGAACAAATAGTAGACAAACTATTGAACTATCAACCAATTATTTTACCATCTTCACTAAGAGTAACATGACAAGCTAGAAGTGTGTTTCGAGTAACTTCCGAATTTTCCGTAAATTAGCACGACCTAACTATAGGGATATTCCACCAAATTAGGAGAGGGATATGCCTATTTTGTCTAAATCCATGAACTATGACGTCAAGACAATGTACTATGTGGCAGACAATAACGCAGACTCGGCCTAGTACTCTCCTAGGTTTTTGTGTTCTCCCAAATCCCACACTTTCCCCTTACTTTTCACGAGGTTATCCCGAACATTCCCAACGCTCGTACGGTACGATTGGTTTGTAAGAAACAATAGAAGACAGGGAGTGTTCACACGTGAAAAAAATGCTTTCCGTATCTGTAATCGCAGCGAGCTTGCTGGTAACGAGTGCAGTTGGAGCTTTTGCCGCTGAGAAAGAAGGGAAAGAAGCAGGGTGGAAGAGCCTGCCTGAAGTTCAAGCACTAAAAGCACTGCAAGTGGAGCAAAAAGCTCTCCAAGATAAACTGAAAGCTCAAACCCAGACCAACAAACAAGCATGGGACATTCTTTGGGGCGAGGTGACGCCAGAAGTACGTGAAACCGTGAAAAGCGCGCTGGCAGAGACAAAGCCGCTGCGTGAAGAGAACAAGGCGCTGTCTGCTGAATTGAAAGAAGCGAAGAAAGCAAAGGATAAAGAAAAGGTAACGAGCATCAAGGCTGAAATCGCCGCAAACCATACCGCCATCGAAGAAAAACTGGCGCATATCCAAACAGAATTGACCCAAGTAAAAGAGAAAAAAGCGTCCTTCAAAGAGATGAACCAAGAATTGAAGCCAATCCGCACAGAAAAGAAAGAGAACAAAGAGCAAGCAAAAGAACTGAAAGCAAATGAGAAAAACACAGTGAAAGTAGCAAAAGAAGTATTCAAGGCTGGTGACAAGGAGCAAGCAGCTGCATCCTTGCAAGAGGCTGCTGATCTGTTGAAAGAACTGATACAGGTACAAAGCGAGATTTTGGAGCAAAAGCAAGCGATTTCCGAGATTATTCAATAAGGAACGTCTACGAGAGTAGTGACAGCCCGAATCCTGTTATCGACTAAACAGATGTTCCCCCTCACATAAGAGACAGAAAGCCCGTTGCACGCCAGCGGGCTTTTTTCATTTCTCCAATTCGTCAAACTCCTATGAAGCATCTATACTTAAATGGAAGATAAAGACATAGGGGAGGAGGAGTTTCGCATGGATATTCTAGAGAGAGCGGGTACGGTTGAGAGTAGAGAGGATATGGTTCAATTCATTTCTCATTTGATTAAGGATTATCAGCAAAACAAAAAAGAGTGGGCGAATATATCACTTGAAGAGTTCCTAAGTGGGATGGAGTCATGGATTGAGGATTGCGATAATATGTTAGCTGATCTTGAAGGTGTAGACTGGAATTTGTTTGCTACCATTTTAATTGCAGGAAGCCGTTATGAGTAAATAGGAAAGGCCCTTGAACCAAATTCAAGGGCTTTTGACGATATAAGGGTTATCCAGTTCATCTCCGAGATTATCCAGGTCTCGCGTAATATTAATGATAATTAAGTATTTTGATTTGCCTTTATGCTTTCCCAAGTCTACAACTTGATGAACCTCGATTAGATCGTTTTCATACTCTTTCTGAGAGTAGCAGATTTCAATTAACGAGGATGAAAGGTCTGTGTTGTCCCAATTAGCTACTTCCAGTTCTACAAATACTTGATTTTTCTTTATGTTCACCTGGCTTCTCTCCCTTATTTGATCTCTATTAATCCCCTTATCATCCTATAAATGGTAGCGTAATTACAAATCGCAGGAATAGACGAGGTGAAAGAAGGACTTTCATCAGGCTCTCGAGCAGATAAGAAATGGTACGAAGCCCCTCCCCATGCCTCCAAATCATACCATCCAGGACTAACGACCCATTCAAAAAATCCCAAATAATACCGATTGTAAGATTGTGTGTAAAATAATGGTCTTATTTGGAAGGGTGAATCCATTTCCCTAGGAGCATCGGAGGAGGGGGTTCATCTGGCAGGGAGGGGATACCATGAGCAATCGAACACTCACTTATGGAGATATACAAGTTTCGCCCTATGAATTTACTCATCTGCAAACGATGAAAGTCGTGAAAAAGATGAACGAGCATGCGCGACTGACGCTCACGGGAATCATTTCTGAAGAGCGAAAAGATAGCTACGTAAACCAGACAAATGCGCAAACACTGATCAGTGTGGCACTGGCGGATGAATCGGGCAAGCCGAAAACATGGTTCCAGGGAATCGTCTTGCGCGTCCATGTCAAAGCGGTACGCGGTATTTATTACTTGTCGCTGGAGGCAATTTCTCATACCTATTTGTTGGATGTCAAAACGAGAAAGCGTTCGTTTCAAAACCCGGAGATGACCTACGCGGGGCTCGTAAAAACGGTGCTGTCCGGTTACGGAAAAGCTGACTTTATTGACTCTGTTACGAACGGCAAAGCTTTGAATACGTTTGTCATGCAGTATGAAGAAACCGATTGGCAGTTCCTGAAGAGGATGGCGTCGCGCTTTTATACAGGTTTGATCCCGACAACGGCTTTTGACATTCCAAAGTTTTATTTCGGTTTGCCAAAAGGTCAAGATAAAGGAAAGCTTGCGGTTAGTCATTATACGGTGCATAAGCGTGTCGGGGATTATCAGAGTGATGCAGAGAACAAGGTTCCAGGAATCGATGACCAAGACTATACCGTGTATGAAGTGCAGAGCGAACGAGTGCTGGAGGTCGGCAATGAGGTGAACTTCAAATCCAGACCACTTGTGGTCGGAGAAGCGGTCACGGAGATGAAGGAAGGCATTGTCACGCATACATACAAGCTTTATCCACGCCTAGGTCTGGCGCGTAAGAAGCAGTATAACCATGCCATCATCGGGGCGTCCATCCAGGGCCGGGTGCTGCAAGTCCAGAAGGACAATGTGCGAGCCAAGCTGGATATGGATGATCAGCAGGATCAGAGCACGGCATATTGGTTCCCTTACTCCACCATTTATGCTTCCGAGGATCAAACCGGATGGTATGTCATGCCAGAGCTGAACGACCAGATTCGGATTTATTTCCCGAGCAAAAAAGAAGAGGACGGTATCGCGATCAGCTCTGTTCTCAAGGAAATTCCAGACGACGACAAGCCAGCTCCCAAGCAGAAATCCTCACCGAAAAGCAGTTCAGGAGGAGGTGGCGGGGGAGACCGGATGAAGGACCCTGCTGTAAAAACGTTTCGTACCAAGTATGGCAAGGAAATCGTACTGGCTCCTGACAAAATTGTGATCACGACAGGTGATATGTCGATCACGATCAGTGATACGAGTGGAATCGATATCCAGAGTAGCCAGAATGTGAACATTACAGCCGGTAAGGACATGAAACTGTCAGCTGCTTCTCTTCATATTAGTGCGGATAAAGTAGAACTGAGTGGAAAAGGAAATACAATCAAACTGGAAGAGAAGATCGAGATGAAAGGTTCGGAAATCAAGATGAACTAGAGGGGGCACTGACATCGATGAAGAAAGAGGAAGCGCTCCAGCATCTGCACGATAACATCTTCCTGCCAGCGTTGGCTGAAAGCGTAGCGGCACTCGAGCGCTATTTCCAGCAAAACAAGGATCAGCTCGTCCGGGAGTTCGTGGAGTCTTTTCGGCAAATACTCCAGCATTTTGCCTTCATGCAGAACAATCAGGAGCTTCCCCCTGTCGGTTTTATTCACTACTCGTTACTTCGGACAACGGTATTGGATGGCACACACACATTTTTGATAGAGGCTTATACGGATCAATGGTACTGGGAGCCAGTGGAATGCTATGCACGGTACGATGCAGCGTGGGCATTGCAAGAGGTGTCCACGCTCATTTCGCTACTGGACGAACGCCGAAAAATGTACATGGGGATCATACATGCAGCTGATGTGGAGTATATGGTGTTAAAGGAAATGGAGCTTTTCTGTCAGTTTGTCACAGCGCTTGTCCGAGTAGCGATTCCGGAAGTCATCAAGCTGCCTGAGTACCAACAGATTAGGAAAGCGGATCGTCTGTACATACGAGTGGGCGAATTCAAAGACATCAGCGAAGTGGTGTACGTAGAAGAGCGAATCAAGCGGGAGGAGAAGGAGAGCAGAAGCCTGCTTGGGCAACCAAAAGGAACGTTTTGCACCCATGAAACATTCGCCCACATGGATTTGCCGCGAAGCAATGTGGATGCACTGGATTTGCGCTATTGTGATTTTAGTGGTAGTAATTTTACGGACAGTCAGTTCCGTGAGTGTGTCCTATTCGGAACAAGATGGGTAAAGAGCAAGCTTCAACGCACCGATTTCAGCCATTCGCTTCTTTGTGATGCCGATTTTCGTCATGCTAACTTGAGTGGAGCCATCTTTTCTTATGCCGAGGGACAAGGAGTGAGTGCGGACGAGCTGCATCGTGTACCGGGCTTACTTGGTGTCCAATTTGCATATGCTGATTTGGAAGGAGCGGATTTTCGCCATTCTCGTCTGTATCATGCGAATTTTCATGGAGCGAATTTGCGGAATGCCGTTTTTTTCGAGAAGGACCGGGAGCGCTTTGCATTGAGTGAAGCACAGATGCAGCAGATTGATTGGAAAACGGAATAAAGGAGGCGGGATGATATGCGCGATTATTATTTGCTAGCAGATGATGGACGAATAGCTCAAAAGGTCGTACCATCGGGTCTGGGGCTGCAAAAGGAAAACACCTTCGAGCAACTCCCTCCGATATCCGTTCTCGAGGTGAACACGGATGGGGCCAATACCTACACAGATTGGTTGGAAAAGCCGATGCCGATGATTTCGGAGCGGATGAAAACCATTACTGCCAAATACAATCCCAGCGTGCAATGGAAGCGCGTCGATTTGATCGACAGCGAAACCAATCTGCGAAACGTCTACTGGGCCATGCAAGTACCTGCTGTAGATTGCCTTTCAATGGAGACGGCATTTCATTTGAACGGAACTGTAAAGAGGCTTGTATTAGATACCGATAAGATAAAGGCACATCATTTCTTTAAAGTTCAAGGGATTTTGGAGCCGTATATCGTGGTGAGTCTGGATGCTGCGGAAAGCTTCCTTCGCAGAAGCTTGAACGGATTTGTTTTGCAAAAAGTAGAGCAGGCACTGCGGAGGGAGCTATGACGATCTACTGGGATGAAAAGATTTTGGATGTATGGAACAGCATCCAGACACGGCGTCAACTCGCTGAAAGGGAAGAACAACAGGTGCAATTGACGCTTGCGGAGTGTCTGGATGGCGTGCGAAATGGCTACCTGGAGTACGAAGGACGCAGATTCGAATTCGCGGAGAAACTCCTCTTTGACGGGCAGCTCGGCATTCAGTTGCCCCATTCGATGCAGCTCATACCGAGGGGGCGCGGGTCAAATAGCGGAGGGAATTCTCAGCACGAGCAGATTTCCTATAAAGAGGAAGAGAGCGCGGTCATGCTCGGGATGAATCATATGGCACATCTGTTGCCGATGAGCGGAGTGGAACCGTTTGTGCAGGCGATGACAGCACAAGTCAAAAAGGCGCAGGCAGGCTTGCAGGTCGTACATCATGAGCTTATCGAGCTGGATGGATGCAGGATTGCCTGCAGCGAATTCATCATTCCGATTGAGGACAAAACCTACTATCAAATCTTGTTCGCGACATCGGTAAATGGGCGGGCACTACTCGGAAGCTTTCATTTTGAGTCTGAGGAAGTGCTCGTTTGGCAGCCTCTGGCTCATGCGTTGATTCGCACACTACGGGTAGAGAAAATTTGATCATGACATAACAGGGAGGTTTCGAATTGGAACAGCAGCAACATCCACAGCAATTGCAAGTGAGCGTGCCTGAAAATGAGCAGGTCATGTCAGTCAAGGATTGGTTGATTACTTTTTTAATTATGATGGTGCCCGTGGTCAATCTCGTGATGTATTTTGTTTGGGCATTTGGCAGTGAAGGCAATCTAAACAGAAAGAACTGGGCCAAAGCGAACTTGCTCATCTTAGGTGTTTGCATCGGGTTGTACTTGAGCGTTTTCTTTTTAATTTTGATCTTGGCATTCATTGGAGCTTCGATTGAACAATAGCGAGAACGGTGGATTGGCAAAAAACGTGGAGGGTGTAAAATGGATCACCAAACGTATGTGGAAGGAAGCGTAGCGGAAAACGAAAAGGTCATGACAATGAAAGATTGGATTCTCGTCTCGTTGTTCATGATGATTCCGATCGCGAATATTGTTTTGTTATTTGTCTGGGCTTTTGGCTCAGATGGGAATCTGAATCGTAAAAATTGGGCAAAAGCCGGCTTGTTGTTAATGGCCATTCTTTTAGGTTTATACTTCGTCTTTGGTACGATAATCGCAATTATCACGTTTATTTTAATCGCCATGGAAGGGCAATAAGGGACGATACTAAGACGTCGATCAGGCATATTCCAACTCGAATCACCGAGGAGGAATATGCCTTGTTTTTTTACACGGAGCATTACACCAGTTTTGCTTTTTTGACGTGCTTTTTCATCAACAGATTGCCGAAATAGCAGCCGAGCAATCCGCCGACAAACGAAATCGAGCACATGATGAGAATCATACTGGGGGTTTCAAAGTAATAGAGCATCGCAGAAAGCTGCTCGGGTGTATAGCTTTTTTCCAAGGTCGCGAGATACGATTCGCGGAAGAAAATAAGCGGGACTACCCCGCAAAGCGAATAGCCGACATAAAAAACAGAATAGCTGATCGCATTGCGCACAGGATTCAGATAAGAGCCTTTTCCCCATAGGATCAGTTCGCAGATGAGTCCGATAACAGCTAAGGTAAGTAAGTAATTCGCGTAGCCAAAACCGACAAAATACAATCCAGTCAAGACAGCTGTAAAAAATAGAGTCCCAGGCTTGGCGATTTTATTAGACATGACCATATAAATCGGACCGTTGAGTAGGGCAGTAAAGCCGCCAACCAGTAAATGAGAAACAACGGTAATAATCGGGGCGATCGTCATCAGTATCAGCATGACGACGTTAAAGATCGCGAGCGTAATAATATCCCGCATGGTCCATCTGCCGCTTTGGGCAGCTAATGATGTTTGGGCTTGCATGTAACATCCTCCCTCAGACATAAGTAGCCGATCTGCATGACTAACTCTCTCTACTAGCGATCCCCCTTTTGTAGGAATGCTGGAAAACAGTTTGCTAGCTGTACGCACGGTTGTCAGCATAAGAACACAATATTGATAATGAGAATCGTTGTCAAAATAAAAAAAGCTCAAATTTCAATATTTTGGGATATTTTTCGAGCTTTTTCGCCTATTATCTCCGTATTTTTCCGTTTTTCTTGAACAATCGCCAAAATATTACAAGTTGGAGGATCCGCAAAATAATCATTCTGGTGAACGTAGGACGAGTAAATCAGGGATAATCGCGGAAATGTACCAGAAAACGGAAAAAGAGGGGCTTGTATCTATTTGGCAATGATGCATGAGAATCATTATCATGTTCGTTGTATTAAGCGTTTAAGCAAGAGACGAAATGGAGGAGTACATATGAGCATGGATACGATAGCGAAATCATGGCTGCTAGCTCAGCCGCAAGCAAAAGACAGCGTTCGCCTGTTTTGTTTTCCTTACGCAGGGGGAGGGGCCTCGATTTACAGGGGATGGGCACAGGCTTTTCCCAGTGATGTTGGAGTTTACCCACTTCAGCTGCCAGGGAGGGAAAACAGAATTGCCGAGCGATCTTACTCAGATATGGGAGCACTCGTGGAAGATCTGGCCCAAGTGATTCATCCGTATTTGGATCGCCCGTTTCTATTTTTCGGTCACAGTATGGGAACGCGAATTGCCTTTGAGCTGGTACGTACCATACGGAGCAAATGGGGGCGTCTTCCGCTTGGCCTCATCGTTTCAGGAGGACGAGCTCCACACATCCCGGAGCCGAAGCCTATTTACCATTTGCCTGATGATGAATTTGTCGCAGCGCTGCGACGCTTTTCCGGAACACCAGAGGCGATCCTGCAAAGCAAGGAGCTCATGCAGTTGTTCATGCCGCTATTGCGTGCGGACTTTACCCTCGACGAAACCTATGTGTATGCCGAGGAGCCCCCGCTTGATTGTCCGATTGCTGCGTATTGCGGGACAGAGGATGAGGAAGCCACGCAGGAAGAAATGGAGGCTTGGGCTAGCCATACAAGTGCCGGATTTACGTTGGAAATGGTAAACGGGGGACATTTTTTCCTGACGACAAACAAAGAGGTGCTTCTGCAATCGGTAACTAAAATGATCGGACAATACCGGCGTGCGGTAGCAGGAAAAAGGGAGCACTAACGGGATGCAGCAGGTGCGAATAACCCACTTGTCTGAGAGGACAAAATCAGCTCTGGAGGAATCGTCTTCGTTGTTACTGGCTAAAGGGGAAGTACATATTTGGTTGACGTCTATGCAAGCATGGGAACACAGGATGCAGGAGCTGGAAGGCGTGCTGTCTGCCGAAGAACTCGATAAACGGGAACGATTTCATTTCCACGCAGACAGGGAACGCTATGCTGTCGCACATGGACTGCTGAGAAGAATGATTGGGCGGTACCAAGGGATTTCTCCTCGCGCGGTTCAATGGGAGTACAATTCGAACGGGAAACCGTTTTTATGTGGACCAAACAGTGATTCCGAAGCACTTTTTTTCAATCTGTCGCATTCGCATGAGCTTGTGGCGGTCGCTTTATCACGCGATCGCCTTCTCGGCGTTGACGTGGAGCAATTGCGACACATCCCGGAAATGGAACAGCTCATGAGCTACTTTCACCCGGTGGAGCGAGAGGGAATCTTGCGTTTACCTTCTGATGAGCGGCAGCAGGCTTTTTTTGATTGCTGGACACGCAAGGAGGCTTTTGTCAAAGCGACAGGGGAGGGCCTGAGCCGTCCTCTCGATTCTTTTTTCATGGAAAAACAGGATGGCAGCTTCACGGTAAATGGAGATGGAGTCAGGAGCGGGGATTGGAAAGTTTACGGGTTTACGCCTGTCAGAGGCTATGCGGGAGCAGTTGCAATCGGGATAGGAAGACCGTAAATCGGAGTACTTGAAACGAGAATCATCTATTATACTGATAAACTTTATCGGGTTTAATGAGGTTATATAAGTGTGTAAGAATATGGAAAACTTACAGTGAGAAACGAAGAAATCGTGAGAAAACGGAAGATAATCTAGCCTATTTTTCCCAAATGTAGAAAAAACAGCTTACAGATGAAATTGACAATGAGAATCACTATCAATATCTTGTTGTTAGACAAACCAACACGATGCGTACAACGACAAGGCAGTCTCTGCATGATCCGGCTTCGGGCGCAAAGAGTGACCCGCAGTTACACAGGAGGAGGACGGAATGAAAGTAAGTACGGAGTGGTATGAGCAAGCTGCAATAGCTTATGAACAGCGTGGTTTTTGGGAGCCGCTGACACTTGGGCAGCAATTGCGCAAATGGGCGGAACAGTACCAGAACAAAGAAGCGCTGGTGGGGGACGAGGAGAGGCTCACTTATCGCGAGCTCGACAGCAAGGTGGATGCGCTTGCTTCCGGTTTTTATCACATGGGAATTCAAAAAGGCGACAATGTAGCCGTACAGCTTCCAAATCGAATTTCTTTCGTACTGACTTGCTTTGCCCTGTTTCGCATCGGCGCTGTGCCGATTCTCGTATTGCCTGCCCACAGAGAGGCTGAATTGGACGGGATTTTTGCACTCGCGAAGCCAGTTGCCTACATCATTCCAACGACGTTTCTCGGTTTTGATTATACGAAGATGGCAGAAGATTTAGTCAAAAAACATACATCGGTCAAATTCGTCATGACGGATGGGGACAGCCCGATCGGGAGGAACTTGGCTGAAATAAGCGGACCGCCAATCGAGCTGGAAGCCCCTTCGTACAAAGACACTGCGTTATTGCTGTTGTCTGGCGGTACGACAGGGATACCGAAGCTGATTCCTAGAACCCACGCAGATTACGTCTACAATGCAAAAGCAACCGCAGCCCGTTGCCAACTGACAGAGAAAAGCGTCTATCTCGCAGTTTTGCCGATTGCCCATAATTTCCCTCTGTGCTGCCCAGGTATCTTAGGCACACTGTCCGTTGGCGGTAAGATCGTGCTATGTAAAACTACTAGCTGCGACGAAGCCTTTCCGCTGATTGAGAAAGAGCGTGTGACCATTACTGGTCTCGTGCCTTCGATCGTACAAGTATGGCAGGAAGTGCTGGAATGGGATACAGAAAGCGACCTGTCGAGTCTGGAGGTTCTTCAGGTTGGCGGCTCCATGCTGGATGATAATCTCGCCAGCCGCATCACGCAAGAATGGAAATGCAAGCTCCAGCAAGTATTTGGGATGGCCGAGGGGCTCATCTGCTGCACATCACTGGATGATCTAGAGTCGATCATTACCAGCTGCCAGGGCCGTCCGATTTCTGAAGGGGATGAAGTGCGAATCGTGGATGAGCATGGAAACGATGTCGCGCCAGGTGAATACGGAGAATTGATTGTGCGGGGACCGTATACGATTCGCGGCTACTACAGAGCGGAGGAACAAAACCGCGAGAGCTTTACGCCTGATGGCTTTTATCGCTCTGGGGACAAGGCTAGAATCACGCCAGAAGGAAATATTCAGATCGGTGGACGGATCAAAGAGCAAATCAACCGAGCGGGCGAAAAAATCATGCCGGCTGAAGTAGAAACGTACCTGCGCATGCACCCAGCAATTAAAGACGCGGCGCTGATCACACTTCCCGATCCAGTACTGGGCGAGAAAAGCTGCGCATTTTTGATCACCGACGACGAAACGATCAGCCTGGCGGACGTCCATGCCTTCTTCCAGGAAAAAGGGGTGGCACGCTACAAAATGCCGGATCAAATCGAACTCATTGATTTCTGGCCGCTGACCAGCGTCGGAAAAGTCAATAAAGCCAAGCTAAAAGAACTGGCGTTAGCGCCAAAGTCAAAGGCGAAGCCAGCGGACATCGCCTATCTGGAAGAGACGTTTGCTTTTGCAGGTGATGCGCATATGGCAGCGGCGCTGATTGCAGAGCGCAGCGGGTATGAAAACTACCTGCTCTATGAAAACGGAGATGAGCTATCGCTAGGAATGGGGATTCATGCGCTTCTTTACGTGGATGGGGAGCAGACGACTTTGACTTATCGCAACGAGACTCTCCGTTTCGACAACAACGAGCTTAGTGAGACGCTCGAAAAAGCAATGGCACAGGTGCCGATTCAAAACTGGCGCGCTTATGGAACCGTCAATTTTGGCATGGCGCGTTATTATCAAGGTTTGCCGCTCATGCCAGAAGAGGATGGCTTGCTCAAGCTATTTATTCCTGAGGTTGAGCTGCGGTTCAACAAAGGCACGGTCCTATTGAGAGCCTTGCGTGAAGAGAAGCGGAGCGAATTCAGCCAACTGCTACGCGAGCTGTCTATGAACACGCAAGCCGAGCAACAGCTGACCCAAAGAGTGGACAAGCCAAAGCTGTCCGTCCCGCAAGCCGATACATACGACGCTGAAGCCTACATGCAAAACGTGGCCGAAGCTGTACGCGAGATACAGGAACGCAAATACCACAAGGTCATCTTGTCGCGAAAAATTCCGCTTGATCACGAGCTGGATCTGGTTGCGAGCTATATTGCTGGCAGACGAGTGAATACGCCGGCACGCTCTTTCCTCGTTAGCTTGGATGGTCTCGGTGCGGCTGGTTTTAGTCCGGAGACGGTAGTAGAAGTCGATAGCGACGGATGGGTGAGTACCTTCCCACTCGCGGGAACACGGGCAAAAGGCAACAGTGAAGACGAGGCGAACAGGCTCAAGGAAGAGCTGCTGAATGACCCGAAGGAAATTGCCGAGCACGCTGTTTCCGTCAAGCTGGCATTCGAAGAGCTGAAAATCGTTTGCGACTCAACAAGTATCGTCTTGAGCGATTTTATGTCAGTAGCTAGCCGAGGAACGGTTCAGCATATCGCTTCTCGCTTGAAAGGGAAGCTGAAACAAGAATGCAATTCGTGGGATGCCTTCCGCGCATTGTTCCCAGCTGTTACCGCTTCGGGAATCCCGAAAAAAGAATCGATTGAAGCGATTGGCAGATTAGAGACGGTGCCACGAGGTCTGTACAGCGGATGCGTCATGACTTTTGACAGCGACGGTGCCATGGATGCCGCTCTTGTGCTGCGAACGATTTATCAAAAGGACAAGCAAGCTTGGCTTCATGCCGGAGCAGGTGTCGTCGAAATGTCTTTGCCGTCCAGAGAACTGGAAGAAACGCGTGAAAAACTGAGCAGCTTCTCCAGGCAGCTGATTGGAAAAGAATAGGGGCTTGCACGAGAGAGGAGGGAACGAGGATGTCCAAAATGCTCAATGACAGTCTGACCGCAAGTCCCGCCGCTTCCTTGAGCTATGAGGAGATGAAGAGGCAAATTCAGGCGTTGCTGCCCGCGCCTGTCGCGTTTTCCGATGATCAAAACCTGATCGAGCTGGGACTGGATTCCTTGCAAATGATGAGGATGGTCAACAAATGGCGCAAGGAAGGCGCAAAGGTTACGTTTGCCGAGCTGATCGGTGCTCCTACCTTGCGTGATTGGCAGGCGTTGCTGCAAAAAAGCAGCCCGGCGCTTCCCCGTGTGGACGAAAGGAAAGCAGATGTGGAAGTACAGGTGAATGTGCCCTTTCCACTCACGGATGTGCAATACGCTTATTGGATTGGACGCCAGGATGATCAGCCTCTCGGAGGAGTCGGGTGCCATGCGTACTTGGAAATAGACGGTGCGGGCGTGGAGCCGGATCGATTGGAAACAGCGTGGGGCAAGCTGCTGATGCACCATCCAATGCTTCGGACTAGATTTTTGGCAGATGGACAGCAAGAGGTGATGAGTGCCCCGACGACCACTGGTGTAGTGGTTCATGATCTGCGGTCTTTTTCTGAGGGCGAATTGGCACGAGAGCTAGACCGTATACGAGATCGGTTGTCTCATCGCCGTCTGGCGGTGGAAGCGGGAGAAGTAGCCGGTTTGGAGCTGAGCTTGTTGCCAGAAGGCCGCACCCGCATCCATTTTGATCTGGATTTGCTGGTCGCTGACGTACAGAGTCTGCACATCGTATTACGCGATTTGGCGGCAGCTTATGCACGAGGCAGCAAGCCTCTTGCCCCGACCAACTGGAGCTTTGCCAATTATCTCGGGCAAGAGGCAGAGCGTCGGGCACAGGACAGACAGGAAGCAGCCCGCTATTGGCAGGAGCGCCTTTCCACAATGCCGGGAGCGCCAGGGTTGCCGTTGAAGGAAAAGCCGGAAATGATCAAGTCGCCTGTTTTTACGCGACGGACACATTTCATGAGCGCAGCCGATTGGGCACTTTTGCAAAAACGATCCGCAGCACAGCGGGTCACACCAGCGATGGTACTGTTAACGGCTTATGCAGAAGTACTGGATCGCTGGAGCACCCATTCGCAGTTTCTCATCAACATTCCGCTATTCGATCGCCAAACCGGAGACGCTGGCATTGAAGACGTTGTTGCCGATTTTACCAATCTACTACTGCTTGCGGTTGACATGCGGGAGCCAACCTCTTTTCTGGCGCGGGTGCGAGCTGTCCAATCGCAGTTTCATCAGGATGTAGCACATGCGGCTTACTCCGGGGTTCAGTTGCTGCGAGATATGGCTCGTGTTCGTCAGGGAGAGCGGGATTTTGCCCCTGTGGTGTTCGCGTGCAATTTGGGTACGCCACTAATCAATGACGAATGCCGCGACACATTGGGCAAGCTCTCATACATGATTTCGCAAACGCCGCAAGTATGGCTTGATTTCCAGTCGTATGAAATGGACGGCGGGCTCCTGCTGGCGTGGGATGCAGTTGATGAGCTGTTTCCTGACGGGATGCTTGACCAAATGTTCGGCGCTTTTTGCCAGCTGATGGACTCCTTGGTGATGGAGGACAATGACTGGCAAGGCGCATCCGTGCTGCTTCCCGATTTGGAACAGAAGAGGAACGATCCATCTGTAGACGATTCACAACCGCAGTCGAGTCAATGCTTGCACAGTGCCTTTTTTGCCTATGCAAAAGAGAATCCACACGAGCTGGCATTAATCGATAGTCATGCTTCCACTACTTTTTCGTATGGAGAGTTAGCGACGTACGCATTGCAGATTGCAGCGTATCTCCAAAAGCAAGGAGTTGAAGCAGGAGACCCTGTGGCAGTCAGCCTGCCGCGCGGAATCGATCAAGTCGCTGCGGTTCTTGGTATCGTGGCACGAGGAGCATGCTACGTCCCGGTTGGGATTGGACAGCCATCTACAAGGCGTGAGCGCATTCATCAAAAAGCGGGGATTCGCTATGTGCTTACGGATACGGAGCGGGCACAAACACTGGAGTGGCCGGAAAACGCTGTAGTTCTGGCGGTTACAGATGCGTTAAATGTCTCACCGCTGGCTGAACCCGTGTCGATTTCTTTTGACAGTCTTGCCTACATCATCTTTACTTCTGGCTCCACAGGTGAACCAAAAGGGGTAGAAATCAATCATTCCGGGGCATGGAACACCATTGCAGAAATAAACAGACGCTACGAAATCGGGCATACGGATCGGATTTTGGCGGTTTCCTCGCTTGATTTTGACCTGTCTGTCTATGACCTGTTCGGATTGCTCAGTGTAGGCGGCTCGATTGTGCTCATAGGGGAAGAACTGCGACGGGATGCGGCTCATTGGGCGAGACTGGTGGACCAGCATCAGGTGACGCTGTGGAACTCTGTGCCTGTGCTGCTCGATATGCTCTTAATTGCTGCGGAGAGCGGAGAGTACGATAGCTTGCCGCTTCGCCTGACCATGCTTTCCGGGGACTGGATTGGCCTCGAGTTACCGCAACGATTGAATCAGCTCGCACCCAACAGCCAGCTTGTGGCGATGGGGGGAGCGACAGAAGCGTCGATCTGGTCCAACTTTTTTGATGTGACGCTGCCGTTGCCCGCTCATTGGACATCGATTCCGTACGGTCGACCGCTCGCGAATCAGGCTTATCGGGTTGTCGATGCGGGTGGACGTGATTGCCCTGACTGGGTAGAGGGAGAATTGTGGATCGGCGGAGCAGGTGTGGCAGTAGGCTATCGGGGTGATCCTGTACTAACCGCAGAACGCTTTGTCAACTGGAACGGTTCACGCTGGTATCGGACTGGTGATCTCGGACGTTATTGGTCGGATGGGACCATTGAATTTCTCGGGCGCAAGGACTTCCAGGTGAAAATCAGGGGGCATCGCATCGAGCTGGGTGAAATCGAATCGGCCATGAAGCAGCATCCGGGGATTCGCGATGTAGTTGTAACCGCAGTAGGTGATCCGCGCGAGAACAGGCAGCTGGTTGGGTATGTGGTGCCAGAACGGGAAAGCGAATCAGCGCTGTTTGATCGTATAGAGGCTGATCCGAAAAAGAGCGAAGAACTGTGGGCAGATGTCGTGGATACGGGTCGTGTGCAGTCCTCATCGGAGCATTTTGCAAGCGTCAAACTGGAAGATTTCACCTCTTTTTGGGCGTACATGGAGCAACTTGCCGTTCGATTCATTTACCGCGCATTAGAGATGGCGGGAGTGAGATTTGAGCAACACGCCACCTATTCCCTCGATGATTTGATGCAGAGCTGCGGGATTCAAGAGCGTTATCGCGGGCTGGTCAGACAGTGGCTTCAAACATTGGAGGACGAGGGCTTTGTCCGTAAAGACAAATCGGATGTCTACAGCATCACGCAGGAGAGCCTGACTGAATGGTTGCAAAGGTCGCAGGTCTCCCAGGTATCGCCCGCATGGGAACCGCATGCACAAGCCCTTTTACGTTACTTGAAAAAAGTCAATGACGAGAGTGCTCCGCTTTTGCGTGGTGAGCTTGACCCGCTGGCCCATTTCTTCTCGGAGGAATTAAGTTTGACTCCGAATGATCTGATGCAGACACTCCCTGGTGTAAAGCAGCGTGACAGCGCGGCACTGGCGTTGATCGAAAGGCTGATCCACCGTCTTGGGGAAAGGTCTGAATCGGGACCGATACGTGTGCTGGAAATCGGGGCGAGGAGCCTAGCGTTAACGGAATCATTGCTGGCTGTGCTCCCGGCAGATGCGACACATTTTACATGCACAGACACCTCGACTTTCTTTACGAATGCAGCAAAAACGAAGTTCCAAGAGTACCCATTTGTGCACGATCAATTGCTGGATATTAATAAAAGTCCACTATCTCAAGGTTTTGAAGCACATCAATTCGACGTTGTTATTGCCTCCGATTCCCTGCATCGTGCGAAAAACATCGGTCTGGCCCTCTCGCATGTACAAAGCCTTTTGGCTCCGGGAGGCATGCTAGTTTTGCTGGAGATGACCCGCAACAGCCGATTGCAGCAAATCAGCACGGCATTTCTCGAAGATGGCTTTACGCATTTCGAAGATGAGCGACGTAATGAACAGCTCCCCTTGTTAGCGGTGGAAGCATGGCAACAAGCGTTGCAGCAGCAATCCTTCGCACAAGTGGCAGCTTTCCCGGAACAGAACGATTTTGGTCAGCATGTACTGGTTGCGCAGTCGCCACTTCAAGCCAAGCGCTTCAACGCTGCACCACTATCTGGCTTCTTGAGTCAAAAGCTACCTGATTACATGGTTCCGACTGCTTTTCTTTTGTTGAACGAACTGCCGCTTTCAGCAAACGGCAAGGTAGATCGGCAAGCCCTGCCGACTTCTAACAGCCTGATGAAGGCAAAAGCAGAAAAAGCGTATACAGCTCCAACGACACCAATCGAAACAGCACTTGCGGCTATTTGGTGCCAGCTATTTGAAGTGGATCGGGTAGGCGTCACAGACAACTACTTCGAGCTCGGCGGGGATTCACTATTGGCAACCAGACTCAGTGCAATGGTTCGCAGCAAGCTTACGGTAGAGCTGTCGTTAGGGCGCATTTTTGAAAAGCCGACGATTGCCGGACTTGCCGAGCATGTGCAGATGCTTCTGGAGGAAAAAGGAACAGCGTCAGGCTTGCCAGCAATGGTGCTGGCTCCACAAGACAGGCATCAGCCTTTCCCGCTTACAGATATCCAGCAAGCCTACTGGGTCGGGCGCAGTGGTGTTTACGCCTTGGGTCATGTCTCCACGCATTGCTATTTCGAAATCGAAGGGCAGCACTTGGACCTCGAGCGGATCAATCGAGCTTGGCAACGATTAATTGACCACCATGAAATGATGCGGGCCGTGATTTTGCCGGATGGCTGGCGACAGCAGATTTTGGAGCAGGTTCCTGCTTACCGAATCGAGGTCGCTGATTTGCGGAACCAATCGGCTGAAGAAGCTGAGTCTGAGCTGCAAGCGATTCGGGAGGAAATGTCCCATCAGGTATTGTCTACGGATGTATGGCCGTTGTTTGAGGTGCGCGCTTCGCGCTTTGGCGACGAACGGGTTCGCTTGCATATCAGCTTTGACAACCTGATTTTTGATGGATGGAGCATGTTTCATCTCTTGAGCGAGTGGACGAGGCTGTATCATGAGCCGGATGCGCCATTGATACCACTAGATCTAAGCTTCCGCGATTATGTACTGGCGCAAGAAGCGCTCAAATCTACAGAGCTGTACCAACGCGATCTGGACTATTGGATGGATCGACTGCCTGATTTGCCGCCAGCACCACAGCTGCCTTTGGCGAAAAATCCTGACACAATTACCGAGCAGCGTTTCCATCGTTTGGAAGCCAGACTCAATCGCCAAGCTTGGCAGCGGCTCAAAAAGCGGACAGCAGAGGTCGGTCTGACGCCTTCCGGGATACTGTTGACAGCGTATGCCGAAACCCTCGGTGCATGGAGCAAGAGTTCGCGTTTTACGATCAACCTGACGCAATTCAATCGACTGCCGTTGCACGCGCAGGTAGGCGAAATCGTGGGCGACTTCACTACGCTGACCTTGTTGGCAGTCGAGTTGTCCGCTGGCGAGACGATTTTGGAACGCGGCAGGAATTTGCAGCAGCAGCTATGGCGCGATTTGGACCATCCTTATGTGGGCGGAGTTCAAGTCCAGCGTGAATTGGCGAAGCAAACAGGAGAGCACAACGGTGTTGCCATGCCGGTTGTCTTTACGAGCGCATTGGGTGTAGAGCAGTGGAGTGGGTCTGACTCCGATGGAAAATGGCTGGGCAAGCTCGTCTACAACATCACGCAGACACCGCAGGTATGGCTGGACCATCAAGTGGTTGAGCAAGACGGCGAACTGCTGTTGATTTGGGATTCCGTAGAAGGACTGTTTCCAGAAGGACTCCTTGCCGACATGTTTACGGCCTATTGCGAGCTGCTGCATCGACTGACAGAAGAGGATGCGGTATGGCAAGAGTCGGCACCGAGCCTGATTGCTGTCCCTCGACTGGAAGAAAGAATCGCCGCAAACGATACGGCTGCGCCTATATCCACAGAAACACTCGTCGGACTCTTTGACAAACAAGCTGCATGCCAAACGGATCAACCTGCCTTGATCTCCACTCAACGGATGTTGACCTATGGGGAGCTTGCCGATGCTGCTGACCAAATCGGGAAGTGGCTGCGTTCACAAGGAGTTCAACCGAATACGTTGGTCGCTGTCGTGATGGAAAAAGGCTGGGAGCAGGTCGTTGCCACGCTCGGGATTATAAAGTCCGGGGCCGCTTATTTGCCGATTGACCCGCTGCATCCAGAGGAACGACGCTCTCAGCATTTGCATGATGGACAAGTACAGTTCGTGCTGACGCAGTCTTGGCTGGATGAGCGATTGGGCTGGCCTGCGGATGTGGAGCGGCTGATTGTGGACCAGATGACGGCATGGGATGAGGCAAGCACGGAGAACGCAGTGACTCCAGTTACCGGGCAGCCGGAGGATTTGGCCTATGTCATCTATACATCCGGGTCAACGGGCCTGCCAAAAGGAGTCATGATCGACCATCGAGGCGCGGTCAACACGATTGAAGATATCAATCAACGATTTGCAGTGGAGGCACAAGATCGGGTGCTCGCTTTGTCCAATCTGAATTTCGATTTGTCGGTCTATGACATTTTCGGCATGCTTGCCGCGGGTGGGACGATCGTCATGCCAGATGCTGATAAAGCCAAAGACCCTGCACACTGGCTGGAGTGGCTGGAAGCTGAGCAAGTGACAGTGTGGAATACAGTTCCGGCGCTGATGCAGATGCTGATCGAATACGCCGTGGGGAGAAACCTTCACTTGCCGCAATCGTTGCGTCTCGTCTTGTTGAGCGGTGATTGGATTCCACTGGATTTGCCAGACAAGATCAAGTCGTTTTTCCCTCACGTTCAGGTGATCGGTTTGGGCGGCGCAACAGAGGCCTCAATCTGGTCAAACCTTTTCAAAATCGAAGACATTGATCCTGGCTGGAAAAGCATTCCGTACGGCCGTCCAATGGTCAATCAGCGCTACCATGTACTGAACGAATCGATGGGGGATTGCCCCGTTTGGGTGCCGGGACAGCTGTTTATCAGTGGCATTGGGCTTGCCAAAGGCTACTGGAGAGATGAAAACAAGACGAATGAAAAATTCATCACGCATCCACAGACAGGAGAAAGATTGTACCGCACGGGGGATTTGGGCCGTTACTTGCCAGATGGCACGTTGGAGTTCCTCGGTCGAGAAGATTTCCAAGTGAAAATCAGAGGGCATCGGATTGAGCTGGGAGAGATCGAGACGGCATTGAAACGCCATGACGGGCTCAAAGACGTTGTCGTGGCCGTGCCAGATGACGGTGCGGATGAAAAGCGCTTGGTCGGGTATGTGGTGCTGGATCGCGAAAAGGATTCCGCGTTATTCGAAACAGAGCTGGCCGATCCCGCTGCAAGTGCTGCTCGATGGCAGGCGATCAACAGCATGAGTCACGCGCAGGCCGATACCATTCCTGCGAATGTCGATGTGGAAGTCATTAAGCAATTCCTGCTGGAGGCTGACCGTGTAAGCACCGCCTATATGTGCCGCACGCTGGAGCATATGGGGATGTTCTCGCAAGTAGGAGAAAGCACTTCAATTGCGGAGCTCATGCATCGTTTTCAGATTCCCCCCCGTTATCAGACCTTGCTTGCGCATTGGCTGGAAGTGCTAGTAGAAGAGGGCTTGCTGGAAAAACAAGCTGCGGGTACATACGTGAGTCTGCGTTCATTGCGTGAAGGTGTGCCGGATGTTGTTCTGTCCGCTTCCTCGCTTCGTACGGAAGCGGCACGTGAGCTCGAAGCCGTTTTCCGCCGCGACTATCCGTTGTTTATTGGCCTGTTAACGGGTGAGCTCGATCCGTTAGAGCTCTTTCTAGCCGACGATGCCTTCTTAACACCTGCTGGCTTGAGCCGCTTTGACCTGACAAGGGAGTTTTATAGCAGTCTTGCCGGGGCGGTGTTCGGCGGTATCGTAAACCACCATCCGTCTGACAAAACATTGCGGGTGCTAGAGCTTGGGACGAGAGCCGGTAGCTTGACGCAAACGCTGGTGTCCACCTTGCCTGCAGAACGCAGTCGTTATTTATACGTCGACGAATCCTCCTTTTTTACCGACAGGGCAAAGAAGGAGTGGGGAGAGCAGGCTCCGCTTGAATACGGTCAGCTTGACATGAACGTAGCACCGCTTGCGCAAGGCTATGATCCGCATTCGTTTGACGTCATTGTTGCGGACAATACGCTGCATCGCTCTCGTGATATAGGGAAAACGCTGGCGTACTTGAAAGGGTTGCTCGCACCTGGGGGGCTTCTGTTCCTGGTCGAGTCGACGCGCAACAGTCGTCTGCTGCTGACCACTGTCGGCTTCTTCGAGGATGGGTTTAGCCATCTGGAGGATGAGCGCAAAGTCAATCATCTTCCTCTGCTTACGGCAGAGCAATGGCGAGCGGGCTTGGAAAAACAAGGCTTCACTAATGTCCTTGCCATTCCGGATAAAGCTCAGGTCGCAGAGGCGTTCGAGCGCCATCTGATTGTGGCGCAAGCACCGGAGGCGGTTCGTTTGTTCCAGCCGGAAAAATTGTCCGAAGCCTTGCGGAATAGCTTGCCTGACTACATGGTGCCAAGCGAGTATGTGCTGCTGGATGAACTGCCGCTATCCGCCAATGGAAAAGTAGATCGGAAGGCAATCACAAAGATTGGTAAAAGAAAGGCAAGCATGCCGAAAAAGATGCATGTAGCGCCTTCCAACGAGCTCGAGGTCAAGCTCGCAGGCGTCTGGGAAGAGGTGCTTGGTGTAGCGGAAATCGGCATCCACGACAGCTTTTTTGCGCGGGGTGGAGACTCATTGCGCGCGATCCAATGTCTCAATCTTTTGAGAGAGAGATACCAAATAGATTTGTCTCTGCAAAGCTTGTTTGAAGCTTCCACGATCTGCACCCTTGCCGAGCTGATCAAGACGAGCACACAGGCAACGGAAGCTCTCGCAGCGGATTTTGACGAGGGGACCATTTAAATATAGAAAAACCGCAGATGAGAGAGGTGGGCTGCGACTCAGTGGCAGGCGCAGCCCCGCCTTTTCTTGGAAAAAGAATGCGGGGAGCAGGCTAGGAGGGAGCGAACGTTGGGTATCAAAAAGATTGGCATTTTGGGAGCGACTGGGGTTGTAGGCCATACAGCCTTTAAAACGATTTTGTCTAGGACGAACTATCCGATTTTGCTTGGCGGCAGAAATCTCGAGAAGCTAAGTGAGCTTTTCACTGAAACGGGCGGTAGGCTGGAATGCCAGCAGGTGGATGTATTCAACGAGGAGGAACTGCATGACTTTTGCGGCCGAGTCGATCTCGTCATCAATTGTGCAGGGCCATCCAAGCAAATCGTTGATAAAGTTGCTGTCGCATGCCTCAAACATGAGGTTCATTACGTAGATGTGTCTGGAGATGAGCATCTGTATCAACAATTGCTCACGCGAAAGCAGGAAATCGAGGAAAAGGGACTGCTCTTTATCATCTCTGCTGGCGTTTACCCGGGGCTGTCGGAAGTCTTCCCAGCTTACGTCGCTGAAAATGATTTCGACGAAGTCGATTTGCTCGAAGTCTTTTTTGCAGGACAGGGCGGTTTCTCACTCAATGCGGCCTATGACATCGTTTGCAGCATTGAAGAAGATACCGGATGGGGAATGTCTTACTTCAAGCAAGGAGAGGTCAAAAAAATAGACGGGCCGTTCCACCGCAACTACACGCTGCCGCATCCCGCTGGCAAGCGCGATACGTATCCGGTAGTGACCAAGGAATTCGGCCTCATGACCAAGCAGCATAAAATCGAATCCGCTTATTTTTACAACAGCTATCAAAGCAATGCCATCCTGAATCAATTTGTGATGATCAAGGCTTTGCAGCAATACAAGACCGAGGAACAAAAAAGAGCGTCAGCCAAGCTTCTGCTGGAACAGTTTGAGGCGAAGAAGTCAGGTGTGAAAGATTTTACGATGTTCCACCTGCATACGACAGGAAAGCGTGACGGTAAAAAAGTACGGGTCTTCTCCACTCTTCTGTACCCGGGCGACTGGAATCGGATATCCGGCATCATCGCGGCCTCAGTGGCCTACTTGATCGCGGAAGATCAGAACAGAAAAACAGGCTGCTTTTTCGTGGCAGAAGGCATATCGGCGACACGCCTGATTGATGCGCTTCGCGAGCAGCAGGTCGAACTCATGCATTCCATCATGGAAATGAAGTAGGGGTGACGTATGACAAAGAATCGTAAGTTGCGTACCGTGGTATGCGGTTCCCGCTTTGGACAGTTCTACTTGGAAGCGGTAAAGGCATTGCCTGAGCAGTTTGAATTGGTAGGCCTGCTGGCAAAAGGAAGTGAACGCTCACGTAAATGCGCCGAGCGAAATGGCATCCCGCTGTACACCGATGTCAATCAATTACCTGCTGACATTGATCTGGCTTGCGTCGTATTGCGTTCCACCGTGATGGGCGGCAATGGAACAGAGCTGTCGATCCAACTGCTTGCCAAGGGCATTCACGTCATTTCGGAAGAGCCGATCCACCACAAAGATTTGGCGCTGTGCTTAAAGCATGCCAAACAGAACGGTGTTCATTTTATGACGGGCGACCTCTACGTACATTTGCCTGCTGTTCGCCGCTTTATTGCTTGCGCTCGTACGATGCTGGCTGTGCAGCCTGCCTTGTACATCGAGGCTGCTTGCGCTACACAGGTGTCCTTCCCGCTCATGCACATTTTACAGGAAGCTCTCCCTTCTATTCGTCCGTGGAAAATCAGTCATGTCATCAAGGATGAGGGGCCGTTTCAAGTGTTGATCGGACAGCTAGGCAAAATTCCGATTACGCTACGCGCCCACAATGAAGTCGATCCGGATGATCCAGACAACCATCTGCATTTGCTGCATCGTTTGACGATTGGTGTAGCTGGCGGGAGCTTGTCGCTTACAGACACGCATGGTCCCGTCGTATGGCAGCCGCGTCTGCACGTACCGGATCTTCCTGACATTCATGGTGAGCTGACAGTGTCTCCACCTGCACACATGCTGGAAAACAGTACACACATACTGGGACCACAGGAGACGCCGACCTATCGGGACATTCTTACGAAGCAGTGGCCGCAAGCTATCGGACGAGATTTACTCATCATGCGAGATAGGATCATGGGGCAGGTCGATAAGGCTGCGATGGAAACGCGCGCGCAGCAGGAGCTATTGTGCTCACGACAGTGGCAAGAATGGACGCAGGCATTGGGATATCCCGTGTTGCGCTCCCATGGCAGTCATGAGCCGTTGACGTTAGCGTCCCTCGAACAAGCAGCCTGGAGCATTCCGGACGACGAATTCCACGACACTGCCTCACCTAATGATGCGACTTTGGCGGAAAATAACGATGCCTTTGCATGCACGGCGTCTGCCGAGAGCGAGCTAAAAGGGATCGATGCCGTGCAGGTAAATACGTGCATTGAGCGCCTGGATGCAGCAGCGGTGGCCTCCATGCTGCTTGCACTGCAATCCCAAGGGGCACTGACAGCGGGACAGCATTCCTATACAGCGTCAGACATTTTCACTGCTGCAAACGTAGCAAAACGTCATCAACCAGTCATCAAGCGCTGGCTGCACATCTTGACGGATCGTGGCTACCTGAAATGTACCACTGACGAGTATCAATGCGGCATTCAGATGACGCGAGAGGAAGTAGAACGACGGTGGGATTTAGCCAAAAACGCTTGGAATGGCAAGCTGGGCTCACCACTCGTCATGGACTATCTCAAGGACAATGCGGATCGGCTGCCACAGCTGATGGATGATACCCAGCAAGCTGCTTTGCTGCTATTTCCTGAGGGTCGCATGCATGTTGCCAATGCGCTTTATCGGGACACCCTTGTGGCGCGTTATTTGAACAAGTCGGTCGCAGAAGCAGTAGCGCGGATCGCGTCTACGATCTACTCGCTTCGTATCCTGGAGGTAGGAGCTGGGACTGGAGCAACGAGTGATGTGGTTGTGGACCGCCTGAGGGCGTCTGTTTCCAAAGGACTGAATGTGGAGTATGTGTACACGGATGTGTCCCACTTTTTCTTATCCTCTGCACGGGAACGCTACAAAGAGTGCCCGTGGATGAAATATCAGGTAGTTGATATCGACAAAGATTTGTTTGCACAAGGTCTCACAGAAGGCAGCTTCGATATCGTAATTGCGGCAGGGATGTTGAACAACGCGCGGGACACGGATGAAGTCATCCAAGGGCTGTTGAAGACCCTTGCTCCGGGAGGCTGGATGATTATTACGGAGCCAACTCGAGAATTCGTAGAAATGCTCATCTCCCAAGCTTTCATGATGACTCCACCAGTAGATGATAGGAAAAATACGCAATCGACCTTCATGACTGTCCAGCAGTGGCTCGATGTGTTTCAGCGAGCAGGCGTCAAGGAGCTTGCGGTTTTGCCTAAGGAGTCTCACTCATTGGCACCACTTGGACAAAAGCTGTTTCTCATCAAGAACAACAGCGATGTTGGCGTAAGTCAGCAGCTTTCCCCAACCGAAAACGAAATGGCCAAGCTCATTTAAATAGGAGAGTGTGCAAATGCCCCAAAACCTCAAGACGAATAGCGTCGAGCTCTTGATGCGCCTACGCAGAGATGGAATTTTTTTATGGGAGGAAAATGGGAGCCTGCGTTACAGAGCCCCAAGAGGAACGCTTGCAGCCGATGACTTACAGGCGTTAAAAGAACAGAAAGCAGACATTCTTGCTCTTTTGCGAGCCGAATCCCAACCGGTGAAGGTGGTACCAGATCCAGCAGCGCGATTTGTGCCTTTTCCCCTGACAGATGTGCAGTCTGCTTATTTGCTGGGCCGGTATGAGCTGTTTGGCTACGGTGGCGTGGCGTGCCATATCTACATGGAGCTGGACTATCCCGAGCTTGATCCGAAACGGGCGGAGGATGCGTGGAACCTGCTCATTGCAAGACATGACATGCTGCGCGCAACCATTGATCAGAACGGTCAGCAGCGCATTCTGGAGAAGGTTCCGCGTTTGACGATTACCTATACAGATACAAGTGACATGGATGAGCAAGAGGCAGGAACAAGGCTCGATGACATACGCGAAGCGATGGGACATCGCGTGTATGATACAGCCAAATGGCCGCTGTTTGATATCGGCTTGACGAAAACGAGCGACAGGGCTGTACTCCATGTATCGATGGAATTTCTCATTGCGGATTGGGCGAGTATTTGGCTCTTGCTGGGTGAGTTTGAGGCCCTTTACAAAGAACCGGGAAAAACATTGCCCACGTTGCCGATTACGTTTCGTGATTACGTATTTGCCGAACGCAGCCTAAGAGAGACTACCGCGTATGGCAGAGACAAAGCGTACTGGCAGCAACGGATCGATGCATTGCCACAGGCTCCAGACCTGCCAATGGCGAGACAGCAGACCCAGAATGGAGACGCACGCTTTCGTCGTCGCTTCATTCGGTTAGATAATGCTTCGTGGGATGCCTTCAAGCGGCGTGCCCAGCAGCGAGGATTGACGCCAACCTCCGCAGTGATGACAGCCTTTGCCTCTGTGATCGAGCGCTGGAGTCGAAACCGTGCGTTTTGCCTGAATTTGACGTTGCTGAACAGACAGCCGCTGCATGAGCGAGTCCATGAGATTGTCGGGGATTTCACATCCGTCAATTTGCTTGCGGTTGATTGGGGATTGGAGCGTTCTTTTCAGGGGCGGGCGAAAACCATTCAAAAGCAATTGTTTGAAGATTTGGATCACCGTTTGTTTTCTGGCGTGGAGGTCATGCGCGAGCTAGCGCGCAGGCGCGGGCGTGAAGCCGCTCTGATGCCAATCGTATTTACGAGCGCGATTGGGTTAGTGGAACCAGCGGAAGGCGGTCAGCTACAGGGTAAAATTGCTGGGCATGGCATCAGTCAAACACCGCAGGTTTTCATCGATTGCCAAGCCATGGACAGCTCGGCAGGCTTGCAGGTGAACTGGGATGTGCGGGAGGGTGTTTTCCCTCTGCATGTCGTTGACGACATGTTTGATACTTTTGCAAAATTACTGCAATCTTTGGCGGGCAGTGAGCAAGTGTGGGAGGGAGCTGACGAAATTGCGTTGCCAGACTGGCAGCGAGAAGAGCGTCAGCAGGTGAATGCGACCACCGCAGCTTTACCAGAGTACGCCTTGCATCAGCCAATCGTCACGCAAGCAATGACGACGCCAGATCGTCTAGCCGTGATTGACAGTGAAGGACAGATTTCCTATGCAGAACTGGTGAAACGAGCTGCCGCAGTAGCAGGGAAGCTGAAAGAGCTGGGCTGCCGCGAGCAAGACCGCGTGGCCATCGTGATGGAAAAAGGCGCGCATCAAGTCACAGCCGTACTCGGTACATTGTTTGCCGGAGCCGTCTATGTACCTATTGATCCGAAGCAACCCGAGGTGCGGCGACTGGCCATGATGGAACAGGCGGACATCCGTTATGCCTTGACGGTATCTGCCAACCAGTTGCAATGGTCAGACTCTATTCAAAAGATTGCAGTAGATCAAGTAAGCCCACAGCATGAACCATTGATACTGCCTGACCTAAACCCGGATTTGCCTGCGTACATCATCTATACGTCTGGCTCCACGGGACAGCCCAAAGGGGTCGTCATCAGCCACCGTGCAGCAGCGAATACAATCGAGGACATGCTTCGCCGTTTTGCGATCACGGAAAATGACCGCGTACTTGGCCTTGCCCAGCTGAGCTTTGATTTATCTGTCTACGATATTTTTGCCACGCTCTCTGTTGGTGGTGCGGTTGTGTATCCTCATCCCGATCGTCAAACGGACCCGTCCCATTGGAGTGAGCTGATAGCCGGGCATGACATTACCGTGTGGAATTCCGTGCCGGCCCTGATGCAGATGCTGGTCGCGTATTTGGATTCTACGCCAACTGTCAAAGTTGACAGGCTGCGACTAGCCTTGCTTTCCGGTGACTGGATTCCGTTGACGCTGCCTGATCGGATGCAAAAATATCTGCCTTCTGCACAGATCGTCAGTCTCGGCGGTGCCACGGAAGCATCGATCTGGTCAAATTACCATCTGTACAACGGACTGGAAGCAGACTGGAACAGTATTCCGTATGGCCGCCCGCTCGCCAATCAAGGCTTCCGCGTCCTCGATTCACAGATGCGCGATTGCCCAGTGTGGGTGATCGGGGATCTGTATATTACCGGAGCTGGCTTGGCGGAGGGCTATGTGGGAGATCAAAGGCTCACGGAGGAAAGGTTCTTCTCTCATCCTATGGATGGAGAGAGACTGTACCGAACGGGTGATTTGGGCCGCTACACACCCAGGGGCGAAATCGAGTTTATTGGTCGCGAAGACAATCAGGTCAAAATCAGAGGGCATCGGATCGAGCTAGGTGAAATTGAATCGGCCCTGCTCAAACATCCTGCTGTCGCCGCAGCTGGTGTCGTGCTGGATGGAGCGAGTGACGAGCCTGTTTTGCTTGGGATTGTGGAGGGCGCCCGCAGGATGGACCTTGACCTTGAAGCGGAAAGAGCAGAATTCGCGATGCTCGTAAATGGGATCGGTGAAGAAACGGGCATTGAGGTCAATCAGCGTATTGTTATGCTTTTGCAACAGATTGCGCGACAGCATACGAGCAAGCCTCTACGGATATTGCAAGTCGGCCCAGGGAACGGGGCATTGACAGAGCATGTCTCGCAAGCGTTGGAAGGCTATGATGCAGAGTATATAAGTATGGAAACAGTAGAAGAAGAGTATCGGGCACAAGGACTGGCACCGAACTCGTTCGATGTGGTGTTCGCTGCGGGAGCGATAGATAGCTCCGACATGGGCAAGCTGAAAGAGCTGATTTGCCCGGGTGGGTGGCTCATTCTTGCCAAGTGGACAGAGCCGTCATGGATAAGTGAGTTGCAGAAGGAAGAAGACGGTCTTTTGTTCGTTTTGCAGAATGAGGGAGAGAGTCATCTGCTCGCTCATCGCGTGAAGCTGGACAGGGTGAGGGTCAGTGGCGCAGAGCTGGAAAAATTCCTTTCCCTACACCTGCCTGCCTATATGCTGCCTGCTCATCTGCAAGTCGTAGATGCATTGCCGCTTACCGGAAATGGAAAAATAGATCGCCGCGAGCTGGCAAAATGGCGCCTTGCATCGTCGTTCGGACAAAATGCTGCTATGGACGCTACAGAGGTGGCTGAATCTGATCCATTGGAAGCGCAGCTTGCTCACGTCTGGGCAGAAGCATTGGGAGTCTCAAGAATCGGTCGAACACAAAGCTTTTATGAGTACGGTGCAGATTCCCTCATCATGGCGCAGGTTGCCGGAAAGCTGCGCGACAAGCTGGCGGAGGACTCGACGCACGCTGCCATCCCGTTTGATATCTTGCTCCGGCAAATGCTCAACTTCCCGACCGTGGAAGCACTGGCTGGTTTCATACACATGCGCAATCAGGAGATGCAGCAGAGTGAGGAAGTCGCATTTCTGAAAAAACGTAACAAGTCGAGCAATGCCGTGCTGATTCCATATGGCGGTGACGAATCTGGGCCGCTGCGGGTTGTGTTCCATGCCGTTTTGGGGACGATGGACAGTTTTCGTCCATTGATTGAACAGCTCAAAGCCCAACAGACAGGAAGCATCGTCGGGATCGCTATTGACGATAGTGAGCGTTATTGCGAGCTAGAGCCGTCCGAGCTGATAGAAACCGTGGCAGATGATTATGCCGAATGCTTGATCGACATTTTGCGTGAAGCAGAGCAAAGGCCTGTACAGCTTATCGGCTATTCCTTGGGCGGATTGATTGCCATTGAAGTGGCGAGAAGACTCGGGGAGCAGGGCGTCTCTATTCTGGACCTGGTCTTGATCGACATTCCTCCGATCCTGACAGAAGTGAGCGACGATCTCTTGATTGAGGCACTGTTTGTTCCGAACCTGAACATCACGCAGGAACAGGCTGGTTTTGGAAAAGTGGATGAGCACGAATTCGCCCGGGCGATTTTGCAGCTTGTAGAAAAATACGGGGATTGCATCCCACAAGGCTCAGCGTGCACCATCGGTGGAGACGAGGGGCTAGACCAGGTGGGAGAGATGTTCCGCAAATTATCCGCGTTTGACAGAAGAGAACGCTTCACTGCTTATGTTCATGCGCTAGGCAAAGCATCAGGGGAACAGATGCCAGTGGAAATGGCAGAGGGCTTGTGCAAAGTGTTTGGGCAGAGCTTTAAAGCAGCTCGCTATACTCCTTTGCCATATATGGGAGACATTCGCTTCCTGCTGGCTCGTGAGCCGTTTCAATTTTTGCCAAGCACGAGCGAAGAGACCATCGCTTTTTGGCAAGATATATGTATTGGAGAAATGGAAGTGACAGAAATCGCCGGCAACCATTATAGCTGCATGGTAGGAGAGAATACGGTCAAGCTGGCGGAGCTGTTAGCAGTACCACTCGGCACCAAATAACTTCTTCGTTTAGCAATCAAGACAGCGGTAGACAAGGACGACAAAATAACGTCCTTTGTCTGCCGCTGCTCTTTTTCCTCACCGCAAGAATCACTCCTAAAAAATAGAAACCCTCATTTGTTCATCACGTATTACTACAGTGAAACCCAGCCCTAACAAAGTGAGGTGTCGTACATTGGCAATAGAGATATCGAAAGTAAGTACTTCAAGAGGGAAGGTACAATATCATTGTAGCGGAAACGGCAAACCCAATATCGTTCTCATTAACGGTGGTTCAGGACCCATAGAAGGCTGGATGAAAATACTATCGGATCTTTCAGAGACTTCATCTGTCTTTTCCTATAATCGTCTTGGTGTTTCGGGGAGTGATAAGCCGCAAGAACCCCAAGATGGACTTACGATTGTAGAAACGTTACGGGAGACATTAAAGATAGTAGGTTTTGAACCCCCATTTTTGCTAGTCGGACACTCATTAGGGGGATTATATGCAAATTTATATGCCCGGCTTTACCCCAACGAAGTAGCTGGCGTTGTCTTTTTAGAATCCAGCCATCCGAAAGATATCGGTCTTGAAAAATATCAAGGTAAGGTAGTCAAAACAATAAACAAAATGCTCTCCATGTTTGATTCCTTGTCTCCCCATAAACGATTCAATGAAGTTCATTTTGTCAAAAAAACAGTGGAACAAATCCATGCAATCGAATATTTTCCCGACATACCTGTTTACGTGATTACAGGTGGAAAAGAAAATCGCATGATGCCAGAGGAAGTACGCAAAAAACGAATCGAGCATCAGTTGGAACTGCTTTCATTATCTAGCAACAGTAAACATATCCTCGCTGAAAAAAGTGGGCATTTTCCTCAATTTACCGAGCCAAGAGCCGTCATTGATACGATCAAAGACTGTGTTGAACAAATACAACCAAAAATGTTGTAGCCCACCTGCCAAGCCGCGCTTTGCTACTCATTTGTCAGCCAGTTATTACATATCCTTTGTAGCAAATGTGTAACGGAGCTTTTCTCCTATTCATGATATCCTGAAGATAGCAGCAATTCCGATCACGCAGAAAGGAAGAGGTCCATGTCAGCTGAGAAAGAGTCCCGACTCTGCCAACGCTCCAAACAGATTCATAACCGAACGTTTGTCGTGACCTGCAAAGAGTTTTTGGTGAAGCAAGCAGACTTTCTGTTGGACGTATTCGCCGATGTAGAAAACGAGAATGGTCCTATCAAGAACGGTGCGAAAATTCAGGTAGGCTGGACCATTCTGCTGGTTTTCGAACGGGATGGGTATTTGGAGATCGTGGCACCCGATTACGACGCGAATCCCTTTTCTGAAACAACTTCTGACCTGTCTGTGTCCTTGGTCGTGCAAATGGCGCAAAACAACTGTTTGCAAACCGTGCGAGCAGAAGGGGATGCTGCTTTGTTCCAAGACAAAATTGTGGTGGCAAAAGGTGCATTTGAACAAGAACACGTCTATTTGCAGCGTGCAGAAGATGTTCGAAAAGGTGACTCCGGGTGGTATCTCGGGCCTGTGGAAGGCGAAGTAGACAGTGACCAGCTAGAATCATACTACGTTTACCAACTGCTAAAGCTACGTCCGTCTCTTTTGCAAGCATTGGCTCTGCCACGAGGCTACATTGTCGTTTTCCAAGGAGATCAAATCGAAGCAGTCTTGGACGAGCACGATGAAAATGTATGGCCGACACTCCATTAGCGGCTACTATTTAACGCCGCCGATACTTTATTCACGAGCTGATCCGCTTGCCGTGTCGTTTCGGGCAAACGATAGTTGGGAGAGAGCTTGGTGATCCATGCGCATGCAGTTGGCAAAGAGATTCCGTGTCCGATTGAGACGAATATTGGTTTGATATTCGGTTGTGTGCGCAAGACTCCGCCGATGATCTCACCTTGATCAATCAAAGGGGAATACACGCCTCTTTCCTGTGCTGGTTCTTCGTATTCTCCTAGCAGTCTCGTTTTTCCACAGCCAATGGTAGGAATGTCAAACAGGACGCCCAAATGACTGGCTAGTCCGAATCTTCGGGGGTGAGCGATTCCTTGCCCATCACAGACGACGAGCTGCGGTGTTGTTTTTAGCTCCTTGAATGCACGTACCAGTGGAGGCAGCTCTCGAAAAGAGAACAAGCCAGGAATATACGGGAATTCGACGGTGTCTTGAATGACGACAGACTCTACGACTTGCAGGGAATTGGCGTCGAGAATCACGACACCAGCGACTAACAAATCAGACTCGGCATGATAGGCGACATCTACTCCGGCGACGAAGCTTACGTCCGCTAGTTGATCTTCTTTTTTCACTTGCTGGGATAGTTGTCGCTGTAAGTTGATGGCCTCTTGCTCATCAATGTTCCAAGGATGTTGGATAATCGGCTCCATCTGGTTACCTCCGGATGATAGAAGATTTGTTCATTATATCCAATGAAACCATTGCGCTCCAAGTCTTAGGAACAATCCTGAGAAAATACGTTGACTTCTCGGATGAAAAGCACTATTTTGTAACCGACCGAATGATCATGTTTGAGATGGAACGAGGAGGGCTCGTCGTGAAAATCGCAGTAGTAGGAAGCATCAATATGGATCTCGTAACCCATGTACATCATTTGCCCAAAGCAGGAGAAACGATCGCAAGCCATCACTTCGAGCTGATCCCGGGTGGAAAGGGAGCAAATCAGGCAGTAGCAGCGTCTCGCCTGGGGGCGCATGTCTCCATGATTGGAATGGTAGGAGAGGATGAGAACGGCCGGGTCATGCTGGGAGGGCTAACGGATGCGCACGTTCACATAGAGGGGATCAAATGCTCGGGTACGACAGGCATGGCTTTTATCAATGTCAGTGATGATGGAGAAAATAACATCGTGCTCGTTCCTGGAGCGAATGCGCTCGTTAGCACCGAGCATATTGCAGACAATCTGTCTATTTTAAAGGACAGCGACATCGTATTGCTCCAACTGGAAATCCCGATGCATGTCGTGGAATACACAGTCAAAGAGGCTGCTCGACTCGGCAAGCTGGTCATTTTAAATCCGGCACCTGCACGCGAGCTATCCAGTGAGTTATTAACCCATGTACATACCTTAACCCCAAATGAAACAGAGCTTTCTATTCTCACAGGAATGCCTGTATCTACGATAGACGAAGTGCATGCCGCAGCCCAAAAGCTTTTGTCTGGGGGACCAAAGCGCGTCATCGTGACGTTGGGGGAAAAGGGCGCTCTCATAGTAACCGCCGATGAGGCGACCCATATCCCGGCTTTCCGCGTAGAGCCAGTGGATACAACTGCGGCAGGCGATTCCTTTACAGCAGCTTTTGCGGTTGGGATCACACAAGGAATGACAGAAACGGAAGCGGCCACTTTCGCCAGCAAAGTAGCAGCGATTGTCGTGACAAGGAACGGTGCTCAACCATCCCTGCCTACTTTCGATGAAGTACAAGCATACTCTTTTTAATGATGGAGAGGGATGGAGAAGATTTAGAGACGATATAATCAATGATCAAGCCTATTTTGAGAGGTGATTTTCAAAATGGGCTTTTTCTATAGGCATGGTTTACAGTTGCGGATATTTCATTTATTGACCGGACGGTACATAATGTGTAAGATTTCCATAACAGTTGGAAACGAAAGGAGGATTCCGTTGAGCAAACGCGGCAGACCTCGTGATTTTGATTACACTTCGATTGTAGATGTGGCCATGAAAACATTTTGGTCAAAAGGCTACAATGGTTGTTCGACGCATGATTTATGCAGCGATACTGGACTAGGTAAAGGCAGCTTGTACAATACGTTTGGCAGCAAACAGGACCTTTATCTAGCGGTGGTGGAACACTATCACGATACTGGGATTCGTGAACAGCGGGCATTATTGGAAAGTCCGGGTTCCGTGAAAGAACGGTTGCAAAATTTTTTAGCTTGGGCATTAGTGGAAGACTTTGAATCAACGAATCCAAAGGGATGTTTGCTGATCAATGCGGGATTGGAACGGGCAAAAGACGATCCCAAGATTGAAGAAATAGTCTCCAGACATGTTGAGCTTCTAAAGCAAACCGTGGAAAAAGTGATGGAGGAAGGCTTGCGAACGGGCGAAATCTCCAAAAAACGATCTGCTTTGGATTTGGCTAGCCTATTTTTAAGCAGTTACTACGGCTTCCGTGTGTTGAATACATCCACACAGAATCGGAGATTGGCTGAACAAATCATGAATGGCACCATGGAATCTATCTTCGGCGCGTAATGCGCTCTTTTTTTGAGTTATTTTTGTACCGATTGTTACAATAATGAGTAAGGAGTGTTCCTTCATGCCGTCAATGATTTATTTGTTAGCGGTAGCGATTTTTGCGATGACGACTTCTGAATTTATGGTGGCCGGGATGATGAATGAGCTTGCCGATGATTTCGGTGTATCGATCCCCTCCATCGGGTATTTCATTACGGCGTATGCGGGTGCAATGGTGATAGGAGGTCCCATCCTAACAGCAACTCTTTTGCATATTCGCCGAAAGCAAGGGCTGCTTTCTTTGGTTGCCGTCTTCTTTCTTGGCCAATCGCTGGGAGCAATGGCTTGGAGTTACGAGTCGATGATGCTTGCACGTATCATAACGGGTATTGCTTCATCCGCAGCGTTTGGCATCTCCGTCAGTATTTCAGCTAGCTTGGTTCCCCCTCATTCACGAGGAAAGGCAGCTTCGATTGTTTTGGCAGGCCTAATGATTGCCACTGTCATCGGACTCCCTCTGACAACCGTGATTGCACAATATTTCGGCTGGAGAATGAGCTTTTGGGCTGTTGCAGTAGTCGTATTGCTATCGGGGATTTTGATTCAATGGTTGCTCCCTTCCTCCGCACAAAAGGACCAGATGAACGGAAAGGATGAGCTTTCAAGTTTTCAAAATCCGCACCTTTGGGCCGCGTATGCAACGAGTATGCTGATCATTGGCGGTACCTTCGCAGCGTTTAGTTATTTTACTCCGATTCTTACGGATGTAACGGCATTTTCGGATGCGAGTATCCCGTATTTGCTCGCCCTTTATGGGATAGCGACCGTGATCGGAAATATCGTGATTGGCAGACTTGCTGATCGTTTTACCATGCGAATCCTTGTAACGGGATTAAGCATACTCTTAGCGGCATTGGTTCTGTTTGCCGTAGGCGCCGAAAATCAATGGATTGCTGTGCTGTCCATTGTTCTGATTGGCTTGACGGGTGTAGCGATGAATCCGGCCATGATCGCACGAGTGATGAATACAGCAGGCAGTGGGACGATGGTAAACACTGTGCATACTTCCTTTATTACATTGGGTGTTGCCATTGGTTCTTCCTTAGGCGGGATCGGGATCAGTAGTGGCTATGGGCTTGTTTCACCATTGTGGGTAGGCGCTTGTTTAGCTGTTATAGGGTTACTTTCAATCGTTCCCTATCTGCAAAAGAGCAAAGTGTAAAAAACCATACAATCCCTCTTGAAAGTCAAAGAAGGTCAAACTATAATAAGGTCAACGAAGGTCAGGAAAGGTCAAAGATCTTCTGAATTCCAAAACAACGCTTTTGGGGGGATTGAATATGCATTGTGAAATCTGCAAACAACGAGAAGCAACTGTGACTGTTCATATACGCTTACAAAATCAGCAACAAAAATACGATCTGTGCCAGGATTGCAAAACAAAGCTGACCAACAAAATGGGAGTGGGCATGGGCTTTAGCCCTTTCTCCTCCTTCTCAGGACTGGATGAGTTCCTGCAAGGCTTTGCCCAAGGCCGGGTGAACCCGGGCAAATCTTCCGGCCAACCTCAGCCACAAGCACCAGAGCGTGGTGGAGGCATCCTCGATGACCTGGGTCGTAATCTAAACGATGCGGCACGTGCCGGACTGATAGACCCTGTGATTGGACGCGAACAGGAAATTGAGCGTGTCATTGAGATTTTGAACCGACGGAACAAAAACAATCCGGTTCTGATCGGGGAGCCAGGGGTCGGGAAGACGGCGATTGCGGAGGGCCTCGCCCTGCGTATTACGGAAGGGCAAGTACCGACCAAGCTGAAAAACAAGCAGGTGTACATTTTAGATGTCGCCTCTCTAGTTGCAGGGACGGGAATTCGCGGACAGTTCGAGGAAAAAATGAAGCAAGTGATTGCCGAGCTGCAAAAACGCAAAAACGTCATCCTGTTTGTGGATGAGATTCATCTCTTGGTGGGAGCAGGCTCTGCGGAAGGATCCATGGATGCAGGGAACATCCTGAAGCCTGCACTGGCTCGCGGTGAGTTGCAGCTGATTGGGGCAACTACGTTAAAAGAGTATCGCGTGATTGAAAAAGACGCTGCTCTGGAGCGCCGCCTACAGCCAGTCATGGTCAAGGAACCAACCGTAGAACAAGCGATCGAGATTTTAAAGGGATTGCGTCCAAAATACGAAGCATTCCACCAAGTCGTTTACTCGGATGATGTCATCCGTGCCTCCGTGGAACACTCCCATCGTTACATCCAGGATCGATTCTTGCCTGACAAGGCGATTGATCTCATGGATGAAGTGGGCTCGCGCTTGAACCTGAGATCCTCCGCAGTTGATACGGTAGGGCTACATGAGCGGCTGGCGCAAATCAATCAGGAGAAAAAGGAAGCGACAGAGCAAGAGGCATACGAACGAGCTGCCCGTTTGAGAGACGAGGAAGCGGGCATTTTAGAGAAGCTGGATCAGATCGAGGGCAAGGAACAACGCGTACAGGTTGACGTCACGGACATCCAAGCCTTGATCGAGCAAAAGACTGGGATTCCTGTTACCAAGCTGCAAAGTGATGAGCAGATGAAAATGAAAAACCTAGCAGCTCATTTGGAAGCAAAAGTCATTGGTCAATCCGAGGCGGTCACACAAGTAGCGAAGGCGATTCGTCGCAGTCGTGCAGGTCTGAAACCGAAAAACAGACCGATTGCTTCCTTCCTGTTCGTCGGTCCGACAGGCGTAGGGAAGACAGAGCTGTCCAAAGCATTAGCAGAGGAGCTGTTTGGTACTCGTGATTCCATGATCCGCCTCGATATGAGTGAGTACATGGAGAAGCACTCGGTATCCAAATTGATCGGTTCTCCTCCTGGTTACGTCGGTCATGAAGAAGCAGGTCAGCTGACAGAGCGCGTACGCCGCAACCCGTACAGCATTATCCTGCTGGATGAGATCGAAAAAGCACACCCGGACGTGATGCACATGTTCCTACAAATTCTGGAGGATGGTCGTCTGACAGACAGTCAGGGTCGTACGGTGAATTTTAAGGAGACAGTCATCATTGCGACGAGCAATGCCGGTGTGAGCGAGCGTAAAATCTCCGTTGGCTTTGGAGCAAAAGCGCCCGAGCCTGCCACTGTGCTGGATTCTTTGGGAGCGTACTTCAAGCCGGAGTTCCTGAATCGCTTCGACTCAATCATTTCCTTTGCCCATCTGGAAAAACAGGATTTGGTCAAAATCGTCGATCTGCTACTGCAAGATGTAAGGGGCAATCTGTCTGAGCAAGGAATGGAGATCAGCGTGACAGATGCCGCAAAAGAAAAGCTGGCTGAGCTGGGCTACAACCCTTCCTTCGGGGCACGTCCATTGCGTCGCGTGATTCAGCAATATGTCGAAGATGGCATTGCGGATCTGGTGATGGAAGAGGACAATGTGACATCGATGCTGATTGATGTAGAAGATGAAGGAATTCGTGTCAAAAAAATATAACCAATCGTAAAAAAAAGAAACCCCATATGTTTGGGGTTTCTTTGCTATTTATTCATGACTTTCTCATTGATGCCATTGCTGACGCCCGCGTTTTCCATTTTCAGCTGACGGCGCTTGGTGACAATTTTCTTCACCCATAACCCGACCAAGATGAGCGGCACCACGGTGAGAAAGATATAGAGAGAAACGTCATGGACCATATTTTCCGCCATTTTGCCGTAAAAATAAAACAAAAATCCAACTGCGTAAAATTTGACTGCCCGTCCAATTGCCGCATACCCAAGCAATTTCCACAATGGGAAGTTCAAGCAACCCGACATGATTGTAAAAACTTTAAACGGAATGGGTGTAAACGAACCGATGAAGATCGCGACTTCGCCTTTCTTTTGAAACATCACTGTGGCAGAATCAATCCATTCCTTCTTGAGGATTTTGTACAGAACGGATTTGCCTAGTACTTTACCGATAAAATAACCGACGGGTGTCCCTATCAGACAAGCGATGTAGCCTACCGTTGCAATCCACAATGCCTGCGAAGGGTCAACGAGGCTGAGTGGCACTTGAAGAAAGAAGGCAGGAACGGGAAAGATGACTGCGTCTGCAAAAGAATGGATGAACATTCCCAAATAGCCGTATTCCATTAAGAAATCTAAAATGTTCTGAAACATCTATTTCTCCTTTGTCATTCTATCGTTAACTGCCAGTCATCAACTTTGGAGGCCTTTGTGCGCTTTATCGGAATATTCAGCATCACGCCGAGTAAGCCCAACAAAATACATGTGTCTAGATGCGATTCTACTTCAAACTGGCCGACTATGGAACGAATTTTTTTGAATTGGGATTCACTTACTATACAACGATATACCGCATTCGATGCATTTTGAAACCATTTTTTTTGCATATTTTTTTTACAAAGCCGCCATCATTCTGCTAAACCATATTCCTGTATTTGTAATACGTTGTAAATCGTTAATAGGTTACGTAAACAATCATTTCACATCCGCCTGGGCTTTGGATCAACTCAACAGCTCTATTATGGAGATTTTTTGGTTGTCCAAAAACGCACTCTCGCCGGATTTTATCTACGACTTAAGGCGGAGAGGTTATCGGTGAATACGGCGTAACACATCCATCAACACCTCAATCCCTTGCTCAATCACTGCTTCCTTGGCATAGGACACATTCAGCTTCAACATATTTTCTTCCGGAAAGCCCATCAAGTAATTTTTGTCAGTAGCATCCACGAGGATCGAGCGTTTTTTGAGCTGGCTGATAACAGCAGGGACCGGGATGGAATCGTTCAAAACAATGTGCGTATGAATCCCCGGATACGCAAAGGGCTGAAAGGTGAACAGATGCTCTTCATTCGCCGCAAAATGGTTCAAGGACGCCATCAGCAGGTTGGATCGCCGTTGATAGGAACTGCGTATTTTTTGCTTGTGACGCTCGAACATTCCGCTTTTTAGGTAAATTTCCAACGCAGCTTGAGATAGCATGGAGCTGTCGATATCCATGAGTCGCTTGTGCTGGTTGAAGGAATCCTTTAGCGCGTCAGGTATAACGGCCACACCCAAACGCAGCCCGGGAAAAATAATTTTGGAATAGCTTTTTAAATAGATGGTGCGAGAAAAGCGATCGTAGGTAAAGAGGGGATCAGCTTTGCTGTCATGCTCTAGGTCTGCCATGTAATCGTCTTCTACAATATAGACGTCGTACTGTTGGGCAAGCTCTACAATGCGCTGTTTATCCTTTCGGCTGTACGACGTACCGAGCGGACTATGATAGCGAGGCATCGTATAGAAAAACTTGATCTCTCCCGTTCGGAAAATAGACTCCAGCTCTTCTAAATCGATTCCTTGGGCAGTGCGTTTGATCCCGACGACAGGATGCTTGCGTACTTGCAAGCTTTCAATGAAAAGATGGTAGCTGGGCTGCTCAATCAGAACCGTTTCCTTGCCATTTGGAAAAGGAAGACTGCACAGCAAGGATAGAGCTTGTTGGACACCGGAGGTAATGAAAATATTACCCGGGTCCGTAAAAACCTGATGGTTCCCAAGCAGCTTGGCGATGACGGCAATGAGCGACGGCAAGCCTTGTGTGGTTCCATATATGAAAAGGTCGTTTTTATAGGTTTCAATTGCTTTATTGATGCAGTGTTGAAAATCGACATAAGGAAAGAGGTCAGGATCGGGAGCAGAGGTCGCAAAATCGATCATGGACGTATCTGCGGGTTGGATCTTCCTTTGTTTTTTCACGACGTAGTAGCCGCTTCGGTCGACCGAGTAGATGAGGTGACGCTTTTCGAGCTCATCCAAAGTGCGGATTACAGTGCTCTTGCTGCATTGGTAGCGAGAGGCGAGCTCCCGAATGGAGGGAAGCCGGTCTCCGTCTCGATAGGAGAGGCTTTCAATCAATGTTTCAAGTTCATTTTGAAGCTGCAAATATTTGTGCATCCAAAAAACATTCCCTTACAGCCGGATTTGTATCGGTACAGTTACTCCTTTTTTGCATTGTAGCACGATTAATCCCCCATTACTATTAACCTAAGACGGCCGTCTGTAAAAAGTCCCCAGTAGGAGAGATACATACGATGAAAGACGAACAAAAAGCGATTCTTGCGGCATTATTGAATGCAGGGATAACCGGCTTGTCGTTCTTGTTTCTGAAAATGGCACTCGCTGTAACCAATCCGGTTGATACTTTGGCACACCGTTTTACCGTGGCATTTATCGCTGCATCCATACCGATCGTGTTTGGGTGGATCAAGCTGTCCATCAAACCAAAAGACATGCTCACGATTATACCGCTAGCCATGCTGTACCCTATTCTGTTCTTTACCCTTCAGGCGTTTGGACTGGTGTATACCACTTCGTCTGAAGCGGGGATTATTCAAGCAACCGTTCCGATTTTTACTATGATCATGGCGGCATTCTTTTTGGGAGAGTCTTCTACGTGGCTGCAAAAGCTGTCCACGCTTTTATCCGTAGGAGGTGTCGTGTACATTTTTGCAATGAAGGGGCTCAGTGTAAGCTCAGGCTCAGGGAGCAGTATCGGTACCATTCTCATCCTGTTATCCGCGTTTTCTTTGGCGGGGTATAGTGTTCTGGCTAGGAAAATGACAAAGTCCTTTCATTATATAGACATGACGTATATGGTGGCGTTACTCGGATTTTTGTTTTTTAACGGCTGGTCAGTCATTCGCCATAGTGCAGAGGGGACCTTGTCGACGTATTTTGCCCCTTTCGCCAGCTCGGCGTTTATCATCTCGATTGTATTTTTGGGGATACTGTCCTCGCTCATGACGTCTTTTATGACCAACTTTGCCTTGTCCAAGATGGAAGCATCCAAACTTAGCGTGTTTAACAATTTGTCTACACTGGTTACCATCGTGGCAGGCGTCATCTTTTTGCAGGAACAACTGGCATACTACCATCTTATTGGCGCGGTGATGATTATTATCGGAGTGATTGGGACGAATTTCCTAGGGGCAAAAGCGAAAAAACAGAATCGCACGCCTCAACCGAAATCCACCTCTGTGTGAGAAAATAAAATGGATACGCAACAGAGCGAATGTTTATTCATTGGCTCTGTTTGTTTTTGTGGAGGAATCGCTCTTACTTGCTGGTCGCAAAAAAATCATTCCAGACTTGGTGAAACTGTTTACAAATCGTATCATACACGATATAGTTACCTAGATTGTGAGTATAATGACATATGGTGAGATGACGGAATGAAAAAAATTATACATCTGGATTCAATTGAAAAGAGATTTGCAGATACTGTCGTCGTCCCCTCTTTTTCTCTCTCCATTGAAGAAGGGGAGTTTTTGACGTTACTCGGCCCGAGTGGCTGTGGGAAAACGACACTGCTGCGAATGATTGCTGGCTTTGAGCAGCCAACGACTGGGGAAATTTTCCTGGACGAAAAGCCACTGAAGGCTGTGGCGCCGTATCAGCGCGATATGAACATGGTGTTCCAGCAATATGCTTTGTTTCCACACATGACCGTGGAGCAAAACATCCTGTTTGGTTTGAAAATGAAAAAAGTAAACGCAGCTGAACAACAAAAGCGTTTGGAGGAAGTACTTCAGTACGTCCAACTGACAGAATTGCGGAAGCGCATGCCAAAGCAGCTGTCTGGCGGACAACAGCAACGCGTAGCAATCGCACGGGCGATTATTAACAACCCACGCGTTCTGCTTCTGGACGAGCCTCTAGGTGCTTTGGACTACCAATTGCGAAAAAGCTTGCAGCTCGAACTGAAAAACTTGCAGAAAAACTTAGGGATAACGTTCATTTACGTCACCCATGACCAAGAAGAAGCGATGGCAATGTCCGATCGCATCGCGGTTATGAACAAGGGACGAATTGAACAGATTGCTTCTCCAGCAGAGATTTACAACTCCCCGCAAACCTTGTTTGTGGCTACCTTTATTGGGGAAAACAACATTTTCCGGGAAAGCGGAACGAATGCAGCCGTACGTCCAGAAAAGATCAAGTTGTACCCGGTTGACTCCGATAAGGACAAGCACAAGAAGCTGGGCACCATTGCTGACGCGGTGTTCCTCGGCAATTTGCGTAAGGTATTTATCCGCCTCGAGGGGCAGGAAATGACCGTAATGGCACACCAGTACGCAGGTGACGGTCTGGACTGGCAGGTGGGAGATCAAGTGGCCATTGGCTGGGCACAGACGGACGAGGTGATTCTTCCTTGTTAAACAAGAAGCCGGTAAAACTGCTCGCGCTTCCCGCCCTTTTGTGGATGGGTGCGCTTTTCGTCCTGCCTATGCTTATGATCGCTATACTGTCTTTCCTCAAAAGAGGCACATACGGGCAAGTTGTCTATGAGTTTACGCTGAACAATTACATCCGTATTTTCGATCCGCTGTATGGCCAAATTTTTTGGGATACGCTGGTCGTAGCGGTTTTAACAACTGTATTTTCGATCTTGTGCGGCTATCCGTTAGCGTATTACATTTCACGACTGGAAAAATCGACGCAGCAAATATGGCTTTTGCTCGTGATGATTCCGTTTTGGATCAACTTCTTGGTCCGTTCCTATGCGTGGGTAATCATCCTGCGTTCGCAAGGTGTAATCAATACGTTCCTGCAATCGCTGGGCATTATTTCGGAGCCGCTGCCGCTTCTGTACAATTCGGGTTCTGTCCTGCTCGGGATGGTGTACACACTCTTGCCGTTCATGGTACTGCCGATTTATGTGTCGCTGGAGCAGATGGATCGTCGTAAGCTGGAAGCAGCGTATGATCTGGGCGCAACGCCTTGGAAAGCTTTCTGGCATGTGACTCTGCCGATGACCAAGACGGGTGTCGTCACTGGGTCGATCCTTGTATTTGTTTCTTCCATCGGGATGTTCGTCGTTCCGGATGTCATGGGAGGAGCGAAATCGGCTCTGATCGGAAACGTCATTCAAAATCAATTTTTGTCTGCGCGTGACTGGCCGTTTGGTTCTGCCTTGTCCATCGTGCTGATGCTATTGTCCATGCTGTTGATTCTTCTTTATTTCCGCGCTACCAAAGCGAGTGAGACAAAGGAGGAATCAGCATGAAAACATTACGTCGAAACGCACTATCTGGATACTCGTGGCTGATGCTGGTCTTTTTGTATCTGCCCATTTTGATCCTTGTCCTTTATTCGTTCAATGATTCACGGATCAACGCTACGTGGACTGGTTTTACGTGGAAGTGGTACGTTTCTTTGTTTGAAAACAGGCAGGTCATGCAAGCGCTGATGAACAGTTTGACGATTGGGGTTATCAGCAGCGTTATTGCAACGGTTTTGGGTACGGCTGCCGCTCTGGCGGTCAAGCATTATTCGATTCGTTGGAGCAACATCTTCAACGGGCTGATGTACTTGCCGATCGTCATCCCGGAGATCATGATGGGATTGGCTTTACTCGTGCTGTTTAGCCAGGTACAGATGGAACTAGGGAAAGTGACCCTGATCCTGGCTCACGTTACGTTTAGCATGCCGTATGTGATGGTCATTATCTCTGGCCGTTTGGCTGATATGGGCAAAGAATTGGAAGAAGCGTCTCAAGATTTGGGAGCAACTCCTTGGGAGACATTGCGCTATGTGACGCTGCCTCTGATCATGCCAGGGATCATCGCAGGCTTCCTGATGGCGTTTACCCTGTCGCTGGACGATTTCATTATTTCGTTCTTTGTGGCTGGTCCGAATTCGACCACATTGCCACTCTACATTTACGGGTTGGTCAAGCGAGGCGTTTCGCCAGAAGTGAATGCACTCTCGACACTTTTGATCGTGAGTACAGTGCTGTTGGTTGTGGTGGCAGAGATTTTCCGCCGCAAAGACTCGAAAAATAATCAATCCATCTTTTAGATACATCATGGAGTTTTCATAAAAGCAATCCGATAACTGATTTGGAGGTTGAGAGGAAAAAATGAAACGTTTCAAGTCCTTGATGATCGGCGCTTTGACCGCCGTACTTGCGGTGACTGCTGTAGGCTGCTCATCGTCATCTGAGCAAGAGCAACAAGTATTGAATATTTATAGCTGGGCAGACAACTTCGACCCAGACGTCATCAAAGATTTTGAGCAAAAATTCAACGTCAAGGTTAACTATGATGTATACGGCAGCAACGAAGAAATGCTGGCAAAAATTCAAGCGGGTGCATCCGGCTACGACCTGATTCAACCTTCCGACTACATGGTAGGCACTATGATTCAGCTGGGCCTCCTGGAAGAGTTGAGCAAAGCCAACATCCCGAACATGGGCAATATCGTGTCTACGTTCAAGACACCTCCTTATGACAAAGAAAACAAGTATTCACTCGTATATACATGGGGAATTACCGGGATCGCTTACAACAAGAAATATGTAAAAGAAACCCCGACAAGCTGGAACGATCTATGGAATGAAGCTTACAAGGGCCGTGTCATCATGCTGAACGACCCGCGTGAGGTTATGGGAATGGCATTGATCAAGAATGGCTTCTCCAATAGCACGAAGAACACAGAGGAACTGGAAAAGTCCTTTGCTGATTTGAAAAAGGTAGTACCGAATGTTGTTGCTTTTGACACAGACAACATCAAGCAAAAGATGATTGCTGAGGAAGCATGGATTGGAACGGTTTGGTCCGGTGACGCCGCTTTCATTCACGCACAAAATCCAGATGTGGAGTACGTCATTCCGAAAGAGGGCGCAACGATCTGGGCAGACACGCTGGCAATTCCAAAAGGCGCTAAGAACAAGGAAATGGCTGAGAAGTTCATCAACTACTTGATGGACCCAGAGGTCAGTGTGAAAAACTACGAGTCTATTGGCTACAGCAATCCGAACGAAAAAGCATACCCACTGCACAGTGAAGAATATCGTTCCAATAAGATGGTCTTCCTGGATACAGCAGACATTGCACGTGCAGAGTGGCTGGTGGATGTAGGAGAAACCTTGCAGCAATACGACCGCTACTGGACTGAAATGAAGAGCGGCAGATAAATAGTGGTGAACGAACCGAGATGGAGTATTCCGTCTCGGTTTTTTGTTTTCATTTTGTCTGGGAGCGTACTCTTCGGCTGGAAAGGGGAATAGAGAAAGGACATTGGAAAAATAATAAGGGGACACCATATATTGGGGTAAACATAAGATGACAACCAACATGATTTCTGAATCCGTTAGCGAGACGCGAGAAAGATTATGGGATCACATGCGAAATCCGCGATTGGTGTTTCGTAATTTTTCTTGTGGAACCAATAGCTTGTTGTTAGCCTACCTCCCCTATCTAGTGGATACGGTCATTCTCCAGCAGGTGTTGCTTCCCTATTTGGAAAGACTACCTGACGAAAAGATCGTTCCTGATACGATTTTGGGGAATGTTCCTGTTGCTCATGTCACCCAAACCTTGGATTACAGGGAAGTCAGCGATTATCTCGTGAGGGGATGGATTTACCTTCAAATAGAAGGAACGGCGTGCGGGATTCTTCTCTACGTAGCAAGAATACCGAGTCGTTCTTTGGGAGAGGCTCAGGTCGAAACCCAGATATTCGGTCCCCAGGTTTCTTTTACGGAAGCCTTGGAAACCAACTTAGGGATGCTACAGGGATATCTGTCGACTGATTTGCTTACCAACGTATCCATTACGATTGGGAAGCGCAGCATGACAAATGTGGAAATATGTTACATGGAGGAACTGGCTGCTCCTGAAAATGTTCAAACCGTCATTCAACGTATAAGCGATCTAGATATAGACGGTGTGATTGACAGTGGAAAATTGGTTCAACTGATTGATGACAATACGTTCTCTATTTTTCCGCAGTTAATCCTAACAGAACGACCTGATCATGTAAGTGAAGCCCTGTTGGAAGGAAAGGTTGTTGTGTTTGTGGAGGGGAGCCCGTTTGCTATCGTCGGTCCCAGTTCCTTCGTTGACTTTTTCAAGTCCAATGAAGATCTCTATGTCCGGTGGCAAATGGCTTCCTTCATCCGATTGTTACGTTTCTCGGCCCTTTTTGTCTCTTTGTTTTTTACAGCTACTTATGTGGCTGCACTTACGTTCCATTATGAAATGATTCCCTCTGCTCTCCTTGTATCGCTAGTAAAGTCTCGTTCCAAGGTGCCTTTTCCCCCATTGTTTGAAGCTTTGCTGCTTGAGATGATTATTGAATTCCTGCGGGAGGCTGGAGCAAGACTTCCTTTCAAAGTTGGGCAAACGATAGGGATCGTCGGCGGTATCGTAATTGGACAGGCAGCCGTTGCAGCGGGTTTTACCAGTAACATCTTGATCATGATTGTGGCACTCAGTGCATTAGCTTCGTTTACTTTTCCTTCCTACATGATGAGTACGGCAGTACGCATCCTCCGCTTTCCGATTATCCTGTTAGCTGGAATTTGGGGAGGCTTTGGTATTATGCTTGGCGCGTCTTTTCTATTGATACACATCCTACGTCAATCAAGTCTGGGACGTCCGTTTTTTCTACCCTTCTTCCCTTTTCGCTTGCAGGATTTTAAAAACAGTCTGATCCGGTTTCCTTTTGACTCTCTCGGCAAGCGTCCGGTTATGACACGTTCTCCTGACGATACCCGTGCGCCTGATGAAGTCGGGAAAAAGAGACCAGTTCAGTAGTTAGGTGTTGAATGTGAATGTCACTGTCCACTTTTCGTCGGAACAGCCATATGGCTATCAGCGTATCGCTTGCGCTATTTATGGTTCATGGCAATCAGGTTGGAATCGGCATAGCTGGCGTACAACGGTTTATTTATGATAGGGTGCAACAAGACGCTTGGATTGCGGTCATAATAGCAGGCATTATGACACATATAGCAGCGTGGTTCATGCTAAAAATCTTAGCGAAATTCAAAGACATGGATTTGTATGACATTCATCAAAGTGTATTTGGAAAATGGCCGGCTCGCGTTCTCAATTTCATCTTTATCGTATATATCATGGGGTCTGCCTTAACAATCTTGAGAGGGTACATCGAGATCATTCAGTCATGGATGTTTCCAGAAGTGCCTTCTTGGATATTAAATGCCGCCTTGCTTTGCCTGACCGTTTATGGAGTGACGGGTGGCATTCGGGTGTTGGCTGGCATTAGCTTTTTTTCTGTTGGATTGACGATTTGGCAGCTGCTGCTCATGGCTTATCCCATGCAATACGCCGATTTTCATTTATTGCAGCCAGTATTTCATCATGATATTGGAGAGTTATTGGACGGTGCGAAGAAGATGTCTTTTTCTACTATCGGATTTGAGATTATTTTGTTCATCTATCCGTTTGTGAAGGAAAAGAAAATACTACCGCGGTATGTACATGGTGGGTTGTTTATGACTACCTGCTTGTATGTTGTCGTCATGTTGGTTACACTCTTGTACTTTCAAGGCGAACAGCTTCAGCATCTGATCTGGGCAACGTTCATGATGATGAAAATTGTAGAGTTTCCGTTTTTGGAGCGTTTTGAGTTTGTGTCCATTTCACTGTGGATGCTCGTCATGCTGGATAATTTGCTGATGGACTTGTGGATAGCCATGCGGGGGGTTCACCATATTAGTGGGGTCAAGGAAAGAATGGCCCTTTTCGGGATTGTTGGTGTCATGTTTTTTGCTAGCAACTTTTTGGAAACACGCCAGTCGATTAATCTCATCACGGATATTTTCGGAGGAGTAGGTTTCTATATCATTTTTGTTTATCCGATTGTGCTTTATGTAGTGATTCGGCTGTTTCGGAAAGGAGCAGTCCGGACATGAAAAGGTTACGGTTGCTTGTTCACTACTTATTAGTGGTCGTGTTATTGAACGGCTGTGGGGAGCAACATGTATTAGAAAAATTGGGACTGGCGGTTGCAGTGGGATACGATCTTAGTAAAGATGGACAGCTGTTAGGTACCACGGTATTTTATCAAATTGACCCGGAGGCACGTGAGTTAGTCACTGTGATTTCGGGCACAGCGCATACAAGCAAAGGACTCACCCTGTCACAGAACAGGGAGTCTTCCAAAAAAATTGTAGGCGGTCAAATTCGCGTCGTGGTCTATCACGATGAGTTAGCGCGCAAAGGGATCCTTTCTCTTGTGGAAAACTTAACGCGAGATGCCTCCATTGGAAGCAATGTATATCTAACAGTATCCAAAGGACGAGCTTATGATATTTTGACACATCGGTATCCCGAGAATAGCAACATTGGAATTTACCTGTACCAAGCCATACGACAGAACGTCGAAGGAGAGAATATGATCTCCTCGAAACTTCATGAGTTCATGAAAGATTATTATGCAGTCGGGAAAGATCCTGTGATGCCTTATATCGAAAGAGTAAAGAATGAATTGCATATTAATCAAATTGGTTTATTTCGAGATCAAAAACTGGTGGCAGAGATTACAACAAGGGAAGGATTTTTCCTCAAGGTATTACGTGAGCGTTACAATAAGGGAGAATTGGAAATAAACATTTCCCTCGATAAAAAGCGTCTTTTTACTGTCATTGAACATATCTCAAGCAAAAAGCAAATTAAAGTGCTGGATTTGGAGAAACCAAGATTTTCTGTGAAAGTCAAGATGACAGCGCAGATTCAGGAAATGGCTGAAAAAATTGATTTATCAAAGCCTGAGCAGTTGAAAAAGGTACAAAAAGCAATCGAATTGGCGGTAAAAAAAGAGACGGAACATTTACTGGAAAAGTTAAGAAAACACGATGTAGACCCGGTAGGATTTGGAGAAATCTACAATATAGCCAGTCAAAAGAGCGGGAAAAAGAAATTGAGTAAAGATGAATGTCGGGAAATCATGAAAAGGGCGAAATATGAGGTGGATGTCGAGATCAAGGTTTTACGTACAGGCGTCATTGGGTAAAAGGAACAAAAATACATAGCGCGGGATTATCCCGATTTTCTACAAATCGCCGATGTATTGACCGAACGGATTACAGGCGCCAAAAAAGTCATCCTGCCTGACTCAGCCCATATCCCACCGATGGATCAACCAGAGGTATTTAACAAACTCGTCCTGGAATTTCTCGCACAAAGCATTGTAAGATCATTCTAATACAGTTTGAAAAGGCATGGATCGGAGAGAATTACCGCTCATGCCTTTTTTTGTTTTCAACACTTTGCCACATCAGATAGCCCGATGGAGCCATATAGATTCTCGTACTATTTTGATAGGATTAAGGTCGAAATAAGGAAGCAGGTGATAGGGTGACATACAACATCAGACATTATGCGGTTGTGTTTTTGCTTGCCTTCTTACTTGTACTGACAACGGGTATGACAACTGCTTACGCCCATGCTGGCTTGATGAGCAGCTCACCGCAAGATGGTGAGGTACTGAAGGCGAATCCAGGACAAATATCTGCGCGGTTTACCGAAACATTGGAGCCAGATCTTGTTAACGTGCGTCTATTTGACTGGGATGGCAAGGAAATAAAAGTGGAGCGGCCGACATTGCAGCCGGGTGATGCCTCGCAGCTGAATGCGAAACTGCCAACCGATTTGGCTGAAGGGACGTATTCGGTTATCGTGTCTGTCGTTTCCGAGGATGGACATCCGATCGAAGAGAAGCTCACGTTTTCCATCGGACAAAAAAGTGCAGTCGTGGTTCCGCCAAATGAGCAAAAAGCAGATTCAAGCTACTTGATCATGTACCGCTATTTGGCTCAAGGAATTATTCTCGTAGGTGGCGGCTTGTATCTGGTAGCGTGGGCAGCACAGCGTCATAGCTTGCCTTCACTTGCCCAGCTCATCGGGATTGGCAGACAAATTGGATGGAGTTTGGCGATCATCGGACTTATATTTTTGTGGTTCTTGTATGACGAATCGTTAACCGCTGTATCACTTACGCAAGCACTGTGGCAGATGGACGGGAACTTGCTCAGTCAGTCTCCGTTTGCGATTATGCTTCTGGTGTCCTTTGTATTACTGTTATTGATCGCGATCCCCAATATGGTGTCCGGCTGGTATGTGGGAATCTGGATTCTTTTGATCAGCGCACAAGCTTTTGGTGGTCATGCATGGGGCATTGCCCCTGTCTGGCTGTCCATTTTGCTGAGACTGTTGCATGTATTGACGGTCGCAGTGTGGATAGGAGCACTTGTCTACTTGCTACTTACAGTCAAAGTGGCTGAAAGAGGACAGGAGTCGTTCAAGAGGTTCTTTTTGCAGACAGTTGCTGTGGCGGCAGTGCTTGCTGTCGTGACGGGTGTTGTTATGCTCAGCGTGCAGACGGATCTCATGAATATTTTCCAGAGTACAACGGCATGGAGCTATCTGTTATACGGAAAAATAGCAAGTGTCTGCCTCATGCTTCTTCTAGCCTTTCGGCAAACAAGGCGCTGGCGGACGAAAAATTCCTTGCAGCCTGCTTACTTGCGTTGGGAGATTGTATTCGGGATTATCGCTGTTCTGGCTGGACTTTGGATGAGCCAAATCAACTACCCGACTGCGACGACAAATAATCAGGCCGTGATTCAAACAGATTCAAACTAGGGAGGATTTCATACGATGAAAATGAAAAAATGGATGAGCAGTGTACTGGTAGCAGGTGCAGTTTTGACGTTGGCGACAGCAGCACAAGCACATGTGAACGTATATCCGAAAGAGGCTACTACAGGCTCCTATGAAAAATACACCGTGCGTGTTCCAGTAGAAAAAGACGTCAACACGACAAAAGTGAAGCTGGAATTCCCGGCAAATGTGAAGGTAAATTCCGTACAACCGATTCCGGGCTGGACCTACGAGTTCGAAAAAGATAAAGACGGTGTGAACACAGCACTTGTGTGGACAGCAACAGAAGGTGGAATCAAGGCGCATGAGTTCCAAGAGTTCACGTTTGTTGGGGCAAACCCGAAAGAAGAGGGCCAATTGGCTTGGAAGGCTTATCAGACCTATGCAAATGGTGAGGTTGTGGAATGGACAGGGGACAAGGATTCCAAAACGCCAGCGTCTGTCACTACCATTAAGACTGGTGTAGGCGAAGCAGGGCATGAGCATGGACAAGAACAAAAGCCGGCAACCGCTCCTGCCGGGGAAGCGGCGAGTGCAGGCAGCAACAATACCTTGCCATTGGTACTTTCTGGTTTGGCGTTGCTGATCTCCATCGTTGGTCTTTTTAGAAAAAAAGCGTAAGTGCTTCATAATCAAGCTGTGCAGTGTGTCCAATCATGCTGCACAGCTTTTTTCCATTGTGTGGCAATTAAAATAATTCTATAATAGCTATAATTACTTTCGGAGGTGTATATCACATGTTAAAAACACTATTCAGAGCAAGCAAGTACACAGGAAGGAAAAATAAGAACGGCAGCATGACGCGTACGCATTTTGCACAGTAGAGGATTGTAGAGTAACGATCCGTATGTGAAAACGGAACGCGTCATCTGCCTAAAAAAAGGTGGATACTGCTTCCATGTTCATGAATGCGACAAAAGTATATATGATCAAAAGTTTTTTGACTTCCCTGGCCAATACGACCATGTTCACGACCTATGCGCTTTACTACATTGTGACACTGGGCTTTAACCCGTTTGAATTGCTATTGATCGGGACGGTATTGGAGTTATCCGTGTTGGTGTTTGAAGGGATAACAGGTGTAGTGGCGGATACGTACAGTCGCCGTCGCTCTGTCATTATCGGGATGTTTTTGCTGGGAATCGGATTTGCGATGCAGGGGATCGTTCCCACGCTTGATGCTTGGGTACCGTTGATTTCTGTCTTCGGCTTGGTGCTGTTTTCGCAAATCATCAGTGGTCTGGGGTATACGTTTATCAGTGGAGCGGATACTGCATGGATTGTGGATGAGGTCGGAGAAGAGAAGATCGGTACGATTTTCATGAAGGCTAAGCGCTACTCCTTGTTTGGAAATCTGCTCGGGATCGCACTTAGTGTGGCGTTGGCAACACTCGCTCCCAATTTGCCTTACCTCATAGGTGGCCTCATGTATCTGGGGCTTGGTGTCTTTCTGTTTCTGTTCATGAAGGAGACCGGTTTTGTTCCTCGTGAGCGTGAGCAAGGTGCATCCCACGTGAAGGAAATGATTCAGACGTGGACTTCGGGCGCCAAAGTGATTCGTAGTCAGCCGATTCTCATGCTGATCTTGTTCGTGACGCTATTTACGGGTGCAGCTTCTGAAGGGTATGACCGTTTGTGGGAAGCGCATTTGATCGGAGAAATTGGCTTTCCAGAGCTCGCTGCTATTTCGTTGCCAATGTGGTTCGGGATCATTGCCGCACTCGCTAGCTTACTTGGCATCATCGTCGTAGGTATTGTGGAAAAAAGGCTGGATGTGAACAATGAGCGGGTTGTCCTTGTGGGGATGTTCACGTTGACGGGGCTCAAAATTGCAGCGATGATTGCTTTTGCCTTTTCCCCGAGCTTTGGCTGGGCGTTAGTAGCATTGCTGTTGATCGGTGTGATCCAGTCATTAAGCAGTCCGCTGTATGATACGTGGCTGAATCTGAACATTGAGAGCAGTGTGCGAGCGACGGTTTTGTCGATGATGGGCCAGTCCAATGCCTTGGGACAAACGGCAGGTGGTCCGGCTGTCGGATGGATCGGGACCTGTTTTTCGATTCGCGCTTCGTTGGTTGCGGCGGCCATCTTGTTGGCACCGATTTTGATTGTGTTCGGACGTGCGCTTAGAAGGCGCTGAGTTGTAACAAGCATAAGGCATGTGTCCATTTTTAGGGCGCATGCCTTTTTTGTTGAGGCAATAGCTGGGTGGCGAAGCGCAACGTGACTGAGGACTTTTTTGGTATAATCAAGAAAAAATAAACCTTCAAAATAGAGATAGGTGTGGAGCATCGTATGGAAGAAAAATTAACAGTCATTAAAGTTTTTGCTGGCACAAGTTCACAGGGAACAGTTTTAGAAGAGCTTCCTGCAGAATACCTAAGCGATCAAATCTTCAAATTATGTGCATCTCCAGGGCTAGCTCTCGGTCTTGCGAAAGGAGATACAATAAAACTCGATCCCAACGGCGATTTTGAATTAATAAAGCATGGTGGAAATTTCTGTATTCAAATTTACAAAGAGCAGCCTATCAAAGAAAAGATAGAAGCAGTTGAATCTTTAGTCAAAAAAGAACTTTCAGGCTCTCTAGATGGATTTTATAATGGTTCACTCGCGTTTACTGCTCCAATCAGTAATGGATTTGATGCAACCAATCATACGTTCAATAAAATTAGAGACGTACTAGAAGCAGAGTACTATTACTCTAATATTTACAAGAATCCATATGATTTTGAAGATGAAGAGTTAGTTAGTTGGGCGGAAGATCTGGATTAATCGTCTGAAAACGTCAGTTCTTCAGCAATCTGCACTATCTCTGGGATGGGGACTAGTATGTGTTTATGGGTCTCTTTTTCTTTTGTAAAGGGGAACTTGCGAACGAATGTTCTCTTTTGGTATGATGATCTCAACAACATGAAGACACATTTTGTGGTGGTGACAGCCTGATGATTCAGGAGCTGAGAAGGTACGCAACCCAGCAGCAAGCAGTGGAGATCATCTATTTGAAGAAGGATGGAGAGGCTAGCAGGCGTACGATCCGTGTGGTGAATATCGATGAGAACAAAGGGAGCTTGAAAGCATACTGTTATATGAGGAAGGCGTATCGTGCGTTTGCGTTGGATAACATTTTGGCGATCGCACCTGTGTCTGGACATTTTGCCGGATGAAAAAGAATCACACCCCACGCCCCCAGCCTATTCCAGACATACTATGTTATACTAAATAGGTAAACAACTTCAAAAAAGAGGAAGGGCGGGGACAAACAATGGAGTTCTTCATTGTCATCGTCATCATGTTTTTGATCGTAGTATTTGTCTTAGCGTCCAAAGCTGCAAAAGGCGGAAGTGGGCGCTCTCATTCCTCTTCAGACAGCGGGGGCGGAGCCTTCTATGTCGACAGCAATCACAATCACCATCATCGAAATCACGACTCAGGCGATCGTTGGGATAGTTATGACAGCGGAAGCGATAGCGGTAGTGGTGGAGACAGTGGTGGTGGCGGAGATAGCGGAGGCGGCGGCGGGGGAGATTGACTCTGTTGCATTTTGTTTCATTATGGTACAATAATTGGGAAATATGATTCCAAACCTGAATGGTAGGTTTGCTAAAGGAGAGATGTTTTATGGTAGTCATCAAATTTGTTCAGAGTGTCGTAGTCGGGGTCACAGGAATCCTCCTTTCAAGCGAACAGTAATACCGTTCACCAAATGAGGATTCGACTGTGACTGGTTCAGGCTGATAGCCGTATATTTAACCAATTGCAGGGGGAATCCGCAGTGAATCAACTAACCAATCAACAAGTATTGCAATCTATGGGCTGGAATGAGTATTTTGCTAATCATTTTGCCCCTTATGCCGAGCAAGGCTACAGTGTGGGACGTATCACACTCGAACATAAACGTATTTATCGTCTGTGGAGTGAGCATGGCGAACTCTTGGGCGAAGTAACGGGCAAGCTTCGTTATGAAGCCATCGGACGAGAAGATTTTCCAGCTGTCGGGGACTGGGTAGTAATCAGTGCTCGTCCAGAGGAAAAGAAAGCCTCCATCCACGGACTTCTTCCACGTAAGAGCAAATTTTCCCGTAAAGTAGCTGGGGATACTGTGGAAGAGCAGATTGTGGCGGCTAACGTCGATACCGTTTTCCTTGTGAATTCCTTAAATAATGATTTAAATCTGCGCAGGATAGAGCGCTATCTCATTCTTGCGTGGGAAAGTGGAGCCAATCCAGTGATTGTGCTTTCCAAAGCTGATTTGTGTGACGATCTGGATACATGTATGGCAGAGATAGAATCAGTCGCAATCGGAGTGCCTGTTCACGTAGTCAGTGCTGAGCAGGGAGAAGGACTGGATCAGCTCGCGCCTTATCTGAGCGAGGGCCAGACGATTGCCTTGATGGGTTCCTCTGGTGTTGGCAAATCCACGTTGATCAATAAATTGAGCGGAGCAGAGATGCAAAAAGTCAGTGGCGTGCGTGAAGGTGATGACCGTGGTCGCCATACGACGACACATCGCGAACTGTTCCGATTGCCGAGTGGTGCTCTGATGATCGATACCCCGGGCATGAGGGAGCTGCAGCTCTGGGAGGCAGATGAAGGCTTCCGCGGTGCCTTTGACGATATCGAGTCCATTGCGGAAACATGCCGTTTCAATGATTGTAAGCATATGCGTGAGCCTGGCTGTGCTGTTCAAGCTGCCATCCAATCTGGATCATTGGAAAAAGCACGCTTTGACAGTTACCTGAAGCTTCAACGCGAATTGGCACATTTGGCGCGTAAAGAAGACGCAAGGCTTGCTGCCGCTGAAAGGGATAAATGGAAAAAGATCAACGTTCAAATGCGGGAGAAAAAACCGAAGCGATAAACACGAGAGCCCTTGAGAAATCAGGGCTCTTTCTTTTATATGGACAAGTAAGCGCTTCCCTTTACTTTCAAAAATTAACGCTTGCTCACAACGCGGGAATTGTGATAGATTTGGTCAATACTCGTTATTACACTTCGAAATAAATAGATAGGTAGCTCGTATAATTTTGGGAATAAGGCCCATCCGTTTCTACCAGGTGACCGTAAATCACCTGACTACGAGTGAAAGTGCGTCTAGGGTTCCGTCTCTTTCCTATTCCAATAATAGGGTTAGAAGATAGCTGGTCCGAGCGACGCAGGCACGATTGATGTGTCACACCTAAGGGATAAAAGCCCAGAGGGACAGTTTCACTTGGCGTTGGTTTGTTACGTAGCCCGCTTGTGACACTGTCCGCTCTGGGCTTTCTATATTTCAGCAGGCCACAGGCATAAAAAAGTGGCCGGAACCATATCCGAGGAGGAAGAATTGATGAAAGAATTACAAGAGCGCATCGTACAGGACGGCAAGGTACTGTCGGCATCCGTTTTGAAGGTGGATGCGTTTTTGAACCACCAGGTAGATCCACAATTGACGATGAAGATCGGACAGCGTTTTGCCGAGCTGTTCGCTGGTGAAAAAATCACAAAAGTCGTGACGATTGAGGCAAGTGGAATTCATTTTGCTATGGCGACTTCCTTTGCGTTGGGTGTTCCCTTTATCTATGCGAAAAAGAAAAAAGCTGTCACGTTGACAGAGGAAGTATACTCTGCTCCTGTTCATTCCTTTACCCGTCAGGAAACGTATCAAATCAGTGTTTCCCGTCAATATTTGTCCAAAGAAGACCGCGTATTGATTGTCGATGACTTCTTGGCTACCGGAGCTGCTCTGGTGGGACTTACGAATATTGTCAAAGATGCCGGTGCTCATCTCGTCGGGGTTGGCGCTGTTATTGAAAAAAGCTTCCAGGAAGGCCGTGGTCTCTTGGAGCAAGCTGGCGTACGAATCGAATCATTGGCACGTATTGAATCGATGTCACCAGAAGGCATTCACTTTATTGAAGAAGAGCCTGCACGCGTATAATCAAAAAATTAATAGGAGGTAAGGGTTCACTCATGCTAGCCAAACATAAGATTGTTACTTTGGGCTTACAGCACATTCTTGCCATGTATGCAGGAGCCGTCGTCGTACCGTTGATTATCGGTGGTGCTTTGAATCTGACTCCTACGCAAATCGCTTATTTGATTGCTGCCGACCTTTTCACATGCGGAATCGCGACGCTCTTGCAAGTCCTTGGCACGCGTTATACAGGGATTCGCCTTCCCGTTGTGCTAGGCTGTACGTTTACAGCAGTAGGACCGATTATCGCGATTGCTTCTACGAGTAATCTAGCCACCGCTTACGGTGCCATCATTATATCGGGTATATTCGTTGTTTTGGCAGCTCCACTGTTTGGCAAGCTGCTGCGCTTTTTCCCAACCGTGGTACAAGGTTCAGTCGTTACGATCATTGGACTGTCGCTCATTCCCGTTGCGATGAACAATGCGGCTGGCGGACAAGGCATGCCGGACTTTGGACAACCGCACAATTTGCTTTTGGCTTTAGGAACGTTGGTTATCATTTTGCTTATTAATCGTTTCTTTACCGGATTTATTCGTGCGATTTCCGTATTGCTCGGTTTGATTGTCGGTACGGCTGTAGCTTACATGATGGGGATGGTCAGCTTCGCGAGTGTAGCGGAAGCCTCTTGGTTTAGCGTGGTTGAACCATTTTACTTCGGTACACCACAGTTCAGTATTGTGGCCATTGTAACCATGATTCTCGTCAACATCATCAGCATGGCTGAGTCCACAGGTGTTTACTTTGCGCTCGGTAAAGTGACCGATACAAAAGTAACGGATCAAGATGTAGTCAAAGGATTGCGCGGGGAAGGGGTCGCAATTGTACTGGGCGGCATTTTCAACGCATTCCCTTACACGGCTTTTTCGCAAAACGTTGGACTGGTTTCCTTGACTGGCATTAAATCGCGTGACGTGATGATTGGTGCCGGTGGAATCCTGGTAGTTCTCGGATTACTGCCGAAGCTGGCTGCTTTGACAACAGTTATTCCTAACGCGGTATTGGGTGGAGCGATGATTGCCATGTTCGGGATGGTAGTTGCATCTGGTATCAATATTCTCTCGCAGGTTGATTTGAATAAAAACGAAAATCTGTTGATCGCTGCTTGCAGTATCGCTGTTGGACTAGGCTCTGCTGCAGTTCCAGCGATGTTTGATCAACTGCCTACTTTGGCAAAAATGATGCTGCAAAATGGTATCGTGACAGGTTCTTTGACGGCCGTCATCTTGAATATCTTGCTCGTTCATACGAATAAAAAAGTATCTCAGACTGCTCCGGCAAATGTAACTGTTTCGGAAGCGTCTTAACCTTATCAAACAATGAACCGCCACTTCCTGATTAGATAGGAGGTGGCGGTTTTTGCGTTGGAAATGTGGCTGTAGTGGAGAGAAGAATATTTCCAGTCTAGGCTCCAGGCTCCGTCCCGCTGGGGGTCAAGACTGCCCGCTCCGAAGGGACTCGCGGGGAAACGCAAAAGTGGTAGCCGCTTCGTAGCGCGAGCACGGTTGCGTTTCTGTTGCCCGCGAATCCCTTCTCCGCTCGGTAGGACTCCACAAGTCGCTACGTCTGGAAATATTCTTCTCTGGCGTATCTGATCACATTCTTCAATCTTTTAAGGCATTAATAAATCGGATAAAAGGAAAGCTCGTAGAGGAAACAGGAGAAAAAAGCGAACAAGGTTTTTTCCCGTGACACGGTTGCGTTTCTATTGCCCACGAATTGCTGCGAAGCTGAGTCGGACTCGACATGTCGCTACGTCTGTTTTCATTCCTTAAAAGCCCCTTGAAAAAACCACTGGCTCGCCAGGAAACAGGAGAAATAAGCGAAGATCTTTGGGACACCAGCCGAGGCGCAATGGAAAAAGAGAAACACGCCCTTAAGCGTCCACCTCTGAGAAGCCTCCCTGAACCTCTACTTTGGACGCGATTTCGCTTTTTCCATGGAGCCGTGCAGTCCATCCCCCTAGCAGGTGGCCCAAGAAGCTGGAGCGTTTTCTCCTGTTTCCTCCCACCACGACAGCTCGAACAAGAGCTTTTAAAAAAGGCTTCCCCGCAATGACAAGCGTCCAACAGTGCTGGCCAAGTTTTACATACGATGACCATGTAAAACAAACTACCTCCAGAAAGGAAGGGGTGCCATGGCAACCTTTCAGGAAGCACTCCTGGCCAAGAAGCATTTGGTCAATAGGTGGAAGCGAATGCCGGGCGTAATTGGCATCGGGATTGGCTACGCAAACGGGAAAAACAAAAAAGGCGGCGCCTGCATAGTGATGTATACCGTCAATGCGAGTGCCGCCGTGAAGAAGAGCTGCCCGAGTTGCGTCCTTGTCAAAAGACAGGTGGCGACAGCCCATGTATCCGTTCCTGTTCGAACGGTCACCTCTGGACAGTGCCATTGTCATCCTGCTGTACGTCCCTCTGCAACGAATTATCGCAGCAGAATCAGACCTGTGATCGCTGGATATAGCATCGGCTACCCAGGGGCGTCCGGAACGGCTGGGTTAATCGTTGCCCGAGGAGGCCAACGGTTCGTGTTGAGCAACAATCACGTACTGAATCGTAACAATACGAGCGGCTATACCGAGACCATCCAGCCTGGAGGAGCAGACGGCGGCCGTTCAGGAAGAGACCGAATCGGACGATTGTATCGCTATATTCGGCTTCGAAAAAATGCAGGCAATCGAATGGATGCAGCGATTAGTATCCCTACTTCGAATCGACTCCTTGCCCCTCGTTATGCAACAGTGGGCAGAGTACCAGGTGTGATTCGTTCGTATGGCATCGGGCGCAGATTGAAAAAAGTGGGCCGTTCATCAGGGCTGGCATGGGGAACGGTTGAATCCATCCACACCGATATTGATGTCAGTTACGGGAACTACGGAGGACTGGGGACCATCCGTTTTCAGAATCAGACGGTCATTAGAAGTCCGGTTCCCATCTCCTTGCCTGGAGATTCTGGCTCTGTTTGGCTGACTGCGGGCAACTATGCGGCAGCTGTGAATTTCGCTGGTTCAGCCAATGGCAGACTCTCGATTTCGTATCCGGTTGTCTGGGCATTGCAAGCGTTTGGCGTCGGGGTAGCAAGAGCAGCCGGGACAACTGGCAGGCCAGTTGCCAAAGCCAAAAGAGTCAGGAGAAACAACGCTCGTACGAGACCACTTTCTGCCACTGAGTTAAACCGTGTCCAAACAAAAAAAGCTGCCTCCAAAAGGCAGCCGGGCAAGAAAAAGACGAATAGATAATAACATTAGGAAACTTCTTCGGCTAACTGATCCAGTACGTGGAGAATTCGTTGTGAGATATCTTCTAGCGTATCAAACGCAGCTTCTGCTTCCTCTAGTTTTCCTTGCTTGACGAAGTGGTAAATCCGTCGAACAGTTTCGTGGAACTGTCGATGAGGCGCATCTAATTGCTTGAAAGAAGGCAAGGTGCTCAATGATGGATTGTTCAGGGCTTCGACATACCAAATCCCCAAGCGGCATTGATGATGGTCGACGAGTTCTTTTTCATCAATGTGGTGATACCCAAGCATGAAGTTGTACAGCCACCATCTCCATAAGAGATGGTCAGTTTTGACGATTCGCAAGTAATGCTTGGTCTTTAAGTGGCTCGTTTGCGTGATGCTCAGCTTGTGCAGGCTGTTAATGCCAGCGCCAACATCATAGACGTTTTTACCTGCATTCGAGACGTGCGAAGAGACTTGCTCCATATTCGTCTGGACTTGCGATATGCGCATTGAAATATCATCTGTGGCAGCAGACTGCTCTTGTGCCAATGCTGCGATGTGTCCGGTGGAATGCCCGACAGTCTCAATATTTTGCACAATATCTCCTAATATCCCAATCGCATCACGTGTCTGAATCACTTTATCGCTAAAATGGTCGCTCATGAGAGTGGCCGTTTCTTTTACCTGGACAGCTTCATTCTGGACATTGTTGATTGTGACTGTAATGCTTTGAACGGATTGCTTGGTCTGTTCGGCGAGCTTTCGCACTTCATCTGCTACGATAGCAAAGCCGCGTCCGTGTTCGTTGGCTCGCGCTGCCTCAATCGACGCATTCAACGCAAGAAGATTGGTTTGATCGGCAATATTGCGTATGACTTGGACGACCTGGGAAACTTCTGCAATGGACGTCATTAATTGAGAAATTTTTGTTTGCATCTCTTGGAATTCATCTGCCATGGAAAGAAAGCTGGTCAATGACTCTTGGATAATATCTTTGCCCATCGTCGCTTGCTCAATAGTAGTGGAAGCACTCTCTGCGACAGAGACGGCTGATTGAGCCACTTTTTGCACAGATTCGCTTAGTTGTTCGGCAGCAGATCCCACATTGCCAGCTTCCTCAGTCGTATCCTCAAGCGTGTCCAGCACATGCTTGAATTTATCGATCTGAATCACTAATTCCAGAACTTCGCCCAGGCGATCAATGACTTTGTAATCATTATCCTCCTGATACGATTGGAGGACGATTTGCGAATCAAGCGTGATGATCTTCATGAGTGCCAACAGGACGGATGATAGTTCTTGAGGACGTTTCGAATAGGTGTTGACGATTGCGGGAATCAAATATTCATAGACCCGCAAGTAAGAGCCCGTATACCATTCTGGCGCAAGTCCAATTTTGCTGTGGACCTCTCCAATTTTCTTACGCCCGGCTACATAGGCGTCGTCTAGCTTGCCATGTGGAAGCGATTGCAAATAGTGACGAAAGGACACGGCCAATCGATCAACCGTCGTATGCGTTTCGATGATCTGCACAAGATGGGAGTATTCGCGAAGCATGTGGTAATGACGCTCTGTAATAGCCTCTAGGTGTTCTGTTAGGAGTGGTTCAATTTGTTTCAACCGATCAAGGTCTGTCTGACTCATTTGCAAAAAATGAACTTTCCCCTGTAGCTGATCGGGCATTTGGATATCGCTCTTTTGAATTGAGGCGGAAACGGTTTGAGCGCCACGCTTACCAAACATAAAATCCCTCCATATTTTACGAAAAACGGGCCTATTCATAAAAGAAATAGGCCATAAGTGCTTTTTAGATTATAGCACTGACGTATGGAGCTGAATCTTTGGAACTATTGTGATTTTGTGAAAAGTATATTAAGAAATGGGTAACGTCATCGATTATTCAAAAAAGGTCATATGATGCTTTTCGTCCCGGTAATAAGCAAGACGGTCCTGGAGAGTGCCTGTATGTAATTCGAACTTATGCCCATCAGGGTCAGTGAAATAAATGGAGCGTTTATCCCGTTCCGAACGATCCCGTCCATGCAAAATGGTAACGCCATGCTTTTCTAAATGAGCATGCCACTCATCAAATGACTCTTCTGTGATGGTGAAGGCCATGTGTGTATAGGAGTGAGCAATTTCATGGCGTGGGATGTCTGGTTCCTCATTCAGCGCCAACCAGTAGCCATTCAGGTCAAAGTAAGCCAGCTTGCGACCTCGTACTAGTGGTTTAGCATGTAGGACATCCCGGTAAAAACAAAAAGATTTCTCCAGATCTGAGACAGAGAAAAGCAAATGATTCAATCCTTGAAGTTGCGGCAATACGTCCCCCACCTTTTTTTAGCAATAAGTTTGCAGCTATTGCTATTGTATGGGGAAAACAGGCAAACCACCAGTCTACCCCCGGGTCTGCCTGCCATTTGTTTAGGATTGGCTTTGTTGAGCTTGTGCTTGGGTTTGCAGCGTGGATTGGACTTGGGACACCATCGTTTGCGCTTGGGCAATTTCCTGAGACGCTTGCTTCAAGGCTTCTTCGGCGAGCTGTGGATTGGCTGCAGATTGCTCGATTGCTTGCGTAATCATATTTTTTGCCAGCGTGGTGGCTACCTCTGCTTTTTTAAGCGAGTCGGTGTTAATTTGGCTAGGCATGATGTACCTCCTGCGGATTTCGATGATGGGAACACCGTATTAATTTGCCCCGCACGCAACGGTTTATGTATAGGGATACGCGTCCAACCGTTTTCCTCCCGCGATGCATAGTCTGACAGGGGGAGGGACGTCATATGAAAAAGCAATGGGTGCAAGTCATTCGATTGGCAGAGCAGGCTTTCTTTACGATTATCTTTTCCGCGCATAAGCGGGTGGGGGATCGCGGAATCATCTTGCCGAAGCGGTTTAATTCCAAGTTGAAAATTCGCCGTTTCTTGCAAAAATTCATGACCCCTTGTCTGGCAAATCGAGTGATCGGCAATCTTGATTTGCGGCGAATAAATGGACGACTCGCGATCCCTGTAGGGGATACGATAGGGGCGCCACCGATTGTAAAATCAAAGGTCCTGTCTTCGGGTAGTAGATGTGCGACGCTTGTGGTATGGTTTGCCTTCGATCCAAGTGATCGATTTTTCCGTGTGTACCAGTTGAAAAAGCTTCCGAATGGGCGCTGGATCGTTGTCGGGCGTCATCCGCTGGACTATCCGTTTAATCTTCCGCAGGATTTCCTAAAACGACAAATACCATGTGGAAAAATATGTACAACATGGAGAGGGGAGGTAAAAACTAGGAAAAAATGACTATATTCCAAAAAAATCCGGTATTGCTATTGGTTCAATTTGCCTGTATAGTATGTAAGTGTTGCAATACTTATCGGAAATTGTCGAATGAGAGAAGGTCCGATTTTGCTGGCAATCGGGAAGTAGCTCAGCTTGGTAGAGTACTTGGCTTGGGACCAAGGGGTCGCAGGTTCGAATCCTGTCTTCCCGACCATGTTTTATTTTGAATAGGCCGGTATGGCGGAATTGGCAGACGCGCGCGACTCAAAATCGTGAGGGAAACCGTGGGGGTTCAAGTCCCTCTACCGGCACCAGCAATCTATACATATGGTTTTCGTTATAAGGTGGGGAACAGTGAGTAGGCCTGTTTCTCACTTTTTTTTGTTCTTAAAATCATCGTCCATTATACCGACAATAGTTAGGGAAGATCGCATGGAAGCAGCAGGACAAACAAAGCCTGCCAAAGGAGAGGACGACAGTGATTAAGGTAATGATAGTGGAAGATGAGAAACCCATCCTTGATCTCATGAAGCATGTAATCGGACAAAACGATCACTATACCATCGTCGGAGCTTTCACACATCCACTGGAGGCGTTAGCTAGTCTATCCGATCTGTGTCCTGATGTTGCATTTTTAGATGTCGAGATGCCGAAAATGAATGGACTTGAGCTTGGATCCAAAATAAATGAGCTGTCTGAGCATACAAAGATTGTTTTTACGACAGCGTATAAACAGTATGCACTGGATGCGTTTAAGGTGTATGCGTTTGACTATATTTTAAAACCAGTAACGCCTGCGGCCATTGAACGAGTGACGAATCGGTTAGTGAAACAGCTGCAAATGAAAGCACCGATGAAACAAGTCGAAAAGAACGTGTCCATCCAATGCTTCGGTGGTTTGGATGTTCGTAATGGAAGTGGTGAAGTGGTTCGTTGGCCGACGAAAAAGAGTGAGGAGTTGTTCGCCTACTTTCTCTGCCATCCCAAGCAGGATATCAGCAAGTGGCATCTGACAGATCTGTTATGGCCGGAGATGGACGAGAGCAGAGCTACGCATAACCTGCACAATACCATGTACCGACTGAAGAAAATCATGAAGGAGCAGGAACTCTGCATCGATATACAAAAAACGGGTGAAGGCTATCTATTTCACCCGATGGATCAGACGTACGATTTATTGGCATTCCAGCAATTCGATCTCTCTTCGTTAAAGGATAGGAAAAGCGCAGGAGGAGCCGAAAACTTGTGTGCAATGTACAAGGGGGCCCTTTTTGATCGCAAGGATTTCTTGTGGAAAGCCCCTCTGGAAGAACGGTACCGGAAAAAGTATACGGAGCTGATGTGCAAACTGGTATCGCTCGACATTGCCTCAGAGGAGTTACCAAGGGCCGTGCGCAGGCTAGAAGAGTACTTGGCGGTGTACCCTTTGCACGAGGAAATGAATGTCGCTTTGATGGATATATACGCAAGAAGCGAGCAAAAACAGAAAATCGTCCAGCACTACGCCAGGTTCGCTGATGCCTATCGGCAAGAGTGGGAAACGGATCCACCCGAGGAGATAAGTCGGTGGGTATCGCGCGTAATGGGACAGTGAGACAGGAAGACATGATTCTTCCTGTCTTTTTTTGCCCTCGTAACGTAAGACATCTGATCGTGTGAGAAGTTTGGGAGAAAGAATTGCTATCATTCCAAGAAAAAGGAAGAAGGCGAGTTTCATGCAGTTCACCATTTTGTCTGTGGGAAAACTCAAAAATGATGTCCTGCCACGTGTGGAAGCGTACAGCAAACGATTGGCCGTCTATTGCAGGATGAACATCGTCGAAATTCCAGAAGGAGCCTGCAAGGAAAGCATGAGCAGCTCTGAGATCGAACAAGTGAGGCTCTCGGAAGGACGAAACATTCTCGCACAAGTCAAACAAGAGCAGTATGTCATTGCCCTCACTGGAGAAGGAGAGCTGTGGACCCCGAAGAGGTTGTCTGTGCAGGTAGAAGATTTGTCAGCGGAAGGGCGAAACGAGATTCTCTTTGTCATTGGTGGCTCATTTGGTTTATCAGAGGAAGTATTGGTCAGGGCAAATGAGCGGCTGGCATTCCCGAAGAAGGCGTATCCGCATCAGTTGACGCGTTTAGTCGTATTGGAGCGCTTGTACAGAGCGTTGCGAATCAGTTTGGGAGAGCCGCTGTGATAGTCTAGTTCAACAAGAAGATGATAATCGGAAAAAGGAGTCTCGAACTATGAGGCTCCTTTTTCTTTGTACGTAATAACATTGTGAGATTTTTGTGAGGGGGAAATGGTACTCTTAGAACAAGAAGATCGTACATATTCGAGCTCTGTCGGGGAAGGGGATACATTTTTGGAGCGAAGGAATTTCCTGATGACTGCCGGGATTGGATTGGTTTTTTTACTTTCCATAGCGGTATTTATCGGGATCTATATACAAACTTTTCCTAGTCGGGACATGCCTATGGCGAAGCGGGGAGTGCTCGATTTGTCGAGCTGGGATTTTCAAAGCCAAGGCATAGTCAATTTAGATGGGGAATGGGAGATATATCCAGGTGAATTGCTTTCACCTGAAGATTTTCGACGAGGGCAACATGCAAATGTCTCATATCTGGTCGTGCCTGGAACGTGGAAGGGAGACAGTGTCATCGATAGTATCGACCGGAAAGGTGCTGCAACCTATCGATTACATGTAAAGCTTCCAGAAGACGGGCAAATCTACGGATTGAAAACAAAGAGCATTCGGATGTCCCACCGATTATTCCTAAACGGAAACGAAGAAGGTGCGAGTGGACATCCTGCCGTAGTGAGTGAAGCCCATCAACCAGGGAATACGCCATATACCGTGTTTTTTTCCGGAGATGACAAGGATCTGGAGATTGTCATTCAAGTGGCGAATTTCATGTTTTTCACCGGGGGGATTGCGAGTTCGATCCAACTGGGCTTGGATGAGGATATTGCCATTCTAAACAGCACCCTGCTCGGCACGGATATTGCTTTTGTGGTAACACTGGGGATCATGGCTGCGTACCATCTTAGCTTTTATTTTCTCCGCATGAGGGAGAGAACCTATTTGTTCAGCGGCAGCTATATGATTGTTCTTGGCATTTATCACATGGTTTTTGGTGAGAAGATGCTGCTGCAGCTTTTTTCTTCGATTCCTTTCACAGTTGCGTACAAGGCACAAGATGCCTCCCTATTTGCGAGCACAATCTTGCTCGCCCTATTTTTCTGTTCCATTGATACGAGGGTTCTATCCCGCAACTGGCTGGTGAAGCTGACAGCACCCATTTTTCTCTACATCCTTGTCATTCTCGTCTTGCCCTACTCCTTCTATACGAATCTGAAAGGGCCTCTCTTGATTTATGTGCAAATCATTCATTTCTTCATAATGGGTAGGCTGATTTATTTATCTGGCAAGAGTCAGAGGGACTCGTCCGACCGAAAAGAATTGCTGCTTTTCATTGGGGCGAGTATTTCCATGTCGGTCAGTCTCATTGATGGTCTTCTATACGCTGAAAACATCGTGCCCACTGATCTTGCGGGAAAAATCGGCATCCTCTATTTCATTACCTTCATCAACATTCTTTTGGCAGTTCGATTCACGAATGCGTATGAAAAAACAGAAGTTCTATCCCATCAATTGAAGATTTCCAATCAGATCAAAGATGAATTTTTGACGCATACTTCGCATGAGATGAAGACACCGCTGCACGGGATTATCAATATCACGTCCCATTTGCTAGAAGATGAGAGTCATATGTTGTCCTCCAAACAAAAACAAAATCTTTGGCTCGTCAAGGATACATCGATCAAGCTATCCATGCTGGTTGGTGATTTACTCGATGTTACTCGCCTAAAGCACGGGGAGCTGCGCCTCCATTTTTCGATTGTGGATATCAAGGTCATCACCCAAATTGTCTTTGACGTACTGCAATTCGAACTGCTGGGGAAAGATGTCCGGCTGGAAAATCAGGTCCCCGCTAACATTTGGGTGTATGCAGATGAGAATCGGCTTCGTCAAATCATGTATAATCTCGTACACAATGCTATCAAGCATACGAATGTAGGCTCGATTAAGGTAACAGCGGGCGTGGTGGGGGGGCAGGTTCGTATTTCCGTTGAGGACACGGGGATAGGAATTTCACCGATTAAGCATGAAGCCATTTTTGATTATTTTGAGCAGGTGGATCAGCTATTGCCACAGGATGGGTATACAGGCATGGGTGTAGGCTTATACATCAATCGCAAGCTGGTTGAACTCATGGGAGGGGAAATTTGGGTAGAGAGCTCGGAGCTTGGCAAAGGCACCCGTATGACATTTACGCTGGAGACGGGGCATCAGCAGATGGTCACGCAGGAGCTTGCCGCAACGGCTCAGGAGAGACATCGGGAGGCCAGTGAACAGATTCCCCTCAACATTTTGGATGATCACCAATACACCATCATGATTGTCGATGACGAGGCATCCAACATTCACACCTTACTGAACATCCTTTCTAAGCATCGCTATAATGTGATTTCGGCTTTTTCGGCAAAAGAAGCCATGAAGAAAATCAAGGAGCATCCACAACCTGATCTCGTCATACTGGATGTGATGATGCCAGGAGTATCGGGGATTGAGCTGTGCCAGCTGTTGCGAACGCAGTATTCGATTCTCGACTTGCCGATCCTGTTTGCTTCGGTCAGAGATACCCCTCAAGACATTGCACTCGGCTATAGAGCAGGGGCGAACGACTATGTGACCAAACCGTTTGATGCGGAGACACTCATTGCCCGCGTGCAGACACTGATCTCGATGAAAACCTCCATTCAGGAGGCAATTCGCAATGAACATGCGTTTCATCAGGCTCAAATCAAGCCGCATTTTCTCTACAACGCTTTAAGCAGTGTCATTTCTTTCTGTTATACCGATGGGGAAAAGGCAGCGTATCTCATCACCATGCTCAGCCAGTATTTGCGCTACATTTTGGATATGGATCGAACGACGCTGTTCGTTCCGTTATTTCGGGAAATGGAGCTCATCCATGCTTATGTAGAGATCGAAAAGGCTCGTTTTGGGGAAGGCTTCGACTTTGTGTGTCACGTGGATGAAGGGATTCTTGACAAAGAGATTCCTTCCTTAAGCATCCAACCGTTCGTAGAGAATGCGATCCGACATGGATTGTTCGAAAAGGACGAAAAAGGTCACGTGACGCTTACAATTGTGGACGGAGGTCATTACATCAAGGTCATGATCGAAGACGATGGGGTCGGTATTGCAGATGATCTCCTGTATCAAATGTCAAAAGGCGAGAATCAAAAAGGAAGCATCGGCATCCAAAACATCCGCAGACGATTGGATACCATTCCTGGTGCTACCTTGAGTATCACCTCTGAAATGGGAAAAGGGACCAAAGTCGTCATGTATATACCTACTTCTGAGGGGATGCATGCTACAATAGCGTAGTATAGAAGGAAAAGGAGGCGAGAACGTTGAGGCTTGCAGGAAAACAAGTGGTTTGCTTCGTTGAAAGTGAATTTGAGGATCTCGAGCTCTGGTATCCGGTGATGAGACTGCGAGAGGAAGGCGCTACCGTCCATTTCGTCGGCCCGAAGGCGAATCACGTCTACATAGGGAAGTACGGTGTACCGTGTGAGGCTGACAAAGCGATGGCAGAGGTCAATCCTGCCGACTATGCAGGTGTACTCGTTCCAGGAGGGTGGGCACCTGATAAGTTGCGCCGCTATCCGGAAGTGCTGTCGTTTGTGATTGCGATGCACGAGGCGAAAAAACCGATTGGCCATATTTGCCATGCGGGGTGGGTGCTTGCTTCCGCAAAAATTTTGCGCGGGGTAACCACGACATCGACGCCAGGCATTAAAGATGATATGGAGAATGCAGGCGCGATTTGGGTAGATGAAGAGGTCGTAGTAGACGGTCACATTGTTGGTTCACGTAGACCGCCTGATCTGCCTGCGTATGCCAAAGCGTTTGCTGATTTGCTGGCACAACAAGAATAAAAGAAGGAATAAAGGGCTTGCTCGAAATACTGAGTAAGCCCCTTTTTTGACGTTGATAGAAGTTTTGTTACGAATTGGAGTCATTCCGTTTCTTCCAGGGAGGATCGCCTATCTCGTGAATTTTGTTATTGATTTTAAAAAAAAGAAAGGGAATCAAAAACGCCAAGACCGTCCCTGTGAAGGTCAAATACGGAGGGACTACGCCTAAAAATTTAAACATGGGATCACCTGTTGTTTTGGCGTTCGGTACGGTTGATTGCACCGATATTGCGTAGATAGACCTTTGCTTGAACCGTTATCTCACTTTTTTCATACAGACGCTGTCCTTTTTCCCAATCCTGCCGAATCTTTTTCCATAGCGAAAAATGATGCTGCTTCAGATAACTGCCAAGCTTGATGACATCCACTTTCATCTGCTTATGGACCTTCCTGATGGTGTCATTACTCATTCGCTCGATTTCTTCGGCAAACACTTTTTCAAGCTTCTCCATTGCCGTGCTATTTAAGGAATCCATTATGGCGTAAGACTCGGCCAATGTGCCTTCACATTCGATTTTTATCGTGAATTTCATGTGCTGCTGATCGCGTAAATCTTTTTCAATGCTATGTTTGATTCCTTGGATGTTCATCGAGACAAGGTTGTTTTTAAACTTGCCTTTTACCATCCCTCCGCTAACTTTTCCCGTGAGAAAATTCAGTCCCTCCGTCTCTTCTTCCCCGAGAAAACCTATCATCTGATTGTCATGGGTAAAAACAGCGGCGCCTGCTAATTTTACCTCCTGCTCATGGGGTCTGATGCGCGGAACCACAAAACTGTACGGACTGAGAAGCTCCTCGTGGACATCTCCTAATCGGACCTCTGGAAGCATGCGGGAATTTTTATTGACGTTTTCTCCAATCGAATTGACGTAAATAGCGGGCAGCTTCTCTGTTTTCGGTTTGACTTCCAATACTTCTTTGGCAGGACCATTTGAGATAAATACCTTGCTACTTCGTCTGGAATCCGGATCACGCAGATAGAAATCGAGTGCTCTGGCAAAACCGTTTTTCGTACGGGCGACGTCTTCGGAGACGATCAGGATTTTCATATGCTGATAAAACGGGGTTCTGCTGGTCCGGGTAGCCAATTCGCGAGAAATCTCGAAAAGAGAATTCCCCTCGGATATGAGGTTGTGGTAAGCCTCATTGGCTGTGTTTTGACCACCGCCGCTTCCTTGGCCGATCAATCCGCCGGGGACGACGAATTGATGTGTGACGAGAAAGCGTTCTTTTACTTGAGGTTTGTCTGGAGCCTCTTGTTTGGCTTGCTGCTCGGCTTCTTTCGTACGAGGTTTATCAATCGCTACGCCTACCACAAATCCTCGTTCCTCAATTTGAACCTGATCCCAGCAGCCAGCCAGCAGTGTGGAAAGAAGCAAGCCGATGCTACAGACAATGAGTCGTCTATTCATTGCTTTTGACACCTCGCAAAACGGCGATTACGAGCAGCAATATGGGACATAAATAGACGACAGCGATCCCGAAATAGGTGACACTGTCAGCGAACGTAAAGAAGTCGACCAGGTTTTGTGGAAGCATCGCGACAAAATAAATGACGGGAGAGAGGATCAGGACCCACACGGTTTTGTGCACATTAAAAAACATGGACGACAAGTTCAGCACCGTAATATCGAGCCACATTGCACAAGTGTTGAAGATCGTCATGATCCAGATGGTAAAGAAGATGGATTCCACCCGTTCAAAAAAGCCCCCAGGGATTTCTACCTCTTTTGCCAGCTCAATGGTTGGATAGGTCAAATTCGTTGCAACGTCAGCAGAGAATACACCGATGATGAACATGTAGATGGTCGTGTAGAGCAGAATAGGGATCGAAAGACCTAACGTAACAGCCCGTGTACCTTCTTGGGGATTTTTCATCAACATGGCATAGAAAAGAATGATTTCAAAGCCGGAATAAGACAGCCCGACATCTTTGGAACCTGCCAAGAGAGAGCGCCAGTCCGAAGAGAAGAAGGGACGTATATTTTCGACCTCAAATAACTGAGTCGTAAAAAGCAAGACAATGAACATGACGACAAGAACCACAGGCAAAAACAGCAAGTTGAGCCGCAGCATGGCAATACGTGATCCAACGACGGAATATTGAACGATCAAGAGAAAGGAGAGCGTGATCATTTCCACCGGAGTATTGTAGAACAGGTACTGCTTGGCGATGTTTCCGATTGCCCTGATTTCAAACGAGACAAATAGCATCGTGTAAATACAGACGAGAAAGGTCAAGATGTAGGCGATCGGTTTGCTCGCAATGATGGAGCTGTATTCAAAGAAGGTTTTTCTCGGAAACCGAGCCGCCAGCTTGGCAAGCAGCCAGCCAATCAGACACGCACAAAGACCGCTGATCACGACGGAAATCCATCCATCGAATGCTCCGGTCGCCTTGGCTAAGGAGCGGGGAAAAGTCAGGATGCCGACGCCGATTGTGACTGAGGCAATGTTAATCCCCATATGATTTTTGCTGATCATTTTCTCCGCCAAGGTTTGTGCACTCACTTACGACCCTCCTGTATTCATTCGGTTTTCATCTTTTGTGTGAAGGGCATCTGGTCGGGTTTTCAAAAAGGTAACAGGTGCGCGCAAAATCATATCCTTCCAATCCCTCGGCATATGTGGAGCAAGAGGCGCCAAATAAGGGTACCCGATGCTGGTCAGATTGGATAAATGAATCATGATGGCAATCAAGCTTAACACCACGCCATATATACCAAAAATGGCTGCCATAAGCATGGCGAAAAAACGAATCATTCGAAAGGCGATGGCAAGGTGATAAGAAGGGATGGCAAAAGAAGCGATGGCAGTGAGGGCGACGACGATGACCATGACAGGACTGACGATGCCCGCAGAAACCGCTGCGTCACCAATGACGAGACCGCCGACGATGCCGATGGTCTGGCCGATCGGTTTCGGTAAGCGTATTCCGGCTTCCTGCAACAGCTCCATCGTCGTCACCATCATGATCGCTTCTACGAAGGCCGGAAACGGAACCCCATCACGTGTGGCTGCAATCGAGAAGGCGAGATCAGACGGGATCAAGCCAGGGTGAAAGGTGACGAGAGCGATATAGAAAGCGGGCGAATAGACGGCCAGAAAAGCTGCCAAATACCGCAACAGCCTAGCTAATGAACCGACAATCCAACGCTCGTAGTAATCCTCTGGTGAATGCAGGAGCAAGCCAATCGTCACAGGCAAAATGAGCACCATGGGAGTGCTGTCCACCAATATCGCGATGCGCCCTTGAAACAATGCTCCACTGACTTTGTCGGGACGCTCCGTATTATGAATCTGCGGAAAAGGCGACAGAAAATCATCTTCAATCCATTGCTCGATAAAACCGGACTCTTCTATCTCGTCAACATCGATCGTAGAGATTCGCCGTCTCACTTCATCCAGTAGTTCTGGATCAACGATGTTTTCAATGTAGGCGATGATCACATCTGTTCGGCTGCGTCTGCCTATGATGGACCCTTCAAAGCGCAAGTTCGGGTCTTTGATACGTCTGCGTATATGAACGGTGTTGTCTCGGATACTCTCCGTAAAGCCGTCCCGCGGACCTCGCACCAAGCCTTCGGAGACCGGCTCTTCAATGGAGCGAGTTTTCCATCCCTTGCTGTCGACAATAATGACTTCGGTCGATCCATCTACAAAAATGGCTGTGTCCCCGGAAAGAATGCCTTCGAGTATTTTTGTCAAATCTGTTGCTTTCGATATTTCAACGACAGAAAGGACTTCCTCATATAGCATCTGGACAATCTCATCTGGTTCAGTCGGTACTACTTTGGAAGCAGTCGAGATCATCAACTGGATTTGTCCGAGGACTTGCGTATCCAGCATATCGCAGTTCGCCAATCCATCAATCGCAATAACGGCACAGGAATGTTTAGTGTTGCCGATCGTAAAGGAACGAATTAATAAGTCGTGTGGGCTGCCCAGCACGGTCTTGAACGTCTCCATATTTTGCTGCAAACTGGTCGATAGCGTAAGCGTAGGATCATTTCGCTGCTGCAAACGCTGTGCGATAAGAGAGGGAGTTTTCTTTTGGCGACGCTGGGACAAAAATCTGCGCATCATTTGAAGTTCCTCCCGTTCAGAATGCGAATATCATGTTAGTGCGATTTTTTCCAGATGGGAGGAAAATTATGCGGAAGAATAGGCGAATGCTAAATCTTTCATAGTTTTGAATTGAACTCATCTGTGACCTATGTTACATTCGGCATGGTAGAATAGAGAGTAGTAAAAGGAAGTTCATGAACAGGTATTAGTAGAGAGAGTAGGAATGATGGAGAAGGGTGGAATAGAAGTGCTTGACAGTCAAGTATTGATCCGGGAAACGGACTTTTCCCGACTGGCACATATATGGGAAGAACTCGCGGAAGTAATGAAATCGCAGGGAGACGAAACCACGTCACACAAGCTCATTCAACTGGCCGCGAAAACAAAGCGCGCTGAGTTGAATATTGCGTTTTGCGGACATTTTTCCGCTGGAAAATCAACGATGATTAACACGCTTCTGGGTGTCAATTTGCTGCCGTCCAATCCGATTCCGACTAGTGCGAATGTCGTCAAGATTCGCGGCGGAGAAAAAGCGGCTCGCGTCTTCACCATGAACAACGGAGTCCTTACATTTGATCCAGATACGGAGATGGAGAAACTCAAGCAGTTTGCTGTTGACGGAGATACGGTAGAATCCGTAGAGGTTTCCTATCCGGGAACATTCCTTGACGAATACGCCAGCGTGCTCGATACCCCGGGCATTGACTCCACGGATGCGGCACACAAAATCGCTACAGAATCTGCGCTGCATTTGGCTGACGTCGTCATTTATATGATGGATTATAACCATGTTCAAGCCGAAGAGAACTTCAACTTTACGAAGACCTTGAAGGACCGTGGCAAGCCAGTCTATCTGGTTGTGAACATGATTGATAAACATATTGATTTCGAATTGGATTTTGATAGCTATAAGGAAAGTGTCGAGGAGGCATTCGCGACCTGGAACATTCATCCGGATGGTATTTTTTACACGTCGCTTGCGGAGCCAGATCATCCTGAGAACATGTATGCGGAATTTAAGGGCATGCTTGCACAGTTGATCGCTGATCGTGAAAAGCTGGTCGACACGAGCGTTCGCAGTGCTGCCGAGCATTTGATTGACGAACACATCCAAGTAGTAAGAACAAGCCAGGCAGATCAACGCCAGCAGTGGGAAGCCCAGCTGGATGGTCTGGAAGTAGAAGGCATCGACAGTCGTAATGCAGCGGCTGTGCAGAAAGCGCTTGAGCAGGAGGAAGCCACAGCAACGGCTCTAGAGCAGCGTGCTGAGGATGCCCGAATGCAGATGGAAAAAGAGCTGAGTGTACTTTTGGACAACGCTCGTTTGACTTATTTCAGCACGAACGAAGCAGCACGAAGCTATTTGGAGAGCCGCAAGCCGGGCTTCAAGGTGGGATTGTTGTTTGCAGGCAAGAAGACAGAGGAAGAACGCGCACGTCGCGAAGAAGCCCTTCTCGTCGAGTTCCGCGAAAAAGTGGCGGGAAATCTCGACTTCCATTTCAAAGAATGGCTCGGCAAGCAGCCGCAAGTGTTTGATTTGCGGAGCGAAGAATATCACGCCAGCGTTCACGCGACCAAGATCGAGATTACGGGCGAGTTCCTGAGCAAGCACATCAAAGAGGGTGCGGCTTCGAGTGAGTACGTCCTGAACTACTGTGCGGATATTTCCAGCGGGATGAAGCTGGAGTACAGACGCGTGGGCCTGTCCTTCATTGCACAAGTGGTTGAAATGATCAAAGAGCAGGTGCGTGTAGAAAGTGCAGCTCAAGGTGAGCGCCTTGGCGTATTACGTGAAATGGCAGCGCTGCATCAAAAGCTGACAGGACTGGCAGCGAGAGAAGAAGAAACCAAGGGTCGTCTGTTGGCGATTATGCGTGGAGGAGAACAAGTAGCATGAATCAACTACGAGACAAACTAATTGCGGCAGCAGAGCGTCTGCGACGCGCAAGTGAAGAAGTCGTTTCCGTACCAGGGATGCAAGCACAGGCACAGGCGATGCTGGATCGAGCAGATCGCCTGACTGCCAATCGTTTTACCGTTGCACTGTTTGGTGCTTTTAGCGCAGGAAAATCCTCGTTTGCCAACGCCTTGATGGGCGATCTTGTGCTGCCTGTATCGCCGAATCCGACGACAGCGGCGATCAACAAAATTATGCCGCCTACGGATGAACGCCCGCATGGAACTGTGCGTGTCGTTTTGAAGGAGCGCGAAGCAATCGAGCAGGATGTTATCCGTTCACTCGCTGTGTTTGGACTGATTGCATCTGATCTGGATGGGGCATTGGCTGAGCTGGGCAAGATCGACGTCGCACAAATCCCGCCTACGGCAAAACCGCACTACACCTTTTTGAAAGCTGTTACAAAAGGATTGCCAGAAATGGCAGCTCATTTGGGTGGAGAACTGCTGGTGGATATGCAGGCGTTCAAAGGCTTTGTAGCCAAGGAAGAAAAAGCTTGTTTTGCGGAATACATCGAGCTGTTCTATTCCTGCCCACTGACTGACCAGGGCATCGTACTTGTCGATACGCCTGGTGCGGATTCCATCAACGCACGACACACAGGCGTGGCGTTTGAATACATGAAAAACGCGGATGCGGTCCTGTTCGTGACGTATTACAACCACGCCTTTGCACAGGCTGACCGCGAATTTTTGCTGCAAATGGGGCGCGTCAAGGATACGTTTGAAATGGACAAAATGTTCTTTATCGTCAATGCTTGTGACCTCGCAGCAAACGATGAGGAATTGCAGGGTGTCCTTACCCACGTAGAGAAAAACCTCCTCTCGTGCGGCATTCGCCTCCCACGTATTTATCCAGTGTCCAGCCAGACTGCTCTGTTGGCACGGATGCATGAAAAAGGCAAGCTGGCAGCTTCTGCCGAGAAAGTATACCGCCAGCGCACGAATACGGCTGAAGGCGAGCCGCTGATGCCGGCAGATGAAGCATTCAAGTTCTCGGGAATGGCGTCGTTTGAAGCAGAGTTCCTCCGTTTTACGATTGAAGAGCTGACGCAAATTGCTGTGAATGCTGCAATCGGTGAAATCCGTCGCGCCCATGATACCATGACAGAATTCATGCGTATGGCACAGTCCGGAGAAGAAGAGCGTCAATTGCGCAAAGAAGCAGCAAGCAACGCCAAGACACAGGCTCTGTCAGCTGTTGAAGCAATGTCTACCGCTTCGTTCGAGCGCGACTTGGCAAAAGAGCGCGAGGAGCTGCTCTACTACGTTCGCCAGCGCTTGTTCTTCCGTTTCAATGAACTGTTCAATTTCGCTTTTAACCCAGCTGTCATTAAGGACGATGGACGCAACATGAAGCAAGCCCTGCAAGGATGCTTGACTGATCTTCTGCGTTCGATCAGCTACGACTTGGCGCAGGAGCTGAGAGCGACTACCCTTCGCTTGGAGAAATTCACGAACAAGCAGGGGACAACACTTGTTGCGGCGTGGCAAAAAGATGCACAAGGCTACGCTGCAGGGTTGACATTGGCGCCTTATCAGCAGCGGCAGGTGGAAACACTGTCCTTTGCTAACGAACTGCCAGTAGCTGAATCTGCATTTGCATCTGCGATTTCCTTGTTCAAAAACACCAAAGACTTTTTCGAGCAGGATGGCAAAGGGAAAATGCGTGAAGAACTGGAAAAGCGCATGCAAGAACCAGTGAGCGGGTATGTAGAAATCGGAAACAAGCAGTTGGATGAGCAGTTTTCTACGCTGTTCCAAGAGCTGGTGACAAGTGAGCGTAATCGCGTCATCGACCAGATCAACGAGTACTTCACAGGCCTGTTTGCGGCTCTTGAGATGAACATCGATCTCGACGAGCTGGCGGCAAAAGTGAGTCGTGTGGCGGCTGAGTTGGAGTAATAGATTTTTCAACAAGTAAAAAGGGCAGTCCCTACGTCTTGTTTAGACCAGGGATTGCCCTTTGTTATTTCCGATTCTCCCATTCCTCGCGCAAAATCCCCATCTTAATCGCATCGTAATATTCACCGCGAACAATCCTTGCTTTACGTACTCGCGCTTCTTCCACCATTCCCATGTGAGCAGCCAGCTTGATCATCCGTTCGTTGCCAGACCACGTACCAATGCCTAAACGGACAGTATCCATGTGGGTAAACAAGTAGTCGATCCACATCCGAAACGCTTCCCGGCCATAACCATTCTGCCAGTAACGGGAGTCGTAAATGACGATTCCGATTTCGCACCAGTTCGTCTCCTCGGATACCCAGTAGCGACCGACACTACCTATTAACTCGGCGTCAATCTCAATCATCAGCTCGGTTCTTGGTGCATCTGTCCCGACGAGAGCGAGAGACTCCTGGTAGCGTGGGAGAGCACGATACTCTTCTTTTGTGTACGGATCAAGAGGTTTATAGGGGCCATTCCAATTGAGATGTTCACGATCTTCTGCTTCGTATTTCCAATAGTAGATCGTATCGATATCTTCTGCTCGAATATCTCGCAAAATGACCTTTTCTCCTTGCAAATGAATACGCATGACTTGTTCTCCTTTCGTGTGGGTGAATCTGGTACAATCATTGTAAAAGAGAACTGCTCCTATATACAGTGACAGTTTGAGAGAGATAGATGGGCACAGATTGGAGGGCCGCTGATGGAGTACATGCCGATTATGGATGCACAGAGCAAAGAACCTCTGTATCAGCAGCTATACAAGCAATTGAGCAAACGGATTGCATCAGGAGAGATACCGTCCGGAACCAAGATGCCGTCGATCCGTCAGTTGATGAAAGCAAGTGGCGTCGGAAAAAATACGATTGAGGCAGCCTATCAGCAACTGCTCGCAGAAGGCTACATCGTGAGCCGGGAGCGGAGCGGCTTTTTTGCTGCTGAGATCGAGAGATGGTCAGAGCCAGTGGATCAGGATGAGGAGAGTGCCTTGTACTCGTCCATCTTGAAAAAGAAAAAAGGGGAGCATCTCACCTGTCGCTACAACTTTCACGGCTCTGTCATCGATACGAAGTCGTTTCCTTACGCTACATGGCGCTCCTGCATGCTGGAAGCGCTGGATGTCTATCCGGAGGACTTTTCTTTTTACGGGGATAATCAAGGAGAGTGGGAGCTGAGAGAGGAGCTCAGTAAATATTTGCGAAGAGCACGTACGCTCATTTGTCGGCCTGAGCAAATCATCATCGGTACCGGATTACAGCAGGCTCTCAGCTTTTTATGTCTGCTCTTGGCAGATCGGCATCGTGTGGTTGCAATCGAGGAGCCTGGCTATGCAGATGCACGGATCGTCTTTTCCCATCACGGTTATGAGGTCGTGTCAATCCCGCTTGGGGAAGATGGGCTGTCCATAGAAGCCTTGGAGAAAAGCAACGCAACGGTCGTGTACACGACGCCTGCCCATCAATTTCCGTATGGGATGGTCATGCCAATCGGTCAGCGTCAACAATTGCTGCAATGGGCAAAGAGAAAGAACGGAATCATCATCGAAAATGATTACGATGGCGAATTCCGCTACAATGTCCACCCTACACCATCTCTGCAAGGAATGGATCGGGACGGATGTGTGGTTTATATCGGCAATTTTTCCAAAGCATTTTCTCCAGCACTTCGCTTGGATTACACGGTACTTCCGAGGCAATTGCTCGGGCGATATTTGGAAGCATTCCAGGCGTATCCTTCTCCGGTTTCCCGCCATTTGCAACGGAGCATGCAGTTGTTCATGCAAAAGGGCTACTGGGAAAAGCATGTCCGAAAAATGCGCACCGTCTATCACCGCAAGCATGATGCATTGCTTCGGGCGATACAGACCTACATGCCCCAGGAAGTCCGAGTATTGGGACAGTCAGCAGGGCTGCATATTTTGCTGGAGGTAGATACTTCCCGAACGGAGAAAGAGCTGATCGAGCTGGCGCGTGCGGCTGATGTTCGCGTTTATCCGAGCGGCCATAACTGGGCCAATGATCCGACGAATGCACGGCCGCGCATCATCGTTGGATTTGGTGGAGTGGAGGAACAAGACATTGCGATAGGAATCAGTCGTTTGGCAGAAGCTTGGTTTTCGTTATAATCTGCGCATTTGCCGAATCTTCTCGTTCTTATCCTTGTCATCACCTTCTTCTTCCTCTGACTCTTTCTTTTCGATCTTTTGTTCATGAAATTCAACTGGCGTTTGCCCAAATACGCGATCTAGCGGGGTGTAGTATTGCTCGACTGGTTTCTTTTGGACAAAAAAGCGGTAGCAAGCCATCCCGAGCATGCCAAAAATCAAAAGGGATACACCAATAATCAAGCCGGACATCATCATCAGTTTTTGTCCCTCCTTTTTGTGAGGTTATGGATGATTTACGATGAGGGTCTCAAATAGTTTCAACAGAAAAAAGCAGCCTATGGCGCGGGACAGGGCAGTTGTCCAGCGCATAGGCTGCTTGGCTTTTGTCGGCAAGGATTATTTCATGCTTTTTTGGTACTCATCAAACTGAGCGGTTACCTCATTCGAAGGCTTGCTGGTCAAATGGCTGACAACCACGATGGCGAGCAGGCTAATGGCAAAGCCGGGAACCATCTCATAAAGGAAGTCCTTCAGCACATCAAAACGAGTCCAGATGATAACGGTAAGCGCGCCAGCGACCATTCCCGCGAGAGCACCCCATTTGTTCATGCGCTTCCAATAGAGGGAGAGCAGAATGACAGGCCCAAATGAAGCACCGAACCCGGCCCACGCATATCCGACGAGATCGAGGATCGTGTCATTTTTATTCAAGGCGAGCAAAAAGGCGACGACAGATACAAGCAATACGGACAAGCGGCCAATCGTGACCAGCTCTTTGTCAGTGGCAGAACGCTTGAAAAAGGTTTTGTAAATATCCTCGGTCAAGGAGCTGGAAGTGACGAGCAGCTGAGAGGAAATCGTACTCATGATCGCTGCCAAAATCGCCGCCAGCAAAAAGCCGGTAATGAGTGGATGGAACAGGATCGTACCCAACTGTATGAAGATCGTCTCAGGATCGCTCAACGTCCAGCCTTGCTTGGAGTACAGGGCGATACCGACCAGACCTGTCAGCATGGCGCCAGCGACGGAGAAAATCATCCAGCCCATACCGATGCTGCGTGCTTTTTTGATCTCACTCGTGGACGTGATCGCCATAAAGCGAACGATAATGTGCGGTTGTCCGAAATAACCGAGCCCCCATGCAAACAAGGAAATGATACCGAGCAGGCTCGTCCCTTTAAAAATATCGAGCAAAGAGGGATCGACAGCGTGGATCTCCGTAAACGTTTCTCCCAATCCACCTGCTGTAAGAACGGTCACGAGCGGAACGAGAATGAGCGCGATGACCATAATGAGTCCTTGTACAGCGTCCGTCCAGCTTACAGCGAGGAAGCCGCCAAACAATGTGTAAGCAATGGTGACCAATCCGACAATCCATAGTCCGGTTTGATAGCTCAGGTGGAAGGTGTTTTCAAACAACACGCCTCCAGAAACGAGACCGGAAGAGACGTAAAAAGTAAAAAAGATCATAATAACAAGTGCCGAGACAAGACGAAGCATCCGAGACCCGTCCCCGAAACGATTTTCCAAAAAAGCGGGAATCGTAATCGAGTTGTTGGCAACCTCCGTATACGAACGAAGGCGGGGAGCGACATACAGCCAGTTGGCATAAGCTCCGAGAGTTAGACCGATGGCAATCCAGGATGCGCTAAGACCTTGGGCAAACATGGCACCTGGCAGCCCCATCATTAACCAGCCACTCATGTCGGATGCACCTGCACTGAGAGCGGTTACAGTTGGACCGAGCGACCGACCGCCGAGCATGTAGTCTGTCAGATTAGAGGTACGCTTGTAGGCATAATAGCCGATCAAGAGCATACCTGCCATGTACACAATAATAGATGCGAGTAGCATATTCATGGGCATCACCTCGTTGTGTTTAGTATTTATGAATTTTATATGAACATCTTACACGTTATCATGCCCAATTATAAAAATCTATAAGGAAACACAGAAAATTTTGTAGAGCCTCAATAAAAAGTTTTTTAATAACACGAAAAAGCCCGCGATGATTGATCGCAGGCTTTTCTTGAAACATTTTCCAAATTACTGAACTTGAACCTGACCGTTTCCGTCGAGTGTTACTTTGAATTCCTTTACGACAGTAGGCTCCGCACCTTGGTTGTTCAAATCGTGCTTAAGCACTTTGAAAGTACCATCGGCAGAGAGCGTGCCTGTATATTCAACACCAAACATGTCAGATTTGTAAAAGCTGAAGTTCGCTAGCTCGGTCTTTTGCAATTCTTCTACGAGCAACTGACCATCTCCACTGAACATGGCATTACGCAATGCTTCAGAGGATTCGTATTTTTGTTGGAGGTATGCTTGCAGCTGTTTGGCGACTTCAGACTCCGCCAGTTGCTTGCCGGCTTCCAGAACTTGTTGGCCCGCTTCGACAGCCTGTTTGCCTGTCTCAATCGCTTGTTGACCTGTTTCTACTGCTTGCTGAGCGGTTTGGACCCCTTCGGATATTTCCGAGCAGGCAGTGAGCAGCAGCGCGCATGCAATAATCAATGCTTTTTTCATGTGATTCACTCCTTTCTGGCGTGACGATTCATACTTTATTTATTTTACCGTATATCCACTGACTTCGCATCCGCATATGATGAGGTAAGCGTAAGAGCTGCATTGATTACAGGGAGGAAACACAATGATTCAAGGGAAAGTAAAATGGTTCAGCAAAGAAAAGGGCTATGGGTTTATTGAGCGCGATGGAGGACCAGATGTATTCGTACACTATTCTGCGATCACGGGGTCAGGTTACCGGAATTTGGAGGAAGGCGAGCAGGTGGTTTTTGAGATTGTGAATGGACAGCGGGGACTGCAAGCAGCCAATGTAGCGAAGAAAATCGTGTAAAAGAGGTATCATCTTCTAAAAACACATGACGAAGGAATTCCTTCGATTTCAAAAACGCCGTCATACCTGTACAAGGCAGACGGCGTCTTATTTATGTCACGTAGCTTTCGGGATTGTGATCAAAGGTTGTTGTAGAGAAAGACTGACAAAGCTATAACCAGAGCGATTGTAATGATGCCGTAAATGATCAACAGATTGCGGGAACGTTGTTTAAAGTCCCGCACTTTAGATTCGGATGGGTTAATTCCGATTTTTATCGTAACGACGAGACCTATAAGAACAAGTACAATAATAGCAATAATGAAAGGCAAAATACTCATAACAGCCAGTCCTTTCTGTATGGCACAGTCATCCTGCTGGATATACACGAGGATGCATACGGTAGCTTACCTCGATCATATACCGACCGCACAAAAATGTTGCCATCCACTTGGGGATTATTTTGCCCATCCACTTGCCATGAATGCATCCGCTAAGCGCGCAACTGCCTCAGGGATCTGATCGAGGGTAGCTCTGCCAAAGGTGAAGCGGACATATCCTTGCTCTGCCCCGAAAAGATGTCCTGGAACGAAGACAACTCCCCGTTTGACTGATTCTGTGAGAAGAGTTTCGCCGCTCCATTCCCCTTTGAATTTACACCACAGGTGAATTCCTCCTTCTGAACCGACCATTTCTACTTGATCACCGAACTTGTCTTGAAGAGAAGAAACAAGCTGATCGTGCCGTAAGGACAGCTCTGTTCGCAAAAGGTCGATATGACTCGCAAACTGAGGCGATCCGAGAAAGCGATTCGCTAGCCATTGCGGAAAAATGCTGTGTCCAAAATCAAACTGCTGTTTCGCATCTGCCAGTCTTTCCATGACAGTAGGGGGCCCGACGATCCAGCCGATCCGCAGACCTGAGGCGACAATTTTGGTCAAAGAGCTGATGTAGAGTACTGTTCCGTGTTGATCCAGCGATTTTAAGGTTGGGACGGGTTCTCTCGAAAAACTGGTCAAGCTGTATGGATCATCCTCGATGATCGGAATCCCGTTTTCATAGGAGAACGCGAGCAATTCCTGACGCCGCTCCAATGAAAGCAGTGTCCCTGTCGGGTTTTGATAATTCGGATTGAGAAAAACCATTTTGATGCGGTGCTGTCGGTGCAGCTGGGCCAAGTGCTTCGGGTCGATTCCGTTCCGGTCGACAGGCAGCGAGAACGTACGCAAGCCAGCGGAATGAAAAAGCGGCAAGGAATAACAGTAAGACGGCTCCTCAATGGCAACCGCATCCCCTGGCTTTAACAGACATTGAACGACGAGATGAAGAGCCTGCTGCGCGCCTGATGTGATCAGGATCGAGGTAGCAGGTGCTGCGATGCTTCGCCATGTTTTCATATGGAGACTCAATGTCTCTCGCAAAGCCCAATTGCCCTGCGGATGCTCATAGCCGAGATGAGCCGGGAAGTCATCGGGGGTCATGAGCTGCTGAAGCGATTGATTGGGGATGAGATCGATCGAGAGCTCGCCACTCGCCAAATCGATTAACTCATTTTCCTGTGTTTCACGGCGGATTTTGCGAATCAACGGTAAATTCGGACGAAACGACCCTGACTCCGTCAAATGACGCCAGTTCGGAACGCGGGTCCGTGCCAGTCCCCAAATATCTTGGCTGACGATGGTGCCACTTCCTTGTATGCGCTCGATCATACCTGCTGCTTGCAGCTCATCGTATGCAGCGACGACAGTAGAACGGTTGACGTTCAGTTCTTTGGCCAGCGTGCGCTCCGAGGGCAAATAGCTACCAGGACCGAATTCACCACTGCTGATTCTTTGCTCGATTTGCTCTGCTATTTGTTTATATAAGGGCTTTGTAGCCACAGAAGATATGCCATCCATACGAATCCCGCTTTCTACATTTATCCATTTATTATATCATGACATTCCGATCTTTCATTTTTGTCTGGGTCAGGTAAAATAGATGAGATGGAAGGAGAGATGGACGATGAAACAATACCTGGATTTGTGCCAGCGCATTTTAGATGAGGGTGCCACAAAAGAGGATCGGACAGGCACCGGAACGACCAGTGTTTTTGGGCATCAGATGCGTTTTGACCTGAGTGAAGGTTTTCCAATGGTCACGACGAAAAAGCTGCATATGAAATCGATCATCCACGAATTGCTCTGGTTTTTATCGGGCGATACCAATGTCCGCTACTTGCAGGAAAACGGCGTGCGGATCTGGAACGAATGGGCCGACGAAAACGGAGATTTGGGCCCGGTATACGGAAGCCAATGGCGCTCCTTTACTGGACGCGACGGCAAAACAGTGGACCAGATTCAATGGGTCATTGATGAGATCAAACGCAATCCGGACTCTCGCCGCTTGATCGTTAGCGCGTGGAATCCGGCTGAATTGGACAAGATGGCATTGCCGCCTTGTCACCTGTTGTTCCAGTTTTACGTAGCGAATGGCAAGTTATCCTGCCAGCTGTATCAGCGCAGTGGCGACACGTTTTTGGGTGTGCCGTTTAATATCGCTTCCTACGCTTTGCTGACGCATATGGTGGCGCATGTCACCGGACTTGAAGTGGGCGATTTTGTTCATACGATCGGTGATGCTCATCTGTATCTCAACCATATCGAGCAGGTCAAGCTGCAGCTCACTCGCGAGCCGAAACCACTGCCGAAGCTCGTGCTTAATCCAGAAGTGACTTCGATTTTTGACTTCAAATACGAAGATATTGAAATCGTCGGCTACGAATCACACCCGCACATCAAAGGCGAGGTGGCCGTATGATCAGCCTGATTGTTGCCTATGCCCGTAACCAAGTCATCGGAAAAGATGGCGACATGCCGTGGCACCTTCCTGCCGACTTGAAAAATGTGAAGGAATTAACGACAGGCAAAACGATCGTGATGGGACGCAAAACGTTTGAATCGATCGGCAAGCCGCTGCCTAACCGCAGAAATGTCGTCCTGACACGCAGTCAGGATTTTCACCCTGAAGGTGTAGATGTCGTCCATACGAAGGACGAAGTGCTCGCAATGGGTGATGTCATCATCTTTGGTGGCTCGGAAATTTATCGTCAGTTCCTCGATGTCGTGGATCGTCTGTACATTACGGAGATCGATTTGGAAACAGAGGGCGATACGTTTTTCCCAGCATGGGATCGTGATGCGTACACTTTGGTGGACAAGCGTGAGGGTATCGTGGATGAGAAGAACGTTTATCCGCATGCGTTTTACGTGTATGAGCGAAAAAATAGCTGATTGTGGAAAATGCCTCGTTGCTGAGGCATTTTTTTTGTTCTTTTTTCACCTCTTTTGCTAGGTCGCTCGTCATGTGAATACTCGACATATGTATGGAACCACATGCATATAAACGATAGAAAACAGCAGGGACGAACCCAAGGAGGTGATCGGGATGAAGGTAGACTTTCACGTCCATCTGGAGGAAGGGCCGTATTCGCTGGACTGGTTGCTCAAGCAAGCGGAATCATTGCGCCCCCTCGTGGAGCATGCCGAAGTGAAGGGGAGCCGAAAATGGGCAAGTATGCTGACCAATGGGTTGGCAGAACGCCTTCAACAAGGCCCGTATTCACGAGATTGGCTGGAATTGTATCGATTACGTGCCAAACAGGCGGGGATTCAGCAAGTTTGCGTGGTCGAGCACTTATACCGTTTTCTAGACTATCGGTCGTACTACGAACAGCATGTGCACATCGGCTCTGATCGCTTGGGGACCGCGCAGCGCAAATGGCTGAGTCAGGTCGCAAATGACTCACTGGACAGCTTTGTTGTTTTCCTGCAAAAAGAGCGGCTTCGTTGGGCGGAGGATGGGATTGAGCTGCGTGTGGGGATTGAACTGGATTATTTTTCAGGTGGAGAAGAGACGCTGCGGCATGTCATCAATCAATATCCTTGGGATGTGTGCATAGGGGCCGTGCATTTTCTGGAAGGCTGGGGCTATCCGATCCACGATGCACGAGAACGCTTTGGAAGACAGGAGCTAATCGGATTGTACAGCCTTTATTTTGATAAGCTGGAGCAGGCGATCGAATCGCAATTATTCGATGTCATTGCCCATATCGATGGCATCAAAGCGTTTGGTGTGCGACCGGATGAAACTGCCCTATTGCCGTATTATCAGCGTGTGGCCCGCGCTCTTGGACGCAGCGGAATTGCGACAGAAATCAATACAGGCTACGGTCTGGCGAGTCAGCTCCGGGAATTTTCGCCCAGCTATCGTTTTTTGGAAATTTTGTTCCAGAATGAGGTGCCCATCACATTGGCGTCTAGCGCTACTGCCCCTGATCAAGTCGGTCAGCAGTTGGACGAGGCTCGAGCCCAGTTGAAACGGGTAGGCTATACGAGCTTTGCGGTCTTTGAGAAGCGAAAACGCAGCATGCTCGCTCTGGATTAGTCAAGCTCCCCATTTGGTCCATGATTCTGCTATGATGGGAGAAGAATGGGCATTCAGGGGGAGGAGTAAGAACCATGGCCTTGCAGGAACAATTAAAAGAGCTACTCAAAGAGATGGAGCCGCAAATCATTAGCTGGAGGCGTCATCTACACCAGCATCCCGAGCTTTCCTTTCAAGAGGAGAAGACCCCAGCCCTCATTGCCGAAATATTAAGAGGACTTCACTTTGATGAGGTTCGCACAGGCGTGGGCGGTAGAGGAGTCATCGGCGTTTTGCGCGGAGGGCGCCCGGGTAAGGTCGTCGCGTTGCGTGCGGATTTTGACGCACTGCCGATTCAAGATCAAAAAGAAGTGCCGTATAAATCTACCGTCCCTGGCGTCATGCATGCGTGTGGTCATGATGCGCACACTTCCCAGCTATTAGGACTCGCTTCTGTTTTGGCAGCACATCGTGAGCAGTTTGCCGGTGAAATTCGCTTTGTCTTTCAGCATGCGGAAGAGGAAAATCCGGGCGGAGCTACCCAAATGGTTCAGGATGGTGCAGTAGATGGCGTCGATGCGATCTTTGGCGTTCATCTCTGGTCGATGTTCCCTGTGGGGAAGGTATACATTAGCGCAGGTCCCCTGATGGCGAATACGGACGACTTTTCCATCGAGATCAAAGGAAAAGGGGGACACGGTGCTGTTCCAGAAGAAACCGTCGACTCCATTGTGATCGGTTCACAAATCGTCGGTCATCTCCAAACGATTGCCAGCCGCAACGTCAGCCCGTTAGAAAGTGTGGTCGTGACCGTGGGGACGTTCCACGGCGGAGACAGTACGAACATCATCGCAGATAGCTGTCGTTTGACAGGGACTGTCCGCACCTTTTTGCCAGACGTCCGCGATCGTGCGGAGCAGCGCCTGACAGAAATTGCGGAGGGGACAGCTGCCATGATGGGAGGCAGCGCTACAGTTGTCTACGATCGAGGGTATCCAGCCGTCATTAACCATGAAAAAGAAGCAACGATCGCACAGGAAGCAGCCATTGCTGCATTCGGAGTTGGTCGCGTGGAATCGATGAAGCCGTTGATGGGTGGCGAGGACTTTTCGTACTACTTGGAAAAGGTGCCCGGCGCTTACCTGTTCGTAGGAGCAGGCAATCCAGAAAAACTGGCGACATATCCCCATCATCATCCACGTTTTGATATCGACGAGGATGCCATGTTAATCGCAGGCGAGCTCTTGGGACGAACAGCCCTGCACTATTTGGAAACACATCAACGATAAGAAAATTCATGAAAGATGCGCTTTTGCCTACATAGGACAAAGGCGCTTTTTTTGCTTTCAACCATAAGCTATACGAGGCTAGCTAGAAAATCGAACAAGGGAGGGAGTGGCCTTTCGGTGAGAAAACGGATAGGCGTACTGACCTACCGAGGAGAATCAGGCTTTGTCGAGCCCGGCTTTTTACGAAGGCTGGTTGAGGAAGGGAGAGAATTGGGGGCAGAGGTTTTTTTGTTTAGCCCACAAGATGTCCAGTTTGCAGAAAAGCGGATCAACGGTTTTGTACCAGATGGCACGAAGTGGAGACGAGAGCGTTTTGCCTGGCCCGATATCGTCATCGACCGTTATCGCTACTATCCATTGCCCAAGCATCGTGCCTATTTGCCATTTCGCAAGCAAGACTTGTTTCGTTATGCGAATAACCGCTTCTCGAACAAATATGCCGTACATCAGATTTTGATACAAGATCCTGAGCTACAGCGCTGGCTTCCCGAAACACTCCCCTACGACAGAAAAACGCTTGATGCGATGCTTGCCGATCATCGTCTGGTTTACTTCAAGCCGACAAACGGCACAGGTGGCAGAAGCATACTGCGTGTAGAGAAACGAGCAGGTCGCTACCTTTTGCATGGCAGGACCAAGAAGCAAGCCAAAAGCTGCGAAAAACTGGCGACGCTCACAGAGGTGTGCGAGCGGCTGGAGCATTGGATGAAGAATGAGAAGAGCGGAAACGAGCAGTTTTTTCTTCAACAGGGGCTACGGTTGTCATTGGTTCCCAAGCGAACAGTAGATGCTCGCATGCTTGTGCAAAAGGACGGGAAGGGTCAGTGGTGTTTGACCGGGATGGGCATTCGTGTTGGGCCGATACAATCGTCCACCTCGAATTTGCATGGGGGAGGAACCGCTTTGCCTGCGGTTTCCTTTTTGGTCCAACGATTTGGTCAGGAAATGGCAGAGCGGATTGTGCTGGAATGCAAGGAGCTCGCGATCAAGACTGTCACACGCATTGAAGAGCATTTCGGCCTGATGATGGAGTTTGGCTTTGATCTGGGGATTGATATTCACGGGAATGTTTGGATTATCGAAATCAATCCGAAGCCAGGCAGAGAAATTTTCAAGCAGTTGCGTCAGCACCAGCGATATAAGATGGCGGTTCGACGGCCGTTGGAGTACGCGTTGTATCTCGTTAATAAGAGCAATCTGACCGAATGAGGGATCTTCCATAGAGGAAGGTCTCTTTTTTTGGTATTTCCGTTTCTTTTCAGAGGGGGACACGGCATAATAATAAAAAAATGCACAAGAGGTGAAACGCACATGCAAAAACAATCATTTTCCATCGAACTCGACGAGGAGTTGACACTGCGAGGAGACATTCATACGGAGGAAGCGGCAGGTACAGCACAGCCACTGCTACTGTTTTGCCATGGTTTTAAAGGCTTCAAGGATTGGGGAAGTTTTCCCTATGTAGCCGATGAGCTGGCCAAGCAAGGCATTACCACGATTCGCTTTAATTTTAGCTGCAATGGTGTAGGGGAGAGCTTGACGGAGTTCGACGAGCTGGAGAAATTCGGGCGCAATACGTATGCGCGTGAACTGGCTGATTTGCAAGCGCTGACGGAACGGATTTTGTCAGGCGAGCTTCCTGTACCTGATTATGTGGACAAAACGAAGCTGTACGTATTGGGACACAGCAAGGGCGGCGGTGACGCGATTCTATTCGGAGCGAACAACCTGCATGTGGCAGGGATTGTGACTTGGAACGGAATTGCTCATGTCGACTTGTTCGACGAGAAGCTGCGCCAACAAATAGAAGAGACAGGCGTCGGATACATAGCGAATGCGCGGACTGGTCAAGATATGCCAATCACGAGAGTCGTGATCGAGGATGTGGATAACAATCGCCAGAAATACAATATTTTGGAACTGGTTTCTGCGATGGAGCAACCACTGTGCATCATCACAGGTGAAAAAGATTATGTCCGTCTGGTAGAGGGTGCAAAAAGAATTCATCAGGCTGCCAAAAACAGCGAGCTGCACTGGATAGAAGGCGGAGATCATACATTTAACACGCGTCATCCGTTTGCGGGTACATCGGCTCCATTGGAAGCAGCGATCAAGCAAACCGTCGCATTTGTCCGCACCCCACGGACATAGAAAAAACCTCTATTTTCCTGCGTTTTCTTTCCATTTGGGCTGTGGTATACTGGGAATCGTCTAACGGTTAGAATGATGTGATTATTCAGAAAAATAACGGAACAGGTGGAGAAGAAACATGAATAGCAAGGTGTATCTGTATGATACGACCCTGCGAGATGGTACGCAGGGAGAGGGGATCAGCCTGTCGGTAGAAGACAAGATAAAGATCGCACTGCGGCTGGACCAGTTTGGTATTGATTTTATTGAAGGCGGTTGGCCGGGCAGCAATCCAAAGGACATGGCTTTTTTTGAGCGTATCCGGGAGATTTCGCTGCAGCACGCAAAGGTAACGGCTTTTGGCAGTACCTGTAGACCGAATGTAGCTGCTTCCGATGATGACAATCTGCAAGCGTTGATCTTAAGCGGAGCCTCGGCAGCGGCGATCTTCGGGAAATCCTGGGACTTGCACGTGACGGATGCTCTCAAGACGACATTGGAAGAAAACGTGCGCATGGTCGCTGATTCGGTCGCATTTTTAAAAGAGAACGGACTGACGACTCTCTTTTTGGCAGAGCATTTCTTCGATGGGTACAAGGCGAATCCGCGCTACGCATTGCGAGTGCTGGAAGCGGCAGAAGAAGCTGGAGCTGACTGGATCGTTCTCTGTGATACAAATGGCGGGACACTGCCGCATGAAGTCTATGATATTGTCAAAACGACTGTGGGCCATCTGCGGACGCCTGTAGGCATTCATCCGCATAATGACAGCGGAGTGGCAGTTGCCAATGCACTAGCTGCGATTCAGGCGGGCGCACAGCAAGTACAAGGAACCATTAATGGCATCGGTGAGCGCTGTGGGAACGTCAACCTGATCTCAGTGGTTCCGAATTTGCAGCTCAAGCTCGGCCATCACTGTGTGAGCACTGATCAATTGCAGGAGCTGACACAGCTCTCGCGCTATGTAGCGGAAATTGCCAACATGACGATGCCGAACAACCAGCCGTTTGTCGGGTACAGTGCTTTTGCTCACAAGGGTGGTATTCACGTAAGCGCCGTTATGCGCGATCCGAAAACGTACGAGCACATTGAGCCGGAAAACATCGGCAACAAACGTCGCGTACTCGTTTCTGAGCTCGCTGGCCAAAGCAATTTGCTCGCCAAAATGGAAGAGCTGGAGATCGATCTTTCGTTGGATCGCGAAAAGGCGAGAGAAATCATTACACACATCAAAGAGCGCGAATTCCAAGGCTATCAATACGAGGGAGCAGAGGCTTCGCTCACGCTGATGCTGTTGGAAGCCTCCGGCAAGCTGAAAAACCTGTTCAATCTAGACTCCTTCAAGATCATGCTGGAAAAGGCAGCCGTCCAATCGATCACGTCGGAGGCGACTGTGAAGCTGCGTGTAAACGGGGAATCTGTCCATACGGCTGCTGATGGCAATGGTCCGGTGAATGCGCTGGACAATGCGATGCGAAAAGCGTTGGAAAGCTACTACCCGTGCATTGCAAAAATGCAGCTGGAAGATTACAAGGTGCGTGTCTTGGACGAAAACGGCGCGACTGCCGCAAAAGTACGCGTCCTGATCGAATCCTCGAGCAACGGCGAAAAGTGGAGCACAGTCGGCGTCTCCACCAACGTCATCGAAGCAAGCTGGGAAGCGCTGGCAGACAGTATCCGTTACTTGCTTTGGAAAGAAGGCTGCGAGGAAGTGGGAAGCCTTGCTTCCTCCGGGACGCGCGTAGGGATTGTGAATCATTAGCAAAGTGAACCAGCCCAGGCAGATGCCGTCGGGCTGGTTTTCCTTTGGTGTACAAGTTTTAGAAAGCACCATTGTGTGACTGATGTACTTGCGACCTGTTGACTAAGCCATACAGATAAAGCAACTAACTCCTGTGCTTGATAGTTACTCTGTCGCTGAACGAATCCTTTTTCTGTGGTTAGGTGTTCTAGAACATGAGGAGACATTAGCGTTGTAGCGGTGCCTCATATAGCCGTTTAATAATTATTTCTGTTACCTTTATACATCTAAGCTGTTGATGATAGCTAATATTTGATGATCTGTCCATTTGCCATTAATCTTTATATTTTCTTTCGCTATACCTTCTTTTTTAAACCCTACTTTTTCTAATACACGAATAGATGCTAAATTGTCAGGCATAGCTCCTGCTTCAATTCTATGTAGTTTTAATTCTCTAAAAGCAAAGTCTACAACAAGTTGAAGAGCTTCTGTTGTATAGCCCTTTGAATTATACTCCTTATCTAAAGTAAATCCCGTATAACAGCTTTGGAAGTTTCCCCTAGCAATTTGAGTTAATGAAATGTCTCCGATAAGTTTATCAGTTGCTTTTAAAAAGATTCCAAAAGCATATACTTGCCCTTCATCTGTCTTTTTTAATACCTGTTCAATGCGTATTTTTTGATGTTCTTCTGTATAAAAGGCTTCTGGGAGTAATGGGCAAACTCGTTGAAAAAAATCGCGATTTCTAGTATGTAATTTAGCTAACTCGCTGGCGTCAGAAATCTTGTAAAGTCGAAGATATATTTGTTCTCCTACTAGTTTCATAAAACCCCTCCGATATCCTTTTACTACAATTTTATCATGGTTAATGAAATGTATTCATTTCAAGTTAACATAATGGCACAATATCAGTAGTCAACAATGGATAGAATTTTCGTTATGGGGGGATTTTGATTTTTTAGGTTGATAGGCATGTGGTGGTACCCCTTCCCTGAGAAACTACCGCCCGTAGGGTGGCTTTGGCTCGACGGTCCCCTATTGGAAGTGGAGACGGACAGTCAATCCACCATGTTGACCCAAACCAGAAAAACCTTCGGTCACGGTTGTGCAGAAGAAACCGGACGATCAATCAGCTGCCGTAGCTTCGTTTCCGTGGCAGAATTTGGGTCAGGCGTGTAAATGCTACACCGCAAATCTGCGCTCCCGGAGACTTGCAGCGAAGTCAGATGAAAGAGCATTTTCCCTGCCTTTGCATGACGGAATTCCAGTAAAACCTCCGGGGCTGAGCTGACACGGCTCTGCTCCCAAAGGTCGTGAAAGTCGGGATGAACCTGCCGCATCTCACTTAAAAACTGCTCGTACCACTCATCCTCTACATACTGACCGTAATTGGCGCGAAAAATCGCAAGAAAGCCGCTGACGAAATGCTCCCAGTTGACGGCCAGCCGTCGTAATTCCTTTCGCGTAAACACCAGGCGGATCAAATTGCGCTCTTCATAAGGGATTTGTTCGAAATCGAGAAAGACATGTGCGGCTGCCTCGTTCCAGCCCACAATATGACTGCGCCGATCTGAAATGATGGTTGGACACGAGCGCAACTCTTTTAAGATTCGTTTCAGGGCAGGATTGATCTTCGGCGGTTCATCTTTTTGCACGTTTTGCCCGATTCCCGTGCCTGTCTCTAGTGCCAGCGCATACAAATATTTGCGCTCATCGACGGTAAGCTGCAAGGCTCTCGCTACCGCATCTAGAACAGAAGGAGAGACCTTGATGTCGCGGCCCTGTTCCAGCCATGTATACCAGGTGGAGCTAACCCCCGCGAGCTGAGCAACTTCTTCTCTTCGTAGTCCGGGGGTTCTTCTGCGCGTCCCAGGAGCCAGCCCGACCGATTGTGGCAGGATTTTGGCGCGCTGCGCTTTTAAAAAAGTAGACAGTGCCTGCAAACGCGTTTGCTGATTCATGGTACACTCTCCATTTCCTCAACTGGTTAAGTTTGTTAGACTAGTACTCATTATACTAGGATAAACAACAACTTGTAATAGGATAACGCATGTGACAAGATGATTTCCATAAGGCACTCGAATTGGAGGCTATTCATGGAAAAAGTCGTTGTCACAGGTATGGGAGTGATCTCCCCGATAGGGAACACAGTGAATCAGTTTTGGAACAGTCTCGTGCAAGGGAAGTCTGGTATCTCGCCTATTGATACTTTTGATACAGCACGCAATAAAACGAAAATCGCAGGTTTGGTGCGAGATTTTGATCCGGTGGAGCGTTTTGGGCGCAAAGAAGCGCGGCGAATGGATCGCTTTTGCCAGTTTGCCCTTGCTGCTGTAGAAGAAGCACTAGAGGATGCAGAGCTTCGGTTGGACGAGTTGGACCGCGAGCGAATCGGGGTATATGTAGGCTCTGGCATTGGTGGGGTAGCGACACTGCTTGAGCAGCATGATGTCCTACGTGAGCGAGGTCCTGAGCGGATTAGCCCGACGCTGGTTCCTATGCTCATCTCTAATATGGCAGCAGCGATGATCAGCATCAAGTACGGTCTATACGGTCCGACAATGTCCCCTGTTACGGCTTGCTCGATTGGGAATACGTCCATCGGTGAGGCTTTCCGGCTCATTCGGTCGGGCGGAGCGGATATCGTCATCGCTGGTGGTTCTGAGGCAGCAGTCACGGACATTTCTCTCGCTAGCTTCAGCAACGCGACGGCATTGTCAACGAGAAATGATGATCCAGCAGGAGCGAGTCGGCCTTTTGATGCCCAGCGGGATGGATTTGTGATGGCAGAGGGTGCCGGGATTGTGATTTTGGAATCAGAATCACACGCCAAGAAAAGAAACGCCCGTATGTATGCCGAGGTGATCGGCTACGGGGCAAGCTCTGACGCCTATCATATGGTAGCGACACATCCAGAAGGAATCGGTCCCTACCGTGCGATGAAATGGGCTCTCCAGGAAGCAGGGGTGCAAACGACAGACGTGGATGTTATCAGTGCGCACGCGACCAGCACAGAAATCGGAGACTGTTCCGAGACACTGGCAATCAAAAAGCTGTTTGGCGAGCATGCGTACCGTGTACCGATCACCGCCAACAAATCGATGACGGGTCATATGTTTGGTGCAGCTGGGGGGGCGGAGGCGATCGCCCTGATTAAGAGCCTACAAGAAGGAATCATTCCCCCGACGATCAATCAGGAGGAGCAAGACCCGGACTGCGATCTGGACTATGTGCCAAATACAGCACGTAAAGCCGCGCTCGACATCGGCATGTCCAATTCCTTTGGCTTTGGCGGTCATAATGCAGTCATCGTGTTGAAAAAAGTGTAACGAATAGAGTCTGTTTCCGTAGTCTCCGGTAGACTATGAGAGCAGGCTTTTTTCATTTCGGTAAAAAATGTGAAACGTTTTACAGTCCTGATTTCTCTAACTGGGGAGAAAAGGAGGGGAGAAGATTGAACAAAAAGCTTGGTCTCGTTGCACGCGCCAAGACCGGTGATTCAGAGGCATTCCAAATGCTCATGCACCAGGAAAAAGCATATCTGTACAAGATGGCTTTCGTCTACACGCGCAACGAAGAGGATGCGCTGGAGGTTTTTCAAGAAACGGTCTATAAGGCTTTGATCTCCATTTCAACCGTAAAGGACGATCAATATTTTACGACATGGCTGACGCGAATTTTGATTAACACGGCGATTGCCTATTTGGCTAAAAAGCGAAAGGTGATTTCGCTGAGTAAAGACATGATCGAAAATATGCGAGATACAGAAGGTGTAAGGCTGGAAGAACGAATAGACCTTTTGGAAGCAATGGAAGAGCTCGAAGAAAAGTATGTAACGGTTCTCTTGCTGCGATTTTATAAAGACTATTCTGTAAAGCAAATCGCTGCCTTGCTAGATTGCCCGGAAGGCACCGTGAAAACGAACATACACAGAGGTCTAACTCTATTAAGGAAGAAGCTGAAAGGGGAGTATTTCCATGAGAGAAAAAATTCATGCCTATAAAGAGCAAGTAGATCGCATTCCGGTCCCTACAGAGAAGCTGGACGACATTATCACCAAAACGGTTCGAGAAGCATCGCCACAAAGAAAACGCCTAAACAAAAGGAAGCTGGTGTATAGCACAGGGGCTGCAGTCGTTGCTGTAGGTATCTTGTTTAGTTCAGCGACTGTCTCACCCGCTATGGCGAACCTCGTCTCCAAGGTGCCTTTGATCGGATCGATATTCGCTACTTACGGTGACAGCGGATTGAAGCAAGCGAGTGAAAAAGGCTTAACGACTGTCATCGGCGAGTCGCAGGACGTGGGTGGCAATGCGATTACCGTCAATGAAGTCTACTATGATGGGACACGCTTTACGATTGGGTACACATTAGAAACGAAGGAAGCAGTCGGAGAGCATTATTTAGGCTCCTCACCAGATTTGACAGTGAACGGGGAAGCGTTTGGATACGCAGGAAGCAGCAAGCAAACACAAATCACTCCGACGCTTGCGACCGGAATTGTCGATATCGACGCAATTAATGGCTTGCCTCAAGAGTTCAAGCTAGGGTTGAGCTTTCAGGGGGAGGACGGTAAGAAGTGGAGCTTCTCCCTACCAATCAGTGAACGTACAGATACGAAACGCATTCCGATTAATCACCAGCAACAAGCTGGAGGCATTGACCTGACCGTTTCGGATGTCACAATGGGTCCAGCAGGGTTGGTTGTGAGCTTCCAGGCAGTAACCGAGGAAATTGGGTATTTATCGAGCTATTTGGAATTCAAGGTGGTTGATGAAAAAGGGAACGAGCTGGGAGCGTATTCAGGCGGCAGCCAAGGTAAAAAGTCCGACGGCAAAGAGTATCTCACGGGTACAAGACGTTTTGACCCGGTGACAGCGGATGTAAAAGAATTAACGATCACGCCATATATGTCATTGCCTACGAACGGTGGCGGTGTCGAAATCGATGGTAAAGGGAAAGAAACCCTGATCCAATCGGCAATCGAGACGATACAAAACCATGGAAAGAACATCAAGTTCAATACGTTTACAATTTCCTTACAAAAATAAAACCACATAAAAAAGCGTCCCTCCACGTACTGGAGCGACGCTTTTTTACTTGATCAGGGCAAAAACTAGGATTGTTTTCTCATTGCACCCAGCTCTTCAACGATGGCGGTCATTTCATTGATGCCAAACGCTGCTTTTTTCTGCACCATGTTGTACAGGTACAGCAAATCCTCGTAATGAACGAGATCGAAATCCTCCGGGCGCATCACCGCTGTATTCGCCATGTTCAGCTTTGCTTTGATGCCCTCAATGATAATGGCAAGGTTTTCTACAGTAGGTTGATTCAGGTCAGCCATACTTTCTCTCTCCTCTCGACAAAGCTGGTATTTATTTCGTCAGTTGCCCACGTGTGACGCCCAATTGGTTGGTAGCCTTCAGGGTACGCCATACGTGTGTACCGCTAACTTCTCCGCGCAATGCCTTGCGATACAGACTGATTACCTCTTTCACGCGCTCTGGCTCTTCTTCCAAAAACTCGATGCGGTAGCTGCCGACATTTAGAGAGCGGAACTCACTCAAGTACTCAGCACCGGACTGGTCAATCGCGTTATAAACGGTATTGCGGCAACCGGTATCGACACGTATAGGGTGAGAGAAACCGACGCGGTCTTTCAAGGAAATGCGGGAGGTCTCACATGGAGTTCCGCAGTTTGTATGATCAGTACCTTCACTCATAAATGTGCAGTATACGCAGTGCTCGGTGTGGAACATCGGCATGTGCTGGTGGATAACCAGCTCCATGTTCGCAGCATTCGAGCGGCTGAGCAGATCGACCATCTGCTGGATGTTCAGATCGTACGATGGCGTGACGAGCTCAAGACCTGATGCAAGGAACAGCTCAACTGCCTTGTGGTTCGCGACATTCAAGGAGAAATCGCCAATCAGCGGAATGTCGATTTCATCACGTCGGGACAAGTAGTAATAGAGTGCTCCCGTATTGCGCACCAGAATAGCGTCTGGCTTGCTTTTCGCGATCAGGGCAAGGACACCGTTTTCATCCGGCATATGAATGCGCATCGTAGCAATCCCGATCTTTTTCCCGTACTTATGGGCCAGCTTAACACCCTCTGGATACTGTTTGACAAATTCAAAGTCAGCGTAGAGGAAGTCCACATCTGTTTGCGCAGCTGCTTCCAATTGCTCAAGCGAGCGGCACAGTGCTGTCAGGAGCGGCTTTTCCACTGGTTTTCTCGTTGGTACGTCCGCGTATACATTGATATCGTGATGGTGGTAAATCGGCGGCTTGGAACGCAGGAACACGAGCTGTTCTACTGCGTCACGACGCATGCGGTTCAATTCACTGACAGGTACGATGAGATCCCCTTCGAGATCGACAGTCAGATCGTGAGCTTCCAGGTGGAAAATGGTTCCGCCCAGACGGCTTAGTTGATCGTGCAGCAACTCAGCCGTCAGAGGACGCTTCAAAGCAGTCTCCAGCAGTACCTCAGAAGGAACACTGACAGCGTGATTCGCCTGTTTATCCACCCAAGTGACGCTGAGCTTTTCACCCAGCTTGCCGCTTACGTGAACGGACAGCGGGAAGGTGCGATAAGGCTTTTCCGTCTCGAACGTTTTGCGCAGGCGACGATCCAGCTCAGGATCGCTCGTCTTCCATACGCGGTCACCGACGTGAAGACGCTTCAGATTCACGTCATTGCGTCCCATGACGATTTCGTACAGGCCTTTGGAAACTTCGCCTTCTACTTTTTTACTGCGGATCAAAATATCGTAGATGCGACCGCCTTCTTCTTTTTGTGTGGGGTCACCCGCGTCGAACACGATTCCGTCTCCGCGTTTGACAGGAGCAGTGATTTCTACCAAAACGCCTGTAGGAAGCAGTTTTTTCACAGTTCCCAAAAACACACCGCGGCTTTTCGGGAACGATCCATCTACGAGCTGCTTGTTGTTTGTCCCGGTCAAAAATCCGTGTGTAAACCCGCGAGAGAAGCTTTGTTGCAGCTCACGTACTTCTACCTCGGATGGTCCCGTATCTTGTCCGGCAAAATAACGCTCGATGGCGGCATTGTATTTGCTCACGACGTTTGCAACATACTCAGGTGTTTTCAGGCGGCCTTCAATTTTAAAGGAAGTCACGCCAGCCTCGATCAGCTCAGGAACCAAATCGATAGCAGCCAAGTCCTTCGGGGATAGCACGTAAGCGATATTCCCCATTTCCTTTTGCACACCGTCTACCATCAGGTCATACGGCAAACGACAGGCTTGGGCACACTCCCCGCGGTTTGCCGAGCGTCCACCCCACATTTCCGAGGTCAGACATTGTCCGGAATAAGAAACGCACAAGGCACCGTGGACGAATACTTCCATCGGCAGCTTTGCTTTTTCTCCGATTTTTTTGATCTCTTTTAATGAATTTTCACGACCGAGTACGACGCGTTCCATATCAAACGGCTTCGTGAACTCCACCGCTTCTGGCGAAGTAATCGTCATTTGTGTAGAGCCGTGAATCGGGAAGTCTGGAGAAATCTCACGGATCATCTTTACAAGACCGAGGTCTTGTACGATCACAGCGTCTACTCCAGCGTGAATACAGGCGTCAATCAGCTCGCGTGCATCCTCTAGTTCATTTTCAAATACGAGAATATTAAAGGTAAGGAAGCCCTTTACCCCGTACATGTGCAAATAAGCCATAATCTCAGGCAGTTCCGCCATTTGAAAGTTCTCAGCACGAGCACGCGCGTTGAACTTTTCTACTCCAAAAAAGATGGCATTGGCTCCGTTGGCCACGGCTGCCTTCAAACAGTCCCAGTTACCAGCAGGAGCCAACAGCTCGATATCTTCACGTTTTATACCATTTCGCATGTGTATGTCATTACCTCCAAGGTCTTCAAACAAGCTCTTCTTCATCATAGGGAAATGTGCTGGTCACCGCAACAAAAACATCCTTTCTGCCAGATGTTGAAAATGTGCCTTCCAGAAAGACACCTAGTGATGGTATTCTGTAAGAAAAATCGAAATATTCTAAGAGCCAGGGGAACCGATATATGTTAATCATCAAAGACATTTTGCTGCAATTACTGTTCGTTATCGTCCCTGTTTTGCTGTATAGAAACGTTTGGCTGGGGCGATCAACCTCGAACAAGATGAGCGTCAAGTCATCAATGGTTATCGTTTGTAGCTCGATCAGTGTCATTTTTGCCATGAGCTTTCCAGTACAACTCAGTAATGGTATGGAGTACGATTTACGCTCGATACCAATCATTATTACCATTTTATACGCTGGGTATATCCCGGGCATTTTGACGATTTTGGTGATGTTTGTCGTAAGGATCGTTCTGGGTGGCGATGGTGTTCTCATAACGATTCTTGGAACCATGGTCTATGCGATCATACCGTTTTTGTTGGTCAATCGTTGGTATGACTACTCTTTACGAAAAAAACTAGGGGTCGTCCTCTTGATCGGATGCTTGAAGCAGCTATCCATCTTCGGTGGAGGGATGGTTGTTTTGATCTGGAGAGGGTTCCCGTTGTCCATCATTAACAATTATTTGGAGCCGCTAGTGGAAATCGGCTACCTCAGTTTGATCGTACAAGGTGCGGCTGTTTATTTCATCGAGTTTATTCGAGAATCTCATATTATCCGCAAGCAAGTCGAACGTTCGGAAAAGCTGAACCTGATCAGCGAGCTGGCAGCAAGTGTCGCCCATGAAGTGCGTAATCCACTCACGGTGGTACGAGGCTTTGTCCAATTGTTGCGTGAGGAGACGAATCCGAAAAACATTGAATATATCCGATTGGTCTTAAATGAACTCGATCGGGCTGAATTTATCATTTCCGACTATTTAAATCTGGCCAAGCCTCATTCTGAGACGCTAGAGCGACTGGAGATTGCGCATACCGTGAAAGAAGTGACCGCCATCATGTCCTCTTACAGCGTCATGAACCGAGTGGAAATCGCCTGTGAGACCGAGCCGGGCCTATTCGTTGATTGCAACGCCGTTAAACTCAAGCAAGCGTTGATGAATCTGATGAAAAACGGTATCGAATCGATGGGACTAGGTGGCGTACTGCACGTCACCGTACAAGCAGCCGGGAACTATCATGTGATTTCGATCAAGGATGAGGGAGAGGGGATGACGCCAGAGCAGATTGAACAGATTGGGCTGCCTTTTTATTCTACAAAGGAAAAAGGGACAGGTCTCGGATTGATGGTAACCTGCCGGATCATCGAGGCGATGCAAGGGACGATTTACTTTCAAAGTGAACACGGGCACGGAACGCAGGTGACGATTCAACTGCCTGCTGTGTATACGACCGAAAAAGGAGGCGAACATGGACAAAGACCAAGAGGTGTGGGAGCGACTCTTTCATGAGTTGGCAGTAATCAGAAGCGAATTAAAAGCGTTCAAGCTCGAAACACGTGCAGAGCTCTATCAAATCAAAAGCGAGCTAAAAGAATGGCAGCAGCGAGAAGAACAGCGAAGGCTCCCGAACGAAGGGGAATAAATCATGCGACGTTCCGCAAACCGATGGTGGAAAAAAACAGGAAAAGCTATTTTCGCAGCAGGCTTGGCTTTAGCGCTTGCTGCATGCGGACAACCACAGGAAGCCGCAAAGCCTGCCACACAACCAACGACAGAAGCTACACCAGCTAATGCATCTGAGCAACCCGAACAAGTACTCAGATTGAATAACTTTACAGAACCGCTTTCTCTTCATCCCGGACTCATTTCGGATGTTTGGTCATCCAATGTTATTTTTCAGACGTTTGAGGGGCTGACACGCATTGACGACAAGGGCGTTCCACAGCCCGCCATGGCTCAGGAAATCAAGGCATCAGATGATTTGTTGACGTACACCTTCACGATTCGCGACAATGCGAAGTGGTCGAACGGCGATCCTGTAACCGCGCACGATTTTGAAAACGCCTGGAAATGGGCGCTCGATTCCAAAAACGGTTCCCAGTATGCCTATCAGTTGTTTTATGTAAAAAATGCAGAGGCGGCCTTTGCTGGCAAAGCGAAGCCCGAAGAAATCGGGGTCAAGGCAACAGATGACAAGACACTGGTCGTCCAACTAGAAAACCCGACGCCGTTTTTTCTGGAGCTGACGGCTTTTTACAGCTACTTTCCGCTGAATACCAAAGTGGTGAAAGACAATCCGGACTGGGCGAAGGAAGCAGGACCAGCCTACACCTCGAATGGACCGTTCAAACTCGCTACGTGGGAGCATAAAACCAAGCTGACGCTTGCGAAAAACGAGCATTATTGGGACGCCGACACTGTCAAGCTGACCAAAATCGAAATGAATATGATCAATGACGCGAATACAGAGCTGTCTATGCTGGAGGGCGGCGATCTCGATTGGGCAGGTGCTCCGACTGGCAATCTTCCGCTCGACGCGATGCCGACCTTGAAGGAAAAAGGATTGCTGGTGATCACGCCAAAAGCCGGTACGTATTGGTATGAATTCAACACAGAGCAGAAGCCTTTCCACAACAAAAAAATTCGCCAAGCCTTTTCATACGCGATCAACCGGAAAGACATCGTGGAGAACATCACGCAGGGAGGGGAATTGGTTGCGACAGCCGTGGTGCCGCCTACGATGTTTGCTGAGAACGAGCAAGGCTTGTTTACAGACAGCGACATAGAAAAAGCCAAGCAGTTGTTGGCGGAAGGCATGAAGGAAGAAGGGTACGCCAGCGTCGACCAACTCCCGTCGATTACACTGTCCTATAATACGGAGGAAGCACAGACCAAAATCGCGCAAGCTGTACAGGATATGTGGCAAAAAAACTTGGGTGTGCACGTCAAGCTGGAGAATCAGGAATGGAATGTCTACTATGAAAACGTGAAAAACGGGAAGTACCAAGTAGCACGGATGGGGTGGACGGGGGATTTCAACGATCCGATCAACTTCCTGGAAATATTCCGAACGAAGGAAGGCAACAACCATACTCGTTGGGAGAATCGTCAATATGCCGATCTATTGGCGGCTTCTGCCAAGGAGAAGGATGCTGCCAAACGAAAAGCGATCTTGCAAGAGGCTGAGAAAATCTTGGTGGACGAAATGCCAGTCATTCCGTTTTACTTTAAGTCTACGGTGTATGCGCAGAACCCCAAGTTGAAAGGCGTAGTCATTTCAGGTTTGGGATACGCGCAGTACAAATGGGCGTATTTCGAATAAATCATAAGTAGTCACATTCGAAGGGCTGGTCAGTCGGATTATTCCACGACCAGCCCTTCGAATACGATAGAGACCTTCTCTTCCATGATTTCTTCGAGTGCCCAGGCGCCTTCGCTGCGTACCCAATCATAAAGAGCGTTATAGTAAATGTTTTCCAACATGTTCGCAGCGACAAGAGGGTTGAATTTGCTTTTCAATTGATTCTTTTCTTGCGCTTCTTCAATCAGGTCAGCGAATAGTTGACGTAATTCAAAGTACATGTTCTTTTCATTCTCAAGCACTTTCCGATGTTTCATCGAGGATTCTACGACGACTTTGATGAAATCGAAATTGGTGATGGTGACTTCATTCATGATCTTGTAGATCCGCAGAACCTTCGACTTGCATTCGTCACCATAATCCCACTCTTCCCGGCGCTCCTCGATTTCATGCAGACGCTCATATCCCCAGTTAGCGAGAATGGCTTCCTTTGAAGTGAAATGCAGAAAGATCGTACCGCGTGCAACATCCGCTTCTTCGGAAATCATGTCGATTGTGGTTGCTTCAAAGCCGTGAGTTTTGAAGAGCTTGATGGCAGCATTGAAGATTTTTTCGCGAGTTTCGCGCTTTTTCCGTTCCCGTCTCGTCGTCAAGTATGTAGCACCTCCTTATAAACTCGTACGCTTGATTATAACACAACGGTTACCTAACAAAAGAATAGTTCATGCAATTACGCATAATTTAGGTGAAAAAAGGATAGACTTCTGCGAAGCTCGAATGTATATTTATATACTATAATGAATAAATATTAAATCATGCCAGGCTCGAAATGCATGGGGTGGAGGAGAGTAAAATGGGTGTTGCAAAGGCTCTGGCAGTACGTCAGGCTACGATGAAAGACGTGGATGCCATGTTGGAGATTGTTAATGAATATGCACAGCAAGGCTTGATGCTGCCACGTACGAAGCTGTCTTTCTTAGAAAACTTGCAATCCTTTATTGTCGCTCATGATGGAGATTCGGTCGTAGGTGTCGCAGGCCTACATATTTTGTGGGAGGATCTGGCTGAGATCCGCTCTTTGGCTATCTCGGAAAAAGCGAAGGGGATGGGCGTAGGGAAACATCTGGTTCTTCATTTGGTTGAGCAATGCCGTCTTTTGGGAATTAAGCGTGTACTGGCGCTTACTTATCAACAAGTGTTTTTTGAAAAGTGCGGGTTTTGGGTGGTTGCCAAGGAAACACTGCCGCAAAAAGCTTGGAAGGATTGTATTAACTGCTCCAAACTGCCGATGTGCGACGAAATTGCTATGATTTTCGAAACAGCCTGATACATTTGGTCTAGCCTTCCTTTTTCCTTTTCTGGTACTATATTCATATAAATAGTAGAAATATAAACAATATTCTACAAGTATACCAGAAAAAGAGATTGGCAAAAATGGGGGGCTTTTCCATGAAGCTGGGCGCTCGTATATTGCTCGTTCTACTACTGGCAGGAAGTGTACCGTTGACGGCAGCGGGAGTGTTTGCTTATCAGGAATCCAAGCAGGAATTGTTGAACGGAAGTGCCGCGACACTGGAAGCGCTGCGTCACAGCAACAAGGAACAGGTGGAAAATTACTTTCGCGAGCGAGCTAGGAACGTGGATACGTTGGCTGCATCGGGAACAGTAATGTCTGCCCTTTCTTCGTTTGAGGACGTGTGGCGGCAAGGACGAGAATCGCCTGCTTATGAAGAAGTGCAAGCGCGGTATACGAACGAATTGAAGATGGAGGTCGCTCGCTACGGCTTCGTAAATGCCTTACTGTTAAATGCACAAGGGGACATCGTGTACGAGACAAAGCCGCAGGTCGATTTTGGTACGAATCTCCTGACAGGTCCACACGCTGACTCTGTACTTGGCCAGACTGTGCAGCAAGTCAGGAAAACCCAAAGCGCAGAAATGTCAGATCTAGGCATTTACGAACCATCTGGAGTGGCGCCAGGAGTATACATTGCAGCACCGATCTACGAACGAGGCTACATCATCGGGCAAATAGCAGTCGAAGTATCCATGAATTATATTTCTAGAATATTCAACCAACGAGAAGGGCTGGGGGAAACCGGGAAGATTTACTTGGTGGGTGGTCCAGACAAGCTGATGCGCTCGCAACTTGGAAGTGGGCCCAATACGTTGTTACAGCAAAAAGTAGATACGCCCATCGTTGATCAGGTCTTACTCACCCAACAATCTGAAGGAACGGTTGAAAGCATGGACTACTTGGGACAGCAAGTGCTCGTGTCCTATGATCAGGTCAAAGTGGGAAAGAAGACGTGGGCGATTTTGGCAGAGATGAATATGACCGAAATACTGGAGGGCCCAACGCGCATTCGGGATGCCATGATTGCTTTTAATGGTGCCGTCCTCTTGCTAATCGTCATCATCTCGTTATTTACAGCAAATTGGCTTCGCCGCTCGTTTCGCGGCATGCTTGCCGTGGCAGATCGGATTGGGCATGGGGATTTTTCGCGAGAGATTCCTGACAAGCTATTAAAACGAAAAGATGAACTAGGGGAGCTGGCTGGATCTCTCGTCACGATGCAGAAGCAACTGCGCAAGATTTTGTTTCAGATTCAGCAAGCAGCCGCTTCCGTATCCGGTGCGGTGCGAAATATTCAGGGAAACACCAGTGAGATTGCCGCTTCCAGCCAGCAAATTGTCCTCGTCGTCGATCAAGTGGCTGCATCTGCTGACAGCCAGGTAGAAAAAATGGGACAAACCTTGAATCTGGCTGTTGATTTGACGAAAGATGTGGCGGTTGTAACGGAAAATGTAGAACGGGTGACTGTCTCTGCGGAAGAAATGAAGCAGCATGCACACGCTGGCAGACGCGCGATCGCAGATGTGATGGACAGCATGGACGAAATCAATCGTTCGGTAGAAACGGCAACGGATGTCATACATGTATTGGAAGGGCGCTCGAAGGACATTTCGAGAATTATCTCTGTCATTACAGAAATTGCCCGACAGACCAATCTGCTAGCCTTGAATGCTGCGATTGAAGCAGCAAGAGCAGGAGAGCATGGCAAGGGATTTGCAGTCGTCGCAGGGGAAGTGCGTAAGCTGGCGGAAGATACCAACAGTGCTGCCCAGCAGATCGTAGGCATGATTGGAGACGTACAAAAGGATACGAGGGAAGCAGTCGCCAGGATGGCCGAGGGTGCCCAAACGACCGCCCGCGGCATGAAGACAGCACACCAATCGCAAGAGATGTTCCAGCACATCGAGGAAAACATCCTCGGGGTGTCGCAAGAAATTAACGGTGTCAGTGAGGCCTTCAAGCGTATGGCGCCAGATTCCCAACAAGTAGCCGTTGTCGCTGGGGAAGTATCCTCCGCATCGATGCAAGCGGCTGCCGGTGTCCAAAGCATCTCGGCTGCGGTAGAGGAGCAGAGTGCAGCGATGGAGCTCATTGCAGATGCTGCGACTCAGCTGGCCATTCTAGCAGAAGAGCTGAGAAGCTCACTTGCAGCCTTTGTTTCGCGCGAAAATTAAGAAAAAAGGGACGGAGCAAAAGCCGGTGACAACTGCCTTTTCTCCCGTCTCTTTTTGTATTTTGGAAGGATATCTCACACAAAATGTTGAATGATAAGGACGATGGAGAGTTTCAAGCCGGAGGGACGTAAGCGTGCACAAACTAGATTGGGAACTATATCTGCTACCGTTCGAACAAGCTGTAGAAGAAATCAAAGTCAAAATTAAAAATATCCGTAACGAGCTGCGCAAACGCAAGGAGCATTCACCGATTGAGTTTGCGGTGGGCCGGGTCAAATCGATCCCGAGTATTTACAACAAGGCAAACCGCTTGCAGTTTCCGATTGATGAGAATATCTGCTGGGAAATTCGCGATATCGCGGGCATCCGCGTCATTTGCCAGTTTATTGATGATATACCTGCAGTCGTTGAGATGATCCGCAACCGCGGAGACATGCGTGTGTATTTGGAGAAGGATTATGTCTCTACCCCAAAAGAAAGCGGATATCGCGGCTATCACCTTGCCGTGGAGTATCCGATCATGATGGCGGGTGGGCAAGTGACCATTCCGGTAGAAATTCAGATTCGCACATTGGGAATGAATTTTTGGGCGACGATTGAGCACTCGCTGAATTATAAATACGAGGGTATTATCCCATCCGATATACGTCAAAGATTGTTCGAGGCTGCCAAGGCGTCCTACAAGCTGGATAGCGAAATGAACAACATCCGAGACGAAATTAAAGACGCCCAAGCAGAATTTACGAAAAAAGAAGTGCCGATGGAGTCATTATTATCGTTAGTGGAGCTGGATCTCGACGTCGATGCGGCAATGGACGAGGGAAGTATGAATGAGAGGACTGGAGAAGAGAATGACAAGCGTTAATTGGCTGGAAGAAACAAATAAACGCAAGGACGAACTGATTGCGACGACACAACAATTTTTGCAGATTAAAAGCGTTTTGGACCCCGAAACAGCACGGGAAGGCGCCCCTTTTGGAGAAGGGATTCGGCAAGCGCTTGACTTTGCGTTAGGCGTGTGTGAAAAAGCAGGCATGACAATCAAAGACGTCCGCGGGTATGCAGGGCACGCTGAATTCGGACAAGGTGAGGAATTGATCGGCATTCTGAGCCATGTCGATGTCGTACCAGAAGGCGATGGCTGGAGTACGCCACCGTATGCAGCCGAGATCGTGGATGGACGCATGGTGGCCCGTGGTGCAATTGACGACAAGGGACCGACGATGGCGGCTATTTTCGCAGCGAAGATCGTGATGGAGCTGGGATTGCCGCTGTCGAAGCGCGTGCGCTTTATTTTCGGTACGGATGAAGAATCGAGCTGGCAGTGTGTGAACACGTATTTTGAAACGGAAGAAATGCCGACGATGGGCTTTACACCAGATGCAGACTTCCCGCTGATTTATGCGGAAAAAGGCTTGACCGATCTGTCGTTGCGTCAGACGCTTGCATCCTTCCAAAGCCTCGGAATACCTGCTGCGGAAAATGTGGCGGCAAAGCTCGTTTCTTTACAGGCTGGCTTGCGCATGAACATGGTTCCAGATAAGGCTGTAGCAAAGCTTGCGCCAATCGGCTTGAATAGTGAGGCGATTGCACAAAGTTATCGCCAACACCTGGAAGCGACTGGCTTGAAAGGCAAAGTGGAGGAGCAGGACGGTCTCGTAGTGCTGCACATGGAGGGCGTTTCGGTTCACGGAATGGACCCGAGCAAAGGTGTCAACGCGGGTACCGAGCTCATTCACTTTTTGCGAACCATGTCCTTGGATGAACGCGGAACTGTATTTGTAAGCTTGGCTGATCGTTATTTGCACAAGCAGCATTACGGTGAAGCACTCGGCATCGCGCATGATGATGAAGAAATGGGTGCGCTCACACTGAACACAGGTGTGATCGAGTATGACGAAAAGCAGGATGCGCTTTTCCGTCTGAACATCCGTTACCCACATTCTGTTGCCTTCGAAAAATGGTCGGCCGTTCTTGCTGAACGTTTCAGTGAAGGGGCATTTATGCTCGAAGTGGCTGAGCATCTGACACCGCACCGCGTCGACCCAAATCATCCTTTAGTGACAACACTGCAACGTGTTTATACGGAACAAACAGGCGAGGAAGCTGGCATTATTGCAATTGGCGGCGCTACCTACGGCCGTTCGTTGGATGTTGGGGTAGCATTCGGACCGCTTTTCCCAGGGCGTCCTGATAGTGCCCACCAGCGAGATGAGTACATTATCGTGGATGATCTGATCAAAGCGACAGCGATTTACGCGCAAGCGATCTATGAATTAGCGAAGTAGGAATAGCCAACGGCTGGACACAAGTGCCAGCCGTTTTTATTTTTGCGGAAATCAGGAGAGACAAAAATCTTTGCAAATGCTGGAAGTCAGTACTATAATGCAAGTAACGATTGATCGGTTAATCATTCATAAGCAAGGAGCCTGTATAGTATGCCACTTTCAGAAGAACAAGTGCTAAAAATGAAGCAAAAGCGGGAAACGATCCTCCAGCAGGCAGTTCTCTTGTTTGCCGAGCACGGCTATGATGATACCACCATTGCAAAAGTCGCGAAAGCATCAGGAGTGAGCTTTGGCAGTGTTTTCACGTACTTTGAAAACAAGGATCTGCTCTTTCATGCAGCTGTCACGGAGCCATTACAAGAGCATTCGGTCAAACTGCTTAACTTTGATCCCCAAGCATCTGAGCCATTACTGGAATTAGAGAGAATGGTGGCCAATCACATCAAGATCTTCGCCGCGTTCGATTCGTACTTGCGTCTGGTCGTACAAGTAGTCGGCTACTACAATCGTTTTGCCGATTCTTTTGCTGAGCTAGATGCGTTTCACAACACCTTTCGTACGAGAATTGCCGAGCTTTTGATCAATGGACAAGAGAAAGGGCTCTTGCATGTCCAAGATCCCAAATACGTGGCAACAGCGTACATGAGCCTGTTAATTGGTCTGCGTGTGAATTTGACCGATGAGCCACAAAGCAACATGTGGGAAAAATTCGTTCCGTTTGCCATGCAGCTTTTTGGACCGAAGAATCGCTAGCATTCTCCATCGGTCTTTTTTTTAGAATACAAATGATTGATTAATCAATCGTTATAAAGTGGAGGAGTGGTCACGATGAGTTTTTGGAAGTTCGACAGCAACATCCAGATCAGACTGATGTTACAGTTTTTGACGACGATGGCGAGCATGAGTGTGACCCCGTACTTGATTATTTTTTTCTCCAAGCAATTGGGGACGGTTGTAACGGGTTTTATGTTTTTAGGCGTGATGGCAGCAAGTGTCGCAGGCTCATTTGCAGGGGGATATATGGCGGACAGGATCGGGCGAAAAAAAGTCATCGTTGCATGTGAATTGGTCATCTTCCTCAGTTTTCTTGGTGTGGCCTTCGTCAACTCGCCCTGGCTGCAGTTTCCCTATGTGACATTTATTTTGTTTCTATTCAATAACTTCAGTTTGGGGGCGTCGAGTCCTGCTTACCAAGCACTCATCATTGATGTGAGTCAGCCCGAGAATAGGCGAGCGATTTTTACTGCTTCCTATTGGTTGAATAATCTGGCGGTAGCGATTGGAGGATTGGTGGGTGCTTTTTTGTTCGACGAGCATTACTTTTCCCTATTTCTCGGTGTGGCTGTAAGCATTGCGATTTCGCTCGCCATTACGATCCTGTTTATCAAGGAAACGTATGTGCCAGAAAAACGTGCACGCTCGGCGTCTGGCAAACAAAGACAAAAAGATTCGAGTTTTATGGCAGATGTCATGGGAGCTTATAAAGAAGTGCTCAAGCATTGGATTTTTCTGCTGTTTACCATAGCGAATTTGCTCATTATAGCGGTAGAGGAGCAATTGACCAATGTTATAGGCCTTCGTTTAGTGCAAGAAATCCCGGAGCCTGAGCAGTTATTTTCGTTTCTTGCCATTCAGGTGGATGGGATGAACTTGTTAGGCTTATTAAAAACAGAAAACACGTTGCTGGTTGTTTGCTTGACCGTTTTGGTCTCCTACGTGGTGAAGAGCTTCAGAGATAGGGCCGTGCTCCTGTCAGGCTTGGTCCTGTACTTTTGCGGGTATGCATGGATTAGCTTCAGCAACTCTCCCGCTGTCTTGCTCATTGCCATGTTCTTCGCGACATTGGGGGAAGTGATGCACATTCCGGTAAAACAAGCGTTACTCGCCAATATGGTGCCGGATCATGCGCGGAGCACGTATATGGCTGTTCATTCTTTGTTTAGCATCGTGGGGGTCAGCAGTGCAGGTGTGTTTATTCTTGTCAGTGCGTGGGTTCCCACTATTGCGATCACCGGAATTTTTGTAGGGATGGGACTGATTTGTCTCGTGTTATTTCATCGGATTACAAAAAAAGTTGGGCAAGAACAAGAAACTGCTACGAAGGCCACCCAATCAAATGCGACAGCATGAAGAAGCACTCGAGCGCATTCGGAACACTGGTTGGGGAAACAATATCAAATAGGGTGTAGGAAATTTGGAAATGAAAGGATTTTGTAAGCGGTTTCTCGAAAGCATAAAGGGAATACGTCAGTATCGAAAAGGAGATAAATGATGGACGATCTCACGAAATTGATCAAGGATTTGACGGAAGCGGACGGAGTACCTGGGCACGAGCGCGAGGTCAGGGTGAAGATGGAGGAGTACTTACAGCCTCTCAGCGACGAGCTGGTAAAGGATCGGCTGGGTGGGGTACTCGGGAAGAAGACGGGGGCAGAAAACGGTCCGAAAATTTTACTCGCGGGACATTTGGATGAAGTGGGCTTTATGGTGACGCATATCACGCCAAAAGGGTACTTGCGTTTTATCCAGCTGGGCGGATGGTGGACGCATAATATCCTCTCACAGCGAGTGAAGGTCAAGACACGCAAAGGCGAATATCTCGGGCTCATTGGTTCAAAGGCACCACACGCTCTGGAAAAAGAAGAGCGGGAAAAAGTCATGAAGCTCAAGGATTTGTACATTGACATCGGGGCAAAAGATGAAGCAGATGCAAAGGAAATGGGTGTTCGCCCAGGTGATTGGATTGTTCCTGACAGTGATTTTACGACGATGCGCGGCGGAGAGCTGTGGGTCGCAAAGGCGCTCGATAATCGAGCGGGGTGTGCGCTGGCAATCGAGGTGCTGAAACGTTTGCAGTCAGAAGAACATCCAAATGTGGTATACGCCGGTGCAACCGTGCAGGAAGAAGTTGGGACTCGCGGTGCTGGCACAGTAGCGAATCTGGTTGAACCAGATATTGCTTTTGCTGTCGATGTTGGACTCGCATATGACACGCCTGGAAATGAATCGTATCCGATGACCTGCAATGTGGGGGACGGTCCGCTCGTCATGTTATTTGATGCCACGATGATTCCGCATACCGGCTTGCGCGATCTCGTATTCGACACAGCAGAGGAGCTCGGCATCAATATCCAAGTGGATGCCCTCGCAGGAGGCGGAACAGACGCAGCGAAATTCCATACAAGCGGCATTGGCTGCCCGTCTATTGTCGTCGGCTTTGCGACACGGTATATTCACAGCCATAATGCGATTATGTCAAAAAGTGATTTCGAGCAGGCTGCCCAGCTGCTGACAGCTGTCATCAAGAAACTCGATAAGGAAACGGTTCAACAACTGCTCGATAGATGAGATAGGCGAAACCCTCTCCATGCATGTATGATTGCGATGGGGAGGGTGTTTTTTGTGATGCGAAAAGCTGGTTTAGTGATCACAAGTCTTGAAGAAAAATACCCGGGAGTTGAACGGTTTAGTTGTTTTTTCGAGAGTACTCCTTTAGTATAGGTAGGATAGGATTTCGCAAGGGCAATAACCTGCCTAGGATGAATTTTGATTGATGAGAGCCGATTTTATCGCATCCACTGTCCATGCAGTCATGGTGTGGCGAATCGGATCGCTTGTGAAAGGAAGTGGAAGTTATGGCAAAATCGTTTGCGTCTTTTGGTTTCCGTCCGGAGCTGATGCAAGGGATTCAAGACCTGTATTATAAAGAACCGACACAAATTCAAGAGGAAGCCATTCCTCTCATTATGGAAGGCAAAGATCTAATCGGACAAGCTCAGACAGGTACGGGTAAAACAGCTGCATTCATGCTGCCGATCCTGAACGCATTGGAAGAGGGAAAACGCGACATTCAAGCGCTCATCCTCACCCCGACACGTGAGCTTTCCATTCAGATTGCAAAAGAAGTAGAAAAGCTGGGCAAACACCTGAATGTGAATGTACTCTCCCTGCACGGTGGAACGGATATTGACAAACAACTGAGCAAGCTGAAGGAAACGGTTCATGTTGTTGTAGGAACACCAGGACGTGTACTGGATCATATGAAGCGCGGATCGCTTCACTTTGGACGAATCTCCACACTCGTGCTGGATGAAGCCGATAAAATGATGGAAATGGGCTTCTTGGAGGATGTGGAGCAAGTAATCGTCCACACGCCTTCTCAACGTCAGGTGCTGTTGTTCTCGGCTACGATGCCTGATCTGGTAAAAAGACTGGCGCACCGCTTCATGAAGCAGCCACCGCATATCAAAATCGAGGGCAAGCAAAAAACGGTTGAGCGCATTGAGCAATTTTACTATGTAGTCAACCAGAGCGATAAGACAGACGCTCTCGTCGATGTACTGGAGCAAGAGCAGCCGTTCTTGACCATTGTGTTTGCAAATACCCAAGTACGTGTGCAACAGCTTACGGCCCGCCTGCAGGAAAATGGCCTCTCGGCGAAAGCCCTGTACGGTGATTTGTCTCAAAACAAGCGGGAACAATTGATGAAGCAATTCCGTGAGATACGTTTCCAATACTTGATCGCAACAGATATCGCTGCTCGTGGACTCGATGTAGAAGGTGTAACACACGTCATCAACTACGATTTGCCGAATGACGTGGACAGCTACATTCACCGCGTTGGTCGTACTGGTCGTGCGGGACAAAAAGGAAAAGCGATCTCCCTCATTTCTCCTCGTCAGAAAAACTTGATGGCTCGTTTTGCCAAAGCGACGAAGGCTTCGATCGAAGAAAGAATTATGCAGGCAGGACGCCATCTGGATGCCGGACGTCGTCAGCGCGCAGAAGAACGGGAAGCTCATTTTGTTGAGCTGCGAGTGCAACAGGCGAAGGAGCAACAGAAGGAAAAAGACAAAGAATTCACTCCAGTACGTGATGCCTTGAAGAAAAAGACGAAGGTAAAGCCAGGCTACAAAAAGAAGATGGCGCGTGAGCTGGGAGAACTGCAAACGCAGTACGAGAAAAACCGTAAGAAGGCTGAAGCGATTGCGGCACGTAAAGCGGGTAAATCCGTGAAGCCAGGCGATGCCAAAAAAGCGGGAAAAGGTGGAGCAGCACGCTCTGCGAAGGGCGGAAAACCGTTTAATCAATCCTCATCCGCTGGGAAAACACGTGGAAGATAAGAAATGAAGAGGCTGTCCAGATTCGAAAAGGATCTGGGCGGTTTTTTTTTGTAGAAACGCCTTGGTGTATGCAACAAGGAAGTTCTTGACTTTATACCCAACTAGAAGGTTTATACTCAGATCGAAGTAATGGGAGAGAAGGTGTGGAATTGTTCAAAATCAGCGAGTTTTCCCGACTGAGTCGAATTCCGCTGCAAACGTTGCGCTATTATGATCAGATTGGGATTCTAAAACCAGCAAAAATCGATGATACGACCGGGTACCGATATTACTGTGCCGAACAGCTTCTGCAGATCAATCGAATTGTCATCTTCAAAGAATTGGGGTTCTCATTGCAGCAGATTGCGCAATTGCTTCACGAGAATATACCAGCCGAACAAATTCGGGGCATGCTGAGGCTCAAGGAAAATGAAATCCAATCCCTGCTGGAGATGGAAATGTCAAAGCTTGCCCGTATTAAAGAACGGGTGCAGCTTGTTGAACGGGAGGGGAGGATCGAGAAGGAGCATGAGGTTGTTCTGAAGCAGGTAGATGACATGCAATTGATTTCCTATTCAGCATTGGGTGCTGCTGAAGATATTCCTTGGCTGTTTCAAATATTCGATAGTTTGCTTGATGCCAGCCTGAAATCATCCTTGACTGGTCCCAAAACAGTGCTATGGAAGGAAACCGGAACGAAGGACCAGCTTTTCGAACTTGGGGTGGGCTACGCTAGTAAAACAGAATCTGTCAAACTGCCTGAGCAAATGGAACGAAGCTTCTTGCCTGCCGAGACAATGGCTACGCTACTATTCCGTTCGGATTCGACCTTTAAAGAATCAGCTTGCCTGGATCTGGCTACGTGGATTGAACAGCATGGTTACTGTATTCGAAGCGAGCAGCCTGGCAGAGAAATCTATGTTCCCTTATCAGAAGAGCCTGGAGTTGAGCTCATAGAAATCCAGATTCCAATTGAACCAAGGGGGCAAAGTGAGCATGGGAAATAAATGGGTTGTCTATATTCTCGCTTTGGCAGTTTTCCTGATTGGGACGGTGGAGTATCTGATAAGCGGCATCATTCAAATGGTGGCAGCTGATCTGGGTGTCACGACGTCGTCTGCCGGATTTCTTGTCACTGCATTTGCCCTTTCTGCGGCAGTAGGGGCTCCCATTGTCATCGCTGTTACGATCCATCTTGACCGAAAAAAATTATTACTCATGATGCTTGGCATTTTTATTTTGAGCAACTGGCTGGTCTATGTGAGTCCTTCATTTGAGATGATGCTGGTAACACGCATGATCCAAGGACTCAGTGGAGGAGTTGCTACTGTTGTTGCGATGGCGGTATCTACACGGCTAGTTGAAGAAGGCAATCGTGGACGAGCAATCGGCATCATTTTGATGGGATTGAGCAGCTCGCTTGTACTTGGCCTCCCGGTTGGCACTTTTTTAAGTGAAGTGATTGGCTGGAGACTGCTGTTTATTTTTATTGGAGTGCTGAGCTTGGTTCCGCTGCTTGTCATTTATCAAAAAGTCCCGCTTATAAAAGCGCAGGAGGCTGTAACACCGCGGGCACAGCTGGCTGTTATAAAAAATAAAAAGATTCTGGCAGCGGTTGTTATCACGCTGTTGTACATCGGTGCTTATTCAACATTGTTTACCTATATTGCGCCTTTCCTGCTAACCAAGGCAAAGCTTTCGGCATCCGAGATTTCTGGGATTCTGTTTCTTGCAGGCATTTGCAGTTTTATGGGGTCAAAAATTGGGGGGGTTATCGCAGATCGCAAGGGGCCGAAATTTACGATTTATTTTGGACTCTCCCTTCAGGCAAGTATGCTGCTTTTGCTTTCGGTCATGGATGGAGTGATAACTGCCCATATCGTGATCATCATGCTATGGATGTTCGCCACATGGGCAACGTCTCCAGCCCAACAGCTATATCTGGTTACCCAGGTGTCCCGTTCGCCGGATATCGCGCTTAGCATCAATACATCCTTTATTCAATTTGGCTTCGCTTTGGGATCATGGGTTGGGGGACTGGTGATCAGCAACTCCTCTTTGGAGCATCTAGGCTGGTACGGATTTGTTATTGCGTTGCTGGCACTATTGCTCGCGATCCGTGTTTACTTTAAAGAAGGAGCAGCTATCAGCGTAGGAAGATGGCGTATGATGCCTTCTCGTCTCTCTCGGCAGCATTATTTTAGGAAAACGCCCGAATTTATTGTTCCTGGGGCTGGTAGCTTTGTTGGCCGCGTATTTGGCTCGATTTTTCCGCCCGGGTTGGCTCAACGTTTTTCATGGGCTCAGTGGTATTTTTCTGATTGGGTTTGCGATTGTCCTTTACGCAAAAAGCGGTTTGATGCCGCCATACTGGCCTTTTTAAAGGAGTTCGGAATGACTGTATCGAATTTTAATAGAATACAGGAATTGCGAGAGAAAATAGTGTTTTCCTCCCATGTGATTTGGGTAATAGATAGGAAGATAGAACCCTTTCTTGTAAAAGTACCATAGTACAGGGTGTGAGGAGAACCAGTGATGACGACGGATACGTGCTTGAAATGCGGCAGTCCGATGGGCCGGGGAGAGTACAGTTGCCAGGTTTGCGGAGAAAACGAAATACAAGACTACCAGATGATTCGCAATTACGTGAGAACGTATCCGAATTCGAATGCGATGCAAATTGCCAACGCAACAGGAATATCTGTTTCAAAAATATTGCGTTATATTAGAAATGGCTCTTTGACCGTAGTAGACAATCCGTCCCACAGAGGGCGATCATAAGAAAAAGAGAAAAGCCCACAAGCACTCACGAATGCATTTCGTGTAGCTTTGTGAGCTTTTTTTTATTTATGATGCAAATCTACAACCAGCGTAGACCCTTTGGATAATGATTTTTGAGTTGCCCCTCAGATTGCTTGCCCCAACCGATGGAGAATCCATCTACTGTAACCAGCGTCCAGCCACTTTCACCGTCACACGTGAGCGCTTCTCCTTTTAAGTACCGCAACATTTCAGGATCTTCTGCGCCGTATGAAGCGACACGGGCTGCCTCCGCAGGAGAGAGGGCGAGTGCCAATGCGTGTGCAGGTTCAAATCTGTTCTTTTTTACAGTTCCTAGATGCAGACCGACGCGCGCGACCTTTAGCTTGTCCCAATCGAGCTCAGGAGCAGGTGAGTAGTAGAGCTGCTCGCCGAACAAAAGAAAAGCGGATTCATCATCGAATGGTTGGGAGAGCGCCGGGAGTGCTTCGTCCGCGAACGTACGCCAGACTGCCAAGGCTTCTTTTCGACCTGCCGGAGCTGATTTTGCCGCACGCTTTTCTTTCCGTTTCCCGGAAGGTTCATGAACTTCTGCGGTCTCACTCTTTTGCAGCTTGGCGAGGTAATGACCTTCTCCTTGTAGACGATGCGGCCACAATCTGGCTGTCTGAGTGAGCTGCTCGTTTTGTGGCGACGCCCATTCTGGTTGACCAGCAGAAAAGCAATCTGCATGTGGCAGCGAGACGATCTCAAATTCGGGATGACTTCCCAGGAAGTTCACCAGTGACTGCTCATTTTCTAACGGAGCAAATGTGCAGGTGGAGTAGACCAATGTTCCGCCTGGCTTCAGCATCGCAGCGGCCGCCTCGAGAATATCGCCTTGCATGACATGGCACTCGGTTACTTTTGCAGGGCTCCAGTCTTCGATTGCTTCGGGTAGCTTGCGGAACATTCCTTCGCCAGAGCATGGAGCGTCTACTAAAATTCGGTCAAAAAACTGAGGGAATCGCTCCTGTAAGCGTTCAGGCGTTTCGTTGGTCACGACGGCATTGGTCACGCCGCAGCGCTCCAGATTTTCTGACAAGGCTTTTGCGCGAACAGGATGGATTTCGTTTGCCACGAGCATTCCTTGTCCACGCAAAAACGCTGCAAGCTGCGTCGATTTCCCTCCTGGCGCTGAACACAGGTCGAGGATTCGCTCACCAGGTTGTGCACCGAGTGCTTCGGCAGCGGACATCGCGCTTGGCTCCTGCAAGTAGTACATGCCAGCGGAGTGAAAAGGATGCTTGCCGGGACGATCTGGCTCTTTGTAGCGAAAACCGTTTTCGCACCAAGGGACTGCTTCCAGAGCAAACGGCGAGATTTTCAAAAAATCGTCACGCCCCACCTTCAACGGATTGACTCGCAAGCCGTGTGTTACAGTCTGATCATACGAGGAAACGAATGCCTCATAATCGTGTCCGAGCAAGGTTTGCATGCGCTCGGTAAATGATGTTGGTAAATTTTTTGTCATAACAGCCTCCGATGTCAGATTTTGGCCCCATGTGAAAGGAAAAGATAGAATCATGGCGAATCATAGAGAATGAGGTGAGAGCATTATGGAAGGATCCCGTGCAAAACGCTACCGCTCCCGGCGGAGGAATGACTCGGAAGTAAGCCGGTTTTGGATCATGGGGTTGCTGTTCTCACTGCTGGTGCTCGCTTTTGAATTCTTTATCGAAATACCCGCCGACGCAGATTGGCTGATCGATATGGAGATGGCTTTGTTTTCTGCCAGCTTTACGTTACTTGCCTTTTATCTGCTCGGGCTTACCTTTGCCTTTTCTCGCCACCAAAAGGCAGGGAAGATCAATCACCAAATCATCATCTATGTATGGTTGGGTGCGATCTTGTTTCACTTGTTCCTGCTCATCAGCAATTTGTCCAATCAGCATGTGTACAAAGCAGGGATCATTCTATTTTTAGGACCATTGTTTTTAACTGTCTACCATTTTATCACGTACTTGGCAGCTTTGCGCGAGGAGCGTGAGGAGCAGGAGGCAGCTACGACAGCTACGCTTGAGCGTACGGCCTACCAGATGATTCTGGAGGGTGGGCGTGTATATAGCGAGCTGAGTCGCCTGAAAACAGAATATCCAGAAGTGGAGCAAATGCTTCGTGCCAACGATTTTCACGATAAACTGGAGCGCTATGCTTTGGAAATGCAGCAGTATTTGCAGGCGAAGCATTTTGAGCGTAAAGACGTGGAGCTCTTGGAGGGTCACTATTATTTCTTGGAAAACTTGCTGAGCTTGGCGAACCAACATCCGGGAATAATCGAGTCCCGCGTATATAGCCGCCGAGGTGACAATTGATGGGGACAAAGGAGAGAGAAGCGGATGTTTTGGAAAAAAGACAAAGGCCTAGCAGAAAAAGAGACAGCAGCGACGACAGTGGCAACTCCCACAACCACAATGGCAGGACACCAAGACGCTTGGAAACATGAGCTTCGCGGTATTTACGAACAGATGGGTGCGATTCTCACGTCGAACCAAGCGATGAACGCCGAATCCGAGCAAACGGTGCGATTGGTGACGAGGATGAAGCGTGTTGTAGATAATATCCAGGTCATTAACGAGCGGGATGATGAATCTGCGAGCCAACTGTCGGATCGAGGAGAGCGCTTGACGGACATCTGTAAACAATCGGTAGCTCGTGCAGATGAAGGTAAGAAGGCGATGACGGACGTTGTGGAAGTCATGAGCCTGCTCGACAAAGAATCGGTCCATACGTCCAAGTCCATGAGCCGCTTGGAAGAGCGCTCTTCGGAAATTACGAGCATCGTCAAGGTGATCAGCGACATTGCCAATCAGACCAACCTTCTCGCTTTGAATGCAGCGATAGAAGCGGCACGTGCAGGTGAACAAGGCCGAGGCTTTGCTGTAGTAGCGGATGAAGTACGGAAGCTGGCCGAGATGACAGCGAACTCGACCAAGACGATTGCAGAATTGATCGGCAAGATTCAGGAAGAAACAAAAGAAGCGTTGTCCAACAGTGAAAAAAGCAGCAGTGCGATCAAAAATGGACTTTCTATCAGCAAGGATGCTGCGGAGAAGACGGATCAGATCGTGAACGCTTTCCAGGCACTGAATGTCGAAGTGTCAGGTGTGATGGAAATCATCGCGCACCAAAAGCGATTTGCAGACGATGTGTCCCAACAGGTAAGTGATGCGAAGGGCTTGCTGGAAGAGCTGAATGAAGGCCTGACCAAGCATGTGAGGGACGCAAACGCGGTAGAGCAAATGCTCGCGACGAGCGTAAAGGATGTCAAAAAGATATTGTGATCATAAGGAAGAAGAATCAGGAGTCCGTATCCCAAGAGATGCGGACTTTTTGGTATTTGTTCAATTTGGTTCACTAAAATTTTACATTTTTCTGTTTGACTATTAGGAATTGAGTACTATAATCAAAGTAAGATTCTCCATAACTTTCCTTTTTTCGACAAAATCATACCAGCATTCGCTATGAATGGGCAAACCCATTGAAAATTGGGGACGCAAAGCCACGGGCCTAATGTACACGTTACGATGGCAGCCGGGTTGCCGACTAGCAGTGTATTTTGCTGTTTTAGTTTTACGGCTCCTTTCATGCGAAGGGGGCCTATTTACTTTACAAAAGGGAGAGGTTAAAGCATGTCAATCCTTCAAACACTGGACAAGCAGTACATCAATGGGGAGTGGCGCGACGGACTTGGCGCAAAGACATTGCAAGATATCAACCCTTATAACGGGGAAGTCATTGCAGAATTCAAAATGGCAAATTTGGAGGATATCGACGCGGCTTACAAAGCGGCAGCCGACGCGAAAAAAGAGTGGGATGAAGTGAATGCCTATACCAAATCCCGAATGTTGGAGCGTGCTGTTCACTATATCGAAGAGAATGAAGAAGAAATCATTCAGATTATCATTCGTGAATTAGGTGGAACCCGATTGAAGGCATTTTTTGAGATCGGGCTTGTGAAGGATATTATTCGCGAGGCGGCTACGTTCCCGGTACGCATGGAAGGAAAAATTCTTCCTTCTCCCGTAGACGGAAAAGAAAATCGCTTGTATCGGATTCCCGCAGGAGTTGTCGGCGTCATCAGTCCGTTTAACTTCCCGTTCTATCTGTCGATGAAGTCCGTAGCGCCAGCTCTTGGCACGGGCAACGGCGTCGTCCTCAAACCACATGAGCACACGCCAATCACGGGTGGGACTCTCATAGCGAAAATTTTTGAAGATGTAGGTCTGCCAAAAGGCTTGATCAACGTCGTTGTGACGGATATTGCTGAAATTGGCGATGGTTTTGTCTCCCATCCGATTCCGCGCATCCTTTCGTTTACAGGCTCTAGCCAAGTAGGAAGCCATATCGCGCAAGTGGCAGCGAAGCATTTCAAAAAGGCGATTTTGGAGCTGGGCGGCAATAGTGCACTGATTGTTTTGGAGGATGCGGATCTCCAGTATGCCGTCAATGCAGCGGTATTCAGCCGCTTTACTCACCAGGGTCAGATTTGCATGTCGGCTAACCGGGTTCTGGTTCACCAAGATGTATACGATAAATTCCTCGATCTGTATGTGGAAAAAGTATCTGGACTCAAGGTAGGCGACCCAAATGATCCTGACACGGTAATCGGTCCACTCATCAATCAACGGCAAGTCACCAACCTGATGGCAACGATCGATGAGGCGATACGCGAAGGAGCCGTTCCTGCACTGAAAGGGGAAGTAAAGGGCAACGTGGTCGAGCCGATCGTTTTGACAGGAGTGACCACAGACATGTCGATTGCATCCAAAGAGCTGTTTGGTCCGGCTGTTTGCATCATGTCGTTTGCTTCTGAGGAAGAAGCGATTCGCATGGCGAACGAGACCCCATTTGGATTGTCCGGGGCGATTCATACACGCGATCTGGAGAGAGGTGCCCAGATGGCAAAACGAATGGAGACCGGCATGATTCACATCAACGATGGAACGATCAATGACGAACCAATCGTGGCGTTTGGTGGTGAAAAGCACTCCGGGTTGGGACGTTTGAATGGTCAATGGAGTTTAGAAGAGTTCACTACGCTGAAATGGATTTCGGTTCAACACAAAAAGCGCCAATTTCCGTACTAATGCCAGCAAAATATAGAGGTGAAGAGGGTCATGAACGGTTACGTGGAATGGAACGAAACAGAAGCTTCCGAAAAGGGGAAAAACGCAGAACTGCTCGAGGCGTTCATCAAGGTTGCCCCTTATTTAAATGATTTACTCACCGATGACATTACCATTGGGGTCTACGACACGGAAAAGTTATTACGTAATGTGCCTGCCCAAACATTTGCGCTGCAAGTCAAGCCAGGTGATCCACTCCAAGAAGGAGATGTGATCACCAACGCGATTCGTAAAAACACCAGGCAGGCGATGATGGTCCCCAAAGAATTATTTGGTTTTCCTCTCGTCGCACGGGCGATCCCCCTGCATGATCATACGGGAAAAGTCATCGGCGGTGTCGGCATTGGATCCAGTATGGAGCGAGCCAATGAGCTATATGAAATTGCCTCAAATCTCTCGAGTGTCGTCGAGCAGGTCAGTGCCACCACACAAGAGATGGCCATGCAGATCGGGAATTTGAACGAGCAAATGAAGGCAATCTCAGAGCAAGCCAACGATGTGAGCCAAAGTACGACTGAGATCGAGCAAATTACTCTCGCCGTGAAAAAAATCGCTGATCAAAGTAACATTTTGGGACTGAATGCGAGCATTGAGGCTGCGCGGGTAGGAGATGCTGGGCGTGGATTCGCTGTCGTTGCGAATGAGGTTCGCAATATGGCAACGGATTCGCGGGCGAATGCAGACAAAATCAAGCAAACCACAGATTCCATCCGGGATTTGATAACCCTGCTGCAAAATTCGATTGCATTGATTAATCAAACCATGGAGAGTCAGGCAGCTGCTACGGAGGAAATTTCTGCGACGATGGTCGAAGTGAGCGACAATACGCAAAAGCTGGCAGGGCTTTCCCAAGAAGTGTTTGAAATAAAGTAAGCCCATACATGTAACAAAATTCCCCTCTCAGGAGTCTAACTTTAGAGAGGGGAATTTTTCCTTTAGTTCTTTTGTGTGGTGGGTAGCGATTGCTCCAGCATATAGCGATACACTGGGACTTCATCGCCCTTTTCAAGCGGCAAGAAGTTAAAGGTGACGTAGCTGTCTACTGATTCCGGTTCCAAGGCCAATGCTATGAAGTTGGCGTTTGGCTGGGCCATGCTGAACACGTAGCTGCCCGCAGGAAAGGTTTTCGTTGTTTCTGTTACATTTGCAGTCACTTGGTTGGTGAAATGCCCATTCTCGTAAATCGTATTCACCTTGTTTTCCAAAATGGTGTAGCTTTCTACCGCTATGGTCGTTTCTTTTGATAGCTTGATTACTGAAACACCGAGCAATTCTAGCTTGGCTGCAACGTCATGGTAGCCAGGAGGCATGAGATAAGCAGTGGGACGCTCTCGTTCGAGCACGGGATAGGCATCCGTAGAGCTTACCCAGTCGATGGGGGTAGACACTTTTTTTGCCTTGGCTAGATCGACCACTTCGAGAGATTGACCCGGTACTCGCTTATTCTCACTCAGGATGACGAGTTTGTCGTTGTCGTTTGCCTTTTTGCCTTTTTCCGTGATTTCTGTGCGTGCCTGCGTCACGGCGGACTTGATTGCTTTGGCGTTGGCCGCTGTTGATTGGATGACAGCAGCGTGAGTCATGGCCTGGCTGTATACACGGCGCTCAAAATCGGCGCGTCCAATGCCGATGCCGCGTGTTTCCACCAAAAACGTCAACGTGTTTTTCAATCCCAAGGCATTGCGTCCGATTCTCGTCTCTGTGCTGCCTTCTGTTGCGGTCACTTTTCCGTCCTTGCCTTTTGCCAGCGTATAGTATGCGTGATGAGAAAGTTGCTCCTTATCGAGTGCTTTTTGAACGTCAGCCAAGAGCAGGTTGTCTGACATGTTGCGCAGGTTGGCGGGGATATTCAAGTTTTTCGCAGAGGAGATCAGAACATCGTAGGAAGAGATTGCGCCTTTTTCCCCAACATCGTGAAGCTGGCTGGAAGAGACGCCGTATTCATGGGCGTCAAGCACCACATCAGGTTGATAGGCATTGATGGCTTGGTGAACGGCTTGCACCTCTGGATATTCTACCTTCATGTAGTCGCGGTTGGCATCCAGCTCTGTCGCGATGTAACGTTTGAACTGGTAGGAGCCATCGGGGTTGATGCGAGGAACAATCGCAACGTTTACTTTATCCAGGAGATCGGTGCCAAGTTTTCCTTCTGCCAGCCATTTGGCGATCACAAGAGCAGATTCACCAGAGGCGGGTTCATTTCCGTGGATTTGTGCCTGTAGCCAGATGAGTGGCTTCTCCTTGTTTTGTTTGAGCTTGCCGTGGTCTTTGCTGAATAGGAGCAGGGGGATATCGCGACCTTCCAAGGATGTACCGATGGATAGCAGCTTGATTTCCTTGTTGCCTGTAGCCAATTTGCTTATGTAAGCCATCATTTCTTCCTGGGACGTAAAAGCTTCTTTTCCTTCTTGAAAGCCGGGTGTCCCAAACTGGATAGTTGGCTTGGGAAACAAGCTCTCAATCTGTGCAGGCTGTACATAGGTTGGACCTATTCCGTAATAAGGAATGTGGGGTTGTGGTTCAGCTTGGGTGGCATGGATGATTGAGGGGCTGGTGAACAGAGATATTACGAGTGCTGTAGAAACAACGTAGCGTACTTTCTTGTCCATAAAATCCCTCCTGCGAAATAGAATTAGACACCTATGATTAATTTATCAGATTATTATAAAAATAATAATCGTTACGAAATATTCATTTTAAAGTAGGACTTTCGGTTCTCCTTTAATAGAATAGGGGGATGACATGGTCAGAAAAATCAGCAGAATGCTCCTTTTGATGACGGCCATCGCCGTAAGTAGTTTCTTTCCGAGCGATATTTCTGCAAACGAATGGAAAAAACCAACAGAAACAGAGAATGTTGAGCACCTGAATGGCGCGATTCACCAAAAACAAGAATTTCGATTCCCAGATGGTGTCACGTATTGGGCCCATAAAATGACAGGTCAGCGCAATATGATGCCCTACGTTTTCACCATCCCAATTCAGGGCAACAGTCAGAACATAATGTTCCGCTATCGAGCTTATGATGAGTCGAAGAAACCGTATTGGAAGGTTGTCACGCTTGATCAAGTCCAGACGCTTCCGCTTTCCTCTGGTTTTGTAGAGACAGAGGGCAGGTATATTTGGTTAGGTAAGCCCATTACCTACGTGGATAATGGTAGAGCTACGATTGAAGAAAAGCCGGCATTGTCGGTGCCAGTCGAAGTAAAACAGACGTCTTCTGGTGTCGAGCTGGTGATCAAGCTGCCGATGAAAGCAGGTTTTATCAGCGAAATGTGGGCGCTCGATTCGAGAGATCCGCTCGTTCCTTGGGGAGAACTATCGATTGACAGCGTCTGGCTTAACTTGGACGTTACGGAAAAGGCAAAATGGCTGTACGATGGGTATTACTATCAAAGCCCTTCAACGTACGAGCCGACATCGGAGTCCTCTTTTTGGCGGATTCCTGAAAATTATGTCCTTCGCTCCTTTTTATATACCGGAGGAAGCAAAGCTGCCCGGGATATGGGCTATGTGATGCTGAAAGCGAGCCTAAAGCAGCAGGAGCCTGAGGGATACTGGAAGACGCAGCCGCGCTCCTTGTGGTTAAGTGGCGATTACGGGATACCAGAGGGCTTTTACGATACGAGATTCAACACAGGAGCGGCTGATCTGATGCTGCGGGGCTGTGATCAGTATCAAGATAAGGACTTTTGCCAATCTGCGAAAAAATATGTTTCTTACTTTCACAATCACGCAGCCATGAACCGTTTTGTCATCGCTGGTGTACAGCAAGGGTGGCTAGTTGCCGACTACGCGACAGCAACGAATCCAATGATTCAGACACATGTTTCTTTGAATCATCAGTTGGCGGAAATCAATTTTCTCTACAAAAGCTACCTGCAATTCGGGGACCAGACAGACAGAGACTTAGCAGACTCCATGCTCTACGGTGTGGTCAACCTCGGAGCACAGTGGATTCTCGGAAATGGCGATTTGCATTACGCTTATTTTCCGGACGGGACATTCGGCAGGCCGGACTATCCGTTCTTGACTTACAATGACTTGGTCGAAACGCAGCGCTTGTACCGTCAACTGCACGGGATGGATGAGATGACGCTTGCCATGTTGATTGACAGTAAATTGATGTGGATGCAGCTGAATAATGTTCAGTACCGTTAACAGATAGAATTGTGACCCGTAGGAAGGACACTTTATCAGAGTGGCTTTCCTGCGGGTTTTTTGCATGTACCGGCAAGTTCATTTAATCTATTTTCCGCAAAGCGAACAGGGTCAAAAAGCTGACAGCCTCCCGCAGCTCTACGCTTAAGCGGCCTGCGATGTCTGGCGTAATCCCTTCTTTGTATATGGGTTCCTCGCCCAACAGAGTGAAGCCATTTTCGCACGCCAACTGTTTGGCTTCCCAGGGCATCATCGTATTTTGGATCGTTGCCTCTTCATAGAGTCTGCGATAGCTATGTGCGCGTGGGCCAGCTGTAGGACCGAGGATACCCAAGACGAGAATTCCTCCGGGTGCGAGCACGCGGTGAAGCTCCTTGAGTGCCTTGAGCGGAGACGGCGTGAATTCCACAACGTTAATCGAGAGCACACCGGAGAATGAATCATTGGCAAAAGGAAGCTCGCTGATGTCTCCTGTCTGAAAATGAACAGAGCCTGGGGAGGAAATGACCCGGTCATGAGCAAGACGAATCATTTCCCCGGCAATGTCGACGCCCTCCACCTGGTATCCGTGCTCTGCAAGCTTGCAACTGGCATAGCCGTCACCACAGCCTGCATCGAGAACAGGTCCCGATCCGACAGGTACATGCTTCATAAAATAGGGGAGGATGGTGCTGCGGCTGCCCTTTTCCCACATGTGCTCACTTCGTTTGCGCCAGTCTTCCGCAAATTGATCCCATTGCTTGGCGGCTTGTTCCGTCCATTGGTTCATCATTGTTCACGCCCTTCTCATCGATTGAACAATACCGTTATGAAGAAAAACTCCGGTCGAAGTGGCCGGAGCTTTTCAAAGAAGTTCTTTTTTACGTCAAACGGTCGGGGATATGTGCGACCAAGTCAGCAATTTTTTTATTCTTCAGGGTTTGCAACATTTGCTGCTCGGCGTCAGCCACAACCTGTTGAATCAGACAGGCACTATCATGATGGAAGCTGCATTCAAACAAGGAGGTTGTCCCTTCAATGGCTTGGATAACATCCAGAAACGATATGTCGTCCTGGTTGCGTTTGAGCTTGTATCCGCCATTTGCGCCAGAGACTGAGTGGATTAACCCAGCCTTGACCAGTTTCGTCAGCATTTTGGAAAGGTACGTTTGTGAAACGCCTAGTTTCTCTGCCAGAAGCTGAACACTAACGGGCTTATCAGGCGCTTCTGCCACCAGATAGAGCATCGCATGGAGGGCATAGTCTGTTGCCTGTGAATACTTCATAAGACACCTCAATCATGGACTTAATACATCCATCATAAAGTGAATCGGAAGCATGAGCAAGGGGAAGAGTGATTCGAGCTGTCATCTACACTTTCGGTGCCCATTTTAGGAAGGTGCAACTTGACACCAAAAATTATTAAAGGATATTATAGATACGATAAGTCTGTGAATGAGTTGCTTGAAATGATCCAAGTACAGCGAGTTATTTTTTTGTCTCTATTGAAGATATTAAGGGTCTGTAATGGTCGTTTTTGGTAACTATTCAACTTAAAAAGGGGAGGAAAGTACAAATGAGCATTTGCCACACGACAGATACTACGTTTCAACATGATGTAAAAAGCGAAGGCTATACCCTCGTCAATTTTTGGGCACCTTGGTGCGGGCCATGCCGCTTTTTTGGGCCGATACTCGAATCGTTTGACGGGGAGCATAGCAGCGAAGTGAGAGTCCTAAAGGTCAATGTCGATGAACAAACGGAGATTGCCAATCAGTATGGCATTATGAGTTTGCCAACGACCATTTTGCTCAAAAACGGGGAATTGATCGACAAAGTCGTAGGAGCGGCCCCTCTAGCGGATCTGAAACAATTTGTTTTCAAACATAGGTAGTAGGAAAACGCAGCGAAAGCCATCGGTCAACTTGATCGGTGGCTTTTTTGGTATCCAGTTGTTACTCGCATGCGTACTTTAATGAATAAAAGCGTTTGAGCGGTTTCGCGTTGTTTCGTGTTCTTGCATGAGGAAGCGCTTCCAATGTACTCTCAAGATAACGACAAAATAATCCCAATTCACAAAATAATGTCAATAATTGAACAGGAAAGCGGAGGGGTAGGCAATGAGCAATACCGATTTTTTCCCGATTCAGGACTGGGATTACCTGGAGTTTTATACAGGTAACGCCAAACAAGCTATGCACTATTTCACAAATGCGTTTGGATTTGAAGCAGTAGCCTATGCGGGCTTGGAGACAGGTTCTCGGGAAAAGGTTTCCTACGTTTTGAAGCAGAAGCATATGACGTTCGTGATCAGTGGGGCGCTTACGCCTGACAGCCCGATTGCGGAATTTGTGAAAAAGCATGGGGACGGAGTCAAAGACGTTGCCCTGCGCGTAGAGGATTGTGAGCAGGCTTACCGGGAGGCCGTTTCTCGCGGAGCCATTCCGATCATGGAACCAACTGAGTACACGGACGAATTTGGGACGGTCAAAAAAGCGATTATCGGTACGTACGGCGAAAACATTCACTCCTTTATTGAACGGAAAAATTACAACGGACCATTCTTCCCAGGCTATAAAGCTTACCAATCTCCAATCAAAAGTGAGAGTACAGGTATCATCGGCATCGACCACATCGTGGGTAACGTTGAGATCATGGATGAGTGGGTAGAATACTATCAAAAGGTCATGGGCTTTACAGCCGTACAAAATTTCAGTGAGGACGATATCTCGACAGAGTATTCTGCGCTCATGTCCAAAGTAATGCAAAGTGGAACCGGACGCATCAAGTTCCCGATTAATGAGCCGGCAGAAGGACGCCGCAAGTCGCAGATTCAGGAGTTTTTGGAGTTCTACAAAGGGCCAGGTGTACAGCATATTGCCATCCTGACCAACGATATCATCGACACTGTATCGAAGCTGCGTGATAACGGTGTAGATTTCCTCATGGTGCCAGATGCGTATTACGAAGATTTGAAAGAGCGTGTAGGAGAAATTGACGAAGACATCGAGGCGCTGAGAAAGCTGGGTGTCTTGGTCGACAGAGACGACGAAGGCTATCTCTTGCAGCTGTTCAGCAAGCCGATTGTAGACCGCCCGACGCTGTTTATCGAAATTATCCAGCGCAAAGGAGCTCGAGGCTTCGGGAATGGCAACTTCAAGGCACTATTCGAGGCGCTGGAGCGCGAGCAGGAGAGTAGAGGTAATCTGTAATTCATTGATGTAACGAGCATGACAAGACCATCTCAGGCTGAATAAGCTGAAGGGATGGTCTTTTTCTATTTGCGAAGCAGAAAAAAATAAAATCTCATGAACTATTTACCCACCTCAATCATCTATACTAATAGGAACCAAATATTGGGTATAAAAGGGGGCTTATGCAATGTGAGCATCAAGAGAGAAGTTCAGCAGGACATTCAGCTAGCACAGGACGGCAGCGTAGAAGCTTTTGCTCGAGTCATTCAATTGTATGAGCGTACCTTGTATGGCTTGGCACGAACCTATGTCGGGCGGGACGAGGATTGTGCGGATGTGGTGCAGGATACGATGATGAAAGCATTCAGAGCCATCCGAACACTGCGAGAGCCTGCTTATTTCAAAACATGGATGATCCAAATTCTCATAAACGAATGCAGACAATGGCAGCGAAAAAAGAAACGAAGTCCAACCGTAGAGCTGTCTCCGCTACAAATCGAAGAGAAAGCGGTACAGGCCCCCTATGAAGCTATTGAATTAACAGAGGCAGTATGGAAGCTGGAGCATGAGCTGCGCATCGTCGTTTGGCTTCATTATTACGAGGATTTGCCGATCAAGCAAGTCGCCTTGCGAGTAGGTGTCCCGGAAGGTACCGTGAAATCCCGGCTGCACCGGGCTCGCGTGCTGCTTGCAGAAGAGCTGGAATCCTCCCAGGAAAGGAACGTGGACTATGACCCGACTTTTGTGCGGAAGCTGAGTCTGACTGACTTCGCTCCGCTATCAGCCGCATAAGTACACAGATGTCCAAAAGAGAGAGAAAGGGCCGAAATTGCGATGATTCATCGATTGGAACCAAATGATTATGCAAAAATCAGGACGCTACTGTCACCTGATAACGTGAACGATTTGACCATCCATGCGATTATTAATGGGACAAATCGAGGAGCGATTTACGTAGATGATGTGGAGCAGCCCCGGACAGCATTGGTCGATCAAACCGGCGTGATCAGTATTTTCGTAGGGGATGCTGCCAATGAAGCGTTCGCAGCGGATCTGGGTGCCTTTATCGAGGGGGAATTGCGCAGATATACGACCGAATCATGCGGGGGCACTCATTTTCTGGCAGTTGTCCCAGATGAATCGTGGGAAGTGGCAGTGACCAAAGCTATCTCGCATCGAGAGATCGAAACGGATTGGGAGTATTACTACCAGTTCAATCCTGAGCAATTCCAAGCGCGAAAGGACAGCTATCGCCCTCTGCCTGAAGGGTACACTTTGAAAAAAATCGACGCAGGTGTCATCGAAAACGACCCTGACAACATCTTGATAGAAGTTGTAGAGGAATTCTATCATTCGGTGGATGATTTTTTGCAGTGGGGTGTAGGATTCTGCGTATGTAAAGGAAATACGATTGTGAGTGCCTGCCTGTCTTGCTGCATCCATGAGCATGACCATGAAATTAGCGTGGAAACGTACGAGGAAGCAGACATGAACAAAGGCTTTGCTACGCTTGCTTGCGTGGCGTACCTGGAGCATTGCATGGAACATGGACTGACACCGCACTGGACCACACTGGAAACCAATGAGGAGTCAGTACGTTTGGGGACAAAACTAGGATTTGAACCGAAAGAAAAGTGTAAAATACTGGAGTTCGAATACTAAAACGATACGGGTATCTATGGGTTGTCGAAATCACTTCGGCAACCTTTTTTACTAGGAAAGGAAGAGAATCAAGAGGGAAAAACGAGGTGAAAAGTGAATATTTTGATTAGTTATAGAAACCAACAGGATTCTTCGGGCAGGAGAGAGATAAACCAATGAACATGGCATTAATGGTTCCGTTGACGGAGCGGACGGCTGTTTTGATAGTGGCGGCCTTGCTTTTTACGCGTGTACGCGCATTCCGCAGCATATTGAACCAGCAAGCGACGTGGCGAGAAAAGGCACTGATGGTCGTCATTTTTTCCGCTATTTCCATACTGGGTACATATAATGGCATCTGGTATCAGGATGCGATTGCGAATTCACGTGTGATCGGGACTGTCGTGGCAGGCTTGCTGGCTGGTCCATGGGTAGGGTTGATGACAGGACTGATTGCGGGGATTCATCGCTATTCATTGGGGGGCTTTACGGACTTGGCTTGTGCTATCTCGACGATAGGTGAGGGCTTGTTTGCGGGATTAATCTATCAGTTCCGCCGTAACCGCAGCAAAAAAATCGGGTGGACGACAGCACTTGTCGTTGGTTTCTTGGCGGAGTGGCTGCAAATGGGAATTGTTTTGCTCATCGCTCGTCCTTACGCTGACGCATTGGCATTGGTGCAGGCCATTAGTGTACCGATGTCTGTCGTCAATTCGGTCGGAATTGCTATTTTGATCATTATTATTGATTTGGCCAAAAAGGAAGAGGATCGGATTGGCGCGCTCCAAGCCCAGCGAACGCTGCAAGTAGCGGACAAAACACTGTCTTACTTGCGTCAAGGGCTGACGTACGACTCTGCTCAAAAAGTAGCAGAGGAAATATTGCGGACGACGCGTGTAGCAGCAGTAGCGATTACCGATACGCGCTCTGTACTTGCGCATGTTGGCGCAGGCTCGTCCCATCACGTAGTGGGAGAAGGCATAACGACCAAGGCGACCCGTGAAGTTTTATCGACCAAAGAAGTGAAGATTGCTCAGACGAAAGAAGAGATTGGATGCAGGGAGACGAATTGCTCCTTGCGCTATGCGATCCTTGTCCCCCTGATGCGAAGACGTGAAGTGGCCGGCGTGCTCAAGCTGTATCAGGATCGCTCACGCAAACTGTCAGCAGTGGACTTGGAACTCGTACGCGGATTGGGGAACCTGATATCGAGTCAGCTCGAACTGGCTGAGCTTGAGAAGCAGTCCCGTCTGTTGGCAGATGCAGAAATCAAAGCCTTGCATGCGCAGATCAATCCGCATTTCTTGTTCAATGCGCTCAATACGATCGTTTCGTTTATTCGCTTCCGGCCCGAACAGGCCCGTGAACTGTTGATTCATTTGGGGGAGTACTTCCGGCGTAATTTGCATGACTCTGGCGGATATGTCAGTCTTGCGCGTGAGCTGGAGCATATCGAAGCGTATTTGGCCATCGAACGTGCGAGGTTCGGGGACAAGCTCCATGTAGAGTACGACATCGAGGATGGCGTAGAGCGTTTTACCGTGCCGGGACTGATTTTGCAGCCGTTGGTAGAGAATGCAGTCAAGCACGGGCTGTTGCCCAAGCGCGAAGGGGGAACTGTAGTGATTCGTGCACGCCGCAAAGAAAAGCAAATCGTCGAACTGACAGTGGCAGATAATGGGGTCGGAATGGAAGTGGACCCATTCGAGCCAGCCCTAGATGAGAAGAGTACAGGGCGGCAATTATCTGGGATCGGTCTTGCCAATGTAAAAAGCCGTCTCCAGTCGATCTACGGAGAACCGTATGGAATCGTGATCGAGAGCAAAAGCGGGAGCGGCACAACATGCACCATACAATTACCGATAGGGGTGAACGTCAGTGCTCAAAGTGTTCATCGTCGATGATGAGACGCCTGCCAGAGAAGAACTGCGGTATTTGCTGGAGCAGTTTTCGGAAGTGTCCGTAGTAGGAGAGGCGGGCAGTGGGGAAGAGGCGTTGGAAGCGGTGCTTCAGACAGAGCCAGATGCGGTCTTTTTGGACATCCATTTGCAGGACAGGGATGGGGTCGACGTGGGGCAGGAGCTTCTGGAATCCATGGTCAATCCACCTGTCATCATCTTTGCAAGTGCGTATGAATTTCATGCGGTCCGAGCATTTGAGGCGGAAGCCGTCGATTATATCGTCAAGCCGTTCAGTGAAATGCGACTGGAAAAGACGATGAATCGGGTACGAAAAATGAGGAGGAAAAGTGAGCCTGCATTGGACGCGTCACCGCTGCTAGAGGAAAGGCTACAGTCCCTTCTGCAAAATGTGCTGGTCGATACTCAGCCGCGTCGTGTCCCGGTGGAAAAAAACGGAAAGATCATACTGATTGATCCAAACGAAATCGTCTATGCTACCTTGGAAGGAAGGCATGCGAGCATTTATACAGCAGGTGAGCAATATGCGACTACGTTTACGTTGCAGGAGCTGGAGAGCAGGCTGTCACGCCAGCAGTTTTTTCGGACGCATCGCGCTTTTATTGTCAATTTATCCAAAACGGCAGAGCTCGTCCCTTGGTTCAAAGGCTCGATTCATCTAGTCATGCAGGATCATCGCAAAACAGAAGTGCCTGTCAGTCGTAATGTCGTGAAGGAATTGAAGAAACGTCTGGGGTTTTAATGCAAACAGACCAATCCTGCTCTCGTTTGGGAGAGTAGGGTTGGTCTGTTTTTTCGAATGCTTACATGGGATAGTCATCGTTTTTCTTACGTGTCACCATGATCCCGCCCAATACGATCAGGATCAAGCCGAGGATGCCGCCTACTTGGGTAGACGCCAGATTCGCGATCAGAAATACGATGGCAAGAACGGTGAGGATGCCAATGGGGATCAAGAGAGCGGGTTTGCGATTGCCGAATATGTACAGCTCGGTAAGCCCCACGGCAGGACCAATCAGAAAGAAGGGCCACGTCGTGCTCATATCCCCATGAAAAAATAGCTGGCTGAAAAAGAAGAGTGGGGCATAAACGAGCAAGATCCCGCCTGGCACGAGCAATCCAGCGCGATTCGGTTTTGGGTTCATAAAAAAGAAAATATGAAACCCGATTCCTGGGATGAGAAGGAAGACTGGCCAGAGCAAGTCCATTGCGAGCGGTACGTTCAGGTAGGTAGCCAGAACAAAAATCGCTCCGATTCCGATAATAATGTAACCCCCGATTCGTCGCATGTGCGTATTCTCCTTTTTGATTTCGATACCAATTTATGTATAACTTTAACATATTGTGGTGGAGATTGGATCAGACTCTGGGCGGAGACTTTCTACGTCCCCAAATTGAATGCGTTTACACTCAAACGAGGATGGTGCAGCCTGTGCTTGTTTTTGTACGGTTCAGCCATTTTTTATGTTGGCAAGTTGTCCGATATGATACGTTTTTCTAAGGTTTATTGCCTGAATATTTCATAAATAGAAGGAGGCGACTTGGATGAAGAAATGGTTTCTTTCCCTCTTGATTTGGGGCGGGATAGCCGCATTGGGTGCTGTCGGGTTCGGGATGATAGCGCTCTGGCAAGGGGAATCAGTCAACTCGTTCTGGCTACTGACTGCCGCATTTTGCACTTATGCTGTATCTTATCGTTTTTACAGCAAATTCATAGCCAAAAAACTAATGGCGCTCGATGACAATCGCGCTACTCCGGCAGAAGTGAACAACGACGGCAAAGACTTCGTGCCGACGAACAAATGGGTGTTGTTTGGGCACCATTTCGCAGCGATTGCAGGTGCAGGCCCGCTTGTAGGTCCTACGCTGGCTGCGCAAATGGGATATTTGCCAGGAACGATCTGGATTATCGTCGGGGTCGTGATCGGTGGAGCGGTGCAGGACTTCATTATTCTGTTCGGATCGATGCGTCGCAACGGAAAGAGCCTCGGTCAAATTGCCAAGGAAGAGATCGGTCCTGTAGGTGGAGCACTCGCTTTGATTGGGATTATTGCCATTATGATTATCCTGATTGCTGTTTTGGCCATGGTTGTAGTTAACGCTCTTGCTGAATCACCGTGGGCTACCTTCACGATATTTATGACCCTACCTATCGCGATATTGATGGGATTGTACATGCGGTATATACGACCCGGGCAGGTATTGGAAGGCTCGATTATCGGGCTTGCCCTGCTGTTCTTTTCCCTCTGGCTCGGTCAAATCGTTGCTGCATCGCCAACATGGGGACCAGCTTTCACGTTTTCCAAGGTACAGCTTGCCTGGATGATTATTGTGTACGGCTTTATTGCTTCGGTTTTGCCTGTGTGGCTGCTGTTAGCTCCGCGCGATTACCTCAGCTCATTCTTGAAAGTAGGGACGATTGCGGTATTGGCGGTGGGAATCGTGCTGACACTGCCACCATTGCAAATGCCAGCACTGACAAAGTTCATTGATGGAACTGGCCCTGTTTTCGCAGGAAATCTGTTCCCCTTCTTGTTTATTACCATCGCATGCGGAGCTGTATCGGGATTCCATTCACTCGTAGCATCTGGAACGACGCCGAAGATGATCGCGAAGGAATCGCATGCGCCACTGATTGGTTATGGCGGGATGCTGATGGAGTCTGGCGTCGCGGTTATGGCGATGATTGCAGCGTGCGTCCTGACTCCCGGTGTCTATTTTGCGATCAACTCACCTGCCGCAGCAATTGGCGTGGATGCAGTCCAGGTTGCGACGACGATAACGGGCTGGGGCTACACCGTAACCCCTGACCACTTAACAACGCTCGCCAATGACATTCAGGAAAAGACGATCCTTTCCCGGACGGGCGGAGCGCCGTCACTGGCAATCGGGATGGCGACGATTTTCTCGGGTGTGTTGGGTGGCAAGGCATTAATGGCATTCTGGTATCACTTTGCGATCTTGTTTGAGGCTGTCTTTATTTTGACAACGATCGATGCGGGAACGCGTGTCGGACGATTTATGGTACAAGACATGCTTGGCAACGTCATTCCGAAAATGAAGGAAGTCAACTGGCTGCCAGGTAATCTGATTGGTTCTGGGATCATTACCATCGGATGGGGATACTTCCTGCTCCAAGGTGTCATGGACCCGTTGGGAGGTATTTACACCCTATGGCCGCTCTTTGGTATCGCCAACCAGATGCTCGCCGCGATTGCGTTTACGGTGGGAACGACGATTATTTTCAAAATGGGCAAAGCCGCCTACTCGTGGATCACACTCGTACCGATGGCTTGGCTGACGACGGCTACGCTGACAGCGGGCTGGCAAAAGCTGTTCCATCCTGATCCAAAAATCGGGTTCCTCTCGCATGCAGAAGCATTCCAAAAGGCATTGGATGCCGGTACGCTACCAAAAGGAGTAAAGACGGTGGAAGCTGCACAAAAAATGATCTTCAACGACCAGATCGATGCGGTGGTATGTGCGATCTTCATGGTCATTACGATTGGGATCATTCTCGACGGAGCGCGGGTATGGATCAATATTCTCCGCGGCAAGCACTATCCGTTGCAGGAGTCGCCGTACATCAAGTCCAAAGGAAATGTATTTGACGGGAAAGGACATCACGTAGCATGAGGCGCAAGCTAAGGGCCATGCGAAAGGCAATGCGCAAAGTGAGCTCTGCTATTAAAACGATTTTCGGAATGCCCGACTATGATCGCTATCTCGCCCATTGGTATGAGACCCATGGGGCACCGGGTATCTTTCCGATGACAGAGCGTGAGTACTACATGTACGCATTGACCGAACGATTTGAAAAAGGCGGCGTAACGCGCTGCTGCTAAAGTGGTTATGTAAAAAAGGGTGTCTCCACGGTCAGAAAATGACGAGGAGGTACCCTTTTTCAATAATCCGGGCGCCGGGTGAAGCAACGACATTTCAGGCGTTTTCCTCATGGCTAACGTGTGGTGTAACAGCAGGTAAAGTATGGTACACTAAAAATATAGCATGGCCGATTTTTAGCACGAGCTGTCTCATCATTTTCGAATAATACGTCGAAGCTGCTCTTTCTAGATGAAAGGGGCGTGCTTTGCGAAAAAATAAGTCAAGTTTTAGGTGGCGATACGTGTGCAAGCATCAACACTGGCGGCTCTCAAGGAGCTTGCTTTGCAATGCGCCCGTTCAGCGGGTGAGCTGAGTCTGAAGCGAATGAAGGAGCCTTTTACCGTCGAGTATAAAACATCAGCCTCCGATCTTGTTACAGCCGTAGATAAAGAAGTGGAGAATCACGTCATTCAGATGATTCTTGCACGCTTCCCTGATCACGGCATTCTTGGAGAAGAGAGTGCACATGCGGAGGACTACAAGCAGTATGATACACTTTGGGTCATCGACCCGATTGATGGCACGACCAATTTTGTTCATCAGCAAATCAATTTTTCCGTTTCCATTGCCGTTTACCATAAGGGAGAGGGAATGGTCGGAGCGGTTTACGATCCTTCCAGAGACGAGTTGTTTTATGCCGTAAAAGGGGAAGGGGCTTTTCTCAATGATCGTCCCTTGCAGGTGAATCGAGCAGTAAGCCTGGAACAAGCTTTGTTATGCACGAGCGTATTTTGGAACAAGCGTGCTGAGCAGATCGGTATCGACTTGATCGTGAAAAAGCTTGCTGGGAAGGTTCGCGGAATGCGCCTGCTAGGAAGCGCCGCTCTGGAGATGGCGTATGTGGCTGCGGGTAGACTGGATGGCTACGTCAGTATGCAGCTCAATGCGTGGGATTTCGGGGCAGCTCGCATTATTGTAGAGGAAGCGGGCGGCCGGGTGACGAACATGACGGGGACACCACTGCCGTACGACCAAAAAAGCAGCGTGATGGCTTGCAATCCGACTTTTTATGAGGAGTTGCAGCAGTTCCTGAAATCGGAACATACCGATGTACCTTCACAAAATTAAGTGTCACAAGAACCCACCGGACATGCGCGTCCAGTGGGTTTTCTTTTGCTATGCAGATTGGGTTTTCGTTTGGACGTCGGTTGCATATGCTATAAAAGCATAGCCGGAAGACGAGCAGCGACTGTATTTGTTGCGAAGTCGGCTTGTCCGAATAAGGGGGGATAACCATGACCCTGATCGAGGAAAGTGTAAAGTTGATCCTTCAGCATCAAGCGAGTACGGGGGCGTATCTCGCTTCACCCGCATTTATCCACTATCAGTATGCGTGGCTCCGCGATGGAACATTTACGGCCTACGCGATGAACCGTACCGGCAACCATGACAGCGCCCGCAAGTTTTACCAATGGTGCGATGATGTGATCCGAAAGCATGAGGCAAAGGCAAGAGCAGCCATTTCGGCAGTAAAAACAGGATTAGACAAAAATGATGCGGGGAACGACCGCTTTTTGCATACGCGCTATACAGCGGACGGAGAAGAAGTAGCAGGCGAATGGGGCAGCTTTCAGCTCGATGGCTACGGGACATGGCTGTGGGGGCTGGCAGAGCATGTGCGGATGAGCGGGGATCATGACTTGGTTCACGAGCTGAAGCCATCTATTGAACTGACGATTGACTATGTAGTGGCGTGCTGGCAGCTCCCTAACTTTGATTGCTGGGAAGAGGGAGGAGACCGAATCCACCCAGTGACGCTAGGAGCCATTTATGCCGGGATCAAGGCGATGGAGCCTTATTTGTCCGACCGAGCTTCCGAACTTGCTCAAGAAGGAGAGACCATTCGCCAATTCATACGCGAGCATGGTACAGCCAACGGGCGATTGATAAAATCTGTCGGGGACCATTCTGTAGATGCAAGTCTGCTCTGGTTGGCACTGCCGTATGGGATCGTCGATGTGGATGATCCGCTTATGATCCGAACTGTGCAGGCCATAGAAGAGGAGTTGCGCGTAGGATACGGCGTGCATCGCTACCCGGTTGATACGTATTACGGCGGAGGTCAGTGGTTGCTGTTATCCGCTTGGTTGGGCTGGTATTACGTGAAAACGGGCAGGCGTGAAGAAGCCGAAAAGATAGCAGCGTGGATTGTTTCCCAGCGGCAAACGAGCGGACTGCCTGAACAAGTGCAGGAGCATTTGCTTTCTCCGGCTCATTATGAGATGTGGGTGGAGAGGGCAGGCTATCCTGCTGTGCCGCTCCTTTGGTCGCATGCGATGTTTCTCGTGTTGGCGGCAGAGCTTGGCATTCAGCACTAACCAGGAAGAAGGTCTTCCTGGTTTTTCTTATTACTGACATTCATTGACACCATTTGTTGCTATGCTCAGTTCAGGACCGAACAGAGTGGCGTTCAAACGGGATAAAAATGACACAGATCATGAAGCTCTTTATGCAGCCAGTCGATTAGCTCAGCAGGCTCCTCTACTGTTGCTTCCCTTCCCAGACTGAGTACAAACCCGGCAACCCAATCTATTTCGGAGGGCGTGACGGTATCGGTAATGAAGCCGGAGCCATCTGCCAGAAGCGTAATCTGATTGCCGAATTGATGGTGGCTTTCGGCTAGTTTGCAGCCTTTTCTCGTCAAGCGAATTTCCAGGGGAAGCTGCTCTCGTTCATCATTCTGTGAGACATGCGGATCAAGGACGACAGAAGGGGCATCCACAATCGTCATGGTTTGGATGCGGTCAACGCGCAGCTTGATCGTGCATTGCCTGAGAAAGCAGAAGCATTTGCAGTACCAGTAGCCATCGAAGGCGTACAAATAATCGGGTTGAATGATGCGGGTGCTTCGTCGGTTCAGGGAGTCGTACGCAATTTCCACAGCTTGTTGTGAAAGAGCAGCATCCAAGAGCGGTCGCAAAAAGGGCGCCTCCACACTTCTGCTCGGGTTCGTCACCCGCAGCTTTTTGCGTAGCTGCTCTACTCTAGTCAAAGCGTCTGTTGGAAGACTCGCGAGCAGCTTGGCGATCACAGACAAGGTTTCTTTTGCAAATGGCTTGTCCGTGTAGGCGAGAAGAGCTTCATACGACAAAATCAGAGCAACGGCTTCCTCAGTCGTGAGGGCAAGGGGCGCTAGCTGATGGGATCGAATCAGTCTGTAACCACCCCCAGGACCGGGGGAAGCTTGCAAAGGCGCACCAGCCTCGCTGAGCAAGTGCAAGTCACGAAGCATGGTTCGTTTGGACACGGACAACGTATTGGCTAAATCACCCACGGTAAAGGTTTTTCCTGTGTGGAAAAGCGCAAGCAGTTCTAGTAAACGACCTGTTCGGTTCATACGTATTCCTCGCTTTAGCTAAAACGAATGAAAGGATGAGTCAAGTGAAGTCACTGACAGTTTATCAGCAGGGGACAAGGTTATATGTGTTAGAAGGTGCACGAAATGGTGAAACCATTTTGTTCTTGCACCCTCAAGGCGGGACCTCGTCCATCTGGAACGACATGTTACCTTATTTTTCAGAGGATTTCCACATCATTTGTATGGATCTGCGTGGGCATGGCCAATCAGAGCATGCGGCTACTGGCTACGATATCAGAACGCAATGTGAGGATATACGGGCAGTTCTCGACCATGCTGGGGTAGAAAGAGCGCATCTGATTGGCAATTCTCTCGGCGGAGATTTCGCCACCTTTTTTGCAGCGAGGTACCCTGACCGCGTGCGATCACTGATCAATCTGGATTCAGGCATGATTGATTTTGTGGGCCCAAATGGCGAACGGGAAGGATCAAAAGCTGAAGTTTTGGAGCAGTATCGCAAGCGTCCAGTGCCAGCGTTCCAGCATCGAGATGAGTTCGCTCCATATGCGAGGGAGCATTGGTATCCGTGGGACCCGTATTACGAAAAATGGTTTCAGCATGTAACGATCTACCCGCTGTCTGATGGTCTGATCACGTATCAGATACCGACTGCGATTAACCTTCAAATCATGGAGACAGTCTGTGATTTGCACTATGAAGATGCCTACGCACAAATGAGATGCCCGGTTCTGTTTCTCCCGGCGGAGACTGAGCCAAAGCTCGATATGAAGCTCTCTCTCATACAAAAGGTCACGAGGCATCCGCAAAGCAAAGCGGTAGTCATTCCAAATTCCAAGCACTTGATGCCGATCGATGCGCCACTAGCAACAAGCATGGAAATACTGGCGTTTTTAAAAGGCTTGGTGCTTGACCGTCCTTCTGGATAACCGAGGCTTCATCGTTGCGAGCAGGACACCGACAAGCGTCACAACGCCACCAGCTATTCACTGATTCTTCTTTCTTTTCCATAGTAAGTAAGAAGTGGTAAAATATCTGCAACCACTCGGCTATCAAAAAACCAACCACTTTTATATAGAATCACCGATTTTGAATCTGGTATCGAAAGACTGGGTCAAATCGTCCGCGATAGTAGATAAAAGCAGAGGAAAGGTGAAGATGGAAGAAAATGGGATATATAGAAATAACGAAAAAAAATATAGAAACGGAGCACATATGCTGTGCATTAGGTGCAAAACAATACGAGCATGCAGTAGCCGAGAAGAAGAAGTGGTTGACAGAGCGAATGGATGAAGGGTTGGTGTTTTATCGCTTGGATGAGCGGGCAAAAGTGTTTATTGAATACTTGCCTGCGGAAATGGCATGGGTTCCAATTGAAGCGCCCAATTATATGTATATCAACTGCTTGTGGGTGTCTGGCAGATATAAAGAGAACGGGTATGCGAAACAATTGTTGCATCATTGCAAGGAGGATGCCATCAAACGTGGCATGGACGGAATCGTTCATATCGTAGGGAAGAACAAGTACCCGTATTTGAGTGAAAGACGTTTTTTTGAACATATGGGGTTTGAACTGGCAGATCAAGCAGAACCGTATTTTCAATTAGTGGTATGGAAATGGAATGAACAAGCTGCTATGCCGTCCTTTTATAAAATAGGACCGACTTCTTCAAAGGAGAATGGCGTCAGCATTTATTACACAGCACAGTGTCCATTTGCTGTTGGTGTTTTGGAAGAATTGAGAAAAGTAGCGGAAGCGAAAAGTGTTCCCTTTCATTCGTACAAGCTGACAACGAGGGAAGCAGCACAGAACGCGCCTGTCATATGGACGACCTTTGGCTTGTTTTATCAGGGTGAATTTATTACCCATGAAATCATGAGTGCCAACAAATTTGAAAAATGGCTAACAGAGCTTCTCGCACACCAAAAGCCCCGCCAATCCCAATAGGCGAGGGCTTTGTTCGTGGGGCTACTTGCTCGTTGGCGTGAAGTCCATGCCTTTGACATATTGCTGGCTGTGAACGGCGAACTCTGCCGTGAGTGGGGAGATCGACTGCCAGTTGCGCACCGCGAGCACCACTTCCCTTGTAATCGGCGGCGATAGAGGGATCGCTACGACTTTGGGGATGACAGGTGGCATGTACAGCTCAGGCATAATGGTGACGCCGATATACTCCTGCACCATGGTCAAAATCGTATACACCTCACGCACTTCAAACGTAACCGTTGGGTTGATGTGATTCTCTTGCAGCATTTTTCGGATGCAGCCATCCTTTGGCATGATAAAACAACGCTCCGCGATTTCGGAAAAACGAAGGGTTTGACTGTCCTTCAACGGATGGGTATCTGGCAAAATGACCATCATTTCGTCTTGCAAGAGCGGCAACGTTTGCATGTCCTTATCAGGCATGACGGTAAAGGCGATGTCGACAACCGAGCTGTGCAGCCAGTTGCTAATTTCATCGCTATCGCCTTCCAAAAGCAGGATGTCCACGGCCGGAAAACGCTTGCGAAAGCTGCCCAAAAGTCCGGGCAAGAAGCGGGAGGCTACGCTGGGGATCGAGGCAATACGTAGGGTACCGGACGAAATCCCGCGGGCCACGTTTGCTTCCTCCGTCATGCAGGATGTGATGTTCAAAATGTCGCGAGCGTGCGCAAGCATTCGCTCTCCGATGCTCGTTGGAGTGATCCCGCTGCGACTTCGCTGAAAAAGACTGACGCCTAGCTCTTTTTCTAGGGACTGTATCATTTGCGAGACGGCGGATTGCGTAAAGCCGATTTCTTCTGCTGCCCGCGTGAAGCTTCCAGCTTTTGCTGCGGCGACAAACACTTGCAGTTGGGTAAGCGTCATGTATCTTCGTTCCTTTTCATTAGTTTTATCTAATGAAAAATATTATAAATCATTGTTTTACTAATGGAAAAGAGCTTCGTATAGTAAAAGGCATCACCACCAAGAAAATACGAGGAGGAACATAGATGCATCCCGAATGGCAGCGAATTGCAAATGAATTTATCGAGGCGACCTCTTACCGGGTGGGCGAGCTGGAAAAAGGCTGGGCCTCTCGTTACGATTTTTCGAAAAGACCAGCGACGTATTTGCGCTATGAAGAGGTGTTTGCCCGCATTGATTTGGGCAAGCCGCAGTTTCCAGCGTCCGTCGATTTGTGGGAGGTCCTCGCCAATCGAAGATCCAAGCGTAATTTCTTGAAGCAACCCATGACGCTTAACGAATTGAATCTCCTGCTGTGGGGTACACAGGGCATCACAGATGATATGGGAGACTATCAGTTACGCACGACGCCGTCTGCCGGTGCCCTGTATCCGATTGAGACGTACCTGATGATTAACAACGTAGAGGGACTGGAGAAAGGTCTGTATCACCTGGATGTACAGAATTGGTGCTTGGAGGGACTGAAGAGAGAAGACACTTCCGAGATCGCCTATCTGTTCACAGAAGAACAAGAGGTGACGAGACGGGCTGCTGTCAATTTCGTTTGGACAGCGATGGTGGATCGCACGAAAGACAAATACAAAGAACGTGCGTACCGCTATATTTGGTGGGATTCCGGGCACGTGTCGCAGAACCTGCATTTGGTAGCAAACGGGCTGGGGCTTGGGGTAACGACGATTGGTCACTGGATGGATCATGACATGAACGAATATTTAGGCATCGATGGCAAGTCTCATATGTCTGTTTTGATGGCATCAGTGGGCAAAATCGCAGGTGGTCATTGGCTGACGGACCGTCGACCGGAATAGCAGTAAAAAAAGGATGGGCATAAGAAGCCGCATCCTTTTTTGATTCAGGATGGTGTGCCAAGTGCGATGTCATGTGCATAAAGTGTATCGCGCAGAACGGTCGCCATGAGCTGGTAGCCGAGGACATGCGGATGAAGTCCGTCGTCAGCCAATTCCTTGCGCAGTTTGATGCCATCTGCATCCGTCATGCGTGAGTGATAATCGACATAGAGACAGCCTGCTTTTTCAGCAATAGCTTGAAACCGTTCATTGATAGTGATGACGAGCTCGTTTCGCTCACAGTTGCGTGCATATCGGTCCATACATGTAGGCAGGAGGGAACAAAGAATGGGCTGGATGCCTTGTTCGAGAGCCGCATGCACCATTGCTTCTACATCAGTGGTCACTTGCTGGCAAATCTCTTGGGGTGTCAGTCGGTCGGAAGGCAAGAATGTGTCCAACGCCCACGTATTGTTAATCCCGATCATGATCATGACGTAACGTGGCTTCAATTGAAGGACATCCGCGACAAAACGTCTGCGGGCCTGTTCTGTTGTGTCACCACCGATCCCGCGATTGACGATCGTCTGACCGGACCGGCCAAAAAAGGTAGCGAGATCCCACCAATGCGTAATGGAATCGCCGAAAAAAACAAAATCGACTGGCTGCTGATGGAAGAGCAGCGCTTCATTATGAAAGTCAAATTCGTTGCGTCGCCTGTCTGCTGGCGCATCGATACTGAAAAATCCGGGCTTTATGAGAGCTGGGCGCTGTTCGACCAAGCTACATCCCTCCTCGTCCAAAAGTTTACCATATCCCTGTAAGCGAAGTGTGCAGTTTCGTTTACTTCTTACTTGATTTTGCCGAGTGTACACGATAACATATGTTCTGAATAAGACTGATAACCATTATCAAAGTGTTGGAGTCTAAGAGAAGAGGGTGACCGTTGTGTCCATTGCCAAAATCATTCGAGAGCGCCGCTCTATTAAAAAAGACTATAAAACAGATACTGTGTCGGAAGAACTTGTTCTAGAGCTGTTGAATGACGCAGTGTACGCGCCGAACCATGGTATTCGTGAGCCATGGAGATTTATGTTTGTATCTTCAGAGAAAAAAGAAGCGTTCGTAGAGAAGTTGATCACCTGCTATCCTTCAGAAGCCCATCAGGCGCGCAGAGACATGTACAACCAACCGGCAGCTTATTTGGTTGTTATCATGAAAGAAGATCCGCGCCAAAAACAATGGGAAGAAGATTTCAGTGCGACGGCTGCTCTCATTCAAAACTTCCAATTGCTCGCATGGGAGCGTGGATTAGGCGTAGTCTGGAAAACAAACGCACACAATTGGGACCCGAAGGCACACGCCATCTTGGGTGTTGCACCAGGAGAGAAAGTCGTTGGTTTCCTGCACCTCGGTTTTTTCGATCAGGAAAATGTACCAGCAGCACGCACACGCACATCTGCCGAAGAAAAGTTCACTCGGTTCGAATAAACGAAAAAACGAGACCATTCGAAGGTCTCGTTTTTTTGTGTAGACTGCACGACTTCGGTTACACTATTGCTTGATCGTTGCTTAATGAGCTCGACTTGAAATATGGGAGTAGGGTGTATGGTATGAGAGTTTTTTGGACGCTACAAAACCAAGAAGTATGGCATATGTCTCAAGATCGGGGATATTTACAAGGGGAACGAGACTACGCGATCTTCCCTAAAGAATATGAATGGATGATTCACCAGATGAAGAAGCGACTGTCAAAATATGAGGGAGAATATCCAATATGGTTGTGGGTGAACAAACCTGATTTGAGGGGTACAGGCTATTTTGAAAGTGGTGTAAAGTTCGTCCGTATCAAAGTTGAATTGGATGAACAATCGGTTTTACTATCTGACTATGATGAATGGCACATGGTATTAAATAATGACTTCCTAGCTAACAGTGAACAAGAGTATGAAGATTACGATCAAGGAAAAGGGATGATTTCAAAAGAGGAAAGCTGGGAACGTATCTTTGCGTGGGATAGAAAGCGAGACTCCAGTTGGGATGCAGACGAGGATAGAGAATTACAAGGGACAACGGGGAAAATAAGTCTAGCGAACGTAAAAAGCGTCGAGTACTTTATCGCGAGGTAATGGGAAAACGAGACCATGGGAAGGTCTCGTTTTTTCGTGATTATCTGGATGCTTCCAGTCCTACGACTTTTACCATGCTTGAAATGATCCCCAGATGGATGGACTCGTGCATGACGGCAAAGTTAAAGACTTCTCCTACCGTCGTAAACTGGAAGGGACCCATTGTAATAGGGGCTGGCAAAGCTGCCTCTAGCTCGTCAGGGGTGACGGAGGACAACCGTTCAAGCTGTACGGACAAGTAGTGAATCAGCTCATCTTTCGAGGGTGGTGCAGTCGTCCAGTCAGAAGGCTTCGTTCCCGTCTGAAAAAGAGTAGCGAAAGAAGGGGGCAGGTCAGATTGATAAGGCAAGCCGATGGAAAGGAAATGCTGAAAACAAAAGACGATATGCCCGATATTCCAGCGAAGTGTATTTGAAAAAGCGGGGGATTGAACATCCAATAGCTCCTCAGGAATCATGGGAATCTGTTGCAGGCCAATTTGACGAACGGATGTGGCTGTAGTGATCAGGCTTTGAGACATGAGACAAAACCTCCCTATCATTTTCCTATGATTGACAGTGCTCTTACCGTCAACTAAAGTGTACGTCGTAGGGGAAATCGCAACAATCATGCTTTTCCGATTAGAATGATTAGTAAAAATGATAAGGCGCATGAGGTGAAGCAATGGAGCTCAGGCAATTGGAGTATTTTATGGCAATATGTGAGGAAATGCATTTTTCCCGGGCCTCAGAAAAGCTGTGTACCTCGCAGTCCAATCTCAGCCAGCAAATCAAGTTTTTAGAGAGTGAGCTGGGTGTCCCGCTGTTTGATCGCTTAGGCAAGCGAATCACGCTGACGGAAGCAGGAAAGGTATTGCTGGAACAGAGTCGGCATGTTTTTTCCCATATCGACTACGCACGTGAAGCAATTGCAGCCATGAAAAACAGCGAAGGGGGCACGCTCACGATCGGTGTCCTGCCTGGAGATGCCGACTTGTTGTTTGATGCTCTTCTTGTAGAATTCCACCGCTTGTATCCCAAAACATCCTTATCCGTCATTGAGTCTACAAGAATAGTGGAGCAAATCACATCCGGCGAGATTGATTTGGGCGTGACTGTGTTACCTGAGCCGGATGAGAGAATCACTGTCATTCCGCTTTTTCACGAAGAGTTTGCACTGGCGGTTCATACCGCACATCCACTTGCCAAGGAAAAGGCAATCAAGCTTGAGCAGCTTCAAGATGTAAAAATGGTGATGTTTCCACCGGATCATCAAGCGAGACAGCTCATCAACCGCTATTGCTTACAGGAAGGCTTTCGTTTGCAGCCTCATATCGAGACGACCACACTCCTGTCTCTATTGACTCTTGTAAAAAAGGGGATCGGGGGCTGTATCCTGCCTAGCTTATTGCTGCAAAACGTAAACGACGACGAGATTGCGATCATCAGCCTCTTGCATCCGACACCCAGCCAAGACATCTGTCTAGTTTATCGCAGGGACAAATATATGGGGTTCGCCGCTCGTACTTTCATCGATACGCTACAAACATATATTCAATCGGCCATCGACAACGCCCATGCTCCCACTACGAATAAAAATCGCTCGTAAGACTTTCCTTTCCTTGGTAAAATGCATATCATTATGAACCTTACGATCTGGTCGATGGGAGGAAGTTCACATGCATCCAAAAAAAGTCCCCCGTTAATCCCGAGGTCCTCCATTCATGTATTTGTGTCAGCTACCCCAAAATATATCAAGGGAGATGTACGTAAATGAACATGAATGGACCTATAAAAATATCTCGAAGTGAACGATTTCAAACCTGCCAAGAAATTGCTGCGAGATTACAGGAAGTATACAAAGAAAAAGTTCTCGCCATTGGGTTGTATGGTTCCGTTTCTCGAGGGACAGACGGCCCTTACTCGGATATCGAGATGTTTTGTGTACTAGAAGAATCAGGGGAAGAAATAGAATTTAGCTACGAATGGTCAGCGGGACCTTGGAAGGCTGAAGTGAATGTGTGCAGTGCAGATGTTTTGCTGAACACTGCGGCTACGGTCGAGGATGATTGGCCGCTGACACATGGCCCATTCTTTTCTCCGCTGAGTCTATATGATCCGAAGGGCTTTTTTGAAACGCTCAAAAAAGCAGCAGAATCACCAGCGCAGGAAGAGTTCACAGAGGGAATCAACGGTATTCTCGTAGGGGAAATGTACGAGTTTATTGGCAAGTTGCGAAACGCAAATCTAAACGGCCCACATACCTATCTGCCCTACTTGGCTATGGAGTTTGCCCAATACGGTGCGATGTTGATCGGGCTGCATAACCGACAGCTTTACTCGACAGGGGCCAAGGTTTTGCCGGAAGCGCTGGAATTGCCACATCGTCCGGCTGGATTCGATCAGGTAGCTAGATTGGTGATGGCGGGGGATCTGACTGATTCAGCAAAAATCGTTAGCGCTTGCGAAGCATTCTGGGAGGGTCTCCAAGAGTGGGCTGCACAGCATCAGTATGTGATTCATTCAGAGAGAATCCCTTTTTAATCGATAAAAAACAAACGAGACCCCTTGCATGAGGGGTCTCGACTTACCAAGAAAGCCTTGCTACCTAGCGAGGCTTTTATTTTTGGGGCTTACTCAACTTTGCCGCTCAGATGCTCGTGAATGAGCTTCCATTCATCTGTCTCTGTTTTCGTAAAAATATTCGTGGCTCTACCACTTCCCGTGACGAATTCGCCGTTGTAATAGCCTTGATATTGATACGTATATACACAGCTAGCGGACCTTTGATCGACAGCAATCCACTGGACATCCGTAGCCGCATAGACTTCATCCTTGATCAGATGCCATGCATTTTCAAAGTAAGCGCGGATCTCACTCAAGGATGTACAAGTCTTGTTGGAAAACCAGTAAATGGCATTCGGATGAAGTACTTTTTCTACATTGGCAAAGTCATGTGTATTGGTAGCGTCAATATATTGCGCTAACGCCTGTTTATACCCTTCCACAAATGATCCCTCTCTCCGCTAAAAATGGTCTATTTATCCATATTTTATATGCTTGCGGCAAAGAAAAAAAGCCCGCCCGATGTAGAAGGGGGCTATTCGGGCGGAAATGGAGGACGTAATGTCCATCGTAGGGTCTGACACATTCATGATAGATGTCTGATGTTAAGGAAGAGTAGAGAGAACATGAAGCATTTGTTAATTTTAGGTTTGTATAAATGCCGAGGGGGCAAGCACCCGTTTTTTTTCTTTTTAATCACTGGGATAGACAGGCATCCATACAGGAGAGATGCGGTTGTCATAAGCTGAATGGAGTACCGATCCTTGCCAGCAGATCGGTGCTTCCATCTGATTTCAATGAGAGGAGAGGTAAATTATGGGTTGCGATCGCGGTGGTTTCGGTTTTTTTGGTGGCGGGTTCATTTGGATTCTCATTATTATTTTTCTCGTGATTTGCTTCATTGATGACTAAGGTAATATTCCAAAGAAAAGACTCTGTGCTCTCATACAAGAGACAGAGTCTTTTTTCTGGTCCTTACTTCAAATGCTGCAAAAACTGACGTGTGCGCTCCTCACGCGGCTTTGCGAACAAATTGGAAGGTGTATCTCGCTCCACGATGACGCCTTGGTCCATGAAAATAACCTCGTCGGCAACTTCCCGAGCGAACCCCATCTCGTGAGTGACAACGATCATCGTCATCCCTTCCTGGGCAAGCTCCTTCATCACCTTCAACACTTCCCCAACGAGCTCCGGGTCGAGAGCGGAGGTAGGCTCGTCAAATAGCATGACTTGCGGGTCCATCGCCAGTGCCCGAGCAATGCCTACACGCTGCTGTTGTCCACCAGACAACTGTGCAGGATAATGGTCTAGCTTGTCACCGAGCCCTACTTTTGTCAGGAGAGCAGCGGCTTTCGCACGTGCTTTTTCTTTGTCTTCTTTTTTGACAGTGACAGGCCCCTCCATCACATTTTCAACGGCTGTCATATGCGGGAATAAATTGTAGTTTTGAAACACCATCCCGGTCTGCTTTCGCAGCTTCGGAATACTCGTTCTCTCTACTTTTTTGGAAAAGTCCAGCTTGACGTCGCCGATCTGGACACTGCCGCTGTTCGGAACCTCAAGTGCATTCAGGCAGCGAAGCAAGGTTGTTTTCCCGGAGCCAGAAGGACCGATGATAACGACTACCTTTCCTTTTTCCACCGAGAGGGAAATGCCTTTGAGTACATGTAAGGTGTTGAATTGTTTATGCACATCTGTGATCGTAATCATGCGTTTTCACCTGCTTTTTAGACATAACGGTCCAGCTTGTTTTCGATGCGATCCTGGATAATAGAGAGTACGAAGCAAATCACCCAGTAAATAAGGGCCGCTTCCGCATAGACGAGCAGCGGCTCATATGTCGCAGCGACGACTTCTTGGGCTTTGCGAAACATCTCTGGTACCAGAACGACCGAAGCCAGGGAAGTATCCTTGACCAGACTAATAAACGAGTTGGACAAAGGAGGAATGGAGACGCGAGCTGCCTGTGGGAGCACGACTCTGCGCAGTGCTTGCCAGTAGGTCATCCCCACGGAGTAGGCTGCTTCCCATTGCCCTTTGTGAATGGACAAGATCGCGGCACGTACCACCTCGGAGGAATAGGCACCGACGCTGAGAGAGAAGCCGATGATTGCCGACGGTATCGGATCGATCATCAAGCCGATGCTCGGCAAGCCATAAAAAATGATGAACAATTGAACCAATAAAGGAGTACCGCGAATGATCGATACATAAAAACGGGCGATGGCAATCAGTGGCTTTATGCCGGATAGGCGTGCCAGCGCAGTGAGAACCGCAATGATCAGACCAATGAAAAAGGAAGCGATGGCGATTGTCAAAGAATAGAGCAAGGCTCCTTTCAGCAGAGGAAGAAAGGAGCTTTGCGCGATATCGATCCATCGGTTCAGGCGTTCTGGGTTTTCAAAGAAGCTACTTAGAGACATCTGCACCAAACCATTTCTCTGATATTTTTGCGAGGGTACCATCTTTCGTCATGTCATCCAGTGCTTTGTTGAATGCATCAACCAGCTCTGCGCTGCCCTTGCGGAAGAGGAAGCCGTTTTTCGCTACGTTCGGATCTTTTGCGATAATTTTGATAGGAACATCAGGCTTTTGCTTCATGAAGTCCAACAGGGAAATCCCATCGTTAATCGTAATGTCTACACGCTTGGAAACAAGCAAGTCGATCGCTTGGTTAAAGCCTTCCACACCGACGATTTCCGCTCCGTTTTTCTTCGCGATATCGGTGAGGTTACTCGTCAATGTTTGCGCTGCTTTCAAACCTTTAATATCCTCGAAGCCTTTTACGGTCGTGTTGTCTTTATGGGTGACAAGGACCGCTGTGGATACGGTATACGGATTGGAGAAGTCGTATTTTTCCTGGCGATCAGGGCGAATGCCTACCTGATTCGCTACGACATCAAAGCGCTTGGAGTCAAGTCCAGCGAACATCGCATCCCATTGTGTTTCTTGAAACACAGGCTCTACGCCGATGCGCTTCGCTACCTCTGTGACGACCTCCACATCATAGCCCGTCAGCTTGCCAGACTGATCGTGGAACGTAAACGGCGCGTATGTGCCCTCGGTTCCGATCAGAATTTTACCGTCGGCTTTTACTTTTTCCAACAAGTTTTGTTCTTTTTTCTCTTCTGTTGGGGCAGGAGCGGCACTGTTTTGCGGTGGTTGTCCAGTTGAAGACGACCCGCAACCTGCCAATGCGACTAACAGAGTGGAAGCGAGAAGTGAAAATAATAGTTTTTTCATAAAATAACCCCCACTAAACCGATGTGAATTTGAATAGGAACATACTAAAAGGGACAGACAATTTTGTCAACGCCTAATAATTACTTTGAGATATCCTCGCCGAACCATTTGACGGAAATTTTGGAAAGGGTGCCGTCCTGCTGCATCTCATCGAGCACCTTGTTAATCGCGTCGGTTAGTTCTGTACTTCCTTTACGGAACATGAAAGCGGTTGGTTGGCCATCTGCATTTTTCGCCACAACTTTGATTGGCGTATCCGGCTTTTGTTTCAGGAAATCAAGCACCGACAAATTATCGTTGAGCACAACGTCCACGCGTTTTTGTGCAATCAGGTCAATCGCTTGATTGAAATTGTCTACACCGACGATTTCCGCCTCATTGGCGCGTGCGAGGTCAGCGTAGTTACTGGTCATGGATTGTCCGGCTTTTAATCCTTTGATATCCTTGAAGTCTTTGACGGTGTTATTGTCCTTGTGAGTCACCAAAACCGCGCGAGAAATCGTATATGGCTTGGAGAAATCGTACTTTTCCTGACGATCAGGACGGATTCCTACCTGATTGGCAATGACGTCAAAGCGCTTGGAGTCGAGTCCCGCAAACATGGCATCCCACTGGGTTTCCTGGAACACAGGCTCTACACCGAGCCGCTTGGCAACTTCTGTGACAACCTCCACATCATAGCCGGTCAATTTGCCCGATTGATCATGGTACGTAAACGGAGAGTATGTACCTTCCGTACCAATGACGAGTTTTTTCTCGGTTTTCACTTTTTCTAGCAAATTTTGCGAAGCTGCTTGATCAGCAGGCGGAGTCGTATTATTCGGCTGAGAAGGAGAACCGGAAGTGCTGCATCCAACCATTCCCAGTAGCAGACAAGATAGTAAGGTAGACAGAATGACTTTTTTCATGTTGTAATCCCCTTTATGTTAATCGGATTTCATGGATTCATAGTAGTGGTCGTTCATGCCTTTGTCAATCTTTAAATTGTTAAATCCTATTCGATTACTATGAATTAAAAGGAACAAGGCTCTATGTAGCTGCGGTGGGGAGAAGAATATTTCCAGTCTAGGCTCCAGGCTCCGTCCTGCTGGGGGGTGAGACTGTCCGCTCCGAAGGGATTCGCGGGGAAACGCAAAAGTGGTAGCCGCTACGTTGCGTGAGCACGGTTGCGTTTCTTTTGCCCGCAAATCCCTTCTCCGCTCGGAAGGACTCCACAAGTCGCTACGTCTGGAAATATTCTTCTCTATCGTAACTGATGGCATTTCTTCCATTCTTTTAAATCTCTAAAAGCTTGTTTAAACACGGAAAGCTCGTAGAGGAAACAGGAGAAAACAGCGAAGATCTTTGGTACACCGACCGAGACGGAATGCAAAAAGCGAAACACGCCCTTAAGCGTCCACCTCTGAAATACATCCTGAAATGACTACTTTGGACGCGGTTTCGCTTTTTGTATGGAGGCGGGCAGTCAATCCCACAGCGGGTGGGACAAGAAGCTGAGCGTTTTCTCCTGTTTCCTCGACACCACTACAGAACGTTTACACTTTTTATCCCTCTTAAGATTCTCCATTCAAGCGGTGGCTATGTGCCTGAGACGAAAACTTGGCGCAGAAGTAGTGGTTGAGGTTCCTCGTCAAGAAGCGTACAATTAGTACGAATTGAAAGGCCTACAAGCAATTACGTGCTTGTTCTTCATAGGAGAGCGCACCGACAAAAGGAGTCAATCAACATGTTAAACGACTGGCGTATGTATACAGATGGAAGTGGAATGGAGCAAAAACATGTAGCTTGGCATGAAGTGCTGAAGGAAATCGCTCAATTGGATGGAGTAACGCGGACGTTGGTTCACGCAGCGTATGGAGACCATGTGGATTTGGTCGTAGCAGGCGGGAACAACGGCAAAGTATTGGTGCAATGGAAAGAACACGAGCCGGTTGAGCAGCACTTTGTCCTTGCGGCAGACAAGCAATCGGCGGTGATGTCCACGCTCGTCATTGAGGGTAGTGAAGTTGCCTTTCCCCTTTCCTGGTGTGTTCCGCTTGAGCGGGTTGTTCCTTTGTGCGGGGATTTGCTAAGAACATGTGAAAAAGGGGAGCCGACCGAACTCGAATGGCTTCCGGTAGAAATGTAGGCAGGAGGGCAGCATGGAACTACAAACGTTGCAGCAGTCCATCCTCATCATGGCCGTCATCATTGGGATCGGTAGCTTAATCGGCTACCGGCAACCCTTGACTGCGGACTCTCGCCAACTCGTCATCACGATTATTGTAAACGTAGCCATGCCGTGCATTATTTTAGACGGGATCTTTCAGACAACCATTGATCAGCAAATTTTATACCAAATTTTTGCAATATTCTTCATTTCGATTATCCTAAACTGCCTGGGCATTTTTATCGGCTGGCTAGGTGCGCGTGCACTTCCGCTCCCGGTGAAAAAACGCCGTGAGATTGCGCTCTTGTCCGGCTTGGGGAATACAGGCTTCATCGGTTTGCCGCTTTGTGCAGCATTGTTTGGGCCAAAAGGGGCGCTCTTGGCGGCTATTTTCGACGCAGGCGTGGATGTCGTACTATGGACAGTGGGTGTGATGATGCTCCAGGAAAAAGGAAGCTTCTCCTTAAAAGGGCTCAAGACACTCATCAACATTCCGATGATTGCGATCATATTTGGACTCGGTTCTGCCATCATCGGATTTGTGCCGCCTGAGCCTGTGAAACAGCTGTTTGGAACGCTGTCCAAGCTCGCCTCTCCGTTAGCCATGATGTACATTGGTATGCTCTTGCCTATGTTTTTGCGCAACAAACCGCAAGTATCATTGAAGCTTTTGAGTATGCCACTCGCACTTAAATTAGTTGTTTTTCCGCTGATGACGGCGTTTCTTTTGTCCGTTTTTTCAATCGACAGCGATATCGTCAGCGTTTCCCTTGTGCAAGTAGCAATGCCTACCCTGACATTGGCCTCGATCTTGTTCGGGCGCTATGCGGCGGATGAGGAGATGGGTGCCATGACGACGGTTTGTTCCACCTTGCTGGCGCTCTTGTCCATCCCGGTTGTTCTGGTTATGGGAAATTGGCTTTTGCACTAATCTCTCGCCAATCTCAGTCATAGTGAAACGAATCAGAGGAAACCTATGTCTAACAAGTAAAGAATGACGAAAATGATGATTAGGGATGGTGGAACAACAATGAAAGGCAAATCGATTTTGGCTGTTGCCCTGACACTGCAAGTGTTGGCGGCTTATCCTGTGCAGGCGGCAGTGTCTAGCACACCACAAACAACGACAGCTCCAATACTGGTAAACGGAGAGCAAGCTTCCTTGGTAAAAGCACCGCTTCTCGTCCAGCAGCGTACGTATGTCTCCGCCGAGGATGCGAGCCGGATTTTGGAAGGCGCTTGGAAACAGGATGCAACGAATGGGGAAATGAAGCTGTCTAAAGGTACGCTGACGTTTGAACTCGCTACGGGAAAAGTAGCGTTGGATGGCAAGTCGCTGCAAAATGGGCAGGGCGCAATCGTGCGTGACAAGCAAGTGTATTTGCCTCTGAGATGGATGGCAGAGCAGGCTGGACATCAAATCACGTGGAATGCCGAGAAAAAGGCGGTGGAAGTTGTGGTTACCGGGGAAGAGAGTGCCTTTACGCTTGTCGATACAGATAAGCTGACAGAACAGGAACGTGCGTTTATTGACTCGGTAAAAGAAGAGCAAGGCATTCACAAGCAGGGAGACCTTTATGTCATCGCACGTGGGTCCTCACCGAATCCTGGCTACGGACTGCAAGTAACAAAAGTCGAGCAGAGCTGGGAGCAGCTTTTTGTGTATGTCAAACAAACGCTGCCTGATCCGGGTAGAATGTACCCGCAAGTGATTTCCTATCCGTATTTGGCGGCAAAAGTGAAGCTGCCACCTTATACGACGATTGTCTTTTTGGATGCAGAGACGAAGAAGCCGCTGTTTGCCACAGAGGGCAACGGAAGTCGATAAGAAAATCGGGTAAAAAACATACAGGGTCTGCTAGTAAGGAGCACATAGCAGGCCCTCTTGTTTTTGTGTGACTCCTGATGTAAGATATGGTTGTGATTTCCTATCCCTTGAGAAATGGAGGTGTGTGTACGTGTTCGGAACTCTGCAAGCATGGTTTGTGGTAGAAACTTCCAGTATGACGCATGATTTTGCATTCAACGGGACCAGTCTGTCCTTTTTTGCGCATACAACTGAACGGAGTTTCCATAGGCGTACCATGCATCGATCAGGGGCGGTTTGTTCTTGACTATAATGGGTAACTGACGTAAGGTCGGTCCCTTTCACGATGCCGCAGGTAATGGCCTGCGGCTTTTTTGCGTCCACTCGCACGTGCGGTGTGGTCTCAAAAATTGTGCCGGGGCCACCAGGAAGTCCATTATTTTGAACCGTTACCAACTTTTCGAGGAGGAAATAATCATGATTATTGTCGCGACACAGCAATTGCAGAAATCGTACGGAGCAGATCCGGTTTTACAAGATATCACATTGGAAATCAAAGTAGGAGAACGAGTCGGGATCGTTGGACCGAATGGAGCAGGCAAAACCACGTTGTTCAAGCTGCTGGCTGGTATCGAAGGCCCCGATTCTGGTGAGCTTTTTCGGGCAAAAGGAACGATATGGGCGTACCTGCCGCAAACGCCGAAGTATCCGGCTGAGTGGACGGGGGCGGATGTGGTAGCTAGCGCTTTTGCAGATGTCATCAAGCTGCAGGAGCAGATGCGCGAGCTTGAGCAACAGATGGGATTGCTTTACGAAAATGAACAAGAGCTAAACCGCCTCATGCTGCGCTATCAAAAGCTGCAAGATGAATTTGAACAACTCGATGGCTATCAGTGGGAGACAAAAATGACCCAGGTGACACAGGGCTTGGGAGTTAGTTCAGACCTGTTAGCAACACCTTTTGCCCAACTCAGCGGTGGGGAAAAGACGAAAGCTGGTCTTGCAAAGCTACTCTGCCAACAAAGCGATGTTCTACTCCTAGATGAGCCGACCAACCATTTGGATGTGGAGTCGATGGAGTGGCTAGAGGAGTTTTTAAAAAATTATCAGGGCACGATCCTGATCATTTCCCATGACCGTTATTTTTTGGATGCGGTCGTCACGTCTGTCTATCATGTGGACGGAGGAGAAGCCGAATTCTATATCGGCAATTACAGTGCGTTCGCTACGGAGCGTGAAGAACGCTTGCTGCGCCAGTTTGCCGCTTATCAGGAACAGCAGAAGCAGATTAAGAAAATGAAAGAGACGATCAAACGGCTCAAGGAGTGGGGCAATCGCTCCAATCCGCCGAACGAGGCTTTTCACCGTAGGGCAAAAAGCATGGAAAAAGCGCTAGCGAGGATTGAGCGTATCGAGCGACCGAAAATGGAAGCGGATCGCATGGGCTTGCAGTTTATGAAAACCGACCGAAGCGGGCAGGATGTGCTGAAAGCGACGGGGGTACAGAAAACATTTGGCGGAAAACAGTTGTTTGCGGACGCTAGCTTTTTATTGCGCTTTGGCGAGAGAAAAGCGCTGCTTGGACCAAATGGCTGCGGTAAATCTACGCTGATTCGCATGCTTCTGGGAGAGGTCGAGCCAGACGCAGGTACGCTCAAAATTGGTAGCAGCGTTAAGGTAGGCTACTTGTCACAGCAAGCTTTGGAAGGGGATCAAAACCAGCGGCTGATTGACGTTTTCCGTGAAGTAGCCAGAGTAACGGAGCCGGAAGCACGACATTTACTGGCACGGTTTATGTTTTACGGCGAACAAGTTTTCAAGCGGATCGGGCAGTTGAGTGGCGGAGAACGGATGCGACTGCGATTGGCGCAAATGATGCATCAGGAAATCAACCTGCTCATTCTGGACGAACCGACCAACCATCTGGATATCGAAGCGCGAGAAACCTTGGAGGAAGCGTTGGCCGATTTTCGTGGGTCGTTGTTTATCATCTCGCATGATCGCTATTTCCTGCAAAAGATGGCAGATGGTGTGTTTTGGGTAGAAAATAAGCGGTTGGTTCACGATGTGGGTTCCTATGAGGAAGCAAGGGAAAAACAAAAACAGAGGATCGCTGCTCGTGCCAGTAAGCCGGAGGAAATAGAGCGGAAGCAGCCAGTCATCAAGCAAGTTCAAGAGACGGCCGTGACGAATGCGACAGCCAAACGTCCGAATCCTTACAAGCTGTCAGAGCTTGAACAAAAAATAGCTTCATTAGAAGGAAGAAAAGGTGAACTGACGTCCTTGCTCCAGAGTGAAGGCGCAGATTACGAGCAGTTAGTGGCTTGGCAACAAGCGATCGATCAGTTGCAGCAGGAGATGGAGGTAACCTTTTCGGCTTGGATGGAGCTACAGGAACAGTAGATTGCAATAAAAATAGCACCGCCAGCAAAGTGTTGAATACTGGCGGTGCTTCCTTTTGTATCGCTTACGATTGCGCTTGTGTGCTCGGTTCTGGCAGGCGACGATGGCTGCTGACGAACCAGAGGAGGAGCAATACCATCAAGACCCCTCCGAGGAAGAACGGACCGCTGTGGGAGACTTGGTAAACCGCTCCACCAGCTAATGGACCTAAGATCCGCCCAAGGCTGTCCATCGAGCTGATTGCCCCACTCGTCACGCCTTGGCCTTGCGTCGTCCGTTGGGTGATCATTGCTGTCGCTGTCGCTCTGATCATTCCTTGACCCGCTCCGAATAACGAGAGGATCAGCGCCAGCACCCAAAAGTTACCCGACAGTGGAATGGCAAAAAAGCCAATGCCATAAAGAATCATCCCAATGACGAGGACACTTGCTTCCCCTAGCTGTTTGACCATTCTTCCGATGAGCCCGCCTTGTACTGCGGCAGCGATCAAGCCCATGACGAGAAACATGTAGCCGAGGTCTTTGGAGGTAAAACCGTACAAATCACTTATGTACAGGGCAAAAGTCGTTTCCAGTCCGGAAAAAGCAAAGGAGACGGTGAACAAAATACCGTACAGCAAGGACATGGAACCGAACAAAGAGACAAACGGATTTTGCCGCTGTTCTTTTTGCAGATTCGCCCGTTTTTCTTTCGGCAAGCTCTCTGGCAAGGCAAACAGGATCAGGAAAAACGTAAGCAACGCCACGATACCCGAAGCGTAGAAGGGAACGGCAAAGCCGAATTCACTGAGCAGTCCACCAATTACCGGACCGAAGACAAAGCTAAGTCCAATCCCGGCGCCAATGATCCCCATCCCTTTTGCCCGTTCTTCTGAAGGGAAGAGATCCGCCACCATAGCGGTTACGGTTGGTAATGCGGCAGCCGAGACGATTCCACCCAAAATGCGATACAGGAGCATTTCTGTATAACTGTCAGCTAGTCCAAACAGGATAAAGGTGATGGAGAAGCCGAACAGTCCGAATGATATGAGTGGCTTTCGCCCGACTCTGTCTGAAAGTGCTCCCCAAATCGGTGCAAACACCAGCTGCATAATATTGTAGCTGGCAAAAAGCACGCCGATTTGAAACGAAGTCGCGCCCAATTTTTCCGCGAAAAAGGGAAGAATGGGGATAATGATGCCAAAACCGAGCATGATGAAAAAAGCAATAAAGAACAAGAGGGCAAGGTGCTTCTTATTCACTACGTCTACCTCTTTTCGCACAAAAATCTGTTCAAGCGGATTGTTTGCTTTTTCCACCTTACGTGAAGGAAAAGGCGAAGTCAAGCCAGCAACGTGGGCAGTTATGGCAATACGTGTTATAATAGAAAAGAAATAAGAATGGCTACCTATATTGTCAAGTATATATCCATGAGGTGTATGTTACATGTCTACTGCGATGCTTTACTACCTGGCCTGGCATGAAGATGATTGGCTGGATGAAGTGCTCGATCGTTTTCCTGAGATCAATGCCATTGTGCCTTCGGTCAAAACGTTTGAGTTGCTGGCTAAACAAAGAGAGTACGGAGAAGTTGAGCGAGCTGTCCTCGTTCTGAATGCGGCTGTCGAACAGGAGAGATGCAAGGAGTTTTTACGCTTGTGTCAAGAACATCCACAGTTGTCCGCGGACCCTTTGTATATCGTCGGATTGAAACCGGAAGAGGAGGAGGCGTGGCAAGAAGCGTATCCACACGCGAAGATCATCGTCATTACCGGCTTTGCTGTCGAGTTTGATTACGATGCCGTCCTCGCAAGGATGGAAATCGATCTGGAGGGAGCTCATTGAAAATAAACCCGAATGAATTCGATTTGAAGGCGTTTCTGCACCGTTTCGGATTATTTATTTATACAGGTGATCCAGAAGGGGATTTGCTGTTGATAGAAGATGAAATTCGGGAGCTATATGAGCTGAATGTCATTGACAAAGAAGAGTTCATTGAAGTCATGTCAGCGTTGCGCAGCAAGCGTAAGGCTGACGGAAGAGAATAGAGAGTAAGAACGTGTTTGCCAAGCCGTGTGTATGCGGTAGTTGGTGAACACGTTTTTTGTTTTGGAATCTAAAATTCTATTTTGTAAGAAATTCTTCAGAAATACTTATCCTTTTCTTAAGGATTTCTGTCTTCTTTTGAAAGGTTTACCCGTTAGGATAGAGTGCAGAGAGAAAGGAGGCGGCACAGGTGGAGTTTACAGGGTATTACGAGCTATTCTGGGAGATGGTTACAGGCATGCTGGGAAAATTTATTCCTGATGAGATTACGGTCATGACCGTGGGGGCGCAGATTGCCAATACAGGAGCGGACTTTTTTGCAGCATTTGCCGTCATATACCCCGTTTTTTTCATCGTATCTTGCGTGGGGTACTTACTGGGAGCGAAGGCATTTGGCTTAATGACCCGGAATCTGGGCTTGCGTGCTGATTTACTGTCAGCATGGCGTGGGTCAATGGACTGGCTGCTTGCTTTTTGTATCTTTCTTCCGATTATTCGTCATATCGTGCCTATCCTCGCCGGTGCCAGCCGAATGCCGCTTCGGCAGTTCCTCCTATTCTTTTTGCCGAGCAGTATCATTTGGACCTTGCATTACTTAGTGGCTGGCTATTGGTTCTCTGATCAATTGGAAATATTGATTGCGGGAGTTTATCAATATAGCAAAATTACGTTGACGATCGTTTGTTTCGCGGGGTTCTCGTTCCTTATGATTCGCCAGTTGCAGCGTCTTGGTGGAATGAAAGAACCTCGAACGAATAAGCAACCACCTGTTTCGTGATCGATACGAATTTCTAGAGTGCGGTGTCTACTATCCACGAGCTTTTCGGATGGCGGGCGCCTTTTTGTTTTGCGGATTTATTATCGTTATGTTCTGATATTTTTAAAAGTTTGTAAAGAATAAGTTTACATATGGTAATAATGGGGTAGATTACCAAATGTCGTCGTGAAATGAATTTCCATTTTTAAAAATTTGTGTGATTGGAGGCTTTTGCATGAGGAGCATAAAAAATGTGCTGGTAACCATTTTGGCTGCCATCACCATCGGTATTTTTATTCTTCAGCTAGTTTTTGGTTTTCTCCAGTTTGAGCAAATTATCTCGAATGAAGTAGAAGAAAAGCTACAAATGCAGGTAGCCAAAGAGGCGGCATATCTGAATGGTATGCTGGACAAGACAGGCAAGCTCTCGGAAACACTCACTTATTCTGTCTCTCATGGCTCCAAGGAAACAATCAAGCATATCGAAGGGACGCTGGTCGATGTCGTAGCATCTGAGCCTTTGATTGTGGGCGGTGGATTCTGGATGGAGCCCTACAGCTTCGACAACTCGCAAAAGCTGTACGGTAGGTACGCTATCCGGAATAATGACAAAGTAGAGCTCGATCCGGCTTACAGCGACGGCAGCTATGATTATCTCGCGCAGGATTGGTACAAGGCGGGGATGGTTGACAAACGATACGTGTGGACCGAGCCGTATGCCGACCCGATTTCCAAAGTTCCTATGGTTACAGCCATTGCGCCCATTAAAGTGGGAGGCAAGATCAGCGGTACGACGACATTGGATATCGGGCTTACAGAGCTTAACAAAAGTATCGAAAATCTGAAGGTTGGTGAAACAGGCTACGGCTTTATCGTTTCCAAGTCGGGTATTTACGTTTCCCATCGCGATGCACAAAAGAACTTGCAGGTGAAAATTACGGACGAGTCTGAAACAGGATTGCGGGACATTGCCAATCAAATAACAGAAGCAACCGCAACGGGTATGACGCAAGCAACCATAGATGGACAAAATCAATACGTCACCTTCGCTCCAATCGGGGAAACAGGCATGACGCTAGCTACTGTCATGCCCGCAGCAGAGATTAACGGACCGATTACCCAATACTTTTACATCAGCCTGATTATTTTTGGTGTCTCCATCAGCATTTTCCTCGTGATCTTGTACTGGTTCATCAATCGACAGGTAGCACGTCCACTGTTGCAACTGAAAGCAGGCATCGTCAACTTGGTGGAAAAAAAGGATTTAACCCAGACGATCCCAATCCGGCGCAAGGATGAGATTGGCGACGTAGCGACAGCAGTGAATGCATTCATTGAAGATCTGCACGGAATGATGAAAAATTTTAGCGGCTATACCGGTCAAGTAGGAACAGTCTCGGAAACTTCCGCAACGAAGGCTCATGAAGCACGACTTGCCTTTGGGCAGGTGGCCTCGTCGTTCCAAGAGGTAGCAACAGGGACGGAGAATCAACAGCATAGTGCCGAAGAAAGTGCGCGTGCTATGGAAGAGATGGCGATCGGTATTCAGCGGATTGCCGAAGCTTCCTCCACGATGGCCGAATCGTCGAAACATATGGCAAACGAAGCGGTGGCGGGCAACCAATCCGTAGAAAAGGTGTCAGGACAGATGGATTCGATCAACCGATCCGTAAGCCATTCTGCCGATGTCGTTCGTTCGCTGGATAGCCGCTCAGCAGAAATCTCACAGATCGTGGAAGTAATCGCAAGCATCGCATCCCAGACGAACCTGTTGGCACTCAATGCGGCGATTGAAGCTGCGCGTGCAGGGGAACAGGGCAGAGGCTTCGCTGTGGTAGCGGATGAAGTGCGCAAGCTGGCAGAGCAGTCCAACGACTCGGCCAACCAAATTGCCAACCTGATTACCGAAATCCAACGGGAAACGACTTCAGCAGTACAAGCCATGGATGAGGGAACGCGCGAGGTCGAAACTGGAATCCAGATCGCCCATGAGACAGGGGAAGCATTCCGCCGGATCATGGATTCTACCCAGGATGTAGCAGATCAGATTCAGGAGATTTCCTCCGTTGCAGAGCAAATGTCAGCGGCAACGGAACAGGTGACGGCATCCATTTTGCAGTTGTCCTCGATTGCAAAGGAATCTGCCGCAAGTGCATCGAGTGTGGCTGCTTCAACGGAAGAGCAGCGCATCTCGATGAACCAGCTCTCTACATCCGCAGAGCAGCTAAACCAGATGGCAAAAGAATTACAGCAAATGATCAACCGTTTCACACTCTAACCACTTTGTTTGTTTGCAAAAAAATGCAAAATGATGAACTGCTGCTGTCTTACGATGGGAGCAGTTCATTTATTGACAGAAAAATACAAGTCAGAATATAATGAATACAAAATAAAGCAAATCAAAGCAATATTTTGCAAACAAAAATCCGAGGCTGGTGGAACAGAATGCAAAACCATAAGTATGACGTTGTGGTGATTGGTGGTGGAGTAGTCGGTACAGCCATATTACGCGCCCTTTCGTTTTATCAACTGAAACTGCTTTTAATCGAAAAGCAGCCTGACGTTTGTGAAGGGACAAGCAAGGCGAACAGTGGGATCGTTCATACTGGGTTTGATGCAAAGCCAGGCACGGTTGAGGCAGAATGCCTTCGCCGCTCCCGCAGCCTATGGCCGATGTTGGTTGAGAATCTGAGAATCCCCTTCATTCCGTGCGGCGCCGTAATGGTGGCGACCAACGAAGAAGAAAAGCAGATAATCGAAACCACCTATGTTCCCAATGCAAAGGCGAATGACGTAGATGTTCACTGGATGTCTGCTGAGGAGATTCTGGAGATGAATCCCGCTGTGACAGCCAAGGTAACAGGCGGATTGGCAGTACCGGGTGAAGCGATTTGCGATCCATTCTGGGCCACCAGAGCTTTCGGAGAGATAGCAGTACTAAACGGCGCGGAGGTTGTACTTGGGCAAGGCGTCTCCCACATCGAGAATGTATCGGATGGAGAGGACTTGCGCCTTACGCTGGAAAATGGTGAAACGGTCACGACCAGATATGCGGTGAATGCGGCTGGATTATGGTCCGATGAAATTGCCCGGATGGTGGGAGATGAGAGCTTCTCGATTTCACCGCGTAAAGGCCAGTTTATCCTGACCGAAGAGGCGATATCCATCTCCTCGATCATCTTGCCTGTTCCTACGAAAACCTCCAAGGGCGTGTTGGTTTCGCCAGTGGTGTTCGGCGGTTTTTTGCTTGGGCCAACGGCGGAGGATCAAGAGGACAAATGGGATCGCTCCACCTCACAGGTCGGCATGGAATCGGTGCTGGCAGGCTGTGAGAAACTGGTGCCCGACTCTCGGAAGTTTTCGACGATTCGTCAGTTTGCTGGGGTCAGGGCAGTTTGCAGCGAAGGAGATTTTGTCATCCGTCCGTCCGCTGTACAGCCGCGCATGATTCATGCCGCCGGGATTCGTTCCACTGGACTCTCTGCTTCCCCTGGCATAGCAGAGCTGGTAGCGGAAACGCTCCAGAATGCGGGGCTGGAGATACAAGCAAACGAACAGGCACAGCACGCCCTTCCGGATCTCTTTTCAGAAGAGCAGGAAACAGGAGAAATCATTTGTCTGTGCCGCTCCATTACCCGGAGTGAGATCGTCAATGCCTTGAAGCGTCCACTCACCCCGCAGACCATTGATGGAGTGAAGCGGCGGACAGGTGCCACCTTAGGAGAATGCCAAGGAAACTGCTGTATTCCCAAAATCATCGATGTTATGGCCGAGACCTATCCTGAACAGACCGGGAAGCAGCCTTTAAAAGGAGTACGAAACTCTTATCTAGCTGTATCACAAGGAGAGAAGCAGGCATGATGTATGAATTGGTGATCATTGGAGCAGGAATCTCGGGATTGACGGCAGCCCTTTCAGCGTGGGAGAGAGGAGTCAGCTCTGTTCTGATGATCGATTACCAGAAGAGAAGAGGTGGCTTCACCTTACCGTATTGGAGCTCTGGCGAGTTTGCTCCAGAACGGGGACTGCTGGAAAAAGCGTCGTCGCTTCCCTACGAGATTCACGAACAATCAACAGTCGTCGGTTTTTTCCCAGGGGCAAACGGTCAACTGCACCAGTTGTACGTCCAGTCGCCGATGGGCACCTATTCTATTGAGGCAAAAAAGGTACTGATCGCCTCAGGCTCATTGGAAAAACCGCGTGAGGCGTACAAAATCCCGGGGACACGTCCGGCAGGTGTCATGACCCCGCTGATGGCGATGCAGCTGATAGAGCGAGGACATCAGCCAGGCCGCAAGATTGTGTTGATCGAGAATGGCCGAATCTCTCGCAGTACAGCGACCCTTCTGGAAAAAGAGACGAGCAATCTGGTCAAATATGCGGAGTCAGATTGGGAGCTTGCCTCTATCAAGGGATTGTCCCGTGTAGAAGGAGTGCAGCTGCGGAATCGGATGACGGATGAGATAGATGAAGTGGTGTGCGATACGCTCATTTTTGCAAAAGGTCGGGTGCCCTGCACGTTTTTCTTGAAAGGAACGCCAATCGAGCGAGATCATCACGATGCGATTATCGTAGATGCCACGGGGAAAACGAATCTGCCTGATATTTATGCAGCAGGGAGCTGTACCTGCCTTGGAGACGATGATCACACCAATTCGATGGAATTGGCAAAAGAAACAGCCAAGTATCTCTTTTAAAGCGATCATCAGAAGGGAGAGTTTACGATGAAGCTATCCGATTCGTTTACGATTCAGGCAAGCAAAGCGGATGTATGGTCAGTCTTTATGGATGTGGAAAAGCTGTCAGGCTGCGTACCAGGCTGCAAAGAAGTAAAAATGAGCAGCCCCACCCGTTATGAAGCGAACATGGAAGTGAAAATTCAGTTTATGACGATTCAATTTCGCGTCACGGGGGAATTAAAAGAAGCGGTAGAAGGAGAAGCGCTGCAAGTGGAGATGACCGGACAACCGGTAGCGTTGGCAGGATTGTTCCGCAATCAATTGCACCTTCAGCTAAAAGAGGAGCAGCCGGGAACCACACGGGTGCAATACGAGATGGATTTGCAAATGACAGGACGACTGGCATCATTAGGAGATATACTAATGAAGGGGACTGTGAAGAAAAAGGCAGAAGAATTTGCGACGAACGTCCAGACCCTGTTCCAGTCTAGTCAGGAGATTTACAATTAAGAGAAGATGGTGATCATCCATGCTACAAGAAGATAGACAGCAGCTGATCCTGCAAATGCTACAAGAAAATCAATCCGTTCGAATTGCAGAGCTATGCAGCCGATTAATGGTGACGCGCGAAACAATCAGGCGTGATTTGTATGAAATGGAGCAGCAGGGACTACTCAAGAAGGTGCATGGTGGCGCTATTCTGAATAAAACCAACGTGGAGCCTCCTTATGCCAAGCGGAGTGGATTAAACTTGGCGGAGAAGGAGGCGATTGCGGTCGCCGCCGCCTCCTTGGTGGAGGACGGCGACGCAATCTATATTGATTTGGGCACGACGACACAATTGTTCGCCAAACACCTTTACCATAAAAAAGGAATTACGGTGATAACCAATGCGCTACTGGTGGCATTGGAACTATCTCATCACCCGGATGCAAAGGTGATCATGAGTGGGGGTGAATTGCGTGCAGGGGATCTGGCCATGTCCGGACCGATCGCCAGGAAAAGCCTCGAGGGGTTGTTTGTGGACAAAGCGTTTATTGGTGTAGGGGGATTGGCAACAGAAACTGGTTTTACGGATTACCATGTGGGCGAGTCAGACATCAGGCAGCTGATGCTTACAAACGCCAAAGAAACATATGCACTGATTGATCATTCCAAAATAAATGTAACCGCTTTTATGAGGGTGGCAGAGCTATCCGACATCGACGTAGTCATTACAGATGAGGAACTACCCCAATCACTTGCTGGGCGACTCGCTCAGGAAGGATTGCAAGTCATCGTTGCTAAGACATCCGTGTAAAGCAAATGGTGAGGGAGGCAATCAATGGTGAAACAATCGGTACAAGCAAATGATTCGCAAGATATGCAAACGTATCATTATAAGCAAGAATTGAGACGGACATTAAAACTGTTCAGTTCGTTTGCCGTCGCGTTTTCTTTCATTTCCATTACCACAGGCATTTTTAGCAATTATGGATTTGTGCTTAGTACGGCAGGGCCGGCTGGTATCTGGACCTGGCCGATTGTAACCATTGGGCATTTGTTAGTGGCCATTATTTTTGCCGAGCTGGCTGGACGAATTCCATTGAGCGGTTATTCCTATCAATGGGTGACACGTCTTGCCAACCCGGGACTGGGTTGGTTTGCTGGCTGGATTGCCTTTTGCTTTCTCGTTATCGTGGTTCCAACCGTCGATTATGCGCTGGCGCCCATCATTGCCGAGATGTTTGGCTGGGAAACAGGCGCAAAGACGCTAGTCTGGATCGTGATTGGTACGCTGGTCGTACAAGCTTTATTAAACATTTATGGAGTGAAGCTGGCTACTCGTATTAATGATATCGCCGTATACACCGAAGTGATCGGTATGGTTGGGATTGTTGTGGTGTTGGGGGCAGTTGTGATGTACAACGGGGCAAATTGGAGCATGCTGACCGATATCGGTACGGCTACGACTCAATCGGACGGATCGTACCTAGGCGCTTTTATCATGGCTGCGCTGATGGGATCCTTTACATTGGTAGGTTTCGAGGCTGCTGCGAATCTCTCTGAGGAGACGATCAATGCGAAGAAAACGGTGCCTCGTGCCATGATTTTATCTGTATTACTGAGTGGTGTGATCGGTTTCATGCTGTTGATCGTGATCTCTGTTGCCATTACGGATCTGCCGACAGTGCTCGGAGCAGCGAATCCGATTCCGTACATTTTGCAAACCAGTCTTGGCTCTGCTGTATCTAGCTTCTTTCTGGTGCTTTGTCTCATTTCCATCTTCGCGTGCGGTCTGATCATCATGGCTTCCGCTTCCCGACTCATCTATGCGTTGTCACGCGACAATGTATTCTTCGCTTCCTCCATCTTCAAGAAGGTATCACCTCAGACTTCCGTACCAACAAATGCCGTTTTACTCGTTTTAGTGCTGGGCATTCTCGCTGTGTTATTCGCAGATTCCCTGACCCTTCTGGTAGGGGCCACCTCGGTTCTGCCTGCCCTTCTCTATCTGACAACGATTATGGCTTACGCATGGAAACGCAAGGAACTGCCCAAATCGAAGTATTTTGACCTGGGCAAGTGGCGCACACCGCTCACTTTCCTTGCGATCGCATGGTTGATCTTTGAAATTGGCATCTTGACCATTCCGGAAAATTTCCATAGCGTAGCGATCGTGGCAGCTACCTTGCTGGCTGTAGGTGTCATTTTGTATCATCTGCTGTTCCGCAAAGGGATTATGGAGGGCCGTATCGGCATAAAAGACAGAACATTCGGATTTGATGAAGAGAAAGAAGATCATTCAGCCTAGAATAATGAAAAAGGAGTCTGCTGTATGGAGAAGTATTCGCTGTCGATCGATCAGGGAACAACTGGGACCAAGGTGTTGCTGGTAAATCATCATGGACGGGTTGCTGCCGAAAGCTATCAGAAGCACACGCAATATTATCCACAATCCGGATGGGTGGAGCATAACCCGGAGGAGATCTGGGAAAAGGTCTTGATGGGAGTCGCTGACGTGTTGCTCAAAGGACAAATCGAACCTGAGCAGGTGGAAGCGGTAGGCTTAGCCAATCAGGGGGAAACGGTCCTCTTCTGGGATTCGGTAAGCGGAGAGCCGCTTTATCCGGCTGTCGTCTGGTCGTGCCGCCGCTCCGATCAAATCGCCGAGCGTTGGAAGGCGGATGGGGAGTGGGCACAGAAGGTGGCCGAGAAAACCGGACTTTTGATTGACCCGTATTTTTCTGCGACCAAAATCAGATGGATGATGGAGGAAGTGCCTCTGGTGCAAGAAAAGATCCGACAGCGGCAGGCTTATTGCAGCACGCTTGACTCCTGGCTGATCTGGCATATGACAGGGGGCGCCTCGTATGTAACGGATGCTTCCACTGCTGCCCGAACGCTGTTGTTTGCTCATCGGCAGGGGAAATGGGATGAGGAAATATTGCGGTATTTGGAAATAGAGGAAGACTGGCTGCCTCAGGTTTGTCCAACAGTTGGTTCTTTTGGTAGTACGAATCCGGATAAATTTTGTGGCATCCAAGCACCGATTCTCGTCAGCCAGGTGGATCAACCAGCCGCCCTTTACGGTCATCTCTGCATAGAGCCGGGGATGTCCAAATGTACGTATGGCACGGGCTGCTTCGCTTACATGAACGTGGGAAACGAGCCGCCTGCTACGAAAGAGAGCGGACTTTTGACGACGCTCGTCTGGAAACGCGGGGCGCAACATACTTATGCGCTTGATGGCGCGATTTATGCGGCGGGGTCTGCTGTCGAATGGGGAAAGGAGCAGCTTGGGCTGTATCAGGATATAGACGAGCTGCAACGATGGTCGGAGCAGTGGTATGAAGAACTGCACATGGGAGGAGCCCCAACCAATCTTTTATTTATCCCAGCATTGAATGGGATCGGCACGCCATACTGGAATTCGGAGGCGAGAGGGGTGTTTCTCGGACTCTCCCAGCATACTGACCGACCGCTGATGGCAAAAGCGGTGCTGGAAGGGATCGCTCACCGTGTAGCGGATGTGTTTGTCACAATGGAACAGGCTGTTGGACAAAAGATTTCCGTCTTGCGTGTAGATGGCGGCTTGACGGACAATCCGTATTTGATGCAGTTTCAGGCAGACCTGCTGGGTGTTCCGGTTGAGGTTCCTGAGATCAATGAAACAACAGCGATGGGGATTGCGTTTCTGCTCGGGGAAGAGTGCGGCTGGTGGTCGACGAAAGATTTGGAAGCGCGAATGAAGGTAGGGCGTCGCTATGAACCGACACTTGATGAAGCGGTGAGGACCAGACTGCGTGCGCGTTGGAACAAGGCGGTTCATCTTCTGTTACAGCTAAGCGAAGGGTAACGTAAAAAAAGCAACCAACTGCCAAAGCGAGTACAACGCTTTTAGCAGATTGGTTGCTTTTTATTATTTCTTCATCTCGAATGCAGGCTCCCAGCCAAAGCTGTCAAACCACTGCTTTCGTCTAAAGTTCGAGAGAGCTTGTCTCACATAAGGAATGACGTTCGGGGGTAATTTATCCATGTCCACCCATACCAGCTCATCGCATTTATTCGGCTCGGCATTGATAATTTCTCCGCGCCATTCAGTGGTAGCGACAAAAAAATCGATACGCTCATCATTGGAGCGACGATGCATGACGCCTACTATCTCCAAGCTCGCTGGATCGATGTCAATTCCGCATTCTTCTTTGGCCTCGCGGGTCGCGGCTGTCTTTACTTCTTCATTCCCGTCCAGATGTCCAGCAGGAACACTGTAATTGCCGTCTTCGTAGCCGGTATTGTAGCGGCGTAATAACAAGATTTGCGCATCCTTCACCAGGAAAAGGTGAACAGCTACCTGCATCGCGAAGCGCTCTTTCTGCATGCGGATTCTCCTCTATTAATGATATTCTTCCGGACGATGATTCTCGGCAGCTTGTCTACGGCGTTCCATTCTGTTTTTTTTCAAAATAGGAGAGCTGGTCATAGCGAAGAGCAGCATACCAATTCCAGCAACACCTAAAACGATCCCGATAGTAAGATACAGCCAATTCATTGAAAAGACCTCCTTAATTCATGCAAAGCGAACATGATTATGAATGGGAACTATGCTATAATGGCACAGTGTGTTTTTACCTGATTCTCGGTAGTAATTTCTAGAAAACGCAGGGAGGATTTTGCGAGATGACTCAGCATACGTCTGTTGATCAGCTATCCATTAATACCATCCGCACGTTGGCGATTGATGCCATCGAGAAGGCGAATTCCGGTCACCCGGGAATGCCGATGGGTGCAGCCCCTATGGCACATGTACTGTGGAGCCGCTTTATGAAAGTAAATCCGAGCAATCCAAAATGGATTGACCGTGACCGTTTTGTCCTCTCAGCAGGACATGGCTCTATGCTATTATACTCGATGTTACATCTGATGAAATACGATGTTTCACTGGAAGACCTACATAACTTCCGTCAATGGGGCAGCAAAACGCCTGGTCACCCTGAGTTTGGACACACGGCGGGTGTTGACGCGACAACGGGTCCTCTGGGACAAGGGATCGCGATGGCTGTCGGTATGGCGATGGCTGAAAAGCACATGGCAGCTGTTTACAACCGCGACAATTTTGACATCGTTGACCATTACACATACGTGATCTGCGGCGACGGTGACCTGATGGAGGGTGTATCCAGCGAGTCTTCTTCTCTGGCTGCTCACCTGAAACTGGGCAAAATGATTGTGCTCTACGATTCGAACGATATCTCTCTGGATGGCGAGCTTTCCCGTTCCTTCTCTGAAAATGTAGCGGGTCGCTACCAAGCGTATGGTTGGCAATACATTCGCGTAGAAGACGGCAATGATCTGGCTGCTATTGACGCGGCTATCGCAGAAGCGAAAAAAGATTTGGATCGTCCTACCTTGATCGAAGTAAAAACCGTCATTGGATACGGAAGCCCGAACAAAGGCGGCTCCAGCTCTTCTCACGGCGCTCCGCTTGGAAAAGACGAAGTGAAGCTGACAAAAGCAAACTACGAGTGGAACCATGATAATGAGTTCCACGTACCACAAGAAGTGACTGATTTCTACGCAGGCTTGGCTGATGCTGGCGAAAAAGCAGAAGCCGCTTGGCGCGACATGTTTGCTGCTTACGCAAAAGCGTATCCAGAACTGGCGCTGCAATTTACGACTGCAGAAGAAGGTCATCTGCCTGCTGGATGGGACAACCATATGCCGACGTATGAAGCTGGCGCGAAGCTGGCGACACGCGTTGCTTCCGGTAATGCGATCAATGCATTGGCAAACAGCGTTCCGTTCTTCCTGGGCGGTTCTGCTGACTTGGCACATTCCAACAACACGGTGATTAAAGAAGCGGGCAACTTCCTGCCAGGTTCTTATGATGGCCGCAACATTTGGTTTGGTGTTCGTGAATTCGCGATGGGTGCAGCCCTCAACGGTATGGCACTCCACGGTGGCGTAAAAGTGTACGGCGGTACGTTCTTCGTATTCTCCGACTACGTGCGTCCGGCGATTCGCCTCTCTGCACTGATGAAGCAGCCAGTTGTCTACGTATTTACACATGACTCGATCGCAGTTGGTGAAGACGGACCGACGCATGAGCCGATTGAGCAGCTCGCTTCCTTGCGTGCGATGCCAGGCCTGACCATTCTTCGTCCGTCTGATGCAGTAGAAACGAACGAGGCTTGGAAATATGCTGTATCCCGCACAGATGAGCCAGTCGTACTGGTGCTGACTCGTCAAAACCTGCCAGTCCTTCCTGAGACTATTGAGAAAGCGGCAGAAGGCGTAAGCAAAGGTGCGTATGTTCTCGCAGACGCACCAAGCGGCAACCCGCAGCTCATCCTGTTGGCAACTGGTTCTGAGGTATCCCTCGTGATGCAGGCGCGTGAGCAACTCCTCGCGAAAGGTATTGAAACACGCGTTGTTTCTATGCCGAGCTGGAACCTGTTCGAGCGTCAACCGAAAGAATATCGCGACGCTGTGATTCCACCAGCTGTAAAAGCTCGCGTGGCGGTAGAAATGGGCTCTCCAATGGGATGGGAGCGTTACGCTGGCGATTACGGTACAGTCATCGCAATCGATCAGTTTGGCGCATCTGCACCGGGTGAGCGCATCATGAAGGAATACGGCTTCACGGTAGAAAATGTAGTGGCTGAAGCAGAAAAACTGCTGAAATAAATCGTAAACCTTTAGGAAAAAGCCTATCTTCTGTTTCAGGAGATAGGCTTTTCCAGTGACAAACGGAATTTTGTATGGAATGATAGACTACAACCCAAAAACAGAAACTTTTTTGAAATGGGACCGTCTATATAAGATGTGGGGGAGAGAGAGAAGACCAGGAGGTAAATAATGGCAGCAAAGGCCAAGAAGAAAGTCAGGAAGAAAAAGAACAACTTGCTGATGATTGCCGTATCGTTTGCAATATTCCTTTTCCTTAGTGTGATTGGGGGCTACTTCGCCCTGTTGTATGCGGGAGACCGGATGATTGAGCAAAACGTACAAAAGCTACAGGACTTAAAAGCAGAACCAACTGTCATATACGACAAAAACGGGAAAGAAATGACGAGTCTGATTCGTCAAAAGAACCGTATATACAAACCGATTAATGAAATGCCAAAGACTCTGATCGATGCTTTCCTCGCCGTAGAGGATAAGCGCTTTTATGAGCACAAAGGCGTCGATATGGTTCGGATCGGCGGCGCCATCGTCAATGACATCAAAAAAGGATCGTTAGCTGAAGGGGGAAGTACCATTACCCAACAGCTGGCTAGAAACGTCTTTCTCACCCTAGACCAAACGTTCTGGCGTAAAACAAAAGAAATGAGTATCGCGATTGGCTTGGAGCGCAAGTACTCCAAGGATCAAATTTTAGAGATGTACTTGAACCGCGTTTATTTGGGCGAAGGGGAGTTTGGGGTAGAGGATGCTGCCCAGTATTACTTCGGCAAGTCGGTAAGCGATGATAAGTTTACTGTTGCGGAAGCAGCGATGCTGGCGGCTATTCCAAAAGCACCGACTACTTATTCACCCTTTAACAATCCAGAAAAGGCGAAACTGCGTCGAGACACCGTTATTCGTCTGATGCATGAGCAAGGAATCATTACCGATGAGCAAAAAGAGGCAGCTCAAGCAGAGCCGTTGCCGAAAGAACCGCATGAAGTGGCGGGTGGCAGCTTGAAAAAAGGCTATCGCGCGTTTTTTGACAATATGCTAGAAGAATCCGAAGCCACATTCGGCGTGACAGAAGAAGAATTGTACCGCGGAGGCTGGAACATTTACACGACCTTCGATCCGAAAGTACAGGATGCCATGGTAGAGGAATATGCCAATGCCAAAAACTTCCCGAAAGACGGCGCCAAGCGCGGTGTAGAATCATCGATGATTGTCATCGACGCGAAAACGGGCGGAATTGCCGGGATGGTGGGCGGACGCAACTATGCGCCAAAAGGCTTTAACTATGCGACAGACATGAAGCGTCAGCCGGGTTCCAGCTTTAAGCCGATTGCCGTGTTCGCTCCAGCAGTCAATAAAGATATTAACAAATGGAACTCGAATTCGCAGCTGAGCAACAAAAGGCAGAGCTTCAATGGCTATGAGCCGCGCAACTACAATAACCGTTACACTGAAACGATGAACATGAACCGGGCGATGATCGACTCTGCGAATATCCCGCCAGTATGGTTATTAAATGAAATCGGCGTATCAGAAAGCTTGGAATACCTCAAGAAAGTCGGCATTGAGCTGACTCCGAATGATCGAAACCTAGCAATTGCCCTCGGGGGCTTGAGTTTAGGTACATCCCCGCTGGAAATGGCTCAGGCGTACACGCCTTTTGTCAATGGAGGGGTTGTGTCTGAGACGCACTCGATTACGAAGGTGGAGAACAAGGACGAGGGTGTTGTCCGTGAATACCAGCCAAAACAATCTGAGGCGCTGAAGCCGGAAGCAGCTTGGGAAGTTCATACGATGCTGGAGAGAGCCGTTCAGGAAGGGACAGGGAAGGCAGCGCGTATCTCTGGCCGCCATGTTGCAGGTAAAACCGGTACGACCCAATCGATAGCAGGCGACAGCAAAGCAAACAAGGATGCTTGGTTCGTCGGATATACTCCGGAATATGTCGGTGCCGTTTGGATGGGCTTCGATCCGGAGGACAAACAGCATTTGATGCACCAAGGAAGTAGCATGACGGCGCAAATGTTCTCCAAAGTGTTTGCAACAGCCTTAAAAGGTGTGCCGTCATCGGACTTCGTTCGACCAGAAGGCGTGGTACAACATAAACAAGAGGAAGTTGAACCAGAAATCCAATTGGCTGCAGACATGACATTGGATAATAACCAATTGAAGGTAGTGCTTAGCTGGATTGGCGGAGCTGAAGGTAGTACGTACGATTTGTACCGCATTAGCGAAAACGGCGAAAGACAACTCATCTCTGCGGGTATGAAGGAAACCTCGTTCGTAGATTTGCTGGATAGTCCAAGACAATATCGTTATCAAGTCGTTCCGAGAAATGCACAAGGCGAGGAAGGCACACCTTCAAAAGAAGTCCCAATCGACTCCAAGAAACTGGAGAATATGATTAATCAAGATCCAGGTCATAACGAGGAAGGCAGCGATCAGGGGCAGAATCCGGGGGGGACCGAAAATGGAAATGGTGAAATTCCACCTGACCAAGGTACCGGAGAAACTGGTGAGCATACAAATAATGGAGATGGTAGCCAACCGCCAAATCAGGGAACAGGTGAGGTTCCACCTGACATCGTGAATCCAGACCCTAGTCAGACAAATGGTTCCTCCAATGAAATTCAATTACCGCCACCTCCACAAGAGGAAGGGCAGAACCAGTTCCCAGCTGGATCAAACGGCTAAAGATTAGCCCAGCAAGAACGATTCAAAACCGATTCGACTATTTGCACAGCTTCTTTCGCGTGGTACAATACCAGTAAATCGGGAGACAGGGGGGACAGTCCATGTCTGGCTACGCACAAAGAGATCTACCCACATTTTTCAAAGAACAGTTACGCCAAACCAAGGTGAATTTTGAGCGAGCTCTTGACTGTAAACACACCGATTTCGATGATCTTTACCCATACATGAACGAGCAGCCACAGTTCTTCTGGTACAAACGTTACGTGGCTTGGTCAGAATTGTTGACCGTCGTACGTCTAGCTGAACAATTGGGTATTGAGTGGACAGAGGATTTCAGTGAGCAGCAGGTAGAATTCATTCAAGGCAAGGTTCTGCAAGGAAAAGTGCTCGATTATTGGAACCCGGAAGAAGAACAAGAAGAATCGATGAGAGAATTAGAAGAAGAAAAATAAATGTGATCGTAAAAACATGGCGCGTTCCCACTTGCGGGAACGTGCTTTTTTGCGTGCGCTAAGCGAAGCTCGCCTTTATGTTAACAGTGTCTAATATTCCATACATGTTTATGTAGTTTTGTAAAAAAATGTATACATTCTCACTATTCTTTATTGCTATATGTATTGGCACCATAATTGCAATTCTAACAGCGTGTATTTTATTACAGTCCAAATGGAGAGAAGGTGAAGATACTCAAAACAAAATTTGGTTTTCTCGCAACAGACGAAAATACGGTTACCATTCAAAGGAGGTTTGCTCATCCATGAAGAAAAAGCGTCACACGGTAAACACAAGCCGCATGATGGCTGGTGTCTTTCTCTCGACATCATTTCTATTGGGGACGGTTGGTATTCCTGTCCAAGCCTTGGCAGTCAAAGATTATGCAAGTGCGATCGATAGGGCTGGGAGTCAAAACGTTCCGCCTTCTGGAAAATATGTGGAGAAAAAGCTGGACCCAATCACCTCGTTTCAGCATCAATCCAGTGACGAAGTAGGGGAATATCCGCATCCAGTGGAGCCGACGTGGAGTGTAGAGGAGCAAGAGTCTTCTAACGAACAGCAACGGAGCATGAAGGCAAATGTCGAAAAGTACGCGATGTCCGATTTGAACAAGCTCAGCTACGACGAATTAGTCAATGTACTGGTGACGATTAATTGGGAGCAGATTCCTGAATTATTCGATTTTACCCCCGATTCGTATGCCTTTTATAAAGATCGTCAGCGCGTTCAGGCTATTATTGACGCATTGCAAGTCAGAGGCACACAATACTCCAGCAGCGATTCTAAAGGAATTGACACCTTGGTTGAGGTGCTTCGCTCTGGATATTATCTCGGCTACTACCACCAGGAATTATCCTATCTCAATCAGAGAAGCGAGCATCAAAAAGTGTTCCCTGCTCTGCATGCCATAGCAGACAATCCGAATTTCAAATTAGGGACAGATGCTCAAAATGAGGTGGTAGGTGCCTTTGGTGGACTTATCGGAAACACTTTTGTAAGCGCTTCCCTTGTGGAGAAAGCTGCCCCGATCATCCGTCAATACGAAGAACAAATGGATACTTTCATTACGCAGCGGAGTGCGGGTGATGCTGTTTTCCGTATCATGAGCCAGTTTAGCTATGTTCTGATGTGGAGAGTGGATGAACCAACCAAGCAACAGGAGTTTTACGGCAAAATAGATACGTATCTGAACGAGTTGGGAAATCTCGCCTTGCATGGCGATACAGATGAAGCGAAAGAATGGGTCCTCGACAATGGTTTTTATCACAGTGCTTATTTGGGAGAATACCATTCCAATCCGAATAAGGGCAACGAGGTGCTCACAGAAGCGTTAGAGCTTTATCCGTATGTGGGACTTCAGTATATGCAGGTAGCGAAGCTGATCCAGACGGTCTATGGCGGAAAAGATGCGCAGGGAAGGGACATCCAGTTCAATAAGATTCGTGAGGATGCCATGGAAAAGTATCTGCCTAAAGAATATTCATTTGATGACGGAAGCATCGTCATGAAAACAGGCGGGGATGTCACAGAAGAAAAAGTCAAACGGTTATATTGGGCGGCAAAAGAGGTAAAAGCTCAGTTTCATCGGATGGCAGGACGAGATGAACCGATGGAAGAAGGGAACCCCGACGATATTTTGACTATTGTTCTTTACAATAGTCCTTCAGAGTACAAGATGAACAACCCCCTGTACGGCTATGAAACGGACAACGGAGGCATGTATATCGAGGGGAAAGGAACTTTCTTCACCTACGAGCGCACACCGCAGCAGAGTACGTACACACTGGAAGAGTTGTTCCGCCATGAATTCACCCACTATTTACAAGGGCGCTACGCCATACCTGGCTTGTGGAATGAAGGCCCGATTTACAGAGACGAGAGACTGTCGTGGTTTGAAGAAGGGGGAGCGGAACTCTTTGCAGGCTCCACGAGAACAACAGGTGTTCTGCCTCGAAAATCCATGGTCAACAATCTGATTCGCTTTGGACAAAATAATTGGAATACGGCGTCTCAAACTTTGCACGCACGCTACGGCTCGTGGGATTTTTATACGTATTCATACGCCTTGCAGTATCACATGATGAAAGAGGACTGGAACAAGCTCGATGATATCATGGACTACATAGAGGCCAATAACGTGGATAGTTATGACCAGCTAATCCGTACGCTCAGCAATGATTCAGAGCTGAATCGGGATTATCACGGTACAATGGAATCGTTGGTAGACAGCTATCCTGATCTGACCGTGCCGCTGGTGTCGGATGATTATCTGGTAACGCCAGATCCCAAAGCAAGTGCAGAAATCTTCCAGGAAATTGAAGATGTCACAGGATTGCAAAATGTATCTACAAACAGGCACGATTCAGAGTTCTTCCAAACCTTTACGTTATCAGGCACGTACACGGGTACGCAGGCAGAAGGGGAGAAGCAAGACTGGGAAACGATGAGTCGGATCACAGACGAGTTTCTAACCACGCTTACTTCCCATCCATGGAACGGCTACAAAACCGTAACCGCCTACTTTACCAACTACCGAGTAAATGCGTCCAATCAGTTTGAATATGATGTCACGTTCCATGGGGTACTTCCAGAACAGGGAGATGGAGAGAACCAGCCGCCTGTTATTGTCATAAACGGCCCGTCAAAAGCAGCTGTAAACGAGGAAGTGACGTTTAGCAGTAACGGAAGCTCCGATCCGGATGGCAGCATCGTATCTTATCTGTGGGAATTTGGAGATGGCACAAGCAGCAGTGATGCCAATCCTACGCATGTCTACGAAAATCAGGGAGAATATACCGTGAAGCTACGAGTAACGGATGACAAAGGAGCGGTTGCTGCGAAATCGATTATGATCACGATCGAAGAGCAGGGTGGAGAAATCGGGGAAAAGGAACAAGAGCCAAACAACAGCTTTTCAGAGGCAAATCTGTTGAAAAGCAATGTGGAGCTGAGTGGTCAAACAAGCAAACAAGACGACAAAGACATTTTTGCCTTGAGCGTATTGGGCAACGGAACGGTGAAAATCAACGTAACGAGTGAGCATGATACTGGTTTGAACTGGGTCGTTCATCATGAGGATGATCTGAATAATTATTTCGCTTACCCCAAAACCTCAGGAAAAACGCTCTCCGGTGAGTTTGAAGCATCTGCAGGTACCTATTACTTGTCCGTGTACAACTTTAACGGTGAAACCATTCCATACAAAGTAACCGCGGAATTGCCAGAAGTAGAAGCAGAACCAACCGAAACGGAACCGAACAATTCATTCAATGAGGCGAATGCTCTACAGTTGGGCGAAGAGACAAGTGGTCAAACCGATCGTACAGATGATAAGGACACGTACATCATTCAGGTTGAAGAGGAAGGGATCGTTCAAGTTATGGTAAGTAGCGAGAAGGACGAAGGCTTAAACTGGGTGGTGTTCCATGAGGATGATCTCGAAACGTATTTCGCCTACCCCAAAAACGCAGGTAAGAAACTGACTGGAGATTTTGAGGCAAAACCAGGGAAATATTACTTGTTAGTCTACAACAATAACAACACGAAGATTCCGTACAAAGTTATCGTGAACGCAGAGTAATCTCCCCATTCAATGGAAAAAGCCCTTTCTACCCCTTTTTTAAAAAGGGATAGAAGGGCTTTTTTTCGTTTGATAAGCGTCTGGAAAAAATCAGAGCGTAACGGTATGGCGTTCCGCACGTCTTTTCTTTACGTAGCCAAAGAATCAATGGAGCCAATTGTAAATGACTTGTGGTGTCTCTTCCTCAGGGCCAGCCGGGAGAACGAATGGAACAGGATTGCTCCAAGGCTGGGCAGAGGACGGGGCATTGGAGATAATGAATTCTGTCCCCAATGAAACAAAGGTGTATAGCTCCTCGACAGCGGCATTGTACAAGCGAACACATCCGAGCGAAACAGATGAGCCGATGCTCTCGGGATGGTTTGTCCCGTGGATGGCATACCCGCTCTCCTGGAAGACCATGCCCCTCGTTCCATAAATATTGTCATGTCCGCGGGGCTGATTGATTTTTTGTTGAATGGTATAGTAGCCTTCGGGTGTAGAACCGTTTTTGCCTATGGCGACGGGATAGCTGCGTACCAAATGGGAACCGCTGATGAGACTCATCGTATGTGTCGAGGTAGTCAAGTGAAGCTGTAACGGTTCAAAAGGCGCCACTGGCTCCGGATAGCCGGGAAGCGGAAGCACATTGCGCAAGCTGTCCCATGCGGACTCTGGCAAGAAGGCTTTGGGATGATACGGATAGCTTTTTAACAAAAGTCTCTTTGGCGGTACTGGAATTTGCGGCAAATAATTGCCTGGATAAGCGTCAGCCAGATCAGACAGCTGGGCAGGCAACGTACCCGTTTGCTGATAATAGCGATACAAAGCATTTCGCAAGATCAGTACATGCTGGAGGGTTAGCTGCTCATCCGTGAGTTCTGCCTTGCCTGTAGCAAGTGTCGGTTCTCGTTCCAACTGCACAGGTTTATCCCACCATTTTTCACTGAGAACAGTCCGACTCGTCGGATTGTAACGCAAGATGCCTCGGACTTCGCGCGGCTGATAAAACAGCAAGGGACGGAACAACGGCGAACCAGGTACTTCTGGGACAACCATCACTGTAAAAGGCTGCGTAAGAGCAGGACGCCTGGACTCTACATAGCGCCGGACCTGTTCAGATAGCTCACGGGCACTGAGTGTAGGAGGAACTGCGATGACCTCGACATGTGGCTGCGTTTGAGCTGTTGTCGGTACGGGCTGTTTGGCAGCCTGTGGCGTTGTCTTGGATGACGCATCTCTCAACGGTCCTGGCGAAAAAGCGAATTGAAAATAGAGAAACAAGAGCGAAGCCAAGAGTAAACGTGTTCGATTGCCCAAGGAATTGCGCTGTCGCTCCCGCAGCAGTCGTTGATAAGCGTCACGCGTCTCGTTGTAATATGAGCCTTGCTTGGATACGAGGCCACGCCTGTACGCTTCGAGAGCCTGTTCCGAGTTTCCTTGTGCTTCTCGTTCTTGACCAAGGTGAAACCAACCGATCGCCTCGTTTGGATATTGGGTCGTATACCACCGGTAAAAGGCGATGTCGCTCTGATCCGGATATTTCATATGAAATGTACTTTTTTCCTGAAGAAAGGAAACCTTGTCCACGGATACTTCTCCCCCAAATAAATGAGCGTTCAAAAAGGCGCCCTTATAAGGATGTATCGGCGTGAGTCGGGAAAATAATGAGAGCGGAGGTCAAAAATGGTTTATTTACGAACGATCAAGCTGCTGCGAGAAAAATTTCCCAACACGAAAGAATATCCGTTTCACCTGCCCTCCTTGCGCAAGCTGGAAGAGATCGAGCTTGCGAGCAGTGTCACTTTTTTTGTAGGAGAGAATGGCTCGGGCAAATCGACCTTATTGGAATCGATCGCCTATCAGTGCGGCTTTAACACGGCTGGAGGATCGCGTCACAACTTTTATGAGGTGCATCGCTCGGAGGCGATTCTGGGTGACTACATACGTCTTTCCTGGCTGCCCAAAATAACGAATGGCTTTTTCCTGCGAGCGGAGAGCTTCTATCAGTTTGCCAGCCATATCGATGAGATGGGCCCGAAAAGCTATCAACATTACGGCGGACGCTCGCTGCATGAGCAATCACACGGAGAATCTTTTTTCTCACTGTTTGCCAATCGCTTCAACGGCAGGGGAATCTACCTGCTGGATGAGCCCGAGGCTGCTCTTTCACCGAAGCGTCAAATCGCTTTTTTGTACTTGATGCGCGATTTGGTGGAAGAAGGAGCACAATTTATCATTGCGTCGCACTCGCCGATTCTATTGGGCTATCCCGGAGCGACTATCCTCAATTTTGACGAATCGCCTGCACAAGAGGTGAAATATCGCGATACGGAGCACTATCAATTGACGCGCCGTTTCCTGGAGAAGCCCGATTTATTTTTAGATGAAAAATAATTTTCATTCTTCCTGTCACAAAAATCGCCTTGGCGGTTTCTATTAGATGAACGAAGCAGTAGAGGCATTCGTCAATGGCGCACGTAGGAAGGAGGAATCCAGTGGAGGTGCAAGCAAACCTGGTGATGAACCATGCTCGAGTAGAGGATCAAGCAGATACCTTTCAAGAATTGTTTACGACCTATTATCCGTTTGTAGTCAGACAGATCATGCGAATTGTGAAAGAGCAACAAACAGCAGAAGATATTGCACAGGATGTATTTCTCTCCTTTTACCATACGGATCGCACGGTGATCGAACATATCCCCGCATGGCTGTCCAAGTCCGCGCTCTACGCAGCGTACAATTATCTTCGTTCAGAAAAACGCAGGTACGCAAGACAAGAGCGAAGTGCATCCGAGCAAGAGCATGTCAGTCCTTCTACAGAAGAGATGTGGCTTGCAAAAGAGTCCCAGAGTATCGTCCGCGATGTGCTAGAAGAGCTAGACGAGCGGGAACGAACCTTGCTGGTCATGAAATATTCCGGATTTCCTTATGCGGAGTTGGCTAAAGCGACTGGCACGCAGATCAGCTCGGTGGGAACACTCCTCGCGAGAGCGAAAAGTAAATTTCGTACCATATATGGCCGGATGAGGGGGGAAGAGGAATGAAATGTGCCGATACAGGCTTTATCCAGGCGTTCTTAGACGGTGAATGCAGCTCAAAAGAAAGTGAGCAATTCCTGCTTCATCTGGAGTACTGTGAAACCTGTCGCACACAGATGGACGAACTGTCCGCTTTGGATAGCTGGACTCGTGAGAAGATGGAGCATGCTTTTTCCGAGACAAACGATGTGAAGGTCAATACAGAAGCAGCATGGCAGCGATTTTCGCAAGCGATCGAGAAATCGACTGACACATATGCACAAGAGAGACAAGCGATAACCAATCGAGCAACAATCAGAAGGAGCTGGAATCAGATGAACAAGCAAACAAAAAGATGGGTGACAGGTGCTTCGGCAGCAGCAGTATTGGCTGTGTCCCTGTCTTTCCCCCAAGTACAAGCAGCAGCGAACGATTTTCTGTCCATTTTCCGCATGGATAAAGTAGAGTTTGTCAAAGTGACTCAAGACGATTTGCGTGAGATCGAACAATGGATCGCAAACGGCAATGTGGGCGAGATGGAATTGAATGGGATCGGAAAAATCTGGATTGATGAAACCGATCAAGAGAAGCTCGAACAAAGAAACCAATATTACAACAGCAAAGAAGCCGCTGTAAAGGCTGGAGTGAAGCTGCCTGAGCTACCGCAGGATGTCACGGTGGATAGCGTAAACGTCAATTCCCCTTACACCATGCACATGGAAATCGATGCGGATCGTGCAAACAAGCTATTGGGGCAATTGCAGGTAGAGGCGCGCTTTGATGAAAAGCTGAGTGGCAAACGCTTCTCCTTGAAGATCCCACAGATGCAGAACGTCTGGATGACCGCAGGAAAAGAAAGCTATGGCTACTCTGTCATAGACGCACCTGAGCTAAGCGCACCAGAGGGAGTTGATCTGGCACAGCTTCGCGAGACACTCTTGGCCCTGCCGTTCATTCCAGATCAAGTGAAAAAGCAAATGATTAGCATCGAAGACTGGCAGCATACCCTTCCTGTGCCATACATGGCAGACGGCGAGAGCAAGATGAAGGAAGTAAAAGTGAACGGTCAAAACGGAATGCTGATCACAGGTGAATACAATGCACATCTGATGTGGCAGCAGGATGGACAGATTCACATGCTGGAAGGCAGCGACAAGAACGCTGATGGGCTGTTGGATTTTGCAAAACAACTGAAATAAGTAAACAAATAGTGGGGAGTTGGCAGAGTTTTCCTGAAAAAGGGGGGCTCTGCTTTGTCCCGTTTGCAATGGAGAAAGTGAGGGAAACGATGTCAGATTATGTGATAGAGACCTGGGAGTTGACCAAGCAATATAACGGTAAAGCCGGCTGCAAAAATATTACGCTACAAGTACCGCGCGGCTCCGTATTTGGTTTTCTCGGGCAAAATGGCGCGGGTAAAAGTACCTTTGTCAGGACGATGCTCGGGTTATTGCACCCAACGAATGGCAAAGCGGTAATGCTTGGGCAGCCGATTGGCAGTGTAGAATCAAGGAAAAAGGTAGGGTACTTGCCAGAGTTGTTCCGTTATCCTGATTGGTTGACGGGTCAACAGCTCTTGGAGCATCATGCCGAGTTGTGTGGATTAACACATCGCGAGAGCCATTCCGTGATAAAAAATGTCGTTGAGCTGGTCGGAATGGCTGGACGCGAGCGTGAACGCATCCGGGGCTATTCCAAAGGCATGCAGCAGCGTATCGGGATTGCCTGCGCTCTCTTATCCGATCCAGAGCTGATCTTCCTCGATGAGCCAACCTCCGCACTGGACCCAATCGGACGAAAAGAAGTACGTGAACTGATCGCGCGGCTGCGTGACCAAGGAAAGACGGTTTTTCTCAACAGTCATCTACTGAGTGAAATGGAGAGCGTGTGCAACTACGTCGGGATCATTCACCGCAGTGAACTGGTCGTACATGGCGACTGGCGCAAGCTGAGCAGCGTCCAACCACAAATTGAATTGACAGTGGACAAGGATAGCGCAGGTTTTCATAACGCGCTTCCTTCCTTCGTCACAGAGAGTCGTCTCGTAAGACAAGAGGAAGACCGTGATACATGGCTAATGACGTTGGATCAGGACAATCGGGTACCCGCTCTGTTGCAACAGTTGATTGCATCCGGGGCTGGGGTACATGAAGTAGTGCGCAAGCAGCAATCACTGGAAGACGTATTCCTGTATTGGGTGCAGAGAAAGGAGGGGGAACGACATGTGGCCGATCATCAAAATCACGTATAGAGAAATGATCTCCAAGCGTATCTTCACGATTACACTGATCATGTCGATGGCCTTCCTGCTGCTGTTTGGACTTGCCACAGGCTATGCGGTCAAGGAAATGAAGGAATCGTTCGGGGGCTTAGGTCCAGAAGCTTTGTTGCAAAAAAACTTCTTTTCCACGCAGCTCTTGGGGATGGGCTTGTACTTTGGTTCCGTCATTACGGCACTCTTGGCGATTTTGAGCAGTGTCGGGAGCATCGCATCTGAAATCGAGAGCCACCAAATCGACACATGGCTGGCCCGCGCCCTTCCTCGCTACAAATATGTTTTGGGGAAATTTTTCGGGTTGGCAAGTATGTTGGGGATATACGCACTCCTGATGTTCTTCGGACTTTTGGCGATCAACCAATGGGTGGGCGGCGGTGCGTTGGCTGTTCAGGTAGGGGGAGCCCAAATCCTGAAAGCAGCCGCTTTCTTCGTAGGTATGCCGATCATTCTTGTCTGTGTAGCCATGTTCTTGAGCAGTATGACTACAACAGTAACAGGCGGCATTATCCTGATCATTTTGTACGGGATCAGCTTCATTGGTGGCTTTATCGAGCAGCTTGGTGTTGCCTTTAGCAACAGCTCACTCACGAACATCGGGATTATTTCCAGTCTGGTTTTTCCATCCGATTCGCTATTCAGGCAAATGACGATTTCGCTATTTGATACAGCTGACGATCCGCTGTCCTTTGCTTCGCAAGGAATTTTCGGTACGACTTCTCCTCCGAGTACTGCCATGCTTATCTACACGATTCTCTATGGCATCGTGGCGCTGGGGCTGTCCATTCGGGTGTTTCAAAAGCGGGATGTATAAAATACAAGAGAGAACGGCTGATTCGTGCCGTTCTTTTTCTTTTCGAAAGCTGGGTCTATCGATCCAGCCGCTAAATACAATGTTTTAAATCTGTTCCTATGCCAATTGTTTCGCGATCTCCCCAGGCATGTCCTGCCGGATCGACGAATGAAGCCGTTCGCACTCCCCACGGCCGGTCGATCGGACCGTTAAGTAGAGCAACTCCACGTTTTTTCAATTCTGCACAGACCTCATCCACTTCATCGACCCAAATGGTGAGCAGGAAACGGAATCCGGATTCACGTGTTGCGACTGTTCCCGGTTTCATCAATTCGTGTGACTCGGAAATATCCAAGAGGTTCACGCTCATATTCCCGAAATGAAACACTGACGAGACCTCGTCTTCATATACGGCCTGAAATCCGAATACTTCCTGCTAGAACGCCTTCACCTTCTGAAAATCCTCAACAAACAGCGTAATGACATCCACATTCATAGATCCTAAACTCTTCATTTGTACACCCTGCTTTCCGCTTGTAAATTGTTGTCATTCATTCAATCATCGCAAATATGAAAATGGATATTTCTTATGAATTGCTTTCTTTTTCACTAAACTGCCCGGTTATAGATTGCCTCATCGAACCCTTTAGCTTAACAAGTGCCCCAAAATCAATGGAGGCAGGTCTTTCGGGGCTAATCGCTCCATTCTTTCACATAAGCCGCGCATTCCTTTCGGATGGTGTCGTCGGCATTTAGCCTTCGAATCATCCGCATATACGAATCTGTCTCGAACTCATAGTCGGAAACTGCAAACAAGACGATGATGTCGCGACCAACAGCATCGGAAAAGATGCCCGAGCGTACCAGTTCTTCCAGCACCTCGATACACGTTTCGTACAACGCCTCCCGAAACGCCACGAAACGGCCGCTTTCATGTCTTGCCGAGGGATCCTCAGTCAGGATAAAACTTCGCAACTTCGCGCAGATCGCGTCGAAGGCCTCCTCAGCCCCTTGACCTTCGAACCTCCATTCCGCAGGCTCGTATTTGAAATACAGCGCATGTTCCGGATCGCTCTCGACAATTCCATCAAGATGCGCTTCCGTATTGACAGCAGGGCATACCGTCATGGCGCCTTCGTCGCTGTACAACGCAAAGGCGATTACCCTATCGTCCTGGCACGTTTTATTCATCTCTTCAAAGGCCTGCATTGCCGCCGTTTTAATCTCTTGCTTCAGCAATGGGAAATCAAAATCCATCGGGGCAGCTCCTTCCGCATTGTAGGGAATCGTTCGCGGTTCGGCCATGGATCGACGAACCGCCGCAATATATCGTTTATAGCAGAGCCGTTGTTCGGACAAGAGGTTATTCTCATCCTCGGCATAGGTCGAGAGGCAACATGCCTGTCCTCGTTATCGAACCCGATCGTAAGGATTCATTTCTCCGATGAAGGCATGTAAGGACACTGCACTTGAAACTTACGTAACGTAATGAATTATGATGTAGATACCGGTAAAAACCTTGCGCGAAAACGTACGCTAAGCTTAAAAATGAGAGGGAGTTGAAGAGAATGACGAAACAATCACGAATTGGTAAAACAGATTTCGTTGTCAATCCAATCGGACTTGGAACAAGCGCTGTAGGTGGCCACAATATTTATCCTAATTTAAATGAAGAAGTAGGAAAAGATTTGGTGCGGGCTGCGATCAACCATGGAGTGAATTTTTTAGATACAGCGTTTTTTTATGGAACAGGACGTTCAGAGGAGCTAATAGGTGAAGTGATAAAAGAAGCAGGAAAGCGTCATGAACTCATCCTTGCAACAAAAGGTGGCCTTACACTTGTCGGCAATGATGTTACCATGGATAATTCGCCTGCTTATTTAAAACAAGCCGTTGAAGATAGTTTGAAAAGGCTACAAACAGATTACATAGATTTATTTTATATTCATGCTCCAGATCAGGATACACCAAAAGATGAGGCGGTTGGAGTCTTAAAACAGCTAAAGGACGAAGGTAAAATTAGAGCAATTGGCGTTTCTAACTTCTCACTGGAACAATTAAAAGAAGCAAATAAGGACGGTTATGTCGATGTATTACAGGGAAACTACAATTTGCTGCAGCGTGAAGCGGAACAAGAATTCTTTCCATATACGACAGAGAATAATATCTCGTTTATTCCATACTTTCCACTAGCATCAGGCTTGCTTGCCGGTAAATACAATAAGGATATGGCATTCAATGATCTACGCAAAGATATGCCTAACTTTCAGGGCGATAAATTCAAAAAAAATCTAGAAAAGGTAGAGCAGCTCCGTAAAATTGCAAATAAAAAAAATGCCGAAGCTGCTCATATAGTCCTTGCTTGGTATTTAACACATGATTCAATTGATGTTGTCATTCCCGGAGCACAAAGAGCAGAGCAAGTGCTGGATAATTTAAAAACAGTAGACGTCCACCTGACAGAAGAAGAAATCAACGAAATTGATCGTATTTTTAAATAGGTTCTCTGTGGCGAACCTTCGTACTACTGCCCTTTCGTATTATGAGGTTAGCCAGTTTTTACTGGTTGACCTCCTTAGTTAAACAAATTTACCGTTACTTGTGATACGGTTCACCGTACATGATCTTAAACTATCGAACCCCGTTAGCTCAATGAGTCTCATCTAAATTCAAGAGTTAAACCCACTCCAACCTCCAATACATTCGCCACATCTGATAATGCAATTTTCGATTTCAAATCTGTACAATGACAAGCATGTAAATATGTCGGTTTGACAGTCTGAAAATATTCCACGGTTTTATTCATCTGATATTCTCCAGGGTTTAGCAGATGAAATCCTCCGATTATATCGAGAATCCTATCGTCTCCACAAACTTTTTTGGCATACTCAATGGTATTGCAGATTCCTGAGTGCGAACATGCAACAATGATGACAAGTCCGTTTTCGGCTTTATAAACCAGTGCAGAATCATCCAACAGGTAGTCCTCAGAGATTTCGCCATTTCTTGCAACTTGTCCAATAGCGTTATCCGCTTCAAAAGGCATAGTCCTTTCAATTTCACCTAGGAAGACCAACTTCTCCGTCAGCCACACCGGCTTTTTGGTGTATTCCAATTTTAAATGCCTAGTGATTTTCTCAGCAGTTAGCAAACTCCCTATTTCTTCACCATTCAAGAGTTTGCTGTAGAATACATCGGGATGAGCAATAATGGTTGGAAGTCTGAATTCTAATTGTTCAAGTTTCGCTTCAGAAAACATTCGAATGAGGGGATCTAATCCCCAGGTATGATCGTTATGTCCATGTGACAGCGCAACGTAATCAAGTTTTCTCAAATCAATTCTCATCTTTTCTGAATTGCGAATGAACGCATCTGAGTAACCTACGTCGAACAGTATCCTCTTATCTTCATCTTCGATTAAATAAGAAACAGCTGGCTCACCAACAAAGTAGCGGTCGATGTAAGTGTTATTATCAACCAGCACAGTTAATTTCATTGAGATATCCCCCTCTTCACGTCGTAAGACCTAATATCCCTCCACAAAAACAAGTAATTATATTATACCGAAATTTCTGCCACTAAATGAACAAAACTACCCGTTAGCATAATGACTCAAGTAAGTCTAAAGCATTATTTTCAGTGAAGAACTATGTCGATATATGGCCGTAAATATTATTTGATATCGAAGTTAAATGAAGTCGATTCAAAAAAAAGAGGATGGGTAATACACAAAGGGACTATATGTACATTCATGCTCCGATCACCATATGCGCATGTCATAATTTTTATGATGTTAATAGAGGAAATGCGGTTAAAACAGTTTATGCGCATATTCTATTCGGATTTTTACGAACATTGTTATAATGACAGCACAATATGAAAGCGCATTCGTCATGGTTGCTACAACATCATTGTAAGCGCATTCTTGCAAGGGGGAACTAGCGTATGCTGGCATTACTTGGATTTCTTATGGTAGCCGTTTTCATGTACCTGATTATGTCGAGACGGCTTTCGGCATTAGTTGCTTTAATTGTTGTTCCTGTTGTTTTTGCGTTGATTAGCGGATTTGGTACAGAAATTGGCGACATGATGCTTGCAGGCATCAAGAAAATTGCGCCTACGGGAATTATGCTGTTGTTCGCCATTCTATACTTTGGAGTCATGATGGATGCAGGTCTGTTTGACCCATTAATTAAGAAAATCGTGAAAATTGTGAAGGGTGACCCACTGAAGGTTATTGTAGGTACAGCGATTCTCGCTACCTTGGTCGCACTGGATGGAGATGGAACCACGACTTATATGATTACCGTTACTGCGATGCTGCCTTTGTATCGCAAGCTGGGAATCAGACCGATGATTTTGGCAGTCATGCCGATGCTCGCACTCGGTGTCATGAACATGACGCCTTGGGGTGGTCCGACAGCGCGTGTCATGAGTGTACTTCATATGGATGTTTCCGAGATTTTTGTCCCTGTTATTCCTGTGATGATTGGCGGAATTGCGTGGGTTATGATCGTAGCCTGTATTCTGGGCAAACAAGAGCGTAAGCGTTTGGGGATTATTGAGATACCAGATGAAGATTTGCAATCGCTTGCAGGACAAGAAGTGGCGGCGACGGATGAGACTGCTTCACTGAAACGTCCGCACCTGATCTGGTTCAATCTGTTGTTGACAGCAGCACTGATGGTCGGCCTGATTACGAGCTTCTTGCCACTGCCGACGATGTTCATGCTCGCTTTTGCCATTGCCCTGTTTATTAACTACCCGAAAATGCAAGATCAGAAAGAGCGGATTGCAGCCCACGCAGCTAACGCACTGGCTACAGTGTCCATGGTTTTCGCTGCGGGAATCTTTACAGGAATCCTGACTGAAACGAAAATGATCGATGCGATGGCGAGCACACTCGTTTCTTGGATTCCAGATTCACTTGGTTCCCATATGCCTCTACTCGTAGCACTGACAAGCATGCCATTCACGTATTTCATGTCGAACGATGCGTATTACTTCGGGATCGTTCCAATTCTGGCAAATGCAGCGGCCGCTTACGGAATCGATCCGGCGGAAATTGGCCGCGCTTCCATCCTGGGTCAACCGCTGCATGTACTCAGCCCATTGTTTGCAGCACAGTACCTGTTGATCGGAATGGTTGGGGTCGATTATGCAGAAACCCAAAAGTTCATCCTGAAATGGGCGTTTGGAACATCGATCGTGATGATTGCGCTTGCTCTTCTTACCGGAGTCATCTCATTCTAGTCAACTATAAAAAGGAAGAAATAAAAAAAGAGGCCTGCTCATGGCCTCTTTTTTCGTCATCGAGCGAAATGAGATACAATGAGAAGAAGAGGAGGGAACGATGTGCGTTTTCACAGCAAGCTGATGTTGATTATTTGCTCGCTCCTTTTTGGTGTGATTGTCATACTTGGTACGATGTTTGAACAGATGCTGGCGGGCGTATTGGAGCATGAGATCGGAACACGCGCACTGCATACCGCCAAGACCGTCGCACAGATGTCCGAGATCAAACAGGCGTTTGACGCAGAAGATCCTGCTAAGATTATCAATCCAATCGTGGAAAAAATACGCGTGGATACGAATGCGGCTTTTATCACAGTAGGAAATTTGCAAAGCATCCGCTATTCACATCCTGATCCAGAGCAGATTGGCAAAAAGATGGTGGGAGGCGACAATGAGGCAGTATTTGAGGGGCAATCCATCATCTCTGAAACAGTCGGCTCGCTTGGCCCCGGACTGAGAGGAAAGACTCCAATCTATGATGAGGATGGAAAGGTGATGGGGGTCGTTTCTGTCGGCTTTTTGTTTGAGGATATAAATGAAACGATCGAATCGTATCGCAATCGAATCTTCGTCATTGGCATCGTCACCTTACTCTTGGGTGTGGTGGCTACGCTCATTCTTTCGCAGAATGTAAAGAAAGCCATATTTGGTTTGGAGCCAGAACAAATCGGGCGATTGTATCAGGAAAATCAAGCAGTGCTAGAATCGATTCGCGAAGGCATTGTGGCGGTCAATAAGGAAGGGGCGATCACGCTCGCGAATCAGACCGCTCTCCATATGCTGGGTCAAGCGAAGGATAAAGACAGTATCATGGACAAACAGGACGAGCTGGTGCGTTCGCTGGGCCTTCATGAGGTGATTGAGACAGGAAAAGCCGAATTTGACCGCGAAACGAATGTGGACGAGCACGTATTAGTCGTGAACCGCGTCCCGATTATGGATAAGGAGCGCCATGTTATGGGTGCGGTAGCGAGCTTTCGCAATCGGTCCGAGCTGTTCGAGGTCACACAAGAGCTGTCACGAGTGAAGGAGTATGCGGAAGTCCTTCGTTCTCAGACGCACGAGTATTCCAATAAACTGCATCTCATATCAGGACTCATCCAGCTTGAATCGTATCAGGAAGCCATTGAAACGATCTCTTCTGAGTTGAATGTGCATGTTCACAATACGACGTTTATTATGCAAGAAGTCCCCGACCCACTGATAGGTGGCTTGTTGCTCGGGAAGCTGAATCAAGCCAACGAACGCAAAGTGGAATTGAAAATTGATCCAGAAAGTAACTTCCGTGACATTCCTACCTCGATTGATCGCTCACAGCTGATTGTCATTCTCGGCAATTTGATAGATAATGCGATGGATGCTGTAAAAGCTCCAGGTGCATTTGCACCAGAAATCACGATCTTTTTGCTCAATATGGAAGAGGTCTTGCTCATAGAGGTAGAGGACCGAGGGCCAGGTATCTCCGAAGAAAATGCTGAACGAATCTTTGAGCTGGGCTTCTCTACCAAACAACAGCCGAATCATGGCTACGGACTGCACTTAGTCAAACAAGCTGCTTTACATGTACACGGCAATATTACGCATACGGGAAATCCGGTAGGCGGAACGATTTTTACTGTGACGATACCAAAGGATGCACGCACGGCAGAACGGAAGGAGGCCGTTATAGATGATACGGGTACTCATTATTGAAGACGACCTGAGAATCGCAGAGGTAAACCGGCGCTTCGTGGAAAAAGTGGAGGGGTACGAGGTGATTGGCATTGCCACGAATGGGCAAGAGGCCAAGGACCAAATGGAAATTTTGCAGCCTGATCTCGTGTTGCTCGACATTTATTTTCCAGATATGGACGGCCTCGATTTTTTGTCGATCATAAAGGAGCAGTTCCCTACAACGGATGTCATCATGCTGACAGCAGCCAAAGAAGTGGATGCGGTTGTAGAGGCGATCCGCTATGGCGTTTTCGATTTTATTACCAAGCCACTTATCTTTGCACGCCTGCAACAAACCCTACGGAATTATCAGGAGTTCAGGCAAAAGGTGAGTGATTGGAAAAAAGACACTGATCAGATCAGTCAAGCCCAAATCGATGAGCTCATTGCCCGGACAGGCCAAAAGAAGACAACCGAGACAAGGGCAGTCAAAGGAATCGACCAAATTACGTTGGACAAGATTTCAGGCTTTCTCATGCAGACACAGGAGGCCACGACGGATTTGGTCAGCAAAGAAACAGGCATTAGCCGTTCAACAGCAAGGCGATACCTCGAATATTTGGTAGCCAAAGGAGACGCCATCGCAGACCTTTCGTACGGTGTCGTCGGACGTCCAGAGCGCGTATACAAGAGCGTCGGGCGGCAAAAAGAATAATAAAAAACCCTTCGTGCTCACAAGTAAGGTTCAAATCCTACTTGAGAGTGCGGAGGGTCTTTTTGTATTAGATAGGCATTTAAAAGTACCGATGAACCAACGAAAGCTGGCGAGAAGAAAAAGCGCAGGGCTCGCAGACCTTGACAACGCCTACCCAGTCGGAACTTCCAAAAGGGGACACGCTTGTCGAACACTTCTTCTCTGAGAAACATCCGCCAGTAGGGTGGCTTTGGCTCGAAGGTCCCCTTTGGAAGTGGAGACGGCCAGTGAATCCCCCTTGCGGGCGTGTCAGAGTCGAAGAGAACTGTGCTTTTTCTTCTCCTCCCCTATGTTGACTCAAACAAGGGTCTACTTAATCACACAGCTCGCTTCCACCCGATAAATGCGCTGCCCACGAGAAGAAAAGCGCTCTTCGTACTCCGTCATCACATTATCTGCCGCCAGCTTGGACTGGTGCAGGTCAAAGGTGATATTGCGCATCTGGAAGCGCTCCGCAGAGAATTGGTTGAGTGAAAACTCAAATAGCTTCTCGTTGTCTGTCTTCATATGAAGCTCACCGTCTGCCACAAGCACCTGACGATAGGTGTTCAAGAAGCTTTTGTAAGTGAGACGGCGTTTCGCATGACGGGTTTTTGGCCACGGATCACTAAAGTTTAGATAGATGCGAGAAATTTCATGATCGGCAAACAACTCGGTCAACTTCGAAGCGTCGTATTGGACAAAAGCCAGATTCGGAATAGCTTTGTACTCCGTACGTTGAACAGCGCGCAGAACAACCTCCGCCTTCAGTTCAACCGCAATGAAATTGATGTCAGGGTGACGCTCGGCCAATGTATTAATGAAACGTCCTTTTCCACAGCCGATCTCCACATGAATCGGATTGTTATTCCCGAAGCGTTCCTTCCAATTTCCTTTATAGGAAAGGGGATTGTCTACGAACGTCGGATATTCTCTCAGGGCCGCTTCGGCACCTGGAATGTTACGCAGTCGCATATGTGCCTCCTTCAAAACGAACTCCTATCTACTTTACGATGACTCCCTGCTAGTTGCAAGTAGAGAGAGAAGAAAGGGAAGAGAGATTCCAAATGCAGATTACGTAAAAAAGGAGGGAAAAGGGGTATTTTGTAAATGGAACTAGGACAAAAGTCGCATGGGGCGCGGGTTTTAACAAATAGGGGCAGGATAAATTTTGCCAATTTGAGAGGGACATTATGGCAAAAAAATAGACTGAAAATTTGAGGAATGCTTGTTAAATCAAGCACGAAGGCGTCAAGCGGTAATCGTATCCAATTGGAAAAATAGTTTTTGGTAAGTTTTTGGTAATTTCATAGAGGGTGGGCTTTGGTAAAGTAGAGAACAAGTGAGAGGTCAGCCAAACTTTGCATAAAATGGTCCCTTGTTTAGCAGGGATCTTTTTCACAAGAAAAGGGAGGATGAACAGCATGAAATTACATAAAGCCCTCATAGGAATCGTAATGGGAGTAGCATTGGGAGTCACAGCGATTGTCGCTCCACTGCCAGGAGAGCAAAATGTAGCCGAGGCTGCATGGTCACAATCCAGGGCGGACAAAGTCATTGCCACGGGAAGAAAGTATATGGGTACGCCTTATAAATTCGGTGCGAGCAGTAGTACCACAGCCGTATTTGATTGCTCTTCCTTTACACAGCGCGTATTTAAAGTCGCAGTCGGCAAGAGCTTGCCACGTACTTCTCGCGATCAAGCAAAGAAAGGAACGAGTGTGTCCAAGGCCAACCTGAAAAAAGGAGATCTGGTGTTCTTCAAGGCGAGCACAACGACGACATCCAAACGGATCACCCACGTGGCGATTTATGCAGGCAACAACAAACTCTTACATACATATGGAAAACCAGGAGTGACGTATTCGACCTTTAAGGGCACGTCCTGGGAGAAGCGCTTCGTTTCGGCACGACGAGTCTTGTAATCTACTCGTCTGGCTCTCTACTTACTAATACGTATCGCACGCGGTAAAGTTGCGATGAGTGAACAGGCAAGTCTTGTAAATACGATAGGGAAGAGGGATGATCCATTGCAGATCATCCCTTTTTGCTTTCGCGAATAATTCAATCGGATCTCTTTGCAGGCTGAGCGTACTTTTGCCGCCAATAAAAGAAACAGGAAGCAATGAAGAGAGGGATGGAGGCAAGCAGCATCACTTCCTTGGCCGTAAGTCCGCCTGCGATCAATAGACTCGTCATCGCCTGTGAAATCGGCTGCAAGCCTAAAGAGGAGAGCGAGACCAAACTCATGACTTTCCCTAACGAGGCTTGTGGCACCTTTTCCTGAACAAAAGAGAGAATCGGAATATTAATGAGAGAAAACGTGACGCCGAGCGTAAAAAGAATAAGCAAGCTGAGCCAGAACTGTTGGGTGAGACTAAAAGCAAAGAAGACAAGCGCTTGCATCATCATGAAAAGAAAGGCGATCTGCAACCTGTTTTGGCCCAGTGTCGTGAGTGCGAGCACGATTGCCCCGGCAAGCATGCCAAAAGCGAGTGCCCCTTCCAAAAAGCTGTACTGCAGGGTAGAACCAGATAACACCTGATCTACAAAAATCGGCAAACCGATGTATAAGGGACCCATCAAAAATACGTTCAGGCAGATGATGGAGGTCAATAGCAAGGAAAGGAAATCCGATTGTTTGACATAACAGAAGCTTTCCTTGATAGATTCGTTGAGCTTTTGCTGTGGTTTAGAAAGAACAGCTGGTTCCTGTTTCGGCATGCACCATGCAGATACACTTGCAACCAGAAGAAGCAACCCAACAAAGCCGTATAAAAGGGGGTAGCTGCCCCACTCAATCACAAAACCGGCAAGAACAGGACCGAGCAGCTGAGAGGTTTGGCTTGTCGTTTGCAGCACAGAATTCGCTCGCAAAAGGGAAGAAGAGGGTACGATTGACGGAATGAACGAATTTTGAGCTGGCCAATAAAAGGCATCAATGGTACCGAAGAAGAGAGCGAACCAAACAAACAGCGCAAGAGAGGAATACCCCCACCAGATGATTCCTCCCAGCAGAAGCATCAAAAATGCTTTCAACATGCTTGTGATCGACAGGATTCTCTTTTTGCTCATCCGATCAGCGAGCGTTCCGCCTATCAGCATGAATACGATTCTGGGAATCGTTGCCGCCATAAATACGAGGCCTAATGAAGCCTCCTGAGATAAAACCTGGATGATATACCAGGTTTGCGAGAAAAGAAAGAGTGAGATACTGAGTCCGGAACAAAGGGCGGACAACCAAAGAAGGGTAAAAGGTTTCGTAAACAAGCGGGATGTATCCGCTGAGGGAAGGGTAGATTGCTTGGGGACAGCTTCCATGGAAATTCACTCTCCTTATTATTAACCGGTTAAAAAATATTAACCGTAAGTCCGAAAGAAAAACCTACTCGAATAGGCTTTTCATACACATGTGGACTTATCGTCTTACATTTTCCTTTGTTACTCCTGTCCATCCTTTTTAAATAACGGTTCATCAATTTGAAATCCCGTAATCATCAGGTAGTAATCCTGCTTCGAAGATGGGTCATCCAGGGAGCTTTGCTGCAATTCGTGGAGCAGGTTCCGGTATTTTTGCAAAAAGGACACAAACGCCTGCTCGCTGACTCTGACTTCAGACTGCAGGGAGATGCGTGGCCAATTCTCGACTTCCGATGACGTTAGCGCAAAGGCTTCTTCAGGAGCACTGAGTGCTCTTGTTTTCGCGCGTTGCAACACTTCGACGTAGGATTGCCTGGTAGCCTCCTTCGACTCCGTATACGTGAGTAGATGATCAGCGGGTATGAAGCCCCTTGCCACCGCCTGATAGTATTTGAGAATGTTGCCGCCCTTTTCTTCTTTTTTAACCAACTGGATGATGCCATGCTTCTCTAGCTCACGCAGGTGGTAGAGAATCTTCGCGCGGGACAGTCCAAAAAGTTGGGAGAGCTGTTGCCCTGTGTGCGGTTTTTCCACCAGATGCATCAGCATTTTCGTGCGTAACGGGTCACTGATCACTTTTAGCTGTTCGTAGTTTTCGATGATAAAAATCGACTTTTGCTCCAATATCCATCACAATCCTTTTAACCAGTTAAAATTTATTAACTTGATTGTAGAAGGGATTAGCTGGAAAAGTCAATACAAAAACCCTTCCTGAGTGACGATGATTCACAGAGGAAGGGTTTTGCCTTTACTTGCAACACTAGATTTTCAAAATACCACCCATGCTCGCATTCGTTACCAGCTTGGAGTAACGAGCCAGATAGCCAGTTTTTACTTTTGGCTCGAATTCTTTCCAGCCTTCTTTGCGGCGAGCCAGCTCGGCTTCATCCACAAGCAGTTGCATCGTGCGCTCCTCGAGGTCAATCGAGATGATATCTCCGTCTTGTACGAAGGCAATTGGTCCGCCTTCTGCAGCTTCTGGAGAGACGTGTCCGATACTGATCCCGCGAGAAGCACCGGAGAAGCGTCCGTCTGTGACGAGAGCGACTTCTTTACCGAGGCCCATACCCACGATTTGTGAGGTAGGAGCCAGCATTTCTGGCATACCCGGGCCGCCTTTAGGTCCCTCATAGCGGATGACGACAACGTGACCGGATTTAATTTTGCCAGCAGCGATTCCTGCCAGAGCGTCCTCTTGGGAATCGAAGCAGATCGCTGGACCTTCGTGCTTTTTAATAGAAGGATCGACACCGCCTGTTTTGATGATCGAGCCTTGCTCAGCCAGGTTGCCGAATAGAACAGCGAGACCGCCGGAAGCGCTGTACGGGTTGTCCAGGCGACGAATGACTTGATCGTTTTTGATTTCAGCGTCAGCGAAGTTTTCGCCGAGGGTTTTGCCCGTTACGGTGATGCGATCTGGATGGATCGCGCCTGCTTTTTTCGCGATTTCATTCAGAACTGCTGATACGCCGCCTGCCTCGTGGCAATCCTCGATATGATAGTCGGAGGAAGGTGCCAGCTTGCAAATATGCGGAATGCGCTTCGCTACTTCGTTGATGCGCTCGATCGGGTATTCGATGCCTGCTTCTTGTGCGATAGCCAGTGTATGGAGAACGGTATTGGTTGACCCACCCATCGCCATGTCGAGTGCGAAAGCGTCGTCGATTGACTCGAGTGTCACGATGTCGCGTGGCTTAATGTCGCGTTCAATCAGATTTTTCAGTTTTTCAGCAGATGCTTGTACCAGCTCGCGACGTTCAGGAGAGACAGCGAGTACGGTACCGTTTCCAGGCAGAGCCAAACCGATGGCTTCGAGCAGACAGTTCATCGAGTTCGCTGTAAACATACCGGAACAGGAACCGCAAGTCGGGCATCCATATTGCTCCAGCTCTTCGAGTTGCTGGTCGTTAATCAAGCCTGCTTGGTGAGCTCCGACACCCTCGAATACGGAGGAAAGCGAGATGGAGCGGCCATCACTCGTTTTTCCGGCTTTCATAGGACCACCGGTTACAAATACGGTTGGAATGTTGACACGAAGCGCACCCATGATCATGCCTGGTGTGATCTTGTCACAGTTTGGAATACAGATCATGCCGTCAAACCAGTGAGCAGCGACAACGGTTTCCAAGCTGTCTGCGATGATCTCGCGGCTCGGGAGGGAGTAGCGCATCCCGATATGTCCCATAGCAATTCCGTCGTCAACACCAATCGTATTGAATTCGAATGGAACCATGCCAGCAGCACGAACGGCTTCTTTGACCAGTTTTCCAAACTCCTGCAAGTGCACGTGACCTGGAATAATGTCGATGTACGAGTTGCAAATGGCGATAAACGGTTTATCGAAATCCTCATCCTTTACACCTGCTGCACGAAGCAAGCTCCGGTGCGGTGCGCGGTCGAATCCTTTTTTGATCATGTCACTTCGTTGTCTGGTCAATTTGTAAAACTCCCTTCCAATACGGATAATGCCTGTCTTATATTTTGAACTATCTTATCAATTTTTAATAACAGAAACAACTGTAAAAGTCTGAACATTTGCTCAGTCTCGAATGGTTCGGACAACTGCTCTCGATTGCCATACGCTTAGGAATCATAGCGAAATCAGCTTGTTTGGGATAAAATAGAAGAATCGATTCTATTTCGGTTGGAGTGAACAAAATGTTAGATGAATTAAAAAACATCTGGTCGGACGGGAATGACGAGGAGCGCCGCATTCTCGAGCTGGCTGTTGCTGCAATTCACCAGAAGCGGGAACGGAATAGCGCGTTTATCTCTGGGTTTCTTGGATTAAAGGGAGACTTCATAGACGGAGAAAGACAGTCGTATCGCTTCGAATTGCCTCTGACCCCTTTTATGCACAATTCAGGGCGAGTTGTGCATGGAGGAATTCTCGCGACCTTGATCGATTCAGCGATGGGCTCCTTGATCAATCGGTCCTTGCCACCAAATCAGTATGCAGTGACGACAGAGCTGAAGCTCAATTATTTGCTTCCGGGAATAGGGGAGCGGCTGCGCGCAGAAGCGAGCTTTTTGCATCGCGGAAACACGTTGGTCGTCATGGAGGGCAGTGTCTACGATGATTGGGATAGGCGGATTGCCCACGGTACAGGAACGTTCATTGTGCTATCCAGAAATGATCGGAAATAAAAAAACTCGCTCCACACCAAAAAGGTGAAGGCGAGGGTTGACGGTGTTATTTGATGACAACGAGACCGCTGTATTCCGAAATATACGTGAGCATTTTGGTGGAAAGCGGCACGATAAACTCCATGTTTTCTTTTTCGACGATACCGGATCGCGAAACAATCCGCGCCCACTTGGCGGTCAGCTTGTAGTAATCGGAACCAAATGAGGCATGAACCGTCTCACTCTGATGCCGAAACGTGATAGGGCTAACGTCCAGCTTCATCGGAACCATGCTGACGATATCCTGCAAAAACAAATGGTAGGTCATGTGTGGCTTGAAAAAAACGAGCTCCTTTGTGGTGACAGAGAAGCCGTAGCTATTGTTCATTTGGGTGAATTTGAGTTCACCTTCCATATTTTTCAGCCGAATGAAGTCGGTGTTCATGTTTATCCCCCTCCTTCGGGTGTCTTTCTATGATAGTAATGTTTCCAGTATAAGTGCAAGTGGAAGGTTGTTCAAAAGAGAAAAAGGAGCGAAATGACATGATCGAAATTGCAAAAGAAGCAGCAAGTGTCGCGGGTGCGTTTTTGAAGGAACGTTTTCTGGAACAGCTCGTGCCCGATGAGGAATTGCATAACGACGTGAAGCTGCCAGAGGATAAAGGCAGTGAACAGCGCATCATTGAGGTGCTGCATCGCCACTTCCCGACACATACCATTTTTTCTGAAGAGGTCGGAATGGTTTCTCGCGAGGAAGAGTATCTGTGGATTATCGATCCTTTAGATGGAACGAATAACTATTTTATTGGCTATCCGTATTTCTCGATCTCGATTGCGTTGCAGCACAAGGGCGAGTTGGTGCTGGGCGTCGTTTACAATCCGGTAGCGGGTCAAATGTTTTGGGCGGAAAAAGGAAAAGGAGCCTATTTGAACGGAAAACGATTGACCGTCAATAACCGCCAAGACCTCACACGTGCAGCCGGTACGTATATCCGTGGCCGCGACACGGTAACGAAGGAAGAAGAGATGACGTTTACGGAACCGTTTGTATTCCAGACCAAGCGTCTCATGCGAAATATTGCGCCTGCACTGGACTGGTGCTTGTTGGCAAACGGATGGCTCGATTATATCGTGATGCAACGATCCAATATTATGGATGTGGCCGCCGGAATTGTTATCGCCCAGGAGGCGGGTGCAACGATTACAGACTGGTCTGGAAAACCGTATCAGCATGAGCCATTCCAACAAGATCACACTCCTTCATTAGTGGCGAGTAACGGACATTTGCATGAAACGATCCGCGGTATGATTCGACAGTAACAGGAACAAAAGAAGCAGGACTTATGTAGTGGTTTATGGCTCTGCTGGATTTCTTTTCATTTATTGGCAACCAAATGTTTCGGCGCACGTATAAAATTGTTGCGAATGATTTGCTATTCTGTGATAGGTAAAAGAGGTGAGAAAAATGGCACGAATGGAATATCGGCTGCTAGATGAGGAGAGGGGATACCCTGTTCAGTTTTACTACGACAACGTGAACAAAGATGAGGTCTCCTTGCGTTTCGCTTGCGATTATTTGGTGAAGGGGCATGTCGTTTATGAAAAGACGTCCTGTGCAATCGAAAACGGCACGTATGTCATTTACGTCAAGCGCTCAACAGATGAGCAAGCTGTCGATTACGCGGAGGCTGTGACTGCACGCTGGGGCAGCATCCAGATCGAAATGCGTGAATATCAAGAAAATGCACGCGTTTATCCTCATGTACACACGTTTTATTTCAAGGACGATGACGATGCTCTCTTGCATTTGCAAAGCGATTATTTGTACGTGAATGGACGCGAATGGGAGAAGACATCGGCCGAGGTGGATGAAGATCGGCAGGTTTATGTTTACTACGCGAAGCCAGTGTAGGAGGAAGAAAAATGGCACAAACGAAATCGAAGAAAGTAGTCGGTCTGTTCGTCGCAGCTGCACTTGCGATCAGCGGTTGTTCTTCCGAGGACGACTATGATGATTGCTACGATAACGACAATGACGGCTATTGTGACGATAGCAGTAGCAGTGGGGGTTCGAGCTCTACTTACAGGTCTTACAAGAGCAAATCTGGAGTATCGAGTGGGATAAGCACGAGCAGCTCCAAGGGCGGTATCGGCAGCTCGGGCTATTCCAGCTCCGGGTGAGGTGAGGGAAGTGGAAGACCATAACCGAAGAGAACGAGAGGCGCTGTACGGCCCGATGCGGGAAGAGGGCGTATTTACCTGGGATTGGATGTATGGTGAGGAATATGCGCTTTATGATATTCACCTGATCACTCCCGCCTTTCGAGAGGAAATCGCGATGGCAACCGAGCGGCTTGGGCAAATCTTTACCAAGGTCGTTCCGGTATTGCAGCGTGCAGAGGACTCCCTGCTGTTGGAACTAGGAGTGCCAAAGCAGGCTTTGCAGGCAGTCAGGATCGTCGTTTCCCAAACAGTGCCGACTGTGATTGGACGATTTGATTTTGCCCAGACGACAGAAGGATTGAAGATGCTTGAGTGCAACAGCGATACCCCTACAGGAATCGTCGAGTCTTTTTATGTGAACGGTCGTGCTTGTCGCCATTTCCTGCGCGAGGACCCGAATGAAGGGATGGAGCGGCAGTTGCGTTCAGCGTTCAGCAAGGTGGTCGACGCGTATCGGGTGCAAGGCTATGATACGGATTCGGTCTGGTTTAGCTCGCTCGACTGGCATGAGGAAGACAAGGGAACGACAGTGTACTTACTGAACCAATCGGGTCTGTCTGCCCGGTTTGCCGCTTTGGAGGATTTGCGTGTTTGGCAAGACCGTCTCTATGTAAAGGAGAATGAGGAGCTACTGCCAGTCGATGTGCTGTACCGTCTGCATGCTTTGGAAAAGCTGGCAGTAGAACAGGATGAAGATGGCTATCCGACTGGTGAGCATGTGCTTTCGTTGATTGCACAAAAAAAGCTGGCCATTATTAATCCCCCTTCTGCGTTTCTCATTCAGACGAAGGCTTTGCAGGCGCTCATCTGGAACTTGCATGAGGCGAATGAGTTTTTCACCGAAGAGGAACACGCGATCATCGAAGCTTACATGCTGCCGACTTATTTTGAAAATAGGTTTGCAGGCAGGGAGGACTACGTCACGAAGCCGATTTTTGGGCGGGAAGGTGGCGGTGTCATGCTGTTTGCATCAGATGGTACGCTGCAAGAGAAGGATCAGGAAGAGTTTTATTGGGAGCAGCCGATGATTTATCAGAAACGGGTGGAGCTTCCAGAGATAACGGTTCAGACAGTGAAGGGAGCTTATGCTGGACGGCTGCTTTGGGGGTCCTTTTGGATCGGCACAGAGGCATCGGCCATTGTAGCCCGTGTCGGAGGACCGATTACAAACAACCTATCCTATTATTTGCCGGTCGGCATAGACAAGTAGCGAAAGGAGAGGACATTTTACATGTTGGGACAATTGGATTACGTATTGAATTTTTTGGCGTATTTGGCAGTAACCATTCCGATATTGGCTGTGGGAATTTTTGTGTTTACAATCACGACTCCTTACAAAGAATTTGATCTGATCAAGCAGGGGGCACAGACTGACGATCCGAAGAAAATGGCAGCGGCAAAAGCAGCCTCGCACGATTTGGGAGGTAAAATTATCGGTTTGGCAATCGTTCTCGCTTCGGCTGTATACCACTCCGTTAACTTGTGGGATTTGGTCATCTGGGGTATTGTAGGAATGGTATTTCAAGTCATTGTTTTTTATTTGTTCGAATGGGTCACACCATTTAAAGTCGTGTCTGAAATTCCGAACGGGAACGTATCCGTCGGTATTTTCGCTTCGCGGTTGAGTATTGCAGCGGGATTATTGATGGCTGCGCTGATCAGCTACTAGGCATGGAAAGAGGCGTTCACCTTCGAAGTCTGGTGCTCGTGTAGGTTCTCTACATTTGGCTCCTCCCGCTTCAGGTTTTCGCCTCTTTTTCGATGCAGAACAGATCATATTTTGAGCAGGCACTTATGAGCACAGGGAGGAGTCTTTTTGTTCTGGCGCGTCATGTATGAGATTTTTATCATTATGCTAGTGATTACGTATGCGATCCTGTTGTTCGCAGACTTCTCTAATCATCCGCTGTTGACTGATGAACTAATGGACAAGGTAGACACTGGGCTGATCATCTTGCTGATTGTCGAGTATTTGTTCCGGTTATGGAGGGCGAAAGACAAGCGAAAATTCGTTTTTGCCAACTGGTTCGATCTGATCGCAATGATTCCACTGGACTCTTATTTGTATTTAGCCAGAATCATGCGCGTGCTTCGGCTGGTGCGTATCGTGCGTGCTTCGCCGTTTTTGTTGGGAATCATTCGTTCAGGCCCGATGCGTCAAGTAGTTGGTGTCGTCACGATCATCATGCTGTGGAGTTCGACTGCTATTTATTTGCTCGAATACGGTGTAAACGAGAACATCAAAAGCTTCCCGGATGCGTTGTGGTGGTCGATTGTGACAACCACGACAGTCGGCTACGGTGATATTTCGCCCGTGACGGCGGGAGGAAGAATTATGGCGACGATCTTGATGATAACGGGGATCGGAATGCTAGGAGCTTTGACGGCGAATTTTGCTACCCATTGGACAGAGACACATGAAAGCAAAGGCCCGGATGAGAAAGATCGCTTGACCGAAGAGATCAAAAAGCAGACGATCGCAAATATCCAACAGATCGAAAACTTGACCGAGCACGAGTATGAGACGCTCAAAGAAAGTATGGATTTGCTGTATCGTCGAACGAGGAAAAAGAGTGAGGAATAAGGGGAGAGCTGTCAGGTATTGGCCTGACAGCTTTTTTGCTGTGATTACTGTTTTTCTTGAGCGTAATGCTGTACAACAAATTCACGAAAGGTCTGTGCAGCAAGTGACAAGTAGTGCTTTTCATGCCAAACCAAATGAGGAGTCCATTGGCAAACAGGCTCCTCAATATGAAGGAGCGTAAGCGGTGGCAATTCCTTTTTGGCGGCGATTGGTAAAAAGGCAACACCAAGGCCAGTGCGTACCAAGCCGCTGATGGCTGCAGGTTCGTCCCCTTCACATACGATATTGGGTAGAAAACCAGCCTCTCGACAGAAATCATCAGTGATTTCGCGGAAGCTGTAGCCTGGTTTTAGACTAATGAACGGATCATTTGCTACTTCACTGAGGTGGATACGCTGGCGGCCTGCGAGACGATGCGCACTTGGCACTGCCAGTACGATCTCTTCTGTCAATAAGGGCAGATTACAGATTCCCGGCCGATCAATCGAGGAAGTAGCGAGGCAAAAGTCGATTTCACCTTTTTCGAGCAGTTGAACCTTCAATTCGTCTGTCGTTGCTTGGGTGATGCGAAAGTTGATGTGAGGATATAAGGATAGAAAAGGTGCTAGCAGTTCAGATACCCGATTCAAGGTTGTCGTAGCTAACAAAACACTTCCACGTTCCAATCCAGCTAGGTCTGAAATTTCGCGTTTCCCATCTTCTAATGCCCCAAGAGCGATATCCACCTTTTTGAGAAAAGCTTGTCCAAAAACATTCAGGCGGATTTGTCGCCCAATCCGATCAAATAAAGGCACTCCTAATTCTTCTTCCAAGCGAGCGATGGTAACACTGAGAGCTGGCTGGGCGATGTGGAGTTCCTTTGCCGCTTTTGTCATATGTTCCGTACGAGCGACTGTCTGAAAATACTTGAGTTGAAGTAATTCCATAGTACATTTCCACCTTATATTGATATATTCAGTGTTATTAATATGATAATGAATTATATATTTTTAATTATTGATGATCAACTTTATAATAAAAACGTAAACAGAAACATTATAAATGATTAAGTATAAAAAGAGGTGGATAATATCATGGATACACAAAAATATTTAGAACATATTGAGGCTGAAAAAAGAAGTGAGCTGAGTCTCGATTACTTGTCCCATCTCCAAAAACAGCATGTCCTCCATGTTCACTTTGAAAATCTTGATATTCTTGCAAAAAAACCTCTGTCTTTGCATGAAGAAGACCTATATCAAAAAATTGTCCATGCCAAAAAGGGTGGCGTGTGCTATGAGTTAAACGGAATATTTTATTTTCTGCTAAAAGAACTGGGATTTGCGCCTTATCTGATGGCAGGAACCGTCTATGTAGGAAATGGAGTCTGGGCTCTTGAGAACGCTCATTTATTCAACATCATATCGCTAGATAACGAGGAATACTTGGTGGATGTAGGCATGGGCGGTAATTCGCCACGGCTTCCTGTTCCAATGAGTGGCGGTGAAGTTGTTGATAGTGATGGAATTTACCGCGTATATAAGGATGAAACCCAATCCCTTTACTATTTGCAAAAGAAGACTGATGAGGAGTGGGAAACTCAATATCGATTTGAGACACCTTCCCATAAATGGAATTTTGAGAACATCCATCCCATTTGTGTCCTAACGGAAACATCTCCTGAATCCATGTTCAATAAGATGTATTTCCTTTCGAGAGTGACGGAAAATGGGCGTATCACCCTGTTGGGAAACACGTTGATTATCGTCGACGGCAAAGAGAAAACAAAACAAAAACTGGAAGAACACGAGATTGAGGAAACGGTTCGTCGCTATTTTCAGATCGAGATTTGATAAAAAAATTTAGGAGGACTAATTTATGACTTTAGATCCACAAGCCAAATCGTATCTTACACGAGTGAGTGATATTACTTCCCTTCAAGGAGAGCATGGGGAACCAAAAGCTGTATCGAAAGTAGAAGATTTTCAAATTCCTGTAAAGAACGGTGATATCAAGGTTCGAGTTTATACGCCAAATGAAAGAGTTTCATTACCTGTTTTTGTTTATTTGCATGGTGGTGGATGGGTGGCAGGAGACATTAATGAAGTGGATACCTTATGCCGAAACATAGCACATGAAGCTGAGTGCATCGTTGTTTCAGTAGGGTATCGCAAAGCTTTTACGCATAAATTCCCGATTCCTCTAGAGGATTGTTATGAAGCTACCAAATGGGTAGCTGAAAATTATTCCATGCTGAATGCAGATAAAACAAGAATAGCAATTGGTGGGGACAGCGCAGGCGGAAATCTTGCTGCTGGAGTTGCCACCATGGCACAAAAGTACAACAATCTCTCATTAGCGGCTCAAGTATTAGTTTATCCGAACCTCGATCTTACTTTGACTTTCGACAAGGCACAATCATACCGTGACAATGCCGAAGGTTATTTGCTTACGACTAAGGGAGTTTTCTGGGCAGCTCAAAACTATTTAGGTGACGAAATTAACAGATACAATGTATTTGCTTCAGCTTTATTGAACAATGACTTGGAGAATTTACCACCGACACTTATTATTACAGCAGAATACGATCCTTTAAGAGACGATGGTGCGGAATATGCCAAGCGTCTGAAGGAAGCTGGAGTTCCTGTAGAATATAAGTGCTATGAGGGAATGATCCATGGATTCTTTTGGCTGGCTGGGATTATGGATAAAGGGGTTCAAGCACGTTCTCAGGTTTCGAAGTTTTTAAAAGACGTATTTACAACAAAATAACAAACGTTGCAAGCAGCCGCACGAGATAGCGGTTGCTTTTTTATTATGTTCAAGTGGAATATTGATTTTGTTATTGACGGAGCAATCCATCCCAATTATAATTCCGAGTAAACATATATGAATTACAAAATAAGTTTGGATAAGGGGATTATCCGATGGCGAAAACAGCGGTTTTGGTAATTGCTCACGGTTCACCCGATCCTGACTGGTTGGCATTGGTGGAATCAGCCGTTTGGCAGTGCCGCACTGATTTGCCAATTCGGGTAGCTTACTTGGGAGGAGTGGAAGGACGAAGCATCAGCGATGAAGTGAAACGTCTGGAAGCATCAGGAGCGACAACGATTGTCGTCGTTCCGCTATTCGCTACAGCAGGAAGCAATCACGTAGGGGAAATCCGCGCGATGCTTGGACTAGACCCATGGCCGACAGGAGATACAGACCTGATTCGCGTACCGGTTCAGGCAAGAATTCTCTGGTGTCCGCCATTGGAGGATCACGGAAACGTCGAGCAGATCGTGGCAGAGCGAATCGCAAGTCTATCACGCTTGCCTAGTCAGGAGGCTTTGTTGCTCGTCGGGCACGGCAGTGACTTGCCTGGATGTCATGAGCGCTGGGAAAAGCTGCTCTTGCGTCTGACATTCCGCTTGCAAAACCGCTACCAATTTGCCGCTGCCGGATATGCGACACTGAGGCCCGATACACTGTACGATCAAGCTTGTTCACTGGCACAAAAAGGGGACGTCCTCGTGCTTCCTCTGTTCGTCAGCCAGGGCTACTTCACGCGACAAGCAATCCCGAAACGGCTTGCGGGCTTGGCTTATCGCTATGAGGGCAGTGCGTACTTGCCCCACCCCCTGATTGCGGACTGGATGAGCCAATCGATTCGAATGGCATTGGTAACTGACATCTTCACACAAAGGAGCATGTACGAGCATGGTAGAGAGAAAGCAGTGGAAGTGGGCTGCTGATCCTTCCCTCAACAAAATGGAGTTTACGAAGCTGGAAAAAGACGGACTGGACGTCATCGAAACGATCGTAAACACCTATTCCAAAGAAGGCTTCGCATCGATTGAATCTTCTGATATGGATCGATTTAAATGGGCAGGCGTTTATCAGCAGCGACCAAAGGACGGCCACTTCATGATGCGCGTGCGCATACCTGGAGGCATTTTGAACAGTGAACAAGCTCGGGTGCTCGCCAACATCGCGGAAGATTATGGACGTGATCTGGTGGATGTGACCACACGTCAGGCCGTGCAATTTCACTGGCTCACGGTAGAATCGCTCGCTGACATTTTTGATCGGCTCGCATCAGCGGGACTATCCTCTTTTGAAGCATGTGGAGACTGCCCGCGGCAAATCATGGGGAACCCACTGGCAGGCATTGATCCGCATGAAGTGCTAGATACGCGTCCTATTGTAGCGAAGTTGGAAAAATTTTTCTTGCTCAATCGTGATTTCTCCAATCTGCCACGCAAGTATAAAATATCGGTTTCTGCCAATATTCATAACGCCGCGCATGCGCAAATCAACGACCTGGCTTTCACTCCGGCCAAAAAAGTCATGGCTGGCGAGGAAGTAATCGGCTTTCATGTATGGGTAGGTGGCGGCTTGTCAGCGAAGCCATACTTGGCGAAGCAACTGGATGTGTTCGTGCGACCAGAAGAAGTCGTCAAAGTAGCGGCAGGAGTTACGACTCTGTTCCGCGATTTCGGCTACCGTCAAAAACGTACGCATGCACGTCTTAAGTTCTTGGTCGCTGACTGGGGACCGGAAAAGTTCAAGGAGCAATTAATGGAGCTGGTTGGCGAGCTTGAGCCGGGTGGTATCGATTTAACCTCGGGCTGGAATGGTGGATATTTTTACGGCATTCACGAGCAGCGCCAAGCAGGACTATACTACGCAGGCTTGTCTGTTCCCGTTGGACGGATGAATGCAGGGGAGCTAAATGAACTTGCCTGTCTGGCAGACGAATATGGAGATGGAACGATTGGCACCTGTAACACGCAAAATGTCCTGATACGCAATATTCCCGAAGCGAAGGTCGCAGCTTTCCGCAATGAGCCGATGATTGTGAAGCGTTTCAAATTGCAGCCCAATACGTTTGTCGGGTATGCCGTATCGTGCACAGGTACGGAATATTGCAATCTGGCTATCGTGGAAACCAAGGAGCGGATGCGTTCGCTGGCTCACTATTTGGATGATACGGTCGTTCTCGAAACGCCGCTGCGCATTCATATGATCGGTTGTCCGAATTCTTGCGGTCAGCGACAAATTGCGGATATCGGCCTGCAAGGCGCATTGGTCAAGACATCGAACGGGATGGTAGAGGCGTTTGACATCTACGTAGGTGGGACACTGGAGGAGCCGCAATTCAACCGCAAGCTCAACGCGCGGATTACTGTGGACAGACTCGGTCCGTTCCTTGCCCAATTGATCACGCTGTACAAGGCAGATCGTCAGGCAGGCGAACCATACTGGCGCTACGTAGAGCGGGTAGGACTTTCCCATATCCAAGCACAGGTTGACGCCATTCTGCAACCAGCTTAATGCTTGTGCGGGTATAGCCAGGTTAGGGGGGACATGTCATGGAAGAGGAACAAACAGAGAGCTACCTTTACAAGCTGGAAGCCGTGCTAGAGAAAGGGCGGTTACTGACAGTTGTGGTGATCGCCCAAACGGATGAGCGAGCCTTTTCTTCAGCCGAGAACAATCTCTTGCGGCATACGATAGCGCCGCCTCATATCAAAGAGCTGAGCCTGGTGGAAAAGAAGCCGCTCGGACGCCAAGGAGTCGGGTACGTCGTGGAAACCTCCACGTTTGCTTAAATACAGCCAAGACTCTTCCTGTGAAGGAACCAAGCAGCAAGGAGGACGGATTCGTAATGAACACAGGCAGAGTTGTTTTTGTCGGAGCAGGGCCTGGTGACCCAAAGCTGCTGACGATTCGCGGCATGGAGTCGCTTCGTCTAGCGGATGTGATTGTGTACGATCGCCTAGCAAGCCCGCAGCTTCTCTCGTACGCAAAAAAGGGAGCCACCCTCATCTATTGCGGGAAAGAGGCCGATCATCATACATTGCCGCAAGAGGAGATCAACCTTCTGCTCATCCGGGAAGCTCAAAAGGGGAAATACGTCGTTCGACTGAAAGGCGGAGATCCGAGCATGTTCGGGCGGGTAGGAGAGGAAGCGCAGATGTGTCGCGACCATTCTATTCCGTTTGAAATCGTCCCAGGGATTACTTCCGGGATGGCGGCTCCGCTCTATGCGGGTATTCCGCTGACGCATCGCGACTACAATTCTTCCGTCGCTTTTGTCACCGGTCACTTTTGTGAAAAAAATGCGGGAAAGGAACCGGACTGGGCTGCCCTCGCGTCGATGGAAACGTTGGTCATCTACATGGGTGTGAAAAATCTGCCTCGCATCAGGGAGCGCCTTCTTGCGCATGGAAAAAACGCTCATACGCCCGTTGCTCTCGTGCGCTGGGGGACGGTGCGTGAGCAGGAGACGTTGATCGGCAAGCTTGGAACGATAGATAAGGAAGTCGAGCAGGCTCGTTTTGCTGCACCCGCTATCATTATCGTAGGTGAGGTCGTCCGTCTGCGGGAATCGCTGAATTGGTACGAATCACGCCCCTTGTTCGGACAGCGAGTAGCCGTTGCAAGAAGAGCAAGCGATGAAGGAAATAGCGAGCTCGTGATTGCCTTGGAGCAGTTGGGCGCCGAAGTCATGCCGATTCCTTTGATCGAACGCTGCACGTTTGTCACACCATTGACCGAGTTTGCCGCTTATCGTTGGCTCGTCTTCGAGAATGAACAGCAAGTATCTTTTTTTACTTCTGCCTTGCGACAACAGCGTTATGATGTACGACGCTTGACGAGCAAGCTGGCTGTTTGTGGACAACGGCCATTTGAGGCTTTCGAGAAATGGGGGATATATCCGGACTTGGTGCTGGATGAAAACACATCACTGCTGGCATTCCCCGACCTGCTTGCCTTGGAAAAAGAAGAGCAGGTGCTATACGTAGGGGCAAGGAAGCCACAACGAATCTCGCTGGATCACGGCAAGGTGATTCAAGTGATCCAAGCGGGCACGGTGGAATGGGATGAGAAGCACCTCTGTGCGAAAGAGGTAGGATTGTCATTTGACTGGCTAGCGACGGATGACGCCCAGACGCTGTCAGCTCTGGCGCAATTCGCTGGCGATGCCTGGTCAACGACACCGATCGTATGTGTCGGTAAGGAAACAGCAGATGCAGCGAGAGAAATGGGCTGGCAATCCGTGAGCAGCTATACAGATAACGCAATCCATGTAAATGAGCTCATGGCGTGGCGCGACGATGCCAAGCGTGGGCAGAGGCTTGTCTTGTCGACGACTGGTTCGCAGGAAGGATCGTACGCTGAATGATCAAGGAGGGGGCACATGAGCCAGCTGAATTATGCGTCAGCTACAGAGGAACAACTCGCTTCCATCAATAATAGTCTCGCAAAGGGCGACACCATAGATGTAATCAAATGGGCCTACAAAACGTTTTCAGATGATTTGATTTATTCTTGTAGCTTTGGGGCTGAGGCCATGGTGCTGCTCGATATGATCAGCGATGTGAAAAAGGATGCCAAGGTCACTTTTTTGGATACCAATCTCCACTTTTCCGAGACGTACAGCTTGATTGAGCAGGTGAGAGTGAGGTATCCCGCATTGCGGATAACGGTCAAGCAGCCGGACATCACGCTGGCACAGCAGGCAGACCTCCATGGCGAAGAATTGTGGAGCAGGCAGCCGGATATGTGCTGCCATATCCGCAAAGTACAGCCGATGAAAAATGTGCTGACCGGAGCGGTTGCATGGATGTCAGGACTACGCAGAGAGCAGTCTGCCACGAGAGCGGATGTCGAGTTTGTTAATCGCGATGAAAAATTCCAGTCGCTAAAAATTTGCCCGCTCATTCATTGGAAGTCGGAGGAAGTATGGCAGTACATTCGGGCATTTGAATTGCCGTACAACCCCCTTCACGACCAGAGCTATCCGAGCATCGGCTGTGCTCCTTGTACTCGTTCTGTAAAAGAGGGCGAGGATTCGAGAGCAGGGCGCTGGGCGCAAGCAGGGAAAACGGAATGTGGCCTACATCTCGCAAGGTAACGAGAAGAGAAGAACAAACTAAGGATAGGAGGGCTTTTGTATGAGAGGGAAACCTCGCGGGGGAGAGCTAGTAAACCGTTTTGATCCACAGGCAGACCTGTCGGTGACTACGCATGAGGTAGAGATAGATGCATTTGCACTCGCAGATCTGGAGTTAATCGGGATTGGGGGCTACAGTCCGCTTGAGGGGTTTTTGAATCGGGCGGATTATATTTCTGTCGTAGAGCAGATGCGACTGGCAGATGGTACCGTTTGGAGCATTCCGATCACGCTTCCGGTCTCGACCACTGTTGCAGGAGCCTTGCAGATCGGAGACAAGGTACGGTTGAGCCATCAAGGTTCGGTCTATGGCATTCTTGCGATCACCGATATTTATTCACCTGACAAGGAGCGAGAAGCTCGGCTCGTCTATGGTACCGATGATACGAATCATCCTGGGGTGAAAAAGCTGCTGGAGCGTCCCGCCGTTTATTTGGCTGGCCCAATTACGTTGGTAAAGCGCACCGAAAAAGGTCGCTTTGCCCGCTATCACTTCGATCCGGCACAAACGAGAGAAAGATTTGCCGAGAAGGGCTGGAAAACGATTGTCGGCTTTCAGACACGCAACCCAGTCCACCGCGCGCATGAATACATCCAGAAATCAGCTCTCGAAATCGTCGACGGTCTCTTTTTGAATCCTCTCGTGGGCGAAACGAAGGCAGATGACATCCCTGCTGATGTGCGGATGAACAGTTATCAGGTATTGCTGGAAAAATACTATCCGGCTACCCGGGTAGAGTTGGCCGTGTTCCCGGCTGCCATGCGATACGCGGGACCGAGGGAAGCGATTTTTCACGCATTGGTGAGGAAGAATTACGGCTGCACTCATTTTATTGTAGGTCGGGACCACGCGGGTGTTGGCAACTATTACGGGACGTACGATGCCCAGCATATTTTCCGCCAGTTCCAGCCAGAGGAACTAGGGATTACGCCGTTATTTTTCGAGAACAGCTTTTATTGCAAGAGCTGCGAAAACATGGCCTCTACCAAAACATGCCCGCATGATAGTGAGCACCATGTCGCGCTGTCCGGGACAAAGGTGAGGGAAATGCTGGCGCGCGGGGAGGCTCCGCCACCTCAATTTAGCCGTCCTGAGGTCGCGCAGGTATTGATCGAAGGGCTGCGACCGGTGTCCGTATAATCGGCTAGAAGAAAGCAGTTGTAAGAGAGGGGAGAGACGATGAGTAGAGAGGACACCGCGAATATCGTATGGCATCCGACGACGGTAACCAAACAAGACCGTCAGAAGCGTGCAGGCCACAAAAGCTGTGTCTTATGGTTTACGGGGCTGTCTGGTGCTGGCAAATCGACGTTGGCCAATGCAGTCGAACACGAACTGCATCAAAGAGGGCTAGCCAGTTACGTACTGGATGGTGACAATATACGTCACGGCTTAAACCGCGGGCTGAAGTTTGGGACAGAGGATAGACGGGAAAATATTCGCCGAATTGGCGAGGTCGCGAAGCTGTTCGTAGATGCAGGCGTGATTACCTTGACGGCATTTATCTCTCCCTATCGGGAAGACCGGGAGCTTGCACGTAATCTGGTAGAGGCGGGAGAATTCATCGAGGTATATGTAAAATGTTCATTGGATGAGTGTGAGCGCCGGGATGTGAAGGGCCTCTACCAAAAAGCGAGAAGCGGAGAGATTGGTCAGTTTACGGGGATTTCAGCACCGTATGAAGCGCCTCTTCAAGCGGAACTGGTCATTGAGAGCGACAAGCAGACGATTGAAGAATCTGTCCAGATTGTCCTTACATACCTGGAAGAGCACCAAATTCTCTAGTTTTATGGATACGGAAAAAAGCACGACGCGAGAGGCGCCGTGCTTTCTTCGTGAGGAAAAATATTACTTCGTAGTGGTCGCTGCTTCTTCAGCTTCCAGATCCTCAGACATTTCTTCCATCCATTTTTGTTGATCAACCATGCTTTCAGCGATTGGACGAACAAAGCCTTTGTCGCTAAAGCTGTTGATTGCTTTTTCATCTTTCACCAGCTGTTCTACAGTCAGACCAGCATCTTTTGCTGGGGCATTGAACTTGGTTGCTTTTCCGAAGTTGTATGCATATTGATCAGCAGCCAGACCGATTGTTACAGCTTGCTTCATTTCTGGAGCTTGGAAAGTTACGCTCAGATCGCTTGTTTGTTTCACAGGCATTTTGTTGCTGTCGATGTAGAAGTCGAGGTTCCAAGCGAGCTTGTGGAAGCCTTCTTTTTTCATTTCTTCTACGATTTTTTCAGGTGTGTATACTTTACCTGTTTCTTCCAGCCATTTTTTCGCTTCAGCCATGCTCTCGTTGATCATTGCTTCTGCATTTGCACGCTTCTCAGCTTCTGTAGTTTTCTTGCCCAGTTCTGGATACAGATCTTCTGTCATGGAAGTGGTCAGTACCATCATATCGATCGCAAAGTCTTTTACTTCTTTGCTAGCTACTGCATCGTTAGCTGTGAAGAAGAACATTTTCACGAGTTCTTTTGCGTCGATTTTTACAGTTACGTGAGTCGCTTCTACTTTTTCACCGTTCGGCAAAGTAACGGTTTGTTTGCCATGGTTTTTCGCGTCAGTCAATGTATAGCCATATTTACTTACATACTTTTTAACAAAGTTGAAAGTAAGGTCGTTCATTTTGTCTTGGTAGTCTTTCAGCTTCGCAGCGTTAGCAGCATCGGAGCCGCCAAGCTCAGCCATGAAAGGATTGGATGCGCTCGAATCGATTACCAAGTATTTGCTGTCCAGCGGAGACTTCACGTAGACTTTATCTTCGTCAACGATCGTTTCCACAGATGCTTTTTTGTCGCCTGTCCAGAGCTTGTTGTCACGCAGGAGCTTGTCGTCTTTTACTTCTACTTCAAACTTCACAGTGTCCAGATCCAGTTGGGAGCCTTTTACTGTTACGCCTGCTTTCAAAGCGGACAACAACGCCGTTCCTTCTTTGTCAGCCGTTTCTCCGAATGCTTCAGGCAATTTCTCAACGTCGCCTGTCAGCTTCAAGGAGCCTTCAAAATCATAGTTTGGCTTGTCAATTGTCGCTACGATAGAATCACGCACCAGGGATGCCTCGCCAGCACAACCGGTCAGCAATACTGTACCTGCTACCAGAAGGGCGCTTCCTTTTTTCCACATGATGTGTTCCTCCCCTATGTATATTATTTTTTATTCCCCTCTTCTTCTACGCACAAATAGAGAAAAGGTTTCGCAAAAACGGAAAAAAATCACAATCCAGCTAATTCTGCCCCATTTTCGTGGTAAGATGAAGGGGAAAAGATGGTTAGTGAAGAAAGGGCGTTGCAACATGTGGTCGTGGCTTCAAAAGCTGATGAACTTTTTTCAGGGAGAAAGAGAAGAAGAAATAGAAGAAGCAGGTCGTCCAGCAGGTACCGGTAACCCAACAGGTAATCCCGCTCCCCGTCAGCCTCAGGCGAAAACAAAAAGTATATACCCAAAAGAACGGGTAAACAATCGAGATATAGAAGACAATGTGCGTGAAAGAAGAGAGCGTCAATTTCGTTTTCCAGTTGTCCCGGATAACTATTTGGAGAAGAAGCGTAATCATAGCGTAAATCCTGCCGAATCGAATGAACGCAGTCGCCAGCAGGCACCTCGTGAGCGATTCGAGCCCAAGCGTGAAACGGTGCGGCAAGCAAATGAACGTGTGCTGGAAACAAAGGCAGAGCCTGTTTTCGAGAAAAAGAAACCTGAACTTGTTAAGAACAACGTCGAGATACCGCAACGTCCAAACCGTACGCCACAAAAAGAAGCGGAAAAAGTAACGAGACCCGTTTATTCTACTGAGGAAAAGCGTGCCTACCAGCCGTCTGAAATCGTTTCCCCTGTTTATGGGAAGATAACCTCGGCGACGCGCGAGGCAGAGCATCGAATCCATACGACTGCGGGAATCATTTATCCGCGTCTGGAGCAAGAAGAGCATTTGCAGCAGATGAAGCAGTGGGAACAAGAGATAAGCGAGCGGTATTTTCCAGAGGAGCAAGAGACTGCTTCTTTTGAGCAAAATGAACCGCAGCATGTTGTTGTTGGAGATGAATCTGTACATAACGAAAGAGAAGAGACTGCTTCGGAGTCTGCTGTGGCAGAAGCTCTTGATTCAGAACGAGAAGTTGCTGCTTCCGTCCAAATGGAAGAGACGGTAGCAGAAGAAATAGAAGGAAAAATGATGGATACGGAATCGCAAGCTACGGATCTGCAAGATTCTGATTCTGACTCTGATGCTTTTGAGCCAAAAGTCGAAGAGACCGTAGCTGAAGAGAATGAGGTAGAAGAGGCACAAACTGAAGAGATAGAACTTGCAGAATCAATGCCGAGTGAGAATTTCGAAGAGAAGGAATCGGAGTCTATTAGGCAACAAGAACCGACAGACTACTCTCAAACGATGGAAGAGCGACTAGCCGATGAGGAAGCAGAGCATAGACTGATCACTACACTCAGTGAGGTTGTGCAGGTAGAGAGCGATGGTGTCGAAGAGCCTGCCTATACATCTGCTATCAGCAGATTGCTAGAAAGAGCAGAAGTAGATTCACCACAGGAGCTCAGTTCAGCAGATGTGGGTTCGGTTTCCGAAGTTACGCCAGAGCAAACAGAACCAACTGAGCCTGTATCCATTGCTCAACCGATTGTAGAACCAATTATGGAACCAATTATGGAACCGATTGTTGAACCAGTTGCAGAAACTGTTGCAGAATCCGTAGCAGTTCCTGTCCCTGCTACATCCGCTGCACAGCCCGTGAACCTGTCTCAGGCATCCATGGCGATGCAGCCTGCGTCAGCTCCGGTAAAAGACTCGTCCAATGAAGCTGACCAAGGAGCAGAGTCAGCACAGCCGCCATACGCCTTACCGGATTTGGGACTGCTGAATCCGAGCCCACCGGTCAGTGATGACGACGATGAGCATACTCAAATTCAAAAGCTGTTATTGGAAGAGACGCTCGCAAATTTCAATGTCAGTGCTCAGGTAGTAGGGATTGTCAAAGGCCCATCCGTGACACGCTTTGAGTTGCAACCGGCTCCCGGCGTAAAAGTGAACAAGATTACGGGATTGGTTGACGATATCAAGTTGAATTTGGCTGCCAAAGATATTCGCATCGAGGCACCGATTCCAGGACGTAATGCCATCGGAATCGAAGTCCCGAATATGTCCAGTCAGCCTGTATTAATCGAGAAGATCATCAGCTCAGACAAGTTTCAGGAGCATTCATCTCCTCTGGCGGTCGCACTCGGTATGGACATTGGTGGAGAGCCGATTATTGCGGATATTAAAAAGATGCCGCACGGTTTGATTGCCGGCTCGACAGGCTCGGGTAAAAGTGTCTGCATTAACTCTATCATCGTCAGTCTGCTGTACAAGGCGACTCCTGAGCAGGTGCGATTGCTCTTGATCGATCCGAAAATGGTAGAGCTCGCCCCTTACAATCATTTGCCACATCTGGTTACGCCTGTCGTGACGGAGGCCAAGCAGGCAACGGCTTCTCTCAAGTGGGCCGTGGAAGAAATGGAGAAGCGTTATACGCTATTCGTAGAGGCTGGTGTTCGCGATATTGACCGCTACAATCAGACGACAGATGATCAGCTGCCTTATATCGTGATCGTCATTGATGAGTTGGCTGACCTGATGATGGTCTCGCCGCAAGATGTGGAGGATTGCATTATCCGGATCGCTCAGAAGGCACGTGCTTGCGGTATTCATTTGCTCTTGGCGACACAGCGCCCATCTGTGGATGTCATTACCGGAAACATCAAGGCAAACGTACCGACTCGTCTTGCTTTTGCTGTGTTCTCCCAAGTTGACTCGCGTACGATTCTCGATCAATCTGGGGCAGAACGACTGTTGGGTAGAGGGGATATGCTGTTCCTTGAGAGCGGCACGACTCCGGTTCGTCTGCAAGGGAACTTCGTATCGGATGACGAGATCGAGCGAATCACGCACATGATCAAAAAGCAAAGAAAGCCTGCGTACATTTTCAGCAAAGAAGATTTGGATCAGCAGGTTGCATCGTTTGACAGCGGAGATGACCCGTTGTATCTGGAAGCACTCGTGTTCGTGGCTGATCAGGGACAAGCTTCTGCATCTGGATTGCAACGCCGTTTCCGCGTCGGATATAACCGTGCTGCCCGTCTCATCGAAATGATGGAGGCAGATGGGTACGTCGCAGGACAAAGCGGCGGTAAGGCTCGCGCGGTCCTTATTTCCAAGGAGGACGCACAAGCCGTAGTGGAGGGATCGACACTCCTGTAAAAACGAGGGTCTTGCATGGAGCAAGGCCCTTTCTACACGGACGAGTTGCCTAAATATTCAGTAAGGTAGTATGCTATAGGATAGATGTGAGATGGAAAGGACCGATGACGATGAATCCGCTGGCGAAAAAGTATCAGGAGATTGACGACAAAATTGTCTTGTTCAATGAAGAGTATTATTTGAGCGTGGAAAAAATCGACATTGCCGCAATGACGCTGGAAAAAAGGGAGTCGCTCTTTAACCAGCTGTACGATTTCGACAGTTCGGACATGGAACTGGAGATCGATGTCTCCGAGGAAGAAAAGGGCGTTTGGTACCTGCAATTGCTCGTACCGCATGTATTGACGCTGCCTGAGGCTGCCAAAAGACGCATCGAAAATGGAACCAATCTACTCACCCAGCATCTGAAGGAACAGGTAGATGAGCTAGTGAGAACGCAATTGCTCGGGGAAGAAATTTATACCTATGTGAAACGGTACAATCCGGATTTGGAGCGTATTGCCTAATAACAAACATCCATCTATCCCACAACGAGGGGCAAGATGGATGTTTTTCATTTCCCTTAGCTTTTGGCTGTTTTGGTCGCTAGCCAGGTGCAGGCAGTCTTATTTGTCGTAGTCGCAATCCATTCGCACGGTTGATTGTTTACAGGAGTGATCAAGCGTAGTGTATCGCCTTTGAGACCGCCGTATTTGACGGAGGCACTGGGGGCTGCTGCGACATACACCACACGTTCGTTGATAGAAACAGTTGGGATAAAGGTAGAGTTTTCGGATTTGTAGCCGCTAGTGAGGGAAACAGGAACAGGGAGGTTTTTCATGGAGAGGGTTATTTTATCCGAAGACTTGTGATAAAACATTTTTCCAGTAACCTGGCTGAAGTCGCCTCCATCCACGGTGACTACCAATGGGTACGTTCCGGTACCGAAGAGCATGATGGCGTGATCAGAACCGGAATAACGGTTGTTTATGAGGGAAACATTTCCGCAGCGGTTCAACGAAATGTTTTGGGTCAGCCGAGGGTCAAACGAACAGTTTCTCACGGTAACTTGTCTCTCGGCGAGCACATCCCATGGCTCCAAGCTCAAGGCGTAGCCGCCGATGGAAGTCGCCGTATCATTGGCCTCGAAGCTACAGCCATCAAATACAAGACCTACATCCGAATAATCCACGGTCAGACCGGTACCAACCGTCTTTGTACTTCCTTGTGCTGTCGTATGCAATACCCAGCGACAGTTGCTGAAGGTCATGTTTTTCATAAAGTTCACCCGATTTTTCTGATCAGGTGCCGTATAAAAAACCGAGGAGCTGATACAGCCTGTCATGCCAGTGAGACTGAAGCTGGCGAGCGAAACAAGGTGACTACCTTGCACGACCATCGGGGAGGACAGATCTCCCTCCAAGTCGAGCTGTTGACGGCAAGAGACATTGCTCAGGTTTACGAACATGGGTGTGGCTCCGTCGTACCCTTCATTGAGCTCGACCTCAAAACGATCACACGCTACATTCGCTGCATTCAGACGTTCCAGTCCACCTGTCACTGTAATATCTGAGCGTGTTCTCTTGCGGTTGTCGCTGTAAAAATCGGTAACTTGCACAGAGCGGACATAGCAGTTCGTTTCCCCGGCAAAGTAAAAATGGTCGGCGATTCCATCCGTACACCATACTTGTTGTAGCGCTACGTAATTGATATAGCTGCTAGGACCGGCACCACGAATGTAGAAATCGGCGCTATGCTCGTAATCGTAAGGATCGGGAGGCAGCGGGTTTGCTCTTGCATTGGAATCAATCTTTAAGTTGGTGACCACGAAGGAATCAGCATCACCACCCGTGGATGTAATCGAGAACAGCCACCGCCAATCTGCGGCAGTTGAATTGGCTTTCCTTTTTAATACGGAAAAAGGACCGATTCCCTGCATCACTAGGCTTTTTCCTGCTCCTAGGACGGCCTCGAGGCTATTTGGTTCAATTATATAGGTGCCAGCAGGGAAAAATAATGGAATTTGCAGGTTCAGAGCAGCAGTCAAGGCAACCTGGATTGCTTGGGTATCGTCGGTCACTCCATCCCCCTTTGCTCCGTACGTTTTTACATCAATCCACATAAAAGCATTCTCCTCCAAAAAATGGGTAGACAAGATTGTCTTCTTTTCATTTCATTCAACCATTTCTCAAATGTTGACAACCATTTAGTAAAAAGGGCATGGACGACATAAAAATGTGTTCCATAAACTTTGGGCAACCACTGGCATATTTGTCCTAGAACCTCCGTATGAATAAGCAAAGAGGTGGATAGTATGTCGATTTTGGTGACAGGCGCAGCTGGTTTTATCGGTTTTCATGTAGCACGACGGCTTTTGGAACAAGGACAGACGGTGTGGGGGGTAGATAATTGCAATGAGTATTACGACCCGGTCTTGAAGAGCAAACGACTGGAAATCCTCCAAGCGTATCCATCATTTCGTTTTTTCAAAGCGGATATTGCAGATCAGAGCAAAATGGACGAGTTGTTCCGAGAAATGGAGCCGGAGATTGTCATTCACTTGGCCGCTCAAGCGGGCGTCAGGTACAGTTTGGAAAATCCTCATGCCTATACGACTTCCAATATCACCGGGTTTCTGCACATTTTGGAAGGATGCCGACGGTCGAGAGTCAAGCATTTGCTCTACGCATCCTCAAGCTCCGTCTACGGAGGCAATACAAAGCTACCATTTGCGGAGTACGATCCCGTAGATGAGCCGGTCAGCTTGTACGCAGCAACGAAAAAAGCCAATGAACTGATGGCCTATACCTATAGTCATTTATACGGCTTGCCTGCGACGGGACTTCGCTTCTTTACGGTATATGGGCCTTGGGGCCGACCCGATATGGCGCTCTATACGTTTACTAAGGCGATTTTGTCGGGAGAGCCTGTCCGCATTTTCAACTACGGCAACATGACAAGGGACTTTACGTATGTGGACGATATCGTCGAAGGGATGCTGCGACTGATGAATCGAATTCCCCGAAGGGAGGGGGATAAGGCGCCGCATGAGGTGTTCAACATCGGGAATCACCAGCCGATCGATTTGCTTACGTTTCTCTCGATTCTGGAAGAGAAGCTGGGTAAAAAGGCTGTTCGCGACTATTTGCCCATCCAGCCGGGGGATGTTCCTGCTACCTATGCGTCAGTGGAAGCTCTGTATGAGGCGACAGGCTTTCGACCGAAAACACCAGTCGATGTGGGGATATCTCGCTTTGTAGACTGGTACGTCAGCTATTATGGTGTCGCCCATGCGTAAAAAAGTGGGAGTAGTAGGTCTTGGATATGTAGGACTGCCTGTCGCGATTGCTTTTGGCCAAGTGCTTCCAGTGGTGGGTTTTGACATAGACGATAGACGCATACGCAGTCTGGAAAGCGGAATGGATGAAACGGGAGAGATGTCTACAGATGAGCTAAAGCGAGCCAACATCACGTATACAGATGACCCCGCGAGTCTCGCAGCGTGTGATTTTATCATCATAACGGTGCCCACTCCTGTCGATTCTGCGAAACGGCCCGATATGCGGGCACTCATTCTCGCGTCTGAAAGCGTTGGGCAACATCTGACTTCAGGGACCATCGTCGTCTATGAATCGACAGTTTATCCAGGGGCAACAGAAGAAATTTGTATTCCTGTATTGGAACAAGCGTCTGGAAAGCTGGCGGGGATTGATTTTTTCGTCGGCTACTCACCTGAACGAATTAATCCGGGGGATCGGGAACGGAGATTGTCCCAGATCGTCAAGGTCGTCTCAGGGCAAGATCGCCAGACGTGTGAAACGATTGCCGAGATGTATGGGGTGATTGTAGAGGCGGGTATTCACAAAGCGCCCTCGATTCAGGTGGCTGAGGCAGCCAAGGTGATTGAGAACACGCAACGCGACATCAATATCGCCTTGATCAATGAGCTCTCGATTATTTTTGACCGCTTGGGCATTTCTACGGTAGATGTGCTCCAGGCCGCTCGAACAAAATGGAACTTCCTTCCATTCTCTCCAGGACTAGTCGGTGGTCATTGCATTGGTGTCGATCCGTACTATTTGACATACAAGGCGGAGAGTGTTGGTTATCATCCCCAGGTCATACTGGCAGGACGACGGATCAATGACGGTATGGGCAAGTTCGTCGCGACCTCACTCGTGAAGCAAATGATCTGGCAAAATATTGCGATTCAAGGCTCGCGAATTACGATCATGGGCATCACCTTTAAAGAAAACGTGTCGGACATTCGCAATAGTCGGGTCATCGACATTATTCAGGAACTAAAGGAGTTCGGAGTAGAGGTCCAAGTGACAGATGAATTGGCTTGTCCAGAGCGGACGAGAGAGGAATACGGCATTCAATTGCGAGAGTGGGAAGACCTGCAGCCTGCCCACGGAATCGTATTGGCCGTACCTCATGAGCGATATCTGCACCTGGGATGGGAGGAGCTTGCCGGACTCTTGTATCAGGGTCAAGGTGTCATCGCAGATGTGAAAAGCGTGCTAAATCGAGAAACATGCCCGGCAGAAATTAGCCTGTGGCGTTTATGATGACCATTGTTTGAATAACGATCACCTGGAGCGGATGAATATGAGCTACCGGAAGAGAAGATTCTGGTTAAGCTTATCGGATGCAGGAATTATCAGCTTGGCTGTCTGGTTGGCCTGCCTGGTTCGATTTGATTTTTCTTTCACAGCGATAAGCGAATATCACCCTATGGATTTGATGATTGGCCACGTACTGTTCGTCGTGACAGGTATGCACTTCGCTCAACTCTATCGACCTGTTTTCCGCTATGTCAGTGTTCGCGAACTGGTCTCGATCATTTTAGCCACGAGCTTTTCCGTTTTGGCTCTCTACCTGGTACTGAAGATGACGTACCTGTTTGGTTGGTCCATCCGATTTCCCACCTCACTCTTTCTCATGACGCTGGCCTTTGTTTTGCTCGGGATCACAGGCTCTCGGTTTGTATGGAAGTGGTGGTATGAAGAGCGGGAGAAAAGAACACAGGATCGCAGGCGCACATTAATTATCGGGGCAGGTAGTGCAGGTGTGCTCGTAGCCAGAGAGATGAAAACCTCGCCTTTGTCGGAGCTGCGTCCAGTGGCCTTTATCGATGATGAGCCCAGCAAACAAAATCTGCGCGTGTACGGCCTGCCGGTTGTAGGGAATCGGGCTGATATCGCCCGCGTCGTGCAACGACTTTCCATATCAGACATCGTGATTGCTATGCCATCCGCATCCCGGCAGACGATTAAGGAGATTTTCGACATTTGCAAAACGACGAGAGCGAGTGTCAAAATTTTGCCGCACGTAGCAGACATCATCAGCGGAAAAATCACGATGAACATGATTCGGGATGTAGCGTTGGAGGATTTATTGGGAAGGGAGCCTGTTCAGGTCAATCTGGAAGAGATTACGGGGTACTTGCGGCAGCAAGTCGTACTTGTGACAGGAGCGGGCGGCTCGATTGGGTCCGAGCTTTGCAGACAAATAGCTAGATTTGGTCCGAGGAAACTTCTTCTCTTAGGGAACGAAGAGAACGGCATTTTTGAAATGAGCCTAGAGCTCTCGCGTTTGTTTCCTGAGCAGGAGACGGTCAGCCTGATTGCAGATATTCGTGACAGACAAAGAATTGCTTCGATAATGCATGAGTATCGTCCCGCCGTTGTTTTTCATGCCGCAGCCCACAAGCATGTACCGTTAATGGAGAACAACCCGTGTGAGGCATTGAAGAATAACATTCTGGGTACGAAAAACGTTGCGGAATGCGCACTGGAAACCAGCGTCTCTCATTTCATCCTGATCTCGACGGACAAGGCAGTGAATCCAACCAGTGTGATGGGTGCCACGAAAAGGATTGCTGAGCTTCTGATCCAGGGTTATAACCATTTCGGACTTACCCGGTTTGCAGCTGTTCGTTTTGGAAATGTCCTGGGGAGCAGGGGAAGTGTCGTTCCCGTTTTTCTTAATCAAATCCGGGCAGGTGGACCGATTACCATTACACATCCAGATATGGAGAGATTCTTTATGACCATTCCTGAGGCTGCCCAGCTCGTCATCCAGGCGGGAGCACTCGCTCAGGGAGGGGAGATATTCATCCTCGATATGGGGAAACCGGTCAAAATTGTCGATATGGCCCTCGACCTGATTCGCTTGGCAGGCTTGGAGCCCGGGAAGGATATTCCGGTTGTATTCACGGGAGTTCGTTCGGGAGAGAAGCTGTACGAAGAAATTTTGACGGAGGAAGAAGGCTTGTCGTCTACTTGCCATAATCGCATCTTCATAGGGAAGCCGCTCGATTTTTCCTGGAATGAGCTCTTGGCAGGGATCGCCCGGTTGGAGCAAATTGCAGACAAGGGAGCGACGATGGAGGACAAACAATCCATCATTGAGATTTTGCAAGGGATCGTTCCAGGCTATCAATCCACTTCTTACGTGAAGGAAGAGTCTACGCCAGTCCCTTATCAAGTGGCGATCGGATGAGCGTCAGCAAATGGAAGGAAAAGATCGCCACGATAAAGTGGAAGCGGCTGCTTGTATGGGGAGGATTGATTTGTCTCATCAGTTTGAGTGGTTATGGTGTGTACGTCTATCTGTCGTTAAAAGAAACGGCCAGCAAAATGTACCTCCCTGTCCGCACGCAGAAATCTATCGAGATATCTGTAGCGACTGAACCAGCATCTGTGAGGCAATCACCGCCCATGAATTCCCAAGAAGCAACGACATTGCCAGCGGTTGAAGGGGAGAACTCCGCTATCTTGCCTAAAGAACCGATCACACTGCTGCTTCTTGGCGTTGATGAACGAGAGAATGACAAGGGGCGCTCTGATGTCATCCTCGTACTCTCCGTCAACCCGAAAACGAAATCTGCGTTGCTCATCAGCATACCGCGTGATACGCGAACAGCTATGGCTCACAAAGGTAGCCAAGATAAGATCAATCACGCTTATGCATTCGGCGGCGTGCAACAGGCAGTAGACACCGTCGAGCAGTTTCTTCAATTTCCCATTGATTACGTGGTGACCGCGAATATGGAAGGATTCGCGGGTGTGATCGATGCGCTGGGAGGAGTGGAAGTCAACAACAAGCTTGCCTTTACTTATGCGGATTACACCTTTCCGATCGGTCCCATCCAGCTAGACGGGAAGCAAGCCTTGGTCTACGCTCGCATGCGCTACGAAGATCCGAGAGGCGACCTCGGGCGCAACGAAAGACAGCAGGAAATCATCAAGGCATTGCTGGACAAAGGTGTAACCCTTGCATCGCCTACCCGATTGAATGACGTCCTTACGACGATGGGGAAATACGTGAAAACGAACATGACCTTTGATGTGATGAAACAGCTTGCCCTAAGCTATAGCACGGCAGTTACCTCCGTCGAGACGATTCGTTTGGAAGGAAAGGGTCAAATGATCAATGGAATCTACTACTATATCGTCAGTCCGCAAGAGCGTGAGAGGTTGACCGAGAGTCTTTCAACTTTTCAAAAACAAATCGAACCTCCCGTACAACTGCAGAAAGAAGGAAGTGACAGCATAGCGGGGCAAAGGGGGAAGCAGGATGAATGAGGAGCTTAATCTTCGTGAAATACTCCTGATGTTGTTGAAGCGATGGAAGCTGATCCTTTTGATTACCTCTTTATGCACCATCGGAACAGCGCTCGTGAGCTTCTATTTACTGACACCGATTTATCAGGCTAAGACGGAAATATTAGTGAATCGCTCGCTGGATTCAACCGTAGAGAGCATGCTATCCGTCGCGGAAATTGATTCCAATCTGAAATTGATTGAGACCTATCGCGTGATTATTGAAAGTCCGCGGGTGATGGAGCGCGTGCTCGAAGTGATAGGGGCCGGCGCTACGATGGAGGATCTGCTGCTTCAAACGAAGGTGGAACCAGTCAAGGATTCACAGGTCATTTCCATTACGGTAGAAGATCCGGATCAGGGCAGAGCTGTACTCATCGCCAATACAATCGCGACGACCTTTCAGGGAGAAGTCGTGAAAATGCTTAGCATGAACAACGTGCATATTTTAGCAGAGGCCCGAAACAATCCGGCGGCCATTCCAGTGAGCCCAAAACCGATCCTCAATTCGGTGATTGCTTTTGTCCTCGGGTTGGCAACGTCTATGGTCGTCGTCTTCTTGCTGGTGCAGATGGATACCCGACTTCAATCGGAAAAAGAAGTGGAGGAGTATTTAGGCTTACCTGTACTGGCAACTATTGCGGTAATTGACAAAAAAACGCGGAAGGCATTTCGCCAGCCCAAGGCGGAGGAAGTGAGGAATGAGTATGAGAAGGCAGAAGCCTGATGATCGTTACCAAAAGCTGATCGCCCATTGGGAGCCGCTGTCTCCGCTGGTAGAGGGCTACCGTACCCTTCGCTTAAACATTCAGTTTTCCATGGGCGACAAGCTGATGCAAACGATTTTAGTCACCAGTCCAGGGGCTTCTGAGGGAAAAACGATCACCGCTGCCAACCTGTCCTTGATGATGGCAAAGGATCACAAAAAAACGGTGCTGCTTGATTTTGACTTACGCAATCCGCGGGTACATTTCACCTTTGATATGCCGAATCTGTACGGAATCAGTTCTTACTTTTCGGATATGTGCGAGATTGCAGATATTATTCAACCGTCAGGGGTGTCAGAGCTGTCGATCATCACGGCAGGGCCAATCCCGCATAATCCGGCGGAAATGCTCGGAACGACACGGCTCTTGGAATTGATGGACTATCTGCGCCACAACTATGATTTTGTGATTGTCGACAGCCCGCCATTAATCGTAAGCGACGCAATGGTGCTGGCGAGGGAAATGGACGGCTGTGTCATGGTGGTGGATGCAAGCAAGACGAAGCGGGATTCTGCTGTCAAAGCAGTAGAGCAGTTAAAAGCGGCAGGAGCCAATCTGCTCGGTGTTGTTCTCAACAACAAAAAGGTAGGGAAGAGAGAAGGCTACTACGGATATGGGTACAACGCATAGCAGAAAGCGGGGCGTTTGTAAGCATGCATGCCCTCAAATTAGCTTGGCAACGACAATGGAACCGTCTGCATAAAGATCGCGATGTTCACGAAGTGATTCGCGGCTCGGCCTTCACGTTTTTGTTTCGGCTCCTTGGCTTCGTGCTGCTCTATCTCTTGCAGTTCTACATTGCCAGAGAGTACGGAGCCGAGAGCCTGGGTATCTATTCGCTGACGATCACCCTGATGAACATCGGAATGGTGCTGGCCGTTTTGGGGACGGATACAGCCATAATCCGCTTTCTCTCGGAGTTTCGCGCGAAAGGCTCGCTTTATCAGATTTCCGAAGTATTCAACAAAGTAGTGCTGTGGGCGACGCTGATTTCGATTGTGCTCGGGATACTGTTGCATGTGTTCTCGGAGCAGGTGTCCGCCTACGTGTTTGCAGGGGAGCTACCAGCAGAGGCACTGCGAGTCGTCGCGTGGATGCTTCCGTTTGTGTCTCTCGCAAGGCTGTATGCATCTGCGTTTCGGGCACTGCATCGGGTTGTCATCTCGATCACTGTGGATATCGTCGGTATGCGTTTTCTGCACTTGGCGTTTCTTTTCATCGCCATCCCTTTTTTCGAACCCAGTACGATGCTCTTGATTCAACTGCTCGCAGCTGCTGTTATCTTGAATGCCGTCTATGGGATGGGGCAGTGGTATGCGACGAGCCGAGGTTTTCGTATCGGTGTACAGCCGACTGAGGGAGTGCCTGGTGTTGGGTTGAGGGAAATTATTGTAGTCGCACTGCCCATGTATCTCAGTGCGTCGATGGAATTGATTATGACGTGGACAGATATGATCATGCTGGGTATTTTTACGGATGCCAAAACCGTCGGAGTATACAGTGTGGTCATTCGTCTGGCAATGGTGACGGGCTTTGCGCTGATTTCCATCAATACGATCCTCTCTCCCAAGTTCTCTGAGCTGTACGCACGTAATGATATGGACGGCTTGAAAAAGATGATTGCGTTTGCCAATCGGCTCATTTTCTTCACCTCTGCTCCTCTCAATCTGCTAGTGGCGATATTTGCTGTTCCGTTGCTCACTTTTTTTGGTGAAGAGTTTGCGAGTGAGAGCCTCGTCCTTGTGATTTTGTGCATGGGGCAGTTTGTCAATTTTTGCACAGGCAGTGTTATCCCCTTATTGACGATGACCGGGCATCAAAAAACGGCCCGCAATATTCTTGTCTGTTCAGCTGCACTAAACATAATCGGAAACGCTTGTCTCATTCCGCTGTATGGAATTATCGGGGCCGCCATTGCTACTTCAATCAGCCTAATCTGTCGAGATCTTTGTGCTTCGTATTGGGCATCCAAATATTTTGGTTTTCGCACGTGGTATATCCCGTTTTTATCCGAAAAATATTCCGTCTCGATCTCGAGACGAGGTCATGAAGAAGGTGGCTTACCGTGAAGGATGAGCTGTATCCGTCTATGTTTTGGGATAGTGAAGAGACACGCCATTGCCGTGTGCAGGTGCAGAAGCCGTGGAGAAGGGAGGAGTTTTGGTCGTACTACTTCACACGACGCCTCTCCATCTACGTGAGCTTATTGCTGACCCGAAAAACACAAGTATCCCCCAACGCGATTACAATCGGGGGGATAGTCGCCGGACTCCTTAGCGCTGCAGCATTTATGTACGGAACGGCGGCATCCTTTCTGCTCGGCTGCTTCTTCTGTCAGGTGTGCTACTTGGCGGATTGCGTCGACGGGGAGGTAGCCCGCATGCGCAACCAGAAGAGCAAGGGAGGAGAATGGCTGGACATCGGGCTCAACTATGCACTCTACCTGGTGTCATTCGGTGTGATATACGGCATCATGAATCATCACGCGATGTTGGGTCCGTGGCTGCTCTATTTGATTCTGCTCACGATTTTTGCAGAGATTTTGGCGACCAATGGTTCCGATCTCGTCTTTCGTCAAGGGAAAATCTCTCACGAAACAGTCTCTATGAGAAAGCGCAGCAAATGGATCGATGCTTTTGTCTTCCTTTTTCTTACCCAAACGGGCTATCAGTTGGGTGTGCTGGTTACTGCATTTCTGTGGGCAATCAGCGGTCAGATACTATTTTTGCTCCTATGGACCTTCTACCACCTGTTCGTCGGACTGGCCAGATCGATGTACAAGCTGAAGCTGAACATCAAATACGTCGTGCCATCTCTGAAAGAAGGAGGGGAGTCGGATGAAGGCACTGCTCATGGCAGCAGGTCTCGGGTCACGAATTAACGAGCACATTGACGGAATTCCCAAGTGTACTGTGGACATCGGAAACCAAACGCTCATTGAAAATACGATAGCGGAGCTGAAGCGCCATGGAATTGATGAGATCGCGATGGTGGTGGGCTATCAAGCCAAGGTGATTACCGAGCTGCTCAGAGATGAATCTATTCGTTTTTATCATAATCCTTTTTATGATCGGACGAATAGTATGGTGTCCCTCTGGTTCGCCCGCGAGTTTTTGCAAGGAAGCGACTGCTTGCTATTGAACGCCGACGTTTACTTTGAATCGAAGGTACTGGAGGCCGTGTTGCAAGAGACCGCGTGTCCCGTCATGTTTGCTGATCCAGTCCGTCGCTTTGAGGGAGATTATAAATTTGGCTATGAAGACGGACTGCTGCTCTGCCATGGAAAGGAGCTCTCGCTGGAAGAGACAACTGGCGAATACGTTGGAATTGCCAAGCTTCAAGAGAGCTTTCTGCCGATATTTTTGCGTCGATTACAAAGGTTGATTCAGGAGAAGCAGTATGATTTGTGGTGGGAAAATGTCCTCTATTCTTTTTTGGGCGAAAGGAATGTGTATGTCACACAAATACCACCGGGATTGTTTTGGGCAGAGGTTGATACGTGGGAGGATTATCGGCGAATCCTGCAATTCACCAACCATCTGGCGCACAAGTAAATGATGTTCAAGGAGAAGCTCTCACCGGACAAGGTCCTACTTTTGCTATATGTGGTGCTTAAGCCCTTCTACTTCTTCCCAAGTGGCAATCCGCAAATCGCCGATTTTATTATGCTTATCCTGATCGCCTACAGCTTCTTGTTTCGCCTGGGTCGGGTGAACCGCAGACTCGGATTTTTTCTCTTCCTTACTCTTCTATTTTTGTACGACATTATGATGGTAAATGGCATATGGTCGATTGCACTCGGCGGAGAAATGGATGTATTCAGCTCGACCAAGTGGTATTTGTACAACGGAGCCGTGATGCTTGCCCTGATTATTTTGTTCAGGCGCAACCCGCAAGAGTACGTCAAATGGGTCTTCCTGGCTACGTCCACTTCCTTGCTCGTTCAGGCATTCATTCTCGTGACAGGACTGTCACCGGATAGCGGAGAGTTCAGGCAATCGTTGTTCTTCAACAATCCGAACCAGCTCGGCTATTTTGGACTTCTGTGCATGGGGATATGCTTGCTGTGTGCTCGCTTCGTATCTGTGAAGACCATTCCTCTCTTTATTGCGATCGGTACGGCGTTCAGCATTATTGCAGCGTCGTTGTCGAAAGCAGCGATCATTAGTGCCGTAGGGATGTACCTCGTTTTTTTGCTCCTCTCCATTAAAGAACGAACGGGCTTGTTTTGGTTGAATCTGCTTTGTGTGCTCGTCTCGTCCTTCACTGTCTTCTTCATCTATTTGTACACCAACGAAAACGTGCTGAGCGATGCATCTATTTACACACAAATCGAAGAACGAATGGTATCACTAGGGGAAGATTCGGATGACAATTTGGCAGCGCGGGGCTATGACCGGATTGCCAACCATCCGGAGTACATTTTGTTCGGAGCAGGGGAAGGGATGTACGAGCGATTTAACAGCAGCATTTCGTTGGAACTCCATTCTACCTTAGCCAATCTGTTCTTCTCCTACGGCGTAATGGGCACGGTGTTGTTCATTCTCGTGATTTATGGGGCGGCCCGTGGGCATCGATTGGTTGCTTGGTATCCACTTGTCTTCCAAATTTTGTACGGACTCACTCATAACGGAATTCGCGAAACGTTTTTCTGGATCATGCTCGCGCTGTATTTCGTTACAGCCGAAATCAATACGCGTCAGACCAAAAATGGCGGTGATCTGCTTGAAAAAAATCTTGCAAGTATGCGCAATTGACCGCTCTGTAGAAAGCTTATTGTTTCCTTTGATTGAAAAGCTGATGGGTGAAGGCTACGAGGTGCATACCGCGTGTTCAGATACGGGGCGCTTTGATGTCCTAACAGCAAAGGGATTGACGCTCAGAAGAATTCCGATTAAGCGAAAGATCGACCCGATTTCCAATTTGGTGACAATTGGGGCATTGTATCGGCTGATGAAAAGGGAGAAGTATGATGTCGTGCATGTCCATACGCCGATTGCCGCTGTTCTCGGTCGCGTGGCAGCAAGGCTGGCAGGAGTTCCGCATGTCATTTACACAGCGCATGGCTACTTCTTTCATGAGGGCATGAGCAAAAGTACGTATCAGATGTACTACACGCTGGAAAAATGGTTTGCCCGGCATATGACTGACTATCTTTTGCTTCAGAGTCGAGAGGATTACGAGTTGAGCGTGAAGGATAGCTTCTCCTCCCAGACGGAGCGGATTCTGCACATTGGCAACGGCGTTGATCTCACAGAACGCTTTCACCCGCGACACGTAACGAGAGAAAAGGTCCAGACTATCAAGTCCTCACTGGGGCTGCGGGATGAGCATGTGGTGATCACCTATGTAGGACGCATGGTTTCGGAGAAAGGAATTTTTGAGCTGTTGGAAGCCTTTCGCAAGCTGGCGGGTGAATTTCCGCGCCTGCGCCTCTTGTTGGTGGGGGACGTGTCTTCCAGTGAACGCGATCAGCGAGGCCAGAACTTCGTGGGGCTTTGCCGACAGCATCCGCAAATCATTTTGGCTGGATTCCGCACAGACATCCCGGAGCTGATGGCCGCGAGCGATATATTTGTTCTTCCCTCTCATCGCGAAGGGCTGCCTCGTTCCATCATTGAGGCGATGGCGATGGCAAAACCGATCGTCGCCACGAATATCCGTGGATGTCGGGAAGAAGTCAGGGACGGTGTCAACGGATTTTTAGTAGAACCGAAACAGGTATGTCCCTTGTATGCAGCCTTAAAAAAGCTCGTAATCGATTCCAGACTCAGAGAAGCATTCGGGCAGAACAGCCGCTGCATCGCGCTTGAGCACTTCGATGAGCGAACGGTCCTTGCGAAGCAGGCGGCCTTGTTTGCCCAACTGACTGGTCAGCTACGAGAAGAAAGAGGGCAGGAGAAAGGAGGCAGCGGAGAAGATTGGACAAGACGGGAGCATTCGTCATTTCCCTAGACTTTGAACTTTACTGGGGCGTCCGAGACAAGAGAACCATTCAGTCATATGAGCAAAATTTGTTAGGCGTTCGTCACGTGATCCCCGCACTTTTGGAGCTGTTTGCCAAGTATGAAATGCATGTCACTTGGGCTACTGTCGGTTTTTTGTTTTGCGAGTCGCGTAAGGAGCTAGCAGGCGTCGTTCCACGGCATCTCCCGGCGTATTCCGATGAAAAGCTGTCACCCTATCCCTATTTGTACACAGATGCGATCGGAGAGCATGAGCAGGTCGATCCGTATCATTTTGCTCCTTCCTTAATCAAGCTGATATCCTCTTACCCGCATCAATTCATCGGAAGCCACACTCTTTCCCACTATTATTGTCTAGAGCCGGGACAGACTCCCGAAGCTTTTGCTGCCGATCTTGATTCTTTTCATAGAGTGACTCGCAAAAAAGGATACTCACCTTCCAGCATCGTTTTTCCGCGAAATCAGGTGAAGTCTGCCTATTTATCTTTGTGCAAGAAAAAGGGGTTCCGTTCCTATCGCGGCAACGAGCAGTCTTGGATGTATCACACAAAAGGGGCTGCCGAAGAGACATTGTTCAAACGAGCCATGCGACTGATGGATGCGTATGTGAATCTCTCCGGTCATAACAACTATGAATCATTGCAGCGTAGTCCAGAGGGAATGGTCGATGTTCCATCCAGTCGGTTTTTGCGTCCTTATTCTCCCCGATTACAGCGGTTGGAGAAATGGCGCATGAATAGAATCAAATGCGACCTGACTCATACGGCGGAGCGCAATCGCTTGTATCATCTGTGGTGGCATCCGGAGAATTTTGGGGATCACATCGAAGAGAATCTGTCCTTTTTGGAGGAAATACTCCAGCATTACACCATGTTACGCGAGAGGTACGGCATGCAGAGCCTCAGCATGGAGGAAGCGGCAGCGAAGTGGAATCAACAGGAGGTGCGGCATGAAGTCCTTGTTTGATCGTTGCGTTTCCTTCCTGATGCTCGTCATTCTGTCCCCACTGATTTTGCTAGTGAGTCTGCTCATTCGCTGGAAGCTGGGGTCTCCGGTTTTGTTTGTACAAGAGCGACCAGGTTTGCACGGAAAACCATTTTTCATCTATAAATTTCGCACGATGACCAATAAACGCGATGAGAGTGGAGAGCTTCTCTCTGACGAGCAGCGACTGGGATCATTCGGAACACTTTTGCGCAAGTATAGCCTGGATGAACTGCCGCAATTATGGAATGTGCTTCGTGGTGAAATGAGCCTCGTAGGACCGAGACCACTACTGATGGAGTACCTGCCGCTGTACACGCCGCGGCAGTTGAAGCGACATGACGTAAAGCCGGGGATTACAGGCTGGGCGCAGGTCAATGGGAGAAATGCGATTGACTGGGAGCAAAAGTTCGAGCTGGACGTCTGGTATGTAGAAAATGGCAGCTTTTTTCTGGATATGCGGATTATCGGTCTGACGATCAAGCGCGTTTTTCAATCGACAGGCATAAATCAGCAGGGCAGCGTCACGGTAGAAGACTTCAGAGGGAGTGAAAACACAGAGCGCGCTGGGAGGGAAGCATGTGAGCCTGATCGTACTCTCGGAACAGGATGATTGGACCGAATATTTGCGACGGTTTTTAAATTTAGACGTGTCCTACACGAAAGAATACGTACAGCTTTACGCCAAAATGGAGCAGGGCACGCCAGAAGCTGTTTTTTTCAAGAGTGGGGAGAACGAGGTTTTCTACCCGTATTTGGTCAGACGTCTAGATGAGTGGATTCCCGGCTATGCCGATTTGGTTTCGATAGGATACGGAGGGCCATTCGTCGTGGGGGGACAGACGGCTGCTCGATTATTCCAGGAGCAATTCCACGTCTATTGTCGGTACAAAAACTATCTGACGGAAACGGTTCGCTTTCATCCGTTGCTGGGGAATGCAGAGCTATTCGCGGGTCAGATGCGCCTGGATCTGGTGAGGATGGTAACGGCGGTCGATTTGCGCCCTACACTTGCCTACATTCGTGCCCACTATACGCAAAATGTTGGACGGAATATGAGGAAGGCAGCAGCAAACGACGTCCGGATTACATTGGGCGGAACCGATTGGTTGCATTCTTTTATTCAGCTGCACCGGGAGACGATGGATCGCAATCAAGCCGCGGCGATCTACTATTATGCACAGGAATTTTTTGTGGGACTCATGAAAAAAACAGTGTTGTGCAAGCCGCGGCTTCTACTTGCCATCCATGAGGATCGGCCGGTGGCGGGAGTGCTTTTGCACAGTGGAAATCAATTTGCCCATTATCAACTAGGGGCATCACATACGGAAGACATGGCGCTTGGCGTCAACCACCTCCTCTTCGACGCCATGATTCAGCAGGCAAAGCTGGATGGAGCACAGCTGCTTCTCCTCGGAGGAGGAAATCTGGATGGAGATGGTTTGTTCCGTTTCAAGTCCTCGTTTGCAAATGGCAATCATTTTCCTTACTGGATGGGCAAGAAAGTTCACGATGAGGAAGTGTATTTGGCTTTGTGCCAAAAACTACAAGTCGATCAGGCTGGCGAGCAAGATTTTTTTCCTGCCTATCGCAATGGGGGGACGTCGAAATGAGCGCGAAGCAGCGGATCTTTTTATCACCGCCACATATGGGGGAGGATGAGCGCGACTTGGTGGCAGACGCCTTTGCCTCCAATTGGATCGCACCGTTGGGGGAACACGTCGATGCTTTTGAGCGAGAGATTGCCCAATATGTGGGCGTAAAAGCTGCACTGGCTGTGTCCTCTGGTACGTCTGCTATCCATCTCGGGCTGAGGCTAGCAGGCGTCGCTCCGGGTGATACGGTGTTCTGCTCCAGCCTCACCTTTGTCGCCAGTGCCAATCCGATTCTGTACCAGGGAGCGACTCCAGTATTCATTGATTCTGAGGAAGGGTCTTGGAATATGTCTCCGCTGGCATTAGAGCTGGCCCTGCGGGAAGCGGCAGTAGCGGACAAGTTGCCCAAGGCGGTCGTCATCGTCAATTTATATGGGCAGAGCGCAGATATGGGACCGTTGATTGCGCTTTGTGAGCAGTATGGGGTGTGCGTGGTGGAGGATGCAGCAGAATCGTTAGGGGCTGTATACAAAGGGAGAATGAGCGGTGTCTTTGGGCATGTTGGGACCTTTTCGTTTAATGGCAATAAAATCATGACGACATCAGGTGGTGGAATGCTCGTCTCCGATGACGTTGAGGCGATCGAAAAGGCACGCTTCTGGTCGACGCAGGCGAAGGAGCCAGCCAGGCATTACCAGCATGAAGAGATGGGCTACAACTATCGGTTGAGCAACGTACTGGCGGCAATTGGCCGGGGGCAGCTGCGCGTTTTGGAGGAGCGAATCGAGGCAAGGAGAGGGATTTACAAGCGTTATGAACAAGCTCTCGGACAATTACCTGGTATTTCGTTCATGCCAGAGCCGGCGACAGGGCGATCCACAAGATGGCTGACCGTGATGACACTGAATCCAGCGGACGCGACAATCTCTGCTGCACAACTGATCGATGCACTGGGCAAAGAAAATATCGAAGCCCGTCCCGTGTGGAAGCCGATGCATCTGCAACCGTTGTTCGCGCAGTGCCAATACTATTCGCACCAGCCTGAAGAGAGTGTATCAGATCGTCTTTTTGTCCAAGGTGTTTGCTTGCCGTCCGGTTCCAGCTTGACCGCTGAACAGCAGGAGCGAGTCATCGGTGTTATCACGAACTGCCTCTTGAATCAGGAACAGGGGGTGCGCCATGTATAGTTATGAGCAGATAGAAAAATGGCGTAGTCTCTGCTCGTCTTCCTTTTACGTACTGGACACAGTGAAGCTCTCCGAGAACTATCGTCGTTTCCAACGGGCTTTTACTCGACGCTATGAGCATGTGGTCGTGGCGTATTCGTATAAGACCAATTACTTGCCGTTTTTATGCCAAAAGCTGCATCAGTTAGGAGCGCATGCAGAAGTCGTCTCTCGACTGGAGTACGAATTGGCACGAAAACTCGGCGTAGATCCTGCGTCCATCATTTTTAACGGCCCGCTCAAAACGGAAGAGGACATTCACCTTGCCTTGGAGCAGGGGAGCCTGATCAATCTGGATTCTTTTTCGGAAATACCGTGGGTGGTGGCCTACGCCAAGCAGTATCCCGAGCAGACGTTTCGGATTGGTCTACGAATTAATGTGGATTTGGCCAGGGGTGGAGTGAGTCCTCTGCAAAATGGGTACGAGGTCAGCCGATTTGGTTTTTGCGTCGAAAACGGCAATTTGGAAAAAGCCCTGAGCCAGTTGGCTGTCGCCTCGAATGTGCATGTGGTCGGGTTGCATGGACACTTTTCCACCAATCGCAGTGTCGGTGTGTATCGCCAAATTACGCGCCATCTATGCCGTTTAGGAAAGCAGCATTTGGGCGAGCGGCTTGCTTTTATCGATATTGGAGGCGGATTCTATGGCGAGCTTCCGACCTCGTTCGGGATGACGGCTGCTCCTACCTTTGAGGAGTACGCCGAAGCGATTACGTCTGTCGTGAAAGAGGAGCTGGCAGAGCTGGATCATGCTCCGTTGCTGATTCTAGAGCCAGGAATTTCACTCGTGGCAGATACTCTTGATTTCGTTTGCCAAGTTGTAGATGTCAAGGAGAACAGAGGAGAGCGATTTGTTCTCGTAGATGGAAGCATTCACAATGTCAAGCCGACGATGCACGCGCATCTCTTGCCAGCCCGACTTGTATGCAACCGCAAGTCAGTTCCAGAAGCGAGCTATCATGTCGTCGGGTATACGTGCATGGAAAAAGATTATTTGCTTCAAGGCTTCACCGGGCCTCTGCCTGATATCGGGGATTATTTTGTCTTCGGACACGTAGGGGCGTATACGCTCGTCTTTAATCCACCATTTATTCGGGAGAGGCCGCCGGTTCTCGCCATCGACGGAAATGAAGCGGTCATTGTGAGGGGAAAAGAGACTCTCCAACAATTCATTCCCGAATCGGTTTATCGTTTTCACGTTGACAAGCAGGGGGTAATGAACTGAATGAACGTACTTGTGACCAGTGTAGGCAGGCGAGTCAAGCTGCTCCACTATTTTGTATGCGAATGGGGTGACACTGGCAAAATCATAGCAGTCGACTGCGACCCGACGGCCCCGGCCCTGTACGCTGCCCATCATCACGAGCAGGTGCCGCGTATCGATGATCCTGGTTATCTCGATGCCCTGCTGCAAATTTGCCAACGGTACGAGATTAAGGCAATCCTCTCCTTAATTGACCCTGAGCTGACACTGTTAGCTGCGCATGCAGATCGTTTCTACATGCAGGGCATCGAGGTGATCGTGTCCAGCCGGGATGTAATCGAGATGTGCTTGGATAAGATGGCAATGCATGATTTTTTGTCCGCGCACCAGATTCCCACTATTCCCACCTTTACAAAAATGGACGAGGTACAAGCAGCACTTTTGGCAAGGCAGATTACGTATCCATTGATCGTCAAGCCGCGGTATGGAAGTGCCAGTTTGGGCATCACACGTGTGGAGAATGATCAAGAATGGTCCGTGCTCATGGAAAAAACGGAGGATGTCGTCATTCAACCGTTCTTACAGGCAGAGGAGTACGGAGTGGATGGCTATGTGGATCTGATCTCGGGAGAGCTGGTGACACTTTTCACCCGCAAAAAGCTGCGAATGCGGGCAGGGGAGACGGATCGCTCCCTCGCGGTAAAAGATCCGCGTTTGCTATCACTAGCGAAGGAACTCATTCGTGTCCTAGAGCCGCGTGGGCCCATTGACATCGATTGTTTTTTGGTGGGAGATCAGTACGTTGTGTCGGAGATCAATCCCCGTTTTGGCGGCGGGTATCCGCATGCGCACGAAAGCGGAGTGAACAGCGTTCGTGCGCTTCTCCAAAACATAAAGGGTCTGGTGAATCTGCCAAAAGTGGGGGAGTACAAGGAAGGAAGCATCATGATGAAATACGATGAGGTCATGCTTCTGGAGTGAACGCAACCATCGGCATCCATGAGCTGGGCATGGGCAGGAAGCAAAACGGAGTTCCTGCCCTCTCTCTGCATTCCTGCACCAAAATTTCATAATGCCGGTGTATCTCTGTACTGTGCTACAATCATAGTTGGGCGTCCATTATTGTCGCTCACTTGATTGAAGGTCAGGAGTGTTTCTTGTTATGGTTATGATCCAATTCGTTCGTAATCGGTAATGTGAGGTACAGATCAACGTAATCCCGCATTTTTTTGAAAATGCCGAGGGTTTATTTGACTGTGCCTTTTTTCATTCACCGAAATACGAATGAATGGGGTGCTTTTTTTGATGTCTACAGCTATCTCCCAGCATGTGGAGATTTTTCGTTGTCCAATTTGCCAGGCGGCTATGCGAAACGTACCTGCTACCAGCTTGGTATGCAACAATCATCATTGCTTTGATTTATCCAAGCACGGCTACGTTCACTTGGCTACGCGAACCTACAAAACAAAGTATGACAAGCAAATGTTTGCAGCGAGAAGGGCGATAGGGGAGCAAGGTTTTTTTCATCCATTGTATGACTTGTTGAGTGAAGTCATCCTGCATACGACAGAGCCTGAGGAAAGCCAGATGTACGTACTGGATGCAGGGTGTGGCGAAGGCTATCACCTGACGCAGGTTCGGCAGAGAGTGATGCAAACAAGCGAAGTCCCATTAATCGGAGTGGGTGTCGATCTCGCCAAAGAGGGAGTTGTACTCGCGGCGAAGAGCGATCCAGAAGTAGTTTGGTGCGTTGGCGATTTGACGAAAGCGCCGTTTGCCGACAGACAGTTTTCGTACATTTTCAATCTGTTATCTCCATCCAATTCGGATGAGTTTCATAGACTCCTGGCTGATGAAGGACGGATGATCAAAGTCATTCCCGAGGCCAACTATTTGCGAGAGTTACGAGAAGTCTTGTATCAAGAGACACCAAAAACAAAATATGCGAATCATCGTACGATCGACCACTTCAAAGCCAGCTTCCAGCTAATCGGTAAGGAACGGGTTCAGTATCAGTTCCGACTGGATGAAGGGAGTCTTGCTTCCCTGCTCCAGATGACTCCGTTGGCTTGGGGAGCGACACCTGAGCAGTTGGAACGGGTGTCTGACTTGGCAGGAGTGGACATGACGATAGACTTGGTTGTGTTGATCGGCAGAAAATAAAGTAACGACTGTCCTGAGCGGGAAAAATCCGTTCTGGACGGTCGCTTTTTTATTTTTACTTGGTGATTGTTTGACAGGGTTACTTATTTTCTTGAAAATGAGAATGAATAGTCAGAATAGTTTTGGAGGGATAGTATGGGGGCAGATCAGGATGAGGCTTCCTTTTGGCGCGTACAACCTTTTCTTGCGGATATTCAAAAGCATTGCTTGTCCCTCACGAAAAACGAGTGGGATGCGCAGGACCTTCTGCAAGAAACATTGACGAAGGTGTATCGTTCCCTACAGAAGACTCCAGACAGAGAACTGACCAAGGCATTTTTGAGGCAAATTGCAACGAATGCTTGGATCGATCATTGTCGGAAAGTAAAGGCGAATGAGCATCCCGCCCTGTTTGATGAAGCGATCTATCTGTATCAGTCCACTGTATCCGATGCGTTTGTGCAGAGAGAGGTGTTCGAGCAGCTGGCTGATCGTCTAAATGCCAGACAGATGGTGCTGATTCTCATGATGGATATTTTTTCGTTTACAGCGCAGGAAACAGCCACATTGCTGCATGCGACAGTAGGGGCAGTGAAGGAAGGGGTGAAGAGGGCACGCCAGCGCTTGTTCGTGTTGGCTGAGCAATCCAGACAGGATGAAAGCTCGTCCATTAAAAAGAAAATGGACAAAGCTGGACGGCGTGATTCGTCCGGATTTGTATCAAAAGAAGAGTTCGAGCAATTTTTGGCTGCCTTTCGTGCGGGGGATGCCTATGCGATTTGTCAAACGTACCTGCGCCTCGCCGAACAGGGCGTGAGCGTGGAAAAGGTCTCGGTAGCAGGCGATCGCCTTTTCTTTGCTGTTCGTGACCCGGATGGACATTTGCTGCATTTTTTTCAGAAATGGTAGAGGTACCCGTTTCTTTTTGTTCTTTTCTTTCGTTCATAAGGGTGAAAGTACATATTTGAAATAAAGGAGCGAACACAAATGAGTATCCATGTGCGTAATTTTGCGGTTGTACAGCTGCCTGTCAAAAACTTGGAGGTATCCATAAAGTGGTACCGCGATGTGCTTGGCATTCCGTTTACCTTCGAATTTTCACCTGGAGACAATGAGGCTTGGTTGAATGTAGGCGGAGTAGGTCTCGGGCTCATTCGTTGCCCAGAAGTTCCGCGTTTGGACTTTACCGATATGGCCGGACAAGCCCAGCCGATCATCTCCTTGCAGGTAGATCAGATCCATGAGGTTTATGAAGAGTTGAAAAGCAAAGGAATCGAAGTAAGTGAAATGACGTACAAACGAGGCGGAGGCTACAGCTTTAGATTTCGTGATCCAGATGGGCATTTGAACCACCTATGGGGTGGATGGCCATCTGCTGAAGATGAAGAGAGAAACGCATAGAGTTACGCAATTCTATAAATGCCATCTGCGAGAGTTATGCAGGTGGTAATTTTATATACGGGGCCGCGGTGGAGAGAAGAATATTTCCAGTCTACGCTCCGGGCTACGTCCTGCTAGGAAGTGGAGACTGTCCGCTCCGCAGTGATTTGCGGGGAAATGCAAAAGTGGTAGCCGCTACGCCGTGATGCTTACCGGACTGTTAGGGAGAAAAGGGAACAGAAGCCGTATTAACACAATCAGCCAAAGCGCGTGGTGAAGCCGAGCGCTTATTCAGTGATGAAAGATTTTCTTGATGGCTATCACCATTAAAGCGACGAGGCTAGCTCCAATGGTGGCATCAAAAACCCATAAAAAAATAGCACATAGCATATCCATGCATTCTACCTCTTTACAGTAAGATCTGCTGCTTTGTCACTCTTCTCATCTGTCATCGCCTCTGCTGCTCTTGTTTTTCTGCTTTTCATTCAGAATCTCTTGGAGATGCTCGATTTCCTTCTGGGACAACTTGGCGTCTTCTAAAAAATTGGTCATCATCATGTCTGCCGCCCCGCTAAAAACTCTTTTCAAAAACGACTGACTCTCTGCCTGGATGCATTCTTTTTCGGAAATCAATGGAAAATACTTATAACTCCTTCCTGACTTTTCAAAACCGATCACCTTTTTCTTCAAAAGTCTGTTGATGAAGGTACGAACGGTTTGATCGGTCCACTCGATTTCATCAGGCAAGAGGAGTGCGATATTCTCAGCGTTTATCGGATTGTTCTTCCAAATAATCTTCATGATTTCCCACTCTGCTTCAGAAATTTTCGGCAGATTGTGCATGTACTCACCTCCTAATCCATCTTTTGATTTACAGATGTAAATATAATCTGTTGGGTTAATATTACAAATGTAAATGGAGCGAATCAAGAACATTTTCCATTTTTAACCACGAGGTCTGCTATTTACGTACACACGGCTCAGCTGCGGTTCAATTCGGCCGGAAACGCAAGGGAATGTTCGTAACAATTTTTTACGGTCCTTCATTAGCGAAAAGGTTGTGCTTGACATTATGCAGAACATATAGAATAACTACAGATATCTATAGATCAATGAAGCACGTAAAGAGGGAAACAGGTGATCACCAAATGAGAGCAAACCGGATGGAAGCGTTCAGCGATGGCGTACTGGCGATTATCATTACGATCATGGTGCTAGAATTCAAAGTACCGGAAGGCCACGACTGGTATTCGTTAATCGAACTAGGCCCAAAAGTGCTTAGCTACATCTTCAGTTTCGTTTATGTCGGCATCTACTGGAACAACCATCATCATCTGTTGCACATGATTCGAACAATGAACGGGCGGTTAATGTGGCTCAACTTGATATTGCTTTTCTGGCTATCCTTTATTCCCTTCACGACCGCCTGGATGGGGGAAAGCCATTTTGCCCCCGCCCCGATGGCATTGTACGGGATCGTTCTTCTGCTTGCAGCGACTTCTTACAGGTTTCTCCAGCTCGCAATCATTAGCCAGCATTCCGGCGATTCCGTCTTCGTAAAGTCAATGGGCAGAGACTGGAAGGTGAAAGTATCTCCTTTTCTCTACTTGCTCGCAATATTGACCGCGTATGTGGGGCCATGGGTTTCCGGTTTCTTTTACGTACTCGTGGCTGTGATCTGGGTCGTGCCGGAAAAGCGAATCGAGCACATCTTGAGAAGCGAATAATTGGGCCTAAGCAAAGCCTCCAAACCGGAGGCTTTTTTTCAAGTAAATCCGAAATGAATTATTTTTCGAAAAATAGGTTTCTGTACAGCTTGATTAAACGAACAGAGAACGATCGTCGAATACAACGAACTCAAAAATGGCCATCCCGCAAAGGATGGCCTTAAAACTTGCTATCAACATTCCTTTACTTTCATCAGTAATCGCGTGCTGCGTCGAACCAGCGTTGAGCCGTCTCCTCCGTAATAGGCTGGCCGATTAGGTGGTTAGACTGGCTTAGTTGCCATACAGCTTCACCAAGGTCTTCTCGTTCACTGGTCTCGATACCTTTGAGGGTGTTGAAACGCACGGTGAAGGCGGTAATGGCTGCCTCGGCATCAGCAAGGCTACAGGCTTGGGCCAAGGCTGCTTGTGCAATGTCATAGGCTTCATTAGCCAGCTTGGCCAGACGTTTAGGCCAGGAAGAAAATGGGCGGCCAAACTCGGTCGTCCACCACTCAGGCTTTCGTAATTGGCTCACTGAAGCGTAGCCGGTCCACGGGCGGGTGTTAGCTCGCGCTTTCATTTGCTGCCTCAGTCGCTTACCCGTAATCTCCTCCACGTTATAGGCGATAAATCTGTCAAGCAACGGCCACACATTTAATGGCGGCAAGTCACCCAGATCAGGCATGAAGCGCAGCTCCAAATTCGTTAACTGGGTCTGACGAGCTAGCAACTCCAAATCGCAGAAATTCCCCCACAAACTCAGTGATGTAAGATTCTGAAATTGACTTAGGCACTCCAGCGAGATAGGCTGCGCCAGCGGTTCGTTTCGAAGCGTCAGGCTCGTGATCTGGTGCAGTTCGCCCAGATCGGGTAGCAAGAAGGGATCATTATTCTTGCGGCGGCTGGTGCGCGGCTTCAACGTCAGAGAGTAGGGCATGTCGCCATCGACAGAGAAACGCGATAGATCGCCAGCCACACTCAGACGGAAATATTCAGAGACCTGGTGCTTCGGGAGTTTTAGATGCAAACGGTTTTCAAACTTGTCCAGTTCGATAGACAAGTCGTGCAATTTTGAATGGCTGGCGTCCACGACTATGTCATTAGGCAGGATTGGAACCCATGACATTCCTTCAATGGGGCGTTCTTTGGCCCAGTCGAAGAAGCTCGCGTCGCTACCTGTGTAGTACAGAACTCGCGGCCAAGGCGATCCAGCTGGTGTGGCAAAGGAATCGAATACGTTCCAATTGATGGGCGTATAGGGATCGACGTGCAGGTCTGCTTTATTGCCCGATTGTGACGGTCCGATGGAGAGGCTCCCTACGCCGGGCTTAAGAACAAGCGTGTGGCTCTGTGGGCCAGTCAGGTCGATGGGATAACGACCATCTTCTCTAATAGAACCAATAGGAGAACGAGATTGCTTATGAATTGGCATTTCCTTCATCCTTCCTTCTTAACTCCTGACTTCTGTGCTATGTATCAATCCATCTCAATACCTTTAAGCTTAATAAAAATATAACATAGAAAGCCAAGCCGATTTTGTAGTTGCTGAAGTGGAGAGAAGAATATTTCCAGTCTACGCTCCGGGCTACGTCCTGCTAGGAAGTGGGGACTGTCCGCTCCGCAGCGATTTGCGGGGAAATGCAAAAGTGGTAGCCGCTACGCCGTTTGGGCACGTTGCATTTCTTTTGCCCACAAATCACTGCGAAGCTGGGCTGGACTTCGAAAGTCGCTAGGACTGGAAATATTCTTCTCTGACGTAGCTAATTGTTTGTTTTCAATCTTTAAAAGCCACTTGAAATCCCATCCGCTCGTAAGGAAACAGGAGAAAAAAGCGAAGATCTTTGGGGCGCCTACCGAGGCGCAATGGAAAAAGTGAAACACGCCTTTAAGCGTCCACCTCTGAAAAGCATCCCTGAACCTCTACTTTGGACGCGGTTTCGCTTTTTCCATGGAGCCGTGCAGTGAATCCTCCCAGCTGGTGACCCAAGAAGCTGGAGCGTTTTCTCCTGTTTCCTCCCACCACAGCAGCTGGAATAAAAAATCTCAAAAAAAGACTTGAAGTATCAAAATGATACGCAATAATCTCATTATGATACGACCATCATCCAATTAATAAGACATACACGCCTCACACGGTTGGCACGATCCTTGCTCTATCAAAGTAGGATGAAACCGCCCGAGGAGGAACCATCGATGGATAAACGCCCACCAATCTACGTTGTGAAAAATAAGAGAAAAAATAGCGAGAGTTCTCGCATTCCTACCTATTTGACTCAAAAAGAAACCCGTTTTGCCAAAGCTTTTCACCAATCTCTCGCAAACTACGAGCCAACTCCCCTCGTTACATTGCCTGGGTTAGCACGCGAGCTGGGAGTAGGACAGGTCCTCGTAAAAGATGAGTCCAAAAGATTTGGCCTCAATGCCTTCAAAGTTTTGGGAGCTTCTTACGCGATGGCTCGTTTCTTGTGCGAAAAGCTGGGGAAATCGACAGAAGAGATGACCTTTGAAGCACTGTGCTCCCAAGACATGAGAGAGCGAATCGGAGAAGTCACCTTCGTCACTGCGACAGATGGCAATCACGGAAGGGCCGTTGCATGGGCTGCCAAGGCACTCGGACAGCATGCCGTTGTTTATTTGCCCAAAGGCTCCGCCCAGCAACGGGTAGATGCGATACGCGAGGCGGGCGCACAAGCTCACGTCATCAATGGAAACTACGATGAAGCCGTGCGTCTCTCAGAACAAATGGCGAAGGAACGTGGTTGGCAAGTGATTCAAGATACGGCATGGGAAGGCTACACGACCATTCCCACGTGGATCATGCAAGGCTATACAACGATGGCGGCAGAGGTAATGGAACAACTCTCAGCCCTCACCGATTCCAAACAGCCGACGCATCTATTCTTGCAGGCAGGTGTCGGTTCCATGGCTGCCGCAGTCTTGGGACATTTCGTAGCAGCGCAAGCAAACAAAGACGTAACGACGGTGATCGTCGAGCCACATAGCGCCAATTGCATGGTCCTTTCAGCAGAAGAGAACGACGGACAACCACATGCAGCTACGGGCGAACTCGAAACCATCATGGCAGGTCTAGCATGTGGAGAACCGAATCCGATGGCATGGGAGATCTTGCGGGAGCATGCAGACTTCTTCGTCAGCTGTGCCGATTACGTGGCGGCAAACGGCATGCGTATACTTGCGTCACCGACTGGAGCCGACCCTTCCATTGTGAGCGGGGAAAGTGGAGCAGTCGGGGTAGGGCTACTCGCTGCCTTGATGAGCAAGCCAATGTATCATCAACAGCGTGAGCAGCTTGGCTTGAATGAAAAATCCATTGTCTTGTGCTTTAGTACGGAAGGTGATACGGATCGGGATATCTACAAACGCATCATCTGGGAAGGCGCATGCCGAGAAGAGGAGGATATGGAAAAATGAACGTGACGATCAATCGAGATGAACTGATTTCATTGGTGCAGGATTTGATTCGGATTGATTCGGTGAACCCGTATCTTGATGAGGATGGGCCGGGCGAGAAAGCGATCGCCACTTTTATTCGAGAGCGTTTGGAGGCGGCTGGACTGGAGGTTCATGTCACGTCTATTAACGACACAGCGGTCAATGTCGTCGGGATCCTACGGGGAACAGGCGGCGGCAAATCCTTGATGCTCAATGGGCATATGGATACGGTAAGTGCCAAACGCATGGAAATTCCGCCGTTTGATCCTACCCTTGTGGACAACAAAATTTTCGGCAGAGGCAGTCAGGATATGAAGGGAAGTCTGGGGGCCATGATCGCCGCAGTAGAGGCAATCGCACAAGCAAAAGTTCCGTTGGCAGGAGATGTCATTTTGACTTTTGTCGCTGATGAGGAATATAAAAGCATCGGGACGGAGGAACTGGTAAAGGAGCACAAAGCAGATGCGGCGATATGCTGTGAGCCTTCCGATCTGGCGATTGGTGTCGTTCACAGAGGATTTGTCTGGGTCAAATGCGAGGTGCTGGGCAAGGCAGCTCACGGCAGTCGTCCAGCAGAAGGGATTGATGCAATCGTTCGGGCGGGCAGGGTCCTACAAGAGCTGGAGCGTCTTTCAGACAGATTGGCTCAAGGCACGGTGCATCCGATTCTCGGTGCGGCTTCTGTCCATGCATCACTCATTCAGGGCGGAACGGAGCTGTCCACCTATCCAGATTATTGCCGTATCGACTGGGAGAGAAGGACGTTGCCGGGCGAGACAGAAGCAGACGTGGCCAATGAAATGGAAGCATTACTGAAAAAGCTGCGCGCTGAAGATGTGACGTTTCAAGCAAGCGCCGAGCTGTCATTTTTGCGAGAGCCGTTTGAAGTCGGGCTGGATGAACCTGTTTATCTAGCCCTTCAGGCAGCGTGTAAGAGCGTGATGGGCAAAACGCCAGAAGTATGCGGATTTTCGGGATGGACGGATGCGGCATTATTGCAGGAAGCGGGAATCCCTACTGTCTTGTTTGGACCAGTGGGAGCGGGGCTGCATGCGGCAGTCGAATATGTAGAGGTGGATAGCTTGGTAGACATGAGTGCCATCTTGGTGGAGACGATTTGCGATTTTTGTCGGTAAAAAAATGCATAAGGGCAGGCTTCTCCTGTGATGCGCTATAATGTAGGCAAGAGATTGACGGGAGGGGAAGCCAGATGCCCTTGCGAGATATTCAAGAAAGTGTGCAACAGATTGCTTCGGCAGTTGCATCCGTTCTGCGCGTAGAGGTAGAGATTGCGGACAGTCAGTTTTTACGGATCGCAGGGACGGGGAAGAATGAGGCTGGCGTTTTGCGGACGATGGCAGGAGAGGACCATATATACCGGGAGTCGTTGCTCGCCGGGCATCCTGTTGTGATTATGCACCCGGGGCAGGATGAGCGGTGCCGTCCCTGTATGCATTATGGAAATTGCACGGAGACGGGAGAGATTTGTTGCCCGATACAATTAGACAATGAAAATATAGGTGTGATCGGCCTGCTCGCATTCGATGAGGAGCAGCGCGAGCGGTTGTTTGCGGATGTGGATGCGATATTGACCTATTTGCAAAAAATGGCCGAGCTGATCGCCATTAAGCTAAAAGAGCACTACTTGTACGTCGAGCAGTTACATACGGTAGAAAAGCTGCGTGTCGTCATGGATGAAATGGACAAGGCCATGTTTCTCGTCGATCAAGACAATCGGATCATTCAGGCGAACCAGCGTGCCCGTCAGTATTTGCAGCTCGATCACGACGACAGTCAAACGGCAGAATGGATAGATGCCATTCGCCGCGCAGATGCTGCGCAGTCTGCGCCAAAGCAGGTCGTTTTGTCCATCGGGCAGGAAGACAAGACATTTTTGTTTGCCATCAAGCCCATTCTACTAGCAGGAACGGTCAAAGAATGGGTGATTACGCTTGATGATGTACAAGAAGTCGTGCAAATCGCAAGGCAAGTGAGTGGATACTCGGAGCCCGATCCTTTTCGGATGATCGGTGGAAACAGTCCTGCAATTGTAAAGGCAAAGGAAGTGGCAAGACGTGTGGCAGCCAGTGATTCGACTGTCCTGCTCCAAGGTGAAAGTGGTACTGGTAAGGAGCTCTTTGCCAAAGCCATTCATCAAGCAAGCCCGAGCCGAGCCGAGCCGTTCCTCTCGATTAATTGCGCCGCAATCCCTGAGCATTTGATGGAGAGCGAATTGTTCGGTTACGAGGAAGGCTCATTCACAGGAGCGCGAAAAGGTGGAAAGCCAGGCTTGTTTGAGGTCGCAGGAAAAGGCACACTGTTTCTCGATGAAATCGGGGATATGCCTATGCATTTACAGAGCAAGCTGCTGCGCGTGTTGCAAGAAAAGGAACTGTACCGAATTGGAGGTAACGGCAAGCCCATACGCTTAGCGGCAAGGATCATTGCAGCGACCCATCTGGATTTGCAGGAGCGGGTAGACGCGGGGTTGTTTCGGTTGGACCTGTACTATCGATTGCATGTGATTCCCATTCACTTGCCCTCGCTGCGAGAACGTAGAGAGGACATACTGCCTTTGGCGAACGATATCCTTTTAGCGCATGCGAATCGGGTGGGAAAGAAGTTGCACGGCTTTTCCCAAGAGACGCAAAACGTCCTGTTTCATCACGACTGGAGAGGAAATGTCCGAGAGCTGGAAAATGTAATCGAGTACGCGGTCAATATGGAAGCAACCTCTTGGGTCCAGCCTGCGAGCTTGCCCATTCGAACGGGAATGCTGCGAGAATCTTCCCCACATTCCGTAAAGGAAAGTCAGGGGCCATTCGGCTGGCAAAAGCAAGGACTTATGCTGAAAGAATTAGAACGAGCAGCTATCGATACCGCGATGCAACAAATCCGGGATAGAAACGGACGAAAAGAAGAAGCAGCTGCGCTATTAGGGATAAGCCGGGCAACGCTGTTTCGGAAACTGCGCGAGTACGGTATCACCTGATCCGACTTCTGGCTGATTTTTTTGGATTGAGCGGATAATGTGGTATGATGGTTTCGATACAGGAAGAGAGAATGGTAAAAGGAAGGAGTGCCAAAAGAAAATGAGAGAAGTATTGGGATGGATTCGATCGATAACCTTTGCTGTCGTTTTCGCTCTTGTCCTCGGAATCTTTGTATTTCAACCGTTCAAGGTTGATGGGCATTCCATGGACCCTACCTTACAAGACGAACAGCGCATATATGTGTCTAAACTATCACACACGTTTTCTTATTTGCCAGATTACGGCGATATTGTCGTGATCGACAGTCGGGTAGAGCGTGACCGTACTTTGATGGACGATATCGTAGGGCATCCTTTGGTGTCGCTGGTCACAGGTCAAGGCGATGATCACACGATGTATGTGAAGCGGGTCATTGGAAGACCAGGCGACGTACTAGAGTTTAAAGACAACAAGGTGTATCGAAACGGCGAGGCATTAAACGAACCATACATCAAAGAAACGATGGAATATGTAGCGGACGGAAAGATCACAGTTCCAGCCGATCATGTTTTTGTCATGGGAGATAACCGGAATCACAGCACAGATTCTCGCGATATTGGCTTTATTCCGCTGGATCATGTGATGGGAACCATGATCGAAAATCCTCTCAAGAAGTAAGAATGTGAAGGAGAAAAGGTTGTCCATTTATGGGCAACCTTTGTTTCATAGAGAAAGATGTCCCACTTTTCTGATCGCTCTAAAAAGGAGGACGGCTTATGCCCAGTATTTTGATAGCGGATCGGGACCAGAACGAACGAATCGGAATCGGATGGCTCGTCAACAGCTATGCCATTCCGTATGACAAGGTGCATAGTGCCGGGACAATGGAAGACGTTTTCGAAATGTTGGAAGCGCATACACCAGAAGTGATCTGTATTGAACTGGACATGATTGGGCGCGGGCAGTGGGACCGGCTGAAGCTTCTGGTGGATCAGTATCGTCCGACCGTTGTGGTGACCACATCAGAGGCGACGTTTGAGCGGGCGATGCAGGGGATTGGACTTTTTGCACGCGATCTATGGCTGAAGCCACAGACACCGGAATACATCAGGAGAATCCTGACGAGATGCTGCCAGGAGCGCTTAGATCGGAAGCAAATGAGCGAAGAGAAGGGAACGGGATTGGACAATGTTAGGGATGTCTCGTATCTTGACCTGTTTTTCCCCGGGCACGCACAAGCCAAGTCTTATTCGCTTATGCTGGCTCAACTGGAGGATCCGAAGCGGCATCCCGAGCTGCTACGCTTTTTTGATGAATATCCGTTTCGCGACAAACCGGACCTTTTGCCACTAGGGGAGGCCATTGTAGGGGTATTTCCAATGGAAGCGGCGCTCTCGCCTTCTACGCTCCACCAAATGGGCAAGCGTTTGCTGATGGACTGGGAAGCAAACAATGATGCGCCGCTCTTTTTGGTCATGTATGACGCAAGCAACCATGAGCAGAGCTTGAACGAAACGTATGCGGAAGCGAGCCAAGCCCTGCAAGTCCGCTTTTTCAAAGGATATCGGCAAGTGACGGTCGTGGATAATCGTGTGAACTGGACCATGATTGACCCATTTTTGACGCCCGCCGAACAGCGCACGTGGGTAGAAATGCTGGATGAAGGCAATCGGGAAGAGTTGAAGCAGTGGCTATATACACACTTCTTTTACAAGGAAGAGCCTTTTCCGGAGCCGGGACTGCTGCGTATTCGGCTGACGAGTATTTTGGCACAAGTCAGGCGATACATGATATCACGTGGTCTTGACTCCGTACCTTTGGAAGAGGAGTATCACCGGGTTTTCGAAACGATTCTTTACTCGCCGATCTTGTATCGGATCGTCGTGGAACTGCTGCTGTTCATTAATCAGCTTCTTGATGCCGCCCATCATTCCGTCGACGAGTCTCGTGCAGATGTCGTGGAACAGGCGATTCGCTATATAGAAGGACGTTACACCGATCCTGCACTGCGTCTGGAGGAGGTTGCACGCTATATCGACCGCAGCCCTTCCTATTTCAGTACACTGCTCGGGCAAAAGCAAGGAAGCTCTTTTCGCCAGATACTCACATCGTTGCGAGTAAAAGAAGCACGCCGATTGCTTCTCGAGACATCCTTGTCTGTCCAAGAGGTAGCAGAGCGATGTGGATTCATTAACGCCAATTATTTCAGTAAAATTTTTAAGGAAAAGACAGGGACAACTCCACGTTTGTTACGAAATCAGAAAAAAAGATAGAAATCGAAAGAAAAGACAGATTTTTTTGTCAAACTATGAATGCGGTTGCAAATGAATCGAAAATAGAGGCACCAAATCGAAAGCGCGGTGCCTTTTTTGTCTTTCCGTGCTTTTTTACAATGGAGTTAAGAAATACATCCTTTTAGAAAAGCAGGTGGAAATGATGACAACGACACAATCCGTTGAGCAAATGATCCAAGCCTTTTCAGGTACCCAATTACATACAAAGGGATGGGTGCAGGAAGCGGCGTTGCGCATGCTTTTGAACAACCTCAATCCTGATGTAGCGGAGCGTACAGAGGATCTGGTCGTATACGGCGGAATTGGCAAGGCGGCACGGAACTGGGAATGCTTCGATGCGATTGTCAAAACATTGCAAACGTTAGAGAGCGATGAAACACTTCTCATCCAGTCTGGGAAGCCCGTTGCTGTATTCAAATCGCATACAGATGCGCCGCGTGTGCTGCTGGCAAACTCGAATCTGGTGCCTGCCTGGGCGAATTGGGAGCATTTCCACGAGCTGGACAAAAAGGGTTTGATGATGTACGGACAAATGACTGCGGGAAGCTGGATTTACATTGGCAGCCAGGGCATCGTGCAAGGAACGTATGAAACGTTTGCAGAACTGGCACGCCAGCATTTTGAAGGCACGCTGACCGGAACGATTACCGTGACAGCAGGCTTGGGCGGCATGGGTGGTGCGCAACCGTTGTCCGTATCGCTCAATGGTGGTGTGAGCATCAATATCGAGGTGGACCCGACTCGTATCCAACGCAGACTGGACACGAAATACCTGGATGTGATGACAGAGAGTCTGGACGAAGCGATCCGTTTGGCGGAAGAAGCGAAGCGAGACAAAAAAGGCATTTCCATCGGGCTGTTAGGCAATGCACCCGAAGTGCTGAATGCTATGCTGGCTCGCGACTTTATCCCGGATGTGCTGACGGACCAGACCTCCTCGCATGATCCACTCAACGGCTACATTCCCATCGGCATGTCACTGGAGGAAGCGGCCGAACTGCGGACACGCGATCCGAAAGCGTACGAATCTCGCGCAAAAGCAAGCATCGCGGAACACGTTCGCGCCATGCTCGCCATGCAGGAAAAAGGAGCCGTCACTTTCGACTATGGCAATAACATCAGGCAGGTGGCAAAAAACGAGGGTGTGGAGGATGCATTCCGTTTCCCTGGCTTCGTGCCAGCTTACATCCGTCCGCAGTTTTGCGAGGGCAAGGGGCCGTTCCGTTGGGTAGCACTGTCTGGCGATCCTGAGGATATTTACAAGACAGACGAAGTTATTCTTCGTGAGTTTTCCTACAACACGCATCTGTGCAACTGGATTCGCATGGCGCAGGAGCGCATTCAGTTCCAGGGACTGCCTTCCCGCATTTGCTGGTTAGGCTATGGCGAGCGTGCGCGTTTTGGTCAAATCATCAATGAGATGGTGGCGCGCGGTGAGCTATCGGCCCCTATCGTCATTGGACGTGACCATCTGGACTCCGGTTCTGTCGCTTCACCAAACCGTGAGACGGAAGCAATGAAGGATGGCAGCGATGCGGTTGCAGACTGGCCGATTCTCAATGCCATGATCAATGCGGTAGGCGGAGCGAGCTGGGTATCTGTGCACCACGGAGGCGGCGTTGGCATGGGATACTCTCTCCACGCAGGAATGGTCATCGTGGCAGATGGTACTCCAGAAGCAGCACGTCGTCTGGAGCGTGTCCTCACAACCGATCCAGGCATGGGCATCGTCCGACATGTGGATGCAGGGTACGACCTCGCGATTCAAACAGCCAAGGAAAAAGGCGTTAACATTCCGATGATGAAGGAGTAAAAGCCATGACAAAACCTGTATGGATTCGCCACGCCAGTCAGCTTGCCACGCTGGCTGGCAGCTCCTCTTCCCCGGTAGTTGGAGCGCAAATGAATGAATTGTCGATCATTCAGGACGGAAGCATCTGGCTGGAAGACGGCGTTATCCAGCGTGTGGGAACAGATGAAGAGCTGTCACTTCACTATCGAGACCGTGCGCATGAGGCGCAAATCATCGATGCTTCGGGCAAACTGGTCGCACCAGGGCTGATCGATCCGCATACCCATCTGGTGCACGCGGGCAGTCGGCAAAGCGAGTTCAACATGCGGCTAAACGGTGCGACCTATATGGAGATTATGAACAATGGTGGCGGAATTCACTCGACCACCGCAGCGACGCGTACAGCGACTCATGAAGAGCTATTTGCCCAGAGCAAGCAGCGTCTTGACCAATTTCTGTTGCATGGGGTCACAACCGTCGAAGCGAAAAGCGGCTACGGCCTGACATTGGAAGATGAGCTGAAGCAGCTAGAGGTAGCCAAGCAGTTGCACGAGGAACATCCCATCGATATCGTCAGTACCTTCATGGGTGCGCATGCGGTGCCACGTGAATACAAGGGAAATCCGGATGCGTTTGTAGACGTGGTCATCGAGGAAATGATCCCGGAGGTGGCTCGTCGCAAGCTGGCTGTCTTTAACGATGTGTTTTGCGAAAGAGGTGTGTTCACCCCGGAGCAGTCACGACGCATTCTCGAAGCAGGGGTCCGTCATGGGTTACTGCCGAAGATTCATGCGGACGAAATCGAACCGTATGAAGGGGCAGAGCTGGCAGCTTCGGTTGGAGCGGTATCTGCGGATCATTTGCTGCGCGCCTCTGACAAGGGGATTGAACAGATGGCAGAAGCGGGTGTCATCGCTGTGTTACTGCCTGGTACGGCGTTTTTCCTGATGGCAGAGTCAGCAAATGGCAGGAAAATGATTGATCGTGGCGTGGCTGTCGCGATTTCGACGGATTGCAATCCGGGCTCGTCTCCAACAGTTTCGCTCCCACTCATCATGAATCTGGGTTGCCTAAAAATGGGGATGACGCCAGCCGAGGTGCTGACGGCAGCTACGATCAATGCTGCTCACGCTATCCGAATCGCGCATGAAGTCGGCAGCATTGAGGTCGGGAAAAAAGCAGATGTCACGATTTTTGACGTTCCTGATTTCATGACCTTGCAATATCGGTATGGGATCAACCACGTAAATACGGTAATCAAAAACGGAACGATTGTCGTTGCTGAGGGCAGACTGGCGTAATATGACCCTCCTCTGGACTTCCTGCTTCTGCCATGAGCAAGAAAAGTGGTATGATGGTGGCAGGTTCGAACAAGCAGAGGAAAGAGGGGGTAGTCATGTCAGGATTCGGAATATTCCGTGACGTGGTCACGTCAGAGCAGCAACTGCGCGAAATGGTCGGAGAGCCAAGTCGTCTCGTACAGAACAAGGCGATAACCCAGCTGGATGACCATAGCCGCAATTATATTGCCCAATCTCCATTTCTCATCATTGCCACAGCAGACAAAGATGGCCATTGCGATGCTTCGCCACGTGGAGATGCGCCTGGCTTTGTGCATGTCATCGATGATCACCATCTGGTCATCCCTGAGCGTCCAGGAAACAAGCGGATGGACTCCATCACGAACATTTTGGTCAATCCGCATATTGGGCTTATCTTTTTGATTCCTACGCTGGAAGAGACGTTCCGCGTGAACGGCAAGGCTTGCATTATCCGCGATGAAGAAATACTGGCAAAGATGGCGGTAAACGGGAAGGTGCCTACGTTTGGGATCGGAGTAAAGGTAGAGGAGTGCTTCGTCCACTGTGCGAAGGCATTTATGCGCTCTGGTCTATGGAAGCCGGAGTCATGGCCGGTAGAGGGGACGACTCCTAATGTCGCGCAAATGTTGGCGGATCATGTGAAGCTTCCGGGTGTGACGGCAAAAGAAGTGGCAGAGGGCTTGCAAGACAGCTATACGAAACGGTTGTACTAATAATGTCAAAAGAGAACCGGCAGCCATCCATTCAGCGTGGCTGCCGGTTCGTCATGTTATTCTCGGACCAGGTCATCTACCAGCCATCCTCCGCCGATTTCACCCAAGTAGTAACACTCCAGCGAATACGCTTGCAAATTCGAATAGCGGATGTGTTCCGGGATAATGAATGCGGGATTTACGCCACCTGTTCCACCTGTGGGCGTTCCTTTCGTGATCCCGCGGAAAATGACCTTGATATTATAGTTCGGAAGATTGTACATGTTACTCAGTCTTTGAATAACCCTTTGCTTCAGATCGCCTAGCTCCTGAGCGGCTCTGTTTTCAGCGGTTGTGTACGGCCAAGGGTTTTCAGGATGATACTTTTGAATGACGATCACATATTCATCGAATTGATTCGTATCACGCCGTTTGTCCAATTGAGCGATTGCTTCGTGAATGCGGGCGTTAATTTGTAAATCATCATGGGAGCTGATCGTCTTGATCTCCGTAGCAACGCGTTTATTCTTGTATAAATTGCTGGAATTATCCTCGTCCATCAAGTGGACTCCCGTGTCGTCGTCGTTGTCCTGCTTCTCCAAATAGCTGTAATCGATGTCAGGATCGTTATCCTTATCTTGACCGAAATATGGCGTGATCTCCTTTCCGAAAAGACGCTGTGCTTCTTCTAACTCTGTATAGTTTCCGCCTGTAACCGAGAAAATGTCGGAAATTTTGGAGTGCAGACTGTAGCTATACCGCACTTTGTCAAAGTAAGACAAGTAGTTTGTCTGGTCAAAAAGTTCATTGATTGTTCCTTCATGCAAATCATTGGTTTTCGCCACATGTTTCTTCCACATTCTGCGTGCATCTAACAAGGCTTCGTCCCACGTTCCTTGTATGATCGGGGATGATACAGAACTTGTTCCATCAGAGTCTGTGCTATCCAGCTTGGTACCAGAAGCCGCAAAAGATCCGTAGCGATCAGCTTCTGCTTCCAGAGAGGGATCGTCATTGATGGGCAGGCTAGCATCCGGAACGTTCGCTTTTACCCGCCCTTGTCTTTGCTGGACCACATGTGTCAGCTCATGACCGAGTAGCTGTTGACCGCTTTGCGTCTCCGGCTGATAGGTGCCCGGAGCAAAGTGAATGTTATTCCCTTGGGCGAAGGCAACAGCCCCGATTTGGGAGGCGACAGACGATTCTGGATGAATCTGTACATCTGAAAAATCAGTATGAAAAGCCTTCTCCATTTTTGCTTGGACGGAATCAGGGAGTGAGCGGCCGCTACCTGCCGATAGATTCTCCGATTTTTGCAAGGGAGTCCTCGACAACATGCGCTGCACAGCCTGATTGCCGAGAGTCTTTTGCAGAGAAAGGATGTGGGAAGAGTGACTCGCCTTTCTTTGGACCTGGCTCGGCTGGAGCATGGGCCTGGAAACAGATGCTTTCGTTTTTTCATGAGTCGCATCTATAGACGGCTTGCTAGATTCATAGCGTCGCATTTTTACACCCCCGCTGCTTTTGTCACGTCCAATTGAACAGGTTCCTTTTGCTGTGCTTGATAGAAATAGAGATATAGATACGGGTCGACCAGATAGCTCGTGATAGCTCCAGTACGGTTAGAGTAGGTGGTAGACGTCTTGGGCAAAATGGCAGATTTGCTGTCGAGCTCGTTCCGATCTTCTTTGACGATAGAGATGACCTGTGGGTGATAGACGTGGACGGCAGTGACAATCTGCTTGCTAGGGTGTCCTGGTGCTGGTTCAAGTGTAAAAGCCATATTCATTTCGCGATAGGAAAGCTTCTCTGGTGATAAAGGTGCCTCTACTGTTGGCGAAGCCTCCGATGCTTTTTGATCCGTAGAAGGAGGGACAGCACCTTCGGCAATCTTCGGCGCGTCGTCGTCGGGCTTGCCCATAATCTCTTCCAGCTTGGTCCTGGAGATGCCGATGAATCCTGGCAAATAAATACGCCCTTCGCGGAAGTACCCCTTATATAAAGGCAAGCCTTCCTTGTCGTAGAGCACCCCGATGCCGTCGTAGGCACCTGCCCGAAATTGCCCTTGATACAACAGAGCGTCTTCGGCAGAACGAAGCTCTCCCGTTCCATGATAATGCCCTTCGGCAAAGCCGCCTTTATACAGAGTTACGCCACTTGCATCACGAAGCTCGCCCTGCCCGTGATACACACCCAGCAAAAAATCACCTTGATAGACGACACTGCCACTGGTGGAGAATTTGGTTCCAGCTCCATTGAAGTGCCCATTTCGAAAATGACCTTCATACACGAGCTTGCCATCCCGATCAAAAAAACTTCCGGTTCCATTGTATCTGCCGTCCACAAATTGCCCCTTGTACTGCACGAGCCCGTTTTCGTAGTAATCGGTACCTTCACCGCCGTAGAAGCCATTGTCAAACAGTCCGTCGTAGAGTAGCTTTCCATCCTTCGTAAAAAGCCTGCCAGCTCCGCTGTACATGCCGTTTTTAAAAGCGCCCTCGTATTTGATTGCGCCGTTTGTGTACAATTCCTGACCGGCTCCATCCAGCTTCCCATTTTTGAAATTTCCCTGAAAAACGACTTGCTGGTTGTGGTTGTACAACGCTCCCTGACCAGCGTAAACGCCATTTTCAAACCCACCTTGATAGACGAGAACGCCTTTCCGGTATCCTTTGCCTAAGCCTTGCGGAGTGCCACTTTTGAACTCGCCGCTGTATAGAAGCTTCCCTTTGTCGTCATAGAGCTCGCCTTTTCCGTCATACAGACCATCCACGAGCTGACCAGAATAGATCATCGTGCCTTCCGGGTTGTAGATGAGCGCTAGACCCGTGTCGGAAATCTGTTGATTGGGAGTTTTTAGATGAATGACGATGGGACGTTGCAAAAAGCGGTTAAGCGCATCGGGAGGATTGATGAACAGGAAGTAGACCAGGACAAGGAGGAATAGTCCTGTCAAAATGAGAAAGCGTTTGGCGATGTAAAAACGGCCGATATGCACGTAATCGTTGAGTGAAGTTTCTTTTTTGGTGAACAGTCCGGCAATGCCGTTCTTGATCCAATCGAGGGCTTGCTTGGGGAGGGCGGCTCCTTTTTTTATCCAATCCTGTACCCATTTTTTGAGCGGATTGGTGAGCGGGTCGACAATCGTTTGTTCTGTTAGCTTTTGGAGTTGTTTGTCCATATGTTTCCTCCCTATCTGTCAGGGAACCTGAATCGTTGCTTGACCGGGGTTCGTGATCTGGATGATGCCACCCCAGCTGCACATGAGCTTGGAGGTTTGATTGAGGGCAGGCATGTTGGCGACGAGAACAGTAGGGGAGCCAGGAACCCAAGGGGCGGCAGTGACAGGAACGCAGGGGACGGGAGTGAAAACGCCCAGCTTCGCCGCTGTGGCTGCTGCGACCTGAGGGTTGGACATCGTATTGCACATTCCGAATGGAAGGACGTTTACCATCGGTTTATTGTCCATGATGTTTGCGATCGGCATACTGGTAGTGACGCGATTCATCGGGAGCACCATGAGTGAACTGGGAGCTGCGCCGAAGCTGCACTGCAGTATGGCTCCTCCGCAGACGAGTTGTCCCATGAAGCCAACTCCTTTACATAAGTCATCTGGTAAGATATTGAAAATCAATCTGTATAGTAGTATAAATGTCAAATAGAGAAGATGTATAGCGAAATTTGTAATTTTTAGTATAATGTTGCTTGGTATCATTTTCGAAAATACTTTTTCGAGAGATGGGAGAACCGCAAACGATGGGAAATAACAAGAAGTATTCCTGGTTGACCGGACTGCTGATTGTATTTGTTGGGATCGGCTTGCTGCTCGTTTGGAACGTGGATAGAAGCGGGAAGCAGGACATACCGTTTCAAGGGATTGACAGCATAGCGGTCAATAGTCAAAAGGATGTCGTCCTCATAACGGATGGATACCAAAAGCTGACTAGCCTGTACCCAGATCGGTCGCTAAGGTACCAGCAAGTACTGGAGCAAAATCCAGAAGAAGGCTTGGAAAATTTCACAGAGGTAGCCATCGACGAAGAAGGATATGCGTACGTGCTGATCACAAAGCTCGATAGCTTTGGCTTGCGGACCGTATCCGAGAGAATCGTGCGAATGTCGCCAGATGGAGAAATGGTACAAGTCGTGTATGAAGATTCATACGGAGCGAACAGCTCGTACAAGCGAATTGGCAAGGTACGCTCCCTGCAAGTTGCGAAAGATCGTCTTTATTTCTATGTTTATCAGCACCCTGAAGTGATTGCCTATCAATTTGTACCCTCTGATTCACCCCCCACACAACTCTATCAAATCCAATTGCCTAATGAAGTATACGTAAATGAAATCACAGGAGTAGACCCGCGGCATACCTATATCACTACGAAGCGCGGAGCGGTTTTCCAGGTCGACGTTCCCCAAGGAAGCGGGGAAGCTCAAGTGAAAGGTCCGCTCTACAGTCACTCCGAACGGTCCGAAAAAAATAATACCGCCCCCAATCATGTAAAAGTGGGGCCAGCAGGTCGTCTCCTTTTCTACAATTCCGATCAAAATGTCATTGAACGCTTCGATCCCGCACATCCAGATGAAATCGCCTTGATGGTGCCTTCCAAAACATTCGAGCAGATCAAGTCGAGCGATAGCAGTGCCTTAACGGCGTTTGCTGTAACTCCCAATTATGAGTTCGTAGTGGCCACTGATAGTCAGCTCGCCTTCTTGGATCAACAAGGAAATGTGATGACCAAGCTCTCTTCCCCGTCTGTATCCGAAATAGATCGCTTGAAGGAATGGACCTGGTGGACAGGATTGGGTGTGGACATTCTCCTGTTTTGTGTCATTCAGTTTCTGTTGTTTCGCCTTTTCCGGATTCCGTTGATTATCAAGCAAACGATTGTGATAGCCCCACTCGTTGTTGTCCCCGTATTCCTTCAACTGGAGGGAACGAAGCTGACCTTCGCGTTTATGGAGCAGGAAAATCAAACCGATCTTCGTCTCCAAGCCTATGTCATTTCTACTCTGATCGAAGGGGACAAGCTGGATGGAATCAACGGAGCCATTGATTACATGAATGCGGATTATCAAGCAGTACAGGCCAACCTGAAAAAACTGGAGGTCCCAGATGATGTGCATGTGAACAGGGGGCTGTACAAAACGATTTACAAATACAAAGATGGCGAATTGTTTCTCATGATGGATGACAATGACAGCGCAGAAGTGTTTGAGAATGTGCCCATTGATGACGAGTTTCGCAGTGTGGTCATGAAACGGGAGATCGTCTCCGGTAAAGCACAGGATCGGACAGGCTACTGGATGTACGCGATGGCCCCGATATACAACTCCTCCGGCAAGCTATCGGGTGTGTTGGAGCTGGGCAGAGAAATGAACGGGGTCCGCATACAGCACAACGAAATGTCCCGAGAGCTTGGCCGCGGCGCTGCGCTGGTCTGGTCGATTTGCGCGAGTCTATTTTTCCTTTTCTCGTGGCTGACATACCGAAACATCCGCAATCTGCAAACGAACGTCTCCGATATGGGAAAAGGCGACTACAGTGTCGTGGCCAGGGTTCGCTCCATGGATGAAATTCAAAAGCTGGCAGAAAGCTTCAACCAAATGGCTAAGCGCATTCGTCAGTACATTTCGAATATCACGAGGATGAGCGAGGCGAACAATCGCTTTGTGCCACAGCAGTTTATCCATTTTCTCGGGAAGGAAAGCATACTCGACGTGGAGCTGGGTGATCAGGTGGAGCGGGAAATGGCGATTATGCGGATGAGTCTGCAATCGTTTCATGCCATCTCTCATCGTCTGCGACCAGATACGACTTTCCGCGTCATCAATGCGTTTCTCAAGCGGTTTGCTCCAATTGTGAACGAGAATCAAGGAATGATTACTGAATATCTCGATCCCGGCGTGCTTGCCGTTTATCCAAAAGAGGCGAAAGACGCGTTGGATGCGGCGGTACAGATGCGCCGTACGTTAGCGGATTATAACGAGCAACGGGCGGAAAAAGGATACGAGCCGATTGAATTGCGGGTGGCTCTGCATCACGGTCCGCTGATGCTCGGGATTATTGGCGAGGCGACGCGGCTAGAGGCTGCGATTATATCGGATCACGTCCGCGTGGTGGAGAAAATGGAAAAGATGGCGGAAATGCTCGGAGCCTGCATCCTGATGTCCGATTCGCTATTTGCAAAGATGGGGGAGAGCACGACGTACCGATATCGTGATTTAGGCTGGGTGCATATTGAGGGAGAGGCTCAGCCGATGCATTTGTACGACGTATACGAGGGAGACGCTGCCCAGATTCGCGCGCACAAGGAGGAGACGAAGGAATTGTTTGAGCAAGCGATTGCGATGTATCAAAATGGGAGGTTTCACGATGCACGCTCCGCTTTTCTGTCCGTCATCAAGCAAAACCGCTGGGATCAGGCGGCGCGACAGTATTTCTACTTATGTGACGAATACGCCCAAAAAGGGGCCGAACGTGATTGGTCTGGCGAGTTGAAAATATCGTAGGAGCGGTGAAAAAGCGAAATGACGAGTCCCGAACCGAATCACAACCAGTGGAACTATTACGAAGAAATGCTTCGATGGCTGGATATTCATCTGATGCGCTTGCTGGCTGTCCGAGCACAGCAGGGAGATGATTATCCGCTCGATCAAATGAGGGGGGTGATTGTCACAGAGGAAGAAGTCGTGCAATTGCTCGAGGCAGTCCCGCCAACAACGCAGCTATGGGAAGCTTTCACAGAGCGGGTGGCAGTATGTGAGGAACGACTTCATGTCCTGCGCATGCAAGAAGCAAGTAGCATACCGATTCTGGCAGTAGCAAATACTTTTTCACTCAACCGCTTCGAGTTGGGATGTTTATTTCTTTGCCTGGCAGTCGAGCTGGATCGGAAGTACGAAAAGCTGTTTGGCTACCTCCTCGATGATATTACGTGCAAGTCGCCTACTCCCGAATTGGCGATGCAGCTATTTTGCCGAACAGCGACCGAGAGATTAGAGGCATGGACAGCGTTTACGCAAAAAAGCAAGCTGGGCCGACTGCTGCTTTTTACCGAGGGGGATGTGGGCGGAAGTGGCTCTTGGCTCTCTCGGTCGTTAAAGCTGGATGAACGTATGCTGCACTTTTTGACGACGAAGGATGGAGGTGATGCCAGTCTGCAGCCTTGGCTATCCTGGAGTTTACCAGATCAAGAGTTGGAACCATTGGTAGGGGAGAGCGCGATACATTTGCAGGAGCGCTTTGAAACATTGTGGGAAACGACAGGAGCAGATTCAGAGCGGCTTCTCCTGCATTTGCATGGTCCGACTGGCGTTGGCAAAAGGCATCGAGTCAAGCATCTGTTTCATCGCGTCAGGCGACCGGTGCTGTTCGTCGATGCAGAACGCTTGATCCGCGAGGAAGCTTTTTCACGAAGATTACAGCAGGTCATGCGGGAGGTGCAGCTGCGTCAGGGTGTGCTGTGCTTGCACCAGTTCGAGGTTTTTCTGACAGAAGAGGTACAAACTGCTGGGCGCAAGCAGCTAGTGATGGATGAACTCGAAAGCTTTTCAGGCCCCATTGGGATTGTAGCGAAAAGTCAATGGAAGCCGGAAAACGCTCTGGGGAAGCGGATTTGGCTGGAAATGGAGGTGCCTGGTCCAGATGAAACGGAAAGGAGGCGATTATGGGAGACGGGCAGTGCAGGCATGAGCTTTTCTCAAGAGATTGACGTAGGCGTTTTAGCAGGAAAATTCAAGCTGAATGCCGGGCAAATTAACCAGGCGCTTCACAGAGCAAATGAAATGGCGATGCAGACGAAAGACAGGATCATTACGAAAACGCACCTCCATGAAGCTTGCTTCCTGCAAATGAGACATGCGCTAGAAAAGCACGCCACACGATTGAGCCCCAAATACAGCTGGGAAGATCTGATTTTACCTGAGGAGCAACTGACTTTGTTGCGAAACGCCTGCAATCAGGTGACCTATCGAAATGTTGTTTTGGGAGAGTGGGGCTTTGGGCGAAAGCTCTCCTATGGTAAGGGCGTCAGCATGTTGTTTGCAGGTCCTCCGGGTACGGGCAAGACGATGTCCGCGGAAGTCGTGGCAAACGAACTGGGTCTGGAACTCTTTAAAATTGACCTGTCGCAGGTGATCAGCAAGTACATTGGGGAGACGGAAAAAAACCTCCACCATATATTCTCAGAAGCGAAAATCGGCAATGCCATCCTTTTCTTCGATGAAGCCGATGCCCTTTTTGGCAAGCGCTCAGAAGTCAAAGATTCGCATGACAAATACGCGAATGTGGAAACGGCCTACTTGCTGCAAAAGATGGAGGAGTACGAAGGGGTCTCCATTTTGGCGACGAATCTTCTGCAAAATTTTGACGAGGCCTTCATGCGCAGAATCAACTACGTGGTGAAGTTTCCTTTTCCCGAACCGTTCTATCGCGAAGAAATATGGCGCAGTATGTTCCCGGTCGATACACCGCGAGCTGCTGACATCGATTTTGAGTTTCTCGCGTCCAAGCTGCACATTGCTGGGGGCGGGATCAAAAATGTGGTTCTCGCTGCCTCTTTCTTGGCTGCATCGGAAGGCAAGCACGTTTCCATGAGTCATTTGATCGCGGCTGCAAAGCAGGAGTTAAAAAAGACGGGTAAGCTGCTATTGAAAGAGGATTTGGGGGAGTATGCCAACAAGTAGTGCGTATCGAGGAAAATATGTAATTTTACAAAATTAGATAAAAATTCATGTAAAACCATTAATTTCAATGTTATGATAGGGATATTCTGTCAAATAATGTCGAGGTGAACGGGTATCAGCCAGTACACCGCCATTGCTGAAGTAGGAGAGTCGTTGCTCGCTCTTTTGCGAAAAGAGATGACGCCGGAGCCGATTAGCCAACCCGAGTTGATTGGTCTAAGCTCGCCCGCTCAGCCAGGAGATTTGGCGTTAGCCTTGTTTTTATACGAAATCCGGGAAAGTCAGGAGAGGCAGCACATGATGATCAGTGAAGGTACTGATCAGTTGCGATATCCCCCAATGACGGTCAATCTCTCCTACATATTGACCGCCCATTCCCCAGCAGAACAGCATACCCGCATGCTGGACGAGCACCGCATCCTCGGGCGTGCCATGCAGGTTCTCTACGACAACGCCATATTGCGTGGCGATCAGCTTCAAGGCTCCCTTGCCAGCATGGATACAGAGCTTCGTGTCGTCGTGGAGCAGCCTCCCGTTGATAAACTCATCCAACTCTTTCCACATGTTCCGTACAAGCTATCCATCGGCTACTCGGTAGGGCCGGTTCATATCGATTCAACCCGAGTTCGTTCAACGAAGCGTGTACTGGAACGGGATATTCGCATACGAGGGGAAGGTCATGGTTAATGGATCAGCATTTCCAGGTGCGCATTCGTTCCGTCTTCTCGTATGCCGTCCGTCTGGTGGACATGTATACAAGAGGAGCCCCTTTTCGCTCGAGCTTGTCTGTTCGCTTGGCGAATCATCCACAAGTGCCCGTATGCAAAGGGGATGGATGGTATATCTTTACTGACTTACCTGATGGGATTTACACGCTCACCATATGTAGCCGAGAGTATATGGATCGCTCCGTGTCCTTCTCTGTGACCACTGGGAGCACATCTTACACGGAGTCAATCATTTACTTGCATCCGAGTCCAGCCTATCCATTCCGGTCAGGAGACTCCCTTGTTCGAGGGAGAGCTTGCGTGGAGGATGGTTCCCCAGCTGGCGGAGCCTATGTGCAGGCTGTCATCTCGTATGAGCGAGATGCCCCGGTGAGATTGGCCGAGGACGCTGACAAAGGGGCCACGGAGCTAATCGTAGCCAGTAAAAAGGGTCAAGTCGATTTGGCTGACGCTTTTCTTCTCGAAACACCCACATGTAAAGGGACGTTCATTCGTTTTGCAAGTCCCCAAAAAGGTCGGGTTTATCCCTTGACCGAACCTCTATCTTTTGCCTACCCAAGAGGCACTGTCTTACTCCCGCTGCTCGAAACGTATTGTGACGACAGAGGAGAATTCGTAGTTGCCCTTCCGTTGTTTCTAGAAAAAACTCATGCGCGTATGAAAATTGAAGTGTGGCGGGAAGAAGCCGCTGGTTTTGCCGAGCTTTCTATTCAAGCCGGTACGACCCAATCCATAGGTATCATCCAAATGTACAGACCTAAATAGGGTGATCCGGCAGTTGTTTGGCGTCGGTCCATGACATCCTGCTGCCTGATTATAGAGCAAGACTCACGTATCAAAACGGCTTTATTTGTAAGTGGTAAAGCAAGTGATGAAATTATTCGGAGGGAGGGACTGATTGTAGGTTTCTGCTGCTGATACATGCGGAACTCTCCAATCAGGTTACGATGCCAGAATACTTATCACCAGGGGTGTATGTCGAGGAGTTTGATAGTGGCCCCGTTCCCATGGAGGGAGCGAGTACTAGCACGGCCGGCTTTATCGGGTTGGCCCAAAAAGGACCCGTTGCGGGGTTGCCTGAGCTAATTACAGGTGTCAATGATTTCCGCAAGTTGTTCGGTTCCTATTTGTCTGAGAATGCGTTTGGCGAATACCGCTATCTTGCCTATGCGGTGGATCACTTCTTTCTGAATGGAGGCTCCCGTTGCTATGTGATGCGGGTAGCGCCAGCAGATGCGAAGCCGGCTTCCAATGAAGGCAACAGCGAAGGGGCTGTCCTTCGGATTGCTGCGAAAAACCCAGGGGCATGGGGAAATCAGATCCGCGTAAATTTGATTCCGTCGAGCAAGGCAAAAACGCAGATTTACGAGCAGCTAGGCGAGGCTCCTAAGTACCGTGTGAAAAACAGTGCAGGTTTTCAACCAGGTGATGTCGTTTCTTTCTATGACGGTGAAACCAAACAGTACAGGGAAGTGGTTTCGTCCCAAGACAATGTGATTGAGCTGTCAGCTGTACTCACAGGAGACGTCATCGATAACAATCTGCTACCGGTCAAAATTCTCTCGACATGCGAATTCACGGTGCAAGTCTTCTACAACGATGAGGCCGAAGAGTTCGACAAATGCTCGCTCAATGTCTCTGCTGCCAATCATGTCAGCAAGCTGCTGTCCAAGAGCAATATCGTAGAGGTTGAAGCGGGCGCTGCTCCAGCAAGCCCAGAAGTCATTCCTCCTTTTACCGTCATTTCAGGGATGGCGGAAGAAACCCAATCCGATGGCGGAAAGACGGAATTCGGTCTGTATCAAATCTCTTTGGTAGGAGGCAGCGACGGTTCTGTTGCCAATCTGTCAGCGGGCGAATACATGGGGGAAGACCATGGACCTGGAAAACGTACAGGAATCCAAGCTTTCATCGATAATGACGAAGTGAGCATTATGGCCATTCCTGGCGTGACAGACCCGAATGTGCAGCTCGCGCTTGTGGCCCATTGTGAAAACTTGAAAAGCCGCTTCGCCATCCTCGATATTCCACGCGACAAGAAAAAAGTAAGCGATGTGTTGACGCATCGCAATATTTTCGATACGCAATACGCTGCCATCTACAATCCTTGGTTGCAAGTGTTCGATCCGTTGGACAAGCGCAATATTTACATTCCGCCATCAGGCTCCATGGCCGGTATTTACGCGCGCTCGGACAATACCCGCGGTGTGCACAAGGCCCCGGCAAACGAGGTCGTACGCGGCTGCACAGGACTGGATTGCCAGTACAATACGGGCGAACAGGATATTTTGAATCCGAAGGGTGTCAACCTGATTCGCGCGTTTACGGGTCAAGGAATTCGCGTCTGGGGTGCACGGACGATGTCATCCAATGGGCTATGGAAGTACATAAACGTACGCCGCCTGTTCATTTTCCTCGAGCAATCGATCAAAAACGGGACAAACTGGGTGGTATTTGAGCCAAATGACGAGAGGCTGTGGGCCCGCGTCCAACGCACGATTGATTCTTTCCTGACCCGTGTCTGGAGAGATGGCGCGCTGATGGGCTCAAGCCCGCAGGAAGCCTTTTACATTCAAATCGGCAGAAGCACGATGACGCAGGATGATATCGACAACGGCAGATTGATCTGCGTGATTGGTATAGCTCCTGTCAAACCAGCAGAGTTCGTCATCTTCCGTATTACGCAAAAAACATCTGATCAGCAATAATTCACGGCGAAAAATGGTGTGAAGAAAGGGGTACAGTATGGCAGATCGCAAGGATCCATACCGCAAGTTTCGGTATCGGGTAGAGATGGACGGCATTCAGCAGGCAGGCTTCAGTGAGGTGTCGGGCTTTGATGCGTCTGTGGACGTAGTCGAGTATCGCGAAGGCAATGAGGTAATTACACCGCGCAAGCTCCCGGGCTTGGCGAAGTACGGGAACATCACGCTGAAATGGGGCGTGACGGATTCGATGGATTTGTACAACTGGATGCAGGACACCATTCAGGGCAAGGTCGCACGCAAAACGGTAACGATCATTGCCATCAATGAGGCTGGGGATGATGTCGCTACATGGAAGGTCATCGAAGCATGGCCGACCAAATACACCGCGCCTGATTTTAACGGTACGTCCTCAGAGGTTGCTATTGAGCAGTTGGAAATTGCCCACGAAGGAATGACACGCACGAAATAATAGAAGATCCCGACGCCTAAGAGTGGCAAGGAGAAGGTTTTTCTTTGTCACTCTTGCTGGCCTAGGGTGATGAGGAGGATGACACCATGGCATTTAAAACGGAATACGAATTTGAGCTCCCGCGCGGCTATGTTGATGAAGAAGGAAACCTGCACAAGCGGGGCGTCATGCGCTTGGCGACGGCTGCCGACGAAATTTTGCCGATGCGTGATCCGCGTGTCCAGCAAAATCCCGGCTACTTGACGATTATTTTGCTGACGAGAGTGATTACCAAGCTGGGAGATGTACGGGGAATTGACACCAGAGTGGTGGAACGGCTGTTTACAGCGGATCTCGCGTACCTGCAAAACTTGTACAGACAGATCAATGAATTGGACAGCTCGATGTTCAAGACATCTTGTCCGAAATGCGAGCATGAATTTCAGGTAGACATGGCTTTTTCAGGGGCGCTGGAGGGAGTATGAGTGGATACCCCGTCGACAAGATCTATGAAGAAGTCGCCTTCATCGCCTACTATTTTCACTGGCCTCACGACGAGATCATGTCGATGGAACACAAGGAACGGCGTCGCTGGTGCGAGGAGATATCCGCGATTAACCGCAAGCAAAATGACGAACCCGAAAATGTTTTTGATGTGTTCAAGCGGAGGTGATTCTGGTGTTCGCCAATGAGAATCCGTATTACACCAACCTCCGATTTCGTGTAGACTTTCTTCCGTTTGGATTGGAGATGGATGGCATCTGGGTCGCTGGATTTAGTGAAGTGTCCGGACTGGCTGTCGAAACAGAGCTGGAAGAGTACCAAGAGGGCGGCGTGAATCATTTCGTCCACAAGCTGCCGAAACGCAGCAAGTTTCCCAACCTGGTCTTCAAACGAGGGTTTGTGAGATCAAACGAGCTGTGGAGATGGTATGAGGACTTCCACTTTGGCCCGCCAGAAAAGCGCAAGCGCAAGCAGGGAGCGATCATTCTTATGGACCCAAACGGAAATGATGTGGGGGCTTGGGCATTTGAAGGGGCTTATCCGGTCAAGTGGGTTGGACCGGAGTTCCGGGCCACGCATGGAGAAGTGGCCATCGAGACATTGGAAATCGTGCACCACGGCTTAAAAGCGTATTTTTAAGCCTTATCCCGTCTGCAAGGAGTAAACGAAACGATGATAACGATCAAGGCGCTCCCACCTTCGCGTCGTCCATCACTGCTGCCAAGGTCGTCCAGCCAAGGCTTTGCACAAAGTATCATGCAGAAGTATCGGCACGAGGAAGGTCGCGATCCCGGCTACCTTGCTTTGATCCATCGTGATTTTTCGCCGAGTATCGGAGGGCAGGAAAACCACTTTCATCAAAACTTCATTCATGTGCGCATGCAAGTACAAGTGGACTCCTACCTCGGATTGAATCGAGAAATGTTACCAAACGGACAGACTGGTTTCCCATGGCCAAAAGAGCGTGTGGTGATAGCGCAAGCATCGGGATCAGGACGAAAAGTACAACCAGCTACTTTGATACATGAGCTTTTTCGGAAGTGGGAGTCATCCAAATTAATCGAGAAGGCTTACCTGCCTCGGATCACCGTTGTCTCAAATGGAAGAGATAGATATCGCTCGTCCAGTTATGTTCAGTCTTCGGTTCAGCGAGCAAGCTCACTTGAAAAATCGCTGCCGCTGGGACGGTTCATAAAGCAGATAAACACGGTCGATTTTGCTTCGCCTCTTTTGAAAGCAATGATTTCAGACAGCAAGGAAACCGTACGTGAAAGATTCCGGACGCCTGAGACTCCCTATATTTTGCCGGAATTATTGGTACCCACGGCACGAATGGGTGATCCTGGTGGACGCAGGAGCATGCAAAATGAACGTGAGCGGATACGGCTCGAATCAGCGACAAGAGTAGATGCGATTTCGATTTCACGTGTCAGAGCTACGCGTTCTGAAGCAGGTCGATTCGAACAGTCTGGAGTGCGCTACTTTTTGCAGTTGATCCGCAGAGGGATGGAGCCGACGGGTGGGATTTGGTCTTTTCCTGTTTTGCTAAAAAGAGCAGAAGGCCGGGCTGCGAGCTCTTTTTGGGATCGCTCGGGGAGGACAGAGAGAGCTGGAAATGACAGTAGAGATATCGCAAGGCTAATCGTTCATGAAAGTGAAAGTACACGTTGGTCTGTAGCTTCCCAGCAGACTGAACTGTTGGGGCGCTTGTGGGAAAACCTGAGTCTGTACTGGCAGCAAAGTCGAGTAACATGGCTGCCAAGGACGATGACCACGCATCCCCGTTTACGTGTTTTACAGCCGATTGTTTTCGCGAGAAGCCGTCAACATCCACAAGCTAAAAGCGAGTGGATGCTAGAAACGCTGTCTGGAGTTTCTTCTAGCTCATTGGAACGGAAGATACTTCAAAACAATGAGCTTTCGAAGATGTTCTCGTCCGTATTGCCTAGCATGCTTCATCTGTTTCTTTTGGCTCAACAGCCGAGTGCCTTGTCGCATTGGTTGCGCCAGATTGTTATAAGTCGAGAGCAACAAGCAACCTTGTTGGCGTCTCGGGTAGAGCAGGAGCAGCCGAGTACCATTACATTTCACCCGTTGCAACTGCTTCCTTTCGAATCCATCTCAACAAGGAATCAGCGGACATACGCGTTACTTCAACAACTGACATTACAGGAAGCCAGGTTGAATGAGATTGTCAGGGAACAGTCCATTCGCTCGAGATCAAGCCATGGGCAAACTCATTTTGGCAAAACGAGCATGATCCCGGTTGTCTCCCGTGCTTCGTATCAGCAGCCTGACATGCTACAGCATGAGTGGTGGACGGGTTTGTCGTTACACGTTTTACACCCCATGCAGGGGCTAGCGTTCCCATTGCCTATCACACGTGTCACAGAGAGCTCCCGAACAGTTCCGCTTCTCTCGCAGTCAGTTGTCAGGAAGTCGATCGCTGCTTATTGGAGACAGAGCTTGCAGTCCGCCAATGCTCCTGTTTTGTTTGAAAAACGAGGATGGTTGAACCAGCCTTGGATCAAGGAATATCTTGAAACTCTTAACGGGATCGAGCCAGTTGGTAGAGCAGCTAGCACCGCACGGTTTGTGTGGAATCGCTTTGCGCCTATCTTCCATATGAATCGCCAACGCTGGCAGACGTTACAGAATCAAATGTTCAGTTCTATCCACCAGAAGACGAACAGGAAGCCTGTGATGGCGTGGGTGCATGTTCAACAGATGGCGGCAGAACAGCTCAGTACGAGGGAGCTCTTTGCTACTAGAACTCATGCGCCAAGGAACCTTCTGTATGAGCCGAAGAATCAATCTCCGTATCCTGCGGAAAATACGCCTAGTAGATGGTCGATGCACCTGCTGAATGTTCTGACCAAAGGGAGTACATCCGTCAGTAATCATGAAGCTACGAATCATATCGAAGGCATCTCCCAACCATTTTTCCAGCCAACGATTCATTTTCTGCAAAATAAGCACGTTTTTCAGCTGTCATACGAGATGGTACGTCAGCTATTGTCGTTTCAGGGTGGGAGGGACAAGCAGACAGATGTCGCTTTCTCTTTCTCCAAGAATCAAGAAAAGTTCAGCCTATGGGGAACAAAAGCGACTTTCTCCATGGCACACGAGCATGAGCATAGACCAATACGACACTCCATTTTCCTAAAAAATGAACGGAGTACAAATCGAGCATTCGTGCACGCTCATGGTCATGATAGGGAAGCACTTTTCCTCAGGGTGAACCGCTTTGATTCTGCAATGCCTCGTGCCACAGAGTGGATTCGACTTGGGGGAACAGATCATCAGAAATTGTACAGTACGTTTTCGAAGCCGGTTTCTATCAGAGAGGATGTCTCTGATAGGTACTCATTGCGACCGATAACTGCTGGATGGAGTGCGGAATTAGGACTCACGATCCTCTTGCAAAAAAGCGCGAAGCTGGCAGCGATGAGCGAGTTTGCAAAGCTAGCATCAACAAGTGAGTTTGCAAAGCTAGCATCAACAAGTGAGTTTGCAAAGGTAGGCTCAACAAGCACAAGTAGGAAAGCTCCCCCGAGCAGTGAAAAGCAATCGAATGATCAGTCAAGGTCTCGCAAGGGCGAAAGCAATCCATTACGAGAAAGCCGTCAATCCCGTGAAAGCCGCCGCTCCCGATTCTTGCAGCAGACCGCGAGCTTGTGGACAAACTCCATTGCCCTGCGTGCTCGCCCCTATCTTCAAGTCATGGAGCAAATCAGAAAAGCTATCCAAACTGATTTCCGTACGGAAGCATATGTCCAAAACCATCACTCACTCTCGACTGTTCTGAATCGTCACGATGCACAAATGGTTGTTCAGAAACAATGGGGACTACTCGCTAGCCTTGTGCATGGTCAAAGCGTGGGGGTGCCTGACAATCACATTCACGAGAACAGAAGCAGACGTGCAATAGGGCCACTACAACGAAAAGATCGAGTCAACAGCTTGGAGCCATTTTCTCGCCACCATCCAATCAGCTCCGTTCCATTTGCGAGAGAAAAATCCATTGATTTAGTCTTGGACAGATTGCATTCCGGGCAGTTTAGTCGCCGTAGCCGTTTTCAACAAAGCAACCATGAGCAGATTCTGACGGTCAACCAGAAGACGCAGACGATCAAACGGCTAACTAGTGATGGGGCACAAGAGGTCGAGATTCGAGACGCTCGTCGCACCCCTCTACAAAAACCAAGGCTACTCAACCTGGGGTCAACAACAATGGCCACGGAAAAAGTGGAACAGGTGGAAAAAAACACATCTCTAATACTTGTTCCAAAGCCAATGGTTGAAATGACAATGCTGCCTCCACTCCTGCAACGACTGCAACAAGCTCAAAGAGCGCCCGGAGAACCCGAGCAGCGCTCCTTGTCCGAAAACGCAACCCATATTCATCGACGAGCGTTACGTACGGAAGACAGCCACGCAACCCCTGCTGCTACCGTTCAGTCGCCGCCGTCCATGGAGTACTTGCGAAAAAGCATGCAGCCTCAAGAAACCGCAGTGCAGCAGACGACAACACTTCCACTCCAACGACAAGTCGATCTACACGTGCAAGAGAGGGCTGGCAATCAGACGTCGTTATCCCCACAAGAGGTGGATCGATTGATGGATAAAATGATGAAGGAGCTGGACAAGCGCCTCACTCAAGAGCGGCAGCGACGAGGTCTATAAGCAGGAACCGCCGCATTCACAGATGACTATTTCTTCGGTAAGAGAGGCAAAAGCCAATGATGGGTCAGGAGAAAAAGGCCAAAATTTTAGTGGATCGCAACGGGCAAGGTGACTTCAAGGAGAGTATTTCCGTTCTCTTTAACCCTTCGGAATACAAGGTAGATGCCTCCAATAACTACTCTTGGCAAAAGATATTGGGGCAATCGGTACCAGTCGGGATGTTCACGAGTGGTGATATCGAGACATTATCGGTCGACTTGTTTTTTGATACATACGAGGCTGGAGTGGATGTGCGTGCATTCACGAATCAGGTGCTGGGACTGATGGCCGTAGAAAAGAAAATCAGTACGCCGCCCCTATGCAAATTCGTCTGGGACAGCTTTCAATTCACAGGTGTTGTCGAGAAGGTTTCGCAGCGGTTTACGATGTTTCTCGACCAAGGGACACCGGTACGAGCCACGTTAGGCGTTACATTTAAAGGCACGAGCGTGAAAAAGTCCGCGGACGATATCGGGGCTGCAAGAGAAAAGGTTGCACAACAAACGGTCAACCAAGGAGACCAGCTTTACTTGATGGCGTATCGCTCGTACAGTGATGCGTCGAAATGGCGAAACATTGCGAACGCCAATCAGATCGATAATCCCAGACTTCTAAAACCGGCTACTACCCTACATGTGCCACTTGTGAGGTGACGAAGGAATGAGCGAATTAAAATTGACGACAGACCGCCATTCCTTCGATGACCTGCGCCAAACGTACAACAACTTTCATTCCCCAGCCTTGGAAATACTCGTTGGAGGGAAAAAGCTGATTAGCCAGGTAGGTATCGCCATTACCAAAGCGACGATCAACTCCAGCTTGGAAGGCAAAGCAGATACGTTCTCGTTTTCGGTAACTAATGCTTTTGATACGGCAGCGTGGGAATTTCGCTGGGTAGATGACTATTTGGTTCCTGGCAACGAAATCGAGATCCAGATGGGCTACGGAACCGAGCTGTCCAGTCTCTTTTACGGGCATATTACAGCCGTTTCGTTTGCATGCGAGGAGACGCCTACCATTACGGTAAAAGGGATGGACAAATCGTTCCTGCTTATGGTCGATAACAAGTCTACCTCTTGGAATAAAAAGAAATACAGCGATGTCGTGAAAGAGCTGGGACAAAAATACGGCTTGTCGACGCATGTGGATGATACGGTTCATACAATCGAGCCCATTACAAAGACGGTCTCCGAGACTGACTTTCAATTTTTAAATCGTCTCGCAAAAATTTGCAACTACGATTTTTTTATCGTCGGGAAGAACTTGTATTTCCGTAAGCCACTGAGCAACATGACGCCGGTCCTTACCTTGATCTGGGGAGTTTCCTTGCGCAGCTTTTCCGTTGATGTCAACATTGCTTCCCAAGCATCCTCCTATACGGTGCGATGGGTAGACAAGGACAAATCAACGGTGCTCCAGGAAGCAAAAGCAACGAGCACAGATATCGGGAAGCTCGGGACCAATTCGAAGACAAGCGCTGATCTGCTGAAAGCAATCGGTGATTATTTTGATAAATACGAGTCTACGAAAAAGCTGGACTCACCTGAGGAGATAAAAGCGGTTGCGAAAGCACGCTTGAATCAACTCGCCATGAACCTTCTTGACGGCAACTGTGAGGCGGTCGGTCTGCCAGAAATTCGTGCTGGCCGCTATATCATGCTAGAGGGCATGGGGAAAAAGCTGAGTCAGCCTTATTACATCACATCTGTCACACACACCATCGATGTGGCATCTGGCTATGTCACGACGTTTCATGTGAAGGGAAATACGATATGAGCTTTGATCATTGGTTCTACCAGGATGAAATAACAGAAGAAGAACGGGCAAGAATCCACGGTGTCATTGTCGGCATTGTAACCAACAACGAAGACCCGGAAAAGCTCTCGCGTGTGAAGCTGAAGCTGCCTCTGGTTGATAATGAGCGGGAGACGGACTGGGTGCGAATTGCCACGCTTTTTGCGGGAAAAGATCGCGGCAGCCTGTTTATTCCGGAGGTAGGCGACGAGGTGCTGGTCGCGTTTCACTGGGGAGATGTACGCGAGCCATTTGTAATCGGGATGCTCTGGAATCAGGAAAACAAAGGCCCGGAAATGGCGGAGAAAAACAACATCCGAAAAATCACGACCCGTGCAGGCCACGAAGTGATTTTTGGTGATGATCCGAATGACGGGAAGATCACGATTACCACGAAAAAAGGACAACAGGTGGAGCTGTCGGACAAGGATGAGAGTATTGTACTCAAGGAGAGCAGTGGAAACCACCAAATCGCCATCAAAGGTGGTAGCGCCAACGAAGTTACGGTGAAGAGCGGCTCAAGTACGATTACGTTGAATGCAAAAGGGCAAGTGACCATTCAGTCAGACACATCGCTGACAATCAAGTCCACCCAGCTAAATCTGGAGGCGCAGGGAGCCATGTCGATTAAAGCAGGAGCGTCCCTGAACATCAAATCTGACGGAATTGTTGCCGTCAACGGTTCGGTGATCAAATTGAATTAATTCATGGGGGGATTCCATGCAGCAGCCATTCGGTGAAAAAGGATGGAAGTTCCCTATTCAGGTGGATCAGGCTACAGGCCGAATTCGTTTGTCCGACTACGAGGATGACATCGCAGAAGCGATTCGCATCATTCTTTCCACAGCAAAGGGAGAGCGTGTGATGCGACCGAAATTCGGGAGCGGATTGCAAGGCTTCATGTTTGATGGCACGGACGGAACGAGCCTGGCTTTGCTCCAGTCGGACATCGCAGAAGCGATCATGATCTGGGAACCGCGTGTACGAGATGTGCAAGTGGAGGCCAAGGTCGACAAGACTCATTCCGAAACGGTGAACGTTACGATCAGCTATACCGTACGTGCGACAAACAAAGGCTATCAGCTGTTGCATCCTGTCCATCGTCTCAGTCCACGTGGATAGCGCAAGAGTCACAGTCGTGTGAAGAAAAAAGGAAGGGAGGTGGGTAACGTGAAACCACCTTTGGTCGATCCGCGGGACATGCAGGCAGTCATCCGAAAAATGCGCGAAATGGTGCCGTTCTACACCCCGGAGTGGCGATTCACTCCAGAAGATCCTGATGCGGGTACGGCTTTATTTCTCCTTTTCGCAGACATGCTGATGAATAATCGTGAGCGTTTGAATCAAGTGCCTGAGCGAAATTTTATCGCTTTTCTCAATATGCTCGGTGTCGGAATGGCTCAGGCAAGACCGGCAGAAACCTTTTTGACATTTGAATTAAGTACAGGTGTGCAAAAGCCAGTGTGGATTCCAGTGTGGACAAAAGTTTCGGGTAAGACTGCCCTTGGCGATGAAGTGGTTTTCGAAACAGATCAGCCTATGCTGGCTACCCCCTCTCTCCCAACAGATCTGTTGTTTTCCAATGGCAGTCGAGACTTTTTAACAGATGTAACGAGTTGGCTTGGGACAAGTGCACCGCTCTCTCTCTTGGACTGCAAGACTTTGCCTAATCATCAGGAGCATTGCTGGTATTTGGGGCATGAGGACTTGTTTTGTTTAGGAGATCATGCTTCGATCCAGCTCACGATGGTTTCCAATCAGGAACGCTATTTGGAATCCTTGCTGACAGAGAAGCTGGCGAATCCAGAGCTGGTCGAGTGGACGTATCTGTCAGAGGGCGGATGGGTTTTGTTCGACAAGATCGAGGCTGATCAAAATCGGCTGCGCTTGGAAAAAAAGCAGCGGAAAAAATGGGAGTCTAGTGAAGTGCAAGGAATCGAAAATCGTTGGCTTCGTTGTAGAGTGAAGCCAGGTATGATTCATGAATGGATGAAAAATGGCGGGAGTACCTCTCTGACCCAAATACAGTTGAAGACGGATTACTTGCCAACAGATGATCCCGAGGGCCTTGCACCCGACATGCTTTTCTCCAATGATGTACAGGTTTCTGGGAGTGGCTGCCTTGCGTTTGGCGAGCAGCTCGCACCGTATGGCATGTTTTTTTTGTCCTGTGAAGAGGCGCTGACGAAGCCTGGTAGTACAGTTGCCCTTCGTTTTCGGATGAAGACGGTGGCTTATCCCGCTACACATCTGTCACAACCAGAACCGAAATGGAAATGGATCATGAGGGAGTCTTCCTTTGACCCTCCTGCGACGACACCCGTCACGGTCAGCAAGGTGGTATGGGAATACTGGAATGGTAGCGGATGGATGGTGCTCCTGTCAGGAGAGGATCGGGAGAAGCTGTTTGCTGGCACCGAGTCGGATGAGGAGATTGTGGTTGCCTTTACGTGTCCAGATGATTTGCAGCCGACGACCGTGCAATCCCAGCCCGGGTATTGGATCCGTGTGAGAATTCTTCAGGTGGACGGCTTATATGGCCCGAACCCTGTTTACATGGCCCCGTGGCTGGAAGACATGCGCCTGACCTACTCATACCGAGAGCCGTTGCATGAGCCGGAAGCGATTCTCACACAGAACGACTTGGATTGGCAGCAGCCTGTCCGCACAGGCAATCATCAGGCTAGCTTCCAGCCGTTTTTGCCATCCGAATGCCTGCATCCTGTTGTCTACTTTGGATTTGAGCAGCCGCCTTTACAAGGACCGCTCTCTTTCTACTTTTCTTTTTTACCGATGGAAGAATCACCAGGGGCTGCTCCGGTTGTGCAGTGGGAATACAAGCGCAAAGAAACAGGAACAACGTCTTGGGCCAAGCTGCAGACGATTGATCAGACCGCTGGTTTTACGGAAAGTGGTACCGTCCGTTTCGCTGGTCCTTTTGATATGGAAAAAAGCAAAATGTTTGAGCGGGAGCGTTATTGGATTCGCGCTGTCAACGTAGACAATCGGCTTGGAGGAGGCGCTTTGGATGCACGACATTCCGTGCTAAGCGGCTTTTATCCGAATACGATACGAGCCATTCAACAGGAGACGATTCGCAATGAAATGGCAGAGCGGATAGCAGAGGGGCCACAAGCCGAGTACAGACTCCTCCGCCATCCCGTCATGGGCGAAGAAGTATGGGTAGATGAAACAGGCTCCTTTTTGCCGAGTGAACGAAAGAGCTGGCTGGAACATCCAGAAAATCGGGTGGAACTGCTCAATGATTCTGAAGGGAACGAGCAAAAATGTTGGGTTCTGTGGAAGCGAGTAGAGCATCTGCACGATTCTGGCCCGGATGATCGCCATTACTGCTTGGAGAGCGCTACTGGAAAAATTTTGTTTGGCGATGGCCGACACGGTAGGGAGCTTCCTCAAACCGGACTCGGTTCCGTGAGGGTGACGTATAAGGTCGGAGGGGGAACAGCAGGGAATCTTCCTGTTGGGCAGTTGAATCAACTGGAACAATCGATCCCATTTGTCCAAGCCGTCAGCAATCCGGTGCCTGCTGTTGGGGGAAGTGATCAGGAAATGCTCACGGAAGCCTTGCAGCGCGGTCCTCAAACCATTAAACATCGCTATCGAGCGGTGACAGCTGAAGATTTCGAATGGCTCGTCCGTGAAGCGCATCCGGAGATACCTAAAGTGAAATGTTTGCCGAATCGCAACAGCCGCCTGCAAAGAGAAGCAGGGCATGTCACTGTGATCGTATTGCCCGCAGCGGGATGCTTCGGCACACAATTTTTGGAGCTTCGGCGTTCTGTCACGAACTACTTGCTTACACATGCGGCAGCGACGGTAGCCTCCCCCGAGCGGATTCATGTTAGGGAGCCTGTCTACTTGGAAATTGCGGTGACGGCAGAGCTGGCAGTGGGGGCTTTGGAGGAAATCGTAGAGGTGGAGCTGGAGACACTCGGCAAGCTCGCGCGATTCCTTGACCCGATATCGGGAAATCTGCACGGTGGGGGTTGGGAAATAGGACAACGTGTGCACCCGTCGCTCTTGTTTGCCTTGTTGAAATCCGTAAAGGGCGTCCGCTTTGTGGATCATCTGACCTTGACTGTATTTCGAACGGAAAATGGGCAACGAAAGGAACTACTCGCTAGTGAATACGAAACGATCGTACATGGGATCGTCACAGAGGGTGCGCATCGAATCAGCGTCCGCGTTCACGAAAGCTAGGCTTTCTTCCCATCCAAACATTGAAAAAGGAAGTGTGCGCTATGCTTCCATCCAAGAATCTGGATGATCGCCACTTTGAAGAGATCGTAGAACAAGCAAAAAACGCGATCCCTAAGCTGCAGCCAGAGTGGGGTGATCACCGTCATCACGATCCGGGCATTACGCTTTTGGAGATGTTCGCGTGGTTAACGGAAATGCAGCAATATTATCTCAACCGGATAACGGAAAAGAACGAAAGTAAATTTTTACAGCTCATGGGTGTACACCCAAAGAACCAGTCATGTGCGACGACGGATGTAACGTTTTTCGACGTGTCAGAAGAAGCGATCCTTCCGGAGAAGATGAGATTGTTCGCGGGGAATCTTCCTTTCGAAACGGAACATTCGCTTGTTCTGGTACCGGCCAGCCTGGAGCGTGTTCTGGTTCATACAGAAAGCGGAACGGCGGATGTGAGTTCATCCAATGCGCATAACGGTGTTTCCTACTTCGCATTTGGCCAGGAACCAAAGATAGGGAACAAGATTTACTTAGGCTTTGATCGACCGCTGCCAGTGGGGAAGGCAGTCTCCATCGGATTGCGCCTGGTTGAGGACTATCCTGTTCCAATTGTCCCGCTTACACCCACATCGCTTTTCGTTCCATCGGCCACTCTCGAGTGGGAGTACTATGGACAGAACGAACGCACGCAAGAAATGGGATGGAGTCCGTTGCCACGAGTCTCGGATGAAACGATGAATCTCTCCTTCTCAGGACGAGTCCTGATCGAGCTTGAAGGGGCAATGAAGCCGCTCATGCTTTACCCCGCCAATGATCGGCCTCGATTTTGGCTCTGTGCGACATTGTGTACCGGTCGATTCGAATTGGCTCCTCGCATGGAAAAAATCGAGCTGAATACCGTGAGCGTTATCCAACGCGAAACCCTCAGTCAGGTATGGGAGTTTGACGGGACCGATCAAGTGGATCAGACGATCGTCCTTGCAAGCTCGCTATCGTATGAAGGCACTGTGGAGGTTCAATGCAAAAAGGGGCGTCATTGGCAAAGTGGATGGGATCAAGATGAACCAGACACAACCGATACAGGTGTATTTTCTTTTCACGTTTCCCGCGACCCAGAACAGGGCACAACGATGATTCGTTTTGGAAGTGCAATGCCTGAGGGCAGCAAAAATATTCGCGTTATCGCGTATCGGAGTGACTTTGCAGGGCAGCAGTTCATTGGAGAAAGCACTGGATTGCCACATCAAGTGTTTCGGCTGAATGTCCAATCGATCTTGCCAGAAACGTTTGTCATTCAGGTGGCGCGTCAGGTCGAAGGCAGTCCGTTTCCCGTCTGGGAAGATTGGTCGCTGGTCACCAATTTTGATCGATCGGGACCACAGGACCGCCATTTTATCCTGAATGATTCGGACGGGGCGGAAATTGCGTTTGGCAACAATGAGCACGGAGCTATTCCTGAAAGGCTGGAAGGCATGGCGGGCATTCGGATCATCTCTTGTCAGACAGGCCAAGGTGCGAAGGGGAATGTGCAGGGAGGCCAAATTACCCGATACCTACCGCTCGCTCGGCAGCGAACCACCGCGCAGGTGACAAATCCCCGTCCAGCCAGTGGGGGAAGTGAGCGCGAAACGATCGATCAAGCCAAACGCAGGATGAGAATGGAATGGAAAAAACCGCAACGGGCCGTTACAGCAGAAGATTATGAGGCCATCGCGCTCTCGACACCCGGATTGCGAGTGGCCCGCGCGAAGGCAATCCCTCTGTATAAAGTAGGGGAAATGGGGGCTTCCGAGCAAAACGCAGCCGCTCAAATGACTGTTGTCATCGTCCCGTTCAGCGACCAGCCGACACCACTGCCAAGTGAAGGCTTCCTGCGGACCGTTTGCCACCAATTGGAACAGCGAAGGCTGCTGACGACAGAAGTCCATGTGGCCGCTCCAGCCTATATCAAAGTGACCGTTTTCGCGACAATCGTGGTGGAGCCTGCGTTTGCAGACAAAAAGCAGATCGTGCTACAGGCACTGAAGCAGTATTTGACGCCATTGAATGTCCAAGATTCTTCGACTCATCAAGGAAAAGGATGGGAATTTGGTCGGCCTGTTTATAAAAGCGATCTCTACGAGGTGTTAAACCAGATCGAGGGTGTGCTGTACGTGACGGATTTGTGGGTTTCCGCGGAGGGCACAGGCATCATCAGGGATGAAGGGGGAGATATTCAGATTCCGCTCCATGCGCTGGTGTACTCAGGAGAGCATGTTCTGGAGCTTGTTGTGGATAGAGAAAGATAGACGGGAGCAAACGGAGGAGTGGTCGTGGATTCAATGAATCGTTTCTTTTCCCTGAACAATCCGTCCGATTGGCAGCGGGGGGCCTGGTATAACCTTCACGTCTCCAACGAGGGGATCGCGCTGAATAAATCGCCCGAATATGTGATCGATCATGTGCATCTGGCTGGGACGACACATCACTCTCGACTCTTGGATTTTGCGATTGCACGAGTTGGCTCGTTACTTTGGCTGGATGAAAGCGGGCATATCACGCATTACGATGACAGCAACAACTTCAAGGAGACTGTGTTTCGCGCTGGACGCGGGTTGTTTTCCAAAGACTCGTTTCTCGCCGCTGATGATGAATACGTGTACATCATCGACCCCGAAGCGAGGCGAAAAGTCGGAGCGTATTCCATAGCCAACGGCCAGTGTGTTTGGAGCTGGGAAGATGGGGAAGGACAGCGGCTTTTTCCTTTGGATGCAGGGCTGGATGAAGAAGGACATCTTTACATCACGACACCCGTGGTTGTAGATCAAGCCAACGAACGGAAGGAAATCACGGCGGGAACACAAGTCGTCGTCCTTCGGCTGAATCGGGCAGGCAAGATAGACGCTACATATGCGCATGCGGAATTGAAAGTAACAGAGACAGCTACACTCCGTGAGATCAGGCGAAGAAGGTTGTTTCGCCTGTCTGTTGCCGAATCGGGCAAGGCCTATCTATTTTTGGCACAGACGAATCAAGTGTTTCGGTTCTCTTCGGAAGGCGCCGATGTGTGCACCCTGGCGATCCCATCCGGAACCAAGCCCGCGGGATTTGCAGTGGGTCCAGGTCCCATTCTCTACGTGGGTGATAGTCGTTCCATTGATTCGGCTCATGATCATACCCGATTCATTTTGCGTTTTCAACCAACGGGAGAAGCACTTGCGCCATTGACCAACTACCACGGACGTGCAGACAAACTCGTTTTTGACAAGCAGCAACGTTTGTATGTTTGGGACGCACAGAAAAATGTTCTGACCATGTTGAGGCTCGTCTCGCGGACGTCCAACCTGGATGATACCGGAATACCGATGGGCATCTACTTCTCTCGTGCATTGGATAGCGCGGAATTTGAAACGGTGTGGCATAAATTCACGCTGGATGCAGACATACCAAAAGAAACGCAATTACTCATCTCGACATTTTCTTCTGATCGAAAAGAGCATGTGCTTCATGGAGCCGTACACAATCTGGATGATTTTTTGATGGCACCCGACATGGACTGGAAAACCAAGCTACAAAGGACGTCCAATTTATGGTCGGAGCCGGTAATCAACGCTTCAGATGCGTTGCTTCATTCAGCAAAAGGCCGCTATTTATGGCTCAAAATCGAATGGCTCGGTACTGACCGTCACTCCCCGTTGCTCAAGCAGATGCGGATTTACTCGCCGCGCGACACATTTTTGCGGTATCTGCCAGCGACTTATCAAAGTGAACCTGCCAGTGCTGATTTTTTGGAGCGCTTCCTCTCCCTTTTCGGGACGTTTTACTTGGAGCTGGAGGAACAGATTGATACCATCTCGCGGTTGTTCGATCCTGATACGACACCTGGCGAATTTGTCCCTTGGCTCGCTTCCTGGATGGGGATGGGCAGGGAAGAGCATTGGACAGAGGCACAGCGCCGAGAGCTGATTCGTCGCGCGCCAGAGCTGTACGCAGAGCGGGGCACTCGTGCGGGCTTGGAAAAGATGGTCGAGCTGTATACCGGGGAGCGCCCGATGATCGTTGAGTATTTTCAAATCAGGGACATGAAGGCGATCCCTGAGCTGCACGAGCTAATCTCTTCCTTGTACATGGATCATCCGTATCAATTTTGCCTGATCGTTTCGCAGGAATGCGCGAAAACAGAGCGGGAGCAGTCGGTTCTGCAAAAGATTTTGGAAGATCAAAAGCCTGCTTTTACAGAGGCGAAGCTGATCGTTCTGCGCCCGGGCATCTACGCCGACCTCCATAGCTACGTGGGGATTAATTCTTATTTGACGGAGCCGTCATTCCTTACGCTCGATCAAAATTTATCGATGCCATACAACACGGTGCTAAGCGGGAAGGACCGCAGCAGACGAATCGATTATGACACGAGGATTGGCCTGGATGCAGAGCTGGAGTAAGAAGCCGAGATTTTTAAGCAAAGTGAGGTGTTCGAGATGAAGAATCTGCGTTATTTTCCACATGAACGGAATGTGTATTTCAAAGGGAAGCTGTTAACCGTCAGAGATTTCGAATCAGAACAGCGCTATTTCAATGACAAACGTCGACTCACCAATCGGTTGCTTCACGGGGGTGGAGTGGTATGCGGTTTGCAGGTGATCGCTGTGGACGAAAAGCAGATTTCGGTCGAGGCCGGAGTTGCTCTCGATTATCTCGGGAGGGAAATCGTACTTCCTGAGCCTGTGAAGCTGAAGCTGTCGATGGTGGAAGGCTTTAGCAACAACGATTACGCGAAAAATGTATACGTCTGCTTGGCCTATGATGAAAAAGGCAAGGAGCAGGTCTTCTCCGTCTCTGAAACCGTCGAGCAGGAAATGGCTGAATACAACCGGGTGGCAGAAGGATATCGGCTTTTTATCAAAGAGGAGGCACCACATCCTGCTTCCATCGAAGGGGTGCAATTGGTAGAGCAAAGAGTGCTGCTATATGCAGATACACAGGTGCGCATCTGGCAGGCGACTCCACGATACGTCAATCCGGGTGAAGTATTTTCAATACAGTTGCACATTGAGAAGACGGTACAAACGTCACGGGTGCAATTCCAATACAAGTTGGATGCACCAGGGCTGACAGTCATGGAAAGCAGTGACGGTAGTGTATCCTTCTTAGAGCCTGTTGACGCGAAAGAGACGGATTACGTCATCTCCATTCCGATTAAGGCTGGCTGGGATCGCGGTACGGTAGAGCTGGAAGTGCTCGGTGGCAAGGCAGAGGTTCGACTCGGTGATCGCTTGGTGCATACCGATCTCGTTTCTGTAGGAAAAATCGAAATCACGCTAGACGATCTGGTAGAGCGGCTCGTGTCTGATTACTACAGTCGCAAGCTGGATCAGGTGACACAAGCGAACGAACAGCCTTTTCTTTATTTGGCAAAAGTCTGCTTGCTGCAAATGAATGCGACTTATGTGATTGAGAAGGTTGTTCCTGTTCCATTTGGTGAGTACGTGTATACACCAGCGCTTTTGCAAAAGCTTGCGTTGCGTGCACAGAAGGGAAAGCCAGTCGAGCAAGGCTCCCATGCGGATTCCTTTCGGGTGACCACGCGTGTGAAAGAAATCGCGGCAGGCGATAAGCCGCAGTTCGATGTGAGCTACGATAATCTGGCGTCTGTCTACCAGTTTGAGCTTGGACTGCCCCGAGCAGGAAAGGGAAATGAACAAGTAGCAACTGGTGTGGTGGAAATACCGATTGAGCCCTATTCGTCCAACTGGCCGTTTGGAGTTAAGATCGGCAATCGTTATTTTTCTGAGGAGCTCAAGCACTCCCTCGGGAAAGGCAACGTGTATGTCAGTGCAGGAATTGAGGATTTTCATGCAGATGTGATCGATGAGTTGCTTTCCCAACATGAGCAAGTGATGTACGGGCATAGCAGTGTTTTTGATGATTCGGAGTATGCGACAGATGCAGCGCATTTTGCCGTAGGGGTCATCGTTTATCCGCAGAAAGGAACATTTCGGATCGGCGTCCAGGTGAAGGGAGCTGTTCAGACAGATCGGGTAAGGATCAGGTGGTGGGCGATCAAACCGCTGGCAGCAGGGACAGAGGGCGAGGCGTATCCAGATTCGCAAGAGTAGCAAGGTTTGCTTCATTTTGAATTTATCACTCGTGCCGTAAAACCCCTTGCTTTAGCTATGGGGTTATAAGGCACTTTACTCTGCATCCCCTGTAGGGGGTGCTTAGAGCAAACAAAAATAGTTCTTTTTTGTCGATCTCTGTTAGGTATGCCTTCTCTATCTAACCAAGTGGTATAATTATCCATAGGTGATGGTTTGAGTAGATCAGTGGAAAGTAACCACAATGTCGTATTTGACTGTAAATATCACGTTGTTTTTTGTCCGAAATATCGTAAAAAGGTTTTGAAAGAGCCAGTAGACATTCGATTAAAAGAGTTGTTTCTTGAAAAGGCAGTGGAACTACGTGCGGAAGTTGTTGAAATGGAAATCATGCCTGATCATGTTCATTTGCTCATCAAATGCGATCCGCAATTCGGAATCCACCGAGTCGTAAAACAATTGAATGGCTATACATCCAGAGTGTTGCGGATGGAATTTAGACATCTCAAAAGCAGACTTCCCTCGCTATGGACAAATTCCTACTTTGTTGCAACGGTTGGCACGGTGCAACTCGATGTGATTAAGAAATACATCGAGTCGCAAAAAGAAAGGAATGATTGAACTTGCATAGAGCCTACAAATTCCGTTTGTATCCAAACAAAGAACAAGCAACACTCATCAACAAGACAATTGGATGTACTCGATTTGTATTCAATCACTTTCTTGCGAAACGAAAAGATGCTTACGAACAAGAAAACAAAACGCTGAATTACAACGACTGTTCTGCTTTGCTCACGCAACTAAAAAAAGAAATCGAATGGTTGAAAGAAGTGGACTCCACTGCCCTGCAATCAACCTTAAAAGATTTGGATTCGTCATACAAAAAGTTTTTCAAAGAGAAAAAAGGCTATCCCAAATTCAAGAGCAAGAAGAACCCAAAGCAATCCTACACATGCAAGATGAACATCAAAATAGAACGGAATCGCATCAAACTTCCTAAGCTGGGATGGGTATCGTTTGCTAAATCCAGAGAAGTCGAAGGGCGAATCCTATCAGCTACGATTAGATGTAATCCTTCAGGTAAATACTTTGTGTCAGTATTGTGTGAAACAGAGAGTCAATTACTCCCAAAAGTAGAACAAACAGTTGGGATTGACCTTGGGATTAAGGATTTCGCCATTCTCTCTACTGGTGAGAAGGTGGCAAATCCCAAATACTATCGCAAGTATGAAAAACAACTGGCGAAGTGGCAACGGATTCAATCTCGTAGACAAAAAGGCAGCAACAACCGGAACAAGGCGCGTACCAAAGTAGCTCGACTCCACGAAAAAATTGCAAATACCCGTAACGATTTCCTACATAAGCTATCAACCAAGCTGATCAACGAAAGCCAAGTGATCTGTTTGGAGGACTTACAAGTGGAAAATATGGTCAAAAATCACAAGTTAGCCAAATCCATTGCAGATGCTTCGTGGTCTATGTTTCGTACGATGTTGGAGTATAAGGCAGAATGGTATGGAAGAAAGGTCTCCATTGTTGGAAAACAATTTCCTTCAAGCCAGCTCTGCTCAACTCCAAACTGTGGATACCGCAACAAAGCAGTGAAAAGTCTCAACTTGCGCAGTTGGTTATGCCCGCACTGTGGCGTACAACATGATCGTGACCAAAACGCTGCGATCAATATTGAGCAAGAAGGACTTCGATTGTTGGCGTAGTCAACTAAACTGTGGGACACACAGGGATAGCTTGGTAAAATTCACTCCGTTAGGAGTGACTACCCAAGAATCCCCCGCCTTTAGGCATGGGGAGTGTCAAGCTACACTTTCTTAATGTAAGTACATATCAGCGGTAGACGGGAGGAGATCCAATGGCAACACATATCACAGATCATTCCGTTTTGAACAACGGGGTGAAGATGCCCTGGCTGGGTCTGGGTGTCTGGAAGGCAAAAGACGGAAACGAAACGTTGGCCGTCCGTTCCTCGATTGAGGCGGGTTATCGCAGTATAGACACGGCAGCTATCTACGGCAACGAAGCCGGCGTAGGCGAAGGAATCCGACAAGCCGGGATTGATCGCGATCAATTGTTCATCACGACTAAGGTGTGGAATGCGGATCAAGGCTACGAGTCAACGCTGAAGGCTTTTGATGAAAGTATGAAAAAGTTGGGTACCGATACGCTGGATTTGTACCTGATTCACTGGCCCGTAAAAGGCAAGTATGTAGATACATGGAGGGCCTTGGAAAAGCTGTACCGCGATGGATATGTACGTGCGATTGGCGTCAGTAATTTTCATAGCCACCATCTCGAGGATTTACGCCAACATAGCGAGATCATTCCGGTTGTCAACCAAGTCGAGTATCATCCATTGCTTATCCAAAAAGAATTGCATGCGTATTGCAAAGAGCACCACATTCAACTAGAAGCATGGAGCCCGTTGATGCAAGGAAATCTCGATCACCCTCTCTTGGTAGAATTGGGACAAAAATATGGCAAGTCGCCTGCACAAATTGTGCTTCGCTGGGATTTGGAAAACCAAGTGGTCACAATTCCGAAGTCGATCACACCAGAGCGGATTCGCCAGAACGCAGATGTTTTTGACTTCTCTCTCAGTTCAGAGGATGTAGAAAAAATCTCTGCCTTGAATGACAACAAGCGTTTTGGGCCAGACCCAGATCATTTTGATTTTTAAACAGACAACGATAACGCATAAAAGGGGAGCCGCAACAGGTCGGCTACCTTTTTTTTCATTCCTGTCTTTGAGCGGACCACGGATTCGCTCTTTACTATGCTTTATTTTTTCGTATACTGAAAAGTAGCATATTCGTTTCATCAGATGAAACGATCGGAACAAAGTAGGAAGCAGGTGTCAAACACTTATGGAAGAAGAACAAAAAGCAAACGTTCGAGCAGTCGATCGGGCTTTGGATATCCTGCTCTGTTTTACGGACGCTACGGATCTGGGCCTGAGCGAGATAGCGAGTCGACTCTCCTTGCATAAAAGTACTGTGCATCGTTTGCTGGCAACGCTGGAGAACAAAGGGTTTCTGATACGGGATGTTCAGACAGAGAAGTATCGACTTGGGTTTCGGGTTTGGGAGTTATCCGCCAATTTGTCGCAAAACGATGATCCAGCGATATTGCTGCTGCCGGAGATGGAGCGATTGCGGGATTTGGTGGAGGAAACGATCAGTCTGTACGTGCGGGATGGAAACGAGCGGATACGCGTACAGGCAGTCCAAAGCAAGCAGCCGATTCGCAGGGTGGCGCCAATCGGGGCGCGTATGCCACTCACGGTGGGGGCATCCAGCAAAGTACTTATTGCATATGCAGAGCCGTTCATTTTGCAGGAAGTCATCAGCGACCCGAATTGGCCTGACTATGTGAACAAGGAGTCTTTTATTGAGCAATTGGATCAAATCAGGAAGCAAGGCTTCGCGACTAGCGTGGAGGAACGGGAGCTGGGGACAGCAGCCGTAGCCGTCCCGATCTTCAACCGCAACGGACAATTGGTAGCGTCTATTGCGGCGTCGGGTCCTTCCAACCGCCTGACTCCTGAAAAAATGAGCCAATACGCTCCTTACATCATGGAAGCCGCCTATCGGATGGGAAAAATGATGAAATAACGAAGAAGCCAATCAAAACACAAAGAGAATGTGTTTTGGTTGGCTTTATTTATTGAATGATCGATAAGTAATCATTGTCGCACGGTTAACACCACGTTGCCTTTCTTATGCCCTAGCTCCACATAGGAGTGGGCCTCCGATACTTGCTCTAGGGGATAAATGCGATCGATGATGGCACGCAGCTTGCCGGCCTCGATCAGCTCCTTTACATACCTCAAGTCTTCCGCGTTTTCCTTCGCGGTTCCACCAATCACCTTTTTACCGCTCGTCATGTTCGTCCATAACCCGCGAAGGATTGGCAGAGGGCTAAAATGGACTGCTCGCAGGTAGTAGCCGTTCGGTGTCAGTCGCTCGACGCATGCCTGAAACGGACTCTTTCCGACCGTATCGAAAATGATATCGTAGGCCGCAGCCTCGTCCTCGAAGTTCTCTTTTGTGTAATCGATGATTCGGTCGGCCCCCAGCGATCTTACCAGCTCCACATTTGATGTGCTGCATACGCCGGTCACTTCCGCACCGAAATGCTTGGCGAGCTGTACCGCATACGTCCCGACACTGCCAGAAGCACCGTATACGAGCACGCGCTTGCCACACTGGATATTGGCCTTCCGGAGAAATTGCAACGCAGTATAGGCACCGACCGGAACCGCGGCTGCTTCCTCAAACGTCATGTTCGCAGGCTTCAGCGTGATGCAACCGTTCTCAGGTAAGCATTTGTATTCGGCATACGCGCCGAAGCCGTTTCCGCAGGCAGCATAGACGGCATCCCCCGGTTGAAACTGAGAAACACCACTGCCCGTTGATTCGACCACCCCGGCTAATTCGAAGCCGAGAATCTTGATTTTCCTCGGTTTCAACAGACCATTGAACAGACGTGCCAAGAAAGGATCTGCCTTGCGTAAACGCCAATCCCCCGCTGCGGCAGTTGCAGCATAGACTTTGATTAATACCTCGTCGTCCTTTGGTACCGGCTTGGCGACATCCCGGAGCTGTAGGACATTGGGCGGCCCGTATTGCTCGTATACGATCGCTTTCATCTCTTCGCCCTCCAATTAGCCTTGGCTGTTTTCCTATTTTATACGGAATCAATTGATTAAAGTTCTATTTTTATTTTTTGAATAGGGTGCTTGTTTTTGGTTACTCGAATAAAAAACTTTACTAAAGTTAATTTATATACTATGATAAACAAAAGTAGAAATATGAAAAAGGAGTACCAGATGGCAGAACCATTATCACTACGTGAGAAAAAGAAAGCAAAAAACAAATTCGCCCTTCTGGACGCTGCCTTGGAGCTGATAGGCGACGGGAGCTTCCGAAATGTACTGGTGGATGACATTTGCGAACGAGCAGAGGTGTCGAAGGTCACATTCTTTAAATTTTTCCCGCAAAAGGAAGAGCTCTTGATTTATTACATGAGCATATGGCAAGCAGAGTGCTTTGTTGAGTTGCGAAGTGCTGGCAAGAGAGGATGGGTAGCCGTTCGGCATATTTTTGCCAAGGTTACGCGCGATAGCGAGAAGCAGCCTGGGATCATGCTTAGCCTTATCAGCTTTTTAGCCGAGCAAAAAATGCACCCGTGTGTACCGATTTTATCTGATGCTGAATTGTATTTGCGCTTCCCTGAGGAAGAGCAGAGAGAAGCCATTAGAGCTACTGATCTGCATCAAATATTGCAAAAGTGTGTGCAAGAAGCAGCCGAAGATGGTCAGCTTGCCCTTCACCTGTCGGAGGAGGAAGCTGTAATTTTGTTATTCTCGATGTTTTACGGAGCTTATCTGACTGCACATTTGTTTCATGTGTCTGATTATATGTCGTGTTACGAGCTGCACCTCAAATCTTTGATAAGGTAGGGGAGTCGGATGGCAAAAGTAGTTCCGGGGCGTTTTACAGCACAAATGGAAGGACCTTTCGTCGTATTTATCATCGGGATGCGAATCAACCGAGTGCTTGCGGTTCACAAGTGGATGCCAGTAGCCAACGCCATGGGAGGTATGATGCGAGAGTTGTATCAGCACCCGGAGCTCGGACTGTTGGGTCACACTTCGCATTTTAATCTCCGTGAAATCACCCAAATCCAGTACTGGCGATCCTATGAGCATCTAGAAAATTACGCGAGAACAAGCCACAATCATCTGAGCGCGTGGAGGAAGTTCAACCAAGCGGTAGGGACGGATGGAACGGTGGGGATTTTTCACGAGACGTACTTGGTCGATCCGGGGAAATACGAATGCCTTTACGGAAATATGCCTGTCTGGGGATTGGCCAAGGCAGGTGAGCATTTACCGGCAGTGGGAAAAAGGGAGACGGCACGCCGTCGTTTGGGCGGTGAGAACGAGCCAGCGATTCCTACTCCTACACAATAAGAGAAGATACCTCGAAAGCTATACATCCTGTCGCAAACAAGCGGCCCTTTCTTCTTTTTAGAGCGATGCAGCATGGGATTGTCTGTCCAACTGCTGCAAGGTCTAAGGAAGAGAGGGCCGTTTTGTTCGAGAAAAACATTAAAGCTCCATGACGTGCTGCTTCGTATTTCTAACAGTGGTCAAAGGGGCATTTTTGCAATAACCTTGGCACTTGCATGAATGTTGTATAGTTGATCAAGCAGGTCAGTCATCGTCAGCAAAAGGGACTGATATTTCAATCATGAAGGAGGTTTTTTGCATGAAAGACTTGATTCGCATTCGGGGAGCAAGAGAAAACAACTTGAAGAACATTTCTCTCGAGATTCCCAAGCATCGTCTCGTGGTGGTAACCGGACCATCTGGATCGGGTAAATCGACGCTGGCACTTGATATTCTGCAGCGAGAATGCCAACGACAGTATATGGAGTCCAGTGGAATGTCATCTGAATCACTAGCGAAGCCTCGTGTGGATTCTATCGAAGGACTGTCTCCCTCCATTGCGATCAGTCAACATGTGACCAACCGCAATCCCAGATCGACAGTTGGAACCGTCACAGACATGTATACCTATCTGCGGACAGTCTATGAAAAGAAGGGGGAGAGACGCTGCCAAAAGTGTCACGCACCAATAGCTCCTGCTGCCAATGGCAAAGAAACAGAAGCCGTCACGTGCCCGGTATGTGCCTATGTCCATCTCCCTCTGACCAAAGCAGATTTTTCGTTTAATACGCCCCAAGGTGCTTGCCCGACTTGCAGTGGATTGGGAATGGTCGTCGATATTGATGTGGAAGCCGTGTTTGATGAAACAAAGAGCATGCGGGAAGGAGCTGTTACCTTTTGGTACGAGGCGATTAATGAATATCAGGCTAGCGTGCTTGCGGCGGCAGGAAAACATTACGACTTGCCGATGAATCTGCCATTGAACGAGTACAACGAAGCGCAGTGGGATCTGCTCAAATATGGCGTGGAGAGCGAGGAGTTTTCTCGACACTTCCCTTCTGTTCAGCCCCCGAAAACGGTAGGAAAGGGAAGGTTTAAAGGGGTCATCACAGGCATGTGGCAACGCTATAGGGAAAAAGATGGACAATCGGGTGAAGCTGCTTATTTTCTGACCCAACCTTGTCATGACTGCCATGGTGAGAGGTTAAAGGAGGAGAGTCGCCTCGTTACAGTAGAGGGCAGGACGCTGCCGAGCCTATCAAAGAGCTCATTAGAGGAGTTAGGGGATTGGGTGGAGAGTGTGCATGTACGAGCTGCCCGTGAAGAAGATACGATTTTGGAGGCTGTTCTCCATGATTTGCTTATCAAGATCAGGCGCGTCATCCATGTGGGGCTGGGTTACTTGACTCTTGATCGACAGGCCATCTCTCTTTCTGGTGGTGAAGCACAGCGATTGCGGCTCGCTTCCATTCTCGGCTCTGGCTTGACTGGTGTTCTTTATTTGCTGGATGAACCAACATCGGGTCTACATCCAAAGGACACGGATGGACTCGTGAAGGTCATGAAGGAGCTGCGTGATTTGGGCAACACGGTGCTGCTCATCGAGCATGACCAACGAGTGATTCAAGAAGCGGATCACGTGATTGATGTGGGGCCTGGAGCAGGACGTTTTGGTGGCGAAATCGTCGGGCAAGGTTCGCTGAAAGAATTGCTGAACCAACCGCATTCTGTCACAGGCCGCTACTTGAAAGAACAGCGAGTGCTGTCGTCCAAAGAGCGCAAAGGAACAGGTGAGCGGATCACGATTGAAGGGGCCACGTTGCACAATTTGCGCGATGTGACCGTATCGTTCCCACTGGGAAGACTGGTAGCAGTCTCAGGTGTCTCTGGCTCGGGTAAATCGACACTCGTCTACGATTTGCTGGCAGCGGCTGCCGAGAAGCGAACCGGGAAAGCAGTAGGGTGCCGCGCGATTACAGGACTTGAAGCCATTCAAAGTGTCATTACAGTGGATCAGTCGGCGCTATCACGCATGCAGCGCTCTAATGTCTCCACGTACGTCGACTTGTATACATTGTTGCGCAAAATATACGCTGCCTTGCCAGCAGCCAAAAAGCGTGGTTTGGATGCCAAGCACTTTTCATTCAATACGCCGGGCGGAAGATGTGAGCGCTGCGAGGGACTGGGGAGAGTGGAAGTGGACATGCATTTTCTATCCAACTTGCAGGTCGGCTGCCCGGATTGCCGCGGAAAAAGATTTCGTTCAGAGGTCTTGGAGGTAACGTACCAAGGCTATTCCATTTCCGATATCTTGATGCTTAGTATCGAGGAGAGCCTCTCCTTGTTTAGCGAGCAAAAGAAGATGACGCAATTGCTGACCCTGCTGTGTGAGGTAGGACTCGGCTACTTGCAATGGGGACAGTCCGTGACGACCTTGTCCGGTGGTGAAGGACAACGGTTGAAGCTGGCAAGGGAGCTGAGTGCATCTTCGACAGGGCATACGCTGTATTTACTGGATGAGCCATCGACAGGACTGCATCCGATTGACGTCGAGAAGCTCCATGTACTCTTGAGCAAATTGGTTGACGCCGGAAATACCGTGATTATGGTCGAGCACAACACAGAACTGATCGCTGCGTCAGACTGGGTGATTGATATGGGACCTGGAGGAGGTAGTTCTGGAGGGATCGTGGTTGCGAGCGGAACCCCAAAAGAAGTGGCAGCCATGAAAGAGTCGATTACCGGAAAGTTTATCCACTAATTCAGTACGCGTCGATACAAAAAGGTCGCCCGGATTCTGCTGTGGGCGACCTTTTTGCCGTCAAAAGTCAGGCAGACGATCCAAATTGTTTTCCTTGATGCCGTCTGGCTCACTGCGCAGAATGTCTCTCCCATACTTGTGAAACACGTCTACATGAGCCAGCTTACCAGCCTTTGCATCGTTGAGTGCGGTGATATAGTCGAGCTCACGGCCGGAGTCTGTTTTAAAAGCGATCAAGTCTCCGTCGTCGTTTTTTCTGACGGCCACAATTTGCTCTTTTCCTGTACTCGTCAGTGGACTGTTATCATCATTTTCCTGGATCGCCTGTTGTTCTCCAGCATTTTTGTACGCTTCATAAATTTGTTCAAAGCTCCGTTGATCCATGTATCATCCCTCCTCGTCAGTAGGGTGCCTAAAATGGAGGAGAACATGTATTCGTTTTGGTTTTCGGGGACTATGCTCGCTGTGCACTTAGAGGAAGTAAGGTCGCTGCTATCCGCTTATACTTTTCCTGGTCATGGATACGATAATACAGGGTCCGCAAAAAGTTTTTCACATTGATTCGTCCCGTATACGCTTCGATCGAATAGCCACTATCCAAACGATTCGCAAAACTCCGAACCCATCCATCGATCTCGTCCAAGGAGAGTTGATCTCTATTCCAGACGGAAAGGACAGTAGTCACTAAGCGCTCATCTTCTTCGTACGCATACACTGATTTCGCCCCTGCGACTGTTTCACGGATGACTCCGAGAATTTGCTTCAGGTCAGTCTGATCCAGTTCACTGCATTGGGCCAGGTCATCGAGAGCGTCCGCAGCATGAGCGGTAGCATGCGCCCAGCCTTTTTCTTCCACAAAGCCTCGCAGGTCTGTTTCTTGCCGTATGTAAGAGAAAAGTTTGTCTTTCACGTAAAGGATCGCTTCTTTTGCGAGAAAAGGATGATTCCGATGCAGGATCAGGATAAGGGGAAGCAATAAAACGGAAAATGAGCGCGTGAATACCGAGTCAGTCCCACTTTCACCTATGCGATAAAATAAATGCTGGTCGTCGAGTGCAATCGCTAGCAGCTCTTGCAGCTGTTCAGGGGAGAGCACACCCTCCTCTATCCAATGAGAGAATGTAGAATAGATGAGCTCATCACGCAGTTGGGGATCGGGTGAACCGATGTGCGTAACCATTTCGAGCGCCAAATCAAAAGCATGTGGCGGCGCCAAAAAGCTATTCGCCCGAATCGCGAGCAAGGTTTCTTTTAATGACATCTTCTCAGCTCCTTTATTTTCCTAATTTTACAACAATGATGGTGGCGACGGAATAAAAAGAGAAGAGGGCAGATTTGTCGATACCTGCCCTTTTTCTAAAAGCTGATTATCTCATTTGGTTGTCAGGTGCAGCAGCCAGTCTTTCAAGTCAACGATACGCAAAGTTTTGGGCCCCGTAGTGGTCCCGGTTACTAGCAGGGGAACAAGTGAGTCCACCTCGTGCAAGGAACCGTGTGCTGCTCCCCCAATATGAGTGGGTGAGCTTTCGGTAATGAGCTCATGCCCAGGCTGAACAGTAACGACTACATATCTGCCTTCATGCGAATTCATCGCGCCGTAGAGCCTCGCCAAGGCGTCCGGATATTTCCCATACGTGATCCGGTTCTTGGTAATGGTCATATCGAGCAGACGCGGATCACCGCTGAAGGTCCATGTTTGACCATATGGATCGGTAAAGGGACCGTTTGGTTGATAAGTAAACTTTCGGTTGATCTTGCCTGCTGTAACGACAATCTTTTCGTTTTCCTTCCTTGCAATGATGTCCAGCTTCGGTTCACGCTGCAAACGACCTGCGATATCGGATAACGGAATACGCGAGTCCAGGGCATAAATATAGGCCATCCGTTCGTTGGTCGAAATCACGATTTGGTCAGTAGGGGTCACAGGCTGACTGATTTTGGCTATTTGATAGTCGGTCAATAAGCTGCGCAAGTCAATGGTAGCGGCCTGGCGATCACCCAGAACAGCGCTCTGGGCACTGTCTCCCATGACGATCCACCGTGCTTCTTTGATTGCCTTGTCCCACGAGCCAAATGCATCGAGTACGGCTTGAAGGGCTTTATCCGCTTTTTCAATCCCTTCGATCGTAGCGGGTCCCTTCCTATGTACTTCCATATCATTTTCCGGCAAGTAGGTGATGGTAAGAGGGGGGAGCTTCTTGTTGGCGATGAGATAGGCAGCCTCCTGCGCGGAAAACTCATCATTCATCCCGTATTTTCGCCACATGCGCTTTTCACTCTTTTGATTCGGATCAAGCTGGGCAAATGCTGCATACGACATCAGTTTTGGTCCAGTCACATTCAGTTCGCCAGGCAAACGCGTGCCGAAATCAACGAGACGGGGGATTTGTAAGGAGTGCGGCGTTTTGCCGCGCCATAGAATCGCATTGATGGAAGCGGTATCCTTGCCTTTTTCTGCCAATTCTTCATGGACGGTTTTCGTATGCGGATTGAGCTGGACCAGGTTTAATTGATGAAGGATATCTAGCAGCACTTGTGGCTGATCGATCTTCAGACCTTCTTTGGGACCATACCCGTAATAAACCATCCGCTTTTCCTTGTTGCTGAACCAGGATAATCCCGGTACATGATGCTCATTGGCATATGTCCCTGTAAGGAGGGTGCTGTCGATAGTTACCGACATGGTGGGAAACGAGCTCACAACTTGCGGGTAATAGCGCCCGTTTGCAAGCAAATAACCCAAAGCAGGAGCGCGACCTTGCCGGATCGCTTCTTGCAGTGGTGCGTCCATTAACGAATCAATGAGAATGAGCAGGACAGGCTTTTGCGATTCAGTTCTCTCAGCTGAGGGTTGAGCCTTGAGGCTATGCTGACGGATTTGGGGAGCTGAGTCTGGCTTGCAGCTGATCACAGTCAGACTCAGCGCCAACAGGAGAAGGATGGCGTATGTGAATCGCGACTTCATGTTCCCATTCCTTTTTGGAGAATTTGGTTTTCCCTATTTTTTTGTTTTCGCGGAAAAATTATTCTCCAAGCTTGCCTCATTTAACCTTCCGGCAACAGATGAGAAATCTCTACAACCACCCCTTTTTCCAAAAATAAACGAGGGATGCGATTACTGAGGGTGGCAACGACTTCATAGTTGATCGTCCCGAGCATTTCGGCAATCTCATCGACAGGAATCTCGCGGTTTCCTTGCTTGCCGTAAATCACGACCTCATCGCCTTGGTTTCCACTGCCTTCTCCCAAGCTAACCATCATCTGATCCATCGTCACTCGTCCTGCGATTGGCAACCGTCTGCCTTGATACAAAACAAATCCCCGGTTAGAGAGTGCGCGAGAATAACCGTCAGCATAACCGATTGGAATCGTCCCGATGACCTCTCTGCGCTTTGCAATGTATGTAGCGCCATAACTGATGGTAAACGGTGGCGTCAGCATTGTCTTTACATAGGAGAAGCGCGATTTCAAGCTGAGTGCCGGAACGAGCTTGACGCGATGGAGCTGTCGGATATAAGCGGATGGATACAGCCCGTACATTCCGATTCCGAGGCGGATCATATCGGCGCTGTATTCGGGATACGCAATAGAAGCGGCGGTGTTGCACATGTGTACGGTCGGAAGCACGAATCCTTTTTCCTTCAGATAACGAAGATAGTGAACAAATAACTTATGCTGCGCTTTGGTCAATGTGTGATCAGGTTCATCTGCAGTGGAAAAATGAGTGAAGATTCCGGTCCATGCAAGGGAAGAGCTTGAGGTTAACGCCTTCACGGCTGAAAGCAACCCAGATTTTGTCCGTACGCCCAATCGTCCCATACCTGTATCTATGTTGATATGGATGTTCAGACGATTGGAGAAAGCCGTTGTTTTGACAATTTTATCGGCTTTTTTGATCCAATCGGTCTGGAAAGCAGACAGATCGATATTCCAAGCAACCGCCTCTTTGACACGTGTAAGAGGAGTGAATCCCAGCACGAGAATAGGGGCTACAATTCCCGCCTTTCGTAAGACGATGCCTTCTTCCAGAATGGCGACAGCGAGGGAAGTAGCCCCGTACTTGAGGGCATGGCGGGCTACTCCAACAGAACCATGGCCATAGGCATTCGCTTTTACAACCGCCATGATTTTCGTCCGTTTAGGAATATGTCGGCGTATCGCCCGGATGTTTTTCTTGATGGCATCGAGATTTACCTCAATCCAGGTTTCGCGAAAAAACTGTTTCATCACGAATCCCTCCCTTTTTCTGGGAAACACTTCCCTCTTCCATGCGTATTCACCACATCTTCCACTTAAGCGTGGCCTATCAGGAAGAGGAAACAAAAAGCAGTCAATCGGTAACCTGCAAACGACAGCCATGCGTCTGGCTGGAAACGTAAAAAGAGCAGACTGCCGAGATAAACTCGGAGTCTGCTCTTTTCGTTGGGTGGGTGCTGATACGAACTTATTTTTTATTCGTTTGCTTACGCAGTTACTGGTTTACCTTCATCCAGCAATTGACGCAGAACCGTTTGCAGGATACCACCATTGCGGTAGTAGTCTACGTCTACCATGGAATCGAGGCGTACAATTACTTCGAATTCCAAAGTGCTGCCGTCTTTTTTCGTTGCTGCTACTTTTACGCGTTGGCCAGGTTGAACATCATCGGAGAGGCCCACAATGTTGAAGGACTCAGTACCGTCGATGCCAAGGGACTTCCAGCTTTGGTCACCAGCGAATTGCAGAGGCAGAACGCCCATACCAACCAGGTTAGCACGGTGGATACGCTCGAAGCTCTCAGCGATAACCGCTTTGATACCCAAGAGGAATGTACCTTTTGCTGCCCAGTCACGGGAAGAACCAGTACCGTACTCTTTACCAGCCAGTACAACGAGTGGAGTACCGTCTGCTTGATACTTCATGGAAGCATCGTAGATGGACATTACTTCGTCAGTTGGCAAGTATTTGGTTACGCCGCCCTCAGTTCCAGGAGCTACTTGGTTGCGGATACGGATGTTTGCAAATGTACCGCGCATCATTACATCGTGGCTACCACGACGAGCACCGTAGGAGTTGAAGTCTTTGCGCTCTACGCCGTTTGCTTGCAGATACAGACCTGCTGGGCTAGTTGGCGAGATGTTACCAGCTGGGGAGATATGGTCAGTCGTCACAGAATCACCGAAGAGTGCGATGGTGTTCGCTGCTTTGATGTCTGCGATTTTAGCGATTTCTCCAGCCAGATTTTGGAAGAATGGCGGCTCTTGGATGTACGTGGATTTTTCATCCCACTCATACAGGTCGCCAGTTGGAACGTCGATTTTGTTCCAAGCTTCGTTTTGCGTGAACACTTGGCCGTACTCAGCGCGGAACAGAGCAGGATTCATAGCTTTGTCCATTGCAGCTGCGATCTCTTGTGGAGATGGCCAGATGTCTTTCAAGAATACAGGTTGACCGTCATTGCCAGTACCGATTGGCTCTGTAGTCAGGTCGATATCTACAGTACCTGCCAGTGCATAGGCGATAACCAATGGAGGAGAAGCGAGGTAGTTCGCTTTTACCTGTGCATGGATACGGCCTTCGAAGTTACGGTTACCGGAGAGTACCGCTGCAACTGTCAGATCTTCATCTGCGATAGCTTTGCTGGTTTCCTCTGGCAATGGACCGGAGTTACCGATGCAAGTGGTGCAACCATAACCTACTACGTTGAATCCGATAGCATCCAAGGAGTCGATCAGACCAGCGTCAGTCAGGTATTGTGTAACTACGCGGGAACCTGGAGCCAGGGAGCTTTTTACGAAAGCAGGCTTTTTCAGGCCTTTTTCCACAGCTTTTTTCGCCAGGATACCTGCACCCAGCATTACGCTAGGATTTGATGTATTGGTACAGGAAGTGATCGCTGCGATTACAACCGAACCAGTTTTCAGCGTAGCTTTTTCACCGTTTGCATAAGCAACTGGTGCGCTAGCTGCGATTTTCTCTTCGGAGAGACCAAATCCGCCTTTGTCGATCGGCGTCACGAGGCTGTTATTGAAGGATTCCTTCATAGCAGTCAGTTCTACGCGGTCTTGAGGACGTTTTGGACCAGCCAAGCTAGGTACGACAGTGGACAGATCCAGTTCCAATGTTTCGGAGAATACTGGGTCAACAGTCTCGTCAGTACGGAAGAGGCCTTGTGCTTTGGTGTAAGTTTCAACCAAAGAGATGAGGTCTTCTTCACGACCAGTTTGACGCATGTAGTTGATTGTTTCAGCATCTACTGGGAAGAAGCCCATTGTAGCGCCGTACTCAGGTGCCATGTTTGCTACGGTAGCGCGGTCAGCCAGCGAGATGTTGGACAGGCCTGGTCCGTAGAACTCCACGAATTTACCTACAACGCCTTTTTTACGCAGCATTTGCGTAACAGTCAGAGCGAGGTCGGTTGCAGTTGCACCAGCATTCAGTGTGCCAGTCAGTTTGAAACCAACTACTTCTGGAGTTACGAAATACAGAGGTTGGCCGAGCATTCCTGCTTCTGCCTCGATACCACCAACACCCCATCCAAGAACACCAAGACCGTTGATCATAGTGGTGTGGGAGTCAGTACCTACGAGAGAGTCAGGGAAAGCAACCAATTCGCCATCTACTTCACGAGTAGCGATTACAGTTGCGAGGTACTCCAAGTTTACTTGGTGAACGATACCAGTAGCTGGAGGAACCGCACGGAAGTTGTCAAACGCAGTTTGTGCCCAACGCAGGAAGCGGTAGCGCTCTTGGTTGCGTTCGAATTCCAATTTCATGTTGTTGTCCAGAGCGGATGCGTTACCGAAATCGTCAACCATGACGGAGTGGTCGATAACGAGATCAACTGGAACCAATGGGTTGATTCGTTTTGGATCTCCACCAGCGCGCTTCATCGCGATGCGCATCGCTGCCAAGTCAACTACAGCCGGTACACCGGTGAAGTCTTGCAGAACGATACGAGCTGGCATGAGAGGTACTTCTTGGTTTTCGTCGCGGCCTTTTGTCCAGGTCGCCAATTGTTGTACGTGTTCTTTAGTGATCGCGCGGCCGTCGAACTGACGGACAGCAGCCTCAAGCAGAACTTTAATGGAGAACGGCAGTTTGGAAACATCGCCCAATCCTTGTTCTTCCAACCCTTGCAGGCGATAGTAAGCAAAAGACTTGTCGCCTACTTGCAGGGAAGACTTTACTTTGTAAGCATCTTTGTTAGCCAATGTATACAACCTCCCTAGTAATAACTTGGAGTTTCATCTGATGAAACCTTGTTTCGTTTCTTCATTACGAACCTATTATATACGATTTGTTTCCCGGCTTCTACCCCAAATTCATCATTTATATACAAAAATCATAGGTAAAGAAAATTGGATCACGAACGTCTTCTTATTATAAAGAAGAAAATTGCACGCACTTCAATTATTATCCCGTTTATATTTCGTTTACATTCATGCAGTATCTTATCTCTTGCAAGTGAAAATGAGTGGAGGAAAAAGGGGAGAAATGACGAATGGAACAGACCAATAGCGTAGCGAAATGGGGAAACTGGCGACCTTTCTTTCGATTAATAAGGGAAACAAAACCATCCAAGCTAAAAATCGGTGTCGCGTTGTTCATGAGCATCGCCACCACACTGGTTAGTTTAGTAATTCCGCTGTTTACGAAGGATTTGGTGGACAGCTTTTCCCTATCTACGATCACAACACCACAAATCATTTTATTGATCGTTGCCTTTATCGCACAAGCCATTGTGGGAGGGTTGTCCATCTACTTATTAAATCATGTCGGCGAGAGTGTGGTTGCCTCACTCCGTGAACGACTCTGGAAAAAGCTGCTCGTCCTGCCGATCTCTTATTATGATAACAACCGGACGGGTGAGACGATCAGTCGAATGACCAACGATACAGGTGTCGTGAAAAGCCTGATTAGTGATCAACTGTCCAGCTTTTTCACAGGATTAATCACAATTGTTGGTTCTGTCGTGACTTTGCTATACCTCGATTGGCAAATGACGTTAACAATGCTCGTTGCTGTACCGCTGTGCATCGGGATTCTCATTCCGCTAGGCAGTCAGATGTACAAAATTTCGAAAGGACTGCAAGATGAGACCGCCAGCTTTACGACGATTATGAATCAAGTGCTCCAAGAGATGCGGCTCGTCAAATCTTCCAATGCCGAAACACACGAACTGGGGATGGGAACAAAGGCAATCGGGAATTTGTTCCGATTCGGGCTAAAAGAAGGAAGAGTCCAAGCCGTCATTGGACCGTTAATGTCCTTTATCCTGATGGTGCTGCTTGTTGTTGTGATCGGCTATGGTGGCATGCGGGTGTCCACGGGAGCATTGACAGCTGGTGAGCTGGTCGCGTTTATTTTGTATCTGGTGCAAATCGTCATACCACTGGGGCAATTCACACAGTTTTTCACCTCCTTGCAAAAAGCCATGGGGGCAACAGAAAGAATCATTACGACTCTGGACGCCGAAGAAGAAGATCTTTTGACAGGACGAACGCTTGAAAACGCTGGCCTGCCCATTCATTTGAACCATGTGAGCTTTGCATATGAGAACGGGAAAACGATTCTCGATGATGTCACCTTTACGATTGGGGCCGGAAAAGTAAATGCGATTGTCGGACCAAGCGGTAGCGGCAAGACGACGTTGTTTTCCCTGGTTGAAAGGTATTACCAGCCACTGAATGGAGAAATCAGGCTGGGCAATGATCCCATCACGGATTTTTCGTTGAAGTCATGGAGAAGTCAAATCGGCTACGTGTCCCAGGAAAGTCCATTGATCGCCGGAACCATCCGAGAAAATATTTGCTACGGGATTTCACGGGCGATTAGCGAGGAGGAACTGAAGGAGGCAGCAAAGATGGCCTATGCGGATCAATTTATTGAAGAATTGCCGAATGGCTATGAGACAGAAGTAGGGGAGCGAGGCATGAAGCTATCGGGCGGTCAGCGCCAACGAATCGGGATTGCCCGTGCACTACTTCGGGACCCGCAAATCTTGATGCTGGATGAAGCGACCTCTAGCTTGGACAGCAATTCCGAGATGATCGTCCAGAAGGCGTTGCAAAATTTGATGAAGGGACGTACCACCCTCGTGATTGCCCATCGCTTATCGACTGTAGTGGAAGCAGATCAAATCATCTTTTTGGAAAAGGGAAAAATCACAGGTATGGGTACACATGAAGAGCTTTTTCAAACCCATGAGATGTACCGCGAATTGGCTAGTCAGCAATTGCTCGTAAAAGAGAGGGTGTAGAACGTGACCACGATTATGGTAGTCGACGACGATCCGCATATTCGCGAGCTCGTCAGCGTCTTCTTGCGCAATGAAGGCTTTACGATAGTGGAAGCGGCAGACGGACAGGAGGCACTGGACAAACTGGAATCGGTTCAGGCACAACTGGTGATTCTTGACATCATGATGCCGAACATGGATGGCTGGGAGCTGTGTCGAAAGCTTCGCAAACATTATGATTTTCCCTTGCTCATGCTGACTGCGAAGGGAGAGACATCGCAAAAAATCAAAGGCTTTGAGCTAGGGACAGACGATTATTTGGTGAAGCCATTTGATCCGCAGGAGCTGGTCGTCCGGGTAAAAGCGCTGCTCAAGCGTTACCGGATTGCCGCTTCGCATCAGGTTCAAGCAGGGAAACTGCTGCTTGATCGTAAAACGTTTGCAGTAGCAAGTGGCACGAAAACATGGACCATTCCACTAAAGGAGTTCGAGCTGCTGTTCAAACTGGCCAGCAATCCCGGGCAGACTATTTCCCGCGAGCAGCTGATCGAACAAATATGGGGATATGATTTTGAAGGAAATGAGCGTACGGTAGACGTGCATATCAACCGCTTGCGGGAGCGTTTTCCAGAAGCGATGTACGGTTTTTTGATCCGAACAGTCCGGGGACTTGGTTATCGTTTGGAGATCGTCGTATGAAAAAGAGGGGGCCAGAACATTCCCGTGTTTTGCTGAAAATCGCAGGAGTGGTGGGCTTATGTGCTGTTTTTGCCTTGTGCGGGCTAGGTGCATACGGGAGTACCACTCTCTTTTATGGCTATATGGGCTATCATCCCAATGATCTTGTAGAAGCATTGGTCAATTCAGTTGTGAGCTTCATTTTGTTTATTGGGGTAGGCATGATCATTTCTTTTTTCACAATGCCAAGGCATCGGGGCAGGTTTCAACCATTGATTGATGCGCTCAGACGGATTGCCATGGGGGATTTTCGGGTCAATCTCGATATCAAGCTGGCGCACGAATGGGGGGAGCTGGTGGATGGCATCAACCACGTGGCGGAACAATTAAATGAGATGGAGAAGCTGCGGCAGGAGTTCATCTCCAATGTTTCCCACGAAATTCAATCGCCTTTGACGTCGATCAGCGGGTTTGCTCGCGCCCTGCATAATGAAAGACTTAGCCCAGAAGAGCGTCATCGTTACTTGGAGATTATTGAGTCGGAAAGCAAGCGACTATCCAAGATCAGTGACAACCTGCTTAAGCTCACTGCGCTAGAGGGCATCCAGCATGATTTAGAGCGGAAGCGGTATCGGTTGGACACGCAGCTACGCACGATCATCCTTGCATGTGAACCGCAATGGATGGCGAAAGAGATTGAAATGGACATCGACTTGGAAAAAGTCGAAATCGTCGCCGACGAAGATATGCTGAGTCAAGTCTGGACCAACTTGCTAGGCAACAGCATCAAATTCACGGAGGCAGGCGGGAAAATCAGCGTAAAGCTGGAGACAGTAAATGGAGAAGTGCTCGTGAAAGTGACCGACTCGGGAATCGGGATATCTAAGGAAAATCAGGAGCGCATTTTCGAAAGGTTTTTCAAGGCGGACCCGTCGCGGAACCGTGCCAATTCGGGCAGTGGCCTGGGACTGGCAATCGTTAAAAAAATAATCGATTTGCATCATGCCACAATCGCCGTTGAGAGTGAAGTAGGGAAAGGTACCACGTTTACGATTACATTTGTTCAAACGGCATAAAAAAGCTGCCCCTTCGTCCGGATGACGGTCTGGGACAGCTTTTTTCATGACGAGTAAACCAGTTACGCGCCGATATACTTGGCATGGAGCGAACGTGCCAAGCTGATGTCATCTGTGCCTTGCACGAGGACGCGACCATCCGGGAAAATAACGAGCGTGTACGTATCGACACGGAAACGCAGCAAAAACTTGTTTTGCTCGATTTGTCCCAAAGGGGAGAGTCTATTAGCCAATGTGTTCAGATCAAGTGTCATTGCAGCGGCGGGCGAGATTTGTACGGTGTCTCGACCGCAAAGCGAAACGGCTTGTCCATCTTGAGTATCGGGCTGCAAAAACGAAAATTGCTTGTGCCCACATGTCGGACAGTCGTCTCGGCGGGCATTGACCACCTTGATTTGCTGATGGCGGTTATGCCAAATCTCAAAGTGCTCCAAATTCGGATTGAGCTCATCGGTTGCGTCCACTAACAGCTTGAATGCTTCTGTTGCCTGATAGGAGGCGACGATGTGAATGATCGGTCCGATGACGCCAGCCGTGTCACAGGTAGGCATCTCACCTGGGTTTGGCGCTTCAGGGAAAAGACAGCGCAAGCAAGGCGTGATTCCCGGACGAATCGCGGTAAATGTTCCGGTTGCACTCACAGCGCCACCGTACACCCACGGAATACCATGCTTAACGCAAACATCGTTCACGAGATATCTCACCTGAAAATTATCCGTCGCATCTAGAACGAGATCGACATCTGCCAGCAATTCCTCTGCATTGTAAGCGGTGAGGTCTGCGACAATCGGTTCGATGGTGACGGCTGAGTTGATCTTTGTCAGTTTGGCGTGAGCGGCGATGGCTTTTGGCAAATGCTCGGCTGCATCGGATTCGTCGTAGAGCATTTGACGCTGCAAGTTGCTCGGCTCGACAAAGTCGCGGTCAATGATGCGGACAAAACCTACTCCAGCACGGACCATATGATTGGAGAGAACAGTTCCGAGCGCTCCCATGCCGACGATGGCTACACGGCTTTGCCCGAGCTTTTCCTGTCCACTGCGCCCGATCGGATGAAACAATGTCTGACGGGAATAGCGAGTATCCAAGGCGTTACTCCACCTTTCCTTCTGGCATCGCAAGCGGATTCCACGGTCCTTGCTGATGTCCCTTCCATTCGCTTCCATCTTCCCACATTTCTTTTTTCCAAATAGGAACGATCTGCTTGAGTCGTTCGATGGCATAACGGCCTGCTTCAAACGATTCATTGCGATGTGCAGTTGCAACGGCACAAACAACCGCAATCTCTTCCACAGCCAAATTTCCGATACGATGGTGCATCGCGACTTGCGCTCCCGGCCAGCGTTCCTCGATCTCTGCTGCGACCTGCTTCATTTTTTCAACAGCCATAGGGGCATAAGCTTCATAGGACAAATACACCGTGCGCTGACCATGGGTAAATTCCCGAACAGTTCCGACAAAAGTAAGGACCGCGCCTGCATGCGGGTTGCTCACCAGGCGAACCAGCTTGTCCGCAGAAATAGGCTCCTCGGTAATGGCAAAGCGCGGGTCTTCTTCTCCGCCGCTTACAGGAGGTAAGAGGGCAATCTCGTCGTTGGCTGAAATGACCTGATTTTTCGCGGCATATTCATGATTGATGGAGACAAAGCAACTGCCCAAAAGCGCAGAGAGCGCAGGATATTCTTTTTCCACTGCTTGCAGAAGATCGCTAACGGTCGCGCCTTCAGATAGGGTCATTTGTACTTCCCGGGCATTCGCACGTTCAGCGAGTCCGGCAAATAACAAGATCGTAATGGTCAAGACAATTCCTCATTTCCCTAGATGATACTACTCTCTAGGCTAGACGATATCATAAACCAAACAAAGTTGCCAATGAATGGGGTGTTTCAATCAGCGGTTGATTCTAAGGGGCGAAGCCTTCCTGACTCAAATAGATCTGGTCCGGGGGGAAAACACGTAATAGCCGATCATAGACGATCCGATAGGCGGAGGGATCATACCATTGTTCCAGTGCAAGCTGTTCATAGTGAGCAGGAATGCCGTTTCTTTTTGTTCGTTTACCGCCGCTGCCGTCTCCCATATAAAAGTCGTCGACACAGACGCGTGTTACCAAGGGGCGCAAAATCTCGGGGAATGACTCACTGCTTGGCAAAACAGGGGCAAGGGTTGCTTGAGTAGGGATGCCTGCTTCCGCCAAGCGCTCGAGTGTTTTGAGCCGCGCTTGAATGGGGGGAGCTTGCGGGCTAAAGTACCTGCGAATCTCCTCCAAATCGGTCTCGACGGTCATGCTGACGCGGACGCGATCACCCAGCAGGAGCAACAAATCGGCATCCCGCCAAACCAAGGGACTTCTCGTCTGCACCAACAAAAAATCGGGTGGATTCTCTACCATGACTTCGAGTAAAGACCTCGTTACCTTTTCCGTTTGTTCGATGGGCTGGTACGGGTCTGTACTCGAAGACATGAAGATGGTCACCTTTCCTTTTTTCTTTGCCCGGATTAGCTCCTTGCGCAATAAATCGGCAGCATGCTGCTTAATGTCAACCCACGTGCCCCATTGCTCGTTGCGGAACAAAGAGACAGGCATTTGTCGAACGTAGCAATAGGAGCAGGCGAAAGAACAGCCTGTATACGGATTGAGCGAGTGGGTGTAATCCTCAAGAAATCCGCTTCCTTTATTGAGGAGGGTTTTCGGCATTTTATAGGAAAGGATGCATTTCATATTGGGCGTTCCTCACTTTGCATCATGAAAAATAATCCCGAGGCTGTAGCGCTTTCCTGAGGTAATCGTGCTGACACCGTGGCGCAGCGTGTTTTTATAGTAGCCTCGCGTTCCCTGCACAGGACGATAGGATGTCGGGAAAATCAGGCCAGCGCCTTGCTCCAAGGTTATCACATGTCCTCGGCTCTGCGCGCGTGGCCGTTGCTCCATCAGCAGAAATTCTCCGCCAGTGTAGTCCTTCTCCTTCTGATTTAAGGCAAAAACGACTTGAAACGGGAAGAACACCTCGCCGTACATATCCTGGTGTAAACAATTGTAGCCGCCCATTTCGTATTTCAAAATCAATGGAGTAGAGCGCAGTTGACCCTGATCGTGACATTGCGCCAAAAATTCAGGGAGGGTAGCAGGATAGATGGCTTCGCGTCCAAGCATTTCCAGCCACCGATTCGCAGTCTGGGCAAGCATCGGATAAAAGCCTTCGCGAAGCTCCTGCAAAAGCGAGGGAAGGGGAGCCTGATAATAACGATACTCTCCTTCGCCGAAACGGTACCGTGCCATCTGGATCGTATTGCGAAAAAGGTCATCCTCTCCATACGTAGCGATTAATTCGTCGCACACATCCGCGCTTAATAAGGAAGGAAAAGAAGCATACCCTTGTTCGTCCAGCTCCTGTTGCAGGGAATGCCAGTCAAGTGCAGCGATCCTTTCTGTCACTGATTTAGCCATGTTTCACACCCCGATTTGTCTTTTTCTCCAGATCAAGCAGAGTTGTCTTCATGGGCAGTCCTCCACGATAGCCAGTTAGTGATCCGTTTTTACCGACAACGCGGTGGCAGGGGACTGTAATGAGAACCGGATTGGCACCGATTGCTGCACCGACGGCACGAACAGCAGCAGGCTTTTCAATGATGTTCGCAATGTCGGTGTACGATGCCGTTTGACCGTATGGGATTTGGCACAGTGCCTCCCAGACAGCGAGCTGAAAAGGCGTTCCAGACAGGTCGCAATCCATGGAAAAATGCTCGCGCGTCCCCTGCAAATACTCCATCAGTTCTGTTGCAAAAGGCTGTAGCCATGGTTCGTCTTGCACCAGTGCACTTTGTGGATGATGCTTTTCAACCCACGCTTCCAATTCAGCAAAAGGCTGGTTGACCGAGCCGACATAACAAAGCCCGGCAGCCGTTGCAGCCAAATAAATGGTCCAATCACCATGCACAAGCATTGACCAACGTACCGTCTGATCCTTAATCGTTTCCATTTCCATACGCCTCCTTTGAGCTGTGTACGCACAGTATACCTCCAGCACCTGTTCTTCGTACGTTTTTAGGAGTGGATGAGCAAGATAACGAAACAGTGTCGTCTACATTCTCATTGCTTTTATCCAGCGGCGGGAGTAAGGTAGGAGGAGATAGAGGAGGAACGATACTAGTATGACTGATCAATTAACACATTTTAATGAACAAAATCGAGCTCGGATGGTGGACGTGTCTGAGAAGGACGTCACAAAACGGGTGGCTGTAGCCGAGAGCCAAATCAGCATGAAACCCGAAACGCTCGCCCGAATCCGTGAAGGTCGGATCGAAAAGGGCGATGTACTCGCAGTTGCGCAGGTAGCAGGTGTCATGGCTGCCAAAAAGACGTGGGAAATCATCCCGATGTGTCATCCGCTGCCATTGACTGGCATCGACATACAATTTGCTTTTGTAGATGAAACGACGCTTGCGATTACAGGAACCGTGAAGACGACAGGGAAAACTGGCGTCGAGATGGAGGCGTTGACCGCTGTCAGCATAGCGGCTTTGACCGTGTATGACATGTGCAAAGCCATGGATAAAGAAATGATAATCGGTCCAACCAGTCTGCAATCCAAAACAGGCGGAAAAAGCGGCGATTTCCATCGGGGAGAGAAGTAAGCCATGAGGCAAAAGTGGGAATCCTATCCGAGCAGCATTCGTTTATTGGCGATTGCTGCCGTCATTTTTTCTACAGGAATGGCGTGTATTTGGCCGCTTGTCACGATCTATATTCACAACCATCTCGGAAAGCCGCTGACTGTAGCCGGCTTCTTGTTGCTTTTAAATCAAGGCGCATTCTTGATCGGGAGTATTGTCGGCGGGATGATGTTTGACCGCTGGGGAAAAATGCGCACCATTATTGTCGGTTCCATCGGCGTTATTCTGATATCGATCGGCTTAGGTCTTACGCAAGATTTTACGATTTATGTTGTCTTGCTTCTATTGAATGGTCTGTTTTACGGAACACTTTCTCCTGTGATGAATGCACTGGCAGTAGTGTTATGGCCGGACGGGGGACGGAAAGGAATCAATCTGATTTATGTCACCCTCAATGTGGGGGTAGCTGCCGGTTCTGCGCTGGGCGGCTTCTTGGCAAGTGTTTCGTTTGCCTGGACGTTTTTCGGTAATGCGATCTCGCAAGTGATTGTGCTCGCCATGTTCATGCTCATTTTGCCGCGTCAGTTAAAAATGGTGGAACAACGCGAAAACTCGACGACTGGACAAAGTATGTCTGAGCAAGCAACTGGTGATGTGCTGCAACAACCACAGCAAGAGCCAAAGGTGGTATGGGGAGCATTGCTGCTATTATGTGGGGGGCTATTAATTAGCTGGATTGTCTATGTACAATGGACGACGGTGCTGTCTACCTACATGCAATCCCTGGGCATTTCACTCCGTCAATACAGTCTGTTGTGGACGCTGAACGGAGGTTTGATCCTGTTTGGTCAGCCATTGATTGCGTGGGTCATTCGACGCTTTGCCCGTACGCTAAAAGCACAAATGCTCTTGGGCGCTTATATTTTTGCCTTGTCGATGCTGATTCTGTCGCAATCAACGGTTTATGCAGGCTTTGTGGCAGGCATGTTCGTCATGACGCTAGGAGAAATGCTCGTGTGGCCAGCGGTGCCGGCAGTAGCTGCACAGTTTACGCCAGAGGGACGTGAAGGCTTCATTCAAGGTCTGATTGCAGGAACTGGATCAGCAGGGCGGATGCTCGGACCACTGCTCGGCGCCTTCATTTTCCAATCGATTCATGCGCAGGGACTATTGTTCGTGATGGCAGGCTTGTGTCTGTTGTCTGTGGCATTCTTCGCTTTCCACACCTCATTTCAAAAAAGAAGGCATCAAGTGTCGGTACAGAATCAAGCATCTTGACACGGTTTACGTGCTCAAGTAGTATGATATAGACGAAAAAACAGTATATTCCGTGTGTTTGACTTATTCAGAGAGGTGGAGGGACTGGCCCTATGAAGCCCGGCAGCGGATCTGTTCCATGTGATGGACAGATGCTGTGCCAATTCCAGCAGGATTTTTTCCTGACAGATAAGGACGTGACCAAGCTGATCTCCCCCTTTTTCTGTATGGAAAAAGGGGGTTTTACTGTATTGGGCCCAAGAAAGGAATGGAAGAAAGATGCGCATTCAACCCTCCGACATGATTGATCGACTCCCTACCCAGTTTTTTGCGACCCTGGTGGCAAAAGTAAACAAGGTCATTGCGCAAGGCCATGACGTCATTAACCTAGGGCAGGGCAATCCCGATCTGCCGACACCGCCGCACATTATTGAAGAATTACAGGCACAAGCGGCACAACCACTCCATCACAAATATCCGCCTTTTCAGGGACGCGTGGAACTGAAGCAGGCAGTGGCTCATTGGTATAAGCAAGAATTTGATGTAGACCTCGATCCGGAGGAAGAAGTAGCGATTTTGTTCGGCAGCAAAACCGGACTCGTAGAGATTTGCCAAGTACTCATGAACGCAGGCGATGTTGCACTGGTTCCGGACCCAGGCTATCCGGATTATTGGTCGGGGGTTGCAGTCGTAGACGGACGGATGGTCATGATGCCTCTGAAGGCGGAAAATGACTTTTTACCAGACTACAGCCAGCTCTCCCAAGCTGATTTGGATCGAGCGAAACTGATGTTTCTCAACTATCCGAACAATCCAACAGCAGTCAACGCACCACTCGAGTTTTATGAGGAAACGATTCGTTTTGCCCGAAAACATGAAATCGTCGTCTGCCATGACTTCGCCTACGGGGCGATCAGCTATGACGGGAAAAAGCCAGTCAGCTTCATGCAGGTTCCGGGAGCAAAAGAAGTGGGCGTAGAATTTTATACCTTGTCCAAAACGTACAACATGGCAGGCTGGCGTGTTGGTGCCATGGTAGGAAATCGCGAGCTGGTTCGTCTGATTAACCTCATTCAGGACCATTACTTCGTCAGTCTGTTCGGAGCGGTACAGATGGCGGCAGCCAAAGCGATGACGGAGTCACAGCAGTGCGTTCGCGATCTCGTCGCTGTCTACGAAAGCCGCCGCAATGCCTTGTACTCCAATCTGCATCGGATTGGCTGGCAGGCGCCACCATCTCAAGGTTCGTTTTTTGCTTGGCTTCCTGTTCCAAGTGGCTTTACTTCCGTGGAGTTCTCTGACCTGCTATTGGAAAAAGCGCATGTCGTCGTAGCGCCAGGAAATGGCTTTGGTCCGACGGGTGAGGGCTATGTGCGAGCGGCTTTGTTATCCAATGAAGATCGTCTCGCAGAAGCGGTCCAACGGATTGAGCGGTTGGGGTTGTTTACGAAAACAAAATGAAGGCAAGGGAATTCGACCACACTACCATACAAATGGAGTGTGGTTTTTTTATTCTAGAATAAAAATCATTCTCATTATTGACAGATAATGATTTTCATTATACGATGACATTGTTAATGATAATTAGTCTCAGCGAGAGCGGGAGGGTACCATGCGCTATCAGATTAACGGTTACACGGATATGTATACGGTGATCGCCAACGAGCGAAAAATCGGCGGAGCCATTGAAGCAGGCCAGATTCGCTTGCGGACGGGAGAAGTTTACGCCAATGCTGTTCTCACTCGTTTGGAAATGTCAGGTGCGCATTTTTGCTCAATCGGATTTGTAACAGAAGAAGGCAAAAGACTGATTGTCCATGTGAATGATATCAGCATGATCGCTGATGCTCGTCACGTCAACGTTTGTGAGCTGACGAACGAATGCATGAGAGTGGAGAAGTCCGCAGAGAGACTGAAGCGATTGAAGCGTCTCTGTGAACTGAATGAAGGCAGCTGTACGCCAACCTTCCAAGAAGAGGCATTGCTTTTGGCAAGCGATATTGGCATGGAAGAAGCGTCCACGCATGTAGACCTCTCTTTCCTCCCACACACAGAGAAACCACGTGTGTTTCGAATCGCCTAGGAAGATATAGCCCATACATATAGCCCCCTTTTCGTTAGAGACGAAGAGGGGTTTTTTGCATGCAGTGTGTCAAGACTAACGATTGAACAACCGCTCGACATAGTCAAAACCTATCCGCTCATAGCTAGTAAGGATTGGACTTACGCTGTTGACAGTGATAAAACAAGGATAAGCAAAATCAAGGGGGAACGGAACATGGAGTACTCATTTTCAAAATCTGTTGAAGCACTATCCTCCTCGGCTGTCCGGGAAATCTTGAAGCTGACCCAAGGCAATCAAGTGCTCTCGCTCGCAGGTGGACTGCCAGCAGAGGATTCTTTTCCAATCGCAGAGATGCGTGAAGCGTTCAACCGCGCATTCGAACAAGGAGCAAAAGCTCTTCAGTACGGATTGACTGATGGATACTTGCCGCTTCGTGAGTGGATTGCATCCCGCATGAAGCAAAAGCATATGAACGTCGGTGTAGATAATATGATCATCACTACGGGCTCTCAGCAAGCAGTGGACTTGTTGTGCCGTGTATATTTAGATGAAGGCGATGTCGTTCTCGTAGAAAACCCTACCTATTTGGCAGCGGTTCAGTTGTTCCAATTCCGGGGAATCAAAGCGATTCCCGTAGACGGCGATGCTGATGGGATGGATATGGACGATCTGGCGAAAAAAATTGCCCAGTATCGCCCGAAAATGGTGTATGTCATTCCTACCTTTGCTAATCCGACAGGAAAGGTATGGAGCCTCGAACGCCGTCTCGGTTTGCTTCGTCAATGCAAGGCCCAAAACATTCTCATCCTGGAAGACGATCCATATGGAGAGATCCAATTTGATGGGGAAGCTCCGTACCGCTCGATTTTCTCACTGGATGAGCATCCGACCGATTCCTGTGTGGTGTACACCAGTACCTTTTCTAAAATTGTCGCGCCAGGCTTGCGTACTGGATGGGCCATTGGAGATACACGCGTGATTCAAATGATGGTGAAGGCGAAGCAAGCAGTAGATTTGCAGTCGAGCACAATCGACCAGTACGCGCTGTATGAGCTTTTGTCCCGCTTTGATCTGGAGCGCCACATTGAGAAAATCCGCGAGTCCTACAAGGCGCGCATGGAATGGATGCATGAGCTCTTAGTTGCGCAAAACTGGGAGGGCGTACAGTGGGAAAAACCAAGAGGCGGGATGTTCCTCTGGGTGAATCTTCCTGAGCACGTCGATGCTGAGAAGCTGCTGGCCCGTTCCGTACAGGAAGGCGTGGCATTCGTGCCAGGGAAGCCGTTTTATGCAGCCGAGCCGCCAGTTAATACGATGCGCTTGAACTATACACTCTTGAACCGGGAAGACACGGAGCTTGCGATCTCACGACTGGGCAAAGCATTCCACGCCCATAGCGAATCTCTGGTGACAAATGTTTAATAGAAGCAAAAAGACAACCATTGCCATTGAGCTGGTTGTCTTTTTTGATTTATGTCTTACAGGGAGAGCTCTCTTTGTGCCCGATCCAGCCATTCATTCACAAGCTCTGTAAACAGAAGCGGCTGCTCAATCTGCAAGTTGTGTCCGGCACAATCGAGTGCGGCAAAAGAAGAGCGGGGATAGCCTTCGATGATATCCCAAATATCGCGATAGCCGACAGAATGATCTTGTTTGCCCACAACAAAAAGACTCGGGTGGGGGAAGGGGGCCGTATCCAATGGGAAGGACACACCGTATGACTGTCTGATTTTACTGAGGAAAGAAGGGTCAGACAGCATGTAGCCGTCGACGATCTCTTTTTTATAGCGATTCCACGTATAATCGGTAGCTACTACCGCCATCGACGCAAACTCCGCTCGTTCCGTCTCACTCAACTGCTCCCAGAGAGAAGGCTCTTTTACTAAGATGGGTTTATCCGGCAGTGTGCGCTTATCTTTATCAGGAATGACGTTCGGGCATATGAAAAGGGCGCCCTTCACTTGATCCCGGCGCTTCTCAATAACTGCTCGTGTAAGATATCCGCCGTATGATTCACCTGCAATGAAAAAGGGCTCACCTGGAATGAGCTGATCGATGAACGAGAGGACAACCTCCAGAATATCGTCCGTGGTGTGGATATGTTCGTAGTTTTCCGTTTGTCCCATTCCAGGAAGGTCTATGTAAAGTCGTCGATATCCTGAGCGTTTCTCAAAAATTGGTTCCAGACAACCAGTCATGCAGCGGTGATCAAGTGAAAAACCATGAATCATCACGACAGGAAAACCGCTTCCGATCTCCTCATAATAAAGGTTGACGCCATTGACCTCGCATCTCATAAAAAGCCTCCCAACGACACTTGTGTCAGATTGTTTCGAAAGTTTGGAACGTACGTTCTTATTATAAGTCATATGTTAAATATTTCAAGGATGAAAAAACACACCCACGACGAGAATCGTCAATGGGTGTGTCAAAGAGCTTCCTATTCTTCTGTTTCTTCCAAAGTGCAAATTGCGCTTGGGCGCTTGATGCGCAATACAACGCACTCATACACACGGAACAGACTGTTCATTTGCTCGTCTCCGAGGAACGCGGAGTCGAAGTCTTCTGCAATCGCCAGGTCGAGATTGTGGCGGCCAGTCGCTACCAATACGCCGGAACGGCCTTTAATGGTAGGAGATTGGAAGACGCCATCTGTAACGAGATTGCGAACATGCTCGATCTCAAGCACGTTAGTGCCTTTGTGCACGCGATGCAAGAGAGAGTAGAGCTCAGGAGAAACAACCAGTGCATATGGACCGCTGTGGCCCATTTTCAACAGCTTGTTGCGTGCTTCCACGATATCGGCAAACGCATTGCCAGATTCCATCCAATCGCTCTTCAGATGAGTGAGGCGGCCTTTTACGTTCATCAGACCTGGGAGGTCGAATTCCGCAGCACCGTTGAAGATCAGATCGTCTTCCATCAGTGCACCACCAGCAGCTGCATTGGCAGCCGCGCTCATGTCCAAAGGCATGCCCAGTGTGCGTGCTTGGGCAACATCGCGCCAGTAGAGCATGAAGTCCTTGTACAGGATCGGAATCGTCATGCTGACACGGCGGCTAGGCTGTGTCATTTCCAGTGATTCTCCACGCAGGGAGAGACCGCCAAAACGGGATTCCTCATATACATCGTTGGTAATGGTTTGGATGCCTTCACCCAATGGTCCATAAATATCGATAAAACGACGTCCTACCAGCTGGCGGCGAGCCATGTCAACGACAGTTGCGTCCAGCTGATTCCATTCTTCAGTCGTCAAGGGAGAGTCTGGGTATTTACGAAGCTTGTCCATAGTGTAACCTCCATGTCATTTCAGGATTTCCGGTTCTTTACATTCCTTTCAAGCTGCCAACTGTCAGTCCTTTTTTGCCAGAAGCTGCAGGGGCGGAATGCTTGATCACGGAAGCAACACCGTGAGGAGCGGAAGCCGAAGCTTTCAAATGATCTACCTGGTGAATGTCGTGCCCCTCATCGTGATCAGTGAGATCAGGATGAGCTGCATCAGAGAATCGCTGACTCATGATCGCCATGATCTCTTTGACAGTCAAATAGTCTGTATGCGTCTTTTCGCGCATGCCATCCAGGAGCTGACGTGTTTCGTCATCCTTGAATTCATACAGAGAGAGCTCCAGATGCTCGCGGAAATTGTGCAGTCCAAAACGTTCCAGATTCACATCGGACAGCATTTGCGAGAGGTCGCGATCACTGAGCTGATCCAGACTTTTTCCTGAGGATAGCTTCTCCAGGTAGGGAACCAATTCCTGCAAGCGACCCATGCGCTGTTCTTCTTCTTCCAAAATATGATGGTAGTAAAGACGAGTATGCTCGTCCGTTGCCGCGTCGATAATCGGCTGGATAACGCCCATGAAGCTGTTGATATAACCTTTGGTGCGATCAAAAATGGCGTGCAGCTGTGTAATTTCTTGCACCTACGCCACCTCCTCATTCACAATCTATTTTTTCATTATACCGTTGGTAAAAACACCCGGGCAACACCTATGTACATTTTCTTATGATTACGAAGAATATGGTGCGGTGTAATTTGGAAAAGGGGGCAGGAACGTTAGAGCGCCGTGGCTTTGCCTATCGGCTTCGTTTCTAGTTTTGTTTTTTGACAAAAAAGTTATCATGGAGAGTATTGTCAAAGGCAATTGGGAATGATAATATTTATCAATAAGAGTGATATTCATTATCAATTAACGTTCTGAGAAGAAAACATAAATCCTACAATCACCTAAATTTAAGGAGGTAACAAGTAATGTCATCCATTTTAGTAATTGGCGGAGATCGCCTGGGCAATATTATCGAACTTCTGCAAGGACAAGGCTTCAAGGATATTCACCACGTAACTGGACGGAAAAGCTCGCAAACCGGGGTGAAAATACCAGCTGGTATCCACATGATTCTGGTGTTGACTGATTTCGTCAATCACAACTTGGCCAAAACCGTGAAAAACCAAGCTAAAGATCGCGAGCTACCCATCGTTTTCTGCAAACGTTCGTGTTCTGCGATTGCCAAAGCTTTTGATCTCACTGCGTAAATACATACTCTCCCGGTAGGGCAGACTACGATCGTGAGTCTGACATAACGGAGGAATGACGCGCATGGAACAGAATCGTTTGAGTGAACTGCCTATCGCACAGCTTACGGCCGCTCAGCTGCAACAATTAAAACAGGCAGAAGAACAAATCAACACAGAAGGTCCAAATGTATATCTTATTGCATTAGAGAAGCAATCCCCGTCCTCCTAGACGGGGTTTTTTTATTGAAACGTTTGCTTCTCACTTGAATACGTATTGCTCCAATTGCATTTTGAGGGCGTCAATTCCGATGGCGAAGCCCAAGCATTGGCTGGATTGAATGATGAATGCATTGAGACCAACGACTTCCCCATTCAAATTAATGAGTGGACCTCCGCTATTTCCTGGGTTAATGGCAGCATCCGTTTGAAAAATTTCTTCGTACATTCGCTTCGCAACCTGTAAGCGGCGGTTTTTGGCACTGATGATCCCCGCTGTCACAGAATTTTCCAATCCAAGTGGGGAACCACCTGTCGCCATACAGGCAAAATTAGGGGAAATTTCAGTGAAAAGACAAAAGATGCAGGCAGACCTCTCGATTTTTCTGACCAGAGGCAGCGTCTGTTGCTTCCGCGTCAACACGTTGGATGAGTGTGCACACGAGTAATCGCCGTTCTGTTTCATTTGCATGCGTCCAAATGAGATGCCAATTAGAAAGGGCATTTAGATCAAGCGGTTGTCCTTTTGAAAAAGCAGAGTATGTCCGTTCCCGTTCTTTTGCAGCCAGCTCCAACGCACTGATTTTCTCTCGTAAGGCAGGGAGAGTAAGGAATCCCTCTTCATAAGCTTGTTCCCAGCGCTGCCTCCGAATTTGCAGCTGTTGCTCGGTTTCTTTCGCGGGAGCGCGGGAATTCGTCTGTAAAACAGTCTGATACACGTCCTTCAACGCAGCGATTGACTCTGGCGAATGCTGCATCAGCTCGTGCACAATGACTTTTTCCAAGCGATCCTCACGTATGGCAGGAGCCTCACACGTACCAGCCAGCTTGTTTTTACATAAATAGTAGCGGTGCGTGTAACGCTTTTCTCCTTTTCCCGTGATTGTGGTTGTTTTCCCACGCATAGAGGAGCCGCAACGCGAGCAGTACAGCAATCCGGAAAAGAGGTAGCGGGAGCTGAGAACGCGGGGATGGCTTGTGCCGCGAGTACTCATCCGTTCCTGCACCCGCGAGAAACAAGGCTGATCGATGATGGCGGGGTGAGTTGCCTCTTCGATAATCCATTCCTCCGGGTCATTGCGTTGTTGATCGGCGTCGGTGTAATTCCAACGCAACGCACCATGATAGACCGGATTTTTTAACAAGCGAAGCACGGCACTTGCACTCCATGAAGCGCCATTTTTGCCGCGCAATCCAGAATGATTCGCCCATTCAGCGATTTGGCGCGGAGATTCGCCTCGATCATAGCGCTCAAACATGCTACGTACGCCATCTGCTTCCCTTTGATTCACGACCAGCGTTCCTCGCACCAGATTGTATCCAAATGGTGCAGGTCCTCCTGGTCGTTTTCGTTCTCTTGCCATCTGGCTCATACCCAGCTTGACCCGTTCTGCGAGGTTTTCCCGTTCCCATTGTGCGAGGGCAGCCACTAAGGTTATAAACAGTCGCCCGATTGCCGTAGTCGTATCGTAAACCTCGGTGCAGCTTTTAAAGTGTACCGCATGTCGATCGAACTCCTGTAGGAGCTGATACAGATCAAGGACAGAGCGAGTGAGCCGATCGAGTCGATAGACGAGGACGACATCGATTTCGCCCGTTCGAATATCCTGCAGGAGCTGACCGAGTGCGGGGCGATTCGTATCTTTGGCACTTACGCCTTCATCTGCGTAAACTGCATGGACTTCCCAACCTTGGGAGTGAACGTACGAGAGCAGTTTTTCCCTTTGAGCGGGGATCGAAAATCCTTCACGTGCCTGATCCTCCGTACTGACACGAATGTAGACGGCCGTTCGCATCGCCCGTCCTCCCTTCATCTCGGGTTGCTAGAGTCTACAGCAAAAGGGAGGAGCTTATGCCTGACCGCAAATAAAAAACCCCGCTTATCCGTCTTGGACAAGTGGGGTTATGCTACATCCAATTTTGGCCCCATTCGTGAATGGAATCAATAACAGGACGTAGGGCTTTTCCTTTTTTGGTCAATTCGTATTCAATGCGAACCGGAATCTCCGGGTACACTTTGCGCTCCAAAATCTCGAGCTCCTCCAGCTCCTTCAGTCTTTCAGAGAGCATTTTATCGCTCATATGTGGAACCATTTCGCGGATATCTTTGAATCGTACAGTCCCGCGTAGCAACACATGAATAATCAGGCCGGTCCAGCGTTTTCCAAGGACGTTCATTGCACATTCATATTTTGGACACATGTGTTCGCCTGAAAAATCTTGACTCATATCGGCGTCACCTCTATCTAGCAGCATTATTGTTGCCCTTTATTCTAACAGATTAGCTTGAAAAAAGTAAGTAACGAAAAGTTGGAATGACACTTTGTCAATGGCTGAGAAGTCAAGCCCGTTTTCATGGACAAATGTTTCCCTATAAGGTGTCCACACATACACTAATCGCGAAAGAAAAGAAGCGAAGAGGGTGTTACGATGCTTCCAAAACGGGTAATCGGCATTTTAACCTGGCGGGAGGGTTTGCGCTTTGAGGAACCAGACTATTTGCGAAAGCTGGTTCAAACAGGGCGAAAGCTAGGCGCAGAAATCTACCTGTTTTCGCATCAGGACGTCAATGTTCCCGCAAGAAAGATCAAGGGCTTCATCCCCAAACCGGGCGGGGGCTGGATGAGTAAATCGTTCCCTTGGCCAGAAGTTGTAATTGATCGGTACCGCCGCAGGGTAAAGGAGTATATCCGGCTGCGAAATAGCGATCTGTTTTTCTTTGCAAACAGTCCATTCAGTAAAAAATGGAGAGTGACGAATCTGCTTGCTTCCGATGAACGCGTCAAACGCTGGATTCCGGAGACGCATGTCTACGGCAAAGGCTTGGTCCGAAACATGCTCGCACGCCATCGGCTCGTCTATATCAAGCCAGGCAATGGAACAGGGGGAAGGAGCATCCTCAGAGTGAAGAACAGCGGCAAGGAGTATAGCCTCTCTGGACGTGACAAAAAGCATAACTATCGTGTGGCCCGGATTGATACGGTGGAAGGCGTGGAAAAATGGGTCAAAACGTGGGTGGAGGAACAGCGTATTCGCGATGGTAATTTCCTGGTGCAGCAAGGATTGGACCTAGGACTGCTACGCAAGCATGTCGTCGATGTACGGCTATTGATTCAAAAAGACGAGCGTGGGGAGTGGGCGGTGACAGGCTGCGCAGTACGCATGGGAGAGAACGGTAGTGCTACTTCCAATTTGCATGGGGGAGGCAAAGCGATTCCCTTTGAATGGTTTATGTCCAGGCGATTTGGAGGGGAGCGGGGAGAGCTGATCAAACAGGAATGTTATCGGCTTGCTTTTGATGTAGCAAACACGCTCGAGGACTATTTCGGCCGCATGATGGAATTCGGACTGGACATTGGGGTGGATGTGGACGGACGTGCGTGGTTAATCGAAGTGAACCCCAAGCCGGGGAGAGAGGTTTTTCGCCAGATGGGTGACATGGCGCTATACAAAAAGGCGATAGCTCGTCCCGTTCAATTTGCGCTGTATTTGGCCCGGAACTAGGCTCGTTTTTTGTCTCTTTGAACACAGGTGGAGAACCGACGCTAATGACCCATTCTCCTACTTTTGTATGAGAGGAGTTGCCGAGTGGCAGCGGATATAGCTTGCAGTCTGCATCAATTTTGATGACGGCGTAATCCCGGACTCGATCAGCTATAATGCGTTTGGCTTCAAACACTCTACCGTTATATAGCTTCACGAAAATGTTTTTGGATTTGCCGATGACATGCTCGCTCGTCAAGATATACCCTTTCGGATGAAAAAGAAATCCGGAGCCAAAGCTTCGTTCCATGGGTGGAGAATTATCTTCATGATCAATGAGGCTGCGAATTAACGAATCCACGTCTTTGGAATGGGGAGCATCTTCGGTCACGATGGAGACTACTCCCTCTTGAACTCGCTCGACAATGGGAACGAAGAAATTAAATGGGTGCAGACTGCTGCTGCTCACAGGGTACTTTACCCGCGTATATTGGGACCATTTTTTACTTTTCACCGATCTCTCCCCCTACAGCAGATAGGTATGTATCATCTTATGGGGAGCGGAGGGGGAAGGGACGCCCAATTTCTAGTCGAGTGTTTGGATATATCATTAATTTTGATTGATATAATAAAGAAATAGCATTGGTATAATTATTTGAATGCCTTTATAATAACATGTAGTTAAAGAATATTTTGAACATAAAGGCTAAGTCCTAGCCGCTAGAGAGAGAAAAAGAACGGTAACGGAGGATGCGAAGAGATGGATGTTAAAACGATCATACTGGGTTTCTTGAGCTATGGGGAAATGAGTGGCTACGATATTAAGCAAGCGTTTACAAACAGCATTGGATTCTTTTATGACGCTAGCTTTGGTGCTATTTATCCAGCATTGCGCAAACTGGAGGAAGAAGGCTTCGTAACGAAGCAAGAAATCATTCAGTCTGGCAAGCCGAACAAGATTTTGTACCGTATTACAGAAGCCGGAAAACAATCTTTCCGTCAAGAAATCCAGACGCCTATCTTGCCGCCAGTATTGCGTTCAGACATGCTGGTTAAGATTTTCTTCGGCAAGAGCCGCACGATCGACGAGCAAAAGGATTTGCTAGAGGGCTGTTTGGATACACAACGTCAATTGCTCCAACAAAGTAAGGCCTCTTATAAAAAGCTGGAAATGAATTTTGACGAATATCAACGTTTTTGCTGGGAGTATACCATTCATCATCTGGAGTCAACGATTTCCTTTATGGAACAAAAAATGACTTCCTTGTTGAAACAACCAGCTTATTCCGTTTAGCCACATAAAGCGAAGGGCTCATGTCTTGTGAACAATGAGCCCTTCGCTTATTTTCATTTATTTAAGGTTTTCTGGATTGAGGCATTCGAGCTCAGGTACAACGAAACGTCCGTCTTTGCGGATCAGGCGATCATCGAACCAAATTTCTCCACCGCCCCACTCAGGACGTTGAATCATAACCAGGTCCCAGTGCACGGAGGATTTGTTTCCGTTAAATGCTTCATCGTAAGCCTGTCCTGGTGTAAAGTGGAAGCTTCCATCGATTTTTTCGTCGAAGAGGATGTCTTTCATCGGGTTTTGGATGTACGGATTCACACCAATCGCAAATTCTCCAACGAATCTGGCACCTTCATCAGTATCAAAGATTTCATTGATCTTCTCTGTATCGTTTGCAGTTGCTTCGACGATTTTTCCATCTTTGAAGGTCAGCTTGATATTGTCGTATGTAAAGCCTTGGTAAGGAGATGGCGTGTTGTACGCGATCGTACCGTTGACGGAATCACGGACAGGAGCAGTAAATACTTCTCCGTCAGGGATGTTGGCTTCACCTGCACATTTGATTGCCGGAATATCTTTGATAGAGAAGGTCAGATCGGTGCCTGGCCCTACGATACGTACCTTGTCGGTTTTCTCCATCAGCTCGACCAAGCTGTCCATGGCTGTATCCATTTTGCCGTAATCAAGCGTGCACACTTTGAAATAGAAATCTTCGAAAGCGGCGGTGCTCATGTTAGCCAACTGAGCCATAGATGCATTTGGATAGCGAAGTACGACCCATTTGGTATGCGGTACGCGAATGTCCAGTACAGGACGCGCTAGCAGCTTGGAGTGAAGCTGCATTTTGTCTCCAGGCACATCGGAGAGCTCACTGATGTTGTCTCCGCCGCGAATGCCAATGTAGCAATCCATTTGCTTCATGAAAGCCACATCTGCTTCACGCATGATACCCAACTGTGTTTCGTTGGCACCCATCAAGAGTTCGCGCTGAACGGATTGGTCGATCAGTTGGACAAACGGATTTCCCCCAGCTTCGTATACCTTAGCAATTACGGCTTTTGTCAGATCGGTAACGTTGCCAATGGAGTAAATTAAAACGTTTTCACCAGGCTTGACAGTCACTGAATAATTGACGAGGACGTCAGCCAGTTTTTCAATTCTTGGATCTTTCATAGGAAGGGGATCCCTCACTTTCCATATCATTCTTATCCATTGTACACAACTCAAATAGAAAAAAGCTACCCACTGGCGAGGGTAGCTTGCGGAGGAAACGCGCTTGAAGGATTCGGTACTTCATGTATATGCAACGGCCTGCTAAATATGGCTATATCTTCGGGGAAGAAAGATTAGTCGCAGCTGCACCCGATAATAACCAGCAGGATGAAAAGAATCAAAACCAGAGTGAAGCCGTCGAATTCTCCATTAAAGATGCCGCTCATCGAATAAACATCCTCCTCATATGTGTGTTAAGCCTCTTGTGCTTACATCTACAACATATGGGTGATGGCATAGGACCGAACCGGGCATCCGCCCATTTTTAAGAAAATTGTTTGGGGAATCTCTCTTTTTCATACTCTTGCAGTTCTCGATGTTTATTATTCTGAAAAGCAGGAAAAGCTAGAGGATACCAAAAGACTTTGCAAGTATGAAAGGATGTTTATGTGATGCAAAGATCATTATCGAGCCTGCAGCATGATCTGGTCCAAATTACGATTAATGTTGGAGAAGAATTTAAATCCATTGTGTGGAAAGCGCAGTACGATATGGACTTCAATACAGAGTGTCTGTTTTGTTTTTCCGAGCAAATTACCGGCTACCGTGTAGAAGATGAAGACGGAAAAGCGGGGAAAGTCGCTGTTTGTCCGCATTGTGAAAAAGTAAACGCTATCTACGCGTGAAATTGAAGTTTGATCGCAAAGGAAAGACGATGCTGCTTGCTAGCATCGTCTTTTTAGTATGTTTAAGTTGTTGCAAGTTTTAAAAGGTATCGATGAACGCACAAAGCTGGTGAGAAGAAAAAGCACAGGGCTCGTAGACCTTGACAACGCCTACCCAGTCGGAACTTCAAAAAGGGGACCACGCTTGTCGAACACTTCTCCCTTGAGAATCTTCCGCCCGTAGGGTGGCTTTGGCTCGACGGTCCCCTTTTTGAAGTGTAGACGGACAGTCCAATCCCCCTTGCGGTCGTGTCAGAGTCGAAGAGAACTGTGCTTTTTCTTCTCCTCCACTATGTTGACTCTAAGTCTATATCTGACTCTATATCCACCAAGTACCACCTGCTCTTTAGCAGGATTGAAAGGAGGCTTCTCGAATAGTATGAGAGGCATACATAAGTAGATATAGGGGTGAACACCGTGCAAAAGAAATGCAGCCGCTGCGGGAACGAAATGGAGATCGAGCTGCGCAACGTCGTGTACCGGAAACGGGTTAAAATTATGAATGTACCTGTACACGTCTGCGTGGACGAAGACTGCGACCATTCCCAAGTGGTAGATGTGATTAAGAATGATTTGAAGTCACTCATGGAGGAACTGGGCCAACATCCGCAGCGCCAGGCAATCGAATTCGAAGAAATGTCAGATTTATCCAACTTATTGGTATTGATTGCTAATGAGAAGGTGAATTCGACCGTAAGAGAATTACTTGGTGAAAAAGTCAACGAGCTATTGGATCTGTTTTTGTTGGCGCAGTCCCTTGGCGATGAAAAATGGATGCTGGAGCTACGCGAACGTCTAACGAAAATTATGGTGTAAGGATAAAGAGATGCCTAGCAGAAAGGTATCTCTTTTTTCGTTTCTCCACTGCACCGCAAATGTAGACTTTGCTGCTTGGACTTATGTATACTGATAGGCACATGAGATAAGGAGAGATGAACATGTCACAAAAACAGCTTCACTCCATAGAAGAACTGGATGAGTTCGTAGCGAAAAATGGGAAAAAGCTTTTGTTTAAGCATAGCACGATCTGCCCAATCAGTACGTCCGCTTATGAAGAGTTTCAGGCGTATTTGCTGGACAATCAAGTGGATTCTGCGGTCATTCTGGTACGGGAGGATCGCCCTGTCTCCAACGCCGTAGCAGATCGTTTTTCCATCAAACACGAATCTCCGCAAATCTTTTTGCTGGAAGACGGAGAAGTAAAATGGCACACGTCTCACTGGAAAATTACAAAGGACGCGATTGGTCAGGCGCTTAACGCGTAATCAAAAAGCCGGGACACCCGATAAGCGAGGTGAAAACCGGCTTTTTGCATGGAGAAAAAGAGGGCTGGAGAGACTATTCCCAGAATAGCTCCAACTTGTCTCCACTTTTCAATTCTGTCTGGAAGTTGGCTTGTTCGCCGTTGACGAGCATGACGAATCCGGAGATACTCTCACGGTCGGGCTTTTCCAAGGAAACATCGACAAAACGAAAGACGTCGCTAAACACAGGGGTAGACGCAGGTGAGGATTTTACCGTGATGTCGGCACCTTCGCTCACGGGATCAGAGGCATTCGCCGCTTTTCCGTCTACCGTAATCGATACCTGTGCGACAGGCAATACGACCCGTTCACCATTGAAGTGGACAATCATTGTCTCCTGTACCCATTCTTCCAAGGGGATGACATCCTGAATGGAAGGAGCGGTGATTTCATCTTGCCGGTATACGAGGACATCGCCTTGCCGGACGACATCTGTCAAGGCAACTGGCCTTCCGTTCAACTCGATCACCTCGATATGGGACGGAATCGTGTAATCTTGTCCATTCACAGAAAAATGTAAGCCTGATTCCACTGATGCTTTTATTTCAGCGAGCTCTACTACCTCATATACTGTGCGGGGGAGACGGATGTCCACCTCGGCACGATCTGCGATTAATGTATCGAGAGTGGCAGCGGCTCCGTTTACAAGAACGACTGGACCGAGCGAGTAGGGACGGTCATTGCAAATCACTTCAAACGTGTCCAGCTCATCGAATAAATCTTTGGCAAACACACGTGCATCATCGCCATTTGTACCTGCCACTACGGTGATTTGGTCCCCGTCATTGATTGGCGTGTCGAGACTGACGCTCTCTCCGTTGCGCTCCATCACCGGCGCCGTACCATGTCCACCCGGAATCATTTTCATCCGTCCATTTACGGTGACTGTCATGGCCAATCCGGGGCGACCATACAGACGGCGGATATCCAGTCCGGATGCAATGAGCGCATCACCCAACGTCATTTTTCGTAAATCGAAGATGCGCACAGGAGCGTCATTTACTGTAACGGTTACATAGCGCAACGGATGACGGCGCGCAGCAACAGCAATACCGACTGGCGTTACGAACTCAGGTCCACTGAGCGCAGGATTGTCTCCGACGTACTGTTTGATCGCATCGCCGCCTCTGACAGCAACACGGGCGGCAGGAATATTCAAGACCTGAGCGACTTTTCCAGTAAGCCCAGGAGTGAGGCTGCCGCCACCGATCAGCATGACCGCTTGCGGAGCTTTTCCGTTGAGCTCCAATATTTTGAAGGCAATTTTATCGGCGAGTTGCTGGATGTCTGCTTCAATCGCACTCGTTACCTCGGCAGCGCTCATCGTATGCTCCATGCCAAGAATGTCGGTGAAGGTGACGGATTCCTCAGTGGATAAGAGACGCTTCACTTCTTCTGCCATCGGAAAATCCATGAGAAAGGCGTTCATGAGTGCATCTGTGATTTCATCGCCTGCAACAGGCACCATGCCGTAGGCGGTAATCGCGCCTTCCTCAGTCAGCGCTACGTCAGAAGTACCTGCACCGATGTCCACCAATGCGATATTCAGTCGGCGCATGGTCACAGGAATCAGGACGTTAATCGCCGCAATCGGCTCAAGCGTCAATGCCTGCATTTCCAGATCGCATCGTTTCAAAGCAGCGATCAGCGAATCGACAACCACGCGTGGAAGGAAAGTTGCGATCACATCTGCGCTTGCTATGTCACCCCGCTGGTCAATCAGACTCCCGATCAACTCTCCATCCAGATGGTAATGGACGACGCTGTAACCGACGCAATAATAGCGGGTGACGTCTTGATCCTTTAGCTCTTGGGCTAATGCGGATTGGGCCTCCTGTACAGCGGAAAACTCCAAAGCGACAACATCTTCACGCGAGATGAAGGCATGTCTGGCTAACGGCATGTCCACACGAACGCGACGGGTGCGCAATGACCGACCGGCAGCAGCGACCGCTACCTGATGCAGTTTTCCATATTTTCCTTCCAGCTCTTCTTTTATTTGTTGAATCACCTTAGCTACGGCGACAATATCGTGAATTTGCCCATCGAGCATGGAGCGTTCATCGTGCTCTCGAATTGCGCAGTCCAATACGCGGTACTGCTCTCCGGTCGTTTCCATGATCAGACCGACGACGCTGCGTGTTCCAATATCTAATGAAAAAATAAGCTCAGGGGCTGTGATGTCAGACAAAAGTAGGTCACTCCTTGTAAGAGGTTGTTCAAAAAGTCTTTACAATACTTATCGGTGATTTTTGAGTGTATCGGAAAGGAACATTCACTTTTAGCTAGAACATATATCCAAAACTATTCGATTCGAAAGGGAAAGAATCCTGTCGAATCAAGGAATCTTCTTCGGTTTGACGAATAATTGGAAAAGATAAAAAAACAGAAAAAATTTACTTTCGCGCTTTTTGGCGCTAAACTGCTGACAAGGGTGTTTGAATCGATTATAATTACCCTAATTTATCGATAAATCCCTATATAAAAAGAGGAGAGTGGAGAGAGATGGCACACGATCAAATCGAAACCATGCGCAAGCAGATAGACGAGATCAACCTGCAAATTCTTGAATTGGTCAACAAACGAGCTACCTTGGTTCAAGAGCTCGGCAAAGAAAAAGAAAAACAGGGCAGCAACCGTTTTGACCCAGAGCGTGAGCGCCAAATGCTCAATCTGCTCGTTGAAAACAATAAAGGTCCTTTCAATGACAATGCTATTCGTCATTTGTTCAAGCAAATTTTCCAAGTTTCCTTAGATCTGCAAGACGACGAAAAGAAAAAAGTGCTCCTCGTTAGCCGTAAGAAAAAGGCAGAGGATACTGTTATCACGGTAAAAGGCGTAGAGTTCGGTGGAAAAAATCCGATTCTCATCTCAGGTCCTTGCTCCGTGGAAAGCTACGAGCAAGTAAGAGCAGTAGCAGAAAACCACGCAAAACGCGGACTGCGCACACTGCGCGGCGGCGCATACAAGCCTCGTACTTCGCCATACGACTTCCAAGGTCTGGGTGAAGAGGGCTTGCAAATCCTCAAGCGTATCGGGGATGAATTCAACCTCGTAACGATCAGTGAAATCGTGACGCCAGCAGATCTTGAGATGGCGACGAAATACATCGATGTCATCCAAATCGGTGCTCGCAATATGCAAAACTTCGAGCTGCTGAAGGCGGCAGGTCGTGTGAACAAGCCGATCCTCTTGAAGCGTGGCCTCTCTGCTACGATTGAAGAGTTCATCTACGCGGCAGAGTACATCCTGTCCGAAGGTAACACACAAGTCATGCTGTGCGAGCGTGGAATCCGCACGTATGAAAAAGCGACACGCAATACGCTCGATATTTCTGCAGTACCACTCCTTAAGCAAGAGACGCACTTGCCAGTGTTTGTAGACGTGACGCACTCTACCGGTCGTCGTGATCTGCTCTTGCCTTGCGCGAAAGCAGGTTTCGCAGTCGGTTCTGATGGAATCATGGTAGAGGTTCACCCAGATCCAGATGTGGCACTGTCTGATGCGAAGCAACAGTTGAACATTCCACAGTTCAACGAGTTCGTTGATGAACTGCTCGCTTCTGGCTTGTACAAAGGCGAGATTGTGGCAACGAGAGCATAAGAATACCTTTTGAGTACGATTTGAAGGTCCTTCCTGCGCGCGGAAGGACCTTTCTCATTTGACGAACCATTGGCGACCAAGTAAGCTAGAATTACGTGCTGATATTGGTGAAGGAGGATAAGCCATATGGAAGACAACCATCAATGCTGCTCGACTGATCGGTCCACCGAAAGGCCGGATAATATCAAGTCTAATCTCATCTCCCGTCTCAATCGGGTAGAGGGACAAGTTCGCGGAATTCGCGGAATGGTAGAAAAGGATGTCTACTGCGACGACATTCTCAATCAAATTGCGGCTGTGCAGTCTGCACTGAATGCGGTTGGGAAAATGCTCCTCGAAGGACATATGAAAAGCTGTGTAATGGATCGCATTCAACAAGGCGATCATGAAGTGATTGATGAGCTTTTGAAAACGATGAACAAACTCATGAAGTAACGGGTGCGTAAGCCGTCAAAAACGATTGCATCGGCATACGGCTTGTCGTATCATAGGTGCATATATTTATGAAAACGCTTATGAAAACCAGAAAATAGGGAAATGAGGGTGCATGATGCCGGTTACTATATACGACGTAGCAAGAGAAGCGGGGGTGTCGATGGCGACAGTTTCCCGCGTAGTCAACGGGAATCCCAACGTAAAGCCTTTGACCCGAAAAAAGGTATTGGCTGCGATTGAGCGCTTGGGATATCGACCAAATGCGGTTGCTCGTGGACTCGCTAGCAAAAAAACGACAACAGTTGGTGTCATCATCCCGGATATCTCCAGTTTGTTTTTCTCCGAATTGGCGCGAGGGATTGAAGATATCGCTACCATGTACAAATATAACATCATCCTGTGTAACTCTGACCAACGGATGGAAAAGGAATTGCAGCTCATTAATACCTTGCTCGAAAAGCAGGTGGACGGGCTTCTGTTCCTGGGCGCAGAAATCAAAGAAGATCATTTGCAGGCATTAACAAGCACGTCTGTACCGACTGTACTCGCCGCGACTCGTGATGCGGACAACGTACTTCCGTCGGTTAGCATTGACCATTTCCAAGCCGCATACGATGCGACGGAAGCATTGGTTGCACGCGGGCACAAGCGCATTGCGATGATCGCGGGTCCTGCAAACGATCCATTGGCAGGGTTGATGCGCTATGAAGGCTATAAAAAGGCGCTGAAAGATGCGGGTATCGAGCTAGATGAAGAGCTGATTGCGACAGGCAACTACTTTTATGAATCAGGCTTGTCCACTACAAAAGCTTTTCTTGCCCTTAAAAATCCGCCGACGGCGATTTTCGCAGCAAATGATGAGATGGCTATTGGTGCGATCCACGCCATTCAAGATTCTGGCCTAAACGTGCCAGGTGACATCGAAGTCATTGGTCACGATAATATTCGTCTGGTTGAAATGGTACGTCCACGACTGACTTCTGTCGTACAGCCAATGTATGATATTGGTGCGGTGGCGATGCGCCTATTGACCAAGTACATGAATAACGAGAATGTCGAAGAGCATGTCGTGCTGCTGCCGCATCGAATTGAGTATCGGGAGAGCACAAAGCCCGAGCAAGCTTGATCGAAAAGGGACGTAGGCAATGGATAGCAAGAGGGGGATGGGAAATGCGTTACGGAATTATCGGCGCGATGGATGAAGAAATCGCGCTTTACTTGGAAGCGATGCAAGACACGACTACTGCCACCAAAGCAGGCATTACCTATTACACAGGTAAAATGGAAGGCAAGGATGTCGTGCTGTGCAAATCAGGAGTCGGCAAGGTGAATGCTGCCGTGACGACACAAATCCTCATCGATTCATTCCAAGTAGAACGTGTCATTTTCACAGGTGTGGCAGGAGCCGTTCACCCTGAATTAAATATTGGTGACATTGTGGTTTCGACGGATTGCATCCAACATGACATTGATGTGACGCCGCTGGGCTTTGAACCAGGACAGATTCCGTTTACAGAGCAATGGACTTGGCAAGCGGATGCTGGGTTGATGCAGCAAGCGGTCGATGCGGGCAAGGAGCTGGAAGCGGGAGTTCAAGTAGTGAGCGGGCGTATCTTGTCCGGCGACCAGTTCGTTGCCAGTCGGGAAAAGGTGCAATGGCTGTATGAGCAATTTGCAGCACATTGTACCGAAATGGAAGGGGCATCTGTTGGACAAGTATGTGCGATGAATGGCGTGCCGTTTGTCGTAGTTCGTTCGATGTCGGATAAAGCAGACGGCTCCGCGCATGTAAACTTCGTGGAATTTACCAAGCTGGCTTCCCAGCGCTCCTACGCGATTGTTCGTAACATGCTGACAGCTTCACAAGCATCGACAGCTGCGGGAGTGATCGTCTACTCGACGAAAAACTGTGTGGATTGCGACATGGTTAAAAATTGGCTGACAGCAAAAGATATTTCCTTTGAAGTGCGCGATGTCATGACGAGTCGTGCCTATCAAGAGGAAGTGGAGCGCTTTGGCTTCATGGGTGTGCCTGTAACAGTCGTAGGCGATAAAGCGGTAAAAGGCTTTGCACCTTCTGAGCTAGAAGAGCTTGTGAAATAAGTTTTGGAACAGAAAAAGCGTGCTGACCAGTACCTAAAAGGTACAAGGGCAGAACGCTTTTTTTTACGTATAGGAATTTATAAAATAAATTCCGGAGCGCATGAAAACTTTCCACTTAAACGCGGTCGCTCCTCATTGAATAGGCCTCGGTAGAGGTTTTCTTACTTCTCTGATCCAATAGGTGCGTACAGCATCGCACGTTCCAACGTAAGCCGATTTTTTTCCGTGATCTCTGCTCGTCGTGGGATTGTTGGGAATGGTTCGTCAAAAAGCCGAGGTGGCAAGGGCAAATCCGTTTCAGGCTGCCAGCGCTTGAGCCAGGCTTCAGGAAGATCACCGTCCGTAAGAGGCTGATCGCTCATCTCACTCCATACCAGTGTCCACGCTCGCGGCACCACCCGCCAAATATCGTAGCCCCCGCCGCCTACAGCAATCCAACGACCGTCGCAATATTTATGAGCGAGACGGTGGGCAAGACGAGGAATCGCTTGATAAATCTTCATCGAGCAAGACAAATGGGTGAGGGGATCGTACGCATGAGCGTCACATCCATTTTGGGTCAGGATGACATCAGGCTTGAAGCCAGCCGCTAGCTTTGACACTAGCTCTTCATATACTTCCAGAAAAGAATCGTCTTCCGTGAAGGCATCGAGAGGAACGTTGACAGAATAACCGTAACCGCTTCCATCTCCACGTTCAGACAAATTCCCTGTTCCCGGGAAGAGATACTTTCCTGTTTCGTGAATGGATACAGTCAGTACATGAGGGTCATCGTAAAACGCCCACTGTACCCCATCTCCATGATGGGCATCTGTGTCGATATACAGCACACGCGCATTCCAGTTTTTTCGCAAATAAGCGATCGCGACGGAGCAATCGTTGTAGATACAAAATCCAGAGGCGCGTCCACGAAAGGCATGATGCAGTCCACCAGCGGGATTGAAGGCGTGTTCTGCCTGTCCACTCATAACTGCGTCCACTGCGTTTAACGTACCTCCGACGATCAGCGAGGACGCTTCATGCATGTTCGAAAAACAGGGAACATCCTCTGTTCCCAAGCCATAACTGGCTGCCTGCGGAAGCTCGTGTTCACTATGGCCCTGATCGCGAACAAATTGGATATAACGTGGGTCATGCACCAGGGCGAGCTCTTCATCTGTCGCCTGTCGGGGAGTCAGGATGTCTGAGTCTTTGAGTATACCGTAACTGCTCATCAGATCGTGTGTGAGGAGCAGACGACGCTGGTTGAACGGATGATCATCATGAAAATAATATTGCGTGTAGTCTGGAGAGTAGATCAGACGAGCATTTCGGCTCACTGGGGTATCCCTCCTTCCGTAGGTCCGATTACGGAAAAGCCCTTTTCAAGAAGCAATTGCTTCACGATACGCGGATCAATTGTCTGTACCCGAAAAACAAGGTTCTTTTTTGCGGGCTGTTTCCCAGGAAAGACCACGACGCTGGTGACATTTACTTGTGCATCGCGAAAGACTTGACTGACTTCTGCCAGCATGCCAACGCGGTCATCTACTTCGACTTCGATATGGGAACTAGGTTTGTTTACGCCGAAAAGTTCGATCAGGCTAGAGAAAAGATCCGATTCTGTGATTAATCCTACGAGCCGATTCCCTTCGACGATGGGTAGTAAGCCGATTTTGTGCTCGTATAGTTGGAGGGCTGCGTCTTCGATGAAATCCAGTGGGTGGGCAGTGATGACTTGTTGATTCATGATGTCGGCTACAGGCTTGTGCAGGACGGTGTCGTCATCGTCATGTGTCAGCAGGCGAGAGGGGAGAGCGTCTCGCAGGTCACGGTCCGAGACAATGCCTACGAGTGAGTCGTTTTCAATGACAGGCAAATGCCTGATTCTGTTTGCACGGAGGAGAAGAAGCGCTTCTCCGATTGTAGTGGATGGCTGGATCGTGACAATTTTTTTCCGCATAATCTCTTCAATACGCATAAGAGTGACCTCCTGGAATCAAAAGGCATCCAAACTAGTACAGAAAACGATTTTGAAACCGCATAGCATCAAAGGCAACGACTGTTTCTGGTGGTACACGCTTGCCGATTTTTGCCATTAGACAGTTGGCGGGATGTGAGCATATTTCTGGATCATCTGTCGCCATCCAGCTCAGGCCTGCGCTGCCCATGACCTTTTCCATGACCTTTCTGTATTGCCATACATCGAGTCCTGTTCCTTTCAGATCCCAATGCCAGTAATACTCAGTTGTAATAATGACGTAGTCTTCCATGGCGTCGTCCAAGAAGGCGACTTCCAGCAGCTTTTTACCTACGCCACCCGCTCTCACTTTATGACTGATTTCAATCGCGCCCAGCTCCAGCAAATCAGGCAGTTGGGCTTGCGACCATCGCTCCAGTGGATCGGGGTGCAGAAAGGTCACGTAGCCGAGGACGAGGTCTCCTTCGCGTGCAATAATGATGCGTCCTTCAGGCAAATCAGCGATTTCGATGAGAGCTTCATGCTGCTGTTCAGGGATACGAAAAGCTTTCAGTCCCTCATCAAAGCGTAATGAGGCCAGATGACTTCCTGTAATCGGTCCTTCGACGAGCAGCTCCTTGTTGTTCACCATTAGACTCAATGAATGATAGCGTTTGATGTGCTCCATCAGTTCCCCCCCTTACGATTGTAGAAAAACAGAGATGGCGTCTAACCATCTCTGTCAGTTGTCATTCCAGTTTATTCTGTGGTGTTGGCAGTTACGATGTTAGAATGTGGCGATTCTCCGTAACTGTTGACTGCGGTAATGTAATAGTTGCTGCCATTCGGTACTTCTGCTGCATGTGTAAAGCTTGTGCTAGAGACTGTACCGAGCAGCAAGTAGCCACTTGCTGAGTCTGGGCTAAAATATACGTTGTACATCTGCTCAGACGAGCTGCTTCCTTTCCACTGTAGCTGCCAACCGTTTGGCGTATTCTTGATGGACAAGGATTTCGGAGCAGCAGGTGGTGAAGTGGAATCAGTGTTTGTATTCGTGCCTCCTGATCCATCTGGCGGGTTAGTCGCAGTTCCACCTGGATCTGTTTGACCATTCCCGTTATTGTCCGTCGGATTCGGGATGCCTGTTTCCGTACCTTGATTTGGATCAGGCAACTGCCATGTCTGTGTAGAACCGACAGAAGCGATTGCGGAAGGCTGCGATTCATTGCCAGCGATATCCACAGAAGTGACATAATAGCCTAAATCTCGATGGGCTGCAGTCGTATCGGCAAAAGTCAATTCCGATGGATCTTTCACAGTCGCTACTTTGACAAAGCCGTTCTGCACATCAGCGCGGTAGATGCGATAACCGACCAAGTCAGCTTCTTTGGCTGATTGCCACGTAAGCGAAATTTGCTTGCCTGAGCCTGTAGCTGTTACACCGCTTGGCGAAGCTGGCGCTCCACCTGCCTCTGTGCGAGGGTCTTCCTTGTCAGGCAAGCGGTCCTCCCAATCTGGCGGTTGGGTGGCGACTCTACTGTTTTTCGCTTGAATTTGCTCCTTGGTAGGGAGCGGATCAGGTGAGCGGTAGAAGACGCTTTCGGTAACAAAATCTTCAGGTGTTCCTTCCTTCGCCAAATACCGTTCGCCATTATACGTAATGACGCGTGCTTTTTGGTGGGTATCGTCCACCTTCTTCGGAACGAATTTGCTGTTGAACAAATCAGTGATCAAATGGCCTGCTTCTTTTGAAAGCTCACTTGGTAAAAGACCCGATTTCGAGTCAACAGTCGCGCTGACAATTCCTGCCGGCTTTTTAAAGGTGGAGTCAGGAGGTGAAAGGTTCGGATGCTTCGCAATGACATCCTTCATGACCTTACCCCATACGACCATCGGAACATATTTGTCCGCGTCTGGCATTGGATATGGCTCGTCAAAGCCAACCCATACGCCCATGGACAGCTCTGGCGTGTAACCGACGAAATAGAGGTCGTTGCTGTTATTCGTTGTTCCGGTTTTACCTGCCACATCGACTTTGCGCGGCACGTATTTGCGGATGTGTGTACCTGTACCGTTATTGACAACGGAACGCATCATATCCGTGATCAGGTATGAGGTTTGCTCGCTGTACACTTGCACAGGCTTGGTTTCGTGGCGATAAATGGCTTTTCCGGTGTTATCCTCAATTCGGTCAATCAGATAGGCATCCACGAAAGAACCGTGATTTGCGAATGTCCCATAGGCGTTTGTAATTTCCTCGACAGTTGTTCCGTAGGTAAGACCGCCAATTACGCCAGTGGCTGCATAGTTGTCAGCATCCACCAATGTTGTGATTCCCATTTTCTTTACGTATTCGAGAGCCGTTGGAATGCCAACTTTCAAATACGTCTTGATCGCCGGAATGTTCCAGGACATCCGCAGCGCTTCGCGGGCACTCATCATCCCTTGCCATTTGTTGTTCCAGTTCTTAGGTAAATGGGAACCGTTCTGACCGTCAGCGAGTAGTACCGGAGCGTCATCGATTGGGGATGCTGGCTGGAGCAATCCCAGTTCAAAAGCAGGAGCATAAGCGGCAAGTGGCTTCATGGCAGAACCAGGCTGGCGTGGTACAGTGGCGTGGTTCGTCTGTTCCACCTTGAAGTCACGTCCCCCGATCATGCCGAGGATGGCTCCTGTTTTGTTGTGAATCAGCATTGCGCCGACTTCTTCCAGAGCATTTTCGATTTTTTCTGTTTTGCCGTTAGAGCGACGAATCGTATAGGTACGATTCTTACCGAAGTTTTTCGGGTCGGCTGCAACAGCCTGCATGATGTCATATACGCTCTTGTCGATAGTGGTATGTATCTTGTACCCTTTTCGCAGTATGTCGCGACGTTTCTCTTCAACCAGCTGTCGGTATTCGTTGCGGCCGATGGTTGATTTGTCTCGTCCTTTTTCCAAGAGGTCTGCATCCACAAGTTGACGTGCGGCACGATCTTCAATCTCCATCATCAAGAAAGGTACTTCTCGATAAGCTTGCTGCGTCGGTTTTGCTAGCTGTGCCTTCAATTCACTGGCGAGAGCTCCATCGTATTGGGTTTGTGTGATGTAGCCATTTTCCAGCATGCGATCCAACACCATTTTTTGGCGTTCCTTCCCGCGCTGATAGCTTTCTGCACGGAATGGAGAGTAGGCACCTGGGTTTTGAATCATGCCTGCAAGATAGGAGCCCTCAGCGAGCCCGAGCTCTTTTACATCTTTGCCAAAAATCCCTTTCGCGGCAGCCTGAACGCCGTATACGTTTGATCCGTTGGCGTTTTTTCCGAAGTAAATTTCGTTCATGTAGGCTTCCAGAATCTGATCTTTGGAAAACATGCGCTCGATCCGAATCGCGGTAAAGATTTCACGGGCCTTACGGGTGTGGCTAACTTCAGCAGAAAGGATTGTATTTTTTACAAGCTGCTGTGTAATCGTACTACCACCTGTTACGACAGGCTGGTTGGTAATTTCCTGAATCGCTCCGCGCATGGTAGATTGCAGCGAAACTCCGGAGTGGTGGTAGTAGGTTTTGTCTTCAGTTGCGATGATGGCATTAATTAAATAGGGAGAAACGTCTGCTTTCTTCACCAAACGTCGATCGCCTTCTTCGGCCCGCAATTGGCCGATCAGAGAGCCGTCGTTGTAGTAGGCGAATCCAGTCAGATAGTTGGTGAAGATTTTATTCTCCAGTTCCTCCTTGCTGCGCACAGGCTCGTCCTTCACGAGTGCGGCAACATAACCTGTCACGATTCCTCCCGCAACTGCAGCTCCCATTAGCCCTAGTACGAAGACGATTTGGAAGATGATCCAGAACGTTCTACCACGGCTTCTGCGTCGCTTTTTCTTCGTCGGTTCAGAGGAAGATGTGTGGTTATTCGACATAGTTCTACGACCCCCTAGCATACCACCTGATTATACCATACGAGGAACCTAGAGGATAGAAAATGCGGAGGAGATAGCAAAATGTGTCAAAAACCGTTGAAAGTTGTCAACGGCATGTGTTTGATTGCGTTTCACAGACATTGTTAAGCTTACAGAGTGGGATCAAAAAATAGATTTCATAGGAGGAGACAAAAGAACATGGGATGGCAGCGAGCTGATTGTGCAAAAAGGGGCATAAACACTGCTGGACTATTCCAAACAGAAAAATGAATTCGTCAGCGAGGTGTTGGCGCGGGCGAAAGCGTGGCATAAGGGAAATACATAAAAAAAAGAGCAGGCCGACAAGCGGCACTACTCTTTTTCTTTTTATCCTCAGACGATTAACGGCTGTAGAACTCAACGATCAGAACTTCGTTGATTTCAGCTGGCATTTCTTCACGGTCTGGCAGACGAGTGAAGGTACCTTCAGCAGCAGCATCGTTGAATGTAACGTAGTTCGGCAGGAAAGTGCGACCTTCCAGAGCGTCCTTGATCAGTTGCAGACCACGGGACTTTTCACGAATGGAGATTACATCACCCGGTTGTACGCGGTAGGATGGGATGTTTACTTTTTTGCCGTTTACCATGAAGTGACCATGGTTTACCAACTGACGAGCAGCTGGGCGAGTTGGAGCAAAGCCCATACGGTATACCAGGTTATCCAGGCGGGATTCCAGCAATTTCATGAAGTTTTCGCCCACTACGCCAGCCATTTTGCTAGCATTGTCGAAAGTGCGGCGGAATTGTTTTTCGTTAAGGCCAAACATGTGGCGCAGTTTTTGCTTTTCTTGCAACTGGATTCCGTACTCGCTCAGTTTACGACGGTTGTTGTGACCGTGTTGACCTGGAGGGAAGTTGCGTTTGATGTCTTTTCCTGTACCATCGAGGGAGATACCCAGACGACGAGCCAGTTTGTGACGAGGTCCTGTGTAACGTGACATGTTTTCATTCTCCTTTAATATGGATTCGCAGGTGTTTACTTCCGGCAGGTTAGTTCCTACTTTATCTACACGAACTTCGGACGGTAGCGTTTCCGCATCGTGCTCCTCACAGATGATCAGCCGCAGTCTGTAAAGGGAGGGAACTAAGAGGGTACATCCTTCCGTTTTTACCTACAATCAATGCTACCCTGTACACATACATTCAATAATACTAGGCGCAATATAGTAAAGTCAAGGGAAAAGAAGCGCGCCATCCGCCGCAAGAAGTGGGCTGGATGGCGCTTTTTGGGTATTATTTTCGCAACAAAGTAACCGGACCGTCTGAAGTATCCCGTTTTTCGAGGAAACGGGTAAAGGTAATGGCTGCATCGGCACGAGGGACAAGGCTTTGCGGCTGGAACTTCTGCTTGTCGGTTGGCACGATATCGAGTGTAGTCGCGATGATGATCGAACCGCGGTACTTCGAATTGGCAATGTCTGAGAGCTGGGACTGGAACATGCCAGGAAAGTCCGTCAGTTTTTTGTAACCGAGTGCACGAACAATCATATCAGCTAGCTCTTCACGTGTAATCGTCTCATTTGGGTTCAGCTTGGAAGCATTTTTATCGAGAAGTCCGCGATCAACAGCACCTTCCACGGCTGAGAAGAAGCGCGAACCATTTGCCACATCGCTATAAGTGGCCTTGCGTTCCAGAGAGTACTGTGGATAGTGTCTGCCTTGGTTGAGACTGATCATGAGCATTTCAATCATTTCGCCACGTGTGATTGGTTTTTGCGGCATGATATTGCCGTTTTCAAGCGTTAGTGCGTCGTATTCATACATCAACAAGAGTTCCTTCTCCGCCGGATGATCTTTCAAATCGGCAGGAGCCGGACGATGCAGCGCAATCGTTTTGCCAGTAGCGGTGGAGCTCCACTCGCCTGTTACACCATCAAGGTAATACGGCTGCTCAAACGGCGTCATTGTCGCGCGATAGACGATCTTGGCAGTTCGCTTCGGTGTGTAGGAAGGCTGCTCTTTTGCGCGTTTGGCATCCTCAGGACTAAGAGGGACAAGGGCGTATATTTCCTCTGCTTTTGTCTCAGTCCACCACTTCTCGCTCGCTTCGGCAGCAGGCAGGTGCTTGGGAACTTGTGTCGGGTATGTTTCGCTGCCCAATTCAGCACTGTAATTCAGCAGATCGCCTGTTTCTGTGTCAAACGTGAAGTAGGCAGAGCCGCTAGCTGCAGCTATTCCGTTGATAAAACGCTCAAATCGGATCTGCGTCCGCTCGGAATCAACGGGTTGGTTTTGGATTTCCTCTTCCAAACGCTCTATCCAGTAAAGCTGGTGGGCCATGGTGGGCGCCAAATCACGAATCGTTTCCATCGCTTTTGCCTTGAATTTTTCTATGTCTGGTTTTTTAGAAGTGGTTGTTTTTTCTTTATGGCCACGGAAGTCCTTGTTCAATCGGTAGATGTCCCCGGTTACAGCATCCACGGAGACATACGCAAATCCGTCTTCGCTATTGCCTTTTTCGCCGAATTCGAGATCCCAGACAGGACGATTGCCACGGTAGTCTCTTTCATTGTAATTGGCAGAACGAAGCTCATAGTTGGACAAATTCAATGTTTTCGATGCCCATTGTACAGCTTCCTCTTGGGAGAGCGGTTGTCCGCTTCGGCGTGCAGGAAGGACTTTGCTGCTGACCGGCTCAGGATCTTTCGCTGGTTGATACGAGGTCAACGATTGTGTCAATGCTTTCCCAGTCTCCGCATCAATGTAGAATGTGAAAGGATTCATATACCCGAGAGACGGCTTGTTATTTTGAGTCTCCATCCGCTCCCACGGCAGCAGGTAAACTGGTTTTGGATTCGCTTGTTCTTTAAATAGCTTCTCAGCTTTTTCTTCTGAGATTGTCGTATCCGTGTCCTCGAAAGTCACGTCGTTCCACGACAGAGAATAGTTGGTCACTTTGCCAGAAGCATCTACTGTGATATCTGCGCCGTTGTCAGGAAAGAGAATGCCGTCCACTTCACGAACAAAGCGGAAATTATAGTAGACTTCCGAGTTAAGCGGAGTTTTTGGCTCCGGCATATCGCGGGTATACAGTCTTGTTTCCGCTGCTTTTCCTGCATTGTTTTTCTCGAAAAAGCGCTTCGCCTGCTCTTGCGCCTCTGTATAGGAAATTCGTTTTGCATAGGGAAGCGAAGATGCGTCCTGCTCTTGATGAGAATAGGAAGTCAGCTCGCCTGTATTAGCGTGGATACTGACGCTATATGATAAAAGGACTTTGCCGTTTTCTGGATCTTTCTTCACCCAACTAAACGACCATTCTGGAAATGGACGCCAGCTATCCGCTGAACGAAATGACACATTCTGCACTGTCATCCCAGCGGTAGGCACTATTTTTGTAGCGAGTGCCAAGGCTGCTTCCTTGGACAGCTTTGCTTTGGCTTGTGCCACGGAGTCTGCTTGTGCCACAGTAATCGCCATTTTATTGGTACTTACATGAGGTGATTGTGCATGCGCTTGTGCGACAGGCAGCAACAGACTGGCAGATAGAACAAATGAGCTAGACCGAATGATCCACGGTTTCATAGGAACCCCTCCAACGATGTCATATTCTTCTTATCACCTCTGACGAGAGGAAGTAAAGGTTCGTTTCAGTTCAAATTCATGAAAAAAAGTGCTTGGTATTTGCAGAAAGGAATGAAATATAGGAATTTTGTACCAAATGTTTTTTTATCAATCTAGAATTGTGAACATGCATCTTATATAATAAGAAATACTATCCATAGAATACAGAACGGTAAGGAGATAATTCGTTTTGGAAACCATCATGTATCTCATTCGTCATGGAGAGACGGAGTGGAATCAGGTTCGTCGTATACAAGGCCACAGTGACATCGCATTGAACGAGCTCGGTGTACGTCAGGCCGAGCAAGTAGCAGACAGGTTCCAAGGCGAGAAGATTCACGCTTTTTATTCGAGTGATCTCAGTCGGGCACACGATACGGCTGCCAAGATTGCTGGTAACTTCCAATCCTCTGTTTCTACGCGGACAACCTTGCGGGAGCGCTGCTATGGGGAGTGGGAGGGACTCACCTATGAAGAAATACGTGAGCGATTTGAAAATCAGGATGAAGCCTCCTGTGGAATTGAGACATTCGAAGACATGCAGCGTCGAGCTGTAGCTGCCATGACAGAAATAGCAGGGAGCCATTCAGGTGAGGCGATTGTCGTTGTCTCGCATGGCGGTCTCATTAATAGCTTCTTGCATTATGTGACGGTAGGAGAACAAGGAACGGGTATCACACGTATCGATAATACCGGTATTACGATATTTCGGTATGTAGATCGCAGGTGGGAAGTTCTATCCGTTAATGATACAGACCATTTGAAAGCTTGAGAAAATGCTGAGAGAGGGAGTTTCTCGTGTCAAGTAAAATGTTGGGGAAGTTAGAGACAGTCTTTTCCTACACGGCCCATTTTATCTTACAATCTTGGCCGGAAAAGCGCCCAGGCATCCTTTTCTTGACAGATTCCGGGGGCCGCGTAATCAACTTCATGGAAATGCAGGTTGGTCCATCTCGGAATTCTCAAGGGCTTACCCTGCAACACGATGTATCGATTGGCAAAGTCTTTGATTTTATTTTAGAGGCACTTTCCTCCAAAGAGATCGTAGTCAAAACGAGAAGTGAAACGAACAACGTGTGTGGAGCCTTTCCTTTGTGTGAAGAAGATGGAAGGGTACGAGCTGTCATTGGCATGATAGCGCCCGAAGAACAGATCCATTTCGATTTGTCCTCCTACATGCGCGGGCTAGAGCCGTTGATTCGCATGGGATATGATGCTTATATTCAACACGTCACAAGCCAGATTGTCATGGATTTGACGCTGCATGATACGACCAAAGAGTTGCTGCAAAGCTTGACGGGTCAGATCAGTGACATTATCCAAAAAGGCTATTGTTCGGCCGTGAAGCTCGCGGACAATGCCACGTTGATTCCGCAGGAGAGCGTAACAACGCAAGAGGCCGAAGTCGGACAAACCCACATTGCCCAACTGGTTTCGAGATTCGGTACGACGCAAATCATGCCTTCCATTTTAGATGACCACAGGCTTGTTGTCGTTCCTGTCTCCTTGAACCAAACGCCGCTCTACGCACTGTTTTTGCATCTGCCACCCGAAGAGACAGATTGCGTGTACGATGAACGGGATGTTGCTTTTTTGCAGGAAGTAGGCGCGAAGGCAAGCTGTGCGCTTTGGCGTTCGATCATGTCGGACGACCTGCGTCGTGAAGCGAGCAAAAAAGATTTGTTGTATCAGTTGATGTCAAAGATTCAGGCATCGATTGATGTGAATGATGTTTTGCACGAAATCGTGACGAGCATTCCCAGCCTTTATCCGTACTTGTCGGCAGAGCTTTTCCTGACGGTTGAACCCAATGCAACCACCCCGGTCAAACAGCTTTCTTTTCAAGAAGTAGAGCCGTCTACCAGTACCAAGGCCTATTTGGAAGGACGTCTCATTGCCGAAGAAGTGGGAGAAGGGGAGCAACAGGTGACGGTGATCGCAGCGCCACTCTTGGGCAAGCAGGGCATCTACGGAGTATTGCAAGTGACGTCCGATCAGCGAATCACCTTGAATCAGCATGAAAAGGACTACATCTCGATCTTAGCAGATACTGCTGGCACTGCGTTTGAAAACGCACAGCTCTATCAGCAATCGCGCAATTTGATTCGAGAATTGCGTTTGATTAATGAGATGGCACGCCAGTTGAACAGAAGTCTTGATTTAAAGGAAATTCTCGATTTTGTTACGACGATGATGCGGGCTACCTTTGATGCAGAGTTTTGTGCCATCTTGCGAAAAACGCCGGGTGAGGATTGCTTCGATGTGCTTTCTTCCTCCATTCCAGCGTTCAATGGCATGGCTATCGATTCTACAGAAAAGCCATTTCAGCAAATCTTGCAAAACAAGCAGGCGTTGTTGTTGGCTCAACCAGGGGCAGGACCCCTTCCTTTTTCGCTCTTTTCGTGCTGTTCCTTCATGGGGGTTCCGCTCGTTGTTGAGGGTGAGATAAGTGGAGTCCTTTTAGTCGCAGATTCCCGTTATCATTTTTTTAGTTTTGACGACTACAAACTCCTCGAAATATTTGGACAACATGCGAGCTTGGCAATGACCAACGCCGTCCTGCATAATGAAATGGAACGAATGGTCATTACGGATAATTTGACAGGTCTATACACGAGAAGACATTTGAATGAACGAGTAAGAGGATCATTACAAAAAGACAACTATGGCTCGTTGATCTTGATCGATATTGATTATTTTAAAACCGTGAATGATACATTTGGCCATCAGGTAGGGGACGAGGTACTGATTCAGGTCTCCAATCTGATTCGACATAGCATCCGAGACAGTGATATCGCGGCAAGATGGGGCGGAGAGGAACTCGCTGTTTATTTGCCACGTGTGGACAAAAACACTGCGCATTCCGTGGCAGAGCGCATACGGGAATGCGTCGAACAGGAGACGTCTCCACAGGTCACGATCTCGTGTGGACTAGCGAAATGGAGCAGGGAGATGGATGTAAACCTGAGTGTAGAAGCGTTGTTCCATCAAGCAGACATTGCTTTGTATGAAGCCAAAAATTCAGGTAGAAATCAAGTTGTTCTCGCCTAGAGCCAAAACAAAGGCTCTTTTCTCTTTTCGGAAAAAAAGGCAAAAAACTTGAGAGGTAGATAAAAAATGACAACGAACGATGACAAGCAAAGGATCCCGACGCAAGTAGCACCTGATATTTTTTGTCTGGAAATACCTACACCTTTTGATGTGGGGGCAGTAAACGTCTACTTACTAAAAGGGGAACGCTTGACGTTGGTTGATGTGGGTCCGTTGACCGACGATGCGTGGGTGGCCTTAACAGAAGGCTTAGAATCGATTGGGGTAAGCGTGCAAGATATCGAGCAGGTCATACTGACGCATCATCATGTGGATCATTGCGGGCAGTTAGAAAAAGTACGGGAACAATCGGGAGCGAAGACGTTTGCCCATCCGCAGGCAACCCCTTATGTACAGCAGGATGAGCAGTTTATGACTTTTCATGATCAGTTTTTCGAAGAGCTGTACATCCAGAGCGGTGTACCAGAAAAAATGATGGTCATTATCTCGAAATTTCACAAGCTGATGAAGAAGTTTTCTGCGCCAAGCCAGATTGACTTTCATCTGAAGCATGAGCAAAAGGTACCGTACTTGGAGGACTGGCAGGTACTGTATACGCCAGGACATAGCCAAAGCCATCTGTCATTGTATCGGGCAAAGGATCAAGTCATGATTGGTGGAGACCATATTATCAAGCGAATTTCATCCAATGCCTTCATTGAACCACCCCGGAATCGTTCGAGTTCAAGACCACTGACCTTAATTCAATACCGCACAGCGTTGCAAATGTGTGCGGACATAGAGATCGAACAAGTCCTCAGTGGACACGGTCAACCGGTTTACAACCATCGAGAGCTCATACTCGCTCGTCTGCAAAAGAACTGGGAGAGGACAGGCACGCTCCGAAGGCTTCTTGCAGATGGAGAAAAGACAGCTTTTGAACTGAATGCTCTCTTATTTCCAGGTTTGTACAAAAAAGAATTGCCATTGACGCTATCCGAAACGTTGGGGCACATTGATTTGTTGATGATTCTTCATCAGATTGAAGTGAGAGAGCAAGATCGCATCTTGTATTACCACCTGTAAAACCTGATCGTACAAGAGAGGCTTGTAAGTAGAATAAGCCTATTCCTCCCCGGAAACGCTAAAAGGGACTATTACCCTGGGACCCACATGAGGCTGACCCAGGGTTGCCGAGGGAGGGTAGCATCTATGCAGAAGTATTTGCCCATTTGCGTGATGGCTCTTGTGTGTACAGTTGTTGTAGGTGGCTGTAATCAAATGAGTGTGAAGCAGGATGCGAATACAACGTTTGAGCAGGTACGTGACAAGTTCGATGCGCAGAAAGCGTATGCGTTCTACGGGCAAACCAAGCTGTTGACGGCGAATAGTGCCAATGCGAACATGGTTAACTTTTCGGGCAGAAAAGACGGAGAGGCTGTGTACATGAACGTGAAGCTCTCTGTCCCAGAAGAAAACAGAGTGGACAACTTATCCTTGCTCAGCCAAGGGGACAAGCTGTATACCAAGCATGATCAAAACGAAAGCTGGAAACATGTCGCAGGGGATAGTTCGGCCCTGCATCAAGAAATGAACAACTGGAACCCCATCGCTTCCTTTCAGCAAATCGACAACATGAAAAGAAACGTTCGGATGCTGCCTGATGAAAATCCGAAAGACGATTTTGAGGCGTTCGGAGTTGTATTGGATTCTGCCAAACTAAAGAGCTGGCTTGTTACCCAAATGCAAGAGCAAACAAAGTCGGGAGCAAAAGTCCAATCGATAGAAGGGCGAGCGAAACCCTACATACCGAAGCTAAAGATAGCAATGTCACTCTCGGAAGGCAATTGGAGAGGGACGCCTGCACATCATTCTGGACCCACGATTCAATCTAAGAAAAAGGTGGACGTAAACGAGCTCGTGAACCAGATGGAAGTGGAAGCAGAGTACACGATTCACTACAACAAAAAAACGATGCTCCCCACGAACATGACGATGTCCATTCGATCTGCGTACGATTTGAACGATCAGCGTGTAAAAGAGCATACGCAAGTAGAAACGTATTTGCAGCAATACGGAACAGTAGCCCCTATTACAGCTCCAGAGGAAAAAAGCAAATAGGGAGTAAGAGTAATCAAGTGAGACGTTCCTCTTGCAAAAAAGACAGGAGCGTCTTTTTTTTGTCAGGGAAAATTAAAAATTGAAGTAACGTGCTCGATGCTTTTTACGTACTTCTTATGAGGAAGAAAATCTATGCGATAGCGGTTTTTTTCAATGGAATCAGCATTTCTAGAAGGAATATTGGAAAACATTGTCGAACATACAACATGACTATCTTTTTTCGTCGAATAATCTGTACAATGGGAAAGATGCCTGATGGATCAGACGAAAATGCGTATTTTATCCGCAGCAGCGAAGCTTTTTGATGTTCATGGCTACAAAGGGACCTCCGTAAGACAAATTGCCTCTGTTGCTCAAGTAAATTCCGCGCTGATTTCCTATCACTTTGAAGGGAAGCAAGGAGTCCTGGAGACGTTGATTGCTTCTTACTTTGAGACGTTGTTTCGCTTTTTGGAAGAACTGGAAAACGAACAGGAAAACATCCCTGCCTATCAACGATTGGAACAAGTTGTGCAGCTGTATTTGCAATTTCAATGTGAGCATGCGCCTATCACGCGTTTGATTCATCGTGAGCTGAGCGTAGAATCCATGCTTGCACGTGAAGTGATGACGCTATACATGAGCCGATGGAAGCACGGGCTTTCGCGTGTGATCGAGGGCGGCGTCGTCGCGGGTGAGTTTTTGCCCGTCTCTATTGATCGTACAGTACTGGCTATGACGAGCCAGATGATATATCCATTTTTGCAACCACAAATGGTTCGCCAGGTCTATGATCTCGAGCCATCTTCCGAGGAGTTCGTCCAATGGCTGCAAACCTCGATTATGTGTTATCTGCGAGGTTCTTTGCTGCCGGCTTAGGCGTGGCCTCTCCCAATGAATGATTCTAGTAAGGGGATGTATGACAAGTGAAACGAAAACTATTCATGCTCTGTTTGGCAGGCATGTTGTTATATACGAATCCGGCTTATGCGACGCCGTTTCCAGATAAAAAAGACGAAGTTGTTCAGGACGCTGACAACTATTTGAAAAAAGAAGATAGGACGACCTTTGCCAATTCATTGAACGGCATACCGGGCAGCTACAAAGTCGTGATCGTGGAAAGCACTGCACCGGAAGCCGAATCTCCGGATATCTACGCGCAAAAACTGTTCGACAATTACAATTTAGCCGACGATGCACTAATGATCGTACTCGACATGAACACCGAGCAGTTGGGGATTTATGCTGGTCCTAATTTGCAGGCAAAAGGTGCCACGATGGCATTGCTGCATGACAAGATCGCGTCTTTCTATGAACCATTCCGTACACAAAAGCAGTATTTGACCGGGATTCAAACGTTAATTGCGGAAGTAAACCAAGAGCTTAGCCGCATTGAAAGCAAGCAAGCAACAGCAAAACCGGGTGCGACCGACGCTAGTAAAGCGGAAGAGAGCGAAAGCAGTATCGCACTCGGAGGCATTCCATGGTGGATCTATCTGGTTGGGGCGGTATTTGCTGGACTATCGATCGGCTTGATTTACGCGATGATCAGACGTCGTGCTATTTTTGCTCAAGTAGACGATGTAGAGGATTGGAAGGAAGAGCTTGTTGAGAAGATCAATGTCATCGAGGTGGAAAAACCGCTTCGCCGTTCCAGCGGCATGACAGAAGTACGTTACCACCACTTGGCTGATAAAAAAGAAAATCTGTTGCGCATTCGCATCCCTGATGTGGAAATGATGATCCTCGATGCCGAAGAGGCTTGCGATCGCTTCCGTTTTACGTTGGCACTTGGCATGCTGAATGAGGCGAGAGAGGCCATTTCAAAAATTGAGGAAGAGCTGAATGAGCTAAAAACAGACACTTCCAAAGTGGCAGTTACCAAGCAAGAAAACAAGGTTGTTGTTCCTGAGATTGGAAAGCAAGTGGAGCAGATGGAACGACGCTTGTCCGATTTGCGTCTGGAGTACGGATTGTCTTTCCATGAGCTGAAAGCATCGCTCGATGAAGTAGACACGATGCGAAAACTCGTGAAAACTGCGCGGGCGGCAGGGGACGACATTGCGGCGTATGAAACCACACAAAAAGCTCAGGAAGTACTGGAGCAGGTGGGACAAGCGATGGAGCTCATTCCGAAGCTTGTGCAACGCGTGAAAAAAGAAATGCCAGAAGAATTCAAGCATCTGGAAGATGGAATTGAGCAGGCCGTTCGTGACGGCTTTGATTTAAAACAGGATTCCTTGGACAATGCCCTCTTGCAGGCGAAGCAATTGGTCATGTCCGCGAAAAGCGCTTTGGAAGAGGGCAGCCTGGAAATGGTGTTGACCCATGTCAAAGCGTTCGAAGTGCTCCTTGATGCGACGTATCAAGCGATAGAAGATGGCGTTCTTGCTCGTGATGAAGTAGCAGCGACGGTATATGCAGAAGCGGAACCGCAAGCAGAAGTGAATCAAGGCAAAGATGTGCAGGTAGAGAAGAGAGCAGAAGTAGGAGAGGTGGAACAGGATGATTCGCTACAGCAGGTAGCTGTGACATCCGCGCCTGTGGAGCTGGAGATTCGTATACCTGAGCCGACTCCAGCTAGCGAGACCGAGCATTCTACCAGCGAAGTAGAGCCTGAAAAGCCGACTCCTCTCCAGCAGGCCAAAGAGGAAGAAGAGCGAACGGTGCGAGGAAAATCCTCAGAGCTAAGTGAAGCTGAACGTTCCGTTTTGTTGCAAGCGATTCCTAAGCTTTTCAATAAAAAAGCACAAAAGCCTGCTCCTGCAGTCAAAGCTGAGGAGCCTGCTTACGAAGAAGAAGAAGAGTATGAACTGGTCATGCCGAAGAATCAGCCTGAACAGGAAGAGATGATTCCGGAAGAAGAAGAGCAAACGTATTTGGTCATCGAAACGGAAGACGATGCGCTGGATGAATTGGAGCGAATTTCTAACACATTAGTCCGCGTCCGTCAGCAAATCAAGCGCAGCTACTTGCCGGGGATACCGGATCAATTGAAATACATGTTTGAAGAAGTCGTACAAACGTTGGGCCGCGTGCAAACGATCATGGAGCAGTACCGCTATGATCTGGAAGAGGTGGCTATGCTGGTTCAGGACGCGAGTGATTTGGTCGGCGAAACAGAGCGGATGGCAGAACGCATTGTCACAACTTGTCAGATGGCAGAGGGTGCCATTCAGTATACAAACCGTTATCGCCGCCAAAATCGCCAGGTTAATGAATTGTTGACGAAGGCAGAGATATCATTTCGCCAACTGGCTTTCGCAGAAGCCTATCAACTTGCCGAGGAGGCCCGTCTGGTAATCGAAGGCGCACCAGCCGAAGAGGACAACCGTTGGCTTCTCCGCCGTAAGAAAAAAGGGTGAGTCCGATGATAGTCTTTCCTCTCTTCTTACTGGTAGCTGGCATTCTCGTCATGGTACAGCCGCGGACAAAACGTTGGCAATCGCGAATGAACGCCTATTTTCAAGGAGACGAAAAGCGCGTCAAGCAGCGTGCCAACACGTTTTTTCTGTTGGGCTTAGCCTTTTTGTTCGCTGGATTTGCGTATTTGTTCCGCCTTGTCGGATAAACCAATAACGAATAGTAAAGCACCTGCTAGGAAAAGATGGACGTGCCATCTTTAGTAGCAGGTGCTTTTTGTTGGGCAAAAAAAAGAAGCATCGCTCACGCAGGCGATGCCCCATCTAGGAAGATAAAGGGAGTAAGGTCTGTTAAACCAGCACATTACAACTAGGGGGGAGTAATGTGCTGATTTCTCTTTTCATGAAAAGAGAACCTGATTCATAGTTTCCCCAATCCCTCTTGATCTAAACGTCATTCTCGTAAAAAAATTCAAATGCTTCCTGCGCACTATGCGTACCCGCGGAATAGCCGGATGAAAAGGCGATGGTGATGTTGTAGCCACCGGTATGGGCGTGGACGTCCATGACCTCGCCAGCAAAATACAACCCATCCATGAGCTTGGATCTCATCGAGCGTGGATCGATCTCTTTCACGCTCACGCCGCCACCTGTAATGAACGCTTCCTCAAGGGAGAGCGTGCCCGTAATCGTGAGTGGAAAAGCTTTGATCAAGCTCGTGAACTTGCTCCACTCTTGTTTTTTCATATGGCTGTAGGTCGTTTCTTCCGAAATTCCTGCCAACGCAAGCAAGAGTGGGATAATCCGTTCGGGAAGGAAGCCTTTGATTGCATTTTTAACTGCTTTTTTTTGCTGTTCCTCAATCAGCTGCCAGCTCTCCGCCGTGATTTCCTCGGCCGTTCTGTCAGGCATGAGATCGATCGTCAGAGATAGAGGAACCGCTCCATATTTTCGTTGCGACACAGAGACATAGTGCCCCATGCGCAGTGAGGCGGGGCCTGATATTCCGAAATGAGTGAAGATCATATCGCCTTCTTGGGTGTTGATCTTTTTCCCATTGGGCGCATACAGGGTCATCGTGATGTCACGCAGTGAAAGACCCTGAATTGATTTATCGCGAATAAAAGAGTCATTGGCTGTAAGTGGTACTTCAGTAGGATACAGCTCTGTGATCGTGTGCCCGGCTGCTTTCGCCCATGCATAGCCATCGCCTGTAGACCCTGTCTGTGGTACAGAACAGCCTCCGACAGCAATAATCACACAAGGCGCGGTGATTTTCTCACCGGATTGCAGCATGATACCACCGACTCTGCCTTCCGAATAGAGAACTTCTTTTACAGCGGCATTTAAATGGAGGGTGGCACCTTGGCGCTTTAATAAATCAATCAACGCTTGGGCAACTGTCACTGCTTTATCTGTGACGGGAAACATACGGCCCCGATCCTCTTCTTTTAACGCGACACCCATCACCTCAAAAAACTGGATAATCTCTCGGTTGCCGAATTGGGTGAGAGCACTGTACATGAAGCGGCCATTTCCCGGCATTTGTTTGATTAATTCATCTTGCTCCTTGGCATTGGTTACATTACAGCGACCGCCGCCAGATATGATGAGCTTGCGTCCGAGCTTCGAGCCTTTTTCCACGAGACAAACTCTTGCTCCTTGGCCAGAAGCAGCAATAGCAGACATCAGTCCAGAGGGGCCGCCGCCTATGATGATAACGTCATAATTGTATTCTGATCGATTCATTTCATTCTCGTCCTTTGTTGTGTAGGGTTGGGCAACACTCATTTTACCACATACCGCCCACCCGTCGCGCAATTCTAGCTAGGATAGAGAGGACGAGGCACCTAAAATATCAGTCAACGGCTGCTTTTCTAAGACGTAACGAACAGTGGTTTGATCACGGAGGATATTTGTGACGACATATCCTTTGGCAAAATAAGCCGCGAACAATTCGCACGTCATCTCTCTCCACAAGGAAGCGACGCCCATATCTGTTCGCTTTACATCTTGGAAGAAGGCAGGGACAGGGAGCAACACCATAGGCTCTTCGCGTGACAAATCTATTTCGATGGGATGTGGGATACCATCCTTGAGTTCTAGACGCAACAGGTCTGGCGCCTGTTCAAAAGAGGGAGTAGAGTTCTTCCCTGCCTGACGTGATTCCACACGATTGCTTCCGATAAACCATTCCACGAGGAAACGGTCTGTCGGCAGTCCACGATTGAAGTCGTCATCAAGCTGTCCGTAGCAGTTTGGCAAATATGTTCGAACGATACCTCCCAGCTTGGCGATGTTCAGAACACCGTTTACAGTCTCAAGCGGATCGTACGTCCATGTGATTTTGGAATAGCCCGCAGCGGCCGCTTCATCTTTTTGCAGCCATTTCATTTGTACGCCCAGCCCTTGCTTGCGATACTCAGGCAAAAAGCCGAGCATGTGCGAACAAAGATGGGGTTCTCCGTTGGTGAAGCCCGGGAAGCTGTACAAAAAGCCGATCATTTCCTCGCCATCGAATGCCCCTAAAAACAGACCGCCAAACTTTTGCATGGTGAGTGTCATATGGTGGGGAATCGCACTAGAAGGGTCCCATATTTTCCCCTCCATTGCTTCTAATTGCTCAATCTCACTGAATTTGGCCAACTTTCGTAACGTGATTGCCATCTACGTTTTCCTCCTCAAACGATTCGTGTTTTTTCTTCATTCGGGACAAGCTCTTGCATTCCTGCTTGGGAGTAGTTGCGTCTGAATTCTCTCTCGCTGATAATAGAGAGGGATAATAGGCATGAAACTAGGGTCGAGGAGGATTTTTGGCGATGGAAAATAAATTTCAAGTTGAACTGTGGAACCGTTTGACGCAGGCACCAGGAGCGCCTGGTTTCGAAGGTCCGGTACGCGAGATTATGCGGGAATACATAAGCAGCTATACGAGTGAACTCATGTACGACAATTTGGGCAGTATTTTTGGCGTTATGCGTGGTGACGAGAACGGTCCGAAAATTATGGTAGCGGGTCACATGGACGAAGTGGGCTTCATGGTCACCCGAACTTCTGATAAAGGATTTATTTCATTTCAGACGTTGGGAGGCTGGTGGGGGCAGGTCCTGCTCGCGCAACGTGTACAAATTATTACGGACAATGGACCAGTCGAAGGCGTAATCAGCTCGATCCCGCCGCATGTCTTGAGCGACGATCAGCGCAATCGGCCGATGGATGTACGCAACATGTACATTGATATCGGCGTGGATTCACGTGAGGAAGCAGAACAGGTAGGGATACGGGCTGGCCAGCAAATCGTTCCGGTTTGCCCGTTGCAGGTCATGGCCAATCCGCGCCGCATCATGGCTAAAGCATGGGATAATCGCTATGGTTGCAGTTTGGCAGTGGAGCTCGCAAAAGAGCTGCACGAAAAACCCGATCATCCGAATGTCGTCTACGTAGGAGCCACTGTACAGGAAGAATTGTCCGGACAGCGCGGCGCGAAAACTGCGGCTGCGTCCATCGATCCGGATTTGTTCTTGGCCTTGGATGCGAGTCCAGCCACAGACATACCAGGTGTAAAAGATGACGGCGGCAAGCTCGGCGGTGGACTTTTGATGCGCATCTACGATCCAATGTACGTCATGCCGGTAGGATTGCGTGAGCTTCTTATCTCCACGTGCGAAGAAGAGAACATTCCGTACCAGATTTATGTGGCAAAAGGCGGGACAGATGCAGGTGTCGTTCAGTACCATGGCAAGGGAGTGCCGTCTGCCGTAATTGGAATTCCTTCCCGTTACATTCACAGCCATGCTTCGATCATCGATCGCGAGGATTACGAGGCAGCTAAGCGTCTGCTGTTCAGTGTCATTCGCAAGCTGGACCGTGCGACGTGGGAATCCATTTTGCCTAGATAAATGGTCTGGAGAATATCCTCGAGGAAAGAGAAAGTGGAGGAGTGCTTTTGAACGGGATCATATTGTATACACGGCGACAGGGCGAAGCTACGTCCTTTGAATTTAATGTGTTTGACAATCAATTCGCTACGGAGAATCTGGCAGTGCGCAAGGTGTTGATGGCAATGCTTGCAGCGGTTCAGAACAACTTGACCGATCTGGAAGTGGAGTACAACGACAGCATACTGGTGGAAAAGGTCGGGGCGAAGCGTGCCGGGGAGCTGCTTCGTTTTCTCGGGGCAACAAAAGAGAACATGCGGGAAAATCTGAGCAATGATGTAGTCGTCAGCCGGATCTTTCAAGCGCCTTTTACACAGGAGCACTATGAATACTTCTACAACTTGACGGATATCGCACAGCTGTCACACTATCGCTTGAAAGAGGGCAAAGAAGATCGCATCGTGTTTTATTTCACACGCTATCTCCAACTGATTGTGCCTGATGAAAAGTCTCGCCAAGCATTTTTGGACGGATTGGAAGCATTTTCTTTGCCATACAAGCTCGTACCGATTGCGTAAATGAAACGAAAAAAGTCATTTTGCCCTTGTATGAAGGCGCAAAATGACTTTTTTTATTGATTGCCTGAAGCTTAGGTGGAAGGACGATTTGGACCCTCCAGTTTTTTGTCTCCATAGCCCGGTGCATCGTTTTGAACGCTTTTGGGCTGGCGATTGCGCTCGTCTGGTCGATTTTGCTGTACAGAGGAATCCTTGTTTTGCTTGGTCATATAACTACCCCTTTCTCAAAGCCATGGTTGCCAAGGCGAATTTGTTTTTTGACGAATGCGGGAAGATACATGGTCCTCCAATTGGATGAATAGGGAGGTAAGCGGTACTCGGCTAAGCACTTCCATTTGCTTTTCGGGTTGATGCTGTGCGTGTTCCTCTGCGTTCATGTGGCCCCTTCCTTTCTGCGATTTTTTAAGGGCGAGTCAGGTACAGCGTTTTTGTGGCGAGGAATTGCGTATACGGCAAACAGACCAAGAATGGCCGCCAAAAACAGCGTAATCACTCCATAGCCAATCCACGGATATTTGCTGCCGACTCCCCCTAGCTTTTCAACCATCGCTCCACCCAATCCCGTCCCAAGAGCCGTCCCAAGACCAGATACGAAATTGGAAAAGCCAAAGTACGCTCCCAGCCATTCTTCTTTTGCGAAATGAGTGACGAGACTGTCCAGCATCGGCATAAACAGCATCTCACCCAAAATGAAAAGTATCGCAGCCCCGCACAGTGTGAGGAAGTGGTTCGCCCATCCCATGAGTGTAAGCCCTGCACCCAACAAGATCGTTCCCATCGTGACAGACAAGTACGGATTGATACGCTGTAGAACAAAGCGTGAGATCAACCCTTGCAAGATGACGACACTGAGCGAGTTGATCGTCCAAATGAGACCAATCATCGTAGCAGAATGCAGGACATGCTCTCCCCGCAGCGGCAGGATCAGGGCGAATTGAGCGTAGACCGCCCAGATTAAGAGCGAGATCACGGAAAAAAGCAGAAAGCTGCGATGGGTTAAGATGTGACGATATTCCTTGATCGGCGTTTGCTTGCAATCAGTTCCCACACAGCGATCATCGGGAAGGATGAAGCGGGAAAAGACAGCAAGTGCTCCATATACAAAGGCAGCTACGAGAAACGGCTGTTTCCCACCCGCAGTCATCCACGTAATGATCAAGCCTGCGACAATGATCCCACTATGAGCGAGTATCCCTCTCCACGAGAAGGCAGCGGTTCTTTGGCTCTCATCCACTTCATCCGCGATCATGGCTTTAATGGTAGGAGCGAGCAGACCAAGACCCAAACCGTTGACAGAGGAGAATAACAAGAAGAGACCATAGGAATGGCTGAAGTGATAGCCTGCCATGGCACAACCTTGAAGGAATGCCCCCAAGGCTAGGATGGAGCGTCTGCCCCAGCGATCTGACATCAAGCCGCCTGCCAAGCTTCCGATTTGGTATGTGATGCTTCCCGCTGCCAAAATGATGCCGACTTGGGAGAGAGAAAGAACCCGTACCTTTTGTAAAAAGACTGGGAAGACGGGAATGACCAGGTAAGAGGCCATATGCATGAAAAAGACGACTGTCAGTAACAGCAAGTAAGGCTTGTTTCGTAACAGAGATCCAGTAGAGGCTGTCATGTTCGTCTCCTCTTTGATTCATTCCTTTCTAGTATGAGTGGAAAAGGAGTGTCCCTATGCGTCATTTTTCACAACAAAGTAGGCAAGCACACAAAATCGATTTGAAGGCAGGCAAGTGTCCAATCCAACAAGCGTGCAACCACATATACCTATAGGGAAAGGTACCATGGGCGGTATGGAATGGTGCGAGGAGCGCGGCAGGATGAAGGGGGGATCTGACGTGAGAGGATTTGGTTTTTTCAACGAGGAAGGTTTCGAAGTGATCATCTGGATCATCGTGATCGTTTTTCTCCTCGTTATATTTTTTGACGAAGGGATAGATTAAGATGAGTGGATATAGGCCGGTTCGGCAATTGAATCACTATTACAAATCAAACGACGCTTTCAAGAAATGGATTCGTGCCAATGAGCAATGGTTCAAGCAAAATCCAGAGGTTTTTAACCAGATGCTGCGAAATCCGAAAATGGTCAACTTGTTTACAGATCTCATGATCATGAACTCACCGCGCATTGAAAAGAAACTGAAAAAATGGAGAAGGAACCAACGCTGACTGATCCGGCATGCTGCCAAATAGAGCATGCCGCTTTTTATTGTGAACGCTGACGAGTCCTGTTATAAAACCGGGATGACGAGCGTAGGGATAAGCATATGCTGCTTGTTCGAAGAAAGGATGAAGCACAACATGGCACAAGTCATTTTGACGTTTTTTGTGGCTTATGGCATTGTGGTTGGCGGTGCTCTTTCAGGTGGGGTGGGCGCATTTCTCACAGAAAAGCCTCCGCTGTTATCCATGGCCCAATTGGCTGACCAGCTCAAAATATGGGGATTGGTTGGGGCATTGGGCGGAACTTTTGATTCGTTTTTGCAGATCGAAAAAATACTGATGGGAAATTTGACACCTGTCTTTAAACAGCTTGTGATGATCGTCGTCGCATTCTTGGGTGCCCATATCGGAACGATTTGTGTGCATTGGCTGGTACAGGTGCGCTCATGAAGGTGATTCTTTGGAAACGTTACCTCGCTCTTTTGCTCATGGGGTGCGTGTTGGGCGGAACCGTGATTTTATTTACATACGGACGCGAAATGGAACAGATGATGCTGATCAAAAAAAGCTTGGAGCTGCAAAACAAAAAACTGTACGAGGAAAATCTAGAGCTGAAGCAAAATCAGCGGGTCTATCGCAAAAAGCAAGAGGCCGTCATCGAAGACGTACGTGCTTCTGTACTCACTGCGGATCAGAAGCAGCCACTTCATGCCACTATTGTGGTACAAGTAGTCGATCGCGTGGAAAAGGACCTCGCTTCGTTAAAAGGGAAGAAGGTTGAGCAGGTTGCGGAGGTCCATCAGGTCTTGCATGAAATGCTGCGACGCCGCGAATACATTTTGTCTGATCGAACGACAGTGGAGGTACGAATCAAAACGGTCGTAATCAGTAGAACGCTGCATGTGTTCGTGACAGCGGACGTTATACCCGATGATGTTTGGCAAAAGATTGCGCGAAACTTTCTATTTCTTCCGCCGTATATTTCAATATAGAATATCTGATAGCCAGATCATGTAGGTCTGGGTCGGTATAAAGGAGAGGCGAACACATGTCCATGTTCAAAAAATTGTTGGCTAGTGTAGGTATTGGCTCTGCGCAAGTAGATGCACGTCTTGAGCAGGATTCACTCATTCCCGGAGATATGGTCAGAGGTGAGGTCCATATCAAGGGAGGAGATGTCGCCCAGGAAATCGACGAAATCTACATGTATGTCGTTACACACTATGAAAGAGAAGTCAACGACTCTAAGACGAAGGAAGAATGCACACTTGTAAAATATCGTCTGTCTGAGCGGGTACAATTGAAACCGAAAGAAGAAACCGTTTTGCCATTCGCTTTTCAATTGCCGTATGAGACACCATTGACGATGGGGCGTCAACCCGTTTACCTACGGACAGGTCTCGATATTAAAAATGCGATTGACCCGGGGGATTCCGATTTCATTGAGGTTCGCCCACATCCGTTAATGTCCAAAGTGTTGGATGCCGTTCAACAGATCGGATTCCAGCTGTATAAGGTAGACTGCGAATACAATCGCCACCTAGGTCGCAATCATCCGTTTGTACAGGAATTTGAATTCCGTCCAACAGGGCCATACCGTAGCCAATTGGAGGAGCTCGAAGTAGTCTTCTACCTTCGCGATGGCGAATTGGAAGTTTTATTGGAACTGGATAAACGTGCGCGAGGCTTTATGGGAGCATTTGAAGAAGCATTTAATCTCGACGAACGCTATATCCGTTTCCGCTTAACGAATGCAGATGTGAACAAACATACGCATGTCATTGCAGAAGCGATTGAAGCGCTCATTAAGCAGCAGCTTCGCTAGAGAATAATACAAAAAAGGCCTGACGGAGTGAAAGTGACCACTCTGTCAGCCTTTTTTCTTTATGGAGGTCTTAATCATCGCCAACGCCTACGATAGTCAACAGAACGAACAAGACAAGAATTAGCGCAATCCCATTAAAGCCGCCGTTAAACAAGCTCATCGATTTTCCTCCCACCCGCAAGATGTAGTCAATTCCCTATAGAATAGTCATTGATCTATGAATCGGTGTCGGGGCTTCTACCTAAATTCCTGTACACAACTCTCTTTTTAATTTTTCGATTTGCATGTATAGGGCTGGATTTTTCTGACAATACTGTGAGCATGAAGAATCCAGAGGAGGATATTATTATGAATTTGTTAGAAAAAACGAGAAAAATTAATGTGATGCTTCAAAAAACAATGGGTGGTAGCGGAGTAGGCTTCCAAGATCTCGCAAGGCTTTTATCTGAAGTAATTTCTGCAAATGTTTACATCATTACCGCAGATGGCACGATCCTGGGAAGTGGAATGAATCAGGAAATTTCCCTGCAAGAAGAAGGACGTTCATCGACGCAGCTGCAGGAAGGTGTACATCAAAAGCTGCTGGAAGTTACACAAACCTTGGCGAACGAGCCGATCACCAGTCCGTACAGCCTGGTTCCAAAAGAGTTGAATTCGATCTTCCCACAAATGATGACGACGATTATTCCTATCAATGCAGGGGGAAGCCGTCTTGGCACACTAGTTCTGCTGCGTGCTTACGGTCAGTTTGAAACAGAGGATCTGATTTTGGGCGAGATCGGTGCTACCGTGATCGGTATGAAAATCGTTCGTCAGCGCACAGAACAAATTGAAAATGAAGTGCGTGACAAAACATTTGCCAAAATCGCACTCTCTTCGTTGTCCTACAGTGAACAGATCGCGATTGAAAAAATTATGGAGCAATTGGATGCACGCGAAGGCTTGCTGGTAGCTAGTCAACTGGCAGATCAAGCAGGTCTGACACGTTCTGTCATCGTGAACGCTCTCCGCAAGCTGGCAAGCGCGGGTGTGCTGGAATCCCGTTCGTTAGGGATGAAGGGTACCTATATCAAAGTACTGAATGACAAGTTCCCATCTGAATTGGCGAAATGGAAAACCTCATAAATGGCACGAGCTACACAGAAGCTCTCCCTGTAAAGGGAGGGCTTTTATTTATGAATCAACAAGTATAGCAGAATCGATAAAACGTTCATAATTTAGCGATTGAATAAATGATTTTCTTCCCTTTATAATGTCCACAAAGGTTTAAACTTCAAAAAATTCAAAAATTAAAGTTCATACTTCAAAATCGAATGGAGGGTCTAAGAATGAAGGTGATTATTGGTGGGATTGCGCATGAAACGAATACGTTTTCCAATGTGCCCACGACGCTCGAGATGTTTCAAAGCTATGAGTGGGATTATCATGAAACAATTGTGAATCGCAATCGGGGCGTTCGCAACTTTCCGGGTGGGATGGTGGATCGCGCCGAAGAGCTGGGCATCGAGCTACTGCCGACCTTTCTCACCTTTACGTATCCAGCGGGGACGATTTTGCGAGAAGCGTATGACCGGATTAAAAAGGAGCTTCTTGACACGATTGCTGCGACAGAAGGTGCAGATGCCATTTGTCTAGGGCTTCACGGAGCGGGGGTCGTAGAAGGAATGGATGACCTGGAAGGCGACATTCTGGCGTCAGTGCGTCAGTTGGTCGGTTACGACATTCCCTTAATTGTTACGCTAGACCTCCACGCAAACATGACACAAAAAATGGTAGATGAAGCCGATGCGCTCCTGGGTGTCCACCTCTACCCGCATGTGGATTGCTATGAACGCGGAATTGAAGCGATCGATCTGGCGCACAAGATGGTTACGGAAGGGATTAAGCCGACCATGCATTTGACCAGACTGCCACTATTGATTCCGACATCAGCTACTCATCATTCCCCTGCACGCGAAATAAACGAAGCCTGCTGGTCGTGGGAAAAGGAAGAAGGCGTCATCGACTGTGCATTCTTCCACGGATTTCCGTATACGGACATTCCTGAGCTGGGCGTCTCTGTTTTGAGCGTTACGAATAACGATCAGGAGCTCGCCAAAAAAGTGAGCGAGGATGTCGCCAGTCTGATTTGGGAAAAGCGGGATGAATTCGAGCTGAACATGCCTGCTCCTGCCGAGGGAATTGCAATGGCACTGGAAACGGAAGGGATGCCAATTGTAATCAATGAGACCTCAGATAATCCAGGCGGAGGCACACCCGGAGACGGAACGCATTTACTGCGGGCAATGCTGGAAGCCCAGCTGACAAATGCATGCTTTGGTTTTATTTACGATCCCGAAGTGGTCCAGATTGCCCATCAGGCTGGAGTAGGCGCTACCTTACAACTATCACTGGGTGGAAAGACAGACTACTTGCATGGAGAACCACTTGAAGTAACAGCCTATGTCAAAGCTTTGACAGATGGAAAATTCATTGCGACGACACCGATGGGGCAAGGGGGTCATGAGAATTTTGGCAGATCCGTTCGCTTGCAAATCGAAGGGGTTGACGTCTTGGTTTGCTCCGTGAAATCGCAAGTGCTGGATGAGCAAATTTTTCTGTTGCACGGAATTGACGTGACCAAATACAAGATCGTGGCCTTGAAATCAAGCACACATTTCCGGGCATCATTCGAACCGATCAGCGCACGCGTCATTACCGTCGATTCACCGGGATTGACGACGCTCAACTTCCGCTTCTTCAAATACGAACGCGCCATTCGTCCGATTTATCCGTTAGATCCAGCCACCGAGTGGAACCTACATCAATTGACAAGGAAGTAGATGATCATGGAATCCGTACAGGAGCGCATCCGCAAGCATTATCCGGAATTGACCAACCAACAAAAACTCGCAGCCAAATACATTCTCGCCGAGCCGAAGACCGTAGCACTGCAACCAGCCAAAGTTGTCGGGGCTTTGAGCGGCACAAGCGAAACCACGATCATCCGACTATCTTACGCTCTCGCCTACTCCGGGTACAGCGAATTGCAGAACGAGATTCGCAGCTCCTTATTGGAAAAAGTCCCAAAAGCTGATGCCATCCGCAGTTTTCGTACAGCAGCTGTGGAGATGAAGGGGAAACAAGACCTGATTTCTTATAACATGGAGCAGGATGTAGCGTATATTCGGCAAACGTTAGGGGAGCTGCAAAAGGACCATCTTTTGCAAGCGGTTACAAGTATAATGGCAGCCAAACACATTCTCGTCGTAGGGTTTCGCAGCTCCTATGCTCCGGCCCATTGGCTCGCTTTTACACTGAATGTCGTCAGAGGAAACGCGCATCTGTACAATGGGCCAGTTGATGACGTCAACTATCTGTTGACCCAGATCAATCAGGAGTGGCTCGTGATCGCACTCTCCTTCCCCCGCTATACGAGTGAAACCATCCTGTTTGCAAAAGCAGCCAAAGAGAGAGGCGCCAAAATCATCGGGATTACAGACGATGAGCTATCTCCGATTGGGCCGGTAGCCGACCAAATTTTGAAAGTCACCGCACCTGCTCCTACTGCCTTAAAAGGAATGACGGCGATCTTTTCCATGCTGAATATTTTGATCAGTGGTGTGGTTCAAGCTGATGGCGAACAGGTACAACAAAGACTGAAAGAATACGAAGAGACAAGTCGACAAATATACCCGTTTGTGGAAGGGGCAGAAGTGTAAAGGCAATTGATAAGGGGGACGGGACATGAAGATTCACAGATGGAAGCAAGGGGCCTTGAGTGTATTTGTGGCAACGGCGTTGATTGCAGGCTGCTCCTCACAGCCGACCAATCAAGCGGGGAATGACACGTCGGCCAAAGGTAACACATTAGTCATCGCTTCCTTGACGGACCCAGACTCGCTTGATATGCACAAAACGAGCTGGCTGAGTATGGAAAACAGTTTAATATACGAGCCTCTATTGACCCGTGATGCATCAGGCAAACTCCATCCGCGTTTGGCAGAGAAGTACGAAATCTCGCAGGACGGCAAGGTTTGGACATTTATCCTTCGCAAAGATGTCCGCTATCACTCTGGCGATCCAATGACGGCAGCATCCGTAAAAGATTCGTTTGACCGTTTGCTTGCCGTTTCGCCTGTGAAGGGGCTTGCAGGTCCGATTGAAAAAGTGGAAGCAACAGACGAGCATACGCTCAAGGTGCATTTTAGCCAACCGTTTGCCCCTTTTGTTAACGTCATTGTCGGTGGATTAGTCTCGCCTCTAGACGCCAAAAAGGCAAAAGAATTAGGGGATGGCTTCGCAGATAACCCATCTGCAACGGGGCCGATCATCTTTGACAAACGCGAGCGGGGTGCTTCTCTCACCTACAAGAAAAATCCCGATTATAACTGGGGACCGGAGTACAGTGCCAACAAAGGTCCTCTGCAATTCGACAGCATGATGTTCCGGTTTATGAAAGACGACGATACGCGCCTGATGGAATTCAAAAAGGGTACGGTCCATGTGTTGTATGATGCGCCGCCGAACTCGGTTGCGGAGCTTGAGACACTGCCCGGAGTCAAGATTGAGAAAGCGATGGACGTTGGAAACAAATACATCGCTTTTAACAATAAGCACCCACTGTTTTCAGATGTCCGTCTGCGCAAAGCAGTAGCCCTCTCCGTAGATCGCGATCCACTTGTTCAGGTAGCGTTGAACGGCTTCGGCAAGCCGGTCTATGGTCCATTGGCACCCACGATTTATGGCTACAGTGAAGCGATTGAAAGCAAGGCGAAGCAGTTGTATACGAGAGATTTAGGCAAAGCCAAGCAGTTGCTAGCGGAAGCAGGCTGGACGGACAGTAATGGGGATGGCATCGTGGATAAGGACGGAAAACCGTTGTCTGTAGAAATGCTCGTCTCTCAAGAGCCAGCATTTCAGCGAGCGGTGCAGATTTTGCAGAGCCAGCTGAAAGAAGCAGGTATTGATATGAAAATTAGCGTGCAAGAAATGACAACCATCAAAGAGCGTATTTCGAAAAAGTCGTATGACATGGCTTTGATGTACTACGGCTGGTTTGATGCGGATATTTTGTACCTCATCTTTGAAAAGAGCAATTCAACAAGCCGTACTCATTACAACAACCCTGAGTTGGATGTTTTACTGAACAAAGGACGTTTGGAAATGAATGAGCAGGCGCGTCTCAAGATTTACGAAGATGCACAGGAGATTTTGGTGAATGACATGCCGTGGGTTCCGTTATGGGTGAGCGAGACGGTGATAGCGACACGTGGTGTCAAAGGCTTTACGGTCAATCCGTACACGCAAGGCATTACGTTGCATGATGTCACGCTTGAAAAATAGACAACAGAGGTGAAGGCATGCGCCGATATGTAATAAAAAGATTACTTTCCCTGGTGGGTACACTGCTTGGCGTATCCGTCCTGATCTTCTTGATGGTACACCTCATTCCGGGCGATCCCGCAACACAAATACTCGGACAGTTTGCAACACCAGAGGCCATCAGTCAAATGAGAGCGAAGCTTGGTCTTGATCAACCACTGTGGCAGCAATACATGCGGTTTGTCGGAAACCTGTTCGCTGGCGATTTGGGAACATCGTTATTCACTGGCGAAAAGGTATGGGATCAGATTATGAACCGTTTCCCGATCACCATGCAGCTTGCCATCCTTAGTGTAATCATTGCTGCAATATTCGGTATTTTGTTAGGCACGATTGCTGCCGTCAAGCAAAACACCATCATCGATCGGCTTGTGGTGCTTACCTCATTACTCGGTATTTCGGCACCCGGCTTCTGGATTGCCTTATTTCTCATCTGGATTTTTGCTTACAAGCTAGCCTTGTTTCCGATTTCCGGCTATGAGGGGATTCACTCCCTGCTACTGCCGGCGATCACCTTGGGAATGGCGGAAGCGGGGATGATCGCCCGTATGACCCGCTCCAGCATGCTGGAAGTCATCAAGCAGGATTACATGCGGACAGCCGAGGCCAAGGGGGCGGCGCTTTTCCGAATCATTTTGAGCCACGGTCTGCCGAATGCCATTATTCCTGTTGTCACGATGTTAGGCTTGCAGTTCGGTGCGCTCATGGCTGGAGCTGTGGTGGTGGAAACCGTGTTTTCGCTGCAAGGGATCGGAAGCCTGGCGATTGAGGCGATCAGTAAACGGGATATGCCGACTATACAGGGCATGGTGTTTTTCATGGCGTTGATTTTTGCCTTAACCAATTTGATCGTGGATCTCATTTACAGCCGGATTGATCCGCGAATCCATTTCGACTAAGGAAGGAGCGGATGAATGGTGAACAGTAATCGTCCGGAGTCGTATTGGGGAGGGATGGGCAAACGGCTGAGACGCAATAAGACAGCAATGGCGGGTGTGGTCATCCTGATCGTCTTTACACTGGGATCGCTTCTTGCTCCAGTCGTTGCCCCTCATCCTGTCGAACAAATGAACTTTAACAGCCGATTAAGTGCTCCGAGTCTGACACATCTTCTCGGAACGGATGATTTCGGCAGAGATATTTTTTCCCGTTTGTTGCACGGGGGGCGAATTTCTTTGCTGATGGGTTTGATAACGGTTGTACTTTCTACCTTGATAGGTGTAACGCTCGGTATTATCGCTGGCTATTATCGTCGTGTGGATCTGTTTATCATGCAGGGCATGGATATTCTCATGTCACTTCCGGCACTGCTTCTGGCGATCGCTGTCATTGCGGTCTTGGGTCCTGGGTTAACGAATGCCATGATCGCGGTAGTCATTGCCGTTATTCCGTCCTATGTGCGGGTCGTTCGCTCTGCGGTCTTATCCATAAGGGAAAAAGAGTACATTGAGGCTGTTCGCGCTCTGGGGATCAGGGACTGGCAGATTTTGCTGAAGCATATTTTACCCAATATTCTCTCCCCGATCATCGTGCTTTCCACCATTCAATTCGGTGTGAGTATTTTGGCGGCAGCTGCCTTGAGCTTTCTCGGACTGGGTGCCCAACCGCCGATGCCAGAGTGGGGAGCCATGGTTTTTGTCGGTAAGGCATTCTTGAGTCAGGCTTGGTGGATGTCCATTTTTCCTGGAATGGCCATCATGCTGGTTGTCCTTGGCTTCAATCTGTTAGGTGACGGATTACGGGATGCATTCGACCCGAAAACGAGGTAATGGATGAAGGGGGCACGAGCTGATGAAAGAGGTACTCTTGGAAGTAATTGATTTACGCTTACAGTTTAAGACGGATAAGGGCGAGCTGCCAGCGCTGCAAGGCATTTCTTTTCAACTGAAAAAAGGTGAGACGGTCGCACTGGTAGGCGAGTCTGGCTGTGGAAAAAGCGTGACGTCCTTGGCGATCATGGGGCTCTTGTCCCGGGCGAATGCGCAGATGGAGGGAAGTATTCGGTTTCGTGATACCTTATTGAACCAGTTGAGTGCCAGCGAACTTCGCAACATTCGCGGAAAAGATATCGCGATGATTTTTCAGGAACCGATGACGTCACTCAATCCTGTTCATACGATCGGCCGACAACTGGAGGAAGTGTATCAGCTGCATACCGATTTATCAAAAAAAGAACGCCAAGCAAAAGCGATTGAGATGCTCAAAAAAGTGGGCGTGCCGAGGGCAGAAGACATTATGCGGGAATATCCCCATCAGCTATCAGGTGGGATGAAGCAGCGTGTCATGATTGCAATGGCGATGGCTTGCAACCCGGATTTACTGATCGCGGACGAGCCGACGACTGCACTGGATGTGACCATTCAAGCGCAAATTTTAGAACTGATGAACGATCTGAAGGAGAACGACCATACCTCCCTGCTGCTCATTACGCATGACTTGGGAGTGGTAGCTGAAATGGCTGATCGTGTCCTTGTCATGTACTACGGGGAGATCGTAGAGGAAGCTGACGTTGCCAGTCTGTTTGCAAATCCGAAGCATCCGTATACGATTGGGCTTTTACGCTGCATCCCCGATCTGGATGAGGAGGAGAAGCTGCGCCTCGATCCGATTGAAGGCAGTGTCCCGCTACTGGGTGAAGTGACACAAGGGTGTGCATTCCGCTTCCGCTGCTCGCAGGCCGAGGAGCGATGTCACCAAGAAAAACCGCCGCTTAAGGCAACGGGCACAGGCACACAGGCCGTTCGATGCTGGCTGTACGAGAACAAGGAGATGGCGGTATGAGCGATATTTTGTTATCTGTAAACGATTTAAAGACGTATTTTCCCATTAGCAAAGGACTGTTTCGCAATAGCGACGAAATGATCAAGGCAGTGGATGGAGTTTCTTTCCAGTTGCGAAAAGGCGAAACGCTTGGGTTGGTAGGAGAAAGCGGTTGTGGCAAGTCAACGACTGGTCGCAGCATTATGCGACTCATTGAGCCGACGGGTGGAACGATTGAATTTGAGGGGCAAAACATTCTGGATATGTCAGCTGCACGTTTTCGTCCACTCCGCAAACGAATGCAAATCGTGTTTCAGGACCCGTATGCGTCGTTAAATCCACGGATGACCGTGCAAGGGACTTTGGAGGAAGCGTTAGGCGTCAAAGATCCGCAGATGTCTGCGAAAGAAAGGCGCGATCAAGTAAAAGAACTGCTTCAGATGGTCGGACTGAATACGCAATACGCTACGCGCTTTCCCCATGAGTTTAGCGGGGGGCAACGGCAGCGGATCGGGATCGCTCGAGCACTGGCGGTAGAACCTTCATTGATCGTAGCAGATGAGCCGGTTTCAGCACTTGACGTTTCCATCCAGGCGCAGATCGTGAATCTTTTGCAGGATTTGCAGCAACGGCTAGGCTTGAGCTATTTGTTTATTTCACACGATCTAGGTGTCGTTCGCCACATCAGCGACCGAATTGCGGTAATGTATCTCGGACGAATCGTCGAAATCGCCAGCAAAAAGGATTTGTTTACGCGCCCGTTACATCCGTACACAGAAGCGCTCATGTCAGCGGTTCCCAAAGCCAATCCGTTTCGGAAGAAGGAGAGAATCGTTCTTTCCGGGGATGTTCCCTCTCCAGCGAATGTTCCTGTTGGATGTGCGTTTCATACCAGGTGCTCATATGCTACGGATGTTTGCCGCACAGTGCGTCCTGTCGCTACACTTGCTTCACCACAACATTATGTTGCTTGTCATTTATATGGAACAGAAGGGATGAAGTACATTGAAAATCGAACGAATTGAATTGCAGCAACTACACATGCCACTTCGTTTCCGTTTCGAAACGAGTTTTGGACATACGACCATCAAGGAGCTCATTCTGGTCAGTGTGTATGGAGAGGGAGAGGTAGGGCACGCAGAAAGTGTGGCAATGTCGGCTCCTTATTATAGTGAAGAAACGACAGAGACAGCATGGCACATGATGGAAAAGTTTATGATACCGAAGCTGTTCACGAGTGAAATCGAGACCCCGGAGGATGTGGATCGGCTGTTTGCTCCCATTCGCCGCAATAACATGGCGAAGGCTGCTTTAGAAGGCGCGATCTGGGATCTCCACAGCAAGCAAAAAGGAATCTCACTCGCCAAAGCATTAGGGGGCGAGAAATCTGTCATCGATGTAGGGATCAGCATCGGTATTGAACCGACTGTCGATCAAGTTTTGGCAAAAGTAGAGCGCCATCTCGGTGAGGGCTACAAGAAGATCAAGGTAAAGATCAAGCCAGGCTTTGACGTAGAGGTGATTCGAGCAATCCGCGAACGCTTTGGCGAGGGTGTCCCGCTCATGGCGGATGCGAACTCCGCTTACACGATGGAACATTTGGATGTGATGAAGGAGCTAGATCAATATGGGCTGATGATGATCGAACAACCACTCGCCCATGATGACATTATTGATCATGCCAAGCTGCAAAGGGAGTTGTCCACTCCAATTTGTCTCGATGAAAGTATTCACAATGTGGATGATGCCAGAAAAGCGATAGAGCTAGGTAGCTGCGGCATTATTAATATCAAAGTGGGGAGGGTCGGTGGACTAACAGAGTCCAAACGTATTCACGACTTGTGTCAGGCACACGACATTCCGGTTTGGTGCGGAGGCATGATTGAGTCGGGTGTAGGCCGCGCTCATAATATTGCGATTACCTCTTTGCCAAATTTTACAATCCCAGGTGATACAGCCGCTTCCAGCCGTTACTGGGAGGAAGACATCGTGGAGAATGGTGTAGAGTTGATGGCTCCCGGTCAATTGGCAGTTCCAGATAGCCCGGGCATCGGTTATACCCTGAACCAAAAGGCGATCGGCAATTATGTGATTCGTACGGCAAACTTCCGGCCTTAACAAAAAATGAAAAGGGGAGAAGGAGCATGGCGGATTGGGTACAATCGTTTGAGGAATACGCGCAAAAGCTGCTTGCAGAGGCAAAAGTAACAGGAACAGCGGTCGGATTGGCAGAGCAAGGAGAGCTGGGGTATTTCCGTGGCTTCGGTTTGGCAGACAACACAGAGGATGCAAAAGCATTAACCCCTGATACGGTGTTTGGCATCGGATCCGCGACCAAGTCTTTTACATGCGTGGCGATCATGCAGCTTCAGGATGCAGGAAAGCTCTCTGTACATGATCCTGTCGTCAAGTATCTCCCCGAACTCCGCACACCAAATGAAGCTTATACCCGGGAGATCACGATCCATCATTTGATGACACATACGGCCGGATTCCCTCCTTTGGATACATTAGCTGGTGCGATGAAAAGAAGTATTCTGAAGGGTGGGGACGTTAAGTCCTCTAGCTCCGGTCTTGAGTTTGATCTAGATAAAGTGGAAGAGATCAATACAAAAGAAGAATTCATGGCCTACATCGGCAAGCTGGATTACGAGTTTCTAGGTGCGCCTGGAACGGAGTTTAGCTACTCCAACGACAGTTATGCCATGCTCGGTCTGATTATTGAACGAGTGAGTGGGATATCTTACGAGCAGTTTGTGCATGACCATATTTTGGAGCCTGCCGGGATGAAGAACAGTGCCTTTCTCGTCGAAGATTTGCCAGAGGGAGCAGAGGTGGCTACCTTGTTTACCCGAAAAAGTCCAAAGGATGGCGGTGAGGTACACCGTTCCCCCTCGTGGTGGGATTCACCATCGATGCGCTCCGCTGGTTTTCTAAAATCGACGATTCACGACCTATTGCGCTATACCGAAATATTCAGAACGGGTGGATTGGTAGGCGAGAATCGCTTGCTCTCACCGGAGAGTGTTCAGGCCATGATAGCGCCTCATTTCCCGATTTCTCCGTTTCAAGCATATGGCTATGGATTGTTTGTAGCCAATTGCCATGATGGAACACTCATTGAGCACGGTGGAGCGATCAAGGGAGTTGCGGCACAAATTTTTGTTTTCCCGGAGCGGGGCCTGACAGGAGCCATCCTGATGAACACAGATGGCGGGCCAATGGCAGATTTGATGCATGGTATTTTGAATGCGAGCAACGGACGTTCTACGGATACGGTACCGTTCCAATATCCGGATTATGAGCTGGCTGTAGAAGCACTCCCTGCATTTACAGGCGAGTATCGCTCTTCCGAAGGGGCGATCGTATCGGTTGAAATCGAAGAAAATGAGCTAGTAGCAAAGAGTAACGGAACGAACATTCCGCTTCGATCAGTGGGAGAAGACAGCTTCGTCATGAAACGTGGAGAAACCGATGCGTTTATCCGCTTTGTACGAGATGAGGCAGGAGTAGTCACACGGATGGGCTTTGGTGCTCGTCAGCTGATAAAGGTCTTTGCTGAAAAAGAACAAACCGCATAAATAGCAAAACGCGTACCTGCAAGAGCTCATGCTTGCGAGGTGCGCGTTTTTTCTATTATATAGAAGAGATTTAAGAAGAGAGGGTGGCAGGAAGCTGCTGCTCCTCTACCATAGGTCGCTTCCAGTTCGGGTGCTGCTCCATTTTCCGGAACGAGCGGAAAAAGAACAGGCTAAGGCTGATACTTACAAAGGTGATACCGCCAAAGAGTAATAGAAGCCCCGGTGTTGTGATGTTTTTGGCGAGAAGAAAGGAGCACAGTGCATAGCTGACTGGCCCGAAGCCGACGGACATCAAGGAAAGCAATGACATGACACGACCGAGCATGTTGGCAGGGACGATACTTTGAATGTAGGTGATAAACGGAATATTCGTCATACTGAGTGCCATTCCAATGAGAAAATGAGAGACAAGACCAAAGGAAAGCTCCTCAATGAAATAATACGAGCTGATTCCAACTCCCATACATCCGAGAATGACAGGGAGTAACATAAATTTTCCACGGAATCCTTTAAACAATGCAGTCAAAATACCGCCGACAATCATGCCCACTCCAAGTGAGGTACTGAGTGAACTAAAAGCACTCCCGTCCCATCCGAGGTCATTTACATGAATGGGAATGATCATGTTAACTGGGCCGGAGAACATCATGTTGGTGAACAGTGATGTTGTTAAAATAAGTGCGAGGATCGGGATTGAATACGTAAAACGAATTCCTCCCACGATATCTTTGAAATAGGAGCTTGCCCTTGATTCTGTTGTAGACTCTGAAGGCGTATCTTTGGTGTATGAGTGTGAATGGAGAGAGAGTACAAAGAGTGTTCCTACGAAGAAGGTGCATGCCAAGATCATAAACATGATCGGATAACTAACGGTTCCAATTAATAAGGCAGTAACTACCGGTCCGGCAACCATGCTAATCTGATGGCATAGTTCCATTAAGCTGTTAGCTGGTGCAAGTTGTTCTCGAGAGACAAGAGAGGGCAGAATCGAGCTGCGTGCTGGCCAAAAAAATGCATCGACTGTTCCGAATAAAGCTGCCATGACGTACAGGCTCACTGGGAACCAGTCGCTATTTCCTTGAAGCATAAGCAAACTGAAGCAGGCTAAAATAATTCCTCTAACCAAAAGGGAGGAAAACATAATCCATTTTCGATTCAAACGATCAGCAGCCACCCCGCCCGCCAGCATAAAGAGGAGACGGGGGATGGACAGACAAATCAAAGTCGTGCCTAGGATTGCTCCTGAGCCCATGGCATTCACGATATACCAGTTGAGCAGGATGAAGAAAGCTCCGTCAGCCATTGCCGAAAATAAAGTGCCGCTCCATAACCGGACAAACGATCCATTTTTCCACAGGGAATTATTTGTCGCCAGAGTGATCATCTCCATTTTCCTCCTTCTTTTTCTTCACGACAATCTTGCTGGTGTAATGCTTGAATTCAGACTGTAGGTGCTCATAGTTATCTGGCAAGGAATCGTCTTCTGCGACGTAGTAACGTTCATTCGTCATGAACCCGACCGTGACCATGTAAAAGTTTTCAACCGTATCCTCTACTTCTCCAGCAGCAATCCTCTCTAAGTAGCGATCTTCCATTTCGGATAGCTCCTCAAGTAAAGCCTTATATTTAGTGAGCCAAGCAAATATTTCTTTTCGAGGTGCTCTCACTTCGGAGCTAGCTGCAATTGCAGGAGGACGATCCTCTTGATCCGAAAAGAGCATGAATGACTCGTCTGGTGCGTTATACAGGCGATTCATACCGGAGCGCAGGTGATTTATCATCGTTTCCTGCAACAGGATACTGTCTTCGCGCAGGGAAGGCAGCAAATCATCACTAACCTTGAAGTCATAAGCAACAGCCCGATAAAACTTTTGCACGATCCCGTTCTTTTCTTCCGTACGCACGACCTCAACGAAGCCGTGGCTTTCCAATTCCTTCAGGTGATAATGCACTTTAGAGGGAGAAAGGGAGAGAAGAGTCGCGAGCTGCTTGCCTGTGGATTCCTCCTTGACCAGCATTGTGATGATCTGTAGGCGCAAGGAATCGCTGACAGCTTTTAATTGATCCAAAGTTTCCACAACTACGTATCGTTTCAAGTCGATCAACCTCGTTTCACTGAACGTGAATGTTTTGCTATTTTTAGACGTTCAGTTTTATTTGAACGTATTGTATCAACAAAACGTAACACTTCGCAAGAATGAATTGCGCCTATTTTTCGACAAATGCTACAATATTGAAAACGGTGAGAGGGTGCATTCCTGTGGCGATCTTACAACATCCCGTCTTTCGCCGTTTGTATACGGCCCACATTGTACACATCATCGGAAATGAATTTACATTTATTGCGGTCGTTGGACTTTTACATGATTTAAGTGGATCGGGCCTTTCATTTGCGGCAGGTACTGTATTTCGCATGATCCCCTATGTATTTGCCAGCTTTTTCGCAGGGACGCTTGTGGAGAATTGGGATAAACGGCGAGTCATGATTGTCGTCAATTTGCTTCGCGGCATTCTCGTCAGTTTGTTTTTCTTTATCACATCTGCGACCTACTTATGGGTGGCTTTTTTGTTATTGATTCTGGTCAATATTTGTAGTGCTTTTTTCCAACCAGCCATGCAAGTAGCGATCGTACAATCCGTGGCGGAAAAGGATAGGCTGGCTGCCAATTCCCTTTTGCAGGGGACGACTTCGTTTCTCATTATTATTTGTCAGGGTGTGGCAGCAGTTCTGGTTTACTTGTTCTCCTACCGATACAACTTTTTGCTGGATGCCGCCTGTTATTTGTTGTCGCTGTTCATCTTGCTTCCGCTTCCGTATATCGCCAACAATGTTGTATCGAAAGCGGCTGTACCTTTTATAGAAAGGCTAAAAGAGGGCTTCCGTTACATCGGTAAACATCGGGAAATTGGCAGTGTGATCGGCTATCAGATGGCGGAAAGGGTATGTGGCGCTTATTACATTATGCTGATGTACTATGTTCTTACGGAACGGGGAGAGGGCTTGTATGTATTCGGACTCCTGGATATTCCGCTGGGCCTCGGGGGTGTGATCGCTGGGATTGCGGTGAATAAGCTGTCTGACAGCCTGAGTGAAAAGGGAACGTGGCGTGTCCAAGGCTGGGCACTCGTTGCGATGGGATGCTCGATTATCGCCGTGTTTCATGCGAAACCACTACTTGGATTGGCAATCGCCATCCTCTTTGCATCAACGGCTCAGTTTAGCTCATCGATATTGTCTGTAACGAAGCTGCAACAATTATCTGATCCTGCTTATTTGGCTCGTGTTTTTTCCATTCGGGAAATGGCGACTATGGGAAGCTTTTCTGCGAGCTGCTTGATTCTCGGATTCAGTGCGGAGCAGATTGGCAGTGCCGCTGTCTCCGTGTGGCTTGGTTTCTTTGGGATTGCAGCAGGACTTCTGTGGCTTTGGAGCCGTCGTAAGTTGCAAAAGATCGCGGATGTACAGTGAGACTCATGAGAGATTCCTCTGCTTATTTGGAGCAGAGGCTCTTTTTTATACAAAATGAAACTTTTAGATTTAATAAATATAATTATTGAAAAAGTATGAATCTAATTATACAATGAATGGAAAAATAGAGAAAAAGGAAGATGCAGCATGAAGGAATTATGGCGGCAGCGTTCATTTCGCTGGTATTGGCTGGGGATGTTCTTATCTAGTCTGGGGGATCAGTTTGGCTGGATGGGCTTGACTTGGTTTGTCATGAATAAAACAGGCTCACCTGCTGCAATGGGTGGGGTTGTTCTTGCGTATATGCTACCTGCTGTATTTGCTGGGTTAGTAGCGGGAGTTTTGCTGGATCGGTTTGATCGACGCAAGCTCATCATGATGGACAATGTGGCGAGAGGACTAATTTTTATAGCGTTAGTCGCATTATTGCAGGTCGATCAAGTTCCGCTATTTGTGATATACGTGCTGATTGTGATTGCAGGAATCCTTTCTCCGCTGAGCACAGCTGGGGCGCAGACATTGTTGCCGAGAATCGTCTCGGACAAAAATCAATTGGTCAAAGCGAATGGCGTGATGGAAACGCAATGGCAAATTGTTTATATGTTTGGACCTGCACTCGCGGGTGTTTTAATCGGGGTTATTGGTGAAGCTTATGTTCTGTTGATCGATGCGGTCAGCTTTTTTGTATGTGCCTTCTGCTTCTCCCGGTTGCCGCGTGAGCTTACGAAAAGTGCGAATCCTACCGAGATTGCAAAAGGTCAAATGGGAGTGTTCTTTCGTTCTCTCTTGAGTGACATGCGGACAGGGTATCGCTACATATTTGGACGCAAGCAATTGGTTATTCTTGTCTTCTTTACGTTTTTGTTTAACATGTCGTACGGTCCCATTGAAATTGCACTACCCTTGTATGCGAATCAGGATTTGGCAGGAGGATCTGTTGCATTAGGGATGCTGTGGTCTTCTTTGGCAGTCGGGGCATTACTAGGCTCTCTGTTTTTCTCGACGGTTACATGGAAACTTCCGTTGGGATCGACACTAGCGGGGATTATCGTGGCGTGGGGATTGACCACCTTGCCGATCGCATTATTCTCGAGGGTGGAGATCGCGATGGCTTCGATGGTGGTGGCGGGCTTTTGCTTTGCTCCTTATAACATCATGTATAGGAGCTATCTGCAAAAGCAGGTGCCCGATGCTCTCTTGGGGCGGGTATTGACCAGTGTTCGCACGATTACGGGGACAGGAATGCCGGCGGGAGCGGCTGTCTCTGGCTTCCTCATACCCTTCTTGGGTGTTCAAGGGATCATTGGAGCCGGAGCAGCCGTATGTATCATTTTCGGCCTTATTGCATTCGGAGCATTGAAAAACTTGGAGGATTCCGCATCACTTCCGATTGAGGAGAGGTGAGACGAGGTGTTTTAGCCACGGAGGCAATAGAAAGTAAATGCGGGAGAGCGCATGCAATCGAAATGGCATGGCAACCTCCGGACGCTTTGCTTCCGCCGCTCGATAAATGGCCTTTGCCGTTTGTTCCGGTGTCAACAAATACCGACTCACTTTGCTGCGATAACTACCCGTTTTGTCTGCCTTATCCAAAAAGGGTGTGTCGATCGGCCCTGGCATCGCACACGTCACAGCAATTCCAGTGCCTTGCAGTTCGTGGCGCAAACCTTCACTAAAGCGGATGACAGCTGCTTTGCTGGCTGCATACACCGCAGCTTTGGCTGTTGCGACCTGTCCTGCAAGTGAGGCAACCGTGATGATATGACCTTGCTTTTGTTGAAGCATCATCGGCAAAAAGGCACGGGTCGTGTAGAGAACACCGGAAATATTCGTTCGCAGTGTTTCTTCCAACGCCTCTACGCGCATTTCGATCAGCGGTTCAAAGACGGCCATCCCGGCATTGTTGTAAAGAAAATCGCAACGTTCGAAGCGGATGTGCACCCATGCAGCGAACTGCCGAATGTCTTCGTTGTTGCTGACGTCTAACGGGTAATGCTGGAGATGATTCGGATAAGCGTTTTGTAACGAAATGAGCTTCTCATTGATGGCTTTGCGACTCGTGGCAATGACACAATCTCCTTTTTCCAAATGAAGTCGTGTCAAAGCTAGACCAAGACCACCAGAAGCCCCGGTGATGACGACAATACGGGGAGTCGACATGTCATCCACTTCTTTCTTGTGTAGAGTTTTGATTTCCACTGTAAATGGCAAAGTATAAGCCCCCGAGTTGTTGTGAAGGCTAGCCTCTAGGGGGTGAATGCACATGCCAGCTGTAAAATGTTCTGTAGCAAACTGTGAGTACTGGGCGCAGGGCAACCTTTGCAACGCCGAAGAGATCATGGTAGAAATTGACGCACACGCCACCGTAAACCTGAAAGAAGAATTCGCAGGCGAGTACGGTCAAAACACGCAGCATCAGGATCAGGCAAAGACATCGTCTGAGACCTGTTGTCTGACGTTCAAGCCGAAGACATCCGAAAAGAAATAACGCTTCGGCGCAAAAAGGACGTATCCCTCAATGGTGATACGTCTTTTTGCTATTGACCTATACGCTTGTCGTGGCCGGAAAAAGCTCGTTGACCTTTTGGGCAACCTCTTCCCAAGAAGTGACTCGATGGACAAGCGGGGGAAGGGAAGCTTGATTATATGGAGTGTCAAACAAGAACACGGGAATTTGCAGGGCTTCTGACAGTTGCAAAGCGTTCTCCAGACGATCCTCCAAAAAAAGGTCCACGCCCCATTTGCGAGCAGCTGACAGCTTGTCGTGGCTCCCAATCAAATCCACCTCATGGTGAGGGATATTGTAGCGAGCAAACCATTGTAAGGTCACATCGCGATGACGATCCTCACGAGCACTTATATATACCAGCTTGTGGGAGGTAAACCAATCGCGCAAAACCTGATCGGCAATTCCGTGAACAGGTGCACCATCATAAAGGCGCTCCCCGTTTTGTTCCAGCCACATTTCAAACTCTGCATCCGTGATTTGATACACGTTGGCTAAATTGTACTCCACACAATCTTCATATCGTAAATCTCTTCCAAAGCTTTCATTCATCAACGGAACAATACTGCTAGGTGATGTGACTGTACCGTCAATATCAATGCCAATGGTTAGGATTTTGTCTGGTTTCATTCTCTCGCCTCCCGTTTAAATTGTACAACGTAGGCAGACAATAAGGCTACTTCCTTCACTTAATTAATCCTTTACCAAAAAAGGGGCTGAGCATGCTATGTTGGATCGACACGAACGTAATGATGCGAAGCGGAAGGAAGATACCGGTTTTTCCGAGACGGTTGATCAGCACGACAGGGAGTTTACAGCGAATACTTGGACACAGGCCGTCTTTGACGAAGAGGAAGAGCGGTCGAGGCGCAGGATTCACTATGACCCCCATTCCTTGACAGAGCGCTATACAGGCGAGCTGGATGAGGAGCGAAACGACTTTTCGGAGCGTTTGGATGGCGTTGTCCTGACAAGAGAGGATCGTTCACCGGTCGCCAAAGTCAGAGATGACGACATCGAGGCGGCGGCGGAAATCGCCGAGCCGTTTCCGACCAGTCGTGCTGCCAGTGAGATCGACACAGACGAGGACAACCGGGAAAATGGGGCCAGCGGTATCGGGATGACTGGCTTGGGCTTATCGATCCTGTCCCTGTTTCTTATGCCGTACTTGGTGGCTCCAATTGGTATGGTGCTTGGCTACCTGGCGTATCGACGCAACTCGAAGACGCTGGGAGCTTGGGCGATGATCGTAGGTGCTATTGCCATTTTGGGTGCATTAGTCATCTACCCGTTCTATACGGCTCGCTAAAAGTATCAAACCGCAAAACCTCTCCGGTTCATTCAGCCGGAGAGGTTTTTTATGTTGCACCACTGCTATTTGTATAAAGAGGAGACGAAAGGCGTAATTGCTGCGATAACGGCGTCACAAAACACATCGGAACGACGTACGCGATTATCCGTTAACAGGGAATAGGCGCCGCCGCGATGATTACTGCCGACGGTTTTCCCCCATTCATCTATGATGGTACTGAGCTCAATTTGCTCCTGCTGGATTCGGTGAACGGCTTGATTCGGGATAGGAAAAGCCAATCCTTTTCCAATAAATAGCTCACTTCCATTCCAGGCTGCGCAGATGGAAATCAAATACCACTGTTTTGTAAACTGCTCATCGTACATAAGCCCGCCTTCCAAGCCTAGCCCAATGTCTGCTTCTGGGGTTTGACTACGTGCAGCTTTTGCTCGATTGATCGCTCCTGTAATCGTTTCTTCTTCACTCATCGGCTGAGCCGCTACACCCGAGGGGACAGATAAGCAGAATGGCTCCGTTCCGGTTGCTTTCTGTACAGCGAGACGCTTTGCTTCATTTTTCGTTCCGAGCGCATAGCGGAAAATATGATAATCCAACGGCTGGTTCCACCTCTTTCCATCATCGATGCTAGTCGTAGTATACCACCTTTTGATTCGACCGCGATTCTCTAGGTTGTGATAAGATAATGCATAGAAAAGAGTCAGACCTAGCATACGAAAGAGAAAGAGGAGTGGACGATGAAATTTACAAAGCTGCATGGCTTGGGTAATGATTACGTTTACGTCAACTGTTTGGAGGAAGACTTGTCGGGTGTAGATTTACCCGAATTGGCTAGAAGGGTGAGCGATCGGAATTTTGGCATTGGGGGCGATGGACTGATCCTCATTATGCCATCTGAGCGAGCAGACTTTCGCATGCGGGTATTTAACAATGATGGCAGCGAAGCAAAAAATTGCGGAAACGGCTTGCGCTGTGTGAGCAAGTACGTATACGATCACGGTTTGACTCAGCAAACAACGTTTACCGTGGAGACATTGGGTGGGACCGTTACTCCTGTCGTATCGCTTGGAACAGACGGTAAGGTCGATCAAGTAACAATAGATATGGGAGAGCCTCGTTTTGAGCGAGCAGCAATTCCAATGACAGGTATTCCTGAAGAGCAAGTGAGAGAAGAAGTAATCGAAGTCGGTGGAACTGCGTTTACGATGACTGCTGTTTCGATGGGCAATCCTCATGCCATCCTTTTCGTGGATGAAGTGAAGGAAGAAGATGTTCGTCACTACGGGCCAATGATCGAGTATCATGAATGGTTTCCTGAACGCACTAATGTCGAATTTATCCAAATATTGAATCAGGAGGAAATTCTCTTCCGTGTATGGGAGAGGGGATCAGGTGTCACGCTTGCCTGTGGGACAGGAGCTTGCGCTGCTGCAGTAGCTGCCCACTTGAGTGGAAAGACCGGTAGAAAAGTCACTGTTCACCTGGCAGGAGGAGATCTCTTTATTGAATGGAAGGAAGCGGATAACCGCGTCTATATGACGGGTCCGGCTACTGAAGTTTTTTCTGGTAAGTATTTGGGGGAGCTCCCATTTAAATAACAGCAAGCCAAAACCGTTCCGTCGAAATCGACAGGAGCGGTTTTTTCACAAAAAATAGCGTGGTCACGGCGAATCCTTCATGCCGTCACCACGCTATAGAATTCGAATGAGCGTCACGCGTTGTACACCTCATTTAGGTATGCGACATCTGTGCGATCGTACTGAGGGGTATTTTTGTTCATCTTCGCCAGTTCCGCTTGCAGTCTTTTCAATTCTGCTTCCATCTTCTTGATTTCTTCTTGCATAGCTTGTGCTGTCATGGTGGTTCTCTCCTTGTTGTCGTTTTTTATCTAAATTTATTGACTATTCTAACGAAAGGCCAAAACAATGTAAATAGCCTATATTTGGATGTAAGCGCTTTATTCGTGAATAGTCTGTGAACGGTTGTTCAGATTGTCTGATTTGGTCTTTTGAGAGCAACGCAATCGGGGAAAAATAAGGTCGAGAAGTGTAATACTTTGTATGTTCTTTACGAAAAGTCATGTTATGATGAAGCGTAGTATTCGGGCATCTTGCCCTTAGGAAGGTGTGTACTGGTGATTTACTTGGACAACAGTGCGACTACCCGGCCTCATCCTCAAGTGATTGAAACCGTTAGACGCGCGATGGAAAGCTACTATGGAAATCCGTCTTCTTTGCATCAAAAAGGAGTAGAGGCGGAAAATGTACTGAAGCAGGCGCGAAAGGTTGCCGCTCAGTATTTGGGCTGTAAAGAAAGTGAAGTTATTTTTACTTCAGGTGGTACGGAGAGCAATAATACGGCGATCAAGGGTATAGCCTTTCAATATCAAAACAGAGGGAAACATATTATTACGACGCAGGTAGAGCATCCGGCTGTTTACGATGTTTGCAAACAGTTGGAAGGCCTAGGGTTTACTGTGACGTATCTGCCGGTAGATAACGAAGGTCGTGTATCGGTAGAAGCTGTTCAGAAAGCAATGCGTCCGGATACGATTCTCGTTTCGGTTATGCATGTGAACAACGAGCTGGGAACCATTCAACCGATCTTGGAAATCGGACAATGGTTGAAGCAATTCCCGAAAGTCTTGTTTCACGTCGATGCTGTCCAAGGAATTGGGAAAGTTCCTTTGCGCATCAAGGATTCAGGGATTGATCTGTTGAGCGTCTCTGCTCACAAGTTTTACGGCCCCAGAGGAGTCGGCATTTTGTATAAACGAGAAGGCTTGATCATTCACCCGTTGATGATGGGTGGCGGTCAAGAAGGCGGTGTTCGCTCAGGAACGGAAAACCTCCCAGCCATCGCTGGTATGGCAAAAGCAATCCGGATTCTAGAAGAACTGGGCAGCGTGGAGATGATCAGGCTGCAAACATTGAATCAACTGCTTCGGGAAGGGATTGCAACGATTGAAGGTTGCATAGTCAATACCCCGGAAGCGAATACGGCTCCCCATATTATGAACTTGTCAGTACCAGGAGTAAAAGCAGAAGTCCTGTTGCATGCTTTGGAGGATAAAGGCTTTCTGATATCCACTAAGTCCGCATGCTCATCCAAAGTCAATGAGCCAAGCAGAGTTTTGACTGCGATTGGCATCGAGCGGGATTGCGCATTGTCGTCTCTGCGGATCAGTCTGGGCCGTGAAAATATAGCGGAGGACATTCAGCAGTTTTTGAAGGCGTTAGAGGAATGCGTCAGTGTGCTTCGTACCTATATAAAACAACAACCTGCCCCCGCTCAAAGAAAATAGTGTGGACAACTAAAAGGAGATAAACATGAACTACGATGTTATTTTAATTCGTTATGGTGAGTTGGCGCTTAAAGGGAAAAACCGCGATCAATTCGAAGAGGCACTTGTAAAAAGTGTGAGAAACGTACTGCGCTCGTTTTTTAAAGTAAAAGTTCGACGCAATTACGGTCGGATGTATGTGGAGCTGCACGGTGAGGACGCTTATGCGGTTATGGAACGATTGAAGCGCGTTTTTGGTATTTCTTCCTTTAGTCCGACGATCCAGGTAGATCCTGATATTGAAACGATCAAGGAAAAAGCGCTGGAGTTGGTTCGTCAATTGAATCCACAACCGCGTACGTTCCGCGTGGTTTCTCGTCGTGCGGATAAACGCTATCCGATTCCTTCTATGGAAGTGAATCGAATGGTGGCAACGCATATCTTGCGCGCACTGCCAGCGATTAGTGTAGACTTGCACGAGCCAGATACCATCGTGAATGTAGAAATTCGCACAGAGGGTACTTACATTAGCTGTGAAACCATCCGGGGACTAGGTGGCTTGCCAGTTGGGGTGAGCGGAAAAGTACTGCTGCTTCTATCTGGGGGAATCGACAGTCCTGTCGCTGGCTGGATGATGCTGAAGCGTGGTGTGACGCTTGAAGCGATCCACTTCCACAGCTATCCGTTTACGAGCGAGCGTGCTTTGCAAAAAGTGCGTGACTTGGCTCATAAGCTGACGAAATGGGGAGGAACTGTTCGTCTCCACGTCGTGCCGTTTACTGAGATTCAGACAGCTATTCGTGAAAAATGTCCAGAAGACTATTTGATCACCATCATGCGTCGCTTCATGATGCGCATTTCGGAGCGTGTTGCGGAAAATACCAATGCCAAGGCACTTGCAACAGGAGAAAGCCTCGGTCAAGTGGCGTCGCAAACCTTGGAAAGCATGGACACGATCAACAAGGTGATTTCGATTCCGATCCTGCGACCACTCGTCGCTATGGACAAGGTAGACATTGTGGACATTTCTCGCCAAATCGATACGTACGAGCTGTCTATTTTGCCGTATGAAGACTGCTGCACAGTGTTTACACCGAAAAATCCTGTGACACGACCGAAGCCTCGCCTCGCCGCAAAATTTGAGGAAGCGCTGGATGTAGAAGCGTTAGTGGAGGATGCTGTAGCGCGAACTGAAATAGAAGAGATTACAACGAAGCCAAAAGAAACGACAACTGACCTGTTCTAAATACAAGTCATAGAGAAAATCGCGACACGGGGGAGAAGGAAGCATGATAATCCGTTATGAGCGCAATGGTAAGGTGAAGCATGGCTGGATGGTGGAAGAGGATCACAAAGTACGCGTGATTGAAGGGGATATTTACAAAATCCATACAGCAAAACCGATCATGACGGGTCTAGAACTACCTTTGGATGAGGTCACGTTGAAGGCACCAAGTGATCCAAGCAAGGTCGTATGCATCGGATTGAATTACCGGGACCATGCGGCTGAGATGGGGATTGACCTGCCAAAAGAACCGTTGATGTTTTTGAAGCCTTCCACAACTGTCATTGGACCTGGTGAACCCATCGTCTATCCAAAGCTGACGCAGAACCTTCATTATGAAGGCGAACTCGCCGTGGTGATTAAGAAAGAGGCCAAGAAGATCAAGGCTGCGGATGCAGACGATTATATTTTGGGATTCACTTGTGCGATTGATGTGACCGCGCGCGATCTGCAGATGAGCGATGGGCAATGGACACGGGCAAAAGGCTTTGATACGTTTTGTCCTCTTGGACCTGCTATTGCGGCTAAACTGGATTATCATAACTTGCGTATCGTGACACGAGTAAACGGGGAAGTGCGTCAGGATGCTCGCACTGACCAATTGATTTTTTCGATTCCGCAGCTGATCGAGGCTGTATCTGCGGTTATGACGCTTCGTCCTGGTGATGTTATTTTAACCGGGACTCCATCTGGTGTAGGTGAGCTTGTTCCAGGTGATGAAATTTCGGTAACTATTGAAGGGATCGGAACCTTAACGACGCATGTAGTCGCTGAAGAGTAGTCATACATTCTTTGATAAGATTGACCAAGCCCCCTGCTTGTGTGAAGTGGGGGCTTGGTTTTTTATTTTATTCTTCTTTGTTCGGATCATCATGAATGGGATGCGCGGATGGGTCTTGTCGAGGAAGGTCTTGATGCATCTGCCGTGTTTCGTAAGTGAATCGAGTGGTGGTGGAATGTTGTCCGGGCTCCCAGCCCGTTGCTTTCCCTAAGCGAGTTTCGTTGGTGGCAGCTCCAAATGGCCCCTCGGGGAATTCTTCCTGAAGGATTTCATTGCGCTGCGACTCTACAGTAGATAATTCACTGTAATTGTCGTTTTCGTATTCTTCATAGGTTGGTTTTGGATCCATAGTAACACCGCCGTTTATTTGTTGGGTACTTCACGGTTACGCAGCTTAAACACCTAGCGGTTATAGTGTGAAATAAAAAGAGAATCGCTATTCGTTTTTCCTATTGACTCCGTCACTTGTTTCATTTATATTTAAATTCTGCTCGAAACAATCAATACACATAAAAAATCACTGATAAAAAAGTGAGAGAAATACTTGACTTATACCTGGTGATTTTGTTATATTAGATCTTGTCGCTGCTGAACGAAGCTGAATGGTTAAAAAAACCTCTTGCAAAAACGGTTGCGATATGATAAGATCGAAAAGTCGCCTTCGGGCGAATGACACAGAGTGCTCTTTGAAAACTGAACAGCGAAAGCGTTAATGAGTCTATCATTAAATGATTTGCCAGCTTTGAACCAGTAACAAACTTTATTGGAGAGTTTGATCCTGGCTCAGGACGAACGCTGGCGGCGTGCCTAATACATGCAAGTCGAGCGAGTCTCTTCGGAGGCTAGCGG
>NZ_JBHVSO010000006.1:0-407735 GCF_042885155.1 Brevibacillus sp. NPDC058079
CAGGATCAAACTCTCCAATAAAGTTTGTTACTGGTTCAAAGCTGGCAAATCATTTAATGATAGACTCATTAACGCTTTCGCTGTTCAGTTTTCAAAGAACATTTTTTGTTCCGCCGCCCAGAGGCGACTTTCTTAATTTACCACATAACCACTTAAGAAATCAAGTGTTTTTTAAAACTTTTTTCTCGGCCATTCTGCGTTAGCGCAGCAGCGACGTTTGTTAATATAGCATGGATCACAAATAGAAGTCAACACTAATTGAAAAATTTTTATCCCATTAAAATAAAACCTGTTTCTCTGTCGCCATTTTCCCCTTCTTTGCATACGATCTCTTGGATCAACAGGCGCTGAAGCATCTTATCTATCACGAGAGGAATCTCAATCTCTGCCTCCGTAATCATCGGATGATTCATCAACTCTTCCAAACGCCAAGGCCTTGATTTTGTTTCCATGAGCTCAACCAAGTATCGAACAGATTCCTTTGTTCTGGATGCGATCCAAAATTCAATTGCCAGCACAAGTAGTTCAATTCGCTTCTCCAATGCTTCTGCATTAAAAGATAGCTCCTCATACAACTTATATATAGAAGGATCTATCTGTTTGACTTGCGTCCATAATGCTGGCTGAGGATGATCTCCCGCTTCATATACAATGAGACGAGCCAAATAGTGAATCGTTTGAATAGCAGAGTGATGCGCGTCCAGCATCATACATTGCTGCAAAAACTCTTTTGTCTCGTGAAAAAAACGAAGGATTTGGGAATACTCCTTACAGATATGTTTTTTCTGGAGAGAAGATGACAAACTAGCCAGACGCAGCTTCATTTGTTTCATATAATGTTCTTTGTCCCAAACGATTTCTGCCCTTCGAAGCATCTCGGCAAGTCGTTCATCCAAACCGCAGATGGCTCCCTTCTCCAGTTGCCACGTGCTGATTTGCTGCTCGATGATCACTTGTTCCTGAAATAGCATGCGACGGATTTTACCATCAGCTTGGGGCTCATTTACTACGACGAAATAAAAGATTCCCTCGCGAAAAGGGACTAGCATATCCGGATCATTCAAAACAAGCACCGCTTGCACATCCAAACGCTGCTGGAGATTTTTCAGATACGTTTGCCTTAAAGTCATGCCTTGTTCCTCCCTGCCCCCTGGGTTGAACTTATGGATTCTACAAGTCTTGTCCGTTTCCTGCTTGTCAACAGACAAATCCTTTGTATGCTATACTATAGGGTAGGAGGAATGATCATGAAAAATACAGAACGCCTGAGCAAGATCAAACGCATGCGCACATGGGGCAACTGGAGTATGGTAATCGGCATTTTGCTGATGTATACAGGGTACGCATTTTTTGCAGGTTATTTGGACTTTATTCCTTTACTTGGAAGCCTCTTAAAAGGCTCTTACATTTTTATGACGCTGCTTTTGATCATCGGGTTCATTCTGACAATGGGCAGTACAGTCTTGTTTATGATTTCTGGGATGGTCTCCACTTCAGCTCCACAGGTACAATGCCCTTCATGTCAAAAAGTCACGAAGATGTTGGGTAAAGAAGACGCCTGTATGTTTTGTGGACAACCTTTACGCCTAGAAGACGTACATCCTCAGCAAAACTAGACATAATATAATTCCTTTCATCTATACGTAAAAAGCCACCTGCTAATTCCCGAGCATTCGGGGTGCAGGTGGCTTTCTTTCGTGAAAGCTGTCTGTCTTTTATTTCAGAGTCTCGTCAATTGCTTGCCAAATCTCCGGCACCTCAAAACCACGGCGCCAAGAAGCTACACCCGCCAAGTCGTACTTATTGACGATCTCCATACGCTTCTTCATAGAAGTTACATCTTCTAGCCACATTTTATAGACGTTGCCATCCTTCGGGTCTTTATACTCCACGTAATGTTGACCTGAAGCTTCATCCATAACTGTCGTTAGCTTGCGTTCGTTGATCCATTCCTGCGCCTTCGTCATGGTATAAGCTTTGGAGCTTACCTTCACAGTGCCATCAGCCTGCTTGGCTTCTGTCCACAAGCGTGTGTAAAAAGGTACACCCAGCAACAGCTTTTCGTTAGGGACTTCTTCCAACACTCCTTGCAAGCCCCGCTCCACCCATGGCAACGATGCGACAGAACCAGCTTTTGGACTCGCTGCCCAATGCTCGTCATACGTCATCACCGCAACATAATCGACAACCTCGGCCAAAGCTTTCCGATCCAGGAACATAGACCATTGCTTAGCATTCGACTTGATCGTCACATCTATGGAAACGGTCAGTCCTTGCTGATGGAGATACGGCGTCAGCTCCCGAACAAACTGAACGAGCTCCTCTTTCTCTTCTAAATACACGTTCTCAAAATCGATGTTGATGCCATCCAGATCGTATAGATGAGCGTAGTACAAGAGTTGGGCGATTAACTTATCTCGCTTGTCATAGCTACTGAGAACAGATTTGGTCCAATCTGGATTAAAACCGTTTGTAACTAGACCCCAAACCTTGTAGCCCCTCTTATGAGCCCATTTGACGTACGCAGGATCAGCCTTGTTCAACAGATTTCCTTCTGCATCCTTCATTTCAAACCAAGTAGGAGAAACTACATTTACCCCTGGTAATGCAGCAATTTTTGAAACATCCGGATTTTTACTGACGACGTGCTCCCATACGAGGTTGATCTTGCCCTCAGGCTTCCAAGCAGCATGTTGTTGTCCGGTAGCAGTCGTGTGCTCCAGCGTGGCTTTGCGCACATCCGTCATCTCAATACTTTTCTCTGAAATGAATCCGCCTACTCCTGAGGCCGTCAAAATGCGATACCAGTTTTCCTTTTTGCCAAGAACGTCAACAACCTCTCCTGAGGACAACTCTGCTACGATTGGGGTTCGGTGAGAAGCACCGGTACGAACTACTTGTTTTTCCTCGGCAGCGACCACTTTCGCTTGCTGGATTTCATAGCCCTCTTTTTCGACGACTAGGACACCCGTATCTGCTTTTCGCTCAAAAGAATAAGGATACAGCTTTTCCAAAGGATCCAACGGGACATAGCGTGTGCCGTCGACCTCTTTTACCGGAACGAGTAAATCCACAGGTTTTTTGTTCAGATAGGCGACAACTTCTCCGCTCTCCATCCGAAGCACCTTATCCTTCGTCGTGACGATAACAGAACGTGTAGGCTCATCCCAAAAAATCGAAGGATCAATATTCTCTTTAATGAAATCAAAGGGCAGTAATATTTGCTCTGATTCCAATAAATACGTGGAATCTTTCCGCGAGCCTTCGTATACAATCACATTTTTCTCACCATCATACGGCTGCACATGCTCAGTTGAGGCACGAAGCACAAAAAACCAGTAAATGCTGCCGAAGATGGCCAACAAGAGAAAGCTTAACAAAAACAGCGTGCGAAAAACCCGTCGTTTCCTTCTTCTTGGACGCAGAGCTCTACCTGACTCCCTGCTCATAATCTCCACCTGCTTCCCGGTACATAAGCCTGTCTTCTGACTTGGGCTGTATGATTTGACTCATTATTTCGATCATAGCGTTGGTTCAATCCATTCACAACCTTTTGTATTCTGGTAATTCACGGACAAGCTTCCTACCAAGAAGAAGACGTACGAAAAGTCAAAAGGTTACAGATATCGACAGAAAGGGTTATGTCCTCCAAAAGCAAACACCCCCTGCATCACCGGGATTATCCGATTCAAGCAGGAGGTGCTCATCCATCAAATACATTCTTAGTGGGGATTCTTTTGACAGGAATCACAAACGCCATAAACTTCCATACGATGTCCGGTTACTTTGAAGCCGATGTCTTTGGAAGCAGCTACTTCTGCATCCCGCAAATACGGAAAGTGGAAGTCCCTGATCGCACCACAGGAGGAACAGATCGCGTGATAATGATCTTCTTCCACATTGGCATCGAATCGGCTGGACGCATCCCCGTAAGTGAGCTCTGTAACCAATCCAGCATCTTTAAAGACTCGTAGATTGTTATAAATCGTTGCAACGCTCATATTCGGGAATTTGCCTTCAAGGGCTTTATATATTTCGTCAGCCGTCGGGTGAGTCATCGTTTCCAGCAAATAGGTCAAAATTGCATGGCGCTGAGGTGTCATGCGAACCCCGGTATTCTTCAGGATTTCAACAGCTTTCTCCACACGTTGTACCATCTTGTTACACCCCACAGTCTTTCGCAAGACAAAAGAACAAGCTTCTCTAATGTCATTGATTAGAATTACTATAAATAAGTGTACGTCTAGTCGGCGAAAACTGTCAATATCCATTCATCCGATTTGGAAAGAAAGAAGTGGAAAATCAAGTTTTTACTTTGCTTTTGCAGGCTTTTTGGTTGCAGGTTTTTTGGCTTTTTTGGCTTCAGCCTGTGCAAACTTACACATGGATTGAAGTGTACAGCTGCCGCACTGTGGATTGCGCGACGAACATACACGTCTGCCGTGCCAGATTAGCCAATGATGCGCATCCGTCCACTTCTCTTTCGGAATGCGCTTCATGAGCTGACGCTCCACTTCGTCCACATTGTCGCTATTCGCAAGGCCTAACCGGTTTCCTACGCGGAATACATGCGTATCCACCGCGATCGCAGGAATCCCGAATGCATTGGACAAAACGACATTTGCAGTCTTTCTCCCTACCCCCGGCAATGCTTCTAGCTCGGCATGCGTTTGTGGAACGACGCTATTGTATTTTTCGTACAAGATTCTACAGGTCTCTAAAATGTTTTTACTCTTATTCTTATACAACCCGAGCCCTTTTATATGCTCTTCCATTTCTTCCTGTGTCAAATGAAGGTAATGCTCCGGCTGGTTTAGCTGCTGGAACATGGGTGCCGTAATCTCATTCACCCGTTTATCTGTACATTGAGCAGAAAGAATGGTCGCAATGAGAAGTTCAAATGGGGTTGTATAATTCAATTCACAGTGCGCATCCGGATAAAGCTGCTGCAAATTATCCAAAATGTCGGCAACAGGTACTTTGCGTTGTGCCATAAATATATCCCCCTTTTCCCTACATTATACCGCCTTGGTCAACACAGCGATCGATAGCACCGCAAGCTGCACCTGTTGTACAATGAGTCTGGAAGTATTTAACGGAAGGAGGTTTTCCATGAAAGTATTCCTGACTGGTGCCACAGGGTTTGTTGGACGAGGTATACTCGAGCGCTTGCAAGCAGAAGGATATGAGACGGTTTGCCTCACCAGAGCTAGTTCAACAGGTCAGCTTCCCTACAAAGAATCCGCCAATGCGCAAATAACGGAAGCAACTGGTGATCTATTTGATAAAGAATCATTAATGAGAGCGATGCAAGGCTGCGATGCTGTCATCCACCTCGTCGGAATTATTCGCGAACAACCGGGGAAAGGCATTCACTTTTCTCGTATCCATGTAGAAGGTACAAAAAATGTACTGGAGGCCGCCAAGCAAGCTGGAATCAAGCGCTTTGTCCATATGAGTGCTCTGGGTGCACGCGAAAACGCCACGAGCGCCTATCACCGAACCAAATACGAAGCGGAGCAGCTTGTGCAAGCAAGCGGTATTCCGTACGTCATTTTCCGTCCATCTGTTATTTTTGGTCCTGGGGATGAATTTGTGAACATGCTCGCCGATCTGGTTCGGTTACCTATCACACCGGTCATTGGCGATGGCTCATACCCTTTGCAGCCAGTTGCTCGCAAGACAGTGGCCGATGTATTCGTCCAAGCCTTGAGCAGACCAGAAGCAACCAATCAAACTTACGAAACAGGTGGACCCGAACCACTCTCCTACGGACAAATCCTAGATACGATTGGCGAGGCTATCGGAAAGCGGAAGGTCAATAAAATTCATATTCCCCTTGCTTTTATGAAGCCTGTGGTAAATATGATGGAGAGATTCCCATTTTTCCCGATTACAAATACGCAGCTCACCATGCTGCTAGAAGGAAACGCATGTAAGGACGGAAAGCTTCTCTACGATACTTTTCACACAGAGAAAATCGACTTTCTCCCGGGAATCACCACTTACCTGCGTACCAATTAAAAAGAGAAGCCCCCTGCTTGATCCAGGGGGCTTTTCCCTATTCGTGCAGCGTTTTCTCTACTGCACCTGTTTCTTTATTAATATGACGAGCCACAACGAACAGATAATCAGACAATCGGTTGAGGTATTTGACCACGGACGGGTTTACCTGCTCCTGCTGTGCCACATGGACTGCTTTGCGCTCTGCACGTCTGACGACCGTACGCGAAACATGGAAGGCAGCTGCTGCCGGATGTCCGCCAGGCAAAATAAAATTGGTGAGTGGAGGCAACTTTGCATCTAGCATGTCAATTTGCTCTTCCAGAAAAGTAATGTCCTCTTCTGCAATTGGCCAACCTACCTTTTTGCCTTCTGGCGTCGCCAGCTCAGCCCCTACATGAAACAGCTTTGTCTGAATGACATGGAAAACATCCTGCAATTCCTTCCATTCTTCTGTCGCAGGCAGCAGAGCCAGGGCCAATCCAATCTGCGAGTTGGCTTCATCGCACGTACCATATGCCTCTACACGGTCTGCAAACTTTGGCACGCGGACACCTGCAACCAGTGACGTCTCACCTTTATCCCCTGACTTTGTATAAATCTTCATTCCGTATCCCCTCCACAGGTTCCGTTTACAAAGCTTCTGCGACCAGAATCAATTCTGAGCTATTTGCTTCAAAAGGTGTCTTTGCAAAAGAACCGTATCGTTGTGTGACCTTCAAGCCGTTTAAGCGAAGCAGATGATGAAGCTCCGCGGGGAAAATATAGCGGAGAGTAAATCGGCCCCTCACCCGTTCCGTCACAACTCCCTGTGCATCCGTACGCTCATATATGCGTGTCACTTCGGACAGTTGCTGAAAATGGTCATAACGGGTGTAATCCCACATCGCAACCTCTTCCCCCGACGGAAGTGGATAGGTGCCACGCAAGGACATTTTTTCATTTTCCTCGTAAAAATGATGAATCTTGGGCACAAACACGTTCATGATGAACTTCCCGCCTGGAGCCAGATGCTTGCGAATGCACGTCAATGCCTTCATTTGCTCTTGAACATGCAACAGGTGCAAAAACGACCGAAAAGGAATCATAATCAGCGAAAATGACTCCTGTAGGTCAAAGGCGCGCATATCCCCCTGCAATAGCTTCAAGCCGGATGTTACACCATGTTCCTCTGCTTTTACCTGAGCCCTTGCCAACATATCCTGGGATAGGTCAATTCCCGTAACGTCGATGCCAGCCTGAGCCATCGGAATGCTGATTCTTCCCGTGCCGCAAGCGAGATCCAGCACTTTTCCCCCTGCCAGCTTGGCTTGTTCCAGATAGAACTCAACATCACCCGCAACACCGCGTTGAGTGAGATCATAGTAGTCAGCCCATTGATACATATTGCTCATCTGGTCCTCCTATGCTTGCATTTCTTCTGATTGAAGGTAGGCCATAACGAGCTTTGCCGTGTTGTCGAGCGCTTCTTTATGTGTACGTTCATGGGAATGGGATGCATCTACTCCCGGTCCGATCAAACCATGGACAACGTCATATCCAGCTCTCAGTGCAGCACTTGCGTCAGAACCATAGTAGGGATAAATGTCCACTTGGTAGTTCAGACCGTTCGCTTGTGCGAGCTTGGTCAGATGGCTGCGCAATCCGTAGTGGTAAGGTCCTGTGGAATCCTTCGCACAAATGGACACGCAATACTCATCTGTCGTCTGTCCATCCCCAATCGCGCCCATGTCGACAGCCAGGTACTCCACCACGTTGTCAGGGATGCTGGAGTTGCCGCCGTAGCCGATCTCTTCATTATTGCTGATAAAAAAGTGCGTGGTGTAAGGCAGCTTCACGTTGGATTCACTCAGTTCTTTCAGAACCCCTAACAGCACAGCTACGCTTGCTTTGTCATCGATATGACGGGACTTAATAAAGCCGCTATCCGTTACAGTCACGCGAGGATCAAAGGAGACGAAATCTCCGACGGAAATCCCAAGTTCCAATACTTGCTCTTTGTTTGTGACCTTTTCATCCAGTCGGACTTCCATGTTCGCATCATTGCGTTCCGCTTTCCCCGCTTCTGAGCTGTATACATGCACAGAAGCTTTGGTGGACAAAATGGTACCGGTTACAAGACGACCGCTGCTAGTCTCTACAGCGCAGTGCTCCCCTTCAATCGCATTGAATGCAAAGCCGCCGATCAAGGTCAGCTTCAAACGCCCGTTGCTCTTTATTTCTTTTACCATCGCGCCCAGCGTATCGACGTGAGCTGTCAAGAGTCTTGCCTTTTCGTTATTGGCCCCCGCTACTGTTGCCACGATTGCCCCTTTGTTTGTCCGTTTATAGGAAACGCCAAGCTTTTCTAACTCTTGTGCAACCCAGGCCATTACTTTTTCCGTATTGCCGGATGGACTTGGGATGTTCGCCAATTGGCAAAAGCTTTCTACAACATATTCCGTGGATACACTCATCTGTATGTTCCTCCATTCGCCCATTGCGAAATAAACGTTACGTTAAGATTGAAGTTCATCCTTAATAAATTGAAGCACTTCCTGCACATGTCCTTTGACCTTTACCTTTGGCCACACTTTTGCAATGTTGCCTTCTTCGTCGATGACGAACGTCGTGCGTTCTATGCCCATGTACTCTCTTCCGTACATTTTTTTCAATGCCCACACACCATAAGCCTCTGCCACCTGGTGATCCGGATCTGCCAGAAGTGGAAAAGGCAATTCGTGCTTCGCGATAAATTTGTCATGCGATTTCACAGAATCCGGACTGATCCCGAGAACAACTGTATTCAGCTCAGCAAAGCCCGAATGGAAGTCACGAAAGTCGCATGCTTCTGTGGTACATGTCGGCGTTTGGTCCTTCGGATAAAAATAAAGCACCACATTTTGTCCATGAAATTGGGAAAGTGAGATGGTCTGATTGTCGCTCGCCTGCAAAGTAAATGCAGGTGCAGCTTGTCCTACTGCCGTCAAACTTTTCCCTCCTCTCAATAATGTCCTGTTTTCGCTGGTCCCATTTTACCACAATCTAGTAGTCACTTCATCCGCATACAAGTTGCGCTTTGATTCAGAAAAGGATAGAATAAAAAAAAATAAAATTTGGCCTAGTCAGTTGGATGGTGAATTCGCATGAAAGAGTTTTTTGAAGTAACAGATCCAGAAGCGCTAAAATCGCTTGCTATAGCGGAACGGGTTAAAATTTTGGAACTCTTTGAAGATTTGGAGCCCAGAACGGCCAAACAAATCGCTACAGAACTAGGCGAAAATGCTGCACGGCTACATTACCATGTAAAGGAGCTCGTGCGTGTTGGGCTGCTTGAGCAGGTGGATACCCGGGTAAAAGGCTCTATTGTGGAGAAATATTATGAGCCTGTTGCCAAGGTCATTCAGGTCAAGCTCCAATTGATGATTGAAGAAAACGCTCAACAATTAAGTGATGTCATGTTTACTCCGTTTCGTACTACGGAAAAGGACCTCATGCGAACTCTCAATCGCTTCGTCGCAAGCGACCAAGATGTTAGGAAAGAGTATCAAAATACGTTTGCTTATAATTTGACTGAATTTTATTTGAGTCAAGAGGAACGTAATCAATTTGTAGAAGACATCTCTGAGCTGTTACAAAAGTACAAAGGGTTCAAAAAGGAATCTGGCCGTCGAAAATTCAAGTTTTTCGACACCCTGTTCCCATTGACTCCAGCTGACCCAACAGATGATTCAGATGATCCTTTTGATGATTCGGATGAGTAAGTCACCAAGAAAACCATCAGATACGATGGTTTTCTTTCATTTTCTAATCAAAGGAGGACTCCCATGCGGACGATCTTGTTTGATTTCGACGGCACAGTTGCCGATACCCTCCCCTTGATCTTCACCGCTTTTCGCTCTACCTTTCAGCAGTTTTTACAAGAGCATTATACCGACGAGCAGATTGTAGCTCTCTTTGGCCCCACAGAGACAGGCATTTTGCAAAACAAGCTTCCCTCACATGCGCATGACAACGCCCTCGCTCATTTTTTTCGTGTATACACAGATGAACACTCCCGCGTACAAAATCCTGAAAATATCCGAAGCATGCTCGACGAACTTCACGCAGCAGGTATCCAAATGGGAATCGTAACAGGAAAAGGGCGCAAAAGCGCTGACATCTCCCTTCGAGAATGGGGATTAGATTCGTATTTTTCCGTCGTGATCACAGGGGATGAGGTCACACATCCAAAGCCTCATCCAGAAGGTATTTTTACTGCTATGAAACAACTAGGCGCTACGCCTGCGGAAACCATTTTCGTAGGTGACAGTGATGCTGACGTGTTGGCTGGTCGAGCCGCTGGTTTGCGAACAGTCGGTGTGGATTGGCTTTTGGTTACACAAAAGTCGGGAAAATTCGATCCCGAGCCTGACTACCACTTTACGGATGTGCAAGCTTTTACCGATTGGATACTCAAGCGCTAGATGAAAAAAGGGTGTGCCCTGCCGCCGAAGCGTGGACACACCCTTTTTTTGATTAATACGCCCGTCCGAACCAGACGCTATGCTGTGACTCTTTGCCGCAGCAAATGCAGGCATTCTTTTGTACAGGAGGCTCAAACGGGATGTTGCGAGAAGTGAACTTGGTTTCCTCTTTGATCTTCGATTCACAAGCATCATCCCCACACCAGCCGGCTAACACCCATCCGCTCGTTTTGTTTTCGCTCTCGCTTTTTGCAATATGAGCGGATAGCTGCTCCAGTGTATCGATCCCCAAATGTGAGTTCTCATCACGAAAGGCTAGTGCTTTTTGGAACATATTTTGCTGAATCTCTTCCAACAGTTGAACAACTGTCTGCGCGATACCTTCAAGTGAAACCGTCACCTTCTCCCCTGTATCACGACGAGCCAGAATTACTTGACCATTTTCCACGTCACGCGGGCCGAGCTCCAGACGTAGAGGAACCCCGCGCATTTCCCACTCATTGAACTTCCAGCCTGGTGTTTCTTCACGAAGATCAGCACGGACACGCACGCCTGCGGCCTTGATCTCGTCAAAAAGTGGATCAAACGCCTCCATGACTTTCTCGCGCAGCTTCATCGGACCGACTGGGATCATAATAACCTGTGTCGGAGCCATGCGAGGCGGCAACACTAGACCGCGGTCATCGCCATGCACCATGATCATCGAACCAATCAGTCGTGTAGAGGTTCCCCATGATGTGGTGTGAACGTACTTGAACTGATTGTCACGATCCAAAAACTTAATTTCAAAGCCGCGCGCGAATTTATCGCCCAAATAGTGCGAGGTGCCCGCTTGCACTGCTTTGCCATCCTTCATCATCGCTTCAATGGAATACGTGTCAACAGCACCGGCAAAGCGTTCACTCGGTGTTTTTTGTCCCTTCCAAACCGGAATGGCCAGCTCCTGCTCGACGACCTCTCGGTAAATCTCCAGCATTTGCATCGTTTCCTGACGAGCTTCCTCCTCTGTCGCATGTGCCGTGTGGCCTTCCTGCCAGAGAAATTCTGATGTCCGCAAGAACGGCATCGTCCGCTTTTCCCAACGAAAAACGTTTGCCCATTGGTTGATTAATACAGGCAGGTCGCGGTAGCTCTGAATCCATTGGCTGTACATATGTCCAATGATCGTCTCGGAGGTTGGACGTAGCGCGAGCTTTTCCTCTAACGGCTCGCCCCCAGCCTCTGTTACCCAAGGCAGCTCTGGATTGAAGCCCTCGATATGCTCTTTTTCTTTTTGAAAGAAGGACTCGGGGATCAACATCGGGAAATAGGCATTGCGATGCCCTGTCTCCTTGAAACGTTTATTCATCGCCTCTTGAATTCGCTCCCATAGCTCAAAGCCATCCGGCTTGAACACGATGCAGCCGCGTACCGGTGTGTAGTCCATCAAATCCGCCTTTTTGATGGCATCGATGTACCAACGCGAAAAATCCTCCGATTGCGGTGTAATTTCTTTTACAAACGCTTTGTCCTCTTTCATCCGTCTACGCTCCTTTTTGTTCTTACGTAAAATGCAAAAAATCCCCCATCCCAAAAAGGGACGGAGGATCAACTTCCGCGGTACCACCCTGATTGACTACAGCATACGCCATAGTCCTCTCGATAACCCGATAACGGTGGGCATCCGGCTAAGCTCTTCACCAGCGGCTTCAGGATGGGGTGCAGTTATCCTTTACGTATCAGCCTTCCAGACTAGGGCCGACTCTCTGTCACGTGGGAATAGCTGCGGGTCCTTTCATAGCCTTTTGTGACTATCTATTAACTAAACATATTAGCGAGTCACATCGTGGTTGTCAATTGTTGGTACGCGCAGCGATTCTTGAGCCGAGCTTCACGTAGATCGGATACGCAACCACTGAAATCATAACACCTTTGAAGAGATTGAATGGGACGATTCCGTACAGTACCAATGACCAGATACTTGTCGCATTGAACATGGTCAAGAGCTGTTCAATCGGCATTTGATAAAGCACAGCGTACGCAGGCAACAGCACATAAGCATTTGCCACAGCCATGACAATCGTCATCAAAATCGTTCCCAGAGCGAGACCAGTCAGGAAGCCTTTTTTGCCTTGGCCCAGACGCTGCATGTAGACAGCCGCAAAAATAAAGCTTGATCCTGCTACGACGTTTGCGAGTTCACCGATCAAAAGACCGTCTGTATTTTTGAAGAGCATATGCAGTGTATTTTTCAGTACCTCGATAATAACGCCGGCTACTGGTCCGTACATGAGTCCCCCGATCAATGCCGGGAGTGTACTGAAGTCGAGCTTCAAAAAGCTTGGCATCAGCGGAACAGGAACCTCGAGATACTGCAGAATAAATGCAACGGCCGCCAGCATGGGAATCGTCACCAGCTTTTGGGTTGCACGTGTGCGCGAAGAATGCAGCGCTGTTTCTTTCATGTTTACCATCTCCTCATTTTTCTACTCCTTCTTGAGGAATGGCAACAGTCGTTGTAAGCTCACACGTCTTGTTACACAAACAGAATAAACCCTGTGGCTATAAGTTCCACAGGGCATTTGCAAGCGTATGACAAACCATGCACAAATAAAAGGTACAAGAAACTAGAGGGCTGGCCTCTACGTTCTCATCCCGTTTGCACAGGCAAACAAGCACGTGTGATAAACGTACTGTCGTCATCCTTCTCCCATCCAGACTGTACTGTCGGCTCTGGAATCACACCAGATCCTGCACTCCGTCGCTACTTTCAGCTCGGGAGGCTCGCGGGCTTAACATGCATAAAGCATGATCACCGCCGGTCGGGAATTTCACCCTGCCCCGAAGGAATGTGTAGTTGTATACAGCATATTATACTGCTGTTTTTTGATTTGACAATAGAGGAAACTGCCAGCTCGACACTTTTTGTTTATTTTTCCTATTTGTTTAGTAGGGATAAAGGTGATCAGCTTGGTTGTTACCTTGACCAAAAAGAAATAGACCGCTCTTGAGTTGACAGCTCTGCGGTCTATTTCACAACATAGTATTGAGCCGCACCCCTTTGCGGGAAGCGCCTATTGTATCGACCGTTTCGGTTGCAGCCGGGACGGTCTTTTTTTACTTTATGCTTTTAGATCTCGTTACATCCAATATTACCACAACGACTTTGGATTATAAATCATCAAGAATCGCTATTTGTATCAATACGCCCCTATGAACCCGCTCCCCGATATTTCGTGACTCCCCAGTTCCAGACTAACAGCCCAATCCCGAAGAAAATAACAGCCACTACCGGCGTCATTGCCGCATATGTGTACCAGACTTCCTTGCGCAAAAAGTAAGCCGCTGGATAAACACCCACGAAGGCAAACGGCAGCACGTAGGTGAGCACAAAGCGAATCGCCTTGTTGTACACGTCTACCGGATAGCGCCCATATTGCTGGATGTTGTAAATCATCGGGGCAATCCCTGTCCGCGAGTCGGAAAAGAAGCTAACCGCAGCAATCGCAGTATACACGCCACCGTATATCAGTGCCCCGCTGATCGAGAGCCCGATAAAGATGAACACGTCGTACCAGTAAAACGACAAATCGAGTTGAATGGCAGCATACCCCATGATGATGATCCCGGTTATGACTCCAAAAATACGGTCTGGTGCAATCGACTCGAGACACACCTGTGCCAGATTGTGAATCGGTCTCGTCAGGATGCGATCCATCTCGCCCCGGATGATATACCTTTCGTTGAAGTCCCAAAAACCGAAGAACATCGAGAACAACGCGTATGGAACCAAAAAGAAACCATAGATAAAGATAATCTCGTCACGCGTCCAATCCCCCATAAGCGGAACATGCGTGAACACGACAATAATAAAGACCAGATTGATCAACTCAGAAACCAGATTGGACACAAAATCCCCGATAAAATCCGTTCGATAGGCAAGTCTCGTCTTGAAATACTGACTCAGGTAGTCGGCAAAAATACTGAAAATATGTCTCATGTTTTGCATGCTCTACCCTCCTTGCACAACCAGCTTGTTGCGGGCAAGACGCCACATCACCAAGATGGGAACCAGTATGACAAACATCCAAATGACCTGAAAACCGATCAATTCCCAGGAACGCTCCGTTGTAATCGCACCTGTGAAGATCAGGCTCGGATAGTAGTTGACCGCCTGAAATGGGAGATAACCCATTACCGTTTGCGCCCAGCCCGGGAAAAAGCTGATCGGCAGCACGAGACCAGACAACAGATCCACCACGACCCGCTTGGCTCGCATCATGCCATCGTTTCGGAACAGAAAGAAAGTCAGCAAGCCTGTTACCAGATTGATTTGTGTATTGATCAAAAACGCACACATCAAGCTGATCAAATAAAGCCCCCATCCAGTCGCTGTCGCCGGGAAGCTGAATGGAATGATCAGGCTGATAAGGAAGATCCCTGGACCCGCGAAAAAGAGAAAGCGAAAGATCCCTTCCCCAAACGCCTGCGCCGTTTTCACGGACAAGTAATTATAAGGGCGTATCATTTCGATCGCGACCTTGCCTTCTCGGACGTCCTGGGCTATTTCTGTATCGATGTTGTTAAAATAAAACGCCCGCGACATCCAAGCAATCGCAACGTAGGAAGTCATCTGTTCCACCGTAAGCCCGCCCAGCTGCTGCTGGCCTCCGTAGATTGCTCCCCATAAAAAGTAGTACGCACCGATGTTAATCGCGTAGATAATGATCCCGCTGTAATAGTTCACACGATAGGCAAGCATCGTCAAAAACCTCATGCGGATGAGTTCCATATAAAGCTTACGCATGGCTAGCTACCTCTTGGTCTGAGGAATAAATGTTGCGAACGATATCCTCTGTGCTCGTCTCCTCAATTTTCACATCGCTGACTTCAAACGATGACATGACTGTCGACAAAACAAAGGGCAGCATTTCCTGACTTCGCGCTACTTTTACACTAAGGGTAAAATCATTGATTTGCTTGATCTCACAAGGCATCTCTCCCAATGCCTGACGAAGTGCGGCTGTTGAAGTGCGCTTTTTCATTTGGAAGGACACCTCTGTGCCATTGCCCCATTTTTCCTTGAGGTCATTCAGCAAGCCATCGAAGATCAGCTTCCCTTTGTCCATGACAAGCACGCGTTTACAGAGTGCTTCGATGTCTGACACATCGTGAGTCGTCAACAAGATCGTCATATTTTCCGTCTCATTCAGATTGCGGAGAAACTCACGGATTTTTTGCTTAACGAGCACATCGAGTCCAACTGTCGGTTCATCGAGAAACAGTAGACGTGGCTTATGAATCAATGAAGCTGCCACTTCACAGCGCATCCGTTGTCCGAGACTCAACTTGCGTACTGGCTGACTGACGAACGGAGAAATATCCAGCTCCTCAATCAAACGCTCCAGCCACTTTTCTCCTTCTGCATCGTCAACCTTATAAACACTTTTCAACAGACGGAAGGACTCTAGCGGAGATAGGTCCCACCAAAGCTGAGAGCGCTGCCCGAAAACAACTCCGATGGATCGAACATACTCTTCACGCTGCTTGAAAGGCACATAGCCGTTAATGACGATTTCACCGTCGCTCGGGGTCAAGATACCTGTCAGCATCTTGATCGTGGTCGATTTTCCGGCACCATTTTCCCCAATCAGCGCGAACATTTCCCCTTCCTCTACTGTAAAGGAAAGGTCATCCACCGCATTTACCGTCTTGTACTCCCGACTAAACAAATCACGAAAAGCACCACCAAGGCCCGGTCTGGACTGATGGATGCGGAAATCCTTTTGTAAATGATTTACTTGAATCATGGAAAACCGTCCTTTTTTCTTCGCTTAAATACCATTTGTAGTGTATATGAGCCAATCGATTTGTGCAAAAGGCAAACTGCACCAAACTGTTAATGAAGATTAAGGATCATTCCCGTTTTGTCGTCTGACTTTTTGAAGCGGATATAGCGTATGCATTCGGGATCTTTGTTTTCCAGAGAGATGAGATCGTCTGTATAACGTTGCAGCCCTTTATGTACGATTGGCAGGACCGTCTCTTCCCACTTCGGCTGTGCTTCACCTAAAGCTCTCGGCATGAAAAGACCATCCGTTGCCAGCACCAATGCCTTCACGCCAACTCGATTGATGCGTCCATACTCGATAAAATCCCGACAGGCAACATCGCCATTCAATACGCCATAGCCTCCTGGTCCATTCGCCTGATAGCGGTTATGGATCAGGATGTCCATACATCGTTCGTACAGCTCTGTTCGGGTACACAATCCTTCTTTGATTCCTTCTTCCCACTTCGCCAAGGCTGCCTGTTCCAAATGGCTGACTTGCGTATGTGTCAGGGGTCGCACAGTCTCATCATCATAAACGACAAATATCATGCAATCTCCCAACTGCGCGTACTCGATATGGGCATCTCCTACACGGACGACTGCACAGGCCGCTCCCCACAATGCTTCCTTTTTCTTAAGATCGATGCCGCTTTGCTGCATATGCTCCTGAAGTGCTTCGTTTATCGTCTCCAAATAATCGTGCAAAGCTACATCCTCCGGCATTGCTTCCAGCTGCTTTTTTACGAGCTCTGCAGCGATAGCTCCACCTGTCTGTCCTGCTGCGTTCTCATACGGGATCAGCGACGTAATGCCGTCGATGACCGCATACACATGCTTGACCTGCTGAATCACATAGGCGTCCTCATTGCTTTTGCCGCTTCCTTTCATGGAGATGCACTCAAGTTTCATGATGACCCCGCCTTTACCCATGGAGTGATTTGCTTGAAAATTGTATCATTTTTCCTTTTCTTCATCTATAGCTCTCCGTTCATATCCAGTTGTTGAACAGCTGTGGTAAGATAATGAAGGACTTTTTCCAAAAGAGGTAGTTCCAACAGAAAAGAGGGAATATGCATGAAACGTGAACGATCCGCGCAACTGCACGAGGAAGCACTCGACGTCATTCTAGGCGGGGTGAACAGCCCTTCCCGCTCTTTCAAGGCTGTAGGCGGGGGAGCACCCGTAACGATGGAACGTGCCCAGGGCGCGTATTTCTGGGACGTGGACGGCAATCGATATATTGACTATTTAGCAGCATATGGCCCCATCATTACTGGCCATGCACATCCACATGTGACCAAAGCGATTTGCGAAGCAGCTGCCAACGGAACCCTGTACGGTACTCCTACTCCATGGGAAATTACCTTCGCAAACATGATCCGCGAAGCAATCCCTTCGATGGAGCGCATTCGTTTCAATAACTCCGGTACAGAAGCAGTCATGACCTGCATTCGTGTAGCACGTGCCTATACCGGTCGTGTCAAAATCATCAAATTCGCAGGCTGCTACCACGGCCACTCTGATTTAGTGCTCGTTGCTGCCGGCTCCGGACCATCTACCTTGGGGATTCCGGACAGTGCAGGTATTCCACAAAGCATTGCCAGCGAAGTCATTACCGTACCTTTTAATAATATCGAAGCATACGCAGAAGCTATGAGCAAATGGGGAAGCGAAACGGCTTGCGTCCTCGTTGAGCCGATTGTCGGCAACTTCGGTATCGTGGCACCTGAGCCTGGCTTCCTGGAAGAGGTTAACCGCATCACTCACGAAGCAGGCGCGCTTGTTGTCTACGATGAAGTGATTACGGCCTTCCGCTTCAGCTATGGTGGAGCACAAAACCTCCTCGGAGTCGAGCCTGATCTGACTGCATTGGGCAAAATTATCGGTGGCGGTCTGCCAATAGGCGCTTATGGCGGACGTCGGGAAATCATGGAGCAAGTCGCCCCACTCGGACCTGCGTATCAAGCAGGAACAATGGCTGGTAATCCTGCTTCCATCCGTGCGGGAATTGCTTGCCTGGAAGTATTGAAGCAGCCGGGCGTGTACGATGAATTCGAACGATTGGGTGCCATGCTTGCGAACGGAATCATCGAAGCGGCAAACAAACACGGCGTAACCATCCAGCTCAATCGTGTAAAAGGGGCATTGGCAGTTTACTTTACGGACGAGCCTGTTCATGATTATGATGCAGCTCAGAAAGCGAATGGAGAAATTTTTGCCCGCTTCTTCCAGCTGATGCTGAATGAAGGTGTATGCCTGGCACCATCTAAATATGAAGCTTGGTTCGTGACGACAGCTCATACAGAAGAAGACATTCAATACACCATCGCAGCTGTAGACCGCGCCTTTTCTCAGCTGTAAACCATTCCCACGTCCTTTCGCATCCGTCCAAGGAAATAATAAGCCTGTTCGCGATTATGTTTTCGAGGAGGATATTTCGGTGTCCAAAGGTGAAAAATCATATCCGCAGGCTCCTGAAAAGACGTTGGATTCCAAAATGAGCAGTAAAATGCTCGAAGTGACCGGCTTTCAAAACCCGCGAAAAACCGAGCATCACAAAACCCAAAATCACGATAGGTAAACATCAAAACAGACACATTCCCAATCATGATGACGAGGAATGTGTCTGTTTTTTTCGCATACAGCAACATTGTCAATAATGGTCAGAGATTGTACAATAAAATAGTGAAACTGTCATAGGACTTATTCGTATACATGAATATGGGACAGAATGAAGTAGTAAGGTTACATGTATGGCTTAGCAACATTTCGTTTTCATAGATTACAACGAGGAGTGAGTGTGGAATGTTTTTCCATCCTATGGATTTCCTGATTCTGATTGCATTCGGACTGTCGCTCTGGGCACAGTTCCGTGTGAAAGGAACTTTTAACAAATTCGCCGAAGTTCCTACCTCCTCCGGTATTACCGGTGCTGAGGCCGCCCGCCGCATGCTCGATGCGAACGGCTTGACGAACGTTCCTGTTCAACATATCCCAGGTACATTGACTGACCACTATGACCCGACTGACCGTGTCGTACGCCTGTCTGATCCTGTATACTTCGGCAACTCGATTGCCTCTCTGTCCGTTGCTTGTCACGAGGTTGGCCATGCGATTCAGCACAAGGTCTCGTACCCAATGCTGGTAGCACGTCATCGCATTTTCCCAGTAGTCAACCTGGTGTCCGGTGTGGCGCCGTTGCTGCTGTTGGCTGGCTTCTTCTTTAAAATGGCTGGACTCTTGCTCATCGGAATTATCTTCTTCTCCGGAGCAGTTGCCTTCCAACTCGTCACTCTGCCTGTCGAGTTTAACGCAAGTAGCCGTGCGAAAGAACTGATGCTTAAAATGGGCTTCATCCGCAATGAAGAAGAGCGTGGCGCAAGCAAAGTCCTGGGCGCAGCCGCTCTCACGTACGTAGCTGCCGCTCTGATCTCTGTTCTGGAGTTGGCGAAATACATCATGATTTTCCGTAGCTCTGACGACTAATCCTTTAAACGGAACTACAAAGGTACAGCTCTCTCACATGGGAGGCTGTACCTTTTTTCATAAGGCTACGTTACAATAAGACGGGGGGTTTTGCACATGCGAATTGGAATCATTGGACTAGGTAGTATGGGTCAAATGTTGGTGAAATCACTCTGTAAAAGCGGTGTGATCCAGCCCGAGCATATCACCGTCTTCAATCGAACAAGAGAAAAGGCTGAAAATCTGCAAGCATCGCATGGCATTCTCATAGCTGAAAGTGCGCAAGAGGTGTGCAACCAGGCAAATCTGGTCTTTCTCTGCACAAAGCCACTGGATATCCTGCCTGTACTGCGTGCGTTATCTATCCCTGAAAGTGTACATATCGTTTCTGTGGCAGCAGGTGTTAGCCTCGATGATTTGGAAACCGTTCATGCTGGTGCCGTAAGCAAGGTAATTCCTACAGTCACTTCGCAAGAGCTGCATGGTGTATCGTTATTTACATGCAGCAGTCGAACAAGTGCAGAGGATCGTAATGAGCTACTCACTCTCCTGTCTTCCATTAGTCAATCACAGGAAGTGTCCGAGGTCGAGATCGAAACAGCGACGATCCTCACCAGCAGCGCACCAGGACTGATCGCAGGGATTCTTGACTCGTTCGCGCAGGCAGCCGTTCGCAAAACACCAGAGCTTGACCTCGATACTGCGAGAAGCATGCTGGTGGAAACGATGCTGGGAACCGCTCTTTTGCTCAAAAACGAACAGCTTAGCTTTGACCAACTGATTGAACGTGTTGCTACCAAAGGTGGCATTACCGAGGAAGGCTTGCGTGTTCTTGACAAGACGCTTCCTTCTGGATTTGACGAGTTGTTTGCCATGACAGAATCCAAGCACGCTGCTTTAAAGATACTTGTCCAACAACAAATAAAAGCATAAATCGCGGATAGGAGAACAAGACGATGATCATCGGTTGGATTGGTTTGGGAAACATGGGCATTCCAATGGCTAGCAATCTGCTGGCTGCTGGCTATGACGTACGTGTTTGGAATCGTACACCAGGAAAAGCTGCACCATTGGTGGCATTGGGTGCGAAAGAGACTGCGACTTTGTCTGAGGTGGTAGCACAAAGCGATGTACTGTTTACCATGGTAAGTGACGATGATGCCGTAAAAGCAATCTATACGGGCTCAGATGGTCTCTTGAGTCTTCCCGTGCAAGGAAAGCTGGCGGTGGACATGAGCACCATTTCACCGGATACTTCCCGTTTTCTTGCCGAGCAGGCCAAACAGGCTGGGCTGCGCTTTCTCGATGCACCTGTCTCTGGCAGTGTAGGACCTGCAAAAGAAGGGAAGCTCGTCATCATGGTAGGCGGCGAGCAAGCGGATTATGACGTAGCCAAGCCGATGCTGGACAAGCTAGGCAAAGCAGCATTTTATCTAGGACCAAACGGTGCTGGCACATCTGCCAAGCTGGCGATCAATCTGTTACTTGGCATTACGGTACAAGGTGTCTCTGAGACATTGCTGTTCGCTCGCTCTCTCGGCATTGGCACAGAACAGATGCTGGACATCATTTCCGAGAGCGCCGTGGGAACCCCTTTAATCCGCGCAAAAGCAGCCTCGATCCTCTCTGACGACTATCCGGCTGCCTTTGCCCTGAAGCATATGGCCAAAGACCTTCGACTAGCGCATGAAGCAGGCGTTTCTACACCTTTAGCGGAATCTGTTAATGCCACCTATCGTCATGCACTGGAATCAGGACTGGGAGAGCTCGATTTGATGGCGATTCTGCGTCACCTCGGTGAAAAATAGGTTTCGTGTTTAGACTGACCCTACATAAATGAAACAGCGGCTACCTAAGACCTGAAAATAACGTCTTAGTCTGGCCGCTGTTTTTTTGCATTCCACGCAGAGCATACACCTATGTTTTACATATATTGCATACAAAAGGAGGAGTATGATATGCGTCATCCAAATTTTCAATATGTACAATACAGTCATCGACTCCCTGTATACGCTGGTAAGACCTTTCGCTATGATTATGATGATGGCAATGTATTTATCATTCATTTCTTTGACGCTACTCATCGGCATGATGAAGGGATTGCTGGACCGCATAAAGGATTCAATGGTTACTATGCATTCAACTACGTGGAGATAGCTCCTTGCGTATATTTTATGTATTGGTTAGAAGAAGTCTACACGGTCAGCCAAGTTGCTGATTTTAATAGAATGCTGGTTTATACCCATTATACCTACGATGCACAGGGTGTTCGAAAAAGTCTGTTCCATTCCGGTACCATAACCGAACTAGACAGCTTCACCTCATAATCGGTGATAGATAACAAGACAAAAGACCGGAATTGCTCTCGGTCTTTTGTCGTTCGATACGCTATTGTTTGGCCTTCAGCCACGCATTAAAAATCTTTGCTTCCTCTACTGCCCGTTGATCTGACAATACATCACCGGGTTTGTTGCCTTCTCCGATCATATAACCCGCAAATGGCATTCCGACAAAAGAAAAAACATACTGAAACTGCTGAATCAATGGCAGTCCCTTCAATCTGGGCTGGTCTCCACCAGTCGTAATGACATACGCCTGCTTTTGCCCGAGAGATTCTTTGAAGGAATAACGCTTGTCACGCAAGCTCTGCGACCAGCGATCTACATAATTTTTCATGTGCCCCGACATACCGTACCAATAGATCGGCGTAGAGAAAATCAGAAAATCATGGGCGAGCACCGCTTCCGTCACTTCATCGTAATCATCCGCGACTGCCTCGAAGCCTCCCTCGTCATGTCTTTGGTCGTGAATCGGGCGAATGTTTTTCTCCCGCAGACGGATACTGGTGTGCGGTGCGCCTTCCAACGCTAGATTTGTCAATTGCTCCGTATTCCCTGCCTCTCTTGAGCTTCCATGCAATACGAGAATGTTCATGTGCTCACCCATCCTTGCTTCTTTTTTATGCTCCTCTCCATTGTAGTGAGAAAACAAGGCTTACTCAAACCTTAAAATGCTTCACCAACGCTTCAGACTGTCGGATCATTTTATCCAGTTCTGTCACAGAATACGTCAACCGTCCATATCGCCCAGCTTCGTTTGTCTATCATCAAAAAAGGCTGCCTCACCAGTAGAAAAGTCTACGGATAAGACAGCCTGTTCGTGTTTTAATTTACGGAGACCCCACTGGAATGCTCGGTCTGCTTTTTTTGCAAACGCAACGCAAAAAGGAAAGCGATGAGTAACAATCCAGCAGATACATAATAAACAGCCCGGACTCCCTGCCATTCAGCGATAGCTCCCATCACCAGGGCAGAAGCGCCAAAAACGAGTAAATCAATCGTCCCCTTTGCTGACATGACATAGGGCAGTGCTGATTCTTCCGTCTCTTGCTGCAAAAGTGTCTGCTTGCTTACATGCATCATCTCTAAAAACGGGCCGAGCGCAAAGGAAAACAACAGTGCTACCAGCGCGTTCGTACTGCTGCCAAAACAAAAGGTAAAGAATCCGACGCCAACCGTACCGCAAATGATCCAGCGAAATAAATGGCGACGCATCCGCTCGGCATACATCAATAGCAGCGTCCCACCTGCAATAGCTCCAAGCATGTAACCGGCATTGATGTAGCCCCACCATTCTTCTCCTTGTCCAAGTACATTGAGGACAAATGGCAGCATAATCGCAGCGATCCACACACCCCCGGACAAGCCGATCACGACATCCATCGCGACCAGCAGTCGCAGTACAGGTACATCGCGAATGGTTTTCCATCCAGTGAGCCAGTTTGTTGTCTCCCTAGCTGCCTGATCTTCACACAGCTTTTCGCTTGCCGGTGCAATGCCTGTCATCGCGATCGTTGCCACAACATAGGCACCAACCGTTCCCCACAAAACATTACCCGCTCCCAACCAAGAAACGAGTAATCCCCCTGCGGCCCAACCGGCAAAATGAACGGTTTGATCCGAGGTGGCAAGCAAACCATTCGCTCGCATGAGGTCTTCTCGTCCGACCAACTGCGGCACCATGGCATTGCGCGCAGGGTTTGCCCAGCCATCCATAAAGGCAATGGCTGACCCCAGTCCGAACAATAGCCAGATCCTCTCTCCCTGCTCTCCTAAACCGCTGCTGACGGCTAATGAGGCTGTAGCCAAAAGTATCGTCTTCAAGCCTTGCGACAGCACGAGCATTCCTGTCAACGACAATCGCTGAAACACCAACGGAGCCAACAAGCTGCTCACAGACTGCGAAGCTACGATGACAACCGGTATAAACGCCGTGTACATGACAGAGCCAGTTGCAGCGTAGATAATCGAAATAAATGCGACAATATAAAATACATCCCCAAGGTTGGCCAATGTCTGACCCGCCCAGAGGCAAATAAAGCGTCGATGCCACATGAAACACACCCTCCTGTCGGTTCAGGACCAGCCTATACGTCCTGATGGAATATGAAGTTATTCACACCGACTCGCCATCACAATGGAGGTGCACCTCTTTTCGCGAAAATTACCTTTTATTCTATTCCAGAATCAGAATGCTGTACAGATTTGTTTCGGAAAAAGCTGTAGTACACCCAGCCTGCGTTAATAAACAAGAAAGCACTCGTCATGTAAAAGACTCCGCTAATACTCACATAGCCTGCCAAAAAGCCACCAATCATTGGTCCAAGCATGCTGCCGATACTGACGAAGCTGTTGTTATAGCCGTAAACGCGACTGACCATATGTACAGGTGTTGCTCGTCTCAGCAAAGCATTGACGGATGGAAGCAATCCTCCCAACGATAATCCTAACAAAAACCGGAGCGCGACCAATTGCCATACCGTATGTACGAGACCTTGTGGAATGAAGATGATTGCGGCAGCCAAAAGCGAAAACAAGAGCACCTTTTGCGAACCAAACCGATCTCCTAAACGACCCAGCTGTGGGGAGGCAAAGACGTTTGCTACCCCCATGCATGCCTGGACAATACCGGCCCATAGTGCTACCTTTGCCCCTTCTGATCCAACTAATTGCGAAATGTAGATCGGCAACACAGGGATAATGCTAAACAACGCAAACTGGATCATTACGGTTACAAAAAAGAGCGCCGGGAGTTCTTTGGAAGAAAAGATCATCTGAAAATCTTCCCGCAGACTCGACCGTTCCTTTTTTTCAGGTGGAACAAAATTCTCTTTCACCATAAACGTAATGACCAAGGTCGCCAGTAATAATACGCAACCGGTAATCACAAAAATCATCCGAAAGCCGATCTTCTCCGCGAGAACGCCGCCAAATAGCGGTCCCATAATGGTTCCGGCCGTAATAAAAGACTGAAGCAACCCCGTTGCCCAGCCAATTCGTTCTTTTGGTACAGAGGATGCTACTAGTGCGGTACTTGCAGGGATGATTCCCCCTACGAGTCCATTGAGCAGACGAAGGACCAAAAGCTGCCACAGACTTCCCGCAAAACCGGTCAGTGCCATCGTAATGGACATGAAAAATCCCGAGCGCAAAATCATGATCTTGCGCCCGTGCTTATCGGCCAAATTGCCCCAAATAGGCGAGACGAGGCCCGCCGTCAAAAAGTTAGCTCCAAAAATAATCCCCGCCCAAGCCGTGACTTGATGAGGGTCTTCAATTCCGAAATCCTGCTGAATGAAAAGCGGTAAAAAAGGCATGATCATGCTCATCGCCACCATGACGAAAAACAACGATCCGCAGAGTACATATAAATTACGGCGCCATATCTCCATCGGATTTCCTCCAATCCCATCTGCTTATCCCAGTTGCGGGTCGGATGTACTTCCTAAATCTTGCACACTCCACAGGCCATAGTATACGCCCTTTCTCTCCAGCAATTGCTCATGCGTGCCTTCCTCAACGATTTGTCCCTCTTTCATGACAATGATTTTGTCCGCATGGGTAATCGTCGAAAGTCGATGGGCCACGATGAGTGTAGTTCTTCCTTTTGCCAATCTGGACAAAGACTCCTGAATCGTGTGCTCTGATTCCAAGTCGAGTGCAGACGTCGCCTCATCCAGAATCAGAATACCTGGGTCACGCAGGAAAACACGTGCAATCGCGATTCGCTGCTTTTGCCCGCCAGAGAGTTTTACGCCGCGCTCTCCCAGCTCAGTATGGTAGCCATTCGGTAATTCGCTAATAAAGTCATGGGCATTTGCCGCCTTCGCAGCTTCTTGCACAGCACTGTCATCTGCATCAGGATTGCCCATTAAAATATTCACTTTTGCTGATTCACTAAACAAAATATTATCTTGCTGCACCATCCCGATATGGTGACGCAAATTTTGCTGCTTCACATCGCGGATATCGATGCCATCAATCGTAATTTTCCCTTCTGTCACGTCCCAAAAACGCGGCAGCAAGCTAATCAACGAAGATTTTCCGCCGCCTGACATCCCGACAATCGCAACTGTTTCACCAGAAGAGATGCTCAAATTCACGTTGTTCAAGACAAGAGGGCCTTCCTCCCGATAGCGGAAGGACACGTTCTCAAAGCGAATTTCGCCGCGAATGCGTTTGGTTGCAGGGTCGACAGGCAACTCCCCTGCGTTTGGCTTGTCAACGATATCGTATGATTCATCGATAAACTCGAACATACGGTCCATCGAGGCAATTGCCTGTGTCAGCACCGTACTGGAATTGACCAAGCGTCGTAGCGGCGTGTACAAGCGATCCAAATAAACATAAAACGCAACCAAAGTCCCTACGCTCATGCTCCCGCCAATAACTTGATAGCCAGCATAAGCAATGACCAGGAGCGGTGCGATATCCGTCACCGTATTAATTACAGCAAAAGTTCGCGCATTCCAGCGTGTTTGCGCCAGTGCCTTATCCAAAAACTGATTGTTTTCCTTTGCGAATTCCTTGCTTTCCTGCTTCTCCAAGGCAAAGCTGCGGATGAGCGCCATCCCATTGACGCGTTCGTACAAATATCCTTGCAAACGCGCCAGTGCCGCAGAACGATCCTTGGTTAATTGACGCAAGCGCTTGTAGAAAAATTTGACTGAAATACTGTACAAAGGGAAAACGACAATCGCCACAAGTGTCAGTTCCACATCCATGTAGAGCATAATCGCCAGTGTCAGGATGATCGTAATCAGGTCCAACCAGAGATTCATCAATCCCGTTTCTACGAAGCTTTTGGTTGATTCTACGTCGTTAATGACGCGAGAGATGACCTCACCCGTTTTTGTATTGTTGTAGTAGCGCATCGACAGTCGTTGTAAATGAGAAAACAATTGATTGCGGATGTCAAACAAGATACGACTGGATACCCACTGTGCATAGTATTGCCGGATGTACTCAACAGGGGCGCGAACGACGGTAAATAACAAAAGAGCCCCGAGCATCAGCCAAAATAACTGCTTCAGCTTTTCCTCTTGAGGTAGCGGACTTGGCAGCAGGTCATCAATGACGTATTTGATCAGAAGCGGCAGAGCAAGTGGGATCGCAAACTTTATAATACCAATGAATATAGTGCCCAATATTTGTTTCCAATAGGGCAGGACATAAGCCAAATAGCGGCGTATGCTCAACCATCATACCTCCTTTGCAAACAAGGAAATCCCTCCCCCGGTCATTCGGGAAAGGGATTATTCCTCATCATCTCGCACTAAAAGATAACGCTCGTACCAACGTTGGACGAATCCGTTTTGAAAAGGGCCACGTCGTGCGCTTACCCAATCCAGCACCTCTCGCAATGCTGTCTGCACTCTTTCCACAACAAATGGAGGATAGTTCATCTGTTTGCTATGCAAAAGAAACTCCTCTTCGTCGAGAATCGAGTACGTCATATCAGGAAACACTTTTACGTCGAGATCATAGTCTATGTAGCTTAGCAATTGTCCCTTCATGCTGAAGGGCGAACCAATGTTGCAATAATAATAAATACCGTCATCACGAATCATGGCAATGGTATTGAACCACTGGCCTCTACCAAATGTACAAATGGCAGGTTCACGCGTACGCCATTCCCGCCCGTCTGCTTCTGTCACCTTGACCCGATCATTTCCCCCAATCACCACCGCATCACTGGTATGAATCAACGTAGATTTGTCCCATATGCGGTGCAACGAATGGTCATGTTTATAACTTTCTATGCGGATATTGGAGCCCGGAGTTGGTGACATGACTCTCCCCTTTCTTCTCTTCTCTATTTGAATGGGGACAAGCCTCCTTTAAGAAGAGAGCTTTTTGGAAAGTGTAACATATTTTTGTACTTCATAGCCAAGTGAAAGGTAAAACGGAAGGACTTCCGGATTTGATTGATTGACCATGATCAAGACGTTATTGACACCTCGTTGCTTGAAACGCTTTTCAATTGCTTCAACGAGTTCGCGGCCAATACCTGAGCCTTGCATCTCTGGAAGTACAGCCAATCGGTAGAAATAGGCACGTGCTCCGTCGATCGTGCCAACCACGACCCCTACAACTCTGCCTTCAATTTCTGCAACCATTACCAGATCGCTGTCCCAAGCCAAATGCTGGGCCAAATCGTTCAATGACTCTTTGTCCGATTGGTCCAACCCCGTCTCCTGCCAAATACGTGTGATAGCCGAATAGTCACCGAGTCGAAACGGACGAATCAGCATGTGTTGCCTCCTTCGTAACCTTCTTCCTCTATTGTACAACACATGGACAACTTTGTCTTGTGTCGCAACACCACAAAGTCTCCAACTCCATACTCCATCTGCCATAAATAATTATGTCAAAAGAGAAATACCGCCGTCTACAATCAATGTTTGTCCACGAACCATCCACGCTTTGTCGGAGAGCAAGAATATCACAGCATTAGCCAAATCTTCCGGCTCCACAATGCGTCCTGCTGGCGTACGCTCTGCTGAGCTGCCGAGCAATTCTTCACGATTCGGGAAATGCTTGAGTGCATCCGTATCCACCGCTCCGCCAGAAACAGCGTTTACTACAATATTATGCGGTGCGAGCTCGACTGCCAAATAACGAGTAATCGCTTCTACAGCTGCCTTCGATACGCCAACCGCTGTATAGTTGTCGAGAACGCGAATGGACCCAAGGCTGGACAAGCTCACGATTTTTCCGCCGTTGCCGCCCTTGATCATTAGTTTTGCCGCTTCTTGCGCACAGAACAACAGCGCCTTGCTGTTAATTTCCATGGTCCAGTCCCAATGGCTCTCTTCCAGCTCCATCAGTGGACGCAGTACACCCGATGCCGCATTGTTCACAAATACATCCAAGCGACCGAATTCCTGGTCAATTTCTGCGAACAACTCTTTGATTTTTGCTACATCCCCTACATTGGCTTTGATCAGATGGACACGAGCGCCCTTTGCTTCCAGCTCTGCTGCCGCTTCTCTTGCTGCAGTGCGGTTACGCAAATAGTTCAGCACCAGGTCATAGCCCTGTTCCGCCAATTGAAGCGCAATCGCTTTTCCGATTCCTCGCGTACCGCCAGTAACCAGTGCTACTTTTTTCGTTGTATTCATAAAAAAGATTACCTCCCAACCTGACCAACTATTAATAGCAGGTACTAATAAGTAAAAATCACTTATTCATTATACAACTCCACCTGCGCTTTTTCTACCTGCGGAAAAAATCCCGGCATGACTTGATCCTCTCGACTATAGCCATACTAAGCTCGCAGTATCAGGCAAACCACTACCACATAAGGAGGAATGGCAGGGTGTACATAGGTCGGGAATTGTCCGAATTAACCATGGTACCACTGACTGATTGGGAAATGAATGAGCTACTTTATTACCATCACAGTTTTTCACAATTAGCAGCTTACCTCAGTGCAGAAGGAGCCTCTCTTCACGTCAAAGTCATCCATGAGCTTGAATCCCGTGGGCCAGTGAATGGAGATAGCGGGGGATGGGATCATTCCTCGTCACCTATTTACGATTAAGTAAAAAACCCGGCTGCTCGTGTATGTAAACACGGCGCCGGGCTTATTTTTAGATACGGAATTTGCCGATCTGGTTTTGCAATTCCTCCGCGAGGTGTTCGAGAGAAACGGCTGAGGAAGCGATCTCTTCCATAGAGGCTAGCTGCTCCTGGGCAGCTGCGGATACACTTTGTGTTCCATCAGATGCTTGCAGTGTCACTTCGGAAATATGACCAATGATCTCAACCACTTGCTGTGCCCTTGTAGAGAAATCACGCGTCGCTTCCGATACCTGACCGATTTTCTCTGCCACTTCATTGACGGCTGATTGAATTTGTTCGAAGGACTGGCCGGCTTCGTTCACTTTTTCAATACCCTCTGTTACTTCACGCTTGCTCTGATCCATCACAATCACGGCATGGTTTGTCTCCGCTTGGATCGCGGTGATCAGCTGACTAATTTGTTGTGCCGAGCTTGCGGATTGCTCGGCCAGCTTGCGTACCTCATCAGCCACCACAGCAAAGCCTCGTCCATACTCCCCTGCTCGAGCCGCTTCAATTGCCGCATTTAGTGCGAGCAGGTTGGTTTGATTTGCGATGGCGGTGATCACATCCACGATATTTCCGATTTCTTGGGAACGCGTCCCCAGATTATCCACGACTTTTGCCAGACCGTGAATCGACTCGCTGGATGCATTCATTTGCAGCACTGCCGATTGAATGGCTTTGTTTCCGGTCACTGCCAAGTCCGACGATTCCTGGGCTGCGGTGAATACATTTTGTGTATGCTCTACGATCTGACCGATTCTTGCCGACATTTGTTCGACTGCTGCGTTCCCCTCCTGCGTATGGGAGACTTGCTGCTCGGTTCCCTCCGCCATTTCTTGCATGGTCTCGGCGATCTGTTCTGTCGCTTTGCTTGTCTGATCCGCACTTGCAGCGAGTTGCTCTGCCGAAGAAGCCAGCTGCTGAACAGAATCATTCACAGAATGGAGCAAGGAACGAAGAGATTCCGCCATATGATTGAAGGCTTTGCCCAACGTACCCAACTCATCGTCACTTCGTATATCTACTTGCTGTGTCACATCGCCTTGGCTCATTTTTTCCGCTGCTTCTGTCAACATGCGCAAAGGACGGATTAAGGAGCGCAAAATCAAGTAAATGACTCCGCCAGCTACCACCAGCGCAGCTATTATAATCACGAGCATGGTGTAAAAAATCGGATTTGCTGCTTCTGCTGCTTCACTGTCATACATCACGCCTATAAGCTTCCAACCCGTATTTTCATTCGTAGTAAACACGGCTTGGACGGGCTTTCCTTCGTGCTGAAATTGTAAACGACCTGACTCTTCTGCATATACTGTATCCGTCCAAGACTCTGCAACCTCAACGCCAGACTCCCCATTTGGATTGACCAGCATTTTTCGGTTTTTATCCAAAATCGCCATATATCCTTGGGTACCGATTTTCGCTTGCTTGACCGTCGCGTCCAGCGCTGTCAGTTGAATATCAATTCCCAGAACTCCGGATTTATCTGGCAAGGACATCGCCACTCCCAACACGACTTTTCCGGTTATCGCATCAATGTATGGGTCCACAATGACGCTCTTTCCTGATTGCTTCATGGCGGCTATGTACCAATCCCTCTTTCTTGGGTCGAATCCGTCGGGAAGCTTGGAATCAGTCGCAGTCAACATGCCACCATTCTCATCCCCGATATACGCTTCACTCACTTCTGGGTTCATCGCGAGAAAACGCTGCAATTGCTTTTTCGTTTCCATTTTGGTCTCTTCTAAGATGTCATGGCGTACAATATCAGAAGCAATCCATTCCACATTCCTTGATTGCTCCAGCAGTGTGTGATTCAAAAGCTCATCTATCAACCGAACATTTTCAGAGGCAGTCGTAAGCAATTCATCTGACAACTCTGCCTTGGCACTCTGATAAGAGAGCAACCCCAGCAAAAGCATGGGGATCACTAATATTGTGGAAAATGTAGCGATTAGCTTAGATTTTACAGTAAGTCTGGGTGTTTTCATTCGCTAGCATCACCTTTCTGCGTTTCTGCGTATCATGATTGTCCTATATTGTTACCCGCTATATGCCTAATGGTAAACCTTCATTTGCCCACTAAACTGCACATTCGTTTATTATTTATTATTTTTTATTATATTCAGAATATACTTTCTTCTAGAAATAGGTAAAAAATCGCTTTACAACAAGAAAAAAATGCCATATTCTAAGAGTACGTTCCACACACTACTACTACGGAAAGAAAGGAGGCAGCACCATGATGATGATAGCAATGAACCTAAATCTAGCTCTTATTGATCGTCTTGTGGTTGTTCCAACTGAATATAGCAGCGCCTCCTGGGTCGACGAATTCCAGTAGTATTCGTACTATTCAACATTTCCATTTCGTCTATTACCGACCACAGGCGTTGTTGCTTGTGGTCTTTCTATGCCCTTCAAAACGGCATGTCCGTTTGTTGATGCCAGAAGACCGCAGGCTTTCGCCCGTGGTCTTTTTCTTTCTCATCAATTAACATTTTCCACCTTGAAAGGGGGTGATTGGTAATGGTACTGAACTTTTTGCTTTTCACAGTCAAGATTGAACGCAATAAGGAACAAGCGGAGACACTTTTCGCAGAATCTGCTCGCTGTCGCTATCTCGAAGAACGCGCCGAAGAACATGCTTTTGAAGCTGCACAATTTGTGAGCCGCATTTAATGGACGAAACACGATTACTTGACTACAGGAGGGATTTTGTTATGAAAAACAAACAACGGCGTCAGATGATGAGGTTTACAGGAGTCAAAGCGATAGATGGTAGCTGACTGCACCAAACTAACGGGATGGGAGGGATACACTCATGTACATTCCAATGATTTTCTTCACAATCATTATCGAGAAACGGAAATTGACACCGAAGCAAATTGAAGCAAAATACATGCAACAGCAAGCGCTGAAACGCATCGAAGAACAAAAGCATCAGATCGTGACACAATTTCCAGAGTTTTTGATTCGATAAAAAGAAACGTTTTTACAAAGATCATGTCTGCGGGGGCATGATCTTTTTATTTTCCACTGCTCTTTCCCTCTCTCGAAGCTTTATAATGGATTCAAACAGAGAAGCGTGGGGAGTGAAATCATGGAGTATCAAATCGTCTTTTTAGACATTGATGGAACACTCGTCAATGAAGAGAAAATCATACCACCGGATACACTCGAAGCCATTCAAGAGCTGCAAAGAAACAAGATCGAGGTCGTCTTAGCAACAGGCAGAGCTCATTATTATTTTGACGAGCTTGCCCAGCAGTGCGGCATCGACTCGTATGTCAGTTGCAATGGCGCATATGTCGTCTATCAAGGAAAAACCATTTATGATCGCCCCATCCCGACCAAAATACTCGAACAGTTGCAGCAGATCGCAACCCAGCACGACCATCCCATCGTGTTTCAAGGCAGTACGGCGGGCTTTTCTACCCATAAGCAGCATCCTTATTTGGATTGGACCTTTCAGCAATTGAAGCTTGATTCCCCTGATCACAATGCGGACTTTGCCCATTCTGAAAATATTTATCAAGCGCTGTTGTTTACGCCAGATGCACACGAACAACAATACAGAGAAGAGATTCCCGCTCTCTCGTTTATACGCTGGCATGAGTATTGTATGGATGTATTTGCGAAAGGCGGTTCCAAAGCGCTTGGTATTGAAGCGCTCCTCTCGCATATCGGGCTTGCGCCAAGCAAGGCAGTTGCTTTTGGAGACGGTCTGAATGACAAAGAAATGCTCTCTTATGTTGGGATGGGAATCGCGATGGGCAATGCACATGAAGCTTTGTTGCCGCATGCCAATTATGTAACGCGCCACGTCGATGATGGCGGGATATCTCACGGCTTGCGTCACATCGGTCTGATGAAATAAATAAAAGCCGCCGAGAAATACTCGACAGCTTTGCCTACTTGTTATTTTTGTCCCAACAGCTCGCGAATTTTTTGATGCGCCATCGGAATGGTGTAAGCATCTAATTCCTCCCAAGCTGCGTATCTTGCTTGAGCGGGGAGCTCTTCCCCTTCGATCCAGTCACAGGACCATACTTGCATGTTCCACTGCAAATGGGAGAAGACGTGCTGAACCGTACCTAGCGGCTGCATGACTTCTACATCGATTCCGAATCGTTCACGCAAACCAACTGCAAGTGCCTCCTGCTTGGCAGCATCACTTTCCTGTTCGGTTTCAACTGTAGGGAATTCCCACATGCCGGCGAGAAGCCCTTGATCGGGACGCTTGTTCATCAATACTTTGCCGTCGCGAATAATAATGCCTACTTGCAGATCAACAGGACGTGGAGGTTTGGCCTTGCCTTTGACCGGCAGCTCTTCTGCCATTCCCTCCTGCCGCGCCATACAGTAGTCAAACACCGGACAGGTCAAGCATTGCGGAGTGCGTGGTACACAAACCATCGCTCCCAGCTCCATTAAAGCCTGATTAAAATCACCAGCTCTCCCCGCTGGAATGACCTGGCGTACGAGATGCTCGATTTTGATTCTCGTGGCAGGCTTGGCGATGTCGTCCGTTAAATACAGCAGACGTGAAAAGACACGCATAACATTTCCATCCACAGCCGGCTCCGCCTTTTCATAGGCAATGCTAAGAATGGCACCTGCTGTATAGGGCCCAACACCTTTTAGTGTAGCGATCTCTTCTGGTGTATCCGGCACAACTCCTCCATAGCGAACCGTTACCTCGCGGGCTGCGGCTTGAAGATTGCGCGCGCGGGAATAATAACCGAGCCCTTCCCACGCTTTTAAGACATCATCCTCGGGCGCTTTCGCTAAATCACTCACCGTCGGAAATTTCTCCATGAAATTCGCATAATAAGGTTTAACGGTCTCTACGCGTGTTTGCTGAAGCATGATCTCCGATACCCAGATTCGATACGGGTCTTTATTGATCCGCCAAGGCAAATCCCGCTTTTGTGAGTCGTACCAGGCCAGCAAATCCTGGGCAAAGCCAAACACATGAAATTGTTCAGGAAGTGTATATTTCAAGCTTTCTTTTTTTCTTGCCATTTGCGTTTATTCTACTCCTTTTCATCCCAGTTCCGCGGGACGAAACGCCCACACATGCAGTTTCGCAGCTCCGCCGGAAATACAGTCGCAAAAGTCTTGATCTGCTAATCGGTTTGCCTTGATTTCTTCGTATACGTGAACAGTCTCGACCTCAAACGTTTCGACAAAAAGACCGGGCTGATCCAAGCCCTCCATTGAGCGATACTGACGTGCCCCCATCGCTTTCATTCGCTCAGCCATCGAGGTGAGCAATCGCAGAGCGTGACTCCGTTTTTCAGTATCCAGCTTGTATTCAATGAAAACCGTTAACATGCGACATGTTCCTCCTTTAACGATTCAACGCTTTCATCATACCCTTCCCACCTCGTGCGAACAAGCACACAAATATTTTCAGAACGGGCGGGAATTAACCTTAGGCAAACGCTATAATAAACAATAAAAGTGGAAGGAAGGGAGGAAGACAACGATTCCATGGATACAGCCACACATTTTGCCATGGGCTTTGGATTGGCCGGGCTCGCCTATCTTGATCCTGTCGTAGCTTCTACTCCGTCACTTGCAGTGGCCGTCATGATTGGTACGGTCATTGGCTCGCAGGCACCTGATTTGGATGGCTTAGTCCGTCTTCGTGGTACCGCTGCCTACATTCGCAACCACCGAGGTGTTTCTCACTCGGTTCCCGCTTTGTTTCTCTGGACTGGTGCCATTTTCGTTCTCATCCAGGCCATGATGCCACAGCCCCATTGGCTGCATTTGCTCGGCTGGATATTCCTGGCCGTCTGTTTACACGTATTCGTTGACTTGTTCAATTCCTATGGCACAAAGGGCCTGTACCCGTTTCGCGACAAATGGGTGGCGCTCAACGCCATTTTCATTTTCGATCCGTTCATTTTCGCTGCTCATCTCGTCGGCTTTATGCTATGGGCGGCAGGCGCGCATCCTGGACACGTCTTTTTATGGATATACGTGATCATTGCCGGGTACTACTACTGGCGTTGTCAGGCGCAAAGACGAACGACCGAGCTGGTTCGTCAGCGAATCGGCAAAGCTGGTACCTTCACCATCATCCCTACTCTTTCCTGGACATATTGGACCTTCGTCGCCAAGACAGAGCAGCATTGGTATGTAGGGGAAGTCATTTCGGGGGATGTCGTCATCTTGGACACCTTCTCCATCAAACCGGAAAATGAGCGGATTGCGGCAGCTAAGAAAAGTTACAAAGTCCAGTCCTTCCTCGCCTTTACCCATCATGTACATGTAGAAACAAAGGAGCGCTCCTTTGGCTATGAGGTCAAATGGATTGATCTGCGCTACCGCTCCCGTTTTCAAGGGAAAAGTCACTACATGTTCGTCGCCGTGGTTTACCTCGATTTTGATCTGACCATCCGCGATTCCTTCGTTGGCTGGATCCACCACGGAGAAGAACAGCTCACCAAAAAATTGGATTCCAAACGCTCGTAATCGACGAGACTACCGCCCCCTGCCAGTAGAGGGCGGTTATTTTTTGTCATCTGACCCGTTCATTTTTACCAAAATTGCACCTGTTCTCCTAGTCAAATACCCATTACGATCAAAATAACAACGACAGACTGGGGGACTCGACATGATACCAATTCGTTATTCCAAGCGTACCATTACTGATCAGGAGCAAATTGACCAGTTCTTGCAAGTGGCAAAAGTCGGCCATCTCGGCTTGTCCAATGAAATCGAGCCGTACATCCTTCCTTTAAATTTTGCTTGGTGGAATGGCTGTATTTATTTTCACGGCGCGGATTCTGGCAGAAAAATCGAGATGATTAATGGCAACAACCGTGTATGCTTCAGTGTCTGCGAGGAGTACGGCACAATCGCCTCACCTGTGCCTGCCCATATCGATACGGCTTATATGAGTGTGTTTATCGCCGGGACCATTGAGCGTGTTTCTGAACCTGAGGAGATGCGCGATGCGATGCAATCCATGATCGACAAGTACGTCCCCGGCTACTATTCAGAACCGTTGCCTTTGCAGCATGTCATCAAGTATCGTTCCTCGATGGGCAGTACAACCGCCATCTTCCGGATTACGCCTACCGTGCTGACCGCCAAAGGTAATCCACTTTCCGAAGAGAAGCAGTTCTATCCAGGCAGAAAAGTCGAGATGGATGTATAGCAACGAAAAAAGACACGCTCCTTTTCCTAAGAGGCGTGTCTTTTGCTTGACTGATCTTTACTTATTATACGGAGCACTCATTCCTGTCGAAATCGCGATTCGGTTCCAGCTGTTGATCGTATTGATCGCCATAATCAGGGCAACGTACTGGTTCTCGTCAAAATGCTCGCGTACCTGCTGGTAGAGCTCTTCCGAAACACCGTTAGCCGTGATGACAGTGACCGCTTCTGTCAAAGCAAGAACGGCCCGCTCTGCCTCTGTGTAAACCGCGGATTCTCTCCATAGGCTGAGTAAATAAATGCGTTGCTCAGTTTCACCGAGTTTGCGCGCATCTTGCGTATGCATATCCATGCAAAAAGCGCAGCCGTTGATTTGGGAAGCACGAATTTTGATCAGCTCAATCAGTTTTTTGTCCAAGCCGCTCTCATTCACGAAACTTTCCAGCTTGAGCATGGTTTGATACGCCTCAGGATTTGCTGCACGATGATTGAATCTAGCTTGCATCATTCATCTGTCCTCTCCACTCGAATTTACTTTCAACCTCAAAGACGAGTGAAGCGTCCTTCTTGTGACGAATCATCCATTTTCTTTTTGTAAATGTGCAAGCTTATCTGGATTGACCATCATGTACAAGCGTGCAATGCGATCTTCTTCTTCATTCATCCTGATCTGGATGATCATTTTCAGCTGACCTTCGGAGTAGACGGCGATTCCATCTTGGCCATTAATCGAGCGAATCTGCATGGTAGCATGAGAAGCCCACCTCGGCCATACCCCCATCCAGAAGGCAGTAATCCGCTCGTCTGAGAAGATGGGATGAATAGCCGCACGGACTTTCCCGCCACCATCGCTGACAAACACAGCATCTTTTGTCAAAAGTCCGATCAACGACTTCGCATCTGACTTGGAGATGGCCTGCATCAGCTGTTCTACCAAGCTCGAAGTCCGATTCGGCTGAGGGACGATCGCCTGGTATCCTGCTTCAGACAGCTTTTTTCTCGCAATGCTAAACTTCTTACGGCAATTTACTTCGGTCATTTCGAGCATCGCGGCAATTTCACTGTATTCGTAGTCGAGTGCCGTTCGGAGCACAAAAACGGCACGTAGCGTCGACGGTAGATTCTCCAAGAGAACAAGCAAGCCATACGAGACTGCTTCTTCGGCAATCACAGTTTGCAGGGGATCATTGGTTTCTGAAGCGTCCAGCATCGGCTCCGGCAACCATTCCCCTACATACTGCTCTCGCTTCCAACGGGCTGATTTTAATAAGTCCAGACAGCGATTGGTCACAGCTTTGCACAGATAGCTTTTTACATGGTGAATGTCTTGGATGTCGGTACCTGCCAATGCAAGAAAAGTATCCTGAACAATGTCCTCCGCTTCCGTTACCGAACCAGTCATCCGGTACGCAAGGGAAAACAGTAATGATTTATACTCCCGATAAACATCCTCCATGTTCACTGCCATTATTTCGTATCACCAAACTGCCAAAGGGTGTGACTGAGACTTCCATAGCGGATGCTCATATGCAGGCGCTTCGCTGTACGTTCATCGTCGGCAGCTCCCATGACGTACACAAGCGGAACAAAATGCTCAGTTCCATATGCGGGAACAGCTTTTTCGGCATGTGGAGCAAGCTCGCGGTAGTTGGCGAGGTCCTCGACATTCCAGTCACTCAATGTTGTTTGCAGCCAGTCTTCGAATTGCTCAGCCCACTCAAAAGTATCACTATCGGACTCTCTCAGGTTCATATAGGAAAAATTATGGACGGTTCCGCCACTGCCGAGGATCAGAACGTCTTTTTCGCGGAGTGGACTGAGTGCCTTGCCGATCTGATATTGCTCTGTCACGGTCAGATTCGGATTAACCGATAAGGCAACAACGGGAATATCTGCATCCGGATAAATATGGCGCAAAACAACCCAGTGTCCATGATCCAAGCCTCTTGTCGTGTTCAAAGCGACAGGAATACCAGCTTCCTGAAGAAGTCGGGTTGTCTCATCCGCTACTTCACGCTCTCCTTTTGCCGGGTACTCGATTTCGTATAATGCTTGCGGGAAACCGCCAAAATCGTGAATAGTCGGGAAGGTGTCCATGGTTCCTACCATTTGATCATGTGCTTCCCAGTGAGCGGAAAATATGACGATAGCACGCGGCTTGCGCGGGAGCAGGCTAGGCAATTGGTTCAGTGCTTCTGTATAGGCATTGTTTTCTATGGCAAGTAACGGGGCACCATGTGCAATGAAAAAAGACGGCATCATTTTCGTACACTCTCCTCTATACTTTTTAAACTTAGTTACTTTTAGTAAGTATTATATCTCATAATCCTCACGGTTACAAGTGTATCCGGAATCGATGCCGTTTCTTTCCTCTAAACAAAAAAGGCTTGCCGCTCTTAAAGAACGACAAGCCTTTTGACAGGTAAAGTTACAATTACTTCGCTGCTGCGAAACGCTTGCTAACTTCATCCCAGTTTACAACGTTCCAGAACGCACCGATGTAGTCAGGGCGTTTGTTTTGGTAGTTCAGGTAGTAAGCATGCTCCCAAACGTCCAGACCAAGGATAGGTGTTTTACCTTCCATGATTGGGCTGTCTTGGTTAGGAGTAGAGCTGATTGCTACTTTTCCGCCTTCTGCAGTCAGCCAAGCCCATCCGGAACCGAAGCGAGTAGTAGCTGCTTTTGCGAATTCTGCTTTGAAGTTGTCAAGGCTTCCGAAAGCCGCGTTGATTGCGTCAGCCAGTTCACCAGTTGGTGCGCCGCCGCCATTCGGGCTCATGATTTCCCAGAACAGTGTGTGGTTCGCATGGCCTCCACCGTTGTTGCGAACAGCAGTGCGGATGGACTCAGGCAGAGCATCCAGATTGCTGATCAGCTCTTCAATGCTTTTACCTTGCAGGTCAGCGTGTGCTTCCAGAGCTGCATTCAGGTTGTTAACATAAGTAGCATGGTGGCGTCCGTGATGGATTTCCATGGTTTGCGCGTCGATATGTGGTTCCAAAGCGTTGTGTGCATAAGGCAATGCAGGAAGTTGATGTGCCATTGTAACATTCCTCCTCAGATTATGTAGGTCAAGCTTACGCCTTCATTATACTGTAAGCCAAACAGTTTTTCAACAAATCGGTATGCAAAGTATATTAATCTATTTATTATTTCAAAGATTTCTATCTTGAAAACAAAACCGAGCGTGCTAGACTTGGATTATTACAAACGAAGAGAATCAGGTGATATCTAGTGGAAATGGACTTATCAACGATCGTACTTCTCGCTGTCTTTGGATTCATTGCAGCATTCATCGACAGTACTGTTGGTGGAGGCGGACTCATCTCCCTCCCCGCCCTACTCGGTCTCGGAATGCCACCGTACCTTGCTCTTGGCACGAACAAATTGGCTGGCACAATTTCATCTGCCACCAGCTCCTACACCTTTATCAAGAATGGTAAATTTGACAAGAAGCTCATGCTGATCTTATTTCCCGTCTCCCTGATCGGCGCCTATTTCGGAGCGAAAACAGTTCTGTTCGTTCCCCAGGACTTTTTGAAGATCCTTGTCGTTATCATGATGGCACTCATTTTTGTTTACACTCTTTTCAACAAACGTTTTGGTCAAGATTCCAACTACAAAGGGCTGACCAAATTTACGCTCGGCATCGGGATTCCTTTTACCTTTTTAATCGGATTTTACGATGGATTTTTCGGGCCCGGAACCGGTTCGTTCTTTGTTTTTCTGATGGTGCTTTTGTTTGGCTATGATTTTGTGATTGCAGCCGGCAATGGCCGAATTTTGAATCTGGCCAGTAACATTTCTGCGCTGTTTGTCTTCACAATGGAGGGCAAGGTCGTTTTCATGACTGGTCTCATCATGGGGATCGCGATGCTGTTAGGTGCTAACCTTGGTGCCAAAATGGCCATCAAAACGGGAGTACGTTATGTCCGTCCGTTGTTCTTGGTCGTATCTATTACCTTGATCGTGAAGATGGTGTATGAGTTGATTTTTACAGCTTGATTAAATAGACCTTCTTGTAAGTTGCTGTAGGGGTGGGGAGGAAACAGGAGAAAACGCTCAGCTTCTAGGGCCACCCGCTGTGGGATTGACTGCCCGACTCCATGCAAAAAGCGAAACCGCGTCCAAAGTAGTCCATTCAGGAAGTTTTTCAGAGGTGGACGCTTAAGAGCGTGTTTCGCTTTTTGCATTCCGTCTCGGTCGGCGTCCCTAAGATCTTCGCTTATTTCTCCTGTTTCCTCTACGAGCTGTTCGTTCTTAAACGGGTTTTAAAAGCCATAAAAGATTGAAGAATCGCATCTGTCTCGACAGAGAAGAATATTTTCAGACGTAGCGACTTGTGAAGTCCTACCGAGCGGAGAAGTGATTAGCGGGCAACAGAAACGCAACGTGCCCACGCGACGTAGCGGCTACCACTTTTGCGTTTCCCCGCTAATCACTTCGGAGCGGGCAGTCTTAACCCCCAGCAGGACGGAGCCTGGAGCCTAGACTGGAAATATTCTTCTCCCCACTACAGCTATAAGCACGTGATGAGTCAGCCTGTAACCATCTACAGGCTGACTTTTTATGTTTGGCTCTTAGTTAGCCCCAGCTGTTACAACTTTGGCCTGATGATCACGCACCGCCTGATTGCTCGCCGCCATAAACGCCTGCGCGACTGCCATCAGTACATCTCGATGCTCGGCAACTCCTTTAAAATGACTTCCGTTGGCGCTGACCGTCACGATCGCTTCGCCAGTCGCATGCTCTCCCGACGACAATGAATACAGCTCCATGTCCGTAAACTCCACGTCAAACGGCAGTGCCTGCTTGATGCCTGCCACCAATGCCTCAACAGGTCCTTCTCCGGTGCCAGAGTATGCTTGTTCTTCTCCTGTCACATTGTTCGTAATGGTGCAGGAAGCCATACGACTTCCGGATGTGCCGGTGAGCACTTGCGCATTGACCAGTGTGAATGGCTCCAGTACCGCGTTTACGGTATGTCCTACCAGCTCAAGCAGCTGATGATCCTGGACAACTTTTTGCTTGTCAGCCAGTTCTTTAAATTGGACGTACAGTGTTTCCATCTGCTCATCGGTCAGCTGTATCCCGAATTCGTTTACGCGGTGCTTGATCGCATGGCGGCCGGAGTGCTTTCCGAGAATGATCATGTTGCGAGGCACACCCAAGCTCTCCGGATCCATGATTTCGTAGGTGCTGCGCTCTTTTAAGAGACCGTCCTGATGAATTCCCGCTTCATGCTGAAAGGCATTGCGACCCACAATTGGTTTGTTGAAAGCAATCGGGAAGCTCATGGCACGGCTCACTTTTTGTGAAGTGGTGTAAATGTGCTCCGGTCTGATGCCAGTCTCGGCATCCAATGCTTCTTTGCGCGTCTCAATTGCCATCACCAGCTCTTCCAAGGAGCAGTTCCCTGCTCGCTCACCGACCCCATTGACCGTTACCTCGACTTGGGTGACCCCCGCACGAATCGCAGCCAAACTGTTTGCAACCGCGAGTCCCAGGTCATTGTGGCAGTGTGCACTGAACTCTACCTTGTCGCTACCACGAACGTTTTTCATGACACGAGTGAACATGGCCCCGTATTCTTCTGGAAGTGCGTACCCTACTGTATCGGGGATGTTAATAATGGTTGCCCCTTCTTCAATTGCCGCTTCGATCATCTCAAACAAAAACTCATCGCCTGTACGAGTTGCATCCATCGGAGAAAATTCGATCCGGTCTACAAACTGTTTGCCGTACGCAATCATTTCGCGGGCAATCTTAATCACTTGCTCTCTCGACTTGCGGAGTTGGAAGTCCAGATGAATGCTGGAGGATGACAGGAACATGTGGAGTCTGCGACGCTCTGCCGCTTGTGTAGCCCGAACGGCAGCATCAATGTCCTCTTTCACCGCACGAGCAAAGCCACAGATCTCCACGCCGTGCACCTCTTGTGAAATACGTTGCACCGCCATGAAGTCACCAGGGCTGGAGATTGGGAAGCCCGGTTCAATGACATCCACGCCGAGGTCTGCCAAATGCTTCGCTATCACGATTTTTTGCTCAGGCGAAAGAGACGCTCCTGGCGCTTGCTCTCCGTCACGCAGTGTTGTATCAAAAATATGGATTCGTTTTGTCATGGGTAATGCCTCCTCAATTTTTGGTGTTTTTTCCGTAATAAAAAAAGCCAGCCGTCTCCATATACAAGAGACGACAGGCTTTTGGCTGCCGCGGTACCACTCTCGTTGATCCTCTCTTTTTACAAAAGAGAATCCACCTCGCTGTCCCGATGACGTGGGACGATCCGTCAAGGTTTACTGTAAGTTTTCAACCTTGCCGCTCCCGGGTGAGATTCGAGCATTTCCTGACTGCGTCGCACCTACCCGCAGCTCTCTGGACAAGAAATTCGCTTTACTAGCTCCCGTTCTTCGCGTTTGCTCTATGTCGTTGTGAAAATCAAAAAGGCCTGCCGTCTCTATCGAAGAGACGACAGACCTTGTCTATCGCGGTACCACTCTCGTTGACCCCAGCTACTCGCCAGAAGTCCACCTCATGTGCTGATCCTAGTCGATCAGCATTACCCGATCACGGGGGTTAACCGTCAGAACTTACTGCTCGATGCAGCGCTACATCTCGTTTCAGTCCTGCCGCTCCCGGGCGAGCTTCACTGGCTTCTCTGACTGCGTTGCACCATCCCGCAGCTCTCTAAACAGATCAGTCCACTTACTGTTCCCGTTCTTCGCGTTATTGTTATTATTGTTTGAAATTTTATTCGGTTTATATCTGATTGTCAATGGAGGCTATCAATAAAAATAATTTTAATAACCCAATTAATTGAACCCTCTCACTGAGCTGCGTCCGAACTGTCTGTAATAAAGGCAGGCGAGACCTAGTACCACGAGCACTAAAGCGGAGTAAATATTGCTATAAACGGACGCTCCGGAATAGCTATTGAACAGATTCCAGCTCACGGCAGCTCCTCCATCAATCGTTTTGCCGTACAAGGTAGCTGCAAGTGCACCTGCAATAAAGTTCAGCATTGCCAGCAGTCCCATACCGACGCCGATCTGTTCCTTTGGTAGCGACTGCGAGATTGCGTTTGACATCGAAATCATCATAAACGATAGTCCGACATTACCAAAAATCAGAAAAACGGCAATGAGGAACGGAGATACTCCCGCAAAGGAAGAGAAGAGGACAAAGCTGCACAAAAGTAGCACAGACGCTGTGTAAAATAAATACGAATTCCCTTTCTTATCTGCAAGAATCCCGGCCTTCTTCCCCAAGAACGCGGTCACAATTGCTCCCGGGACCATCACAAAGCCAATGAGCCCCGGTGCCAGATGATTCACATTTGCCAACAACTGTGGACTAAGGAAAGCGAACGAATAGCCACTCCCTATCATCAAAAAGGCAATGACCAGCCCGAGCGAATAGCGTTTGCTCCGGAATAAGCCAGGGCGAACAAAAGGTTCTGCGGTCGTCCGAATTCTTACCAAGAACAGAAGGAATGAGAGGATGCACCCCAGTGCGAGCAAGAAGCTCTGATTCGTAATAGCCAGTAGAAGCAACGCAATCGTTATGGCGAGAAGCCCACCACCGATCCAGTCCATTTTGACAGCTTCCCGCTCCTCCTCCTCCAAATACTTACGGAAAAAAGGCACGGCAAAAAGCGTGAACAACGGCATGCAGAACAACCATCTCCAATCGAGCAGACTGACCAGCAAAGAGGAAAGAACGGGACCTAATGCGCTACCGATTGCCATCCCGGTCATTGAGATCCCTAGAGCCCGCCCCCTACTCTCTGGGGGAAAATAACGCACCGGAATAATGGAAGATGTCGCCGGAACAACTGCCGCTCCTGCTGCCTGCACAATTCTCCCAAATAGCACCATGCCATAATTATGGGCGAAAAATCCGATAACGGAGCCGATGGCAAATAGAATCAGTCCGAATGTAAGCAAATGTTTGAGCTTGTAGGAATCAGCTAGCTTTCCGTACATCACGGTTCCAACCGCATAGATTAACAAAAAGGCAGACGTCACCCAGCTTACTTGGCTAAAAGATAAATGAAATTCTGTCCTGATTTGCGGTAACACGATATTGAACATCGTAGCACTCATCACCGTAATCATGAGAGTAAACACGAGTACGCGAAGAACTTTTTCAGCGGATTGTTGTTGTGGTTCGGTTTGCATATTGGAAAGACACCTCTCGTTATCACCGATTTCTTCCCGGGAAGGTGATTGTTGGCCTTGCTAGATGTAGTTTATAATGATTTTAAAATAAACGAAAATATATCTTTTGACATGTAGTTGATATACCTGAGTATATGGAGTTGAATCGAATGGAATTGTTGCAATTGCACTATTTCCGAACAGTGGCCAAGTGGCAGCATATGACGAAAGCCGCCCAAGAGCTGCGGATTGCTCAGCCTGCTCTCAGCAAAACCATTGCTCGGTTGGAAGAGGATGTCGGGGTTCCGTTATTTGACCGCGAGCGAGGACGTATTCGGCTGAATACATTTGGGAAGGCGTATTTGGAGCGGGTAGATAAAGCACTGAACCTGTTGGAGGAAGGTCAAAAAGTCGTATCGGATCTGGCTGGAATGGAGCATGGTCGTATTCATCTGGCAACGTCAACCTTGGATCTGTTATCAGAACCGTTGGGCAAGTTTCTCGCCCTCCATCCTGATGTACACTTCCAGATCACGCAAGCCAGCATCGAAGAAATGGCAACCCTCCTGGAGTCAGGCGAAGTGGATGTTTGCTTCACCCATTTGCCGATCAGGGTGCCGGATATTTTGACTACGCCCGTATTGAAAGAAGATATTCATGTAGCTGTCCCCCGCACACATCACTTAGCCAAGAAAACCAGTATTCTACTAAGCGAGCTGGCTGAAGAGTCCTTTATCGGCTACCGGGAGGACTTTCCCATCCAAATGCTGTACGATCAGTTCTTTCAAAAAGCAGGGATTACCCCCAAATTCGCTTGTCGGGTAGATGATCCCGGCTCTATCCAAAAGCTGGTCCGCGCAGGTCTTGGCATCGCCCTCTACGGCTGTATCAGTCGAGAGGAAGACCCACACCTTGTCATGCTTCCGATCGAACAGCCGATCTGCCAGCGACATTTTCAAATGATTCGGCACGAAAAAAGATATCTCTCCCTGGCAGCACGCAAGTTCTGTGATTTTATTGTCCAATATTTTGCTGAGTCTCTTAAAAAATAAGCCCCTTTCTAACAGAAAAAAGCCTGGCATCATTCGCCAGGCTCTTCCCCTACTCTTGCTTTCTTTTTTTCATACGTAAAATAATGCCGTCAATGAGCAGCCCAATCCCCGCTCCGTAAAAAGGGGCCGCAAACCGAGTTCCTTCGGCAAGCGGCAGGTCTTTCAGATACACGATAAACACGCCGACAATAAAACCGATCATCGTGTAGCGCAGCCGGGTCGCCCCCATCAAACGACACTCCCTTTCACGCTACTTCCCGAATTTATTTGGCATTTTCATGTTTTTCATCGTACGGCTCATCTGTTTGAGCTGCTTTTGGTTAAGATTCATCCCCATTGAACGGGCCATGGCTTGAAGCTGCTTGTCGTCCATTTGCATGTTGGACATTTGTTTTTTCAAGAAATAAGTCCCTCCATAAAATCCACCAGCGAGACCGATTAACAATGTAACAATTGGAATTACCCAGTTGTACCAAGCCATCAATACATTACCATCCTCTATACGTAATTATGAACTCTTTTATTGTACCATAGTTGGGCTATCTTCTGTAAATTGTGATTAGAAAACTTGGAAAATGAGAACACTGCCCTCAACAAAATCTTTGTTTCAAGCATATTCTAATAGCAAGAGGTGAAACAACTATGGCTCCAATTGTGATTCTGGACGCTGGACACGGTGGCAGCGATCCAGGTGGAGGAAACAACACGCAATTTACCGAGAAAGATATGAATTTGCAAATATCGCTCTACCAATATAATCGCTTTTTGGCTCTAAATATTCCTGTCGCTATCACACGGACAACCGATGTGACTCTGACAAGTCAGGCTCGGACTGCTCTGGTTCGAAACAGCGGTGCTCGCTACTGTATAGCGAACCACATTAACTCAGGTGGCGGCCGAGGCTCCGAGGTCATTTACTCCATTTACGGCTCCCCAACCTTTCCCCAATTGATCCAGGATGCCCTGGCAGCGGAAGGGATGCCGAATCGACGCATTTTTACGCGGACACTGCCAGATAATCCGCGGCTCGATTACTACTTCATGCACCGGGAGACGGGCAGCGTGGAGACGGTAATCGTCGAGTATGGCTTTGCCGACAATACTTTGGACGCAAATAAACTACAACAGGATTGGCGAGATCTCGCGGAAGGGGTAGTCCGGGCATTTTGCACGTACGCTAAACTTCCCTACCAGCCCCCTACGACTCCTACTTCTACTCCAAAACCTACTGCAGCACCGACCCTTGCTCCCACCACTTCTCCTGGAAACGGAGGAGGGAATGGACCTGACTGGAAGCAGGAAGCCGTCAACTGGCTGTATGATCAAGGCTTATTAACCGACGAACAATGGCGTCAGCAGCCTGACCAACCTCTGCCGCTCTGGGCACAGGCTGTCATCCTGAAGCGTTTATTCGAAAAGCTCAAAACGTAACATAACGTCTCCGTTTAATCGTCTGCCTTAAAACGGGTCAGCGGCGTATCCGTTAAGCCCGAATAGTTTCTTCTTGCTGGCACACTCACTAATTCGTCCTCTGGGTAGCGATAGGCGGTTAGCATTCCGCCGAACACACATCCTTGGTCGATGTTGATGGTGCCATTTTTTCGTTTTGGTTCTGGATGCGGATCATGTCCCCATACGATTATGGGCGAAGTCACTTTTCGTTCTTTTGCCCATTCTCTACGGATCGGGCGCCCATCCGGTCCCGTCCCTGCCACATCGCCATATCGGCAAAACGTGTAGACCGCAGGCGAATCCATTCCTATGTAATCATCACGAATCCCCGCATGAACGGCGACCGCTACTGTTTTTTCATTCTGTTTGATGATCATGTGCGAAGGAGAAGAAAATAGCAATCTGCGACTCTGCTCTCGCAGCAAGGAGGCCTTCTTCGGTCCGTATTCTTGCTGATACAGCCGAATCTCCTCTTCTACCTTTTCATCTCCGTGTGCCAATGTCACTGGTCTGCCATCCAACCAGCGGGCTACTTTCCACCCATGGTTACTATCCACCATCTCAGCCAGACCTGCCGTGACATGATGGTGAAAAAATTGCAGCATTTTGATTGAGTAAGGTCCACGACTCGTGATATCACCGAGGGAAAGGAGCTTTCGGCCGTGGGGATGGCGATATGTACCGTCTCGGGTTTGTTCATATCCCAAGCGTTTGAGCAATTCTATAAATTCGTCGTAACAGCCGTGAACATCGCCGACGATATCCACACCATTGTCAGCCGAAAGCACCTTGGAGCGCGTTTGAGGTTTGTGCCTCATAGCCCGTCCCTCCTTTCCGTTATCTCTCATTCGTTACTTACTATCTTTACCACATCTGCGAAAAAAACTCACGGGTTGTGTACAAGAAAACCGTTTAAAAAAGTAAACGCGCGAAAGAGCCCCTGTTTACCCGAGGAGCTTTTTGGCGCGTTTACCTATACATGATGCTATGTGATTAGCCTAAGTTATGCGTATGCACGTAAATGGCCGCTTGCGTGCGATCCTCCACGTTCAGCTTGGCAAGAATGTTGCTCACATGAGTCTTGACCGTTTTGATCCCGATAATCAGCTCATCTGCAATCTCCTGGTTGGACTTGCCCTGACCGATCAGCTTCAAAACCTCCAACTCGCGCGGCGTCAGTTGCTCATGGGGATGGGACTCTTGACCGTGACGGAAACGGGCCATGATTTTTCCTGCTACCCTCGATTCCAAAACTGGCTCACCCGCCGCAGCAGAGCGGATTGCCTTTGCAATCTCGGCTGCACGCGAAGTCTTCAGCAAGTAGCTGAATGCCCCCGCTTCAATGACCGGATATACCTTTTCGTCATCAATAAAGCTGGTCAAGACAATAACCTTACTGGATGGACAGCTTTCACGAATACGCCGAGTCGCTTCCACACCGCCGATGCCTTCCATGACCAAATCCATCAGAACGACATCTGGGCGCAGCTCTTGCGTCATCCGCACCCCTTCTTCTCCACTGCCTGCCTCTGCTACGACTTCAATATCGTCCTCCGTAGACAAATAAGCAGCCAGACCCATCCGAACCATTTCGTGATCATCTACCAGTAGTACCCGAATCACCGAGCCTTCACCCTTCCCGTTCCGTCTGTGACATTAGAGGAATACGCACCTCAATTTGCGTCCCCTTCCCAATTGCCGAGTAAATCTCCATGGAGCCTCCGACCTCTGCAACGCGCTCTTGCATGCTGCGCAAACCGTAGGACGTCATTTTCTCCCCATCCGGATCAAAACCAACACCGTCATCCGTTACTCGCAGGCGAACCTGCTCTTGCAGCGTAAACAGCTTTACTGTAATCTGGGTAGCTCTGGCATGCCGTAATGTATTGGATAAGGACTCCTGCAAAATGCGGAACAAATGATCCTCAATTCCACTCGGCAAGCCTTCGACGTCTTCAATCTCCCAAGTCAGCTGCATAGTATTTTTACGCGTCAGCTCATCTAAAAGTTCCAGAATGGCTTCCTTCAATGACTTGTTTTGTAACGTAGCCGGGCGAAGATGCAAGAGTAATGCCCTCATCTCCGCTTGTGCAGCTGCTGCCATCTCTTCGACCAATTCAATCTGTTGTGCTGCACGTTGTGGATTTTTTTCTACAAGCCGCTTCATCGCCGCAGTCGTCATGGCGATGGCGAACAGCTGCTGGCTGACTGCATCATGCAGTTCTCTCGCCAATCTCTGTCGCTCCTCTGTTACCGCTGCATGCTTCAATTGTTCTGCGAGAGCCGCATTGTGGTTCGACAGCCGCTGCAAAGATGCCACTTGCTCTTCCCATTGTGAAGCTAAGCGATTGATCTGCCATCCTAATTCGCCGACTTCATCGACGCCCAATTCGGGAACACGATACGACAGCATTCCGCGCCCAAGCTTCATGGCAGCTTCCCACAGTACACTGAGTCTCTTTTTCAACAAATTGCCGATGATATAGGAAATGATCAATGCCACTAAAACACCTGCAGGCAAAGAGACAACAAAAGCAGCAAGCTGAATCAAGCCCTCTGGATCGGCAGGCAGATTGATGCCTATATATTCTTTAAGCCACCACACGAAGTTGCGGTCGCTGATCATTTCGTTGTACCACCGATGAATCCCGGGGTGATCTCTCCATAAAAAGTATAGCCAAAAGAAACAAATAAACGCGGCAGTAATTGCACTGACGGCCAGTAACATGCCATAGCGCACGTATTGCCACTGAATACTTGCCAATCGCTGTCGACGCATCCGCCAGTACCTCCTAGATGTACTTGACTTTTATATCGCCGACAAGCAGCGAGATATGCAAGTTTACTTTTTGCAATGCTTCATCATACTGATCAGAACGAATCTTAACACTGCGATTGATACCTCCCTGACGGTGGCTTAGCACCTCCAGGTCACCAATACTCAACCCTGCCGTTACCGATACAGGAAGATCGACAGGCACATAAATCGTCACATCGCCTACCCAACCCTCTACGACAAGAACCGCCTCATCTCGCATCAACACTGCACGGGAAAGATCAATCACAACATCCCCGATTCCATGCCAGACATGCAAGTGATTCAGTTCAAAACGCCCCGAGGTCAGGTGATAATCTCCAATCAGAGAACTGCGGGAATCTTTTGGCAACGTGTCGTCAGGTGATGAAGACATTCTTTCGTGATGAGGAATTTTGCCACCAACTTGCTTCCATTTGTTCCAGCCGTCTAGCCAAGGGCGTTCCTCTGTTGAAACCTTCATGTCACTCGGAACACTCGCATCACTTGTCATAATCGTCTCCGCAGCAGATGGGGTCCCCGTATCGCCCAAAGGTTGATTCACACGGTGATCTCTTTTGCTGTTCTTGCCCCGAATCAATTGAAATCCGAAATAAATAAACACGATTGGCACTGCAATTTGGAACAAATCATCGATCCCAACACCAAACCACATATCCATCGCGATAATGGTCCCCAGGGAGAATAGAATCCCTCCGCCAATCCGATTTTTCTGCCCCCACAAACGAAGGCCGAAATAAATAAGCACCATCGGCCACAAATCAAACAAACCGAACGAAATGATACCCAAACTGTCTAATAAAAGGCCGATTCCCGTAAAAATAATCAGGATACCAGCCAACATTTTGTGCAAACGGGACAGTTTCACAAAAGTCTCCTCTCTCACGCCCCATGCTGATCGTTTTCACTTTGACCATTACGACATGTATAGATGAATGCAGGCGGAATGTTCAACAGGGTAAAGTCGATCTTGACCCAGGGAAAACGATCCTGCAACTCAGCTTGGAGTTGTAGCGAATATTGGAATGTAATGAATAGGCCCCCTGGCTTCAGTACAGATTGAACTTCGTCCAGAATTGCTGCCCTCTGCTCTTGTGGAAAATTGGCGAATGGCAGACCTGAGATAATGACATCTGCACCTGCAAGGTTCTGCTCCTCCAAGTAAGACCTAAGTTTAGTCGCTTCCTCCCTGATAGGAAGATCGGGAAAACGTGATTGAAGCATAGAGCGAAAATGGGAATCTCGTTCCACAAGCACGTACTGTGTGCCGGGACGCAAGCGCTGATAGATCGTTTGGGTAAATGCCCCTGTACCAGGTCCCAGCTCCAGGATCACATCGGTTGAAGCCCAATCGACGCTTTTCAACATTTGCTCACATAAAAAACGAGAGCTGGGGATTATACTACCAACGCGTCCAGGCTCAGCGATAAATCGCCGCAAAAAGACCAAGAAGTCCTGCAAGAATCGTACCTCCTAGGGGAAAAGCAGCCTGATGTACACAGGCTGCCGAATTGACACAATCTATTCTACACCCAGTCCCCCAGTTCCTGTCGAATTAGGATTGTACAGGTTTGGCTACCGGTGTTTTTACTTCATTAATGGATGCTTTGATGCTGGCTAGTTCTGCATCGAGATCATCCTTTTCCAGTTCAGACAAAGCGTTCTCCCAAGCGCGGTTTGTTTGGCGCCATTGTCCACTCATTTGCGCTTCTGCTTCCATGCGCATGACTTTTTCTTCCATGCGGGCGAAGCCACGGCCTGCGGACGGATTGCCGATACCGACAACTGCTTGATTGACTTGCTTTTGTGTACGAGCTACTTGTGCACGTGCCATCAGTGTGAACCTTTTCGCACGCATTTTATAGAACTCTTCCTTCAGCTCAGCCAGCTTCTCGCGCATTTGCGTAGCTGCCTCGGATGCTGACAGGTAGAGACCTTCATATTCCGCTGCACGGCCTTCGTACTGCTTCTTGTCAGCGAGTGCTCGACGAGCCAACTCGTCTTCTCCCTCAGTCAAGGCGAGCTTGACTTGACGATCGCGTTTTTCGATCAGAGCATTGGCTTCGTCCAATTGCTGGCGGAATTTCTTTTCCAGTGCAACCTGACGGGCAACTGCTACTTCAACTTGTCCGATTTCTACTTCCATGTCACGCATATATTGATTCAGCATTACTACCGGATCTTCCATCGAATCCAATGCATCATTCACCGAAGCTACTGTCAGGTCACGCAAACGTTTAAAGATACTCATTATTTTTTCCTCCTCATCATATCACATCATATTGTTCATCCAAAAGACTCTTGCGACATAGGCGTTATTGTGGGCGTCTTCTTACATCTCTCTCCCAAGCGTCCAGCGTATCTTCCTTTAATACTTTTTGGGCCCATTCACGCTCCCAAGCAGGTGGAGCTTGTTTAGGTTCTTGACTGGGACGCAGTAAGCGATATCCCAGATAAATCACCCCAATGGCCAGAAGTGCGTGAAATAGTAGGTCAAGCTTGCCAATCAACATCAGGAACCCGAATAGGAAGACTAGGATTCCCCAAAAGCGTGAACCGGTTTGTCCCATAATCTTTTTGGCACCGTATATCATGATCACACCGGGAATGATGAACCCGAGCAAGTCTCCGATATCGATACCCACCAGATCTAGAAGAACCAACCCACCGACTAGCAGCAGAACCAGCCCGAGTAGAACTTTGCCAGACCGTTCGCTCATTACTCGCTTACCTCCATTCGTTTTGCATGTGGTGCTTGTGGAACGTTATGCCCTTATTGTAGCCCTCGGTATAGGCTTCCCATAACGGGCGTGCGGTTGGTTTTTCCCTCCGTCCTTGGACGGAGACAATTTCCTGCCCTAATCGGACAAGCTGTCCCGCAAGGCAGAACAAGCGCGCGTCGAAAGGCGTCTTGCACTGTTGAACGAAAACGTTACAGCATTTGACGGTATTTTTGTGACGAATATGTGAACAAGTAGATGAAAAAGAAGGAAAAGAAGGACTGGCGTAGAATCTTCGTAAGAGTGCGTGTAAAAAAACATCGAAAAATAGCCGAATTCCGCTTGGCGGAAACGGGGGAACCACGTTTTTGGGGTGAATGGTTGCTACTCCTAGCAGCCTAGGGCGTCCTTTCGACCGAACCCTTCAGCTAACCTCGTAGGCTCACGAAGGGAGCAGTTTCTTTTGCGCAAGGTGATTTTATCTTTATTTATGGCTGGAATGCTTGCTATGGGGGCAGGCGCTGCACAGGCTGCTGAGGAGAATACTCTCAATGAAGTAGTCAGCGACTTGTACGGTACCCCTTACAAATCTTCCGGCTCGTCCAAAAAGGGCTTTGACTGCTCCGGTTTCACGCGCTACGTATTTGATGCGTTAGGTGTAGACCTGCCTCACAATTCTGCTTCCCAGTACGAATTAGGTACAGAGGTAACCAGAAAAGATTTGCAGCCAGGCGATCTCGTATTCTTCAATACGAACGGTCGCAGCATTTCTCACGTGGGTATCTACATTGGAGACGGCACATTCGTGCACTCGGAATCTGGTCGTGGAGTCGTCAACACCAAGTTGAGCGATCCATACTACTGGAGCAAGCGTTATGTAGGCGCCAAGCGTCTCAGCGTTCCTGTTCTAGCGAAAGCAGAAACTCCGAAAAAGGAAAAAGCGGTGCAAGCTGCATCGTTGCCGGAAAAACCAGCTCAAAAATAGTCGTTCGGCAAAATAATAAAAGCCAGGGACACTACGTCTCTGGCTTTTTCTGACGGAATTTAGTACCTGGTCTAAAGAGGTACCCTCATATATTAGAACAACTTAATAACTTACGGGGTTTCTTCCCCTGATCAGGTCAAAGCATGTTATGATAGACAAGACCCATTCTTTGAATGGTATTCCTTATTAATAGAAGTAACTGGGGGTTGTTCCGGTGAAAGATCACATTTTAATTGTCGATGACAATCTGGAGATTATTGAACTGCTAGAAGACATTTTGGAGAACGAGGGCTTCACCGTTTCCTCCGCAGAGAGTGGAGAAGATGCACTCTCCCTACTCAGCCAAGGAGAGCGACCCAATCTGATCCTTTTGGATATTATGATGCCCAACATGAGTGGCTACGAGCTCTGTTCTCAAATTCGCCGTGAATGGGATTTGCCTATACTGTTTCTCAGTGCAAAAGGAAAAGCGGTAGATAAGGTAGTCGGCTTTGAAATTGGCGCAGACGATTACATTACGAAGCCTTTTGATACAGAAGAACTGCTCGCTCGCATTCGTGCCCACCTGCGTCGTTATGAGCGCATTCGCAAGCATACTGAGGAGCAGCCTGAGAAGGAAACAGCCTCTTCTCCGATTACAGTTTTGAAATTCAAGGACCTAGAAATTCATAAAGAAACGTATTCCGTTTATGTATGTAATCAAAAAATCGAGCTCTCTACCAAAGAATTCCAACTACTCACATTCCTCGCAGAAAATGCGGGCATCGTCTTTACAAGAGAGCAAATCTACGACCGCGTCTGGGGATATGGTTATGGCTCGCTCAATACAGTGACCGTCCATATCAAAAACCTCCGTGAAAAGCTGGAAACAGAGCGTCAGTTCATTAAAACACAATGGGGGACAGGCTACGTATTTATCGGGGAGAAGCTTTAAATGAGCTTACGTAATAAAATTTTTCTCTCCTTCATTTCCTTGATCACACTAAACATCTTGTTGTTTAAATTCGTTTTTCAAGACATTATTGTCGCTCAACTCAAAAATGATCGGCATAATCAGTACCAGGCTGAGAAGGAAGCCGCAGAGAAGGTCATGCTCAATCAATTGCTTCTCGTCAGTAATTTCAAGGACCCAATCGAACGATTGGAGCTTGAAAAGCAGTTGCCAGACGACGTGATGTACCGCATGCTCGTGAAGGATGCCAATGGAAACACCATCTACAGCAAAACATCACGCGCCTATAATTTGAAAATGCCTTCTCCCTCCTCATCAAACCGTGGCGATTCTGCCAAGCAAAATGACCTCAAAGTGGTAGCTGAGTACCATTTTCAGCAGGAGCCACCGCGTACAGGGGAGATCGTTGTTTATTTCTACACAGATGATTACGACATAATGGCTACGACAGGGGTTTCCATGATGCTTTGGTTTATTTACGGAAGCATTAGTCTGGTGGGATTGGTTCTACTCGCTTTGTTCGTTCGCTGGATACTACGGCCCGTGAACGAATTATCGCGCGTCACCCAAGAAATCCAGGAAGGGAAACGGTTAGTGACATTTACGTATCGATCGCATGATGAGTTTGGCCAACTCTTTCGATATTTCGGGGATATGGTTGATGAGCTTCGCTTAGCGGAAGAAAGACAGGCCGAAATGATTGCTTCGATCGCCCACGACTTCCGCACACCTCTCACCACGATCAAAGGGTATGCGTCATATATCGGCTCCGGTCGTGTGACGGATATGACCAAAATACAGAAACAGATGAGCAAAATCGAGTTAAAAACGACTGACTTGGAAAAGCTGCTAGATGAGTTGCAGGACTTCACCGCCCAAAGCTCCGAAGTCCGACTCAACATTAACCGCATTCATGTCAAAAGCTTCTTGAGAGGAATTATTGAGGACTATTTGCCAAGAATCAAAGAGGCAGGCCTCACCTTTCAATGGAAGCTGCGTATTTCCAATGAACTACACATCGAAGCGGATGAGACCAAGCTGCGACGTGTCATGGAAAACTTGTTGAACAACGCCATTCACTACAATAAACCAGATGGCTCCATTTACCTTACTTGTGATCAGCGAGAAGGACATGTCCTTTTTACTGTGATCGACAAAGGAGAAGGAATCGCCTCCGAAGACTTGCCGAAGATTTTCACCAAGTTTTATCGGGCGGAAAAATCACGAAATCGCAACAGTGGCGGTACAGGCTTAGGCTTAACGATTTGCAAGAGCATCGTCCGGCTTCACGGCGGAGATCTGATGGTAAACAGTGAATTGGGAATGGGAAGCAGTTTCTCCTTCACCATCCCCTTCTTCCACGGGTAGCTTTCACAAGCTACCCTTACTTTATATAGATTTATTCCCACTTAATTATTTCTTTATATTTTACTAGTAAAATAATTTTTGTAAGCATGTTGCTTTCAGTGATAAATAACCCCCAGTTCGGTATCTGACACAATCGGCGAAACCGTAGTGATAAGATGCCTCTTTTTTTGCCCTCAATTTCCATTTTTTTCTATCTCTTCTCCAAACGCATCGGCAGTCCGTTTTTGGGACGCAAGGTGACCAACGGCTCGGGCTCCACTGCCTGATTCGGTTCAGCCAGACGTAGTCGATATCGCTGTGCGATCGTCGCCAATAGCAAAGCCGCCTCCATCAAAGCAAAGTTATTCCCAATACAAACACGCGGCCCACCGCCAAATGGAAAATAAGCATAAGCTGGATTTCTTTTTAAGAGGTCGCTGTCAAAACGCTCTGGAATGAATTGTTCAGGCTGCTCATAATAGCGTGGGTTACGGTGCATGACATATTGGCTCATCATCAGTGTTTCGCCGGGCTTATACGTGTGATCGCCGATCTCAACCTCTTCTACCACTTCCCGGTTAATCGTCCACGCCGCAGGATAGAGCCTCAATGTTTCCTGTACAATGAGATTCGTATACTTCAGCTGGGGAAGATCCTCGACTGTCGGCAGCTTTTCACATAGCACCGTTGACAGCTCGTCATGCAGCTTTTGCTCCACCTCGGGATGAGTAGCCAGCAAATAGAAAATCCACGACATGGTATTCGCAGTCGTCTCATGGCCAGCCACAAAAATGGTCATGACCTCGTCACGCACCTGCTCATCTGTCATTCCTTGCCCATCATCTTCATCACGCGCTGCCAAAAGCATCTCCAACAAGTCCTTATGCTCTTCTCCTTCGCTATTACGACGAGCTTCGATCAAGGAATAGATTGTTTTGTCCAGCAGCTCACTCGACTCCAGGAACTCCCGATTGCTTTTGGTAGGTACGGACAAAGGAATGTCGATAAAAGAGGAGCCTTTATTTGCCACGTATTTCAAACCGACATCGATGGCATGTCCAATCTGATCGGCGCCTTCCTTGACGGTTTTGCCAAACATAGTCTCCGTAATGATCGCAAGGGTTACTTTCATCATGTCCGAGTGAATATCACGCAGCTCCCCGGTTTTCCAATCCGACATGAGATCAACTGCTTGCCGGACCATCACATCTCCGTAGCTGGCGATACGTTCTCGATGAAAAGCTGGCTGCATAAGCCGCCGTTGTCGCAGATGTTTTTTTCCTTCACTGGTGAGAATTCCATCCCCTACGACAGGTCGCGCAGACTGCAACGCTTTCCCTTTTCGAAAATGCGCCTGCTTGTTAACCAAAACCTCTTTGATGTGATCCGGATTCGTTAACAGGTAAACATGGCGGGAAGGACCGAAGCGAAAATGGACGACTTCTCCATGCTCTTCTACAGCGTCGCGGATGAACTGAAGCGGCGATCGGCGAAATGCCATCAAGTTCCCTGAGATCGGAAGACCTTTTGGGCCAGTGATCGTGATATTCATGCGTCTCCTCCTTTTTACATGCAAAATCCTACCGATAGTATCCGGCACGTTAAGGAGATTATGCGAAAAAAAGCCACCCGAACTTCGGATGGCTGACGAAATCATTTTGTTTATCGTGTAACAGGTTGATCTGTGCGCAACAGGCGAGAAGCAATCAGTCGCTCGCGTACCTTGATGCCAATCAGAGAAGCCAGAACTGCTTTGACAACTCCTACAATAAGGAAAGGCGTTACACCAAAAGCGACAGCTTTATCCCACGGAATATCCATGACGTATTTGAGCTGTACAGCACCAAAAGCGAGTGCGACAAACATGCCAATGATATTGGCGATGATGGCGTTTTTCAAGGTGAATCTTGTTTTCTCCAAGTAGAGCCCGGTCACATACGCGGATGCAATAAACCCAAATATGTACCCGCCTGATTTTCCGACCAATATTTGCAATCCGCCTTTTGCCTCGCTGAATACAGGCAATCCGACTGCACCGAGCAAAACGTAAATAACCAAAGCCAGTGTCCCGTATCGTTTTCCCAAAATCGTCGCCGTCAGCCCTACTGCTAACGTCTGCGCGGTAATCGGAATCAACGGCAAGGGAATCGTCACCTGCGACAATACCGCTGTCATTGCGGCAAAGATGGCAGAGAGCAATAGCCATCTCAAGCGTTCGTTTCTCATGCGTACTAGCCTCCGTTTTGTTAACTAAAAATGTTATAAGGTTAACAAAATAATAATACGCATCTGCCCTTTTGTAAATCCCCGTTCTGTCCGCTTACCTATTTGCTTGTTGATCCATGTATTGCTGCAGCTTTTGAAGTGACTGAACCGTATGATCGATTAATTCGTTCAAGTCATCAATATTGCCTTCATCAATTTTCCGATGAAAGTCCAGCGTCACCTGATTGGTTATTTGCTTCGGCGGCCAATCGATTCGATGCTCCTCTAGCTTAGCCGATACTTTCTGTGTAATATAAGGTCGCTGACCCCAGATGTCATTGAGAATCGATGTGATTTCTCTCGCTTCTGCGGGCATATCTCTGTAATTTTCCATCTGCATGAAAAAATGGATGCAAATCGTACATCCGATATGATCTGTCAACGGCTGTTCTAGCTGCTCGGCTGCAATATCAGCTAACTGGGTACGAAGCTGCATCTCAGCACGGACAGCTACGGTATGATCATGTTGATCAGCCAGCTTGAACTGGATCTGAAACTGTCGATGGAACGTAGCCATATCCATGACATCCGAACGGTTCGTAATCGTGATTGCCCCTTCGAAGTCCCGGTCGTATACCGCACCTTCCAACACAACTCTGATATTGTCAAAAACAAGCGGATGAAACATCTCGCGCCCTCCTTTTCCCAGACAATCGGGCCCTTTCTATTTACAGTATATAGCATGCCTGCTTTCTACTTGTTTTGCAAGCAGACCGACTTCCCCATGGCGGCGCCTCCAAGAGAGTGGTACCATGAGAGTGATCCAACCTTTGAGGTGACAGCCATGTTTTTAATCGGAATTCTAATCGTTGTTGCAATCCTTGGTGAAATTATTCATCGTTTGAATCCATGGAAAAAGCCGGAACCAGCCTATGAGGATCTCGTCGCCCAAATAAAACAGACAGACTGGTACCAGGAGTTGTCTCGTGATCAGGCGTGTCGTTACGTTCTGGACAACGATCCGCATGTCCAAGCCTACTATGCGGGTACGTATGAAGCCAAACGTCTCCTTACACAGGAAGGCTTTCAATTGGGGCTGATTGATTACGTCAAGCAGGAAGCTGTGAAGCACACCGATAAACCGCGCTGACATGCGAAAAAGCCGTTGTTATGGAACAGCGGCTTTTTCTTTGAATCAAAAAACAGGTATACCTCCCATGGCTCATGCCCTGTGGTACACCTGTTTTATCCAGTATTCATGTTCGACCTAGCGTTTTTGATGATAGTATTTGTAAGCGTCAAAGGATGCTTGCTCTTGGCAAGGTACGCATTCTGTTGCATACGATTCAGCTTGTTCATGGATCATCTGACCGCAAGCAGCACAGCATTTTGCTTCAAGATTGCGAAAGAAAGTAGTGATCGGCGTCATGATTAAAACCCCCCGTGTGTTATTATCTGTATTGTATTACAACAGCATCTGTTTTATAAAAGCTTGTTATAATACATTACGCCGATTTATCTTTCTCTCTCGCTTATTCTCTCTTCATTGCTCCTTTTTTCGCTGTATTCATACATTTTTGCAAATTCCGCATCTGTTGTAACACAAGGGTTTAAATCAGCAGATTGAACAAATACGGATCATGTGTAATCTCTACATAGCGGATACCGTGCTGCTTCATCCGACTGACTAATGGCTGATAGTCATCTTGGCATTTCATTTCAATACCGACCAGCGCTGGACCATTTTCTTTGTTGTTCTTTTTCGTATACTCAAAGCGTGTGATATCATCGTGTGGCCCCAGTACTTTTTCCATAAACTCTCGCAAGGCTCCGGCACGCTGTGGGAAATTGATAACAAAATAGTGCTTCAAGCCCTCATGCAGCAGGGAGCGCTCCTTGATCTCTTGCATCCGGTCAATGTCGTTGTTTCCACCACTGATGACACACACTACATTTTTCCCGGCGATTTTATCCCGGTAGTAATCGAGAGCGGCAATCGACAGGGCACCTGCAGGTTCTACGACGATGGCATTGCTGTTATACAACTCCAAAATGGTTGTGCACACCTTGCCTTCTGGCACCAGCACGATGTCATCCAGCAACTCCTGACAAATACTCATCGTGAGCTGCCCCACTTGCTTGACGGCTGCACCATCGACAAACTTGTCAATTTCATCTAAGGTGACAACGTCGTTTTGTTCCAGAGCGGCTTGCATCGAAGCTGCTCCTGCCGGCTCCACACCAATGATCTGTGTGTTCGGGCTGATGCCTTTTACGTACGTTCCCACTCCCGCTGCCAATCCACCTCCGCCGATACTCATAAAGACGAAATCAGCTGGTTCTTCCATATCATTCATAATCTCCAGACCGACTGTTCCTTGTCCGGCTACCACCAATGGATCATCAAACGGATGGACAAAGGTTCGATCTTCCTGAATGCAATACTTCATCGCCTCTGCGAATGAATCATCGAAGGTGTCACCAATCAATACAACTTCTACATAGGAGCCACCAAACAGCTTAACCTGCGATATTTTTTGACGTGGGGTAGTCGCTGGCATAAAGATCGTGCCCTTGATTTGCAAATGGTTACAAGAGTAGGCTACACCCTGCGCATGATTGCCCGCACTAGCACAAACGACACCACGCTCACGCTCCGTTGTCGAAAGATTCCGCATAAAATGATAAGCACCGCGAATTTTGAAGGAACGAACGATCTGCAAGTCTTCTCTTTTCAAATACACATTGCAACCGTAGCGCTCAGACAGTACTTTGTTTTTTTGCAAGGGCGTCTTCTCCACCACGTCTTTCAATGCGTGATTGGCTACTACGATGTCTTCCACTCTGACCGTATGCATATATATGTTCCTCCTAAGTACCTTCTCTTTTGTAGTAGGGACCAGACCAAATCAAAAAGCCCCCGCCCCAAACCAGCAACGCACAATTTGCGCACGGCTGGCTGAGACGAGGGCATCGCGGTACCACTCAGCATCTCTGTCTTCCTCACGAAAAACAGACTTAGGAAGTTCACTATGAAACTCCCGTCCGATAACGAGGACGAATTCGTTGTCCTATACTCACTGGCTAGACAAGCTGATTTTCCAGGACAATGCTCCAAGGTGATTTTCAAAACAGGCTGGCGGCCATTCTTTCAGCACGGGGAACGGCTCTCTGCACGCTGCTTACTGTTTCTACTCTTCCTTTTCAACGCTCATACATACGAACTATTCGAATTAGTTAAACATTCTACGCCGAAACCCACAAGTTGTCAATCTTCTTGTTATTTGACAGGAAAGCCACGACAAAAAAACGGGTTCCCTTTCGAGCTATTACACTCAAAACGGTACCCGTTTTTCTATTCGCTACATCCTATACTGCTTCGTAAATCGCTTCGTAACGCTTGCCGATTTCTTCATCAGTGAAACCAGCTTCACGCAGACGGCCGATCAGTGCATTTGCCCAAATCTCAGTGCGCTGCGCCATTTTTGCGTATTTTTTCGCTTCCTTGCTTTTGCGCTTGGAACGATCTTCACCGTTCGACTTGAGGTTGTCGAGGATGAACAGCATGTGCATGGTATCTTCCTCGTTCAACGTCTCCCAGCTATCGTTTAGAAACGCGGTTACCTTTTTGTAGTAGCCATCAAACTCGTCAAAAGAAATCTCAGTATCCATATTGAGATATTCTTTCATTTTTTCAAATAGATCTTGCATCTAGCTTCACAACTCCCTCATTATTCTCCGCACTATTATAACAAAAACAACGCTGGACAGGAAGTTTCCATTATCTGTGAGGCTTTCATAGACACTCGAGCCGCTCTCGCAAGCATGCAACCTCTCTCGTAATGCTCTATAATAGGGAAATACTGAATTGCTTGAGGAGAACGGAACAGATGACAACGCATAAAAAAGAACAAGACGCCAGCATCCGTGTCGGCCAGCAAATGACGCTCACGATCAAGAGCTTGGGCATTAATGGCGAAGGGATCGGCTATTTTAAAAGAAAAATCGTTTTTGTAGAGGGTGCCCTCCCTGGAGAGGTCGTCCATGCAGAGGTAACCGAGGCAAGAGAAAAATACGCGACCGCGCGTCTTTTACGAGTCGTTGAAAAATCAGCATCTCGAACAAAGCCCCCCTGTCCAGTCTATGCGGAGTGTGGCGGATGCAGCTTGCAGCACATGGATTATGCGGCACAACTCGCGAGCAAGCAGGAAATCGTCATCGAGTCACTGCGCAAGTACGCTCGACTGAATCAGCCACCAGTCTCCCCTACGATTGGTATGGATAACCCGTGGTCCTACCGAAATAAAGCACAGTTTCAGGTGGGCAAGGAAAAAGGCAAGCTCATCGCTGGACTGTATCAAACAGGCAGCCACAAGCTCGTCAACTTGGAAGACTGTCAGGTGCAGCATGAAGCGACAACGAAAATCGTCCAAGCAGCGAAGCAAATCATCGAGGAGCTCGGAATTCCGATCTACGACGAGAAAAAACATACGGGCGTCATCCGCACGATCGTAGCTCGTGTCGCTTTTGCTACGGGTGAAACGCAATTAACACTTGTAACGGCTACCCCAGAAATCCCACGGGTGAAAGAGCTACTTTTGGAGCTGCGTACGAGACTGCCTGAACTCGTAGGAATCGCGCAAAACGTAAACACGCAAAAAACATCGCTTGTTTTCGGTGACAAGACAGTATCGTTGTGGGGCAAGGCCTCCATTGCTGAAAAGCTGGGTGAGCTGTCCTTCGACTTGTCGGCTCGTGCCTTCTTCCAATTGAATCCCGAGCAGACGCAAAAGCTGTACAATCAGGTGAAAACGGCTGCTGGACTGACCGGAAAAGAGCTCGTCCTCGATTTGTATTGTGGTACAGGGACGATCGGCTTGTGGCTCGCTCCTTATGCCCGCGAGGTTCGTGGAATCGAGCTGATTCCTGAGGCTGTCGAGGATGCCAATCGCAATGCAGAGCGTAACCAAGCGGCGAATGCTAGCTTTTACGTGGGTCGTGCCGAGGTCTTGATGCCAAAATGGGCCAAACAAGGGACTCGACCGGATGTCGTCGTAGTCGACCCGCCACGGACTGGGCTGGATGATGCGCTGATTCGTTCTTTGTTGGATGTGCAGCCGAAGAAGATTGTGTATGTGTCTTGTAATCCTTCTACGCTGGCCAAGGATGTTGGGAAGCTCATGCAGCGGTATGAGTTGAAGAGCGTGCAGCCGGTCGATATGTTCCCGCATACGGCGCATGTGGAAGCAGTCAGTTTGCTGGTAAAAAAATAGAAAACAGAAAGGTGGCTAAACCTCTTGATACTTCTGGGGTTTAACCACCTTTATTATTCATTTCATGAAGATTCTTACTTGAAATAAGGCATTGACCACATTTTAACCACACACAGATGCTTAATGGACTTTTTGTAAAAAGCTCTGTTATCATTAATTGTTGTTTTTCATTATTAAACTAACGGGCAGTCTTGTGAAATGGCGCATGGTATAATATGGCTAATAAAATTGGATTTTGTGAAGGGCTGGTAAAATAATGGGTCCAGATATAAATAGTGTTTTTCCGATGAAAAATATCAGAAGCCTTTGTTTTTTAAAAAATGTAGTCATTAATCCAAATATTGAAGTTGGGGATTATACCTATTACGACGACTTGAATAACCCTTTAGGTTTTGAGAAAAACGTCCTTTATCATTTCGATTTTATAGGAGATAAACTGAAAATCGGAAAGTTTTGTGCTATAGCATCCAACGCCAAATTTATTATGAATGGTGCGAATCATAATACAAATTCATTTACGACTTTTCCTTTTGGGGCATTTGGTGGAGATTGGGAATTCGGATTAAAGAATTTAAGTGGTGGATTCAAAGGTGATACAGTTATAGGGAACGATGTTTGGATAGGTTATAATGCTACAATTATGCCAGGGATTCATATAGGTGATGGTGCGATAATCGCAACAAATGCTGTAGTAACCAAAGATGTTCCGTCATATTCCATTGTAGGAGGGAACCCTGCGAAATTAATACGTTATAGATTTGACGAGGAGACGATTGAAATTCTCAATACTTTGAAGTGGTGGGAATGGGATATTGAAAAAATAACTGAATTTATTCCCGTTTTGACAAGCAATAATACGGAAGCTTTAAAGGAACTTCTCAACACATAATAAAAACTGGATTTGAACTATCGGGATCGATAGCTTAATAAAAGGCATAAAACCCACAATTAGTTTGTGGGTTTTGTTTCGGTTAAAAATCAACAACAACGTTTAACAGAGCCTTTATTAAAGAGCTTACTAAGACTTAGATTCCAAAAATCAAAATCATCTTCTTCCTTTTGGTCGATTAGTCCTTCCTATTGAAATTGTTCAAAGTTAAAACTATGCAAATTAACATTTAGAAAAATACTATTTCCCCAAAAACACATGTATTATGTAGTGTAATAATACAATTTCAACATACTAAAATATACGCAAGGCATCCTAAAGGTGCCTGCTCCAATTCCTTTCATCTCAAATCCATTCAATACATTAGCTGTGTTAACAGAATGTTTATTGTAGCAGAGGGCCACCCTCTGTTTTTTTATAAGACTATAATCATATTATGGATGAAGCTACCTTGATTTCGTATATAGACCAATAGCACGACGAATCTCAGTTTTATGAGTATGGGAGGACATTATGATAAAAATAGATAAAGATGGTGAAGCTTACTGGAGTTTAATCGTAGATTTAGGTGTTTTAGGTAAGTTCAATAGTATTTTTATAAATTTAGATGGATGCGATATTACAGGAGCAACCGATGATATGTCCCAAGACGAGAGGTTAGAAAAAGCAACACTATATTATGGGAATAGATTTAAAGAGTTAGAAGAGCATGCGGATTTTATAAGTGAGCAATTTCGAATGTGGATGATAACGCACTTATGTGATATAGAATATCCATTTTGGGAAAATGGTAATGAAGATAAAGGAAGTGAAGATTACCCAGATTATATTGTAAAAGAAGAAATAAAAAAATTTGAAGATGAGAATGAACAAGTGAAACATGATCCATATAGTCCAAGTCCGATTTATAAAGACATCCAAGCATATAATGCTTATGCAAATAAAGATAACTTATCAAGTTATGATATGATAGCGAAATACTTACCGGTCCTTCATTTCAAAAAACTTGTAGATACAATTAGAGCTGATAGCATAGACACATATGAAGACAACATAAACTTTCAAGTGAGCAGCGAGGTTTGCGGTGGTATGTTACTTTGCGCTACTTATGGAACAATCTATGCCAATAATGAGCTAGAAGTTACGCATAATTGTTAATAAAAGAGAACATAGGAGGATATATGTCCTGGAGCAAATTGAAAAAACAACTGGAGAGCTTTCTCTGTCCTGCGTTATATGGAAGGGTCGAATACAGTGCAACCGGTTACCGTTATTTACCTGATAAATCCGGAATTTGTTATATTGCCGTAGATAAAAAGAACGTACTTAATATGAGTGATATAACTAGCTCAATCAGATGGTATCAGACGGAGCAGGAAATTAAGAATGATTCAGATATACAAATTCCTATCAACAATGAAGAAATTGAAGCAGTCAGAAAAGATACCAAGGGGATCGTACCGGAGGATCGTCTAAAAGTAATTGCAAGAAGTAGAAAAATATCAGAATATGCAAAGGAGCTTTTGTCAGCACAGGCATCATTAAGTAAATCAAATTTTATCGTTGTGGCTAATAGGTTTTTATCCATTTCTATAGAGGAAAGCATAGAGAGCAATGATATCTTATTGAATATTCTAGCCTTGGTGGACAGAAGAGTTGGAAAAAAGAGGATTTTAAATATGGCCGAGAAGATGAAGTTAAAGCATCCAATTGTGCAGTATTTTTATGAATTACGGCTTCGTACATTATGAAAATAAATATCGTGTAAATGAGTATCTGAATAAAATAGGAAAGCACCCAAGCATGTATGCTTTCGTGCTTTCCTATCAAACCAAACGGTTAGGAGGGAAAGTAGCCCTTTTTAAATAATTCGTACCATTGATTCAATTCATCGCCTTCTAATACGCCCAATCTCTCCAAAATATGTCTTGAAAACTCCAATGCACCGCTTCCATTCGCCGTGATGAGATTCTCGTCACGAATTGACTGACCCTCTACATAATGTTGATCTCCTCTGTAGTTCGGAGCTCCTTCCTTCAAATAAGCTAACGTATTGCCTGTATGTCTATGATTATCCAAAAATCCGTGATTCCCTAAAAAAGTCGTAGCATCACAGATGGCTGCGACAGGAATATCCTTGCTCACACAATACTCAACCACTACTTTTGCTTGCTGATTCTTTTCTTCTCTCCATCCCGTTCCGCCAGGTATGATTAACATGGCGATATCCAAATTCGGATTGAATTCGTTTACGCTATAATCTGGAAGGACCGTTAAACCACCCATCGAAACTTTCGGTTCTTGATCAATGGCGATTGTCTTTACACGATATCCTGTTTCTGGCTTGTTTAGCTCGGAACTGACGTAGCTTGCCTCCCAATCAGCAAAACCATCCGTAATAAAAATGAACACTTCCTTCAAAGTGATTCCCTCCCTATGACGTTTTGTACAAATGAATTGTAAAACAACTTCACTGACAGATATGGTCAGGAAAGAAAACAGAATTACATGAACATCTTGTAGCAATCAAGATGAAAACAAAAAACGTAAAACCATCACGACAATAATACCTACGAGTACAGTTACCAATAAACTACGTGTTTTTATCGCAATGAAAAAGGTTGGTATGGCTGCTAAAAGTTCAACGTTATTAATAGAAAAAGAAATCTTATCTCTATGCTTAAATATCTCTTGAGCTACTAAAGCAGCCATAACAGATATGGGGACATAGCTTAACCATCGTGTTGCCCACTCTGGTAATTGAAAACGACTCAGTACCATAAGAGGAAGGACTCTAGGGATGAATGTCACAATAGCTGTTCCTACAATCATCAAAAAAACATCCCATCTTACTTCCATTTTTCCATCACCATCCCTATCGTTGAAGCAAAAATTGTAGCAACAATAACTCCCATACTGCCAGACATCACTGAACTGGTTCCCACAGCAATAACAACTGCGATTATCGCAACAACCACATCACGTTTCATTTTCCTTCGACTTAACATCGAAAGTACCAGAAGCCCAATAAACATCGCTGTCAAAGCAAAATCCAAACCTAATTTTTCAGGATTTGAAATCCATTGTCCGAAGAATGCTCCGGCTATATTGGCTATGCACCAGTTTAGATAAGCCGTTATATTTAGACCGTGCATCCATTTTTCATTAATGTAATTCTTTTTTGCAGCTTCGTTGATAGCAACACCAAACGACTCATCGGTAAGTAGAGACCCTACTAGCATGTTCCTAAGCGGAGAAAGATGCCGAAAATATGGTGCTAGGGCTGCACTAAGTAAAAGATGCCGAAGATTAACAAAGAAAATCGTAATAATAATGGTGGTAATCGAACTGCTTGCTGCCATCATTCCAGCAGCGATAAATTGGGCTGAGCCAGCATAAAGAATTAAACACATCAGAGCTATCTCAGCTATACTAAGACCCGCTGTCTTTTCTATAACACCAGCAGCAAATCCAATACTTAAATAACCCAGCAACGTAGGGACACAATCCTTAATACCTTGGCGAAAAGTATCTTTATCTCTTGAATCTGCTACCGTTTCGATTTGGTCATTCGCTAAACCCATTTTATCCCTCCGTAGTCTTATTTAAATTAAGGGAGTTATCATCATAACTACTAAGAAAAAGTGAAAGAAAATACGGTTCAAATTACTTGAACCGTTTTCCTGTAACCACATGGAACAGGTCAGGTTGGTTAATCCAGAGAGCTTCGGCTTTCTCGGGGCCAATTTCCTTAACTAATTGTGCAAACATAATATCGTGCCTGATGTACTCCATTGCTACTAGTACAAGTGCTGGGTCTTGTGTTTTTATAGCCCATGCAGCGGTATTTGGAGCGAAATTTGCTATTAATACTTCTTCATTGTCTCGGGAGACAATGGTTAAACGACCACTCATACGCTCCTCTGCTACTTTAGGAGACATGTAATCATGATGAGTGGTTGCACCTATCTCGATATCGGGTGCTCCAAACAAAATGGAAAATACAGGTACACCTTCTTTTACCCGCCTATCTGCGTCCTGTTTTATAAAAGAAACCTGTGGTTGCCAAATCGATAACCATAGTTCTTCTCTGGCTTTGTTTATCATGTCAACCATTTCTGTGATAACCAGTTCATCACTACTAATGCGTCGAACCACGTCTACTTGCTGTTCACTTTCTAATGCAGATAGATTTTTTTCAAGATAATCAAATGATTGCTCGAAGGAATTACGCATTCGCGTGATTAATTCTTTAGCTGGTAAAGGAGAGTAGGTCAGAGGTTCAGAAGGTACCGTATAAACTGCTCCTTTATCTAACAATTTCCCTAATACTTCATAAATCATGGAACGAGGTACGCCTGATCTTTTACTAATCTCATATCCAGTTATAGGAGACTGCTTCAAAAGCCCGATATATGCTTTGCATTCATATTGTGAAAATCCTAATTTCTGAAGTTCTTTATAAATTTCATCCAAAGAAAACCACCACCTTGAATACTTATCTTTAGTGATTATTGTAATAACCTCTAAGTTCTATGGTGGTTATTATAATAATCACTATTACTATAGTCAATAATTTTAAACGGGTACCCCTGATATCGAGACTCATGAGTCATGGATTTGATGGTTATAATCTTAAGGGAACACCCATCAATGAAAGAAGTGATATACGATGGATTTAAAAATGGTCATGCAAGAGCTTGAATCCCTTGGCAAGGAACGAACCAAGAAAATTTATCTATCCAATGGCGCTCACGAGCCACTTTTTGGCGTGGCTACAGGCGCTATGAAGCCAATGGCGAGAAAAATCAAGATTCATCAACCCTTGGCTGAGCAGCTTTACGCTACCGGGAACTACGACGCTATGTACTTTGCCGGTGTGATCGCAGACCCAAAAGCAATGACCAAGGCGGATTTTGATCGGTGGATGGATTCAGCTTATTTTTATATGCTGTCCGATTATGTGGTTGCAGTAACCCTATCTGAAGCAGATATTGCCCAAGAAGTTGCCGATCACTGGATCATAAGCGGCGAAGAGCTCAGAATGTCTGCGGGCTGGAGTTGTTACTGCTGGCTTTTAGGCAATCGCCCGGATCGTGAATTTTCCGAAAGCAAAATTGCCAATATGCTTGAAACTGTGAAAAATACGATTCACGACTCTCCCGAACGAACGAAATACGCTATGAATAATTTTATTTACACCGTGGGAACCTCCTATTTGCCACTCCACGATAAGGCGGTCGAAATCGCAAAAGCAGTAGGGCCTGTAGAAGTCCAAAAAGACAAAGCAAAAAGCAAGTTCCTAAACGCTTTCGATAATATTCAAAAGGCAGTAAGTAAAGATCAGCTTGGCTTCAAAAGGAAACATGTGAGGTGTTAATCCCCCCTTGGTTTCTCGTGAGGAAATAGTATGGACACGGAGTAGCCCTTTAGAGGTTGCTCCGTTTTTTCGTAACCAAGGTGTAAGATTCGGCTTCGCCCTGCTATTTGTAATAGTAGGCGAATTGAAAGGCGATACTGGTCGTGTAGAGGTTTTTTCGAACATGCGAGATCAAACTCCTACTGGAGACCGATGCCAAAATACATCGACTGCGGGATGTAACTACTCCCCATTGGTATAATATGGTACTTAAGTTTCAAGAATAAGATACGAGGAGATGTAATCCGTGAAGACGTTAATCGAATTCAAAAAAGTATCGAAAGAATACAAAATCGGAGAAGTGCCAATCAAGGCGCTTAATGGTGTTGATTTTTCCATAGCAGAAGGAGAATTCGTCGTTATTTTGGGTGCAAGTGGTGCTGGTAAAAGTACGATTTTGAATTTGCTAGGCGGAATGGATACGGCTACCTCAGGTCAAGTATTTGTTGGCGATCAAGAAATCACCCGGTTCAACGAAAAAAGATTAACGCAATACCGCGGTGAAAAAGTTGGCTTCGTCTTTCAATTCTATAACTTAATTCCGAATTTAAACGCTCTCGAAAATGTTGAATTTGCCACGGAAGTATGTAAAAACCATCTGGATGCGAAACAGATTTTACATAAAGTTGGATTACAAAATCGTATGAAAAACTTCCCTTCTCAGCTCTCTGGTGGCGAACAACAAAGAGTTGCAATCGCGAGAGCTGTTGCCAAAAATCCTTTGCTTTTACTATGTGATGAACCAACCGGAGCATTGGATTATGTGACAGGTAAGTCCGTCTTAAAGCTTCTCCAGGATTTGAACAAAGAAACGAAAAAGTGCGTCGTATTGGTCACACATAATTCCGCCATTGCTCCTATGGCTGACAAAATTATTAAGGTGAAAAGCGGAATGATTGAAAGCGTTACCATTAATCGCGAAAAGCAAAGTGTGGAAGGGATTGAGTGGTGATGATGAAATTATTTTTAAAATTAGTAAGGGATATCAAGCAATCGATCGGGCAATTTATCGCCTTTGTTTTGGTTATCGCAGTAGGAGCCTTTTTCTATGGGGGGCTAGTCACTTATAGCAATAATCTTAGTTCTTATACAGAAGGTTATTTTCAAGAACATAACTTAAGCGACCTGCATGTATTTTACAATCAACTTTCCATAAATGATGTCGCTGTTTTAAGTGAAATAGAAGGCATTAAAAAAGTGGAAGGACGCTATACCTTTGATGCCACGCAAGCCTTTGAAGATGAAAAAGCTTCTTTGAAAATTCATTCCATCCCAGTCAGAAACGAAATAAACACGATTGCTATAATTGAGGGCAGAATCCCGTCAAAAAAGAATGAGCTATTATTAGATTCTCGATATGCAAAAGAACATCTTTTTCAAGTCGGCGATGAAATCAGTATTAACGCGAATGAAAGAAATTTTATGTTTACCATTAGCGGCTTGGGTGAGAATGTCGAACATGCAAAAAAGAACGAAATACAAGACCATAAAACCTACGGAGTCGCTTATATTGCCGAAGAGACAATCTCTGAAATCTTAGGTGGTCTTTCCTATAATGAAATCATGATCGATGCTACAGAAGGATACGATATTGATAAATTGGGTCAATCCATTGAAGCACAATCCAAACACCTTTCTTATGTAAACCAAGTAAGTAAAGAACGGACTTTCAGCTATTCGAAAATATATGAAACGATCCAGAATAACAAATTGATGAGTATGGTTATCCCTTTCGTTCTCTTTTTGATTGTAGCCATTATCCTGTTTCTTACCATGTCGAGAATGATTGACTCTCAAAGAAACCAAGTAGGGATTATGAAGGCTTTAGGTGTCAAAAACAGAAATATCATGCTTCATTACATGGGATACCCTGTGCTGGCAGGTATCATAGGTTCAATCATCGGTTGTGTTATTGCCGCTCTCGTATTTGTTCCATTCGTAACTGCATCGAGTGCAAGAGCCTACTCTCTGCCCGGCATTACATACTCCCTTTCTTTTTATTCTTTCATTCCTCCCATTATTTTCTCCAGTGCTTTTGGAATCCTAGCGTGTTACTTAAGTGGTAGAACCCTATTAAAAGAACGTGCGGCTCAGGCTATGCGTCCTAAATCGCCAAAGAAGATGAAAACGCTATTGATAGAAAGAATTCCGGGTATTTGGAGTCATATTTCCTATAGCTACAAGCTCATTTTAAGAAATATTTTCCTAAATAAACAAAAAGCTTTAGCGAGCTCAATTGGTGTTGTTGTAAGTACGGTCTTATTGATAACTGCTTTTGGCACTCAATCTGCCTTGCAAAAAGTAGCTAGCCAAATTGAAGATGTCTATACGTATGATTTACGAGTAGATTATACGATGGGGACATCTACTGATACGGTAAAGCTCCCCTCCGGTATGAAAAATCATTATTATCTATCCACCTTTCCTGTTGAATTCATAAAAGGTGATGAAAAAGATAATGCCACTCTCGTAGTTACTGAAAAAGAAAACACTCTCATCCATTTCTTTGACGAAAATGAAAATCGGATCACTTTAGATCATAATGGTGTGCTGGTACCAAAATCCTATGCCGACAAATATCATATTTCAGTAGGAGATATCATCCAAATTACGTTCAAAGCACCAGAGCTTAAAAATAAATCTGTAGAAATGAAGGTTTTACATATATCTACGCAGTATTCGAATCCTTCGTTTTATATCACACCAGACTATTTAAAGAGCTTTGGCATAGACTACAGCCCAACCTCGCTTTTCGTTCAAGCAAATAGCTCTGTAAATCTTAGTAGCGTTCGTAACTTCTTTGAACAAGATCCTCATGTAGAAACGATTGCAGATAGAAATGATCTAAAGAAAACCGCTGAGTATATTTTGAAACAAAACAATTTTGTATTTATCATGTTTATTGTTTGCGCCGTCATCCTCTCTTTTGGCGCGATATACACAATCTCTTCCATCAACATTTATGAAAGGAATCGCGAGCTTGCAACACTTAAGGTACTAGGCTATCAAAAACATAAAATAAACAGACTTATCTTTTTTGAAAACATGATACTAACAACATTTGCGATCCTTGTAGCTTTACCGATAAGCGGTTACGTTTATTCCATGATTGTCAAGGCACTGTCTAGTACCCATCAACAAATCCCGGATCAATTAACTTTTCCTATCCTATTGGTTTCTGTTATTCTTGCCTACTTGCTTACGATTCTGTCCAACTTACTACTTCGGAGAAAAGTAACCAACATAAATATGATTGAGTCTTTAAAAAGTGTAGAATGAGCTGAGCTGTTTCATCCCCATCCCCCAGCAGAATAGGTCATCATCCGTTTCCATCCCTTACCTGTCTTCATACGATAAACAAAAACAGGGAGGAAACGAGGAATGCCCAAAAAAGTCTCGCTTTGTGAGCAGTTCTCCAGAATTATCAGGGGGCAATTTGGCTTTGCTGGCGGAAAATGCGTCTCGACCATCAATCGAAATCAAATAAAAGCGATCATTTTGGGGAAAAGATTTCGCGTTACGTCTTCTTTTTCATTTGAATCCTTGAATCCAAAAACGGGTAAGGCCCTTTGTTTAGGGAGAGCTGCGTTCTTACAGAAAGAAGTCAATCCATTCATTACAGCCATTCGGAACCAAGGCATAAAAGTCTCGTCTGTCCGTAATGAATGGTTATTCGATCGTCCCCGCTTGATATATGTAAATATTGAAGCAGTTGATAAACCTCTTGCTTTCGCAAGGAAAGTAAGGCGAGCATTAGATGCCATTCCTTCATGAGAATAGAAAGAAACGAGTCCTCTCTGTCACCGCAGAGAGTTTTTTTCGTCTCTAGAACATAACAACTCGATCCGCTATAATAAAAAACAACCAAAAATAGGAATTGCAGTGAAAATTAGTACGTACGCATACCTCTTACTAGGAAGGATTGATTCTCTTGGATATACAGATCATCGATATAGGCGTTAACCTGATGCACCGCTCCTTTCACCAAGATCGCGATGAGGTCGTTGCCAGAGCAGAAAAACAAGGAATTTACCCGTTAATTTTGACAGGGACAAGCTTGAGAAACAGTATGGATGCCTCACGATATGCGAGTCGCTCCAAAGGAAAGCTGTACACTACGGCAGGGATTCATCCTCACGATGCAAAAAGCTGTGATGAATCGACGATCAAGAAATTAAGAGAACTGGCGTCTCTTCCCCATGTGGTAGCGATTGGAGAGTGCGGGCTGGATTATAATCGTGACTTCTCCCCGCGTGATATTCAAAGAAAGTGGTTCATTGAACAAATTTCCCTGGCCACAGAACTTCAACTACCGTTGTTTTTGCATGAACGCGATGCTCACCTTGATTTTGTCTCGATTCTTAAAGAGCATCGTCAAAAAATTAATCGTGGGGTTGTACACTGTTTTACCGGAACCTCCAAGGAATTGGAAACCTATTTAGAAATGGACTTCCATATCGGGATTACGGGATGGATTTGTGATGAACGACGTGGGAAGCATCTTCGGGAGCTTGTCAAAAAGATTCCCTTGAATCGTTTGATGATTGAAACGGATGCGCCATTTTTAACCCCTCGTGATTTGAAAGAAAAGCCTGTAGATGGTCGGAATGAGCCAATGTATCTGAGACATATACTGCACGCAGTCGCACAATGCATGGGTTTGAGCGCTGAGGAAGTGGCAAGCGCTACTACCAAGACTGCGAAAGAATTTTTTAATGTATAGGTAGTTTTCGCAAGAGGGACTCGTGCCCTCTTTTTCATTTTGTGACAAGACTAATGAATATAGAGCATTTCACAAAAACGTCGCTTTACGATTGTTAAAAATAGATTTAAATTACAAATAATGGATGAAAATAAAAGAAAGGTGGTTTGTTTATGCTTAAAAAAAGCATGGCTTCAAGTCTATGTCTTTTCTTAGTTGTCCTGACTTTCACACTTCCTACTCAGGCTGCAGAACCAGCGCTTTCGAAATCGTCCGAACAAAATATTTCATCTCATGCATCAGTACAATCCCTATCAGCGAACTCTTCTTATGGAGCAAAAATGTGGATCAAGAACAATCAACTGGTCCCACAAGGCTGGGTAATTACAGACAGTACTAGTACTCAATTCGAAATTACATGCGTGATTGGGGCTACCTACAGATCGACACTCTGGATCAAGTACAACCAACGAATTCCGGATGGATGGGCTGTTATAGATGGCAGTGGTACTTCCCTTCAAATGATTTATACGGGAGGAGCTGGATACGGAGATAAACTGTGGGTGCGGAACAATCAAATCATGCCACAAGGATGGGTCATTACAGATAGTACGACGGAAAAATTTGAAATTACGAGTATTCAAAGAGCTCCAAAGGGAGCGAAACTATGGATCAGGTATAATCAACAGATTCCAGCAGGCTGGGTTGTTACCGATCGCTTTAACACACAAATTCAAATCACTTTTATGGGCTAGAGACCGCTACTAGAGTGGGACGCGACTAATCTGCGTCCCGCTTTTTCATTGCGGCTGTTTTTTGACTCATCTATTTTTTTACAACTCGATTACATCCCCATGCTATGCTTTACGGGAGGTGATCCAAAGTGGCAACCATCCTAATTGTCGAGGATGAGATCCCAATCAATGAGCTCATCAAAAGAAACCTGCAAGCAGTGGGACATAGATGTATTTCGGTAATGGACGGAAAAGCGGCACTGGAGGAGATGGGCAAGCACGAGATGGATCTCGTTGTGCTAGACATTATGCTGCCAGAGATTGATGGATATGAGGTTTTTCGCCAAATTCGTGGGACGCCCACTATTTTTTTGACAGCGAAAAGCAGCTTGACGGACAAGGTAAAGGGCCTGACTCTCGGCGCAGATGACTACTTGGTGAAGCCGTTCGAGATGCTGGAACTGCTAGCGCGCGTAGATGCGGTGTTGCGACGAACGAAGAAAACAAGCAAGACGTTTGAACTGGATGGGGTCAGAATCGATTTCGAGAGCAGACAGTTGTTTCTCCATGATCATCCGGTAGATTACACCCCCAAGGAATTCGATTTGCTGGAAGTGCTCGTGAACAATCGCAATATCGCCCTCTCTCGGGAAAAGCTGCTGGAGCTCGCGTGGGGCTATGACTATGTCGGGGATACACGAACAGTGGATGTTCATATTCAAAAGCTGCGAAAAAAGCTGGACATGGAATCCCGAATTAAGACGGTCTATAAAATGGGGTATCGTCTTGAGGTCTAGATTAGCGAAAGAGTAGCGAAAAACTATTACAACTCGCTAACAACTCCATGACGATTCGATAATTCCTCCCTCTTATACTTCTAACTGTGATCACAACCAAATAATGAAGGAGAGGTTCATATGAAAGTCAAACAAACCATTTTGGCAGCCACCGCAATTATCGGCACCAGCACATTGCTGTTTCAAGGATTCGTACAGGTCGTAACAGCTTCGGATTTCAACAAAACGAATACGATCCCTACCAGCTATGCGAATTATGCAGTTACTTCCTCCCAAACGCCACAAAACAGTTTGCCGCCCGGATACAAAAAAGCGAATTATACCGTGAAAGCCATGAACAACCAAATGCCAACGAGTAAAGACCTTACAAAAGAAGCGGCGGCGGAAATCGGAGCGAAAGCCCTTTGGGGGATGTATGCCCTGAGCCTAGAAGGGAAGGTGGTAGAAATGAGATACCAACAGCCACGTGAAGACCTTCCTCGCGCACAGTGGTACGGTGAAGTAAAAATCAATGACAAGCTCAATTATTACTTCATGATCGACGCTGTTACCGGAGAACTTTTCAACATCTTCCGTGAGAGAACGTTCATAGAAAAAGAGACCTATGATGAGGAACTTGCGAAAAATCCGCAGGAGTATGTGGACCTAGCCAAAAAGGCAGCAGAAAAGTTCAATATTGTCCACGGTCCAGTCAAGTCCGCTGTATACAAAATCCAAAGCATGGTCGAGAACAATGACCCCATCATATCGATGGAGATCACAGGCGAGAACGGTGAAATCGCCACTGTGTATATAGCGCGCAGAGATAAAGAGTTCATCGGCGCCACCTATTATGCTAAAGAGAAGCACAAGGACCACCCCAACGCAAAAGTATCCTATCCTGAGATCGCCGAGCCCAAAAAATAAGGGAGCCTTTTCAGCCGCCACACCGTGCTGGCGGCTTTTTCCCATGAGTTGCGAACTCTCTCATGAAACCAGAGGTGAAACGAAAGGAAATCTATGAAATACCGGACCTTTTTAACAACCCTTGCCCTTTTTTTGTTTTCATTCAACCTAGGGATCGTCATTATATCGATCACGACCTTCAAAGACACAATCCATCGTGCACAAGAAAGAAGCTTGGGTGAGCATTATTTCATCACCTCCGCGCTCCTCCAAGATTTTCATGCGGTAGAAGGCCGCGGAACGGATATCGACAGCTCCATCCCATCTCTGCTCCAGCCTTACAGCTATCTTGCCGGGGATCAAAACGTGACATTGGTACTTTTTAAAGACAAGGAACTGATCTATTCAAATTCGTCTGTCTTATCGGTCCCAAACGGGTCTCCTGAGCTGCCGGGAGACGGCAGCAGACTCGTTTCTATGCAAGAATCAGGCGACCGCGCCTCGGTCCTCGTTTCAGGAAAGCTGCCTTCTCCCTATGATTTATATACAATGGTTTACCAATACGACATAACAGATGGAATTGCTGCCTGGAGGCAAATGAAAAACATGCTGTTTTTCGCGGGCTTGATGGTTTCTGCTTTGTTTGCTTTTGGTCTTCATATATTGCTGTCTAAACTATTTAGACCACTCTCGCAAATTTCACAAACATCCCGTCAAATCGCGGCTGGTGCGTATGATACCCGGCTTCCTGTGTCTGGACAAGACGAGCTGACCGAAATGGCGCAAAGCTTTAATCATATGGCAAAGGAAATTCAGAATCAAATTCAGCAATTAGGGACAGCCGCGCAGCAGAAGCAGCAATTTATCGATAACTTTGCACATGAGCTCCGCACACCGCTCACGACTATTTACGGCTATGCAGAATACATACAAAAGGTGGCTCGCACAGAAGACGACAAGCTATTTGCCACAACCTACATCATGTCGGAAAGCCGCAGACTTCAACAGATTGCGTATCGTTTACTGGATTTGGCAACCCTTCGTGAAAACAAGATCGAGCGAACGACTGTACAAATAAAGCAGCTGTTTCTTGGCGTCGAGCAAGCTCTGTCTCTGATGGCAGCAGAACAAAACGTTCGGATTACTTCGGAATGTCACTTTGATTCGTTGGAGTGTGATCCTGATTTCATGCATATATTGCTCGTCAATTTCGTAGATAACGCGTTGAAGGCTTGTGGTACTGGTGGACAAATCAAGATGGCTGCTTTTCTGGATCATGGACAAAAAGGAATAATGGTCCAAGATAATGGAAAAGGAATGTCAGCAGAACATCTCGTCCACATAACAGAGGCATTCTATCGCGTAGATCCCTCCCGCACTCGAAATGGCGGCGGGGCGGGATTAGGCTTGACGCTTTGCAAACAGATTGCTGATTGCCATGGGGCAGAACTGAGCTTTTCCTCTGAACCGGGTAAAGGGACACGAGCCAAACTGATCTTCCCCGCCTACTAGATCTATACGAGAGAACAAAGACACCTGACTGATTATCCAGGGTGTCTCATTTTTTTCATGAAAGTGAAAGATTGTCAGCAGCTACTCCGTCTATACAGTGACAAGGAGGTGGAACACTAGTGGAGGATCATACTGGCGCACGAATTGAGCAATGGTTTCACTCATACAGCCAGGATGTATATCGCTTTCTCGTCTATTACACGGGACGAACCGATATCGACGATCTTGTTCAAGAGACCTTTATTCGTGCCCTCAAAGCTATGCAGGGAACAGAGGTTGAGAATCCCAAAACGTGGCTGTTTGCCATAGCACGAAACGTAGCAATTGATGAAAAACGCAAGACAAAGCTAATCAGCTGGTTACCGGATATCTTCTTGCAGCATCTCGTTTCGCACGACAAAACACCGGAAGAGTCGCTGATGTTAAGTGAAAACAAGCGTCTGCTCTTTGAAATGATCAATCAGTTAAAGGTTTCTTATCGGGACGTGTTGTACTCAGAGGGATCAAGGGATTATCGAGCAAGGAGACTGCGGAGGTTTTGGGATGGACGGAAGCCAAGGTCAATCTTACTTTGCACAGAGCAATAAAAGCGATTCAAAACAAAATGCATGTTTCGATTGCGGAGGTGATGAACGATGCCATTATGTGATGAACAGATCATTCTGGAAGAATTGAATCAATTCCCCGAGCAAATCCTTTCCCGAGAACGAAGCCAAGCAATATTAAAGGGTGTACGAGAAGAAGGAGATAGACTTCAAAAAGTGAACAAACGAAGAATGTACTATGGATGGATGGCAAAAGGACTGATCACCTGCGGCCTGTTGCTCGGTTTTTTCTGGATGAAACCATTTTCTGCACCAGCAGAATCAACGAGCAGTGCAGCAGCCTTGACTCCTGAAGAACAAACGTATTTTGCTGCTGCTCAAAAAGCCATACAAGATGCGAGTGGCATTCAAAAGACCTTCCCATTTAGAGAGATTGAGAAAGACGCAGACTCCTATAATGTACAGGCAAAGGATCAAGAATCCAGAGAAGCTATCGTAACTTTTAAGCCTGGTACCACAGAGGTTCTTACCGTTTTCGCGAAGTTTGCGATCAACGAATTACCAAAGCCCTATCATAAATATGTAGAGACTGCACGAGAAGCATTTAAGGATACGAAACAACAGGTTACCTTCCAAAGTACCGGTTTTTTCAAAAGTGAGAATCAGGCGTATTTTTCCTTTTGGACAGAAGACAAACAGTACGTCAGTGTCGATTTCCCAACAAATAAAGTGTCTGGTTTCACATTGAATTACAACCTAGAAGACGTCGATCAAAAAATCATCTCCATCGCGCAAACAGCCTTGATGCGTTTATCCAATGAAAAAAATCTTTCCTTTACCCAAGCCCAAAAACGTTCAGACGAAAGTGAAGAGAAATGGTTGCTCATTAATAAACAAAAGAAATATGAGGTAATGATCGGAGCAAATACAGGTCAAGTGTATGAAGTGAGCCATGGAACAGATAACTATAAAATCAAAACACTAAATGAGGTCATTCCTGTAACCAAGCCACTTATTCAAGACATTTTTGGCATTGATATCTCTGGGTATACAGCTTACGGCGGCCGGGACTGGGGCGGCTATATTTTGAGAAATCCAGGGAAACCAAGTTTCTCCATACAACTTGGTAATTTGGATGTTGGTGATATTAATCGAATTGAAATCGAATAAGGAGCAACGGGTTCTATATTCGTATATGGAACCCGTTTTCCTTTTCCAGCGTACTTCGTTAGTCGATCGACAGCTTCATTTTCAGCCCCTCATGCGTCGCTTTAAAACCTAATCGTTCATAAAAGCGCAACGCATCTTCTCGTTGTTTATCTGTCGTTAGCTGAAAAAGATGGCAGCCTCTCTCTTTGGCCCGTGCAATCGCCCATTCGATTAACTTGCTCCCAACTCCTTGACCCCTTTCCGTAGATGCAGTCCGAACCCCCTCAATCGTCGCTCTCCAGCTACCTTGATGTGTCAGATAAGGAGTAAACGTAATCTGTAGCACACCAATAATGTCCTCATCACGGCACGCCACAATCAATTCATTATTGGGGTCTGCATCAATGGATTCAAACGCTTTTATGTAGCTTTCGGGTAGCGGGGTTTCGTAACGCTCTCTCGTCTTACCTAATTCATCATCCGCAAGCATTTGCACAATTCTATTCAGATCTTTTGCTGTTGCGACTCGAAAATGAATCATCGTTTGCCTCCAATTGAATTTGTTGCGCGATTATTCTAACATCTTACAAGAAAACCCCTTTAGCTAAAAGGGGTGGGGAATTCGTCTATTTTTACTTGCAGGTGTTTCTTCTATTCGGATTCAAAATCAGCGCATCATCGTCCAGCTCAAACAATTTATCCAACAGCGCATCTAAGCCATGCTCCAATTTATATTCCATCTCTTCTTTATACAAAGGAATCAAGAAATAGGCATGAACCTTGTTCCCATCCTTGGTGGGAATGACGCTGATTTCTTCGGATAGCTGAAACAGAACGACTCCATTTAAGCCCGTGCCATCCGCATACGGTTCATAGTCCTCATAATTCGGTATCGTATGTCCGTATCCCAACCAGGTATTGTACTGGTGAGGAAAACGAGCCATTTGCTTTATCAGCCTGATCGGCCAGTAGTTGTTTTCATCCTGTAGCGATTCTTGTGTCAGCTCCCAGGAAGCCGGCAAAAATATCATCATTTCTGCTCGATCGAAATTCTCTTCCATCTGCTCCTGTATTTCATCCGGGATCGTCATCGGTAAATCACTCATCCCAGTCGTATACAGAACCCAAAATGGTTCTTCTTCTGTAGGACTCATTACATTCACATCAATATGTATCATATCGGAAATAATTTCGTGAAAAACACTGCTTTCTCTTCCCGCAAATACCGTTTCAAAGTGGGCAACAATTTCTTCTACATATTCCATGGGAGCTGGGGGTTCATAATCAGCTTGTTCGTTATATGTGTAAATCGTAGTGCCGTCCTTTGACTTTTCTCCGTTGTTCGTACCGCCGAATAGCTTCTTGAAAAAATTCATCGTAAATCCTCACCTTCTCATCATTTAGACGCTGGGTCCTCTCTATTGTATCGGCATGAGATACACCCAACATTTACCTTATCTTTGTAATTCTTGCAAGAGGAGTGCTAAGCATCCTTCAGTGTAATAGCAAAAGAGGGAAGCCCCTTTAGCGCTCCCTCTTTCCGTCTTTCTTATTTCAATTCTGTATAGTACCGGACCTCTTCTTTATTAATCTGGAATCGAACCGATTTACGTAGATCGAATGCTTATTTGCTGGTGAACGATCAGGAGGAATTCATCTTGCGAGAAAATCAAAAACCAAGTAAACTTTACCTCATTTACTGTAGGTATGAAAATTATGGAAATGATCAATTTCACAGGTGTCTTCGAAAAAGTTGAGGAGAAGGAGTTACCTTATGGACACGAGAATCCCAGAAAGTGTTAGACTTTTCTTACACGACTACACGCAACGACTCATGTTAGAACTGCCTGAAGTCATCTCCGGTGTGTATTTGTATGGTTCTATTGCGCTGTCAGGCTTCGAGGAAGATAACAGCGATATTGATTTTGTAACACTTTTACATAGAGGGTTAACGAATACAGAAATAGAAACGCTCAAAAACATTCATCATGCTCTCCAAAACGCCAACCCATTAGCCAAAAGAATGGATGGCATGTATATCAAGCTGGATGACATCGGAAAAACCAATCCATTCCTGGAGCCTTATCCTTATGTTGACAGTGGGACATTCAAATCATCTGGCCACTATGATGTCAATCATGTGACGTGGTGGATCCTCAAGCAACAGGGCATTGCCGTTATGGGGAAAAGTGTTGAAGCATTACACATCCCTACCCAGTGGTTTGATGTCGGGGAAACGATGAAATACAATGTACATGATTATTGGTCGCCGAAAGGAAAAAGCATGGTGAAATTCATGCTCGATGAGTGGGTAGAATTCGCCGTTTTCACCTTATGCCGCATCTATTACGCGCTCATCCATGAGAGCATTATTCCGAAGAGAAAAGCCGTAGAACAGGCTTTGCAAGAACTTCCCAGTGAATGGCATCTTTTACTGAAAGAATCCTTGCGAATACGATACCAATCAAACGAACCATCTTTATTTTCGAACAGAATTAAGCGGGCAAAGGAAACTCAGAGATTTATACACTATATTTGCGAGCTGTCGCCTAGTAAGACGGAATAACACCCCTCAAAGTAATGGCGCACAGATCATCGCAAGACACCACCTTGGACCAAAGAAAGCGTACAGCGAGCCGAAGCTCTCCGACAAAGCCGCTTTGCGTAAGGAAGGAGATTTACTTATGAAGATCATGGAGCATTTGCACCTTGAGCATTTTAGACAAATGGAACAACTCGAGCTTCAATATTATGATGCTGAATTTATTACACCTTATGAAGAGAGCTACAATTGGTATTTGTTTCGTCCCGATTCGGTCGTTGCGATCGAAGAGAATGAGCGCATCATCGCTTTTATGAACCTACTTCCCGTCAAGCCGCATATCTACCTGCAAATCGCGCAAGGGACGTTTAAAGACAGCCTGATGACGACTGCGGATATCGAAGATTTAACTACTTCTCCCGAGCAAGTCTATTATTTTCTGTCCTGTGTCGTTGTCGATCAATCTTATCGGAAAAGCCCTGCCTTGCGCATGATGCTGCATCATTATCTCGATGTGCTGGCTCATGTTGAGCAAAGTGGCTGCCGCATCCAATCGATCATCATGGATAATATCACAGAAGCAGGCAATCGGTTCGCTCAGCGCCTTTGCATGAAGCATGTCTGTATAAGCGACCACGACTCTCATATACATGCCTCGGACTATGAAAGCTTCAAACAGCATGTGCATGCGAGTTATCCCATGCCTTCCCGCTAAAGGCTTCGCATCGACTTGGTGCGAAGCCTTTTGGCGTATGCTACGTATAGAGTGCCATCCATTCTCGCAGTCTCTCTTTTGCAAAAGCTCTTAATTCCGCTGGCTCCACTACCTCCATATGTCCGATCCTATCCAAAATATCGCGACATGCTCTTTCATAGCTGTACAAATTAACCGTCAATTGCTCGTACTCTCCCTGCTGCACAGCGGAGATCACCTCCAGCCTCTCTCGCACTGCCAGCTTTTCAGCATGCAACCTGATCACTACAGGAAAATATTCGACTCCACGACAAGCCTGCTTGAACGCCGCCTCCTGATTCGTCCAATAGCCTGCCAACGAAAAGCTCTCTGGAATCTCGAATGTCTCCTCCTGTACATGAACAGAAGGAATCCGCTCGCACTTGAATGTTCGAACCTCCTGCGCGTTTTCACAGTAAGCAACGAGATACCACTCCGTTTTTTTCACGACGAGACCGTAGGGACATACCGTGCGTGACGAGCTGCTCCCATCCATTTTGCGATAGGCAATGACGACTTTGCTTGATCGCCAAACCGCTGCCCGCAAAACCTCCAGACTCGGTATGGCTACTCTCTCTTCCCACCACGGCGTCTCATCGAAATAGAAACGCTTCTTCGCTTTCTCAATATCTGGCCGATAAGTCTGTGGCAACGTCTTTTCCAATTTGAGCAAAGCAGACGTTAATTTGTGTCCAGTCTCGGTATCCTGTCCGACATGAATCCCCATCCCGGTCAAATACAAGTGCACAACATCATCGACGTACAGCTGCTTCAGATTGACCGTATATCCTTCCATCAAGTAAATTCCACCACCTGGCCCCGAGGTTGCCGCGATCGGAATCCCTGCTTGGGACAGTGCGTCAATATCTCGATAAATCGAGCGAACAGACGTCTCCAGCGCTATAGCGAGTTCTTTTGCTTTCATTTTTCCTCTTGATTCGATCAGCAGCAAAATCGCAATCAATCGATGCAGTCTCATCTCCAACCTCCACGACAAAACGACCACTCTATTTTTCAACGCGGCCAAATTGATGACACGATGCTGTCAACAATACAAAGATATCATAGAGCTATCATTATGGGAGGGATGCAGGATGAATATCGCTGTATTAGGAACCGGCTTTGGTGCGTACCATGCACATCTGTTGAAAAAAATGGATGGTGTGGATAGAGTGGTAGTTTTCGGTCGAAATGAATCGAAGCTGCAAAAGCTACAGGAAGAGCTGCAAGTGGAGATTACAGTGCATATTGACGAGATCATGCGCGATCCTACTATCGATGTCGTGGACATTTGCTTACCTTCGCAGCTGCATCGGCAATTCGCAGTAGAAGCACTCGAAAACGGAAAGCATGTATTCTGCGAAACACCGGTTTGTTATACGCTAGACGATGCACAAGCCATGAAGCACGCAAGGGACCGCTCAGGGAAAAAGCTGTTGGTGAATCAGTTTATCAAATTTGACCCGGCGTATGCCTACCTTCGCAACGCTCAGACAGAAAACAAGTACGGACAGCTCCTCTCCCTCTCGCTCAAAAGAGAAACAGCTCCTTTATGGGGGGATCTAGGCTTGTCCTCCATTACAACCAATCTGATGATCCACGAGCTGGACTTCGTCACGTGGCTGTTCGGTCGCAACGCCAGTATGAGCGCATGGGGGGTAGAATCATCGTGTAAAAAACAGTCCATCGTCCACTCGCACTTTCATTACCCTGATACGCATGCTGAAATAGTCGCCTCCTCGCAGATGCCGATCTCGTACCCATTCACTGTCGGTTACGAGGCGTACTTTGAGAAAGCAAAGCTCGTCTTTCAGGAAGCTGACAGCCATGGTCAAACGGAATCTTTCTTATGGGAATACACATCCTCAGGCAAGAATGAGCTCGTTCTCCAACCCGTCAATCCGTATGAAGATAGCTTACGTCATGCCATTCGATGCTTTGCGGATCATACACAATCGATCATCGATGTTGATCATGCTGTCGAGTCTTTGGAGCTCGCGCTTGCACTACAGAAACAGCTTGCACGTCAGTAAAGAAACAAAACCTCCATGAAGCGTCTTTTCATGGAGGTTCGTTGCGTGTTCTTTAATCGATGGGGAGGATTTTATATAATCCATATAACACCAAATAATGAATCACATGGAAATAGGCGTGTTATGCCGACAACTTTGGGCTGCCAGGGCATATGATGACCAGTAGAAACAAGGCACTAGACTACTACGGGAGGTACCTAACATGAACTTCACATTAACTCGACTCAGTCTGACAAATGTGGATGACTCTGCTGGTGGGTGGCAATATGAAGGTGGTAAAGTATTTGAGGGAAATAACCATATAGCCAATTACGCGAGTACGAAGCGCACCGTGCATCAGGGAACTGAAGCGCAGAATACGGCAATGCTCACATTGACACTTTTCTTTTATGGTCTCGAGAATATTACTCTCCAAGGAAGTCATGACTTCAGCTCTGGCAAGCAAATTGGAAGCGTTAGCGCTGCTTCATCTCGATTTGCTAATTCTATTGGTAAACAGTTCACAGTAACAGGAACTACTCTCGTTATTCAGTGATTTCAGGGGATCGTAAATTTGTCGGGTGCCCAAAAATACTGTCTGAGCGATGCTCCGTCCTACAAGTTGCTGGATACCCAGTAAAACAGCTCCCTTTCATCGAAATCAGCACTGCTGTTGAACTGGATGAGCAACAACTCTTTCCCTCTATTACTTCTCAAAGCAACTTTTCATGAGAAAAGCCGATTCCCCTTCATTCAGGAGGATCGGCTTTTGAGATTTTACTGGTAAGGGGTACCTGTCCTTTGATAGCTAGCCACTTCACTTAGGTTTTCGTGTCGCTTATATTTTGCAGGAGCCGTCCACGCAATTGTCGCCGGATTGCTCGTCTTTTTTCTCGTCGTTCTGCACGAATTTCAGAGCAGGAGCGGCGCTTTCTTCTTCCCATACCTGATTCAATGCGCCTAAAAAGACTTCTCCTGGCTGCGCGCCAGAGACTGCATATTTGTTATTAATGACAAAGAACGGTACACCTGTGACACCCAAATCGTTGCCTCTTTGTTTGTCCTCTTGTACTTGTTCTCTGTAGTCGTCGCCTGCCAGCATGGCGAGCGTCGCTTCCTTGTCCAGACCTACCTCAGAAGCAAGCTGTGCCAGCACCTCGTGGTCACCGAGATGGAGCGATTCCGTAAAGTACGCCTTCAGCATACGCTCCTTCATTTCCTTCATTTTTCCATGGGCATGAGCAAAGTGCGTCAAGCGATGCGCATCGAATGTATTGGTCGGAATCATCGTGTCAAAATGATAGTCGAGACCGACGCCTTTTGCCATTTGGGTTACTTGGTCATTCATCCCCTTGGCCTGTGCGAGCGGAATGCTATACTTGGCTGCCAGTACTTCATGCATGTCCATATCAGTATCGCGTTCCATCTGCGGGTCGAGCTGGAAGCTGCGATATACGACCTCTACTTGATCCTTATGCGGAAATTGAGACAGCGCTCCTTCCAGACGGCGCTTTCCGATATAGCAAAACGGGCAGGCAAAATCAGACCAGATTTCAATTTTCATGTTCCATCCTCCTCTATTTGAACGGTGCTGACCAAAAGACAGCAGACCGCACACTGCAAAATTCGTCGTATGCACATTATACAACAACACACGGTACGACTATGCACTTTGGAGGCTGAAAGCTGCACTTTGCCCTTAGCGAGTCATGCGAATGATGCGATCACATATTGTTTCCGCATCTGCTTTGTCATGCGTGACCAGGATCGAAGTCATCTTGGCAGCTCGCAGCATTCGCTTCAAGTCATCGCGTATTTTCGTTTTCAACTCGGCATCCAGATTACTGAACGGCTCATCCATCAACAAGATAGCCGGTCTAGGTGCCAGCGCACGCGCAAATGCGACACGCTGCTGCTGTCCCCCGCTCAGCTCATGTGGATATCGCTTGCCGTAGCCTTCGAGCTGTACAAGCGCCAACATCTCTTTCAAACGAACCAGACGCTCTGCTTTAGATAAGCGATGCAGACCGAACAAGATGTTTTGCTCGACAGTCAAATGCGGAAACAGCGCATAATCCTGAAAAATCATGCCGATCCCGCGTTGCTCAGGCTCCACAAACTGCCCCTGATCGACCAACACTTTCCCATCGATCTGGATGCGCCCGCTCTTCGGGGACTCCAGTCCGGCTATCAAGCGAAGCAATGTACTTTTTCCACAACCACTATTCCCGAGCAGCCCGACAACTTCCCCCTGCTCCATCTGTAAGGAAAAATCCCGGATGACGCTACCGTTCCCGCTTGCATAACCAAACGTCAGGTTTTTCACTTCAAAAAAAGTCATTTTGCCTGTCTCTCTCCTAACCAGTGATAGAAAATAACGGAGACGATCCCCACTGCAATGATACAGAGCGAAGGAATCGCGGCCTGATGAATTTGTTCATCGCTTGCATATTGATACGCCTTTGTTGCCAGCGTCTCGAAGTTATAGGGACGAAGGAGCAAGGTAAGCGGCAATTCCTTCACGATTTCCATGAACACCAGAATAAAACCAGTGAGCACAGCCCCTTTGATTAATGGCAAATCCACCTTGAAAAAGGTTCGTGTCATGCTCATCCCGAGCATACGTGCCGCTTCTGAATAGCGGTTTCCCGTCTTCTCAAACCCCGCTTCGACTGCATTGAATCCGACTGCAAGGAAGCGGATGATGTAGGCAAACGTCAGCATGAACAAGGACATGCTGAGTACCAGCTTGTTTGCACCCAAACCCAGCCAGCTATAGAAGGAACTCAGTTCTTTATCTACGGACATCACCACCGCCATCACACCGATGGACAAGACTGCTCCCGGAATGGAATAGCCCATGGAAATCAAACGCGTCAGTGCCACCGCGAATATCGAGCCTCGGGAGAATCGGATGACATTCGTTACGATTACCGCGAGTAGCATCAAGATGGTGATTGAGATACAGGAGATGAATAGCGTATTGCTCAAGAGCTTCCAGAAGGTCTCGTTCAACACTTCCCCATACGTCCACGTCGCCCAGACAATCAACTGCCCAACAGGGATCACAAATGAAAACGAAACAATAACCAATCCGAAGATTACGGCAGCGTACATCGGGATTCCGCGCAATTTTCTGCGTGTGAGCGGCGTGCTCCTGTTCGTAGGCGAGCTGAATTTTTTTCTTTTACGCACGAGACGTTCGACGATAAAGATCCCGATAATCAACGTCATGAGCCAGGCGGACAAACGGATGGCCGATTCTACGTCATACATGCCAAACCACGTCTTGAAAATCGCCGCTGTAAAAGACTGAATCCCAAAATGCTTCGTCACCCCAAAATCATTGAGCACTTCAAATGCTACAAGACTCGCGCCACCCACAATAGCTGCCTGCGACATAGGCAGGACGATGCGAAAAAAGATATGCGTTTGGTTTTTTCCGAGCAATCTGGCATTTTCAATGAACACAGCACTCTGTTTTTCAAGAAAGGTTTTCGTAATCAAATAGACGTACGGGAACAAAAACAGAGTAAAAATAAAAATAGCGCCCTTCATCGACATAATGTCAAAGTAGCGTTGATCAAGCGTCAGCCCGAATGTTTCACGTAAAATCGTCTGAATGCTCCCCGTGTAGCTGAGCATGGAGCCGTACGTGTATGCTGCGATATACGGAGGAATTGCTAGCGGCAGCACGAAAGCAAATGAAAAAAAGCGACGCAATGGAAAATCGTAGGCAGCTACCAACCAGGCCAAGGTCACACCTACGATGATCGTACAGGCTCCGGTACCGAGCACGAGCCATAACGATTGCAGCGCGTAATCCAGTAGCATGTACTCTTGGATATGCTGCCAGTTTTCATTTTGTTTTTGAAAGAGTCCGAAAAAAATATAAAGAGACGGGAGAAGGGCCAAAATGGCCCCTATCACGCTCAGCGTTACCCACCCGTTCAGTTTTCGTCTCAGGCTTCTACGCAAAAGTGCTCCCGTCATGCTTATTTCCAACCTGCTTGATTCAGCAGTTCTACCGCTTTTTTGTTATACTCGCCGAGCTTAGCAAAGTCGAGCTTTTGCGTTTTGAATTCTCCCCACTCTTTCAAAAGAGCAGGCTTGTCAGCCTCTGCATTAACAGGGAACTCGTAGCTTCCGTTTGTCAGCATCGTTTGAGCCTCTTTACCTGTGACGAACTCAATCAATTTCACGGCATTGTCCTTGTTTTTCGCGTGCTTGGTCAAACCAATACCGCTGATGTTCAAGTGTGTACCTGTCGTTTCTTGGTTCGGGAAGAAAACGCCGATGTTTTGCGCGACTTTTACTTCCTCTGCATCTTTGGAGTTAAGCATTTGTCCAACATAGTAGGTGTTCATGATCGCAACGTCACCGACTTTTGCAACGACAGCTTTTGCCTGATCACGGTCTCCACCCTCAGGCTTGCGCGCGAAATTGTTTACCAGACCCTTTGCCCAATCCAATGCAGCCTGCTCGCCATTCAGCTCAATAAAAGAAGCAACGAGGGACTGGTTGTACAGGTTGGAAGAAGAGCGTACCAATACTTTGCCCTTCCATTTATCCGTAGCCAAATCTTCATACGTAGACAACTGCTCTGGCTTCACGCGATCCTTCGCATACACGATTACACGTGCACGGGTAGCCATACCGATCCATTGGTTGTCAGGATCACGCAGTTCTTTCGGTACGTTTTTCTCTACTTCAGCAGATTGAATCGGTTGCAGAACGCCATTTTGCTTCGCGTAGTTCAGAACACCACCGTCAACCGTGATGAACAAATCCGCTTCGGAGCTCTCTCCTTCACGCTTCAAGCGCTCAACCAGCTCTTCTGCTGTACCCTTCACTTCGTTTACCTTGATGCCTGTTTGCTTCGTGAATTCTGCGAACAATTTGCTATCAATATCGTAATGGCGCGCAGTAAATACGTTCACGACTTGCTCTGTGGCAGCCGGCTCCTGTGCCTTTGGCGCTTCTGTTTGCGGTTGGGCAGTATTCGCACCGTTTCCGCATGCAGCAAGTAAAGGCAACGTCAGCATCGTACTCAGCATGACCGCCAGCATCGATTTTTTTCTCATTTTGATTCTCCCTCTCTATCGCAGTGATTATTGATAATGAATATCATTGCCAATTGACAAGGCTTATTGTAACGAACAAAAATGAGAAAATGCTGTGAAAATAAAAAAACATCCCCAATTATTTTTAGTGAGATGTGGATCGGTTGAAATTCACTGACGAAGCGGCACAAAAACAGTCACAGTCGTCCCTTTCTGCTCCACACTCTGAATTGTTATGCTGCCGTTGTAACGCGCAAGCAATCGTTTGGCGATGGCAAGCCCCAGTCCATATCCGCTCTCCCCGCTGTTTCTGGCTTTGTCTACCCGATACAATCGATCCAAGACATACGGCAAATCCTGCTCAGGTATGCCGATTCCTTCATCTATGATTTCCATACAGGCTACATTTTCTTGCACCATGGCCCTCACGCAGATTCTCCTGCTCTCCCCGGAATACTTGACCGCATTATCCAAAAGGATCAGTAGCACTTGCTCCAGATGTTCTTCTGATATGGCAAGGATTTTTCCAGCCAAAGACCCTAGTTCTTGCTCGATCGTAAATGTCGGCTGAATCGTGGCGAATTTCTTGATCATGTGACAGACAGCCTGATCCGGATTATGGAGCGCGACATCCTCTTCGATCTCCACATGCTCAGCTCTCGTCAAAACGAGCAGCTCCTGCACCAGTCCTTTTAGTCTGGCGAGCTCTTGAATCGAAGTCTGCAAGGATTCCTCCAAAACAGCTGGATCATTTTTTCCCCAACGCCGCAGCATTCCCAGATGCCCTTCGATAATCGCGATTGGCGTCCGCAGCTCATGTGAGGCATCTTCGACGAATTGTCTCTGCTGCAAAAAGGACCGCTCCACCTGATCCATCATTTTATTGAACATTTTCATCAAGGTCGCAATCTCATCCTGATTATCGTGAAACTGCACGCGTTCATGGAATCCTTTTTGCCGGACGTTGCTCATCGTTTCATTCATCGATTGCAGAGGCCTAAGCAACTGCCGCGCGAGCAATCTGCCACCGAGACCGCTTATGATCACAGCGGTCAAGCACCCAATTGCCATGACCTGAAAGAGCGCACCACTCAATTGCTCAAACTCTTTCATATTCTTCAGAATCATGACTGTCCCGTTAAATTGAAAGATCGTAAGAGGACTGCTCATGATCAACAAGTCACCACGCACTTCTTGGGTCTGGGTGCGAATCGACTGAACAGGCGGAAGCGGTGGCAGTGTGATATCTTGAAAGTTTTCCGAGACAACGACAATCGGTTTACCCTCTTCGTCCAGAATGCGAATCATCTGGTTTCGTTGATTGATTTTCTCCAGGAAGCTGCGTAGCTCTGTGAGGTCCTCCCCCTCAAAAGATTGCTCTTTTTCCAGCGTGTAGTTGAGGAACTCTCGCATCGTCTGTTGCACAACCTGTTGTTCCTGATTAAACATCCACTTCTCTACAAAAAAATATTGGAAGCTATTATAGCCAATGAATACGAGAAAAAGCAGAAGTGACGACCAGAGTGTCAGCTTCCATTTGATCGGGAGCTTTAAGAATCTCGATGGTCCGCTCATTTTCGCATCACATAGCCAATCCCACGTACAGTCGAGATAAAGCTGTCCTCATTGGGAGAATCGATTTTATTGCGCAAATACCGAACGTACACATCGACAACATTGGTCTCGACAGCCGCCTCGAATCCCCACACGGTATCGAGTAGCACCTCGCGAGGCAGGACTCGATTGATGTTTTTCATGAACGTCACGAGCAAGTCATACTCTCTTTTGGTCAACTCAACAGGTTGATTATTTTTGGTGACGATACGTCCCTCCATTTGGACTACCAGCCCTCGGTGCGCGAGCATGGTTCGGGGGACATTCTCCTGCTCTTCCTGACGGCGAAACACAACGCGTATGCGTGCCAACAACTCCTCGATCGCGAATGGCTTCGGAATATAATCATCGGCCCCACTGTCCAAGCCTGAGACACGGTCCGTAATACTGTCTCTTGCTGTCAGCATAATAATCGGCGTTTTTTTCACGCTACGAATTTTTTGACAAACCGCAATACCATCAAGCCCCGGAAGCATGACGTCCAATAATATGACATCCCATTCTTCCTGTAAAGCGAGCTCGAGTCCTTTATGTCCATCATGCGCGACTGTAATCGCAAACGATTCGTAGCGCAGCTCCAGCTCAATAAATCGGGCCATATTGATCTCATCTTCTATTAGCAGCACTCTTTTCACGTTTTGCCCACCCTTTTGCCCATGCCGGGGAATTCCACCTGATTGTAGATGAAAATAATTATCAGCGTCAATGTTCTCCTACGCAGCCCAGTAACCATGCGCCCACTACTTACATAAGATATGTCAAACTGGATCATGAACGAAGGTGGTGTAACATGTACGGATATCAACCTTATGAATACCCATATGAATATGACTTACGAGCTGTGTCCTCACAGCATGGGCGGAGAACAGGACAATCTTTTGCCGAAATTCAAGGCGGTCCACTGGCGCCGAATCTGAATGGATATGTTGTGTTTACCGATGTCCCCTACGGTACCGATGTGTTCGTGGAAGTCAGCGGTCTCCCCGCTTTCCAGCCAGCCGCTGGCAATCAACCGCAAATCGGGCCATTTGGTTTTCATTTGCATGAGCATGGCGTCTGTACGGTAGGAAATCCGAATGATCCCTTTACCACAGCAGGCAGTCACTGGAACCCTACGCATCAGCCACATGGCAACCACGTAGGCGACTTCCCCGTGCTGTTTTCCAATGACGGCTATGCACGAATGACTTTTTTCACAAACAAAATCAGTGCAGCAGATGTGGTCGGCAAAAGCGTGATCATCCATCAAAGTCCTGATGACTTCCATTCGCAACCGGCAGGAAATAGCGGAAAACGACTGGCATGTGGATTGATCTACGCTGGCTAACGCTTCACTCGAACAGGAAAAGGGGGCAGCCCTGTAAGCTACCCCCTCCCATTATTAATTCAGCTATCGCCGTAATGTCGACAAATCAAATGCTGGTACAAGCCCTTCCTCGGCTGCACGACCGAGCAACGCCTCAACAGCTGCATAACCATCGTTACCCAAATTTCTCGTAAACTCATTCACGTACAAGTTAATATGCGCTTGCGCTACCTCCAGAGACAGCTCTTGGGCATGGGACATGACATATTCTTGTGATGCGGTCGGATTCGCCCATGCATATTCCACAGAGGAGCGCGTCCAATTGGTCAGAGCCTCGATGTCCATTGATTTTTTCGCGATAATGGCCCCCAACGGAATTGGCAAATTAGTATCAGACTCCCACCAGTTGCCCAAGTCAGTCATAAGAGACAGCCCGTAGTTTTGATACGTGAAACGCGCCTCGTGGATCACGAGTCCCGCATCGATCTTGCCGTCACGTACAGCAGGCATAATCTCATGAAACGGCATGACGACGATCTCCCCTACACCACCTGGGACATTTTGTGCAGCCCAGAGCCGGAACAGTAAATAAGCTGTGGAGCGCTCACTCGGCACTGCTACAGTTTTGTTGGACAGGCGTGCTGGATCGTTCGCACTCTCACCAGAATTTCCTTGGGTCAAAACGAGTGGCCCGCAGCCTCTGCCCAGTGCACCGCCGCAAGGGAGCAACGAGTAGTTGTCCATCACCCATGGCAATGCCGCATAGGAGATTTTCATTACTTCAGGGCCTTCCCCCTGTGCAGCAAGTGTATTCGTAATATCGATATCTGCGTACATAATATCGAGCTTTGGCGCTCCCGGAATCAAATCATGTGCCCAAGCATGAAAAACAAAAGTGTCATTCGGACATGGTGAAAACGCAATTTTCATGATAGTACCTCCCGTAGTACAGAGCTTCCCTTTTCCAGAGATTCCAACGCATCTTTTATCCGCCAAGCTGATTTATCCCGCGGTCCAATTGCATTCGATACCGTGCGAATTTCCAGAACAGGTCGTCTGGCAGCCTGGGCAGCAGTCGCAACGCCATACCCCTCCATCGCTTCTGCTAGCGCGTCTGGCATCCGCTGTGCCAAAGCCGCCGCTGTTTCCGCTGTGCCCGTCACAGTCGATAGTGTAAGTACAATGCCTTTTTTGGCGGTCAAGCCTGCTGCCCTCATTGCTTCCGTTGCCCTTTCGACCAACTCCTGATCGACACTTACCCGAGCTGATCCAAATCCGAGCTCGTCCACACTACAAAAGCCCTCAGGCGTTTCTGCCCCCAAATCCGCACAAATAATCTCTGTCGCGACAACGAGCGACCCAATCTCTGCTTGTCCCACGAATCCGCCGCATATTCCTGCACAAATGACCAGATCGTAGTCCGCGCAAGCAAGCGCTCTGGCTGTACTCGCTGCGGCGGCTGCTGGTCCTACTCCCCCAGCGATAACTGTGAAACGCTCATCCCCTTGAATACCGCGCATCACTGCATCCCGTTCTGCGTCAACGGAGGTCACGATCAGAATGCTTCTATATTGTTGTGACAAAATCATTTGCCCTGGCTCCTTTCAACCGCTTTCCCTCTTCCACGTTATCGCTACTTTTCGTTCGTGTAAAGCCGTTTAAAGAGTTTGTCAAAAGACAGGAAAATTATTACAATGGAACCTGCTGTGCATTTTCGTTAGATAAGAGGTGACCGATTATGCTTCATCCACCGAATCCGAACACCCATCCCGACTGGCTCGCCCCCCATTCTTTGGCCTGGTACACTCAGCTGGGTGAAATGACTGGTGAATACGTATACCCGTGGCGCTCTACCATTACGGAACCGAATGGCGAGTCGCTTTTTATGGAAGAAATTAGTCGCATGGTTCCGAATCAATCCGTTCTCGATATCGGCTGCGGGCACGGCGCATTCACACTGCACTGGAGTCGTTCTGCCAAAGAAATTGTCGGCTTGGATGTGACAGAAAATTTTGTGCAGAAGGCCCGTACACAAACACCCGCAAACGTTTCCTTCGTTGTCACCAATACGAAATATACCTTCCCTTTCCATGACGATACGTTCGATTGCGCCTACAATCGCAAGGGACCTACCTCCGCCTATCCAGATGTAGCACGCGTCGTCAAAAGAGGAGGCTCATTCATCGGATTACATCCGAGCGATCAGTTGTCCGCCGAATTATTCGAATGGTTTCCTCATTTATTTGGTTCACGTCCAGTAGACACTCCGATCCTACAAAATCTGCAGGAGAGACTCAGACAAGCTGCTTTCCAGCGAGTGGATATTCAGACGGTGATCGCCACCGAGTATTATCAGACCCCGCTCGATGTCATTCGCATGCGTTGCTTCGGGCAAAGCCCCACTATTCTCACGTCCACCATCGAACAACACATGGAGAGTGTTATGCCGATTTTTGACCACTATGCGACTTCTGACGGTCTGCCAACTACGCATATGTATTACCTCGTTCGCGCGATTGTTTGATTCTTCCTGTTAAAAAACCTCTAGCCGTATTTGGCCAGAGGTCGTCACTACGCTTATCCTTTTAGCAAATAGCTGTTGCCATCTTCATCCTGAAAAGTCGCATAGGTCCCCCACTGCATCTTGTTCAGTTCTCCTTGAAAAACAACACCGTTCGCGCGCATCGTTTCGTACGTCTTTTCAATTTCTGTACATTCAAAAACGATCGAGGCTTTTTGTTCCTGCCAGTTGCTCATCATACTTTTCGGATAGAGTACCAAAGCAGTCTGGGCACCTGCTGGTCCTACCTCCAGCCAACTGCTGTTTGGTCCCATCGGGTGCTCTTGCTTGACTTCAAATCCAACCTTTTCTGTCCAGAACACTTTTGCGTGTTGTTGATCTTCTACGTAAACAGCTACCGTTGCCATTTTGGTAATCATGATATCCTCCTTACTAACTCGAACCTGATCATCCCATTTTAACCGAAAAAAAGTATACTTATCGCTATCAGCATACCCAAATGTTGACAGTAGTTGCACATGAATTTATATTTAATTACGAAATGTAAGGAACAAAACATTGAATAAGCTTCTCCCTTTCAATGCATCATGTTAGTGTAAAAACAAGTTGCAGGAGGAATGCAGAGTGGGTAAGGATTTTATTGCAGCTGTAAAAGACAGAAGAACGTACTATGGGATCAGCAAAGAAAATGTTGTATCTGATGAGCGCATTAAAGAAATCGTTCAGGAAGCAGTAAAGTATACACCATCCTCATTCAACTCCCAAAGCGCTCGCGTTGTTGTCCTCTTGGGTGCGGAGCACGATAAGCTATGGAACATTACCAAAGAAACCTTGCGTAAAATCGTTCCCGCTGAAAATTTCGGGGCCACGGAAGAAAAAATGAATGCCTTCGGTAGCGGCTACGGCACTGTTCTTTTCTTTGAAGACCAGAGCGTCGTCGAAAACCTCATGCAGCAATTCGCAGCGTACAAAGATAATTTCCCGATTTGGTCCGAGCAATCTTCCGGTATGCTTCAATATGTTGTGTGGACTGCGCTGGAAATCGAGGGCTTCGGTGCTTCCTTGCAGCATTACAATCCACTCATCGATGAAGAAGTCCAACAAGCATGGAAGATCCCTAGCACATGGAAACTGAGAGCACAAATGCCTTTTGGCAAACCAACCGCTCAACCAGGTGAAAAACAATTCCAATCGTTGGATGAGAGAGTGAAGTTCTTTTCCTAAGTAACATTTTGCTCCATGTTCGTAATGGACGGCTCAGAGATTTCCTACTCGGGCCGTTCTTTCGTTTATTGAGCGATTGCTTTCCTCTATCGTCTGTGATAGTATTAGCTTAAACAAAAGATTCTTATTTAAAGCGTTCACATATTGTAAAGGGTTTACACTTATGTTTGAACCTTTTGCAATGTGTGAATTTTATTTTATATAAATAAAAGTTACATATTCATTTTATTTTGTTGGAGGTAACACCCATGCAAACAGGTACAGTTAAATGGTTCAACGCAGAAAAAGGTTATGGCTTCATCGCAGTTGAAGGCGGTAACGATGTATTCGTTCACTTCAGCGCAATCCAAGGCGACGGTTTCAAAACCCTCGAAGAAGGCCAACGCGTTGAATTCAACGTGGTTGAAGGCAACCGTGGTCCACAAGCTGAGAACGTAACAAAACTGTAAATTACACATAAAGCTGCCCTTGCGAATAACAAGGGTGGCTTTTTTTTCCAGCTATTTTTCCTCACAAAATTCGTTCTTTGTTCCTAAAGAGCAGTTGACATTAGCCATGCCTCCCCATATAATCACTTTATAATGCAGAGTAAAGCAACGGCGCTTTCTAGCATAAGTTTTAAAATGTACACAACGAAATAAACGCGACTTGCCTTTTTCGTTTATTTTTAGCGAGCTATGAAAGCGGTTCCAGTTGGTTGTTATTGACATTACCTGTAAACAAAAGTTCATACGAAATAAGCAAAGGCGCTTAGGGTATATCTCATTCATTCATGAGATCCTAAGTGCTTTTATTGTTTACATCCGCAAAAAGGTGGGATATCCATGGAGCACATTGGAAGCGTCATTATTTACATCATCATGTTATGTGCAGTAATTGGTGCCATTGCCGCGATCCGCAACAGCGATGAGGGTCTCGGTAAGGAGTTCATGGAAGGGATTCACTCAACAGGTTACATCTTCGTTCCTGCTGCCGGTATTATGGCGTCCCTCCCGTATATCTCTTGGTTCGTAGAAAAAGCGGTATCACCCATCTTCAACAAAATTGGAGCAGATCCTGCGATTGCGGCAACTGCGATTCTCGCATCTGACATGGGCGGCTATCAGTTGGCAAACCTCCTGAAAACCTCCACGGAAGGTTGGATTATGGCGATGATCGTCGGTCTGATGGCCGGTGCTACAATCGTGTTCTCCATCCCAATGGGTCTTGCTATGTTGGACAAGCGCGACCATAAATACATGGCGCTTGGCGTAATGTCCGGTATTTTGACAGTTCCGATTGGTGCTTTTATCTCCAGTGCCATTCTTGTTTTGACAAATGCAGAGGTTCGCAATGAAATCTCGACAAACGCTGAATCCACTTATGCTTTTGCTATTGGTTTCGGTCAGGTACTGTTGAACCTTTCACCAATTTTGTTCTTCGTATTAGCGATTGCTGCTGGTCTGCGCTTCCTGCCAGACTTGATGATTAAAGGCTTCATGATTTTCGGAAAGACAATGGATGCAGCTATCAAGCTCGTACTCGTATTCTCGATCGTGCAACACTTTACTGGCATCTTCACGAAGATTTTCGGAGCTTGGGGCTTCGATCCGATCATCGCCGATCCAACCGATCAATACCGTGCGTTGGAGACCGCTGGTTACATCGGTATCATGCTCGCAGGTGCGTTCCCAATGGTATACATGCTGCGTAAATATGCAGCGAAGCCGCTCGAAGTATTGGGTAACAAGCTGGGCATGAGCCCTTCTGGTAGTGCAGGCTTGCTCGCGACTAGCGCGAACATCCTGGCGATGTTCCGTCTCATTCGTTCCATGCCGCCGAAAGACAAAGTTATCAACATTTCCTTCGGGGTTTGTTCAGCTTTCTTGCTGGGTGACCACTTGTCCTTCTCGGCTAACTTCCAACCAAACATTATCTTGCCAGTCATGATTGGTAAATTGGGTGCAGGTATTATCGGTATTGCTTTTGCTTACTGGCTCTCCGTTCCAAAAGCACTTGAACTGGAAAAACAAGATCGTGCTGCGGGAATTATCGGTCCAGACGAGTACTTGGATCATCATAATAGCGCGCAAGCTGAAGTTGCAGCAACCAAACAATAAAAGCAAAAGAGCGGTCCTTCGTGGGCCGCTCTTTTTTCTTCTATACAACTTTCTGATTCATCTCCCAAATTTCCCATGCAGGAACCGGCTTTTTTGAGCACCCCTCCATCGTTAATTCACGCGCTTCTTTTGACCACAAAAAAGGATAGATCGCGAACATTTCATCGCCTTTTAGCTTGGAAACGTCCTTCTCCCAATCCTTCCAGAAAAATGTCGCATAAAACGTATGGATATCCCCCGTCATTGCCCAGTTCAAAAAGTCGGTATAGCCAATTTCAAGGTCTTCCCACGCAAGACTGTCCGGAGCGAAATACCATATACCGCCTATCGAATCCGGAAACATTCCACCATTAATCGCAAAGAACCCTCCTATGACATCGTCTGCTACCAACAACATCTCGTTCAAGGCACATTGCTGATTCCAAGAAGTGATGGAACGAGGTAAATGAGGATGGCCGGACCCTAGAATCCGTAGCCATCCTTGGTGAATCAGAATCCCACCTGTTTCGAAAGCAACAGCACCTAAAGTTGACCTCGTTGTTACTTGTAAATCAACAAGCTGTTTTTTCCCTTTCTCCTGTTCAGACGGCAGAAGGGTAATCTTTCGGTCTGATGCTGACTGCCATTTTTTTATTTCTTCTATCGCTGAATCCTCTTCGCAGTACAATTCCTCGAAGCTTTTCATTTCAGCCTCCACTCCAAAGTTAGTGGCGCGGCGCCCACAAGATGACGCTCACTCCGATCAGGCAGATGATAGCACCCACAGGCGGCATATACCCGCCCGAAGGAAGGGACGCTTGGAAGCGCATGTTTTCTCTTTTCCTAGCAAAACGAGAAGGTGCATAGATCACTTCTATTATCTGATTGTCTCTCATAGTCTGTATATGTAATCATCACATTAGCTCGCCATGACGGACAAATCCTCAAATTCTACCCTTGATGAACAGCCTGGGGAGAGCAGCACAGATCTCCTTTGCCGGATTCAAGTGCAGATTTCAGGCTCCCCAAAACATGAGACCAAGCCATTTCGTGCCAGCCCCGAGCCTTTTCCCACTCCTCTCCCTCTTTCCAACCGAAATGCTCGACCAATACTTGCGTTTTCCCCTCTGCTTCAGACAAGGTGACAAGCACGTAAGTCAAGGCATCCTCGTGATTCATGGTATCTGCAAATTCATCCGGTCCCTTCCATGTAAAGCCCAAGCGCTCCTTCGGTTCAAAATGGGTAATGATGCACCCTTTCGTCCCTATCTGGTCGCGATTGGTTGGATTGAAGTACAATTCGTACGCTCCACCCAGATACGGCTCAATCGTTGCATCAGGCGCAAACCACTGAACAAGCCGTTCCTTTCGTGTCCATGCCCACCAAACCAGCTCTATAGATGATGATACTTCTATCTCCGCTTTCAAGAAACCCATTGTGCTTCCCCCCAACTATTTTCCTAACAGTTTGAAAATAGCAATTTCTGTATAACCAGTCAATACAGAACACTCGCTGTACTCAACATTCACGCCTGAACGAGATTTCAAGCGTATTAATGAGTCTGAACAAGTCTGAATGGAATAATTTTTACTAAAAAGTGTAATTATGCAGTAATCGCATAAGAATGAATGCTATAATAGCTAAGTAAGTAAAAAATTTCACAATGGGGAGAGGAACGATGGAACAACCACTTGCAAAATCGGCTCATCAGAAATTACCCATTGGAAAATTGCTCAAGAGGGTCTTCGGTATCCTGATTGGTGCTTCCCTGTTTTCGGTAGCACTCGAGATTTTTCTCGTACCGAACAATATTATCGACGGTGGAATCGTAGGTATCTCGATTATTACCTCGCATCTATCTGGGTTGCCTCTTGGCGTTTTCCTTTTCGTGCTTAACTTGCCCTTCTTAATCATAGGGTACAAGCAAATCGGAAAAACGTTTGCACTCTCGACCCTCTTTGGGGTTACGATCATGTCAATTGGAACGACACTCCTTCACCCTGTCAAAGGGCTAACGGATGATCCCCTGCTTGCAGCTGTTTTTGGCGGCATACTTCTCGGGATTGGTGTAGGACTCGTTCTTCGTTATGGAGGCTCTCTGGACGGTACAGAGATCGTCGCTGTACTGCTTAACAAGAAATCTCCGTTCTCCGTTGGTGAGATCGTTATGTTCATGAACTTATTCATTTTGAGCAGTGCCGGATTTGTATTCGGTTGGGATCGCGCGATGTACTCGCTGATCGCCTACTACATTGCATTCAAAATGATCGATCTGACCATCGAAGGCTTCCAGGAGTCTAAAGCGGTATGGATCATTAGTGACAATCACAAGGATTTGGGAGATGCGATTGTTGCTCGTCTGGGCCGTGGCGTTACCTATTTGAATGGTGAGGGCGGCTATACTGGAGACGACAAGAAAGTAATTTTCTGCATCATTACGCGATTAGAAGAAGCCAAGCTGAAGCTGATCGTAGAAGAAGTTGACGAGAATGCCTTCTTGGCTGTCGGTAATATTCACGATGTACGTGGCGGGCAGTTTAAGAAGAAAGCGATTCATTAAAGGGAAAAAAAGTGTACCCTATAGAGTGGGCGTTTGGGAACGTCTGTCTATAGGGTATTTTTTTGTATGTACGTATGAAAGGAAGTCCCTTTTACAGCAAATTCGGCTACAAATTTTCTTTTAAAAGAAGAAAACCCCAAAGGAGTAATTAGATACTCGATTGGGGTGTAACCATCTCGAGCAAAATGAACGCTCGTGTGAGGTTCTGTAAAGAAGTGTATTCCATATGTTTCCACAACTTAAAAAATAGAGTACGATACTCGTATATCTCATGGAAAAAGGAGGTTTTCTCAGTGAATCAAGCATTCTCGATAGAACGAGTTTCTTTTGAACAGAAGCACGCTCTCAAGCAACTGTTGGAGCTGTATACGTACGACTTCACTGAGTTTGAGCCTTTCGAAGTAGATGACGACGGCTTGTTTGGCTATGACTATTTTGAGAAGTATTGGGTCGAACCAGAACGCCATCCCTTTTTCATCAAAGTAAATGGTAAGCTAGCCGGGTTTGTCCTCGTCCGCATGCTCACAAGCCCTGATCCAGATTTGCCATCAATCCACTCCATTGCTGAATTTTTTATCATGAAGCGCTACCGTCGACTGGGGATCGGAAAAGCGGCCTCCCATCAAATCTTCAAAATGTTCCCGGGTGCCTGGGAAGTCTTTCAATTGGAAAACAACATGCCTGCCATCGGCTTTTGGCGTGCCAGCATCCGCGATTACACAGCCACTCTCTATCAAGAGCGTCAAGAGGATGGCAAAGTCATACAAACATTCCTTTCGAGACCATAGCAGAAAAAAGCCAAGGGACAGCGCAAATCCCTTGGCTTTTATTAAGAAAACTAACTAGCTGGTGACCGCAGGAAAGGGCATCACGACAACAGTTCCGCTACCCAGCTTGCTCTCCACCGTAATCTCTCCCCCGTGAGCCAAGACAAGCTGCTTAGCTATCGCCATGCCCAGCCCCGTTCCACTGGTATTCTCTCCTGTATGCCCACCTCGGTAGTATCTTTCGAACAGATTGGCCAGCGTCGTCTCATCCATACCCGGCCCATTGTCCGCAATTTTGACCACAAACTGATCGGCTGCAATCGACTGTACCTCTACGAGCACGTGTGTGCCTGCCGGGGTATACTTGATCGCGTTTGTCAAAATGTTGACGATGATGCGGCGAAACCAGATTGGATCAACCTCGGCCGTTATCGATTGGACATTCGCCGAAAATTCGATGTCATGCAAAGAAGAGCTCGGATCGTTCACCATATCCACCACAATCCTGCGAATGGTTTCTACAATCGCGACAGGTTGTTTGACCATCGGCAAAGCTTGGTTCTTAAGTCGATAGGTCAAATTCAAATCCTCAATCAGCCCGTTCATGTAGTCTGACTTTTCCCGTATCGTTTTCCCAAATTCGCTGACTTCTTTTCTGTCCCACTCATACTGTTCGGACTCCAAAAAGGTAGCATAACCGTAAATCGAGCTCAGCGGTGTCTTGAGATCATGGGAGAGCCCGGTAATCCATTCCTCTCGCGTCTGCTCGATCTCTTGCTGAAGCTTTTCATTGGAACGCAAGGTTTCACTCAGATGCCGGAGAGCGTCAAACACATCCTTGAACACACGAAATGACTTCTTTTCTTTCCCGCGCCAATTCCTTCCGATTGGTTTCCCTTTTTTCCCGATGGGCTCCTCATAGCGGCCTTGGGCCAGTCGTTCCAGCCAATTCACCATATGCAAGAGCGGCTTGCCTACTCGCCACGCATACCAGCTGCCTGCGAATAAAACGACTAGGATCAAAAGAATACCGATCTGGAGGAACGTTTGCTTGACCATGGCATCCTCAGACGTCTCTTGGACACCAGACTGATAGGTTAGATTTGGAGTGCCCACTACGTATGTCAAATCGCTATTTTTGTCATATCTACTAGTGATATGAACAGGAACATTTTTGGCTGTCTCACCATTAAGAAGAACTTCCGCCATGTCTAACTGGGTGGAAGCGTTTGGGTGATTCCATTGATGGATGAGTTTCCCCGCACGATCGTATACCAAGTACCATGCCTTTTCCCGGGAAAAGTTATTGTTCAACTCATCCCATGTCTCCTTGCTCGTTCCCGTTTTTGCTGCGATCAGGCGCTTCATCATTTCTTTTTCGGGAGCGGGTGTTCCATAAAGGATGATAATGTTCTCGTCAAATTGGTTAATGACCCAATGTGTAATGTGATAACGAGAAGCATCGCGATTTTCTACATAAGCGATCCACTCCCCTGGCCCAAATTGACTGGGAACATCAGCAGGTGTCCGATAGTTGTACAGGATTTTTCCGTGCTTGTCGATGATCTGCAACCAGCCTTGATGTCTCGCCACGCTCTTCTCGATTTCCGGATTGACGTGAATACGCTCCCCCTCGTAATCAATCTTCAACGTCAAATCAGACGCATCCAGCCTGGACAAATCGATGGACAATTGCTCGTTCATGATCCGCCAGCCTAACCCCAGCATCGCGATAATCAGAAATAGCAGCAAGACGAGGAGAAACCCGAACAGTTGTCGGACATATTGAAAGATCAGCTTGTTCCGCAAATTCATGACTGTCTTGCCGGACTAACCAGCTTGTAGCCCAGCCCTCTCACCGTGACCAGGAGCTTTGGCTGTCCCGGATTTTCTTCTATACGCTGGCGCAGCTTGTGAATGTGCACCATGACTGTATTTTCATCAAACATCCCGTACTCGTCTTTCCATACATGATCGTAAATTTGTTCTTTCGTAAATACCCGGTTCGGATTCTGGCAGAAAAAGACGAGCAATGAAAATACTTGCGCCGGGCAGTCCACTCGTTCTCCGTTCACGAACAGCTCGGCTGCCTCCACATTTACTTGAAAACGTCCAAAATCAAAGCGCTTTTCTTCCTGGGCTGGAGCAGATCCCCCCAAGGTTCTGCGCAGATGAGCCTTCATCCGGGCAACGATCTCTAGTGGATGAAATGGCTTCGTTATGTAATCATCCGCTCCATACGCGAATCCGCTTAATTTATCAAAATCCGTGCCCTTTGCTGTCAGAAAAAAGATCGGTGCCTTCGTTCGCTGGCGCACGGCTCCGCACAGCTCAAATCCATTTTTATCAGGCAGCATGACATCCAGAATCAACAGGTCGTATGTCTTCTCCTCCACGAGACGAATCGCCTCTGCTGCTGTCGTACATGTATCGATCTGGACAAAGCCTTCCTTTTTCAGCACTGTTTGAAGCATCTGCAAAATCGCTTCTTCATCATCTACCAGCAGGATTCTTGCTTCTTTCTCCATATCCCTTCCCTCCCTTGCTGTCATTCATTCTACCATGAGAAACGATGCCAACAAAAAAGATAAGGAAATGGTAAGGTAGCGTTTTAGTAGGGGAAAGGTCTGGCCATTATGATGAAGAAGAAAGGAGCGGATTCACCTATGTGGGCTATTTGCCAACACGAATTTTTTCGGTTGTTTAAAAGTATCAAATCGTTAATTACCGTTGCCTTTATCGTCGGCATCTCGTACTTGGTTTCTGACCTCGTCAATCAGGCAGCAAGCTTTCTCCCACAACAGGAGCTGGCGCAGGGACACGCGCTTGGTATCTTTGTACTCATCATGCTGTTCGGGCCCTTGTTTGTATTCAGCCTGTCTCATGATGTCATAAATCGTGAGCTAGCGGGCAGGACGATTCGCTTTCTTGTCACCCGGACTTCACGCAATCAGATCATTTTAGGGAAATTTCTCGGCGTCGCGTTCTTCTGGCTAACCTGCATGATTATTACGTTTGGCGTAGTTTTCGCCACCGTGCAAACGTTTGACGCGAAGACCTTTTACCTCTGCGTATCCCTGCTTATCTATTGCATCTCACTGGCACTGCTGCTTTCGCTCGTGATACCTCGCCCCAGCTACACGATGTTTTTGGGAATTGTGATCGCACTGATCTTGCCGGGTCTCGGACTGTGGAGCACCTTCTCCAGTCACCCAGCAGCAGCATGGATTAAATATTTGACACCCTTTTCATTTATGGAAAAAGGCGGCGCCTGGACCGGCTTCATTTGGCTCTATGCAGCAGCTTTCCTGATCGCTTCTATGTACCTATTCCGACGGAGGGATTGTTAATGGCAATGATCGAGACCATACAGTTGAACAAGCGCTTTGGCAATCGCACGGTCGTGAATGACGTCAGTCTTACTGTGCACAGCGGGGAGATTTTCGGATTCCTCGGTCGAAACGGCGCAGGTAAATCGACCTTTATCAATATGCTGACAGGCATTCTGATTCCGACTGCGGGCACCATTCGCATGTTTGGAGAAGATGCCCATACAGAGGGATGGAAAAAACGAATTGGCGTACTGCCAGATTACTCCACCTTCTACGACCATTTATCTCCTGCGGAGCACCTGCACTATTTCGCTCAGGTAAAAGGCGTCACACTGACAAAGGAAGAATGCATGCGCATCCTGACAGACGTTGAGCTTGAGGAGCATGCATCCCGCAAAGCCAAAACCTTTTCCTTCGGGATGAAAAAGAAGCTGGGTATTGCCCAAGCATTAGTCGGAGACCCGGAGCTCATCTTCCTTGATGAACCTACTTCTGGCGTAGACGTCGAATCAGGCCTGCATATTCAAAATTTGCTGCGCAAGCTCCATCAACAAGGAAAAACGATCTTCATGACCTCGCACAATTTGAATGAAGTCGAGAAAATCTGTACCCGGATCGCTATCATGAAAAGCGGAAAAATCAGTTCACTCGGCACACTCGATGAGCTGCAAGCTGCCCATCAGGCATGGCGATCTGTGCATGTGCGTCACTCGGCTTTTGCTACGGAGGATTCTGGAAACCTGCGCACCTTTATTGAGTCCCTCGGGCGCAATACGATTTGGGAAGACGGTCGTCTCTCGATCCAGGTCGATGATGATCAAAAAGTGGCCACTCTCGTTCGTGCTCTTGTTCAGGCACGCGTGGATATTTATGGCGTGAACGTTGAAGTCCCTTCGCTCGAACGAATTTTTATGGGGGAAGAGTCTCATGATGCTTAATCTCGTTTTTGCCCTGCTCCTATCCGGGATGCTGCTTTTCAACATCTCGATAGGAAAAAGCATGACCACCGGAAGTATGTCAATCACAATTGGCCTGATTGTCCTCAATCTCATCTTTTTCATCACAAAGTATAGGAAGAGTCAGCATGAAAAAATGAAAGATCAGGTTAGTAGATACGAACGATAATCAGGCTCATGTAAATGGGGGAAGATTCGCATGGCCAGTAGGTATCTGGAGTTTGCCATTATCCTGACAGGGATTTTGTTGTATAAAATCTTTTGGGGTAATCTTACACCGGGAGCTATCGGGATTTTAATTGGGCTGATTATTGTTACTCTCATCCTTTTCATGAGAAAGCAGTACGCAAAACGCCAGGAACAAAAGAAGCAAGAAAATATTTAGAAAAAAGCAGCTTGATTGCCACCGAAAACAGCCTGCAAGTTATGCGGCTATGGGGCAATGGGCTGCTTTTTTCTACAAGATTGCGAGAAGCTGATCCAGCCGTTCAATGACAGCGAGTGGCTGATGCTCGGAAGTAGGCTTCTTCCCTCGAGGATTGATCCAGACTGCTGAGAAGCCTGCGTCCATCGCGCCTGCTACATCTGCCTCCCACGTATCTCCAACGAACAGCACCTGCTTACTCTCAACACCGAGCTTTTCACGAACATGTTCATATATGCGTAGATCAGGCTTATGATGTCCGATCATTTCGGAGATAAACACCCGCTCCCGAGGAAAATACGTAGGCAATCCCAACCGCTCCAGCTTGATAAATGCCATATCGACAGGACCATTGGTGACAATCCCTAGTGTATGCTCTTCTGCCAACTTCGCAATGGTAGACTGAACAGTGGCATCTGGCTGGACTGCATCCATACATGCCACCTGATAGACGCGTTGAAAATCGTCGACCTGCTCCGCTTCAATCTGTCGGTTACATTCAGCCATGGCTCGCTGAAAACGCAACCTTCTGTATTGCGTAAAATCGTAGCGTTTGGCAATGACATCGACCCACAAATCATCTCCGTGGCGCCGCAGAGCCTCAAGAAATTTCTCTTGGTCTAGTTCTGCTGTAAGTGCATGGGTCGCAATCGTCTGCTGCATCCCTTTCTCCCAGCAAGCTAAAAAATCGAAGAGAGTGTCGTCGAGATCAAATAGGATTGTCGTAAATTTGGACATGGCTGGATTGCTTCCCCTTCCTTTTTTTCTTGCTGTTTTCATTGTGCATATGACTCTGTCTTTTGTTATGATCATTGTAACGGAAAAAGGAGGTGGAAACATGTCTAACGAAAAACTGGATATTTTGATAGAGGGTATGAATGAGTTGCGTCTGGTTGCTCATGCTCTTATGGATCGGCAGGACGAATTGGATGCCAAGATGGACGCTTTGACTATGGACGTTCACCTGTTAAAAGCCGACGTTGCCGAACTGAAGCAAGATGTTGCTGAGTTAAAGCAGGATGTTTCTGAGTTAAAGGAAGGTCAAGATCGCCATGAGCGTATCTTGGAGACATTGGCGCTGCGTGCTCTCGAATGGAATAATTTCCGCCGCGATTTCATTCGCAAGTCATCCTGATACCTTTAGCTTTTAGGCAATTCCACAAGCAGTGTCTCTTTCAACTCAACTGGCAAAGAAATAGACTGGCGTGTATTCGCATCGATCATGACCATTGTCACATCGGCGTCCGCCACTAATACATCTGCAGCGTTGTACAGCTCTTGGCGGATGACGAAGCTTTTTTCACCCACCTTGACCACCGTAGTAATCGCCGTTACCTCTTCACGCATCTTCAACTCTTTGCGGTAGTTAATGTTTATATTGACCACTACCGGCATGATCGCCCGTCGCCTCAATTCATCCAGCGTAAATCCTTGCTCCCATATCCACTCAAAACGCGCCCACTCCATGTACTCTAAATACTTGGCATTGTTCACATGTCCGATTACGTCAATATCAGTAGAACGAACAGTTAGATGATAGCGATGAGCCATCGTTCTCACTCCTTGTTTTTCTTCAGTATAACGAATTCAGGTAGCTGAGTGAACATTCATTCAAAATATTCCGAATGATCATGCTGTTCTTTCCTGAACTTTTTCCTATAATAAAAATAAACGCCAGAAAGGAAGATTGGATGTTCGAACAAGAACTATTGCCGACCTTGCAAACAGCTCGCTCCCGGTATCAGGATGCACTCGTCCATTTGAAAGAAGCCGAGCTTGGCAGGAAGCTGGCTCCGGGCTCCAATTCCATCGGATTTTTGATTCATCACATCGCGGAAGTTGAATATCGATTTTGTATGATGTTTTTCGGAAGAGCAATCCCGTCCGAAATCACCCTCACTACAATTGGACCTGTAAAGGATGAAGGAAATTTTACCAACTTGTCTACCTTGCTTGCTTTCAAAGATGCTGCCTACCATCACTTGCTGGATTCTTTGGCTGCCCTGCCAAAAGACGCGTGGGACATCCCCTGTGAAGCACCAATTGCCACGTTGACTCCCCGTCAGGCACTTGGTCGTCTGATCTATCATATGGGCTACCACGGCGGGCAGATTGGACTTATCCGCAAGTACGGAGGATCTCAATGAGTCTCATTCTGACAGGTGAGCGGCTCATCATTCGCGAATTGCTGCGCGAGGACTTACCCGACTTACTCGCCACCTACAACAGTAACCCAAGGTACAATCAGCTTCGAAACGGCACGAGCACAGTAAGTCTTGCTGAACTGCAAGCCGAATATGACGCCACGATAAGCATACCTTCCGGGCATTGGCTCGCCATTACTCGTGAAGGTACGATCATCGGAGTCATCCATATCGTCCTCTCCAGTGAACACGATCCAAAAAGCTGGATTAGTCTCTTGCTTCTGCATGCCGATTATCAGCAGCAGGGCTTTGGAAAAGAGGTAGTTACACTCATGGAAGCCTACTGCATCCAGCATGGTAGTCAGCATGTTCATCACGGTGTCATTGCGCATAATGAACCCGCTCTTCTTTTCTGGGGGCGGCTTGGCTATGAGCAGTATCGTCAGGTGGAGGCACCAGTCGGTCGGCTGACACAATCAGTGCTGCTGGTAGCCAAGTGGCTAACCCCTACAAAGTAAGGAGGTGAACGATATGAACCGTCGCCTTTTTGAAAATGATGTGCCCACCCTCCTCTCCTAGTCGGTGAGGAAGAGGTTCTCTTACTGCCTCCCGGCTACGGAATAACACTAGAATGATTAAATCATTATTCCGGGAGGGACTTGTTATGTCACAATCACAATGGAAGCAAATGTTTTTTGGGGCTGTCTGCCTAACTCTCGCCGCAGCGATCTGGGGCGGTGTTTATGTCGTCAGCAAGGTCGTGTTGGAAGTGATTCCACCGTTCACGCTATTGATTTTGCGCTTTTGCATTGCTTTAGTCGTGTTGGGGGCATTTACCGTTGCTCGCAAGGAGCGTGTCTCGAAAAAGGATTATCCTCTGCTGATAGTCATCGCCTTCGTCGGGGTCACGATCTCCATAGCCGCGCAATTTCTTGGTACCAAGCTGTCTACTGCCCACATGGGTGCATTGATTACCTCTGCATCACCTGCCTTTATTGCCATTTTTGCGGTCTGGCTATTAAAAGAACGCATCCATCTAAAGCAGGCAGCGGGTATTTTGCTAGCGACGATTGGTGTGATTATCGTCATCGGTGTTCCAGATCAAGCTGACGCCCAGTCTTCCCTGGCAGGCAACCTGATTTTGTTCGTAGCAGCGATTAGCTGGGGATTGTATACCGTTCTCAGTAAAAAGGCAACGCAGCGCTATTCGTCTCTGCTCGTCACTACCTACGTAGCATTGTTTGGCATCATCTTTACGAGTCCGCTTATGTTTTGGGAGCTGGCTGTCACGCCTATCTCCTGGCAATTTGGTTGGGAGATCTGGGCAGGTGTCCTCTATATCGGGATGATTTCTACCGCAGGTGCTTTTTATTTGTGGAACAAAGGCTTCGAGCTGATGCCCGCAGGGAGTGGGGCCGGATTCTTTTTTGTTCAGCCCATTGTCGGTGCATTTTTAGGCTGGCTGTTGCTGCATGAGCATTTGAGTGTCAGCTTTTTCGCTGGCGGCGCATTTATTTTCCTCGGTGTCGCCTTGTCCACTCTGCGTACACGTGAATCGGCCAAAAATAAGCGAGAAACGACGGTGGAACATCCTCTCCCCCAGTACAACGAGAAGCAAGGCTAAAAATCATGTTTGCGTACATGCTACGAGGGCTTCCCATTCGTTGGGAAGCCCTCGTTCTCTTATGCTTATGGACGAAAATATTGCCGTACGCTTCCTTTTTCGAAAGTCAGCTCCACTTCAGCAAATGCTCCATTAATAAACGTGATTTGCGGCGGCATATGCCCACAATCTACATCGTAAAGAACAGGGACTTGCAGCTCAGCAGCCAGCTCCTGATAGACGTCTTCCACCGTATAACCTTCGACCGCCTGATTCGCTGGACTGCGCCCAAACATGATCCCCGCACAATGATCGAACCATCCGGCCAGCTTCATTTGTACCAAAGATCTGCGCAGATCAGTCGTAGAAAGTTCACAGTTTTCCAAATACCAGATGATCGCTTCATTCCCGATCTGCTCTTTTTGAAACGTTTGTACGTCCCCATACGGTGTGCCGATCACATGCCGAATGCTATCGATACAGCCGCCAAGTAGCCGTCCCTGTATGTTTACGTGGGAAGTAGTCTCTGTGGTTTTCCATACAGTCGGTTCCGTTAGGTGAAAGATATGCGGCGAAGGATTCGTATGCTGCCATTCCTTTTGATACATCGGGGAAGAGTACTGCATGATCGACTCGCCCTTTTGCGTTGACAGAACCGTTTCCCACATGGCGGTCGTCTCATCCATTTCTGCTCCACGCAAATCCATCAGATTCGTCCCATGGGCCGTAGCCATCCCCGTTTTTAATGTAATCGCGAGCAACAGTACACTCACATCTGAATAGCCTAACACCCATTTGGGTTGCATGGACTGAAAATCAAGCTTGTCTAAAATCTCAATCAGCAGCTCGCCACCCCAGGGAGGAATGATGATATCGACGTCTACATCTTGCATCAAGGAGTTGAATTCGGCTGCGCGATTTGTGGCAGGAGCTGACTTGGCTTTTTCCTGTGTCCAGACTGTATTTTTGCAAACGATGGAATACCCCCTGCTCTCCATACGACTGCATGCCAGCCTGATTAGTTCATGCAAATACTCTGGTACACCTGATGATGGCGCAGTTACCCCTATAGTAGCGCCCTTTTTCAACGATGGATACGTGATCATGCTTCTCCCTCCCGCTCGCTATGTATGATTTTGGATAATCATACCACATACCACCAAGGCATTTTTCAAGCTTTCTGTATCACTATTGATTAAGAACATACTGGTTTTAAAAAGCTGCGAATGGAGAAGTGCATTTCCAGTCCTAGCGACTCTGGAGCCCACCCAGCTCTGAAATAAATGGCGGGGAATTTCAGCTTCACTTATGAAACCCTTCATGAAACTTCTACGTTTTGAAGCACTCCCGCCATTTATTTCGGAGCGGACAGTCCACACCCTCAGTAGGGCGTAGGCCGAAGCGTAGACTGGAAATGCACTTCTCATCACTACGGCTACTTTTCTTAGACAAAAAAAAAGACGGCCTATAGCCGTCATCAAGGTATATAAAACGGGAGGGAAGTAGAGGAGTTCAAACAAACGTGTTTCCAGTTCGTGAATGATTACTTCTTGCTGGCGTCAGTCGTTGTAGACTGTCCAGTGGAACCGCTGCTTTCGGTTCCCGCAGCACTAGGCGATCCAGTGCTGGTACCTGCATCAGAATTGGCATCTGTCGCAGGTGCTTCCGTAGACGAACCTGTACCCGTCGATGCATCAGAGCTGTCCGCAGACGCATCCGTTGTAGACTGATCTTGCGAAACCGAGCTATCGGTCGATTGTCCGCTATCAGTAGTGGAGGACCCCGGAGCGGTTTCGCTTGTCGTGCCCTCTGGTTGTGTCGCCGGTTCAGGAGTTCCTGTTGTGTCAGAGCAGGCAACCAAGCTGCCAGACAGGAGTAATGCGACAGTAGCAATGGAGAACCATTTTTTGTTCATGTTCATTCCCCTTTCATTCCTTGGCTTCGTGACCTTCTCGCTGTCACACCTATATCGTAACGGGCAAAGATAACCATTCTGTAAGAAAAGTGGGAAAAAACGATGATCAAAATATGAAAAAAGTATGACCATGATCATTTTGTCGGATCATGATCTAGTTCTCCGGCTTAATCCTTGGAAGCCAAATCGTAAAAGTACTGCCCTTCCCAGGCGTGCTCTCCACTCTGCATTTGCCATCATGCAGCTCTACCAGCTCTTTTACAATGGCGAGTCCAAGCCCTGTCCCTTTATTGTTCTTGGAACGTCCCCGATCCACTTTGAAAAAACGTTCCCAGATGCGATCCAGGTCATCTGCTGCAATTCCCATCCCTGTATCGATCACTTGAATCTGTACGTATTCCTCTTCCAGCGAAGCACGCATGCGAATTTCACCTGCAGCCGTAAACTTGAGCGCATTCTTCACCAGATTTTTCAGAATTTGCGCGATCCGATCCTTATCGGCATAAATTCTCGGCAGCTCGTCCTCTACCTCTACTCCCATGCGAAGCCCTTTTTCCTCTGCTTCTTGATGGAAGGAAAAAGCAACCCGATTCATGACATCTGCCACATCGACAGGGAACTTGGCCAGATTTACTTCGTTGTTCTCCAGCTTCATCAAGTCCATCAGGTCATCCACCAAGCGGTTCACTTGCATCGTTTCGGTGTACATCACAGCGTAATACTTCTGTCGCGCCTCTTCTTCCTCTACCAAGCCGTCTTGCAACGCCTCGAGAAAACCTTGGATCGCGGTGAGAGGCGTACGCAATTCATGGGAGACATTCGCCAAAAAATCATTGCGCACTTGCTCCAGATGATGACGCTCCTGCTCTACCTTCTCCAGCTTCTGTGCCATCGTATTGATCGTTTGCGCCAAGTCGTTGATCTCGTCAGACGTATCGACCTGGACGCGCTCTGCGTAATTCCCTCGACCAATTTCAGCCGCTGTTCTCTCAATGGTTCGCAATGGGCGGGAGATTGACCATGACAAATACGAAACCATGATCGTAGAAAGAAGCACCCCAAACAAGGTCGCCCACAGAATCGACTCGCGCATTTGGCCAAAGGTTTTCTCAATTCCTTCAATCGGCGCATGCAAAATAATTCCGCCATAGACGTTTTCGCCCTCGCCCCACGGGACGGAGACCGACAACATCGGGTCATCCAGACCTTCGATTTGCAGCTCGGTTACCGCGCTTTTTCCGTTTAGCACGTTACCCGCGATGGAAACTGCCACGGACTTGCCCGTAAGCATCTCATCCTTCATCGAAGTCGCGACAATTTTTCCTTCCGTATCAAATAACCAGATGCGGGTATCAAATGACTCATCCAGCATCGCCAGCTTGTCCAAAAGCCTTTTGTTTACTTCATTGCTGTTATGGATAGCGGCATTCACTTTTTTGGCCATCCGCAAAAGCTCTTCTTCTTTAGCATTGTAAATATACTCTTTCGTAAAAAAGGAGAGAACGATCCCTGTAATCCCTAGCCCCACCAAAACGGTAGCCAAAAAGCTGACCAGCAGTCTGCGGTAGATACTTTTCGACATGCCTAGCATCAGTTATCCACCCCAAACTTGTAGCCGATCCCCCAAACCGTTTGAATGCATTCATAAGGGAGCTTATCTAAACGCTGTCTGATCTTTTTAATATGAACATCGATCGTTCGAACATCGCCAAAATAATCAAAGCCCCACACTTGTTCCAGCAATTGCTCCCGCGACCATACACTTCCCGGCGATTTGACGAGTTGAACAAGCAGATCAAACTCCTTCGGGCGAAAGCTCACCTTTTCCCCGGCAACGATCACTTCCCGTTTATCCTGATCGATCGTCAATTGATCAAAAGCAAAGGTCCGAAGCACTGCCTCATCTTCTACTTTTGGCTTTGGCTGCAATCTGCGCATAATCGCGCGGATACGAGCAACGATCTCACGTGGACTAAACGGCTTCGTTACGTAATCATCGGCTCCAAGCTCCAAGCCGAGCACACGATCAAACTCCTCATCCTTTGCCGTCAGCATAATAATCGGTGTATCCCACTTCTTGCGGATTTCCCGGCATGCTTCAAAGCCGTCCAACTGCGGCATCATGACATCGAGAATGACCACATCCGGCTGTTCCTTTTCCATCATCTCAAGAGCTTCTCGTCCATCTGTTGCTGCGATGAGCTCGATTTGTTGTTTTTCAAAATAAAGGCGAATAATTTCGCGTACGTTTGGATCGTCATCGGCAACCAAGACTTTCATCGTGGACATAGCCAATAACCTCCCTTCTTTCAAAACGACATAGAATGAAACATGCCGTTCAGACAATTTACGTTTTTCCATGGTAACATACATCACCCGTGTTGTGGACGGATAGAAGTCCTACCCAGCTGGTAAAAGAAGGATAAAAGTTGTTTGCGACAATAAAAAAGCGAGTGGACCTAAAGCCCACTCGCTCTTATTCTTTACTTCGTTTCTCTTACAATCGGGACACTGCGTGTGAGGCTAGCCCACAACAACCCTAACAGTGCGCCTGCAAAAGCTGGCACCAGCCAACCAATTCCTACTTTGTACAGTGGTAATTGTTCCAGAATTGGTGTTAGCGAGTCAATAGACAATCCAAGCTGGGAAGCTCCATCCAACAGACTGATGACAGCCGTTGCCGTAATCGCGCCTACGTATACGGCACGATGTCCATTGAACATCCGATCACAAAACGTCAGCAGCATCAGCACAATCGCCAGTGGATAAATCGCCATCAAGACAGGCACAGAGAAGGTAATCAGCTGCGTCAAGCCTACGTTTGCTACCGCAGCACTGAACGCACACAGGATCACAGCCATTTTCTTGTAGGAGATGCTAGGAATACGACTCGAGAAAAATTGACTGCACGCTGTGACGAGCCCAACAGAAGTGGTGAGGCAAGCAAGCGTTACAGCTGCTCCCAGCAGGAGCGAGCCTAACGGACCGAACAGTTGCAGCACAACCCCGGTCAAAATTTGTCCACCATTTCCCGATTTCGCAATCGAAACACTGGTCGCTCCCAAATAACTGAGGGCCAGGTATACGAGCCCGAGTCCAGTTGCAGCGAGGACAGCGGCTTTGATCGTAGACCACATCACTTTTTTGCGATCGATGATGCCTCTTTCCTGAACAGCCGTTGTTACTACCAGACCAAATACCATCGCAGCTAGTGCATCCAGCGTCAGATAGCCTTCGATAAAGCCTTTGAAGAATGCTGTATCTTGATAGGCGCCTGTCGGTTGTCCCACCTCACCCAAAGGAGAAATGAGTGATTTGACAAACATCAGGCCAATGATGATCAAAAGAGCAGGTGTTAAGATTTTACCGATTCGATCCACCAGCTTGCTCGGGTTCAGACTCAACCAGAAGGTGATGGCAAAATAGACGATCGTGGTCACAAAAAGCGGTACCCAGCTGCCTTTCATGGATTCAGGTAAAAACGGCAACACGCCCATTTCAAAGGTTACTGTACCTGTCCGCGGAATCGCCATGAATGGACCGATCGACAGATAAACAATAAAGGTGAATACGACTGCAAACATCGGATGGACTCTTGAAGCCATCGTTTGCAAATTACCACCAGCCAAGCCGACCGCAATGATTCCCAGTAAAGGCAGACCTACACCAGTAATCAAAAAGCCGACCATCGCGATCCAAACATTATCTCCCGCAGCTTGTCCTAGAGCTGGCGGAAAAATCATGTTCCCTGCTCCAAAGAATAGGGCAAACAGCATCAAACCAATTGTAATTGTTTCTTTCGTTGAAAGTTCTTTCATATGAATCCTCTCAATATTATTTAGTTAAATAAAATTTTCATTAGTATAACTTAAAATTTACTCACTATTCAACCTTTAATTTTTTAAAATTATTGAACTTTTGTTAAAAATGAAAGTTTTTATAGCTCAAATACCTCTTTTCTCTTAATCGCCCCCACTGCTTCCCATACGTACAGACAATAGATACTACGCCATGGAGCCCACTTTTCTCCTAGCTTGCGAATATCGTTTTCATTTGGCTTCGAATTCATTCCATAGAGGTGAACAATTCCATTTCGCAAACCGATGTCAGCAGCTGGCAACAAGTCTGGACGCCCCATCCCAAACATGAGCAGGCACTCTACTGTCCACCGTCCAATTCCTCTAAGCGTAGTGAGGTACGTAATGATTTCCTCGTCACCCATTGTCCATAGTCTTTCCAAATCTACCGTTTCATTCACAATGGCACGGGCGAAATCGATAATATACTCTGCTTTTCGCTGACTAAATTGCAGAGTACGCAAATCCTCCACAGTCAATCTCGCTACCGCGTCAGGAGTCGGAAAAGCGATGATGCCCTCGCCGTTTGGGTTTTCTACTGGGTCGCCAGCCAGTGTAACCAGCCTCTCGCTCAAATTGGCTGCAAAGGTCAGATTGATCTGCTGTCCGATAATCGTTTTGACCATGCATTGAAACAAATCGGCATCTAGCATAAGACGAAGACCGCGAAACCGCTCGGTCAGGATGGCAAGTTCCTTTTCCTCCCTCATCTGCTCGTAAATAACAGATAGATCCAAATCGGCACTAAAAGTACGGCGGATCATTTTTTCTAGCAGCTGTTGGTCTGTCGTGGACAAAATCGCCTGTGTCTCGTAGCGCAATGTGGGTTCTTCCAAGCTGCCCACAAATTGCATATGGACTAGAACAGGCCGTAAGCCGATACGAAAGACGCGCTGTAGGCTATTTTTTTCTTTATTCACACGTATCTGCGTATCTGGATGTGTCTCAAGACGCCGAAGCAACCGGTCAAAAGAATATGGAGGAGTAAGCGAAATAATCGAATAATTCACAAGACTCTCACCTTTCCAGATAAAATAAAAACCTCCGGAGAAACCTCCGAAGGTGTCAAGTATACTTCGCAAAACTTATTTCGTAAACATTCCTTTGAGAACAAATTTTACGTTTGCCGGACTTTCTGCCAAACGGCGCATGAAATATCCATACCAGTCGTTTCCGTACGGTACATAAACACGCATTTTAAAGCCTTCGCGAGCCAAGTCAATTTGGGACTGCGTGCGAATACCATACAACATTTGGAATTCAAACTGTGTGCGCGGGATGCTGTGTTCCTTTTCCAGCTTTTTCACAAAATCAATGATGTTGTCATCATGAGTTGCCACAGCAGCGTACCCGCCGTTCAACAAATGCTGTTTGATGATTTTTTTGTAGTTCTCATCTACATCTGGCTTGTTCGGGTAAGCGACTTCAGGAGACTCCTTGTAAGCTCCTTTTACGAGACGGAAGTTCACTTTTTTGTCCTTCAGGCTGTCGATATCGTCCGATGCTTTGTAGAGATATGCCTGAATAACGGTTCCGACATTGTCGTACTCTTGCAGCAACTCGTTCAAAATCTCCATGGTCACATGGTTGTGTGCATAGTCCTCCATGTCGATACGAACGAAAATGTTTCCGTTTTTCTTAGCCGAATCCAAAATGCGTCTCATGTTGTCCATGCAGAGCTCACGGCTGATATCCAGACCGAGCGAAGTCATTTTCAACGAAAGATTGCAATCGACACCGGATTGGTGGATCGCTTCCAGCGTTTTGATGCAATAGTCAGCAGACTCGTTTGCTTCCTCTACGCTGAACACGAATTCGCCCAGATGATCCAGCGTGCACACGAGACCTTGCTGGTTCAGCTTGCGTACGGCATTAATTGCCTCCGCAATGGTTTGACCGGATACAAAGCGACTCGCTCCAAAGCGCAGACCCCACTTTTTCGCGGCAGAATTTAAGGTTTTGTTTTTGGATAAAAATAGAAAGAAATCCTTCATAGCTTGTTCCATCGTTGACTGTCTCCTCCTCAACGTACTCTGTCCACTTCTACTAGCATGAATCGTGCCAAGTTATTCTCGTAAGCGCTATCGTGATGTCATTACGACGTTTTCAACACATATGTACATTGTGTGTTTATTCTTGTACACTTCTGATTAGATGTACAACAGGGACGATCCCTTTTCCTGTTAGTTTGGATAAGAGGTGACGATTTGAAACCGTTATTTTCGTTGGACAGTACGCTCTCTTCCTTTGCGATTCCGCTTCCACCTAATATTGTCAAAATACTCACAGGTGAAACTGTGGGTGAATGGGTTGATAAAGAACGAAAGGGCAGAGTCGTCATCGTCTCTTCTACAACCACGCTCGAACAATCTATCAGCCACATTCTCGCTGGCCCAGGTGTTTCCGATCTGCCGACACTCGTCATTGTGGATGAACAAGGGACTCCGACGGGAATGGTCGAGCCATACCAGCTCATGAATGCCTTTGTCGTGTTGACCCAAAATCAGTCTGCCTTGCTCAGTACCTTGATGGATACAATGAGCGAGGCCGTCACTATCGTGGACTCCCGCAACGTTGTCCAACACTGGAATCGGGCAGCAGAAACTATTTATGAAATCGATCGCGCCCAAGTCGTCGGAACTTCTCTCGATGAGCACTTCGAAAGTGAATCAATCCGCCTGCTCGATGCCCTGCGTCAAGGGACATCTGTACAACGTGTCTATCATATTCCTCGTCCTGATAGTCATGTACTCATTAATGCGGCACCGATTCGCCGCGAGGGTGAAATTATCGGCGCGATTTCTATTGAACAGGATATTACCGAGTTGGTTCGTCTCAATGAAGAATTAGCACATACGACGGCCCATCTCCACAATTTGCAGCAAGAGATGAGTCGGTTTCAGGCAGCAGACGATCCTTTTTATGCGATCAAGGGGCATTCTACCTCGATACAATCCGCTATTGGTTCCGCAAAAAAAGTGGCGCAGACGGATGCGACTGTGCTGATTTATGGAGAAAGCGGCGTCGGGAAAGAGCTGTTTGCCAAAGCAATTCATCAGGCAAGTCGCCGACATGAGAAGCCTTTTATCGCGATTAACTGCGGTGCCATTCCTGCTGCTCTGTTCGAAAGTGAGCTGTTTGGTTATCAGGGCGGTGCTTTTACTGGAGCTGAGAAAAAAGGCAAGCCTGGCAAGCTAGAGCTGGCGCATGGCGGGACACTTTTCCTCGATGAAATTGGGGAGCTGCCGCTAGAGTTGCAGGTCAAGCTGCTTCGCGCCTTACAGGAACGACAGTTTTACCGCGTAGGCGGAACGGAGCCGATCACCGTCAACACGCGAATTGTAGCGGCGACAAACAGACAGCTGGAGCAAATGGTTGCAGACGGTCGTTTTCGCGAGGACTTGTATTATCGGCTGAACGTCTTTTCTCTGGAAATCCCACCGCTGCGCGAACGACGTGAGGATTTGCCAGAGCTTGTGCAAATTTTCATTCATGAGTATTCCGTGGCCCATGACCATTCCGTACCACGCATCTCTCCCGAGGTCATGCAAGCGTTGTTCGAGTACAATTGGCCGGGGAACATTCGACAGCTTCGCAACGTCATCGAACGTCTGTCGATCCTGCAAGAAAACGGCGTTATTTTGCCTGAGCATCTGCCGTCTGTCATTCGCAGTCACACAGAACCCACACACGTCTCTGTGCACACGCCGATTGGGGGAACGTATGCGCCGCCGATTCCGACACCGCCGTCCATCATACGTCCATCGATTGCGTACCCTTCTCAACCTGCAAACGAAAAAGAGCGCATTCTAGCAGCGTTGGAGCGCACGTACGGAAACAAAAAAGCAGCAGCCGAGCTGCTCGGCGTATCTCGCGGCACCCTTTACAATAAAATGAAGAAGTTCAATATAAATGAGGAGTCTTTCAAATGGGATTGATCACATGGTCCGATGATACGTATCAAATCCATTATGCTGGGGAAACGATTGTCCTTTTGCCTAAGGAATACGCCTTGTTTCAATTTCTGTACACATGGAAAAACCGTGCCTTTTCACGAAGTGATCTGCTGGATCGCGTCTGGTCGCTGGAAGAACCGACAGACCGCACTGTCGACGATCACATTTACCGCTTGCGGAAAAAACTGCAAAAGTGGTCGCATCTGCTCACGATTGATACGGTTCGAGGAGTTGGTTATCGGCTTACGCTAAAAGAGCAGCAATCGCCTAGTCCATCGGCATTAAACAGCGATTTCTCCGAGAACATCCAGAAGATGCTAACCACCTACCACGGCATGGGTATGGGGGCCGCTTTGCAGACGCTCTATGCGAATCAGCAAGTGCTTGGCTTCCAGATGGAACCTTTTTACGCTACCTATTTGCGGTTTGTTGTCGGTGACTTCAGCTGGTTTATCGAGGATCAAGCTTCACCTAAGTCAGACAAACTGTTTTATTGGTTCCATTTGTACCATATGACACAATTGGACTCACAAAAGACAATAGAAGTTTTTGAATGGGCAATGAGAAATCTGGAAAGCATGCCTGCTACTTTTCAGGATGAGATGAAAATCAATGCAGTCGGTGTATACACTCATGCAAAGCAATGGGAGCGAGCCCAAAAACAGCTGTTACCCGCAAGAGAGGTTGTCGAACGAGTCAATTCACCCGGCTTCCAACTCTTTCTTCAATCGGAAGAAGCCTTCCTGTATCTACTGATGGGTCAGGTGAATGAAGCGGAGGAAGTGATTCAACGCTCAAATGACATCTTGCAGACACTCCCCATGCAGCGTGAGCTCGGCAGCTTTACCATTGCTCGCGGGCTTTGCTTGTACCATCGACAGGAGATTACCAAAGCGCGCCGCGTGGTCGACGAAGGCATTGAAGTCGTCCGTGCCACCAAGTTCGTCCCTCACCTGATTTATGCCATACAAAGTATTTTGTTGTTCTTCAGGAACTTCGGCTACGATGCAGAATGGGAGCGCAAATACCAGAAAATCTGGACGGAATTATCCGAAGAGTACCAGTTTGATTACTTGCAGAAAAAGATTCGTGCCATCATCTCATCAACTATCTGATATTCCTCTGACAAATCCCTTTTATCATCGAGTTAACAGATCGATGGAGGGATTTTTTTGTTAAAAGAAAATGGAACGTTTCGCACGCTGTTCATCTCTTACGGACTGTCTACGCTTGGCGATTGGTTTGATTTTATTGCGGTATCCATCCTATTGGGTTTTGTGTGGAAGGTTGATCCGATGACGATGGCTCTCCTGCCCGTTGCCTATGCAGCTCCAAGCATTTTGCTCGGGCAGCTTGCCGGGGTGCTTGCAGACCGCGTGAACAAGGTACGTATGATCATGACGATGAATATCATTCAGGCTGCCCTCACTCTACTCCTGCTTGCCATGCCTACTCCGTTCTGGTTCCTGGTGGTCATTGCCCTGCGTTCAAGTGCCTCTGTTTTCAATGATCCAGCGCAACAGACCTTGACGCGTCAAATCGTACCTGAGAATCAATTGTTACAAGCCTCTGCTTTGAATGGAGCCGTATACCAGATGGGGAAATTGATCGGACCACTTGTCGGAGGATTGGTAGCGGCCGTTTTTGCACCCGCCATTTGTCTAATGATTAATGCTTCGACCTTCCTTCTCTCTACTGGATTTCTGTTCACGATTCGTAAAGTGGAGAATACATTGACTCGTACATTCGTAGAAGAGCAGCCTCTCCCTTACCGTCAAGCATGGCAAGAGGGCTGGCGGATCTTTTTACAAAACCGTGTCCTGTTGTTCAGCACGATCTTCGCAACCGTTACCTCGTTGGCTATTCAGTTGGCGGATACACAGTTTCCCGTGATCTTCCGCGAGAAGCTGCCCGACAATCCGGAAATGCTCGGGTTTACGGTCAGTGTCATTGGATTAGGCGCACTTGTCACCGTCACCTTGCTACATCGCTTAAAAGAGATTCGTTCCTACGGGTGGGTGCTGGGCGGTGGCGTTTTGCTCATTGGAATTAGTTTTTCGTGGATTGGACTTTTCCAGCCGGGTAATGGCATGTATTGGCTGTTGATTCCCGCAATATTGGCTGGAGTCGGAACAGGTCTGACTTCGGTCGGCGCCAATTATCTAGTACAAAAAGAAAGCCCCCCGCAAGCACTGGGCCGCGTGAGGGGAATTATCGATTCATTGACGAGCGCCACTTTCATTATTGCTCCGTTGCTCGGTGGCGTCATTATGACCATCTGGGGTCCAAACACTGCTTTTTTATGGGTCGGAATGTTAATCGCTGCGATTGGCGGAGGCGCTGTCCTCTTACAACAATGGATTTGGGGGAAACGAACAAAAGACGTGGCTGTTGCTACCTCTACGGCTGGATCGGAACGAGTCGGATAATTTTATCGTCCCCTTCTCTCGGATCTCCACGACCATCACGGTTGTTGGTCAACAAATAAAGTGTGCCGCCTTTTCCTTCGACCACATCGCGCAATCGTCCAAACTCGTCTTGGAACAAAGTAGCAGTCTCCAATACCGTATCAGGTCGAGTAGCGTCAAAGCTAATTTTTTGAAGCTGCTTACCCCTGAGGTTCGCTACGAGCAGTTGTCCTTTCCACGGCCCTTTGGATACAAACGTCATGCCAGAAGGAGCCCATGTCGTATCACCGCTTTGCAGGAGGGGGGTTTTCATCCCCTCTTTTTGCTGTTCACCGGAAATGACCGGCCAGCCGTAATTTGCGCCCGGCTCGATCCGATTGATCTCATCATGTGCAATCTGGCCGTGCTCTGAGCTGTAGAGTATCCCGGTATCCGGATACCATGCGATGCCTTGCGGGTTGCGATGTCCATAGCTGTATACAGGTGAGCCGGAAAAAGGATTGTCGGCAGGAATGGTTCCATCCAGATTGATGCGCAAAATTTTTCCGGCGAGACTTGCCCGATCTTGCGCAAGCATTGGCTCATGCGCATCGCCTGTCGTAATATATAGACGCTGATCCGGACCAATTTTGATCCGTCCTCCGTTGTGGATCGAGCTTCCCGGGATTTTGTCGAGGAGTACCTTATCAATCTGTGCTGCATGGTTTACTTCTCGTAGTCGCAGGACACGATTGAAAGTAGCCTCTCCCTCTTTGTATGTATGGTAAACGTACAAGTAGTGGTTATTCACAAAATCGGGATCGAGCACAAGGCCCAACAGCCCGCCTTCTCCCTCGCTTATGAACGGCGCAGGGAATGAGATGAGCGGTTCCCGAAGCAGCTCGCCTGACTGAATCACTCGCACTTTTCCTGGTCGCTCTGTGAAAAAGATCCGACCATCCGCGGCTATATCCATGGCCCAAGGTACATCTAATTGATCAGCCACTACCTCCATCCGATATGGAAGAGACTGTTGAGTTGGCTGCGATACTGTTGTAGGATTCGCTTCGCAAGCCACAACCGGCATACTCAGGATCAAGGTAAGCACACACACCATCCATTTTTTCCACATCTCACGTTTCCTCCCTGTGCGATTTGTCCAGTAGGAATCAGGAAGCATTTTAGACAAAGTTTCGCTAATGTAAGCTTATGTTCCTCTTCGCTTCGCAAAAAATCTATCTGGATATCCTCCAGCAGTTGTGCCGGGGCCGAAGCCCGGTGACATGTTTTCCAGTCGCCTGTATCCTCTCTTCGTTCGGGCGGTCTCGTTCCAAACATATCACCGTGTTCCCACAGCTGAGGTGGACGTCCAGTTTTTAGATCGTTTGCTTGGTTAGCCATGAAGTCTTTTCCAGTTTTTCTTTGCAAGCATCTCTTTGATGCCTTTTCAAATGCGAATGAAGCCGCGTGGGAAGAAGCGGATTTCCAGTCCAAGCGCCTCTGGAGCCCATCTCAGCGAAGGAATGTATGTCGGGGGTTTTCAGCCTCACCCTCTGAAAACTCATCCTCGAACATCTACTTTTGAGGCGCTCCCGACATTCATTCCGTAGCGGACAGTCCCCGCCTCCCCGCAGGGCGTAGGCCGAAGCGTAGACTGGAAATCCGCTTCTTCCCTCCCCTACAGCTACTCCAATCTCACCAGCCAAAAAAAGCAAAAAAAAAATTGGTCCCCATTGAACCAATTCACGAAAAGACCTACTCGATATTCACTTGTCTTCGTTCCTCGATTTGCCGATGCAAAATGTACTTTCGCAAATTGTGAAAATGACGTGCATTGATTCCTTTGATCGTACAGCCGTAAAAACAGTTCGGTCCCTCTATTCGTTCATGAATGATAACCAGGTCAGTTTTCACTACCCCATCCGGGCGATTGCGACCATACAATTCAAAAGAAAAGACAATTTGCTGATCCGCAGGAATCTGTTTGTCTGAGCGGAATGCCAAGCCTCCCAGGCTCAAATTCACCAAGTACACCATTTGACTATAAACGGAAAAAAATGAGTCTGGTTCCTGCGTCGGATACTGGATCCATCCCTTAACCTCCATGTCGAAACGGGGATAGCGTCTGCGCTGTTCCCGAAACTCAGTAGCTGTTGGAGAGTGGAACAAAAACAAGCGATTTTTGTCTTTAGCCACGACCACGGCTTCAAACGTATTGATCGTTTCATAATCAGCCGTCAATAGACAAGGGATCTGATCCCCTACAGTGACATCCAATGGGCTGGGAAATACGGCTTCGATCAAGTCCCCTTCTTCATAGGTAACATGACCTTCTATCACTCGATTCCCTTTTCTAATTTGTATTATGCTTTCCATCTGCGTTCTCCACCACTTCGCACAAATATATTACCGGGATTTCCGAAATCTTTACCTGGATGCTTTTCGCGGAAAATAAGGTATAATGGGAACATTGACAGATAGGAGGTTACAGACCGATGAATCGTTATCAATTGGTAACACTGGCTTTGGCATTTTTGGTAACCGCCTGTCTCATCGGAGTTGGCATTGCCATTGGGGAAAAAAGCCCCCTCGGTATCCTTGGCTGTATCGTTGTTGCCTTCTCGTTGATGGGATTTGGCTTTTCGTACAAGCGCAAGCATATGCGCTAACCTCTTCTCCGTTATCGCCGTACAAGCAAACTGTTCACATAAAATAGGACAGAGGGCAAGCCCTTAGCCTGCTTCAGCAGTTGTCTAGCGATAGTATAAATGTGTGGCTGGCTCCGATTTACCTTGCGATCCGCGAGATAAAACGCGACTAGCCCGTCCACGATCATACGGTGAAATGCAGGATTTGGCAAGCGTTTAACGCTTGCCTTTGCTTGTTCTATGAAAAGCTTCAAGCGTTCAGTCGCTATTCGTTCCGAATCGTAATAGCTCACGAAGTTTAAATCTCCACCCATTTTATCTTCTTCCAGGTCAATTAAATAGTCTAATAAAATATGTAACCCGCACAGCCACGGAAAGTAAGCTTCGCTTACCGTTTGAATTTGCTCTTCCTTTACATCTGGATCAGTCGCCAAGCAAAAAAGGGCAAATATCCCGATGGTCGAGCCTGTGACAGCCGCAAATTCTTGCCAGTGCAAATCGTGATAGCGTTCTTTGTACTGATCCCACCACGTCAACAAGTGATCCTCGCGCAACTGGGGATCAATGTGCTTGTATACTTGTAAATCGCTATACAAACAAGAGAACTCGAGTATCTTTGTCTGGATTTTTTCATAGGCTGGCAATTGTGCGAGATGCTGTTGACAGGTCTGAACCAGCCCAGCCAAAAAGCCGCCGTCATCCTTATCCTCACGGTACAAATAATAATCTCGCAAGGGCGCGCCTGGTGTCAGTGCATCCTGCATTGACACGTGAAGCTGACGGAAGTCTTCCGGGTCTAGTGACGTGCTGCGATCACACAGATTATCCAAGTAGTCACTAATTGTTTGGTAGGCGACAATCAGCGGGACAATTGTCTCTACATGCGGGATGACCTGTGCTGCATAAACACATCCCCCTTGGCAGTGAAACTTTTTGGAGTTCATGCTGTCTTGTGCCTGTTTTCTCAGCTCGGGATTGGGAATCGCCTGCGCTCTTTTGTACCAAGCCGCAAACTCTCGCTCCAGAACAGGTTGCACATGACGATAGACTCGGTAAAGTAGCTGCCATGGATTACGTAGTTCGCTCACTTATTTCCCTCCCAAAACAAATGTAAAACGGAGGCATTCCAAAGCTTTTACCAGCTTACATCGAAGCCCTCGCTCATGACCAATAGAAATATCTTATCACATTTGGATGCCCACTCCAAAAGTCAGCCCTGAAATACACCAATTCGCCTTTTTGACTCCATATAGAGTACAAAAATAAACTTTTTGGTATTGATACGAGTAGAAGAGATCGTCATTTCCATCTGATTCTCAAGCTCCAGCATGCGTTTTCGCACCTCAGTAAAATCGAAGAACGTGGTCGCATAGCTCTCGAATTTGGGATTACTGTAGTCGGTCAGCCCAAGGGAAGCCAAATGAGTTAATGCCTGATAGATGGCTCTGCGAACCCGCTGCTCAGCGGCCTTTGTTTCCTTTTGGATCAGGACAGTCACTCCCTTTCCCAGCTTGCGGGCAGCAATTGCCCAAAAAATATCGCGTAAAGGTGGGAGATTCACTTCCCCATCCATTTCCTTCTCCCAGCGATACAGCCACTCCATCATGTCGAGTAAATCTTTGCTGCCTTTTTGGCTAATCATCCCCAGTTCAGTTAAGAGAAACCGTGCGGAAGACAAGATGCCCTTTTCAGGATACGATGCTTCTTTGGTAAGAGCTGCCGTTATGTTAATACTGCCCGACAAGACAGAAAGTGACCGCTGAATACCCTCGATGGATTGCTGCAGCAATATGCGTTCCCGTACCTTTTGCAGAACACTGATGACCTCCAGTCGATTCACCGGTTTGGTCACGTAGTATTCGATCCCTGTCGCATACGCCTCAGCGATCATCTCCTTCGTTTCGATTTGCGAGATCATGACAATTTTGCCTGTAAAACGCCTTAACTGGCGCACTGTTTCAATGCCATCTCGTTTCGGCATCAAAAGATCAATCAACAAGATGTCTACTTGCTTCCAATTCAAAAAATCGTGGTCAATTTGTGAGCCATCCTCCGCTTCCCCACATACCTCTCCCAAATCAGCATCCTCAATCATTTGACCGAGCATGAATCGAATCCCAGGATCGTCGTCCACGATGAAGTAGCGCATTAGGTCACCCTTTCTGAATCAGAGTTGCGATTGGCAGGCGAATGCAAAATTGTGTTGTTTGTCCGTATGAGTCCTCGACTAAATCAATCATTCCTTGGATACTGTCTGTCACTTCCTTAACGTATGATAGCCCAATCCCCGTGGAAGGCCTGCCTGATACGTCGTATTTGGTAGTGAATCCAGGCATGAACAAGAGCTCCTTGTCCTTCACCACAATACCTGGCCCATCATCGGTTACAACAAAATGAATCCACTCCCGACTCTCGTCAATCGAAGCAACGATCGATACCATCCCCCGGTCGCGGATGGCTTCGACACTGTTGCCGACTAGATTGTTGATGAGTGAGAGTGTCGTGTAAATGTGGCAAGCGAGATACGGCACCTCCACATTCGTTTCAAACTGAATGTCCTTCTCCAACAGTCTCGCGTACTTTCGTTGGCCCTGAACAATGATCGCTATTAATTCGCCCAGTGGCATATAGTCTCGTTCTTTCTCGTCAGAAATCAGCTTGGAGAGGCCTGCATATATGCGTTGATTGTCCTTTTTCACTTCATGCACTTGTCCGGCAAGGGACAGCAGCCGCTTCGCGTATCGCTTGCTCGTCCCATCCTTATGTTCCACCTCGTCCATCTCACGATACAGCTCATAGCAGTTACGCGTGATATCCTCAACCTGATGCAATGTCTTTTTTAGAAGAACAGATTCCTCGTACAAATTGGAGATGAGCATCAACATCTGTTCGTTTCGATTACGCTGTTGCTTTTCCATCCATTTCGCCTGACGCAGCTGAATCATATTGAAAAAACTAAGGACAAAAAAACTACGTATCAATGCAATGACAGCAATCGGCCCTACGACCTCCAGCTGAAAGACTCCCTCCCAGGACACAGCACGAAAGGACAGCTCTACCAAATTGGCTGCTATTTCTGCGCCTGTCCCCAACATCCCCACCCAAAGCGGTCGATGATGTAGTGTATTAACGCGAAAGAGCGAAAAAAGACAAGCAAAGGTAGCGTAATAGCAAAAGGCGGGGAAGTGCATCTGAAGAGAAGACAGAACCGAAAAGACATCTTCATATAAGAAATCCAAGACTATTCTAAATAGAACAACAATTATTCCTGTAACTATTCCTGCCAAGAAAGAAGGACGTAGCCACAATAAAAAAAAGAAAAAAGCCGTTGTACCAAAGCTAATGCGAAAATCATCTTGAAACGGGTGAAATTTGAGCTCCCCGGCAATCGGGACAGCAATGAGCATAAGCAGCAGGATCGAAAAATTCTCTCTCATAAAATGTTGCCCGCACTTCCTCATATGAAATTGTTCAAAAAATCGTTAACGTTTATTTCTTAGTTTACTATATTTTTCTATAGAATTTTGTAGTTTTTTATAGACCTCCCCTTACAATGCCAAAGAAAGCTGTATAAACAGAATTTTTAGACTAAGGGGGAATTATCTTGAAGAAGCGTCATTTTCTTCTCTCGCTCACACTACTTCTGTCCATGTCGCTCATGACGGCATGTGGTGGCGGCAACTCTACACAAGGAGGTGCAGGTGGAGGAAGCGCCGATCCCTCCCAACTAATTATTGCAACAGGCGGTACAGGCGGCACCTATTTCCCACTCGGTGGTGGCATGGCTGACCATATCACGAAAAACGCTGGCATCACTGCTACAGCACAAGCCACAGGCGCTTCAGCTGAAAACATTCGCCTCATTCGCGATAAAAAGGCGGACCTCGCCTTCACGCAAAACGACATTGCCGAGTATGCGTCAAAGGGAACGAACATGTTCCAGCAAGACGGTAACATTGATTCCTTCCAAGCATTGGGCGCTCTCTACGATGAAACCATCCAAATCGTCGTCTCTGCTGACAGCAATATTAAAAGCGTTGCCGATTTGAAAGATAAGCGCGTATCCGTAGGCGCTCCGGGAAGCGGCACAGAAGTGAACGCTCAGCAAATTTTGGAAGCATATGGAATGACCTTTGAAGATACCAAGCTCCAGCGCCTCTCGTTTGCTGACTCCGCCAAAGCCATTCAGGACGGTCAATTGGATGCTGCCTTCCAAACTGCCGGTACGCCTACCGCAGCAATCACGGAGCTAGCCGCGACAACTGGCGTTAAAATCATTCCCATTGACGCGGACAAAATCGATGGAATCATCGCCAAATACCCTTACTACGTGAAAACAACAGTCCCTGCCAATACGTACCAAACCGTTCCGGAAGAAGTGACCACCGTCTCCGTCAAATCAATGCTTTTGATTCGCTCCGATCTCAGTGAAGACCTCGTGTACAAAGTAACAAAGGCGATCTTTGAGAACAGCGACAAGCTCGGTCACGCCAAAGCCAAGGAAATCAAGCTAGAGAACGTAAAGAACGGCGTCAGCATCCCTGTTCATCCGGGTGCCCAAAAGTACTTTGACGAAAAAGGCGTGAAGTAGAGCCAGATGGTTTTTATCCAGACAGTAACAAAGGGAAGAGGGCGGACGCTGTTCCGCCTTTTCTCCTTCTCTCTTCTCGTCATTGTCATTTATGCGGGCATCTCCACTCCGCTGATTCCCGCCCTGGTTATCCGGGATACACGGTCGAATCAGGTAGTTTGGAGTGCCAATATCCAGGATAAAGCAGCCTTTGGCATCCGCTGGACTCATTCCATTCATCGCTCCACAATCGAGGAGCAATACCGGATTGTAGACGGTCAAATTATTTTGTCAGAGATGAGCTTTCACGACTACGGTATCGGCATGGAAAATGAATTGGCTCCTGGCGAGGAGCTGGTTCTGGCCGATGGACGATTTCATATTCGCAATATGCAGCGCTCTTTTCCTGTCCTACGGCTATTTATCGGGCAAGTACGGGCTAATCATACGTTGCTTTTCGCTGGACAGGACATTCCGTTGAGCTTGATCGATAAGCCAGGAGAAGCCATCACGATTCAGGCAGAAAAGCGATCCATTCTGAGCGAGTTAGGAGGTTACTAGATGAGTACAACAACGAATATGAACCAGCAAGAGATGGATAAGATGATCGCGCAATACGACAAGGAATCAGCCACACGTCAGCTCGCGGGTCCCATGAAGTGGATCTCTTTTGGTCTACTTGTCCTCTTCTCCCTGTACCAGTTATCCAGCACGCTTTTCTTCACGCTGCCTCCCCAGATTCATCGTCCGATCCACTTGGCCTTCGGACTGGCACTTGTCTATCTGTTATATGCGGGGACTTCCAAAGGCAACCATAACAAAATCGGAATCGTGAACATGATTCTCGCCCTGTTAGGTGTCTTCGTATCACTTTATTGGGTCATTGACTACGAAGGACTCGTGACCCGAACAGGTAACTATACGACGATGGATATGGTGGTCGGCGGTATTGCCACCGTGCTCGTCCTAGAGGCTGCACGACGAGTCGTCGGAATCCCAATTGCTCTAATCGCCACTATTTTTCTTTTCTACACCTACTTCGGACCTTACATGCCAGGCTTTTTGGAGCATCGCGGCAGTGATGTCGAGCGGATTATCGGGCACAGCTACTACACACTAGAGGGTATTCTCGGTACTCCACTCGCCGTTTCCTCTACCTTTATCTTTTTGTTTGTGCTGTTTGGCGCCTTTCTCGAAAAAACAGGGGTCGGTGATTATTTTAACGATTTGTCGCTGGTCATTGCAGGCAGACGAATCGGCGGTCCTGCGAAGGTGGCCGTTTTTTCTAGCGCCCTGCAAGGGACGATTAGCGGCAGCTCTGTTGCCAATGTAGTTACCTCCGGCGCCTTTACCATCCCGATGATGAAACGGCTCGGCTATCGTTCCGAATTTGCCGCGGCGGTGGAAGCCTCGTCCTCTACTGGTGGACAAATCATGCCGCCTGTCATGGGGGCTGCTGCCTTTTTGATGGCGGAGTTCATCGGCGTTCCTTACTTGGAAATCGCCAAATCTGCGATTCTTCCTGCGATTTTATTTTTCGTGGGCATCTGGATTATGACGCACTTCGAAGCAAAACGACTCGGGTTGCGCGGACTCTCGAAGGAAGAATTGCCGAACAAAAAAGAAGTTTTGAAAAAAATGTACTTGCTCCTCCCCATCGTGATCATTATTACAGCCTTGATGATGAACATATCAGCCGAGCGCTCCGCGATTATCGGCATCGTCTCCACTATTATCGTGGGCGCCTTCCGCAAAGAAACCCGCATGTCTATTGCTGATATTTTAGAAGCACTTGCCTCAGGTGCAAGAATGGCTCTCGGTGTCGTGGCCGCAACTGCATGTGCCGGAATCATCGTTGGTACGATAACGTTGACTGGGATCGGATTGAAGCTGGCAAACGGTTTGATTGATCTGGCTGGCGGTCAGCTTTTCCTTACCCTGTTCTTCACGATGATCGCATCGCTTATCTTGGGCATGGGAACACCTACGACGGCGAACTACATTATCACTTCTACCATCGCTGCCCCGGCGCTTATTCAATTGGGGGTACCAGATATCGCTGCGCACATGTTTACGTTCTACTTCGGAATCGTTGCAGACATCACGCCGCCGGTTGCGCTTGCTGCCTTCGCCGCATCAGGCATTGCCAAGTCAAAGCCGATCAAAACAGGTGTAGAATCCACGCGGCTATCGATTGCCGCCTTTATGGCTCCCTATATCTTCGTCGTTTCACCATCCTTGCTCTTGATTGATACCACCTTTTTGGAGTCGATTTGGGTGATGTTTACCTCTACGATTGGAATGATCGGCGTAGGGGCAGGGTTGATCGGCTACTGGATGTCCAGACTCAACGTTTTAGAGCGTATCCTCGCTTGTGTAGGCGGTGTGCTCGCAGTCATCCCTGGAATTACAACAGACATTCCCGGCTTTATTTTGCTCGCGCTCGTATTCGCATTATCGTATTACAAAGCACGTAAGCAAAAACAATCTGTACAAACGACGATGTAAGAAAACAAGCAAAAACCCTCCCAAGCATTCGTTTCCTGTTGCCAGGAAGCTCTCTTGCCTAGGAGGGTTTTCTTCGTTTATTCTTCTTGTCCGTCTCGAATGATTTTGGTCCAGCCGTCTACTTGCTCCACGCGGCGTTCCTTCATCAGCTTGCCGAGTGCCCGCTTGAAGCTGGACTTACTCATTTGGAATTTTTCTCGGATGACATCCGCTTCTGTCGAATCGGTATAAGGCATTGCCCCATCACGATTGATCAAATAGCGCATCAGCTTGTCCGCATCTTCGCCATACTGTACTTCCTTGCGTTCTTTCATGGAACCGTTCAGACGGCCATCCTCACGCACAAAGCTGATGCGGCAGCGCACCGTTTGTCCGAGGCGCAGACGCCCCACCATTTCATCACGATGAATGAAAAGGATGTGCTCGTCCTCCGTCAACAGGAATGCACCTGCTTGAATCACTTTGTAGACCGTACCCTCGACAGCTTTGTTTTTCATACTCTCATCTGCCATTGCTGCGATCTTGACGATTTCGTTTTCAGTGACCGGCTTCGCCAAGAGTCTACCGAGCTTGTCTTGTTTCAGCGCTACTAGCATTTGATCCTTAGGACGCGGCCATTCATCGCTATGCTTAGGCAGGTCATCGATGAACAAGAGCAGATCCTTATTAATGCCGTTATCCAGGAATACACCCATGCGCGAAGAAATGTCCACTACTTCCAACCAGCCGTATTCACCCATGCCGACATGGGGCATGTCCATGGTCGCAGCCAGTCGGTTCTCGTGATCATGGTACAAAAACACTTCGACCTCATCATCGATATGTAAACGTTCGTGCGCTTCATTGGCATGAAGAAACACTTCATCTTTGCCATCGCTCAAAAAATAGCCGATTTCCGTTTTTCGCGCTACCGTCATGGTAAGCGTCATCCCTGCCGCCAAATTTCCGTTCTGAATGATTTGGGGCTCACGCTTTTCACGCATTTGTCTTTTGTACATATGTATTTTTTCCTCGCTCTCTACCATTGTGCACACTAACTATACCCATCCCCCGCAAGAAAATACCACAACTTTTTTCTAACAAAATAACGATGCGTAACGAAATAGGCAAGTCTTCCATTCACAGACATACATATGACAGTAAGACTGGCTTGGCCCTACTTTTTCAAGACTGGAGTGACTCTTGCCTATGCTGTTGTTGCTTGAACATATTTTTCTCGGCATTGTACAAGGCTTGACTGAATTTTTACCGATATCAAGCACGGGTCATCTCGTCCTGTTTCGCAAAATGTTTGGCATGCAGGAGGTCGGCCTTTTATTTGACACGATGCTTCATTTCGGTACGCTGATCGCTGTCGTTATCGTCTTTTGGCCACAGGTTCGTTTTATCATCATGAATCCAATGAGCAAGCTGACAAAGCTATTAGTCGTAGGGACGATCCCTACAGCAGTAATCGGACTCGCCTTTGAAGATTATTTTGAAGAAATCTCGCAGACAGGCATTACGATCGGGTGGGAATTTCTTGCGACAGGCGCAATCCTCTGGGCGGTGGAGTCCATGCGCCGTGGAAATCGGAGATTCGAAGAAATCAACTACACGGACGCCCTCATCATCGGGACACTGCAAGGTGCTGCGATCCTGCCTGCTATTTCCCGCTCAGGACTGACGATTGCTGGCGCTCTCATGCGCGGAATCGACCGTGCTGATGCTGCCCGCTTTTCGTTTTTAATATCCTTGCCCGCGATTCTGGGTGCTTGTGTCTTGCAAACAGCCAAGCTCGTAGAAACACCGCTTGAAACAGCTTTATTGATCCCGATGCTCGTGGGCACCATGTTTGCCGGACTAGCTGGATATGTAGCCATTCGCTGGATGCTTACAATCATCAGTACAGGCTCGATGAAGGGCTTCGCTATCTACGTCTGGGTATTGGGTGTGTTAATTTTACTCATGCAACTCTTGGGCTGGTAATGCGAAAAAAGCCGGCTGCTTGCTCGCCGGCTTTCATCTGCTTTCTTCCTTGTCTGGATAACGGCTGGCAATTAATTTGCCTACCAATAAAATAATGCCGTAGAACGCTGTTGCCAAAAACGAGGTAGCCAGCCACGTCGCCGTCCCCAGCACCAGATAGAGCGCGGCGTGAGCAACAAAGATACCTACCAGCCACACCATAATGTTCATTCGATTAAAAAACGTCATCAAACTACGCAATTACCTCGCACCTCCACCATTCCATTTACTACTGTTATAGCCGATGAAACGGTGTTTTATCCCCTTACCGCTCTCCAAGATCAGGATGAGGCTCAATAACCGCAAAGCCTGCTCGCTCCAAAATTTCTGCCAGTACCGAAAGAGGCGTGTCGGCAACCTCTCTGTACATTTTCGGCGTATGCAGATGGATCGCATCAGGAAAGTCTTCACTTAGATGCGTTCGCAATTTTTTCCCGCTGTCATCTTCATCGGTAAAAAGATATACCTCCTCTGCATCTTCCGTTTGGGCGAGCAACTTCTCCCCTTTTTCCAAGCTGTAGGAACCGTATGTACAAAGAATGGTGACAGGCTCAGCCAGCACCCGAAGCAAGCATTCTTTGTCTGTCTTCCCCTCAACGATCATGACACACCCTGCCATCCGCTCCCCTCCTTCTTGACACGCCATTTTTATTTAGTATACCTCAACTGCCATCTAGGAAAATGAGGATGACTACTCCCCTTCAAAACAAGACATCTTAAGGAAGCATCCATTACCAAACAGGGGGTAGTAACATGTCCAAATTCAAAAGCGCCAAAAACCTGAACCAAAAAGGATTAGCCGTAGCAGGACTAACCAGCAGTACGGTTGCGGATGATACACATACCGAAGACAACCAAGGATCTTCCTATCAGCATCAACACAACAACGAAAATAGGAAGAATCAAAAATAAAAGGAATGAAATGGTTGCCTGGATAGAGTTTCCTTAGTAAGATAGTTTTATGAATATTGAACAACTTGAACTAACCGAAAAGCGAATCAAGATTTTTAAAGCGTTGGCAGATGAGACAAGACTAGCCATTTTAAAGACCTTGTATCATTCCGGCAACGAGCTGAATTGTACAGAAGTGGGCTTTACCTGCGACACTTCCAAGTCAAATGCCTCCTATCATTTCAAGACACTTCGAGAGGCAGGACTGATCAAAGTCAGAAAGGATGGACAAGCACGGTACATGAGCATATATAAAGAAACCTTCAATCAAATACTGCCTGGCTTTTTAGATACCTTGTGATTGGTATCCTTTTTTTACACATTAGTTCAAAAGTTATTTAACTATATAATTATAAAACAAAGAGGAGAGTTTTTTATGGAGCGCCTATTTTTGATGATCTTTTTCTTCACCATGTTTTTGATCGGTACGAATACATTTATCATTAGCCCACTGCTGCCAACCTTGCGAGAGTTATATCACGTATCCACGAACCAGGCAGCCTGGCTGATCGGAACTTATGCTCTCGGATTTGCATTGGCCGCTTTAGTCGCCGGTCCGCTATCAGATAATCGAAACAGGAAACATGTGATGGCAGTCGGTATGCTTGGATTTGCACTTTCCACACTTGCATGCGCCTTTGCACCTGGTTTCACGGCGATGCTCTTCTTTCGTTTTCTTGCCGGTACCTGCTCTGCCTTTATCGGTCCTCAAGTGTGGGCTGCCATTCCTGTTTTGTTTCCCCCGGCTCGTATCGGAAAAGCTATGGGGATTGTCATGGCAGGTCTTTCGGTTTCCCAAGTGATCGGTGTACCTATAGGCAGTTTTCTGTCAGCTTATCATTGGTCGTTTCCTTTTTTGGCTGTTGGAATTGCTTCTCTTGGAGCTTTTGTACTCATAATCCGAAAACTTCCTGATTTATTGCCTCCTACCCCCATAGACGGACTTGGAACAAACAACGCCCGAGTGGCTATTTTTGCACGTTACAAGGATCTGTTGCGACTGCCACAAGCTTCACGCAGCTTTATCGGCTATTTCGTTTTCATGACGGGTGTCTATGCGGTCTTTTCATTCTATGGCGTATGGCTTTCCGATCAATATCAGCAATCCGTTACCGAAATTGGCTTGATCACTTTAGTTATCGGGCTTGGCAACACCGTTGGCAGCTTACTCAGCGGTTGGTTACTCGAGCGTTGGAAGAGAAATACGATTTTGACCGTTGGGTTTCTGGGCAGCGCCCTGCTCTATCTTGTTTTGCCTTACATACCGGGAGTCGGATTTTTACAGGTTGTCCTCTTCTTCATGTACTGCTTCGGCGGTGTACTCGTGCCTGTCCTGATGGGTTACTTGCAATCATTGTCCGACACCTCGCGCGGTACCATATCGAGCTTGGCCAACGCTTGCATGTACATAGGGACTTTCATTGCCTCTTCTTTCGCAGGCAGTTTGTATTCTCTTTTTGGTTTCGTAGGTGTCAGCACCTTCGCCACCTTCACTTTTCTTATCGCCTATATTCTCTTTGTTTTGAGGACTGGTAAATTAAATGTAACCGCACGAGCATGAGTCCTTTACTTTCCCTCTTCGCCTTGCTACGCTATGGTCAAATTCATTTTATCGCAGTCAGCAGGACGGAGAGGGTCAACGTGGATTCATCCCCATCTTTATGGAAAAACAGTTCTTTCCTCAAGCTTTGGCTTGCGCAAATGACGGCAAGCATCGGTGATCAATGCTACAGCTTCGCATTACTCTGGTATTTGCTGCAAGCAACCAAATCGGGTGCAGCGCTCAGCCTGCTCGCAATCCCGGAAATGGTGGCGGGTCTCATGTTTTACCTCGTCGGCGGAGTCATGGCTGACCGGTACAGCCCACGAACGCTCATGGTAGGAGCCGATGTTGCGCGAATTCTTGTCGCAATCATGGTTGGCATCCTGGTCTACATGGGCGTAGGAGAGTTTGCTTTTTTTCTGGCAGCCCAATTCTTGTTGGGGTTGTTCTCCAGTCTGTTTCAGCCAGCGCGAACCGTTGCACTCAAATCAGTGGTCCCCCAAGAGCAGCTAGCGCGAGCAAATGCCATCTTGGACACAACTTTCCGTACGATTCGGATTATTGCGCCAATGTCGATTGGACTGGTCGCTTCCATCATACCGCTGTCTACTTTGTTTTTTGTGAATGCAGGCAGCTATTTCATTTCCGTCTTGTTTCTTTATGCCATTCGTATTTCGTTGACCGATCAACAACGCGTATCTACTACGAAAATGACACCCAGTCAGTACGTCCGGGATATTGCCTCAGGTTTACAGGAGCTAAAACAAAATCGTGCTCTGTTCTTGATTCTTCTCTTTAGCAATATGGGCTTTCTCGTCTGGCAGGTCACTTACACAGTGGGCTTCCCGTTTATGGCCGAACGCATGCAGCAAGGAAACGGAAGTACATTAGCTGTCTTGTTGGGCTTTTACGGGATCGGGAACTTACTAGGAAGCCTGTACATGGCTCGATCGTTCTATACTCGCTATTTGTTTGTGATTATGGTTGGATGGGTGTTTCAGGCAGTCGGATTCCTGTTGCTTACGGCAGGAGGTACCACTCACTGGATTGCCTTCCTCGGAGCAGCCGTGGCAGGGATCGGCGGGCCGCTCATTGGTATCCCGACCGTGACTGCCATTCAAATCAAAGCGTCCAGCAACAGTACAGGCAAAATTTTTGCGATCAATATGCTCATGTTCACTTTCTTTTGCACATTGTCCAGCAGCCTCGGTGCAATCTGGATGGGCAAATGGCCTGTCGAGCAGCTTTTCCTCGTCAGTGGACTATTCCTCGCTGCCATGAGCTTCGCAGGCTTCCTGATAGAAAAACGAAAAACAACCGCACAACATCAATCCTCCTCTGTTTAAGTAACTTTTTTACTACCAAAAAAGCCGGTTTTTCCTCCTTCAAGGAATCACCGGCTTTTTCAGTAAGGATTTAAGGCATTTCAACTGGCTGTTGTTGTGTCACACAATGAATCATCCCGCCATGTTTATAAAGCTCTCTTACATCAATGCCAATCACTTTACGGTCAGGGTATAGTTTTTGGATGATATCGTTTGCGACTTTGTCATTCGGATCATCATAATTCGGAACTAATACAACGGTATTCCCAATATAAAAATTGATATAGGAACCTTTGTATCCCAGGTCCTTTCCATTCTCTAAAACGACATTGTGTTTCGTTATTGGTAAATACTCATATTGATACGCCTTTCCAAAGGCATTCTTTGCATGCAGTAATGTTTTTCTATCCTTATTCGGGACACCCCATTCTTCCAAATCATTTTCATTCATCGTAATGATGGTTGACTTATCATAAAATTTAGCAAAGCCATCAATGTGAAAATCTGTAATGTCCTGGCCAGGCACACCATCTAACCAAATAAAGTTCGTAGCACCAAGATACTCTTTTATATATTCCTCAATGTCTGCTTCTGAAAATTGGGGATTTCTATTCTTATTCGTAACAGCACTGCGTGTCGATAAAAATGTACCATTCCCATCCAGTTCAAATGCTCCACCTTCAAGTACAAGATCATTCAAATCAATTCTTTCCATTCCTGATTGCTTGCTTAGCTTGCTTGAAAGTAATGCATCTTTTTTATACGGCGTTTTCTTCCCCCATCCATTAAATCCCCAGTCCATCATTTTCAAGTTCTTATCCTTGTCGTATACAAAGATGGGGGCAGTATCTCTTGCCCATACATCGTCAGTAGGAGCAATATAGAAGTCAATTTTATCCATATGGATACCTTCCTCGTACAGGAGATCATATATATATTCCTTTTCGTATTGATCATAGGCGACAATATGGACATTTTCCCCCTCACTTAAGGCAGCTGTCATCTCGATCCAAATGGACTCAACCTCTTCTTGATAACCTTTCCCATACGTAAAGTTATGCGGCCATAGTAACCACGTACCTTCATGCTTGCTTTTTTCATCAGGCATGGTGTACTTGCCTACGAATTGTTTTTCCACACTTTGACTCTCCTCCGCTTTACTTGGCATACACCCTATTAAAATCCCAGCCGTTAATACAACCCCTGAGCACAGTACCATTACCTTATTCATTTCATCATCCCCTCATGTCCTGAAAGCTTTCTTGCAGAAGTAGAATAAGCTTTGACATAGTGTCAAGGTCAAGCTGTTACTATTTGGCTTTTTTCATGACCGGAAAGGAGATCTGTGTCACATATTCTTCGACAGGACAGTCACATTCTGTGCCTTTCAAGTAAGTTTCGTAAGGTGGACCTTCCAAGCAGTATCCGTTGCTTTCTGTCCAATCTTCAAGTGCCATATGGGCGTATCCGATATCGTCATAACTTCCGAAATGCAAAGTAGTCGCAACAAACTGTTCGGGAAGTTGTTTGATTTGCCATTCGCTTGATGAATCAACGCTATCCCCATTAACGATCGGGATCATCAACTCAATATCGCTTTGGTCAGGAGTAAATTCTTCATCGAAAAACACAACAGACGGAGCACCCAGTAACTGAACTTGATTTTCTTCCGCCTTTGCGTATATAGAATCAATGTACTTGTCCATATCCGCAATACGAATCTGTAATCTTTGACTGATGACACTTACTTCGTTTCTCATCCCCAGCAATATATCGTACGATCTTCTTTCCCCACGAATGATATCCGCTTTTTTTTCAATCATCTCTTGCATTTCTGCAATGATTTGTCTATATCGATTCATCTCATTGGATAATTCATTTATTTTCGAGTGGATCAATCCGATAAATAATTTCCTGTCTGATGTCTGAAGGATCGATTTAATCTCTGGCAGGGAAAATCTGTATTCTTTTAGCTTCTTGATCAATAAGGCTGTTTCTAATTGACTCTTTTCATAGTATCTGTACCCATTTGTGGTATCTACATGTACAGGCTTCAAAAGTTCTTCCTTGTCATAGTGTCGCAACATGCGTGCACTCATTTTGCAAAGCTGAGAAAATCTGCTGATTGTGTACATATTTCTCCCTTACCTTCTGTGATGATATCAGAAGCTATTATATCATTCCGTATCGAAGCCCTGCCGATGCCTGCAATCAGTGTTTTTTCATTAGTTGCAAAAAAACAATTGCAACCGCAATTTTCATGTCATATAATCTGACATAAATAAATCAGTGTCAGGTTATGTGACACGGAAAAGAGGTGGATGGATGGAACCTACTGTCGCAAGTCTCTCGTCTGCCATTGACGCCACATGGGTCATGGTCTCGGCCATTCTGGTCATTCTCATGCAGGTTGGATTCGCCCTGCTAGAAGCTGGTTCTACTCGCATGAAAAACGCTGGTCACGTCGCAGGCAAAACGGTCCTTACCTTCGGCATCTGCTCGATTGCCTTTTGGGCGTTTGGCTTTGGTCTGACGTTTGGAGACGGCAACTCTTTCATCGGACTTACCGGATTCTTTTTTGATGGCATGCAAAAAGACGCTTTCTCCGCTTTTTCCGCTGCAACTGTTCCTATCTCGATTCTCTTCCTCTTTCAGCTCGCTTTTGCAGCCGTTTCACTCGCGATTGCCTGGGGCGGTTTTGCTGAACGTGCCAAGCTATCCATTTATTTTATTTTCAGTGTACTGTTTACTGTCCTCATCTATCCTGTCGTCGGTCACTGGGTATGGGGCGGCGGTTGGTTGGCACAGCTCGGAATGCAAGACTTCGCTGGTTCTACGGTTGTCCATCTCCAAGGTGCCATCGTCGCACTCGTCGCCACTATCCTTTTGAAGCCTCGCATTGGAAAATACAATCGCGACGGCAGCTCCAATCTGATTCCTGGTCACAACCAGGTCTACTCTGTCTTAGGTGTCCTGTTTCTTTGGATCGGCTGGTTCGGCTTTAACGCCGGCTCCACACTCGGCAGCACATCTGGATTTTTCGGCTATATCGCCGTCACTACCAATCTCGCTACCGCAGCAGGCGCTGTCGCCGCTCTTGCTATCTCCTGGATCGTCATGGGAAAAGCAGATATCCCAAGCATGCTCAACGGCGTCCTCGCAGCTCTCGTCGCGATTACAGCATCCTGCGCCTTCGTCGATCCATGGGCGGCTGTCGTGATCGGCGCTATGTCAGGTATTCTTACATTCTATACATCCATTTGGTTTGATCGCATGGGGATTGATGATCCTGTCTTCGCATTTTCCGTGCATGGGGTGGCTGGTATTTGGGGAACGTTGTCCACAGGTTTATTCGCTACCCCGGAGTTGGCTGAAAAGGTCGGCGTAGGCGGTCCTGGGCTGTTTTATGGCGGTGGTCTGCATCAGTTAGGGGTTCAGGCGTTGGGCTTGGCTGGCTCCGCGCTCTACGTTTTCATAGTAGCCTTCATCATTTTGTATGTGTTAAAAGTAACCATTGGCCTGCGAGTCACTGAAGAGGAAGAGGTGGTTGGACTTGACCTTAGCGAACACGGGGGATACGGCTATCCCGAACTACTCCAGCCTGAACGCGTACGACCAGCTGCATCTACCCAAAGCAGCACCTCTCACTCTCTTTCCTGAACAAGTGGAAAAAATTCGGAATGTTGACTCCTTTGGCGAGCTGGCCTTATTGCGTCGAGAATTGTTGGACCCTTCTCCGTTGCGCCCGTTGAATCGCGCAGGGGAATTGGCTCCCTTTTCCATCTTCGTCAATCTGATTCACGACAATCTCATCCGACAAGGGGTGCTCCTCGCAGTGAACGACCTTGCCAAAAGGGGCTTGGGCACCCCTCCCGTCCCCTTTGCCTTTTTGCAATTCGGCAGTGGCGGCAGATCAGAGCAAGCACTCATCAGCGATCAGGATAACGGTCTTGTCTATCAACCACCAGATCATCTGAGCGAACAGGAAACAGAAAAAATACATGGCTACTTTCAGTTGTTGGGGGCGACGATCGTTGCTGGTCTGGAGGTAGCCGGCTATCCTCCCTGCCAAGGGAATGTCACTTGCCTCTCCCCAAAATGGCGAGGCAGCACCGAGCAATGGCTGGACCAAATAGACAGATGGGTCTCTCACCCCATCTGGGAGAACGCCCGTTATTTACTGCTCGCAAGTGATGTGCGTGTCTTATGGGGTGAATCGGCCATTTTTACTCCCGTCCATGACCGCTTCCGTCAATTGCTTGCAGGGAATGTCTTCTTGCTGAATCGACTGGTGAGCAATACGTTGCATTATCGGGTGCCGCTCGGAATCTTCGGCAGAGTTTTACCTGAGGTCCATGGACGCTTCCGCGGCGCCATCAATGTGAAGTACGGCATTTATTTGCCACTGGTGAATTGCGTACGGCATTTCGCCTTGGCACATGGCATCTTTGCCAGCTCTACCTTGGAACGATTGGATCTACTCGGTGAAAAAGGAGTCTGGAGCAAAAGCTTTTGTGACGAGGTAGCCGCATACTTCCGGCAAATTCAAGGTCTGCGACTGCTCGCTCCCCTCCATTGGGAAGATGGGCAATACACGAGCAATAGCTATATCAAACTAGGGGAGCTTTCTCCTGACACCCAAGTGATGGTACGACAGTCGATGAAGCTGGCGATCCGCCTGCAAAAAATGACAGAAAAGCTCCCGTCCGTTTTTGGGGGATAGGAGGAGATTGCGTGGCAAAATGGGACTTATTCGGTCGCATCTGGCATATGAACCGGGCTATACCAGATATAGCAGATGACAAACAACACATCGCCTATCTGCGCTCCATCTCCAAAGCGAATAAACCAGTCGATTCCAGTGCCGATATTCCTCTACACGATCTGGAGGTTGTCGTCGTCGATCTGGAAACGACCGGTTTTTATCCCGACCATGGAGACGCGATTATATCGATGGGAGCAGTCGCCATGAGAGGAGAGCACCTCCTCCTCGGCGATTCTTTTTATACGCTGGTCAATCCCGGTCGGGCGATCCCTCCACACATCCGCTCTCTCACCGGAATTACCGATGATATGGTTGCCGATGCTCCCGAGCTGTTAGAGGCTTTGTCCCGTTTTTTTCAATTCGTTGGAGATCGTCCGCTCGTTGCCCATCACTCTCGCCATGAGCGTGAATTTTTACGATCTGGACTTTGGAAAACAAGTCGGCGTCCGTTTACCCATCGTATGCTGGATACGATGCTGCTCATCCGATTATTGAGTAATCCGATTGGCAACGGCTCGCTGGATGCCCTCTGTGCGGCACACGACATCCCGATCTCACGCAGGCATCACGCTTACTGTGACGCTGTTGCTGCTGGTACGCTCTGGGCTAGGTATTTGGTGAAAGCACAATTCCAAGGCTTTACAAACCTACAGCAGGTTTACGAGGCCGTACGCTAGAATTAGTTCGAATCGTTCAACAAGCCCTACCAACCAACACAGGGAGAGAATATCATGCTACAGATCAGAGACGCAGTTCTGGGCGACCTGCCCGCTATGCTCGCTATTTACAACTACGCGGTAGAAAATCTGGTTGCGACATTTGACTTACAGCCACAGACGCTTGCCCAGCGCGAAGTCTGGTTTCACAAACACGGTGACAGACATCCCATCATCGTCGCCGAATACGAAGGGAAAGTGATCGGATATTGCAGCCTGTCCGTTTTCCGTGAGAAGCCCGCCTATCAAAAATCTACGGAACTGTCTATTTATATCGCCCCTGATCAAAGTGGGAAAGGTGTTGGCACTACCTTAATGAATGCGATTCTGGAGCGTGCCAGACAACTCGAATACCACACGATCGTGAGCGGAATCGTGGGGGGCAATGACGCCAGCGTGAAGCTGCACGAGAAGGTCGGTTTTACATTGGCAGGGAGGTTTCAAGAGGTGGGATTCAAGTTCGGAGAATGGCACGACGTTCATTTTTATCAATGGATGGTCAAGTAACAACATGCGAAAAGCCGACACCCCTTTACACAAGGAAGTGTCGGCTTATTAGTTATGTAGGAAGCGAATACCTAAAAGTGGCACATCTTAAGCCAGGGTCTAATCCCTTAGCCCTTATGATATTAGTGTAACCGACGGATGATTATAAGTCTATATCTTTTTGAAAATTTGCACTAAAGTAGGTGTACCTGGCCAGGGAATCAAAAACAGGAGGTAAACCTGCTGTGCAATGGCTGTCATGGGATCTGAACCTGAAGACCAGATTGATCGGCGAGACGCTTTTCAACCTATTGTTTTGGATGTACTTTCCCTTTCTTACCCTCCACTTTAGTGATACCTTTGGCAAAAATGTTGCCGGGTTACTCATGACAGTGCCACCGATTATGAGTATGATCGGCAATCTTTTTGGCGGCTATTTGGCTGATCGATTTGGTCGTCGATATGTCATGTTGTCAGGAGCGTTTTTGCAGGCAGGCATGTTTGTCCTGTTTGCCTTCTCCCTCTCTTCTTGGATCGATTATCTTGCGTTTATTGGAATCGGACTTGGCAAAGCGATATACAGCCCGGCGAGTTCTGCGATGGTTGCTGATCTCACCTCCGAAAAAGACAGACGCAGAGTCTTCGCTACCTTCGTTACAGCCATGAACATTGGCGCCGTATTGGGACCCGCTCTGGGGGCCATCTTTTTCTTTCAATACCGCAGTGAGCTGCTGTGGACTTGTGCGCTTGTCACTTTTTTGTATTCGATTGCGATCTGGATCAACGTGCGAGAGACACTGCCACAATCCGTAAAAAGCTCTGTCGCCTCTATCCATTTCCCTTCCGTTATGAAGGAGCAATGGCAGAGCTACACCGTCATTCTACGCGACAAAGCTTTTGCCATCTATATTTTCGCAGGCATGCTGATTACAATCGCAATCGTGCAACTCGATTTATTTTTGGCGGTCTATGTAAAAGAATTCGTCCCAGCACAGACGCTGCTCGCGTGGAATGCCTGGTCACTCTCGCTTAGCAATACGGAGATTTTCGGATGGATGCTGGGTATAAGCGGTCTTCTGTTTGTTCTGTGCGCCCTGCCTGTTACCAAATGGTTTGAGAACTGGAGCGACCGGGATGTCTTCCTCTTGTCCTCCTTGCTATTTGGTGTGGGCATGTTTTTGGTGGGATTCATGACGAATGCATGGCTGTTGTTCGGATGCGTGGTCATTTTTACAGTAGGGGAAGTGATGCGAACTACGGTCGAGCAGAGCTTCGTCAGCAAATACGCACCAGAACATGCACGAGGACAGTATATGGGTGCCGCTAACCTGCAGTACTCGCTCGGCCGCTTCCTCGCTCCCGTGACCGTCATTCTTTCGGAGTGGATCATGCCGATTGGCGTTTTTGGGTTTATCTTGTTCTGCTCCCTTTTGAGTGCCGTTCTTTACGTGAAGCTATTCCAAATCGTTCAGAAACGCGAGTCCTCTCCTTACAGCTAAACCACAACAGAAAACGAAAAGTGGTTGCGCAGCGATAACCTCCTGCCAACCACTTTTTCATTTTCAGAATTATAATTTTTTCGGAGCTTCTAATTTCACGGGGTCAACCATTACTTTTATTTGTGTTGACGTTCCTTCGATCGTTACTTTCACATCGGAAACAACCATTTCTTTTGGCGTTTTTGCGACGTTGGTAACCGCAATGAACTGATCCAGCTCCGGAGTCCAGGTAAGTCCAGTAGCTTGGATCATCGCCTTCACTGTATGAACGTCAGGAACCCCTTCATACATGATACCGTCTATTGTTTTTTGATCACCGCTCAGCATAACGCTTACCCATATCGGTTTTTCATTTGCCGCATTTTCTTGTTTTGGGTAATAAAAGCGGTAGTAATTCGTTTGCTTGTCTAGCTCAAGCTGAAAAGGCAGGGTATGAATCCCCTTCACAGCTAAATCTTCTTTGATTTTGTTGTAATGACTCAGGTACGTGTCTGTTGTCATCTGTTTAAATGAGGAAGCAGAATGGGAGATGCTGTTTTCAATTGCAGTCGTTTGGTTAGACATTCCGAGCATAGCAAGACCCGCGACTAAAGCTAGTACTAAGACGGAGACTACGTATTTTTTCATAATGGGTTCCCTTCTGCCGAAGCGGCATCGATTTCTTTCGCCCCCGTCATCTCCAACAAGGCTTCATAAGAGACGGGTAAAAGTGATTCTGCTATACCAGCAGCCGTATAAACCACCGGAAATCGCTTCAAGGAGCGATCCACAAATACAGGCACTTCTTCCTGCAATGCAAATGGACAAACAGCTCCAACGCGGAAGCCTGTCATTTTTTCTACCTCTTCCGACGTAGCCATCTTCGGCTTTCCTTGTCCAAAAGCTGCCTTCACTTGCTTGGGATGGACACGTACATCGCCTGCTGCCACAAACAAGGCGAACTGCTCATCTACCCGAAACAAGATCGACTTTGCGATTTGGCCGATCTCGACACCCAATGCCTGTGCAGCCACTTCGGACGTAGGCAACGGCTGTTCAAACAAAATCGGCTCGATGCTCGTGTCATAGCGTTGCACGTAGCTGCGAACCTTTTCCAACGGGCTTGCGATCATTCCCCGTCACTCCCAATCTCCACTAAAAAAACGTCATCGCCTTGCGACACACTGCCTGTCGTGACAACCGAAGCATAAACGCCGAAGTGATTGTTGTGACGCTTGACGCATGCCTTCAATACGGCAGGAGTCATCGCCAAGGTATCCGGATCGATATTGACATATACACAGCGCTCGCAGTGTTTGTTGACTTGCAAGGTCACATCATTGATTTTGATCTGTTTGCCCAGCCATTTGTCTTCCGCGAACGGCTCATCATCCTCCAGGACAACGACCAAATTCCCCCGAAAGCGTCGTGGATCTACCTGTTCTGCGTCAATCTGCCGCGCGATCTCTTTAAGAGATGCATCCGTGACCAGCAGAATGTGGTCTTCCCAGTTCACACCGCCTTCTTGCGGACTACTAATCATAGGCGCAATAGAGCGCTTTGCCGTCTCTGCGACATGAGCAAATAAAGCATCATCCCACGTATGTACACTGCCATCTCGGGCTTCAATCCGAATCGGCGGGTACGCTTCTTTTCCTGTCCCTTCGCTCATGCTGGCATGATACCCGATAAGAGCGGGCACAACATCCGCACTGAGATACTTACCTTGACGGGCATTATCCCAAAAATAATAGGCACGGTCTCCATACAAGCCAAATTCATCGACCGTACTTGATGATAGCTCTTCCCCTCGCATTCCTTTGACAGGATGACGGAAAATGGTCTGCAGTGTTCCTACTTTTTTCATTTGGTTCCCCTCCCAACGCTTTCTCTATCCGGATATAAACGAATTGCGAACCCGCCCCCAAAACGTCAGTCGCTTGTAACGAGCGAATTTCACTTTGTCAGGTCCCACTCGGCAACGAATGGAACACACATCTTTCCATACTGCCTGCTCACGGTCCAAGCCGATCATAATCTCAGGATTCATGACGATCAGCTCTACTTCATGATGCTTCGGCAATACGAGCGAGCTGTTGATCGTCCGATACGCTTGGTTATTGATCGAAGCAATCTCGGACAATTGAATTGCCTCAATGGACGGATGAACAATCGCTCCATCCACCGCCTTGTTGTAGGCTGTACTTCCTGACGGTGATGAAACGATCAAGCCGTCACCTCGAAACGTCTCCAGCTCATCGCCATTTATATAGACGCATGACACCAAGGTAGACAGATTCGCGTTACGCAAAACCATTTCATTCAACGCCCACTTTTCATACTGCTTTCCATCTCTGGTGCTGATCCTGCATTGGACCGTCGGGTATTCCGCAATCAGAGGCTCATCGTTCATCAGACGCTCAACGAATTCGTCCAGCTCCTCGGGACGCCAGTCCGCATAGAAGCCAAGATGTCCCGTATGAATCCCCACATAAGACGGCTCGATCCCATATTGATGGACGGCCTCCAAAAGTGTCCCGTCTCCCCCGATGGACAGCACCATATCCGGTTGCTCACTTGGTCCCTTTACAAAGGTAAACGGGCTATTGGCTGCATGCAGCTTTTCTTTTAATGCTTGTTCCACTTCTCGTGTATAATCGTCATTTCGCAGTACAGTCGCAATCTTCATGCTGGTCTGCCCTCACTTTTATCCTTACAAGCGGTCATGTACGCTCTGTTGTTTGTCTTCACTATACCATAGGAAAAATCGACTTGCATAAAATCCCACTTGTCACCAGCGGTCACTCTGAAAAGACTGCTTGCGAAATTGAGATAAACGCCTCTCTGTAGCTGGTGATATTTCCTCTGGAAGCTCATCCCAAGCAAAAAAGCGCATTTCCGCTACTTCTTTGTCATCCTTATGCAATTCTTGGCCAGGTGTGAGGTCGACATGATACAAGGCAATGTGGTCTCGTTTCCCTTCCCGCTCACTGTAAAAAAGATGGCAGAGGGTAAGTCCGTCTGCTCGTATTCCGCACTCCTCCCACAACTCCCTGCTAGCAGCTTCTCCAAACGACTCTCCTCGCTCTACCCCTCCTCCCGGCAAATACCAGCCATGGACATACGTATGCCGAATTAACAAGACTCCCTTTTCTTCATCCGTTACAATGACACGGACACCCAAGGTGAGAGGCTTGCGGATTTTCCAATACCATTTCGCCACTGCATGGTACCAGGCCATATTTCCACCTCACTTTTTCCATGTGCTACCATTCTTTAGCCACCTATATTTTCCCTGCCATGAACAAGAAAAAACAGGCCTATCGGCGGCCTGTCTCACGCGAGGCGATTCTCCAGCTCTTTGACAACCGCCTCTGCTTTTCGAATCCATCTCGATTCAATCTGCGCGTCCTTGTCTACCGGCTCTTGAAACTGATTCATCAAACCCGAAGCGAGCGGCTCCATGTAGCCGATATCTTCCTCTACCCCAGTCTGGTACACATGCCGGATCACAAACGGCCGCCCGAGTTCCAGCCATGCATCCGGGCTATCGAGCTCGCCTTGCAATACTTTTACAGGCAAACGCAAAAAGACCGTGTTTTTGTCATCCAGCGCCCGGTCGAAATACCCTTGCTCATAATCCCAGTTGGATAATGTAAAATGCGGCTGAAGCGCTTCACGAAAATAGCCAAATGTCGCCCGCGTGCCTGGCAAGCTGCTGTTTATTTGCTTCATCGTCCATCCCTGCCTTTATTTATTCTGTGAGAAACGTCCACCGTTTTGTTCGTAGTGTGTGACAAAAGAAGAGGTTGTACTCTCACATCTAAAAAAAGCAGCAAGCCTCCTAAGCCGTGATGGCCTTGAGAGGCTTGTAAATTCCCCACATTAAATCAAGACGATTGTTAGGAGCGTAAAAAGCGCCAATGGAATGATTCTACGTCCGTTCCGGCATCTTTTACGTCTTCTTCCTTGAACTTTTGGCAAAACATATGGCGGTGGGGGTGGTGGCGGCGGACAAAAAAATGGCGGATACGGCGGGAATGGTGGAAATGGCGAAATATTTTGCTCCCAAGGACTTACCTGCGGCTTCTGCTCGCTATACGGACTGACTTGGGCGGGACGATTACTGCTGCTATACGGGCTGACTTGGGCGGGACGATTGCTGCTGCTAAATGGGCTGACTCGCGAGTTGTTGGAACTGCCAAAAGGACTGACCTGACTGTATGGATTGAACTCATCGCCGTAGGGACTTACCTGTGGATAGTATGGATTACCTCCATAAGGACTGAGATCGCCATAGGGAGGATAACCTGCATACGGATTATAGCTTACATACTGAAAGTAATAATCAGGATATTGCCCCCATCCTCCATACGGCTGCCGATTGGCCACTTCCATTACTTGATAAGGATTGTAGTCCTCATAGTCCTCATAGTTCTCATAATCATACTCTTCGAAAACTTCTTCTTCCTCCGCATCCTGGTCTACGACTTCTACGTATACGTTCTGGTCATCATAATCGACAATGACACCCTCAAACACTTGCCCGTCAATTGCTTCGATGCGCACCTTTTTCTCAACGTGCTCCTTGCAGATGTTGTGCACATTTTCTCGCATATCCTTTAACAGGCTGACAAACTGAATGTCAGCCTGATACAGGTTTTTATCAGAATCAGACTGCATGGAAACTCCTCCCCTTCTGGTGTTTCTTTATTACCATATACAAGTGCCCATGGGGAGGTTACCGGAATCTAGGCGAGACTAGCCCAATTTACAGAAAGCGGGCAGGTAAAAATGGCAAAAGACGCTCCGTCTCTCCTTTTTCCACAAAGTCCGCCATCGATTTAGCCGTGACGGGGGAAAGCAGGATACCATTGCGAAAATGTCCACCTGCGATCGACAGTCCTTCCCAGCCAGGAACGGGGCCCATGAGCGGCTTGCCATCTTGGGTGGCAGGTCGAAGTCCACCCCAAGCCTCCAGAAAGGTAGCGGAGTGTAGCGCTGGAACATACGGCATGGTCCCTTGCAGGATACTGGCTAACCCCGCCATTGTGACGTCCCGCTGGAAGCCACTCTCATCCTCAGTCGCCCCAATGACAATTTTTCCATCCTTTTTCGGAGTGATGTAGCCAGTCGTTCCGAAAATCACCGTTCGCAATGGAATGCCTACGGACGAGACGGCCGCAATCTGTCCGCGTACAGGGCGAATCGGCACGGTAACACCAAGCATCGCAAGCATCATTCCAACCCACGCTCCCGAGGAAATCACCGTCTGTGCGGCACGCAGTGACCCTGTAGAGGTCTCGATCCCGATCACTTTTCCGCCTTTTACCGCAATACCGCTCACCACGCAGCCAGATAACAGCTTCACTCCTTGCAATTGGCAAGCGGTAGCCAAGGCGCGAAGAAGCATTCGATTGTTGATGTGTCCTTCGTACGGCGAATAGATGGCCGCTTGTACTTGATCGGTCAGAAGCGGCTCTACCTCTTTCACTTGCGCTGTATTCGAGAGCCAGTGTACAGCATGTCCCGCTTCTTTTTGCCAACGGTACTTGTCCGCGAGCTGTTGGACTTCCTCCTCATTTAACGCGACGGTCAGCAACCCATCCAAGCTTAGCTGTACGTCTCCACCAGTCAATTCCTCCAGCTCTGCTGCCCATTCCGGGTATAGCGCAAGTGACTCCATACCCAGATCGAGCATCGGTCCAGGTGCTGTGAATTCCTTCAAAGGAGCAAGCATTCCGGCCGCAGCAGAAGACGCCTGACCTCCCCATTCGCCCTGCTCAACCAAGGTAACGCTCACGCCGCGCCGCGACAGCTCGTATGCCAAGCTCAATCCGATAATTCCTCCACCCACTACCAGACAATCACTCATCTTTTTTCTCTCCTCACTAAGTTGCAATTACGTCTTTTAAAAAACTATTTGTACGTTGCTGTTGTGGTGTGGAGGAAACAGGAGAAAACGCTCAGCTTCTAGGGCCACCCCCTGAGGGATTGACTGCACGACTCCATGCCAAAAGCGAAACCGCGTCCAAAGTGGTATCTTCAGGATGTGTTTCAGAGGTGGACGCTTAAGAGCGTGTTTCGCTTTTGGCATTGCGTCTCGGTCGGTGTCCCTAAGATCTTCGCTTATTTCTCCTGTTTCCTCTACGAGCTTTTCTTGTTATCCGATTTTTTAATGATTTTTAATTAATGAAGAACGCAATCAGTTACGCCAGAGAAGAATATTTCCAGACGTAGCGACTTGTGGAGTCCTACCTAGCGGAGAAGGGATGAGCGGGAAATAGAAACGCAACCGTGCCCGTGCTACGAAGCGGCTACCACTTTTGCGTTTCCCCGCGAATCCCTTCGGAGCGGGCAGTCTTGACCCCCAGCGGGACGGAGCCTGGAGCCTAGACTGGAAATATTCTTCTCTCCACTACAGCCACATGTCCGCTCCATAACAAAAAGCCCACCCGTTCCTGAGCAGGAAAAGGTGGGCTACATACGCATAGGTAACAATAAACAAAAAGCGCAGTCTGCCGGCAACCGTATCCCTGCGCCGGCATGATCCGGATCAGGTGCAATGGGTCGATGGTCGATTGCTTCCATCCTCTCAGCCCCGCATGAAGGACTCCCCAAGTTGCTTGTTCATTATGATATTCCTTTGTAAGTATAGTCCTGTTTGCAACCATCTGACAAGCACGTCCGCTGGTTAATCCTCATCCTTCACATCGTAGCTCTCCGGAATCGGGTCATGACGCGCGGTATCCTCGAACTCCCGGAGCTTGCGAATTTCCTCCAGATGATGATTGAATTGCTCTTTGTTGATGATGTACTCATTGCCGTCATGGACAGCACGGATGCGCCCCTGCTTAATTTTTTCCATAATAAACGTCTCGGGAAGCTCTAAGTAAGCGGCTGTCTCCTCAACGGTCAAATACGTCTTATTCTCGCGCAATCTAGCCTCCAGTTCCGCTTTCTGCCGCTCGTAGCCCGGCTTGCCCAGCAAGGCAAACATATTGGCCTTGTACGCCTCCACCCCTGGCTGATCAAACGGATTGACGCCTAGCAAATAGCCGCTGATTCCGCATGCCTTTTCAAAAAAGTAAATCAGTCCGCCGAGATAGTAAGCTGTTGCCTCCGGTATTTCCACAAGCAGATTCGGTACGCCGCCATCCACATGGGCCAGCACCGTTCCCTCAAAAGCTTTTTTATTGACATACCCCATTCGTTTGCCAGTCAAAAAATTCAATCCATCGACGTCAGCGGGGTCCTCCTGGACAGTCAAATCCACAGCGGGCTTCGTTACAGACACAACGGTCTCAAACAAATGCCTCATGCCGTCCTGTATGTATTGGCCCAACGAATGCAAGTCCGTTGAAAACTCGGCAGAAGCCGGAAAAATTCCTTTGCCATCCTTGCCCTCCGATTCCCCGAAGAGCTGCTTCCACCACTCAGCAAAGTAGCGAAACTGTGGTTCATAGCTGACCAACAGCTCCACTGTCTTGCCTTTTCGATAGAGTGCATTGCGAATGGCCGCATACTGATAGCACGGATTATCGCGCAAATCCATGACCATGTAGCGTTCGCGTGCATCCTTAGCCCCTTGCATGAGAGCATCCATGTTCGCCCCGCTTACAGCGATTGGCAACAATCCAACCGCGGTCAGGACTGAATATCTTCCACCGATATCATCTGGAATGACAAAGCACTCATAGCCCTCGTCATCCGCCAGCTTTTTCAGGGCTCCCCGCTGTTTATCGGTCGTAATGTAAATTCGTTTTTTGGCCTCTTCACGTCCGTATTTCTTTTCCAGCCATTCCCGAAAAAGTCGAAACGCGATAGCTGGCTCTGTCGTCGTGCCCGATTTTGAGATGACGTTGATGGACACATTTTTTCCTTCTAATACATCCATCAGATGAGAGATATAAATCGGACTGATATTGTTGCCCACAAAATAAATCTCTGGAGAATGTCGCTTGGACTTCGGCAGCAAATTGTAGAAGCTGTGGCCCAAAATGTCAAGCACCGCTTTTGCCCCTAGATACGAGCCTCCGATACCAATCACCAGAAGCACATCCGAATCCGATTGAATCCGGGCTGACGCTTGGCGAATTCGTTCATACTCGTCCCGGTCGTATTGTTCCGGCCAATCGACCCAACCAAGATAATCCTTGCCTGGTCCAGTCCTTGAATGAAGCATTTGATGCGCAATTTCGATCGCTGGAGAAAGCTGCTCCCACTCATGCTGTTTGACAAAGGCTCGAGCGTTGGCGTAATCAAAGCGAATCGGTTTGTTCATAGCTCCCCTCCGAGGAACGTCATCTCATCTTTATCTATGATATCACGGCAATTGGCAGCAAAGAACTTTCCGACAAAACGAATCAAAATGCGCTTAATTATGTCCAAAATGTGAACATTCGTCATTTCATGTTACCTTTTTCCAGCACTACCGTAAAAACCTTTCGAGCAATGAAATAATATGGTTCTTACCAAAGCAAGGAGAATGAACATGAAAAAACGATGGTGGATCATCGGTTCCGTCGTAGTCCTCCTAGGCATCGGGGGCGTTGCGTTTTCCATGATGGGATCGCAACAAGCTATGGGAATGCCTGTCAACATCGGCGCACCAACGAAATCAGCTTTGGAAAGCAAGGTTTTGACATCAGGGCTCGTCACCGTAGAAGACAAGCTCAAACAGTACGCCAACGTCACCGGAACCTTACGCGAGTTTGTCGTCAAAGAAGGCGACAAGGTGAAAAAGGGACAAGTGATCGCGAAAATCGACACGTCCGATGTCGATAGCCGAATTCTCGAGCTGGAAGCGCAAATGGAATTGGCCAAAGCCAACCTCGCCAAGGCACAAATCGGGAACGAGCCGGAAGAAGTCGCACAGGACCAAGAACGTGTCTCTCAAGCCCAGCGTGAATACGATGCGGCAAAGCGAGAATATGATCGGATGAATCAATTATTCACTTCTGGCGCTTCTACCCAGCAAGAGCTGGACAAGTTGAAATCACAAATGGATAGCGCTCTATCTACGCTGAATGTCGCCAAGCAACAGCTCGCTCTCAAGCAAAAGGGGCCACGCAAGGAAGACATTGCCGCTCAGCAAGCCCAAATCAACAAGCTGAATGTAGATAAATCACAGCTGAATAAAGAACGTGTCCAGAGCGTCGTCGTAGCACCTATGGATGGAACCGTCATTGGCGTTGCTTCCGATAACGGTCAATACGTCAACAAGGGGACAGAAATCTTGACCCTTGCCAATCTCAACAATCTGTTGATTGAAGCAGATATTAACGAATCCGATGTCAACAAGCTCAAAATCGGTCAATCTGCCACGATTGAAGGCGTGACACTCGGAAAGAAAAAGCTGAATGCGAAAGTAGCTCGCATCTCTCCAACCGCGACCACTACTGCCACCAAGTCGGGGCAAGGTGAAAAAACACGCGTCAAAGTCACCCTCAAGCCATCTGGAGATCTATCTGCTTTGAAGCCTGGCTTCCATGTGGACATCAACATCTCCGTCGAAAAAATCGATAATGCCATGCAAGTGCCAATCGAAGCTATACAGCAAGATGCTGACGGCAGTACCTTTGTCTGGGTATCTGCTAATGGTGTTGCGAAAAAGCAGAAGGTCGAAACTGGTATGGAAAATGAGTTGTTCACTCACGTCAAGTCTGGACTTAACGGTGATGAGCAAGTGATTTTAGGCCCTGTCGAATCCCTGACTGAAGGAGCACCTATCATGCCGATGAGTGGCGGCGGCGCACCAATGGGTATGTAACACGTAAAGAAGGAGGTCAGCCGACGATGCTTCATGTAGAAGGCTTGACGAAAGCATACAAGACGGGTGATACCGTACTGCCCATCTTAAAAGGTGTCTCCCTGCTGGTGGAACAAGGCGAATTCGTTGCCATCATGGGGCCATCAGGCTCAGGGAAATCGACGTTTATGAACATGCTGGGCTGTCTGGATCGTCCAGATTCGGGCTCGTACATGCTAGATGGCATTGAGGTTAGCAGCTTGAAGGATACGGAGCTCGCCGTTGTTCGCAACCAAAAGATCGGCTTTGTGTTCCAATCGTTTAATCTACTCGCCCGCTCTTCCTCCTTGCACAATGTAGAGCTGCCGATGATGTACGCGAATGTCAGCCGCTCAGAACGGCGCAAACGGGCAACAGAAGCACTCAAACGAGTGGGATTGGCTGAACGCATGGACCATAAACCAACCCAGCTATCCGGTGGTCAAAAACAGCGTGTAGCGATTGCCAGAGCACTGGTCAATAAGCCTGCCATCCTGTTGGCAGACGAACCGACGGGGAATCTGGACAGCCGCTCCGGAGTAGAAATCATGGCCATGTTTCAGGAGCTGCATGCGCAGGGCGTTACGATCATTCTCGTCACCCACGAATTGGATATCGCCCAGCACGCTGAGCGAATTGTGACTTTCAAGGATGGCGTTATCATTCGCGATGAAAAGGTTACGGAGCGAATATTCTCCAAGCCGTCTGACGAGGTGATTGTCACATGAATTTTATGGAAAGCTTTAACACCGCCGTGGAGGGTATCTGGGCGAATAAAATGCGCTCGATCTTGACCATGCTCGGGATCATCATCGGGATTACCTCCGTCATTGTCGTCACGGCACTCGGTGAAGGTGGACAGAGAGCCATCAACGAAGAGATGGAAAAGTTCGGGCAAAATACGTTTAACGTCTTCATCAATTGGGAGACAAAAGAAGAGATAGCCTCAGAAGATATGACCGTGGAAGATACCGAGGTGCTCGGCAGGATTAGTCCTGCCATCGAATACATCGTGCCTTCCAACTCCAGTACGATTGATTTGAAGGGTCCGAAAAAAGAAGAGCGCGTCAACCTCACTGCCTCCACTGCTGATTATTTTTCGATGCAATCAACATTGAAGGTGGCAAAAGGGCGACTTTTCAACGAAATCGATGACAAAGAACAACGTGCTGTCATCGTCCTGGAGGAAGCTCTTGCTCAAAAGCTGTTCGGTCAAATGAGCCCGATTGGTCAGCGTGTTCGCTGGGGGAATCAATCTCTCGTCGTAATCGGGACGTACACGGAAGAGAAGTTCAAGTTCGATATGGCAACGAGCTATGGAGCGATTATTCCGATCCGATACGAAATGAGCCTGCAGGAAGAGCCTTCTGTCCAAATGATCATGGGAAAAGCGATCGACAAAGCCTCTGTCGAACCAGCCATGCAGCAGGTCAAACAGTACTTGACCCGCAAGCATCAAAAGGAAGACCATTACAGAGTTCGCAGTATGCAAGAATCAATGGATCAGTTTAATCAAATGACGGGTACCTTGACGCTGATCTTCAGTATCATCGCAGGTATCTCCCTCGTGGTTGGCGGAGTCGGTGTTATGAACATCATGCTCGTATCCGTGACAGAGCGTACTCGCGAAATCGGGATTCGCAAAGCATTAGGGGCTCGCCGACGAGATATTTTGATTCAGTTTTTGATTGAATCGGTCATCGTCTGCTTGATCGGTGGATTAATCGGGGTGTTGTTCGGCCTTGGTATTGCTTCGATCATCGCCTATTTTGCACAGTTGCCGCCGCTTATGTCCTGGAACAGCGTGTTTATCGCATTCGGCTTCTCCAGTGCCATCGGTATTTTCTTCGGCCTCTATCCGGCCAACAAGGCAGCCAAGCTCGATCCAATCGAAGCACTGCGTTACGAATAATGAAAAATGGCTAGCCATTTTTTCTTTCCTTGAAGAAAAAACAAGCACCTGTAAGCTCTCTGGCTACAGGTGCTTGTTTATGTTGGCAACGTATCTGTTACCAGCTTCAAAAGAAAAAAAAGCGCAATCCCCACGCTCGCGACTGTCCACCAGAGCGGCTTGCTGTCAGCCTTTTCTGCCTTGTAGATCCCGATTAACTTCCAGGTTCCTACTGCCACACACAAGAGGCTAAACAGGAGCAGGATTGTCCCCATGACCTCCCTCCCCTCACTCCTAGCTATATGGGGATGAGAGGTAAAAAATCACTTCTTCGAGTCCTTTTTGCCCAATCGGCCGAGGACCATCCGGCCCCGTTCCTTGATGGACTCGTCCTTGATATCTTGTTGCCGCTTTTTCATCAAACCGTTTTTGGAAGTATCCGGTCGGTCCGTTTGCCGTCCATCTCGCATTAGCTGTACTTGCCTCCGCCTTTTTTCTCGTAATCGTCCAAAAGCTCACCAAAGCTCTTGTTGCGCTCGCGTTCTTCCTGTTCCCGGCGCTTTTGTTCGGCTGCTTCCTTCTCTTTGCGCTCGCCTTCTGTCTTCATGTCTTTTTCAAGCTGCTTGAGTGCCCCGAGCGCATCTGCATTCAGCATATCCTTCAAACTGTTCAATCCGCTTTTCGCGTCTGTCATAGTTGTTGTCGCTGCTTGATGTTGTGGTTTTCGTTGTTTTTTCGCCATTTGAATTGCCACCCTTTCCCTATCCTCATTCTGTCCTCATTCTCTGGCCCCATCCGGGTCATACTATCTTCATCTTTCACAAAGAGGAGGACTTCACATGGTTCGCAACAAAGAAAAAGATTTTGGAAAAACCGCTGAAATCCGAGGACCCAAATCCCAATCTGAGGCTGTCCGTTCTGACGGTTCCATTAATAGTGAACCACAAGAAAGGCTAAAAGAAAACCGCTAACAAAAAAACCGCCGGGCAGCCATTATGCTCGGCGATTTTTACTGGGTGGCGAGTTTTTATGGCTTACTTTTCGAATAGCGCGTTCCTGCTTCAGCAAGGTGAGCTTCTCGTCAAATTGGAATGAACAGCCGATTTTTAACAATCGTTTAGCAAAGTCCCGTTCCATTTCGATCCGCGGCAACACCCGAAAAGCTCTACCCTCCTGGCATCCTCACGCAGCAGGGAAACATGCTGCGTGGAAAACATCGTCCAGGGCGAACGGTATCGCTCGAGCTTTACCCCGTATTTTCCCCTGATACTCATCCGCTTCTGGGAGACGGGACAGGGCAAGCCAATAGGTGTGAACTGTCCGTTTGCAATTTGATTTTCTTCCAGTAACGATATCGTTTTGACCAACGTATGCGGTCGCTTTATATGAGGATTTTGTTCCAGCCATTTTTGACATTCAATATGCTGACTGGCGCTAAACTGGGGTTCGTACACGGAGTAAATCCTCCTCGTACCCAGCCCCAGCAAAATCATATCCTGTACCCGCTCGTGCGCCTGCTGATGTACGCCGATAAACTCGCGGGGAACCATCATATTACACGCTACAAATACAAGCAGTTCACCTTTCGCCTGCTGGATTCCCGTGTTAAACAGGCGGGAGAGCGATACACGTCTGCGAAAACGCACCACTTGCAAAGAATAATGAGCGGTAAAGCCAGCCAGCTTTTCTGCCAGCCCATCCATGGAACCGTTATCCAGCACGATCACTTCATATTTTTCAAAATCGGCAAACTGCAAGTTCAGGCTAAACAAGGTATACAGTAGCTGATGAGCTGCATCTCTGACGGGAATGATCACACTCGTTAGCATCCGATCTTCCCCCTTTTTTTAGCATATGCGGCTGGGGCTCATTTGGGCTGGGCGCAAGCTCCCATCCGAAACCGAATAAGGGGTCAGTGACTGATGCATGCTATGGGATAAAAGGAGGTCCAGATGATGGATAACGATAAGCAAAAGAACGACAAGACGAAGGATATTTCCCTCGATGGGACGCTGCCGCATCAAATCAGTGCTCCTGACTTCAAAAGCTCGTCCCGTACGATTCAAAAGCCATTCGTCAATGAGTTCGGAGTCGTCATCGGTGACAGCTTGTACGAGTCCAAGGAATCTCCCTTAAACACCTGGAGTACAGAAACCGATCCCTCCATCATGGCAGGGGACCAGTGGGTACATCCGACCAATGACATTGGCTGGAACTCGATAGAAAACCGTGAGCTCCTCGAGGATCAAGAAGAACAAGATGGAGCGCGTTTTATGCACCCGACTTTTGATGTGAGCAAAGGCAAGGACTAATGCCAGCTTTTTCATGCAGCCCGTTCGGCAGATTCACTTCTGACCGGACGGGTATTTTTGGATTGCGCTTGCACCTAGAGCCTCGGGACACTACTCTGACTTGTGTTACAATGGAAGACAAGTAGCAGAAAGGAGCTAGTCCATGAGTATCACACTTGCGATAGAGCCAGCGTTTTCCCTTGCCTATCAACGTTATGCCGGCTTTGTACCGGGGGATACGCTTCGATTGTATGTACGAACAAGCGGCCCCGGGACCGGTGGTATGTTTTATGCGATTGAAAAAGATGAGGCCCTCACCGACGATGCTGTGTTTGAAGTAGAGGGGTTGCGATTTGTCATTCGTCCAACTGATTTCTGGTATTTCGACGGGGGACATCTGAGCTACAATCCGCTCTATGGCGAGTATGGCTTTCACTTCACCAATCCTCGTCTGGATGGCAACTAGAACAGAAACTTCTTTTGGCTTGATTCGTAAGAAGGAATATCTGCCTATATCTTCTGGGAGGAAAAACGATGAAAAAAAGCCGTTCAGTCCTTTTGGCGATCGGTGCTTTCTTACTTGCCAATTTAAAATGGATACTTAGCATACTGAAGTTTTCGAAATTCGGGACTACCATTATATCCATGGGGATTACCTTGTGGGCGTATGCCGTTTTCTATGGATGGAAATTCGCCGTGGCCCTCGTCTATCTGATCTTCGTCCACGAAATGGGCCATGTGATCGCAGCCAAACGAAAAGGAATCGCGACTTCACCTGCTGTCTTTATTCCTTTTGCCGGAGCCTTCATCGCCATGAAAGACATGCCGCGTGATGCAAAAACAGAGGCGTACTTAGCCTACGGCGGGCCCTTGGCCGGGATGATTGCTTTCTTGCCTGCCCTCCCGCTGTATTGGTATACGCAGGACCCTTTTTGGGGGTTGGTTATCTACTTGGGTGCTATGCTCAATTTATTTAACCTGCTGCCCATCTCCCCGCTGGATGGCGGCCGCATCGTTTCGGTATTGTCGACGAAAATTTGGTTTATCGGGTTAGTTGGGCTGGGTGTTATGCTGTTCGCCAACCCAGGTCCGATTACTGTGTTCATTTTCATCATCGGGTTGATTACATGGTACAACCGCCTACGTGGCAGCTATCAACAAAAGCTCCTGCAATACGAGCGCGAAAGGATTGCAGACTTTCAGCAAAGCATAGCAAAATGGCCCGCATTGGAATCGACATGGGATATTCGCACGCAAATGAATGCCGAGGTAAATGCGATCAATCAGGAAGATTTGAAGAAATTTTACTTGCCATTTTTGCAGGACAAACAACGCCTTCAGCGTGATTTCAAGCGGCTCGATAAAGTGTATCTGAACAGAAAATGGGAACTGTTCAGACTGTGGGAACGAGAGCCTGTTTTGTATTACGATTCGGACCCGAACCGACCGATCCCATCAGATGCGCTTCGTGATGGGGAACGTGCGGCGCAAGAGAGATTAGCCGAACTGGATGAGCAAATGCACCAGCTCACTACGTACTACGATGCACCTGCCTCTACGAAGTGGAAAGTGTTAGTTGCCTATCTCGGTCTAGCTGCTGTACTATCAGCGTTTTTTGTCTACGCCCAACAAATTCTGCACAGGTAACCGCTTGCACTTTGCGTTGCTTGACAGAAACGGATGCCTATCTGCGGCCTTCTCCGAGCGCAAAAACGTGCGCTACGGTTATCTGAGGGTCGCTCTTCCCGACCAAAAGGGCAGAAACGCCCCCTACGGTGGTATATCGCTTTTGTGCGTTCCACCCAATCAGAGTAAAATAGAAAATAGTACATTCATAAAATTCCAGAGAGGATGACTTTTTACTTGGACACCGTCCCGATAGTGCTCAACCTACTGCTTGTTATATTTCTTGTTTTTCTCAACGGCTTTTTCGTAGCCGCAGAGTTCTCACTCGTGAAGGTGCGGCAAACGCGCCTGACACAGATGGTGAATGAAGGCAACAGACGCGCAGTCTATGCCCAAAAAGTAACGCATAAGCTAGACGCCTACCTATCTGCCTGCCAGGTCGGGATTACTCTCGCCTCGCTGGGACTGGGTTGGGTCGGGGAACCGGCCATTGCCCATATGATTGTGGAGCCTTTGCTTGGATCTTCAGGATTGCCTGAGTATGCGATCTCCGCGATTTCTTTTGGTGTAGCCTTTGCGATTATTACGTTCCTCCACATTGTCTTGGGTGAGTTGGCTCCGAAATCATTGGCCATTCAAAAAGCAGAAATGACCTCGTTGTGGGTTGCCGCGCCATTGATGTTTTTCTATAAATTGCTTTACCCGGCTATCTGGTTCTTGAACGGAACAGCCAACGCTCTCATGAGACGACTTGGACTCGAAGCCATCTCAGAACATGAAGCAGCGCATACAGAAGAAGAAATTCGTCTTCTGGTCAACCAAAGTCACCAAAGTGGCCATATCGACCAAACCGAATTGGCTCTTGTGGAACAAGTTTTTGACTTCTCCGAAACCGTTGCTCGGGAAACGATGATCCCGCGCATTGATATGGTTTGCTTATATACGACGAATACCTTTGAAGAAAACCTGGAGATTATCCGCTCGCAGCGCCACACGCGTTTTCCGGTTGCAGCTGAGGACAAGGACAACATCATCGGTTTTGTCCATGCGACAGACTTCTACCTTTCTGCCTTGCAAGATGGAAGCGTGGAGCTAGATTCGTTGGTCCGCCCTGTCCTGACCGTACCGGAAACCATGGAAATCAGTACGGTATTGCGCCTGATGCAGAAAAACCGTTCGCAGCTTGCGATTGTTATCGACGAGTACGGCGGAACAGCCGGTCTCGTGACGATGGAGGATATTCTGGAAGAAATCGTTGGGGATATCCAAGACGAGTTTGACGAGGAAAGACCAGAGATTGAGAAGCTGGACAATGGCCTCTCCGTATCCGGTATGCTCGTGTTGGCTGACCTGAATGACCATCTTCCGTTCGAACTCGAATCCGAAGATGTAGACACAATCGGTGGTTGGTTGTACAGCCAGCTCGAAGAAGACATCGCTGTTGGTGCGACAGTAGAATGGGAAAACTACCTGTTCACCGTCAAGCAGATGGATCATCACCGTGTCACACGCGTCATGATTACGCGTTTGGAAAATGATGAATCGGAGCAACAAGAACTGTTGACTGTCTCCTAATCATCACACCTCAGTACAAACCAAAGCCCCACACCTGCTTACATGGCTGGTGCGGGGCTTTTCTATTTCGCAGGTGAGTTTCTTCAATCTCGTTCGTCTACGTGGTTCCCTGGCCCGTGAGCTGCTTCCAGTCGTCTACGCCGTTGTCCTCCAAAATTCCCATCGTCACATCGCTAATATCCGGGTCGGTGAGCAAGCTGTCGCGAATGCGGTATTTAATATCGTCTGCCACAGCAAGACTCAGTCCTGTCCGCAACTCTACGTAGCTTTCCACATGGTAAAAACGCCCTTCCTGTACAATCCTCATCCGGTTGATGTCCGTCACATCCGGGTCAGTAAAAATGACTTTGGCTACCCGATCCTCGATTTCTTTGGGAGCTGCGATACCAATTAAACCAACCATGTTGTCGTACCCTACCTTGAATGCCACACCCACCATGAGAATCCCGATCAGAATGGTGGCAATCCCGTCCAGCAAGGCAAAGGAAGTAAACGTAGTGACGATAACCGCAATCAGCGCCAATAACGCACCGAGCGTTGCCACGATGTCTTCGTAAAAGACAAGTCGTGTCGGTGGAGCCGCACGTCCTACATTCCGAAAGGCTGCAGGGATGACAGCAAAGCCCTTCGCTTCCACCCGAGCTTCATGAACGATTTCGAACATCACTTTTACCAGCACATACCCATCCACGATGACCGCTAGAGACAAAATGATGAAATTCAACCAAAAATGGCTGGATTCTACGGGTTCGGAAATAAGGTGGACGCCTTTGATAATGGTTTCGTAGGCCATGATGGTTACGACGATCACCGCGACCATACAGAAAATGTTAATGACACGACCAAAGCCTGTAGGGAACCTCGGTGTCGGTTTTTTCTCTGCGAGTACGCTGCCAAAGAAAACGAAGAACTGGTTGACCGCATCGGCTACCGAGTGCATCGCCGACGCAAACATGGCTCCACTCCCACTATAGACAGCCGCAAAACCTTTTGCGATAGCAAGCCCAGTGTTCCCCAATGCCGCTGTCGCCGAGGACGTATTTCCCTTTTTTAGCGTTGCCCAGAAAGAGCTCATGGTGCTGCCATTCCCTCCTTGAACGAGACGATTTTCTTTACTATTCCCTATTCGCAAGGAGTGTTCCTTATGCGAAATGGAACATATACACAAAGAAAAGGCAGACATCCGAAGTGGAATATCTGCCTTTCCTTATTACCGCTACCTTATGCTACTACTTTCAATCCTGCTACTGCTATAATCACCACGGCGATGCACAAGATCCGCAGCTTGTCTTTTGCTTCTCCATAAAACATCATCCCGACAAGAGCGCTACCTACCGTACCAATCCCTGTCCAAACCGCATAGGCCGTTCCCATTGGGATTTCTCTCATGGCGAAGGACAGGAGGAAGAAGCTGAGGGAAAAACCACCGATCAGTACCGCAAAGGAGCGGAACGAAGGCTTTTGGTTGACCTGTGTAATCCCCATCACGCCTACGACCTCAAACAACCCTGCAAAAATTAAGGATAACCATGTCATGCCACTTCACCCTCCCTCTTCGGCTTCTCTTCATGATCCGGTGTGACCAGCTTCAACCCAAGGATTCCCCCCAGAAGAAGCGCAATCAAGCCCACTTTCGCCCAGCTGAACGGTTCTCCAAACAGGACCATTTCGCTAATAACGGTACCAGCCGTACCCAAACCGACGAAGATCGCATAAACCGTACTCGTCGGCAGCTTTTTCCCTGAATAGATCAAAACACCAAAGCTGATAATAATCGCTAAGACAGTCAATGCCCACGACCAAAAGCTGTCGGCGTGCTTCAAGCCCGCTACCCACATGACTTCAAATACTGCTGCTACGACAACCATCAACCAATACTTCCCCATGTTCTGGCTCCCTCCTCTTTCTTTTACGCTCATAGCAACGGACGTATCCGTTTTTATCGTTCCCCAAAATACATACTCATCTAAGATGGCTCAGGCTTTTTCCGAATGCAAAAAAAGCCTCGGGTGAATACCATCACAGATATTCCTCCCGGGCTTTTATCCCTCCGTGTACACGACCGTGGTCGTGGGTTTTCTCTCGGTCCTGACCGGCCAGATGACTAACCGCGGAACCCTAGAAAACTCAGTACATATGCAGTTCTTTTCTTGGGGTAACTGTCCTTATCATATCAAAAAACGCCGTGTTTGGCAATGAACGTGCGACACTTCGGCAAAGGACCATGGTATTCTACAAAGAGAAGCATGATACAAAGGAAGAGAGGAACGTACGTATGACGAAAGTGTTGTTCGTTTGTCTGGGCAATATTTGTCGCTCGCCCATGGCCGAAGCCGTATTTCGCCATCTCGTAGAGGCGGAGGGAATGGCAGGGGAAATCTCCATCGATTCAGCAGGGATCGGTGGCTGGCACGCAGGTGAACCTCCACACAAAGGTACACAAAAGGTATTGAACGAGAATGGGATCGCACATGACACACTGCGTGCTCGCCAAATTGTCACACAGGACTTCTCGGAATACGACTATATCGTCTGCATGGATGAGGAAAATTTGTCTGCACTTAAGCAGATGGCGCCGTCAGGGAAACAGGTGTACCGCCTGCTCGACTTTGCCGATTCTGCCCAGGAACAAAATGTGGAGGACCCTTATTATACGGGGCGATTCACCTATGTGTATGACCTGGTGAATGCGGGTTGCCGCGGGCTGCTGCACGAAATCAAAGCCAATATCGCAAAAAAGGGATAGCCCGTCACCAGGGCCATCCCTTTTTCTTATACGGCAACCGTCTCCTTCTCAAGCAGTCGATTCAACCAGCTCTTCGTACTTGCAATCAAGCGTTTGTAGCTGTCCGACGAGGAAAAGGTATGATCTCCCCCTACTACTACTTCTGTTTCGCAGCTCCCCCGTCTACGCAGATGCAGCTCTCGCTCATAATGGAACATGGCATCCACCGCAATGACGTCATCCCGATTGCCATGCAGGATTAACACATCTCCCTCAAACTGCTTGGCTTGACGCAGCGGAAGAGCGGTACCCAGCGACTGGAAAAAGCGCTTCTCCAAACCATAACCCAAATGATCCGTTTTGCCGTATGAAAGTGCTTCCTTGTATTCCTTCTCCCCCACGATCCGAACGATATCATCGAAGGGTCGTGCTACCGGTGCCCATAGGATGAGCGAGTGTATTCGTTTATCCTGGCTCGCTGTCAGGATACTGACAGCTCCACCCAAACTATGTCCTAGCAGGCACACACGCTCCTGATCTACCTGTTCATGCGTGAAAACATGGTCGAGAACATCACGTGTTTGCGTAAGCAGGACATCCAAACCACCTGCACCATAATCGCCGTCACTTTCCCCGCAGCCTCCGTAATCGAAGCGCAATACGCCAAAACCGTGTGAAGCCAATTCTCTGGAAGCTTTTACAAACAAGCGATTCACTCCAACTCGACTGCCGATAAAGCCGTGGCAAATGACAACCAATGGGTATTTCACTCTGGTCTTGCCTGTTGTGCATGTAGGTTCATGCAAGGTAGCCGTCAACGAAATCGTGTCGCTAGGTATTTGCAAAATCCGTTCCAAAAGAACTCACCTCTTTTATTTTTAGTATTCCGAGTTGTTTACTTAGTTATTATGCTTATTATCTTCATTTTCATGAACGCTGTCAAGATGAACCAGAAAACTCAATGAAAAATCATCCCGCACCGTTTATGATGGAGGGAACGAGGCGCAACATAAGAATGCTTGCATCGCTGAAGGTGTTGCACCGAAGATAGGATTGTGAGGAGAAAACTATGTCCGACTTGCGGAAAGAAACCTTGGAAAAAATAAAAAACGGTGATTTCAACTGTTCCAAGGAGCTGACCTTGTCTATGTTTAGCGGAAAATGGAAAGTCGTGATCCTGTGGCATTTAGGAGTAGAAGGCCCGCATCGCTTTAGCGAGCTGCAACGGCTGTTTCCAAAAATCACACATAAAATGCTGACGAATCAGTTAAAAGAACTAATCGAAGACGGGATTGTTCACCGGGAAGTATACCCGGAGGTTCCCCCGCGCGTGGAGTATTCCATGACGGAGCTGGGGATGACTCTGTTGCCTATTGTGGAAATGATGTATGAGTGGGGCGAAATGCGGATGGGGCAGTTGAAGCTAGAATTGGGGGAGTCGTCTGTGTAGCTGTTGTGGTGGGGAGGAAACAGGAGAAAACGCTCAGATTCTTGGAACACCTGCGCGGGAGCTTGGGGTGCCCGGCTCCGTGAAAAAAAGAGAAACCGCGTCCAAAGTCGACTGTTCAGGATGTCTCTCAGAGGTGGACGCTAAAGGCAGTTTCTCTTTTTTTCACTGCGCCTCGGTAGGTGTGTCCAAAGATCTTCGCTTTTTTCTCCTGTTTCCTCTGCTGCTAACTATTCGAGATTCCACCTTCTTTTTATAAAAAAGAAATAGACCACATGAATGCTGCTTTCAAGATGTAAACACTAGCTGCTTGGGAAGAAGCACATTTCCAGTCCTAGCGCCTCTGGAGCCCTACTTAGCGGAGAAATGAATGGCGGGGGTTTTCAGCTTCAACCTCTGCGAATACATCCTCGAAACTCTACTTTTGAAGCGCTCCCGACATTTATCTCGGAGCGGACAGTCTAACCCCGTGCGGGGCGTAGGCCGAAGCGTAGACTGGAAATGGGCTTCTTCCCCCTCCACTACAGCTACTATAAATGAAAAAGGATAGCCTCCCGAGGAAGCTATCCTTTTTGTTTTTACGGATTCACACTATTTTTAGGAGGAGAAGCCAGATCACGCAGGATTGCTACCTCTACCCGTCTGTTTTTCGCTCTGCCTTCTGCCGTCGTATTCGGCGCTACCGGATGGTATTCTCCCAAGCCTGTCGCGCTGAATTTCGTCGGGTCTAGGTTCTTGTTTTCCAGAAGAACCTTCAAGAAGTTAACCGAACGTTTGGCACTGAGATCCCAGTTGGACGGGAACTCTGCACGGCGAATCGGCACATTGTCCGTATGACCAGTTACGGTCACTTTTTTCGGGTGAGGCACCAGCATCGCTGCCATTTCAGACGCAAGCTTTCTCGCTTCCGGTTTCAGATCAGCTTTACCGGAGTCAAACAGCGCATTGTCCAAAATGGTGATCAGCAGTCCTTCATCGGTCAGCTTGGTCTGGAGCTTGTCCTGGAGCTTGTTTTGCTGAATGTATCCGTCCAGCTTTGTCTGCAGCTTTTTCAAGTCCTCTGTTTCTTTGCGGACCGCTTCTTCCAGACGCTTTTCTTCTTCTGTCTTCTGTTTTTCTGCTTCCTGCGCGCCTTTGTGCAAGGTTTGTTGCTGAAGTTCTGGGTCTAGCGGTACCGGGCTTGGGTAGTTCATGACTCCCACACCGCCGTTGATTGCAACGTTGAAGGACCGAACCATTTGGTCGAACTTCTTCGCATCCATCTCGCTAGAGGCGAACAACACGATAAACAAAGCGAGCAGAAGGGTGAGCAAGTCCGCGTATGGAATTAGCCAAGACTCGTCCATATGCTCTTCATGATGAGCATGTCTCTTTGGTCGCTTAGCCATTTACCGCAGCTCCTTCCTCCCTCTTCTCTTCCTTCATTTCTTCTTTCATCTCTGCACGCTCTTGGTATGGAATGTAAACCAGCAGCTTTTGTTCAATTGCAGTCGGGGATACACCCGCTTGAATGGAAAGCAATCCTTCGACCATGATTTTTTTGATTTCGATTTCTGCCTTTGATTTCCGTTTGAGCTTGGTCGCGAACGGGTGCCATAATACGTAACCCGTGAAAATACCGAGCAAGGTAGCTACGAACGCCGCCGCAATCGATATACCCAATGCATCGATGTCACTCAAGTTACCCAAGGCGGCAATCAGACCGACAACCGCACCCAATACCCCGAGAGTCGGAGCGTAGCTTCCCGCTTGGCTAAAGACGAGTGCCCCTGCCTGATGGCGCTCTTCAATGGCGTGAATTTCTTCATTCAGAACATCGCGAACAAAATCCGGTTCCCCACCATCAATGATCATCTTCATGCCGTTACGCAGAAATGGATCTTCAATCTCATCAGAAGTGTTTTCCAGTGCAAGCAATCCTTCGCGACGAGCGATGGAAGCCCAGTTCATAAACTGACCGATCAATTCTTTTTTTTCAGGGAGCTTTTCTTCTTTAAATATTATCTTGAAAAGAGCAGGAATACGTTTGATTTCCGACATAGGAAATGCGTTACAGATAGCAGCAACAGTACCTACGATGATGATCATAAATGCTGCTGGATTCAGTAATGCCATCGGACTCGCATGCTTCAAGATCATCCCGACCACTACTGCAATAATACCCAAAACTATACCTATCAAGGTAGACTTTTCCATCGTGACACTCCCTACTTCCATAATCGAAATCTATCTATATATGGTTTCGGAATTTTTGCTCTCACTTGTGAGGCTTTTTGAAAAAAACCGCTCATCCAAACGACTGAACTAGTCCAATCATGACCAAAAGTCCTAGGATGAACGAAAAAGTCGCGGATCGAGCATGACCATCTCCATGGCTTTCGGGGATGAGCTCCTTGTAAACGATAAACAACATCGCGCCTGCGGCAAAGGAAAGCCCATATGGCACCAGCCCTTGAACCACAGAGGTCAGGTAATAGCCACAGATTCCAGAGACGATTTCGACTGCTCCAGTCATCGTAGCCAAAATAAACGCCTTGAGACGACTGACCCTTTGATTAATCAGGAAGAGAGCGACCAGGAAGCCTTCTGGTGCATTTTGCAGACCGATTGCAAAAGAAATCAGGCCACCCAAGCCGGATTGTTCACTCGAATAGCTCACGCCAACGGATAAGCCCTCTGGAATATTGTGCAAGGTAATCGCGGACAAAATCAGCAGCGATTGCGAATCCATCGAAATGTTGATTCTCGTATGCTCCAGATCGATATGCGGGACGATGCTTTCCAACACCGTAAGCATCAATGTTCCGGTAAGCACTCCCAAACAAACGATAATAAATGGCGCGCTATGAAGTGCCTGTGGGATCAGACTGAATGTCGAGGCAGCCACCATAATTCCAGCCGTAAACGCCAGCAATATATCCCGCCATCGATGTGATACCGACTTGAAAAAAAGGATAGGCAAGGCGCCCACTCCAGTAGCCATGGCAGAAAGAAAGCTACCTATCAGTAGTTGTTCCATGTGTGTTCCTCCACGTAATAATGCCGCTCTTCAGATGATACCATCTAGGTTCACAGTAAAGATATACGGAACAAACGGCCTTCTACTATCATATTTCCCGAATCGAAACGGTACGCCTTTTTGTTAGGCCTTTTTTGTTAAACGGATCACATCCAGCAAATCGATTTTTTGTCTTGTTTTTTCATGATACAGCCACTTTTCCTGAACATGATCCACAAATAAAATTCCGTCTAAATGGTCGATTTCATGCTGCATACAAACAGCAAGGAATCCGTCTCCCGTAAGGATCATTTCCTCACCTTGTCTGTTCAACGTCTTTACCTTTACATGCTCGGCTCTCTTTACATTGCCATAGTAACCCGGAAAAGATAAGCAAGCTTCCATTCCGATTTGTTCGCCACTCTTTTCTATGATTTCCGGATTAATGAGCTCAATTAATCCATCTCCACAATCCATGACAATCACTCTGCGAAGAATGCCTACTTGAGGTGCGGCAAGGCCAGCACGGCCGTCCGTGGCATATAAGGTTTCAGCCATCTCATCCAGTAACTTGAACGTTTTCGCATTCAGCTCATCCACTGGCTTGGCTACTTTGCGCAAGATTGGGTCTCCAAAAGGCAAAATCTGTTTCACTGCCATCTTTTTATGCTCCCTTCACTCTATTAGGCGGTGTATATGCCCACAAGTCATTTGGTGTACACTCCAGAGCTGTACAGAGTGCATCAAGTGTCTCGGCTTTCATTTGTTTGGGTTGACTGGTTAGTAAAGCACTGATGGAGGCTGGAGACAGACTGTAATTTGCTTTCTCTTTCAACAGCCTTGCTAAAGCGGCTCCCGTCCAAACTCCTCTTTCTGCCATTACTTTTCGCAACATCCAGACAAGCATCTTTTCACCCCCTCAAAAATTTCGGCATCAACTAATTTTATTAGGCAACACCTAATATACCATATTTTGCATACAGAAATAAAAAAACGCCAAATAATTGGCGTTTTTGACGTTCTACGTTTCCGATCGATATGTTTTTCCCAACTGATCACTCAGACCAAAATAATGGCGGAAGTTGTAAATCAGCGGATTCCATGCTTGAGGATTCACGTGATGAGCACTTTGGACAATCTGTTTGTCTGCATGGACGTGACGCACCTCTGTCTCCACAATCGCAAACATGTCGGCATATTCCGGAAAACGGATTGTGCGGACGACAGCTTCGAGTTGAAGAGGGCATTCTCCCACTCGCTTTGGACGAACGCTATCAGAGTCAACTGGAGTCAGCTTGGCTGCCTGAAACTTATCCGCTTCATAACGGAAGCCCAGTTCTTTTTTATAGGCGGGTACGGGATTGCTGCCTGTTAGCGGAGCCAATGCTTCTACTTGCTGCCACATGGAGGCATCCGGCAAATTGATGACACACTCCGGCCGCTGACGCAAATTTTCCAATCCATGCGAGCCAAACCCGAGTCCTAGAATGACATAATTTCCTAACGCCCATGACGATGAAATGGGACTGATATTCGTTGTTCCATCTTCATTTTCAGTCGTCAACAGGACGACGGGAGTTCCGTAATACAAAATCTTCGGCTGAATGGTCGTATGGCTAGTCATGAACATAGCCTCCTTTGACTAGAATCACTCTTGCTATGACTCATTCTAGTCGAGGATTATTTCCATCGCGCTCGAAGTATGAATGTATGCTTACCTCCGCAACTTAGCGTGCTCCTGCTTTTTGCAGGATTTGTACTATCTCGTGATAACCTCGTTCTTTTGCACGATACAGAGGTGTTTTTCCTTCACTATCCGGGATGTTCACATCAGCGCCATGGTCGATTAACAGTTGGACCATCTCTTGTTGTTTTTTTCCTCCATCGTTCAATACGATTGCTTCCATCAGTGCTGTCCAGCCTGGATTGTTCACATGGTTGACGTCTACATCGGTTCGGGTAAGAAGCTCCTTTGCTACTTCCACATACCCATGTTCTCCCGCTGGAATCAAAGGTGTTCCTCCGAAACGGTTGTAAATCTTCGTATCTGGGCCTGCATCGATAACCAGCTTCAAGATTTCTAAGTATCCTTCTGCTCCCGCATACAAGAACGGATTATCTTGCCGGTCGTCCTGAATATTGATGTCAGCTCCTGCTTCAATGAGGACCTTCACGGTTTCCACATGGTTGCCGTGTGTAGCCGCCATCGCCGCTGTTCTTCCACGATCATCCTGTGCGTTTATCTCAGCCCCTGCTGCCAGGCTCGCCTTGACTTCATCGGTTTTGCCCTCGGCTGCTGCAGAGAGTAGTTTTTTGTTCAGTTCTTTCACTTCTTCTTGTGATAGAGTTGGTTTTTTCCCTGGTTGAGACTGTTGCTGCGGTGGCTGCGGTGGCTGTGGTATTGCTGGTTGTTGTTGTTGCTGCTGCTGGGCGGTCGTTACAGCCGGAGCTGTTGTGGACGGTTCATCCATGCAGCCAGTCAACAGCATTCCAAATGGGATTGCGGTGAGAATGAGTTTGTACATTTGGCACCTTCCTCCTTGGTATGTTATTGAGATATAGGCCTAAGCCCGGTTGCGTACCGAGCTTAGAGTGCCTATTAAGGGGTTTCGTTCGTGATTATTTTGTCGTGAAGGTAAGTCCTGCCCATTGCCCTACAGGAGTAACGGAATACAGGGTGTTTGGTTCTAATTTGCCGCCGTTCATGATCTCAAAGATTCCCGTAGCGCCTTTGCGTGTTGTTACCTTGTATTGGGCAACAAGCTCTGTCCCATCTGGTGCTGTAAGCGTGATTTGGCGGAAAGCAAACAGTTCATCACGCGGGTCTGTGCTGAGTCTTACCTCCAGCGTAGTCTCGTTTACTTCATTTACAGAGCGAATCGTCAGCGGGTTGATCGCTTTTGCAGTGAACTTGGCATCCTTAATATCGGCCCAATCTGATGTAACGGTGTATTCTACGCCTGGGATCAGTGTCTCCCCTGCTGGCAAACGGAATTTTGGCTCCTGTCGACCATCTGTGGCTTGTGTAAATGGAACGTACGTCGCTACGATTGGCTCGCCACCCTCTGGCGTGATGTACACTTGTGCCATTCTCAGAGATGAAATGATCTCATAGCTCTTTCCACGGTAGCGATTGTTTTCATCCAATACAAAATCCAGACCATTTCGTTTCCCGACATTAGACGCAATCACATTTTCATAGTCCGTTACGCCAGCGCGCAGGCTTGATTCGATCTCAATCGTATCGTACGCTACCTGACGGGCTTCGACCATGTCCAGCCTATCGCTGTTTGTTTCAAAAGTGCCTGCCTCATCGTCTTTGTATGTCAACGTGTAAGTCATGTCGGAAGCCTGAGGAGTCGTTGGAACCAAGTAGGTCGCGGTTGTCCCTGTTTTTAATTGCGGGATATTGCGAATCGTCAAACCGTTATCAAATTGGAAATTTTCCTGTGCTTGCGCAAGCGCCAGATCTTCTGTTACGAGTGGAGCTGAGAAGGTAACTTCCAATGTGATCGGATTGAGCGACTTGATGCTACGTACTTCTGCATTTTCATCTGGTTGGGCATCCGTTGTAACAGACACGTTTCGCGCTGTAGCCCATTCTCCTACTGGTCTCACCTGATAGATGACATTTGAAGCCAGCTCTTCGCCGTTCATGATTTCAAACGTTCCCGTTGCTCCTTTGCGCGTCGTAAATTTGTATTGGGCAACCAGCTCTGTTCCATCTGGAGCTGTCAACGTGATGCGGCGGAGTGGAAAAATCTCTTCGCGCGGATCGCGTCGCAGTGTGACATCGAGTGTTGTTTCACTTGTAGCTTCTACAGACTGGATGGTAAGTGGATCAAATTCTTTCGCCGTAAAGGTAGCGTCACGGAAATCAGCCCAGTCAGCGGAAACCGTGTAAGTGACACCCGGCTCAAGCTGCTCTCCCTCTGGCAGACGGAATTTCGGTTCTTGACGACCATCCGTATTCTGGGTGAACGGAACGTAAGTAGCAATGATCGGCTCACCGTTTCTTGGTGTCAGAGTTACTTGTGTACCGCGCAAGGAAGAGATGATTTGGTATTCCTTTCCTTTGTAACGGTTGTCCTCATCTAGTTCAAAGTCTAGACCGCCTCGATTGCCTGCGTACGCTTCGATTACATTCCCGTAATCTGTTACGCGGTCACTCAGGCGCGACTCTAGCTCAATGGTATCATTGTCTACTTGACGTGCCTCTCTCATATTGATTTGTTCTGTGTTGGCTGCGAAAGTGCCTACTTCCTCGCCTTTGTAGCTAAAGGTATACGTCGTTCCTTCCTCTTGCGGGGTAGTAGGTACGATGTAGGTAGATTTGAATCCAGTTTTTAGCTGTGGAACATTTCGAACGGATAGGTCGTTATCAAATTCGAAGTTTTTCTGTGCGTTGTTGAGTGCCACTTCTTCTGAGCTGAGCGGCTCTGCAAAGGTGATCTCTAGTGTAATGGAATTCAGAGACTTGATGCTCGTTACCTCAACAGCTTCGCTTTCGGCCTGCTTATCATGAGAGGCTGCTCTCGCGACTGTATCCATGTTCAGAACGTTGAAAGGAACCGCTACCCCTGTTCCAAGCATCGACGCAAGTATAAGTAGTGAGAGGTGCTTTTTCGTTTTCTTCATACGATCATCTCCTTGTCTACGATGGGGGATCAACCCTCTGAATCTATCGTAGTCGGTAGAGATAAACTCCTACTAAACCTGTTCTTAATGAACTATTTCGTAAAGATTAACTTTTTCTAAAAAAATGACAATGGACAGAAGAAAAAACAAAAACGCCAATCACTTTGGCGTTTTTGCATTCGTTTATTCGGTTATGCCTACACCTTAAATCGGCGAATCATGTGCTGTAGCTCTTCTGCCATATGGGAAAGAGCTGTTGCTGACGAAGCGATTTCCTCCATAGAAGCGAGCTGCTGCTGTGTAGCAGCGGAAACGTTTTGCGTGCCATCAGCAGTCAAGTCGGAAACTTCGCTGACCAGCTCCATCGCTTGTACGACTTGTTCGGAATGGGCTGATACTTCCTGGGCAGATGCAGACACGTCGTGAATCTGGTCGGCTACTGTGCCAATCGAGCTCTGAATTTGACCGAAAGTTTCGCCCGCACGATGAACGACGCGAATCCCTTCTTGTACTTCCCGGGTGCCTGTTTCCATCGATTCGACCGCGACTTTTGTATCTGTCTGAATCGTACTGATCAACTGCGCAATTTTTTGGGCGGACTGAGCCGATTGCTCTGCCAGCTTCCGTACTTCATCTGCAACAACCGCGAATCCACGGCCGTGCTCTCCTGCTCGTGCTGCTTCGATCGCTGCATTGAGGGCGAGCAAATTGGTCTGATCCGCAATGCCTGTAATGACCTCAATGATCTCTCCGATTGCTTGAGAATGATTACCCAGACCGTCTACCACGGACGAGAGCTCACGCATGGAAGTGTGGATCGCATTCATTTGTTGAACCGCTGCCTGTATCGACTGGTTCCCTTCTCCTGCCATGTTTGCGACTTCGCTCACCATATTGGATGTTTGCTGTGCGTTATTTGCGATTTGACGAATTCCTCGTGACATATCATCAATGGATTTCGCCCCATTGTCTACACTCGCTACCTGGCGATCAACGCCTGCTGCCACTTCTTGAACAGTAACAGCAATCTGTTCGGTGGCCCTGCTCGTCTGATCTGCACTTGCTGTCAATTGCTCTGCCGATGCGGCTACCTGCTCGGAAGTTCCGCCTACCTGACGAATGACAGTAGTTAAACTGCTAGTCATCTCATTGAACGAATTCGCCAGATCCAAAATCTCGTCACGACTTTTGACAACCAATGGCTCCACACGTAAATCACCATCAGCCACTTTCTTCATCTCTTCCATCAAACGCAAGATCGGTCGACGGATACTTGACGTCAGTACGACAGCTAGCGTCACACACGCAATGATAGAGATAACCAAGATAATATTCAGGTCCCGCTTGACTGACTCATACAGTTCCGCACTTTCCGTGCCAGCGCGCTGTGCTCCCTCACTGTTATACGTCATCATGGCATCCAAATATTTTTTGCGTTCTAAAAACAATTCACTGCCTTTTTTCTTGATGCGATCCAGCTCGGCCATATCTGCATCGGTAGCTGGCCTTCTGATGTCGACCTTTTTGGCGATTGCCACGTATTGCGGACTGAATTCCTCAAATTTTTTCAGCGCCTGCTTCAATCCTTCAAAATTGTTACGGTCCTCTTCACCGAAAATCGTTTTTTCATAGCTGGTCAATAAACCGTCCATATAGGCAAATTGGTCATCGACTTGCTTTGCATACTTGTTCTTGTCATCCATGTTCTCTGACGTAAGCATGGTTTGCGTAACTCCGTAAACGGATTCCAGTGTCATGTTGATCTTCAAAATATCTTCCAGACCTGGGCGCCAATTCGTATTCATTTCCACCATCTTCTGATTCATCTGTTCCATCTTGGTAATGGTCATGATCCCCATAATCAGCATGATGACCAGGATCAGCGCGAACGCACTACCCAATTTTTTTCCGATCGTCCATTTCATTTCGTAAACACCACTTTTCTTAACTTATGATGATAGCGTAATCTCCTTTTCCCTCCCAACTGATGGAATAAACCTTGTTGCGCACAAAAAAATTGATATTTACAAAAAAATTAAAATCCACAATTCAGAAAACTCCTGTAAGATAGATGAAAATAAAGCGGAATGGAGGACTGATGATGCAAAACTACGACGTCATTATTGTTGGAGCAGGATCGATGGGAATGGCAGCTGGCTACTATCTGGCGAAGCAGGGCGTGCGTACACTCATGATCGATGCCTTTGATCCCCCACACACGATGGGTAGCCATCATGGGGATACCCGTATCATTCGCCATGCGTATGGAGAAGGAAAACAGTACGTCCCGCTTGCGTTGCGAGCGCAACAGTTGTGGTCAGAATTGGAACAAGCATCCGGCATGCCGATCTTCGCCAAAACAGGTGTTTTGAACGCTGGACCCTTGAATTGTCCTTTCCTGAATGAAATACGGGAGAGCGCCGAGCAGAACTCCCTGCCGTTGGAAGTACTCAGTGCCGATGAGGTCATGCAACGCTGGCCAGGAATCAATCTGCCTGCTGATTACTATGGTTGCCTGGAGCCTACCTCAGGTGTGCTTTATTCTGAAAACGGCATTCGCGCCTATCGAGAGCTCGCCCTTGCCTCAGGAGCTAGGCTGTTGACGAACACGCCAGTCACGCAGTTGGAACCAGCAGGAAATGGGTTTATCGTGCATACGGAATCTGCCAGCTACCACAGCGATAAAGTCCTTCTATCCGCTGGTGCTTGGAATGGCTCTCTCCTTGACTCATTGGGCTTGTCCATCCCTCTCACCCCTACACGCAAAACGGTCGCCTGGTTTGGTGCAGATGAGAGCCAGTACAGTGCGGATGGCTTTCCCGCTTTCATCTTTCGCCTTCATGACTCCATGTTTTACGGATTTCCCAGCTTTGATGGCACTGGTGTAAAAATCGGACGTCACGATGGAGGTCAAGCCATCGATCCCGACAAATTGGAACGTACCTTTGGCACCTATTTATCAGACGAAGGCGATGTTCGCTCTTTTTTGGAAGCGTATATGCCTGGAGCAGCCGGACCATTGCGACAAGGCAAGGTATGCATCTACACCATGACACCAGATGAGCATTTCGTCATTGACCGTCATCCTGAACATCCACAGCTTGTATTAGCAGCAGGCTTTTCCGGGCACGGTTTTAAATTCGCCAGTGCCATCGGGGAAGCGACCAGCCAACTGCTGGTAGAGGGAGCATCCTCCCTTGACCTGTCTATGTTTTCTTGGAAGCGATTCTCCTGTCCATCATGATTGAAAAAAGCCTCTCGCCGCATTTATGGCAGGAGGCTTTTGTTCGTTTTACCACTCCCAAGACAAAGAACCGATCTGCGCTGTAATTCGACTGCTCGCTTGTATGGGATGGCCGAAAACTCGCATGACAGAACGACCATTGTCGTAGGGAAACAGGTAGGCGAAACCAGGCCGAGTCGCCTGATTGACCAGATAGGCGGACCTCATCGCTCCCTCTCTTCGTTGTTCATTCAAAAACGCTACCATCTCATTCGCTCGTTTGATCCCCGCACCATGCCCGTAATACAGTCCATTGCCGAGCACTACTGCATTTTCCCCTTGCCACTGCGGTGTCGCGCGGTCGTAATCAGGATTGGCAAAATAAATCACATCACCAGGCAAAAAGGTATTTGTCCTTATTGTTTGCAAGTCCAGATCCTGATCGTACCGCCAGTCATATAGCAAGATGTCCGAAAACATTCTCTCAAAATCCGGTAAACGAATGGACTGTAGGACTGCATGATAAATAATAATGACCATCGCCGTAGCGCATTCCGTGGCGTATTTTTGTCCCTCACGAAAAATATTGATAATCCCGCTGGATGGCAGCACTCCCGGTCGCAAGCGGAATCCGCCCTGGTCTGTTCGAATCCAGTATGCTGGATTGGCACGAGATTCTTCAAAAGTAGAAAAGGCCAGGCCGCTTTCGTTCAGTGCCAAGGCAGACCTCACCAGATGATCGCGCATTTTCAGTTCAAATTGCAGGAGTTCAGGAGTCGGATATTCAAATGTTTCATCACTACGTGCCATAATCGCTACCGTTTCACGCTGTACCGGATTTAATCCCCATTCCGCTGCCAACGAGGCGGGATTAGCTGGTCTCCCCGCTATGACGATCATATACAACCTCCCCTTCACACACTGTCCTTCTTATTTGTATGCGAAAGCCCATGTCCACGTGATCGACTAAGAAAAAGCATGAGTCAGCATAGTGGTGGAGAAGAAAAAGCACCGTTCTCTTCGACTCTGACACGCCAGCAGGGAGGAATCACTGGCCGTCTCCACTACAAAAAGGGGACCGTCGAGCCAAAGCCACCCTACGGGCGGAAGATTCTCAGGGGAGAAGTGTTCGACAAGCGTGGTCTCCTTTTTGTAGTTCCGACTGGGTAGGCGTTGTCAAGGTCTACGAGCCCTGTGCTTTTTCTTCTCACTAGCCTTGTGCGTTGATCGGTACCTTCTAATAAAAAAATCCCTCGCCTGTTTGAGCTGACGAGGGATCCCTTTTTATCCTTGTGCTTGTTTTACTGTATGTGGTGTCGGGGTCGAGACGTGCTTTAAGCGTGAGAACATATAGCAGCCGACAATGACGATCACACTGCCGAGTAATTGGATGATGGTCATACGCTCCCCGAGCAAAAGAAAGGCGAGAATGGCCGTAAAAATAGGATTGAAATTGAGGAACATACCGGCTGAGGTTGCGCCAACCTTTTGTACACCGATATTCCACAATACCATACTGACAACAGTCGCCATTACACCAACGTAGAACAGCGACAGCCAGAACGTCCAATCTGTGTTGCTAATCGTAAATGTGGTGACATTAAAGGGCAGCATCAACGCGACACCGAAAATCCCCGAGTACAGTGTGGACATCATCGGCGAGACCGTCTTCATCGCCCAACGCCCGCATACAGAGTAAATCCCCCACATGGCGACAGCGGCGAGCATCCACAAATCCCCTGTGTTGAAGTGCAACTGGGACAAGTGTGCGAAGTCTCCTTTTGTCATCACCACAAGCACGCCTGCAAACGAGACGAGCATCGCGACAATCTGCAACGGTCGAATTTTATCGCCCATCAGCAAAAAGGAAAAAATCGCGATCGAAACCGGATTCAGCGTGGACAATAGACCGACATTGGTCGCGTCTGTCCGCTCAAGCGCCCAGAACATGAATAAATTAAAAAGTGCTACGCCGGTCACTCCCATCACGATCAAAGGAAGAAGTGCCTCTCGCGTTGGAAAAATCCGCTTTTCGCGTATCCAAACAACCGGCAACAAGCAAACAACAGCAATCAGCCAGCGCAAATTGGTCAGCGTCAAGGAAGACGCGTGCCCGACAAGAAATTTACCGACAACAAAATTCCCTCCCCAAAGGAAGCTGGTACAGAGTAAAAGGACGATATACAGCGGTCTCATGATGCCTCCTGCCATGTTGAAAGAGTGTGGAGCTTTTATTTGTCCTCTATCATACACCTTTCGCCAGCACTTGGGCGGTCATGTTGCACTTTCGTGAAATAAAAAAAGGGGCTATCTAACAGCCCCTTCCCTCACACAGCCAGCCACGACATGATCACCGGCAACAAGGTAAACGCCCATACCACCGTAATCATCGCTCCGGCGATCACAGCCAAAGTTGCACTGCTTCCTTCTGTTTCCCCACGCTCAAAAGCTTTTACCATCCCCAACGCATGTGCGCCCATTCCGTACATCAAGCCGATGGAAACAGGATGACGGAGCCTCATTCTCTTGATGATTTTGGGAGCCAAAAAAACGCCTGCGAAGCTGGTCAGCATGCCGAATACCGCCGTCATCGTAGGCAAACCACCAATCGCCTCAGTTACGCTCACCGCAATCGGCAGAGTAATCGAGCGAGGAATGACGCTAATTGCCGCATCTTTTCCCAGACCGACTAGCATCGTCGTGGAGACACCTGCAATGATGGCAATGAGGGAACCCGTGGCGAGACTCGTCAAAATCATCCGGCGATGCGCCATTAACACCGACCAATTTCGGTACAGCGGAATCGCAAACGCCACTGTGACTACGCTCATCATCTCACTAATAAGCGAGGTCGCTTCACTGTACACCTGATAAGGAATGCCTGCGATAAGCAAAAACACAATCAATCCGATTGGCGCCAATAAGGCCGGAGAAAACAGCAGCGACGGTCTTTTCTTGTTGAACCGTTTTGCTGCATAGAAGAAAACGAGTGTCAGGAGCACGCTAGACGTTTTCCACAGGATCATGCTGTTTCACCTCTCCACGATTGAACATGCGCTCAGCAACAACACCTGTCGAAATCATCACTAGTGCACAACCACTTACGACGACCACAAGCACCAGCAATCCTTTTATACCTAATAACCATGGATACTGCATCATCCCGACCAACGATGGTACGAAAAACAGGATCATCTGCGAGAATAACAGAGTCGCTCCTGCTTCCACCCACTGTAGACGAATCAAGCCGGTATACAGACAAATGAACAAAAGCGCGAGTCCGATCAAACTACCGGGAACAGGAAGGTGAAAAAACGAGCTCACCCATTTCCCAAGCCAGGTGAAGCCGAACAATAGCAAAACTTGTGCGATGATGGAAAACCATCTTTTCATCGAGACCACCCCAGTTGCTTTACAAAGGTTGTTCAAAAAGTCACCTTTTGAACGAGTTACCTTCATTCTAAGCCGTCTCGATTCCATTCGTACAATACATAAAAATCATCATTTCTATTCCATTTGGTTATGGCTGTACATTTTCTCTACAAACGATATGAAAGCCTTTGTCGCATGCGATAAATACCCTTCTTTTCGATAAATCAAGGCATACTGCCAGTCAATCACTGGGTAGGAAATGTTGACGGTGTGCAATTGTCCGTTATTCAAGCGTCTCACAATGGAGCGTGGAATGAGTGATATTCCCAGTTGGGTAGCCACCATCTCTCCGACAAAATCCCATAAAGAGCTCATGTAAGCGACTTTCGGTTCAAAGCCGGACAGCTTACACGCTTGGCGCACCACATCATGCAGCGCGTACTCTTCGGTAAACAAAATGAAAGCCTCGTCCTTGAGCTGTTCCAAGCTCACCTCATCGACTCCCGCGAGCCAATGCTCCCGATGAACGATCGCGACCAGATCCTCTGCGAGCAAGGGAACCGCCACAAATTTTTCCTGATCCGCTGGAAGAACGGTTAATGCCACATCGATGCTTCCTTGCTCCATTTGGATTTCAAGCAGCTTGGCGCTGAATTCCTTCATCTCGATATCGATGCCTGGATACTGCTTTTTAAACAAGGCGATCACATTCGGCAAGAGAAAAGAACCCACCGTCGGCATCATGCCCAGTTTGACCCGACCACGCTCGACATTTCGCAATTCTGCAATCGATAACGACATGCCTTCCATCAGCTGCAACACTTTGGTCGCATAGCTGTAGACCATTTCCCCTGCGTCTGTCAGATCCATTTTCCGCTCCGTCCGATCCAGCAGAACTACCTCAAGCTCTTCTTCCAATGCCTTGATCATTTTGCTGATAGAAGGCTGGGAGACGTGGAGGGATTGTGCGGCCTTCGTAAAGTTTTTATGTTTGACTACTTCCACAAAGTATTGCAGCTGTCGAATATCCATGATGCCCTCCGTCTTCGTCCAATCAAAAGCGTTAGCTACAGATTACCACAAGCGAGAGTATGCGAAAAAGCCAGGTACGCAGTCGCGCCCTGGCTTTTCCTCCAGCGTGAGTTACTTCACGGTTACTTGTATTTTTACGGCTTTTCCATTGTACGTAGCCGCAATCGTTGCACGCCCTGCTTTCACAGCCGTGATCTTGCCATCCGCTACAGTCACCACGGAACTGTTCGTGGAGATCCAGTCTGCATCGACTGTGACATCGACCTTGGTTTTGTCGGTATAGATAGCAGATACCTTCAAGTCTTTTGATTCGCCGACTTTGAGAGCGACCTTTTTCGTGTCAAATTCCAGCTTGGAGATGACAGCAGACTCTACAGGGATCGAGATCGTCTTTCCACCGTAAGTGGCTTTGATTCTCGTTTTGCCAGAGCCTACAGTTGTCACGACTCCGTTTTCAACTGTGGCGACTTTTGCATCGTCGGATGTCCACTTGGCTTTGCTTGTTACATCAACTTTTTCTTTGGTAGACAAGGTAGCCAGCAGCGTAACCGACTGAGTGGTGTCTGGACGCAGATACAGCTTTTTCTTATCACTGTCCAGCTTGGAGACGACATCCACCTCTACTGAAATGGATACGCTTTTTCCACCGTACTTCACTTTGAGTTTCGCTGTGCCCGAGCCTACTGCCGTCACCAAACCATTCGTTACCGTTACGATTTCCTTATCATCGCTTTCCCACTCTGCATTGGCAGTTACATCAGAGGTAGACTTGTCAGAGAAGGTTGCTGTTGCGTTTACCTGCTTCGTGCCTCCCACGCTGAGAGCCAGTTTCTTCTGATCAGCAGTGAGCTTGGAAATCACATCGATCTCAACAGGGACATTCACACTTTTGCCCCCGAAGCTTGCTTTCACTCTTGTTTTACCGGAACTAACAGCGGTTACCAAGCCTTTTTCAACGCTGGCGATTTCACTGTCAGAGGAAGTCCACTCTGCTTGCTGTGTGACGTCTTCCGTTGTTTTATCCGTGTATTGCACGCGGACGTTCAACTGCTGCGTCCCCGCTTTTTTCAATTTTACTGTCTTTGTATCAACCACAAGCTTGGAAATCTTCTTCTGCGTACTTGTCGTCGCAGAATTTGCCAATGCCGGTACTTGGCCGACACTGGAAAAGATCAGCCCAACGGTAACAGCCGTAGCGAGCATACCTTTTTGCCAGTTTCTCATGCTCACATCCCTCTCCTTTTCCTCTCTACTTTTCCACCATTTTCTATATCGGCTAAACAGCCTTATTTGTTGAATACAAAATGGCAAAGAAAGTCATGATTCTTCTGCCCATGTCCCTGCCAAAGGAGCAAAGTGCTGCATCGCCAAAGCTCCTGCTCCCATCACGATTGCCTCCCCCCTCAATTCGGAAGGAATGACCCGAAATTTCCCCTTGAATGGCTCCCAGATCACTTGATCGCTATGCTCCTCGACCAAGTCAATGATTTCGCGATAATTCTCCACCAAATCACCGCTTATAATCACGGTATCTGGATTGTACATGCATACAATATTGTTAATCGTGATTCCGAGGTACAACGCAGTACGAGAGACGATTTCCTTCGCCCAGCGCTCTTCGTTTCTCGCTGCCGCGAACACCTGACGGACATCACTGACATCCTTCACCCGACGCGCTTCTATGATCAAAGAATTTTCGTCTATGTATGTTTGCAGGCATCCGCGCTTTCCACATTCGCACAGATTCCCATTCGGATCGAGCGTCGTATGCCCCAGCTCTCCTGCGCTATTGGAGCCCCCGCGAAACACTTCGCCATTGATAATCAACGCAGAACCGATACCCGTGCCAATGCCGATCAAGGCTGTCTTGTTCGAGCCCTTGGCAGATCCATACAAGTACTCCGAGAGGATTTTCACCTTCAAATCATTGTCGATAACGGTTTTGATTTTCAGCCTTTTTTCAATCAGGCTGGCAAACGCTACGTCCTTCCAGCCCAGCGTAGTGGATAGCTGAACAATCCCTCGCTCATAATTGATCACCCCTGGCATCCCAATGCCGATCCCGACCACTTTTTCTAGCGGAATACCTGTCTGGTTGAGCATCCCTTCGATCTCATTACAAATCAGTTCAGCCGTTTCTTCCGGTGTAGAATCCTGTGTTTTATGATCCATCCGGTGCTGTGCAATAATCGCTTCGCTAAAGTCCATGATCCCAAAGCTGATGCGCTTTTTTGCCATGTCCACGCCGATTGTATAAATGGCCCCCGGCTCAATGTCGAGCATGATTGCCTTCCTGCCCACACCTGATGAGGTTAGCTCTGTCTCTCGAATCAGTCCTTCTTCGCACAGCTCACTGACAAATCTGCCAATCGAGGTGGCGCTCATCCGCGTAATTTTGGCGATTTCTGCACGCGATATCGGTCTCTGCTTTTTGATAATGTCGAGGATCATTTGCTTGTTATGCTGCTTAGTCACGTCCTGATCTTGCTTCATGATTTTTTTCATCATACAAAACTCCTATCTTGCTTGAATTCCCGGTAGCATTCCTGCGCGATTATTCTCACACTACCTGTCGTCATTTATTACGTCAACTGGGCCAAATAAAAACCATCCGAATCACCTCGGATGGTTTCTACGTTGCTATCGCTTGTTGTTGTTCAAATCATACGGTGTCTCTTGGTAAACGTAATAGTTTAACCAGTTGGAAAACATCAAATTCGCATGTGCGCGCCAGGTGACGATTGGCTCTCGACTTGGATCGTCCTTTGGATAGTAATGACGCGGAACAGCAATATCCAAGCCTTTGTTCACATCCCGCTGGTACTCATCTTGCAGGGTGGTCGGATCATACTCGGAATGTCCTGTCACGAAAATTTGTCTGCCATCCCTCGTCGCTACGATGTAAACCCCTGCCTCATCAGACTCGGACAAAATCTCCAGCTCTGACACTTGCTCGATGTCTTCCCTGCGATTTTCGGTATGCCTGGAATGCGGAATGTGGAAGTAGTTATCAAATCCGCGGAACAGCTTCACCTTTTGCTTATTGAGTGTATGAGGGAAGATTCCGAACATTTTTTCTGGCAAAGGATGCTTCGGAACGCCGAAGTGATGGTAAAGACCCGCTTGTGCTCCCCAACAAATATGCAAGGTCGAAGTGACGTTCTCCATTTTCCAATCGAGGATTTTTGTCAGCTCCTGCCAATACGTGACGTCTGTGAACTCGAGCTGTTCCACTGGCGCCCCGGTGATGATCATGCCATCAAATCGCTGGTCACAGATCTCCTCAAACGTTTTATAAAACATCGATAAATGTTCTTCCGACGTATTTTTGGACGTATGACTGGACATGTGCAAAAGCACGATTTCCACCTGTAGCGGCGTATTCCCCAGGAGGCGGAGCAACTGTGTTTCCGCTGTTTCCTTCACTGGCATGAGGTTGAGAATGACGATCCTGAGCGGTCGTATGTCCTGTGTGAAGGCACGGCTATCCTTCATCACAAAAATATTTTCTTGGGCGAGTATTTCCGTTGCAGGTAATTCGTCGGGCAATTTGATTGGCATAAAGATCCCCCTTTCCATCCTTTGAACACAGGTAGAAAAACAATAATCCGACAAATTCGACAAAAATACTAGCCTTCCTGCCAATTCCACAGGGGAAAACGAAAAAATCCCCTTGCAAGCAAGTTGCAAGAGGCCTCTTCCCTTAAATCCAGCCGCGCGCTTCCATCGCCTCCGTAATTCGCAAAAGCGAGATCATATAGGCTCCCGTGCGCAAGTCCACCTTGTATTGATCAGAGAGTTCTTTCACGGCGCGATAGGCGTTAATCATTGTCGTTTGCAGCTTTTCGTTTACCTCAACCTCGGACCAGTAGTAATTCATCAGATTTTGCACCCATTCAAAATAAGAAACCGTTACGCCACCTGCATTGGCGAGAATATCAGGAATAACGATAATTCCTTTTTCCCGTAAAATGGCGTCAGCATCCGGTGTAGTTGGTCCGTTTGCTGCTTCTGCAATCCACTTGGCCTGAATGCTGTGGGCATTCGCTGCTGTGATGACATTTTCCAACGCGGCCGGGATCAGAATATCCACTTCCAGCTCCAACAGTTGTTCATTGGAGATGACCGTACCACCTGCATACTCCAAAATGGTGGCGTTGTCTTTTAACTGACCGACCTTTTCGATGTCCAAGCCAGCAGCATCATAAATACCTCCGCGTGAGTCACTGACCGCCACGATTTTAAAGCCCAGCTCTGTTAAAAGCCTCGCTGCTATTCTTCCAGCATTGCCAAAGCCTTGAATCGCGACAGTTGTTTGTTCCGGCTTGCGTCCAGAATCTTTTAATGCCTCGAGTATGGTAAAGACACATCCGCGGGCAGTCGCTTCGTTTCTTCCTTTGGAGCCGCCGATACTCAGCGGTTTTCCCGTGATGACTCCCGGAGAATAGGTGCCTTTTAATCGACTATACGTATCCATCATCCAGCCCATGATTTGTGGGGTCGTATACACATCGGGTGCAGGTATATCTGTCTCCGGTCCGACAATATCAGCGATGGCTTCCATGAAGCCGCGACTGACTCGTTCCAGCTCATTTTTACTGAATTCGTGGGGATCACATATGACGCCACCTTTTCCGCCGCCATAAGGAAGACCAACCACGCCACATTTGAATGACATCCACATGGAGAGCGCCTTGACTTCATCCATTGTCACATCCGGGTGAAAGCGAATCCCTCCCTTGGTCGGTCCTACCGCATCATTATGCTGAGATCGGTAGCCTTCAAAGACACGTACGCTGCCATCATCCATCTTGACAGGAAAACTAACAGCCAATACTCGTTTGGGTCGCTTTAAAATTTCTACAGCATCGCTCCGCAATCCCAACAATGCCGCTGCAGCATCAATCTGTTTCTGCACAATTTCGTATGGATTTAGGTTTTCTTTCTCTACAGTATTTAGCATCTCTCTTCCTCCCCAATACATTTCACATGCGTTTTCCACATCACCTTGGCGCAGAACTAAAGGATGAATGGAGTAATTATATACGATGAAAGTAAATTCAGACAATTTATTTTCTTTGTTTTCACATTATTGTGTTATTTTTGGTAAACAAAAAAAAACGCCCGATGCATCCTCGCGACACATCAGACGTTTTTCTCTTATTTTTTCAAATACGCCTTCATCAGCTTTGTTTTCGTCTCCCACATCTCTTCGCTGATGTGCAGACGGTAATGCTCAGGATTCAGCATGCGCAAGTATTCAGGCCAGAACAGCTTGAGCTGCTCACGATGGTAGTTGCGAATCTCTTGAAGGGTCGGCAGTTCATAGACTAGTTCCCCATCCACAAATACCGGAATGAGCAGCGACTCTGCCTGGTAGTTCTCCAAATGCTTGCTCAAATACGTATGGCTCGGATGGAACAAATGGAGAGGTGCTCCCTCGTCGACTGTTGTTTCATGTGGGAAGCACATGTAGTCAGCAATCGCTTTCCCTGTTTCCGTATCAATCAATCGGTACATATCTTTGATGCCCGGCGTTGTGACTTTTTCCGGATTTCCGGAGATTTTGATGGTCGGCTGATATTCTCCGTCCGCGCCTTCGCGCGCCACCAGCTTGTATACGCCTCCAAGTGTGGGCTGATCCGCTGCCGTGATGAGCTGCGTTCCTACTCCCCAGCTATTTACGCGTGCTCCTTGTACTTTCAGGTTCATAATCGTGTGCTCATCGAGATCGTTGGAAGCGACAATTTGCACATCGGTCATGCCTGCCTTATCAAGCATTTCGCGCGTCTTGCAGGACAAATATGTCAAGTCGCCACTGTCCAAGCGCACCGCCATCAGCTTTTTGCCTTGTTTCTCCAGACGTTTTCCGACCTTAATTGCATTAGGCACGCCGCTTTTGAGCGTATCGTAAGTGTCGACCAGCAAGGTTACCTGTCCTGGTAGAGCTGCTGCGAAGCGCTCAAATGCTTCCTCCTCACTCTCAAAGCTCTGTACCCATGAGTGAGCGTGCGTCCCTTTTGTCGGAATGCCAAACATTTTCCCTGCCAGCATATTCGAAGTCGCGTCGAAGCCAGCCAAATACGCTGCCCGCGTCCCCCACAGCGCAGCATCTGCCTCCTGTGCCCTTCTTGTTCCGAACTCCATAAGAACATCATTGCCCGCCACGTTTTTAATCCGCGAAGCTTTGGTCGCAATCAGCGTCTGATAGTTCATGTAGTTCAACAGGGCCGTCTCAACCAGCTGTGCCTCCATGACACGCCCCTCTACACGAATCAGCGGCTCGTTCGGGAAAACCACGGTTCCTTCCTTCACGGAGTAGAGCGAGCCCTTAAAACGAAGCTGGCGCAGCTCTTCCAAAAACTTCGGATCGTAGTTCTCCTCCTGCTCACTCAAATACTTGAGATCGCTTTCTTCAAAACATAAATTTTTTATATAGGAAACAATTCGTTCCAATCCGGCAGATACGGCGTATCCGTTTCCAAAAGGCAGCTTGCGGAAAAATGCTTCGAAAACGACCTTCTGATTGTGTGTTCCGTTCACCCAATGGGCGTACATCATGTTGATTTGATATTTATCTGTGTGTAGTGCCACACCAAATGATTGCATGTCACTGAGGCCTCCTGTGTATTCCTTTCTATCATCATACCAGAAGCGTTCGCTGGTGCCCATCCGCTGTGGAGGATATTAGGGAATGTGGTATAGTATGGGGATAAAAAGAGAAGCAATCGTACAGGCTGGGAGTGAGCAAGTTGAGCAGAAAAATCGTTACGATTAGTAAAGGATTGCCTAAAAGTAATATGTACAACGGCAAGGAATATCTCTCCGGCATTTGGAAGGAGGAAGCGGACGAGCTCGTTGTCCGTTCCGAGAAAATTGATGATGACGATATCGCGAATCCAGAGTACCACGGCGGCCCAGATCGCGTCGTCTGTGCGTATCCTTTTGAACATTATGCCCATTGGGAGAAGTCATTCGGCCAACCTCTGACCAATGCGGCATTCGGAGAAAATCTCACGCTCGCTGGCATGACCGAAGAGCAGGTCTGCATCGGGGATGTGTATCAATTCGGTGATGCCATCCTGCAAGTGACCCAAGGCAGATTTCCTTGCGCGACCATCAACAAGCGAAACAACAATAACCAGCTGCTCAAAGCGGTGGTGGAAATGGGCTATACGGGCTATTTCTTCCGCGTCTTGCAGGAAGGAACGATCAAGCCAGACTCCAAGATTACCCTCATCACTGCACATCCAAAACAAGTAACGGTAGCGTCGATTCACCACTTATACTTCCATGACAAGTCACCATCCCAAGAGACGGTACAGCGTATGCTTGAGGTAGAGGAATTGGCGCAACCCTGGCGAAAAAAACTACTGGAAAAGGTTGTTCAACAAGTCGACTTTTGAACACGTATCGAAATAGCAGCAGCAATAGCGAAAGGAACGTCTCATGCGAATTAATAAGTTCATCAGTGAAACTGGCATTTGCTCACGAAGAGAAGCCGATAAATTAATCGAGGCCAAGCGCGTGACGATCAATGGCCAACTCGCGGAACTGGGAAGTACAGTTGCGTCAGGAGATGACGTGCGCATCGATGGGCAGCCGCTCGGCGTCAAAAAGAAAGATGTCTACATCGCCTTGAACAAGCCTGTCGGAATTACGTGTACCACTGAACTACACGTCAAAGGCAACATCATCGATTTCGTCAATCACCCGGAGCGGGTTTTTCCTATCGGGCGACTGGATAAGGATTCGCAAGGACTCATCCTGTTAACCAATGACGGAGATATCGTAAACAAAATTTTGCGTGCGGAGAACAATCATGACAAAGAGTACATCGTCACCGTAGATAAGCCCATCACGGCGAATTTCTTACACGGAATGGCAAACGGCGTACGCATTCTCGGAACGACCACAAAGCCTTGCGAAGTAACCAAAGTCAGCGACCGCGTCTTCAATATCGTGCTGACGCAAGGGTTGAATCGACAAATCAGACGGATGTGCCAAGCTTTTGGTTATCAGGTGCGAAAGCTTGAACGGGTACGCATCATGAACATTGCCCTGGGAAATTTGAAATTGGGGCAATGGCGCAATCTGACGGCCAAGGAATTGACTGATCTGAATAAAAGCTTGTGAAATAGGGACGGGTTGGAGTCTGTATAGTGGCTCCTTCCCGTCTTTCGTATCTGCATGTGAATATTTTATCTTTACTGAAAACTCTCGTTTACAGGCTCCCCTTCTCCGTTTACCATATAGAAAATCATACGAGAGAAAAGAGGTGGAGAGATTCTCCCCGCACACTATTTGGGGTGAATCTTGTGAGGATGAAACTGGTTTGTGTCGATTGCAGCAAGGAAGTGCCTGCCCATTTATTTGACTATCAATGCACGTGCGGTGGATTGTTTGACATTATTCACGATACGTCAGCCATCGATGCCGAACAGCTCAAGCGCGTCTTTCACGAGCGGCTGTCAGAACGCATGACACCTTATGCGAGCGGGGTATGGCGCTACAAAGAGCTGATTTTCCCCGAGCTTCCTGAAGAGTACATCACGACCAAGTACGAAGGAAATACAGGACTGTACGCATCTACACTCATCCAATCGTATGTAGGAAGCAACAGCAAGGTATGGCTGAAGGCACAAAGCGAGAATCCAAGTGGTTCATTCAAAGACAACGGGATGACTGTCGCCGTATCACACGGGCGTTCACTAGGCTATCAACGCTTCACCTGCACATCGACTGGCAATACCTCATCCTCTCTCGCCATGTATGCTGCACTCGCCCATGGCGAATCGTACGTGTTTGTTCCGAACAAAAACATTTCTTTGAATAAAGTCATGCAAACACTCGCCTACGGAGCAAAGGTCATCAGCTTTGATGGGACTTACGATGATGGCATCCGCTTTTACGAGCAATACAGCAAAGAGCTCGGCCTCTACATCTGCAATTCGATCAATCCATTCCGCATTGAAGGGCAGAAGAGTATCGTGTACGAAATTGCCCAGTACCTCAATTGGAACCTCCCCGATTGGGTGGTCATCCCTGGAGGAGCGCTAAGCAATGTGACAGCTCTCGGAAAAGGCTTGCAGGATTTGAAAAATCTCGGGTTCATTGAGAAAGTTCCTCGTGTGGCACTCGTACAGGCGGAAGGTGCTAGTCCATTCCATCGCATGGTCGCAGGCGGACACACCGAGTTGACACCCGAACCCAATCCATATACACGTGCCTCCGCGCTGAATATCGGCAATCCGCCCAGCTGGAAAAAGGCACTACGTACATTAGATGAAACAAATGGCGTTACCTGCTCCGTGACTGATCAAGAGATTCTCGACGCCAAAGCATGGGTGGATAAGAGTGGGATCGGCTGCGAGCCCGCCTCTGCTGCTACAGTCGCAGGATTGCGCAAGCTCATCGCAGGACAAGTGATCGACAAGTACGAAACAGCCGTGTGCATTTTGACAGGAAACATGCTGAAGGACACTGATGCACTGCAAGAGTATCATTTGGGGGAATCGGCGTCAGCGAGCTATCCGAATACAATTGTTTCGGCACAGCTTACGTTGAAAAAGATTGGCGCCATGCTTTCGTAACAGCTCATCAGAATTTTTTAATCAAAAATATGCGCGAATAATTTGCTATCCTTTCAATATCCTGTTATGCTAGTAGAGAATTATTTTTGTTCGAACAACGGATAGCGTAGATAGCAAATTTTCGTCTAGATGATCCTGAGAGCAAGGATAGTAATATATGTGTGTTACACACGTAGGAGGCAATAACAATGGAACAAGGTACAGTAAAATGGTTTAACGCAGAAAAAGGTTTTGGTTTTATTGAGCGCGAAGGTAAAGAAGACGTATTCGTACACTTCTCTGCTATCCAAAGCGAAGGTTTCAAATCCCTTGACGAAGGTCAAAAAGTTACTTTTGACGTAGAACAAGGCCAACGCGGACCACAAGCTACTAACGTTCAAAAAGTTTAATAGCCACACAAAAAAAAACAGACTCCTGTAAGGGGTCTGTTTTTTTGTTGTCTAAAACACAAATAAAAAACCCTACTCACAGAAATGGAGTAGGGAATGCTACAGAACAGTAAATGGTAGACTCAGTATAACACAGTAAATAGCTCTTCCTAAAATTTTTGTATTTTCAAATACGGATTATTCAACCGTAGGTAGTTTGGAACGTAGAATATCTGTAATTTGCCCCCGCGCTACACGCAGCAGCCCTTCTTTTTCCATTTTCTTCAATGTCCGGCTAATCACTTCACGAGCAGTCCCCAGCTCAATTGCCAACTGATCATGTGTAATGGCGAGCGAATCATTCTCCTCACCTGTATGCTCGATCAAATATTCGGAAATCCGAACCCGAATGGATTTAAAGTTAATGTCGTCAATCAAGTTCGACATGATAATCAATCGACGCGCAAATGATTGAAAAATATACTGGCGAAAGCCTTGATGCTTCTCGATCCATTTCTTATAAATCTTCGTTGGGACGTTCAAGACCATACTCGGCTTCTCCACGCAAGCCGATGCTTCATACACCGTTTCTCCCAATATACTAGACGCGATGAGTGGGCAGCACTCGCCAGCCGATAGCCTGTACAACGTAACCTCTCTCCCATCGCTGCTCAGTTTGAAAATGCGAACCAGCCCATCCAAGATTAATGGCGCATTCTCCAAAAACTCGCCTTCATCAATGGTAAAGTTGGCTGGAACCGTAGTGATGGAAATTCCCTCCTCTTGCCACTCTTCTGGAGTAAGTGCCGCCAGACTTGGAAAACGTGCAAGGACTTCAGCAATCTGCTCCTTTTGCATATGGACGAAGAACCTCCTTGTGAAAAAAATAACTTGGTGACAAAGTCACAGATTACCGATACAGATTTTTATTATTATTGCACTCAAGAGGAACGAACACAAGAACACCTGTTTAATTAGAAATCGCTTCGTTAACACTAACGAACGATCATCATGAAACGAAGGAGATGTTGTAAATGAGTACGTATGTATTGGTTCATGGAGCATGCCAAGGTGAATGGGTATGGGAAAAAGTAAAACCTGAGCTTGAAGCATTGGGACACAAGGTCGCGACATTGGACTTGCCTGGAAGTGGACAAGACATGACACCTCCAGAACAAGTGACACTGGATCTCTACGTAGAGAAAGTATCTGACCTGATCAAGCAACAAAACGAAAAAGTAATCCTTGTCGGACACAGCATGGGTGGCGTCGTCATTACGCAAACGGCAGAAAAAGTACATGATAAAATTGATAAGCTCGTCTACCTTTGCGCATTCTTGCCGAAAAACGGGGAAAGTCTCATAAGCAAGTATGAAGGAGAAAAAGGCCCGGAATTCGAATTGAATGAAGCCGACATGACGCTGGCTCCGAAGCTTGAGACTGTGGAAGAAACATTTTTCAATGCAGTTGAGGATGAGGCACTAAGGCTGGCGTCGATGAAACGTTGCCGTCCGCAAGCGCTGGCTCCATTTACACAACCAGTGCAAATTACTGAAGAGAAATTCGGAAGCGTTGATCGCGTCTATATTGAAACAACTTTAGACAATGCGATCCCAATCGATTTCCAACGCAGAATGAACACAGAAACACCTTGCAGCAAAGTCATTACACTGGAAGCCGATCATGCGCCTTTCTTGTCCAAACCAGAAGAACTGGTAAATCACCTCGATCAAGTAAGCAAATCATAAAATAACCAAAAACAAGGCTGTCGACCATCATGTCGGCAGCCTTGCTTCATTCCTATTCCTCTATGTTCAACTGGCGAACCGTACGTACGAGCCTTTGCAATCCATCCCGCAGCTGTTGTTCATTCAAATAAGAATAACTGATGCGTATCCAAGATTTTAACTCTCGCTGTGGGTCACAGATCGCGCCGGGCACAAACGTAATCGATTGCTCTATGCATTTGGCCAGAAGACTTTCCATCGGGACGGAATCAGGCAGCTTCACCCATAAATTAAAGCCTCCTGGTGGGCTGGACCACTCCCAGTCAGTCACAGACAGCTCTTCCTCCATGATATCCCGGCGAATGGCCAATGCAATCCGCAGCTTTGCCAAATGCTGCTGCATTCTTTCGGAGAAGAAATAATGCAAAAAAATCTTTTGATTCAACAGGGGCGCTCCACTGTCGGATAATGATTTCGCTTGAATCAAATACTTCATAATAGATGGACGGCATGCCACAGTCGCAATACTCAACCCCGGCGCGATGTACTTGCTAAAGCTGCGCAGATAGATGACATATCCCTCCGTGTCGTAAGAAAAAAACGGCAGTGGAGGCGCATCGCCGAAGTAAAGATCGCGGCACGGATCATCCTCTACGATCAGGCACTGATACTTCGCAGCCAGCTCCACCAGTCTCTTCCGTTGTTCCGCGGGAACTGTATAACCCGTTGGATTATGAAAGGTCGGATTGAGATAAAACAGGCGCGGTTTTTCTTTCTGCATCAAGCGTTCAACCTGCTCCAAATCATATCCATTCGGCGTAATTTCGATGGGAATCATATTGGCGCCCTGTCTTCTGAATACATCGATCGCAGGACTGTAAGTGGGTCTCTCCAGCAACACGACATCACGCGGCTTTACAAGGACTCTGGCAACCAAATCAATCGCTTCCTGCGAACCAGATGTAATCATCAGCTCATCGGGTGACAGGTGAAAATGATAACGGCTGACATAATAGCTGCACAGTGCTTCCCGCAGCTCCTGATCTCCCTGTGTGGTTGAGTAGGTGCCCAGTACCTTTGGATACAGATCAAACACTTTCTTCACGTACTCGGAAAAGTAATGATTTGGCAATAAATTCGGTTCGATCAATGCTTTGGAAAATTGATAGGTCGCCTGCACCTGATGAATTTCAGAAAGGTGGCTCTTGTGCACATAGGCAGAAACGATTGGATCATCCATCGATTCCACTGGCAACAGGCTGCTCGGTTGTACGTAATACCCCGACTTATCCTTCACATACACGTGGCGGTTTTGTTTTAATAATTGAAATGCTTTAAAAACCGTCAGGCGATGCACATTCAATTCCAGCGCCAATGTTCGAACAGAAGGAAGCTTCTCATGTGCCCGCCACTCTTCGCGTCTGATCCGGTCCAGAAGATATTCATATACTTGCTCGAACAGCTTATCAGAATGGCTGTTTGAAAGAGCCTCCCTTTTCATGCAAGCTTCCCCCCTTTCCCCCATGATAATGGATGGATCTTCGTATCTGTTCTATTCCGTTTCATCTGTTCTGTTTCCTTCCCTTTATGATGAGGAAAAGGGAGGAATCATAATGGTACTACTCAACTATGTGGTCATGTGCTTGATATTCGGAACGACCTTTCTGGCAATCAAAGTCGGTATTGATGCGGGGGCCCCACCGTTTTTCTCAGGAGGACTTCGGTTCTTACTGGCAGGTGTCATTTTGTTTTCATTTATGCTCTGGAAAAAACAGGCGCGACTGTCGCTGCTGCTTCATAAAGAAATGTTCCTTACTGGAGTCGGTTTGACGTTTGGGACGTTTGCCCCCTTGTATTGGGCGGAGCAGCATGTAAGTTCAGGAATTGCAGCCATATTATCTGCAACAGCCCCTCTCATGGTGATGCTGCTTCAGACAGGTATTACTCGGCAAAAGCTCCCCGGTATTTCGTGGGCGGGTTGCTTGGTTGCCTTTGTCGGTGTCTTTTTGCTAATTTTACCCGGTGTGACCATCTCATTCAGTCTCCTTTGGCTTACAGGGTGCATGGTAATCATATTCGGGCAAATCTTTTATTCTGCTGGTGCAGTTTACTCCCGTAGCGTCATTCAACGGTTTCAAGACACCTCCCCCATCGCTTTGAACGCCGCACAGATGATGTATGGAGGAGCCATGCTGCTTGTATTATCTCTGTTCACCGAGCAAGTGCATATCGAATCGATGCTCACGGCTAATGCGATCCTCTCGCTCCTGTACTTGATCGTCGTTGGTTCCATGATGGGGCACACCATATTCTATTGGCTCGTCGCCAAGACCAACCCTGTGTTTCCATCCACGTGGCTCTATATCTCTCCGTTGATTGCCTTAAGCTTGGGCGTCATCCTGTACAATGAGCCGCTTTATCTCCTGTCGTTAGCAGGGGGAATCACGATTATTGTCGGCATTATCCTGATTAATAGGGATGGCTTGAAGAAGTTGATGGGCAAAAAGGCAAACAAGCTACGAGACGTAAGCCATTCATGATAGAAAAGGAGTACCACAAGAAAGCCTAGTGCTCTGTGGTACTCCTCTATTCCATCTATTATTGTTTCATTTCGTTAATCTGCTCAGCGATTTTGATCAACCCGTCTTTGGATACAGCTTTCTCATCAGCACGCACAGAGTATTCCAGTTTTGTTCCATTTTTCACCCATTCGATCCAATGAAAATTTTCACCTTTTTCCGATGTATACGTCATGAGAGCCGCTTCATTATTGCCAACCTTGATCTTTTCCAAGCCGTCAGCGTTAGTACCCGCACTGCCTCCGTCCGCTATGCGTACCTCTACCCTTACTTGGCCTTTCTCTGACTTATAAGCGACACTGGTAAAATCGTACTTGTTGCTTGAAGGAATTTCTGTGAAGGCGTATTCTTTGTTTTCTTTGATGGCTTTTGCCTTTAGTGCCTCGAGGTCCACCATGTACTCGTAGTTTTCTTCAAAGTGTACATCACCTTCATCGAAACGGAAGCCTCCAGCAAGCTCGGCTGGAAGCGTGAACATCTTCCCTACAACCGGCTCCATTTCCTTCCATGTTTTATAAGTCATCGGCTTAGATACCATTGTGATATACGGTTGTTTATATATTGACCAGGTTATGTTCTTTTGGATTTCTTCCTCTTCTTTTGTCGGCTTCCAGTATATAGCGACTGAGGTCCCAGGCTTCAAGCCATTAATAATTTCATTATTGACCTCATCCCGATGCTCATACATTTTCCCCCTCGCCTCCATTTTCGCCTGTTCCTCTGGGGGCATTTGCTCAATCAATCGCTGTTGTTCTTGATCAGTATACTGCGTTACCTCGTAAACCACTTCGCCCTTCTCATTTTTCAATTGAATCATTTCTACCCCTGCCCATACAGAAGACGCTCCGACCAGCATACCTACAGTAACCAGCAAACCAATTTTCTTTTTCACGACTCTTTCCTCCTTGTTTTCCTTGGCACGGATGGCTGCCATGACTTTATGTTTGACATCGACCTTCGGGACTGGCTTCGCTCTCAGCATGTCATGCATGCCTTTAAACGGAATTTTGTCCATTAGCGGCCACCCCTTCCATCGTTGGCAAATAACGTTTGCACTTTTTCAAAACGCGTTCGAATCGCTTGCGCAAGGCTACAGGCTTTTTGTCCATAAGCTCTGCGATTTCCTCGTACTCTCTTTCCTCTAGCACACGCAGGAAAATAAGTGTACGTTCTTCGGCGGACAGTCGTTTCCAGACGCGTTCGATCGGCTCCCCAAAATAATTGCTATCGATGCTCTCCTCCACATAATTGCGTCCATCCTGATCCCGGTTGTACAAAAAAGGCAAAACGCGGCTTAATTTCCTGCGCTTTAGCACATTCGCACAATGGTTGTAAGCGATCCGATACAGCCATGCGGAAAATGACAGCGAGTACGTATACTGGTCAAGATGCTCGTAGGCACGAAACAGGACTTCCTGGACAGCGTCTTCTGCATCTTGACGGTGACCGAGCATGTGATAGCAGTATGTAAAGATCGGTTGTTGGTAATGATCGATAATGATTTCGTATTGCTCAAGAGAACCGGCTTTTATTTCGATCAGCAGGCGCTCTAATTCTGTTTTTTCCACTGTTTGCCCTCCTCTCACTATGAATAACAATTGGAAACTTTCATTTGTGACACCTATTTTAGAAATTTTTGGTTATAGGAACAAAAACTGCTCTAAATAAAAAGAGTGCTCCACCCGTCTCGTACGAAAAACCTCGTACTTACGGAAGGAACACCCTTATTCCATGCTTGTATTCATTTATTTGTCCGTACGCTTGTCGAATGCCTTGATTCTTTCCCGGGAAATCGACAGCACCTGTCGGCTTCCCTTTAGAAATGCTCTCCGTTGGCATAATAGCTTTCTTTTTGATAAGCGACAAATGCCATTTCCACTTCTGGAATGCCAAGAGATAAGACATGCTTGGTCACGATCTGGGCAAACTGGTCACGAACTTCTTGTCCCCGCTCGAACCATGCTACTTCGATAAAAGGAAACGACTCCACGATCTTCCCGCCAAAAACGCCTGTTGTATGCAAGCATTCGATCGTGAAATTGTCCGTGCCGCATTGGCATAATGCAGCAAGCTCCACTGCAAGCGGTTCGCTAATCGTTGCCATTTGTTCTGCTTGAATGCCTCGAACGATAAGATGTGGCATGATGATCCCTCCTGATTGTCCATATGCTCTATCTTACCGTTCAGCAGGCAAAAAGAGTAGAAAAAACTAGGTCAGAGCCGCGGCGCTTCCTTGCTTTCCAACTGCCTCTTGCACCCGCGCTTCTTTGTTCCCTTGCTGCAATTGATACATCTGATAGTACCTGCCTTGCTTCTCCATCAAGTCTTCATGCTTTCCTCGCTCTACAATTCTGCCTCGATCCAGTACGAGAATTTGATCTGCGTTTTTGATCGTAGACAGGCGATGAGCAATGATGAAGGTCGTTCTTCCTTCTTTCAACACCTCAAGTGCATTTTGAATAATGCCCTCTGTTTCCGTGTCGATGCTGGCAGTCGCTTCATCCAGAATGAGGATAGCCGGATCAAACGCGAGAGCACGCGCAAACGAAATCAACTGACGCTGCCCGAGTGAAAGCGTGCTACCCTTCTCGATCACAGGTTCATCGAATCCTTGCGGGAGACTGCGGAACAGTTGGTCTGCCCCCACATCACACAAGGCTTTTTCCACTTTTTCCGGCGAAATCGACGGATCATCCAGACTCACATTGGAACGAATCGTTCCTGTAAACAAAAACGGGTCCTGTAAAACAATAGCCATATGCTGACGAAGCTGTTGTTTGGAAAACGACTGCACATTGCGCCCATCAATCATGATCGCTCCACTGTTTATATCATAGAAGCGGAGTAACAGATTGATAATCGAGCTTTTTCCCGAACCCGTGTGACCAACCAGCGCCACTGTTTCTCCAGGCCATGCTTCGAATGAAATGTTTTTCAGTACGTATTGGTCGTCTTTGTAGGCAAAAGAAACATCGTCAAAGCGAACATTCCCTTGATAGCAAGGCACTTTTGCAGGATCAACGTCAATGCCCTCTTCATCCAGCAGTTCAAACACTCGCGACGCCGCAACGAGAGATTGCTCCAGGTTCGCCAATTGGTTGACGATCTGTGTCATCGGCTGGAACAAGCGATTGAGATAATCGACGAATGCGTAGAGGACACCAAGCGAGAGCAGTGTACCTATTCCGAGGGAAGCACCGCCGAAATACCAGATGAACAAAACAAACGCGATATTGCGGATGAACTGAACCAGGTTAAACGAAGCGGTCGCATTGAGCCGTAGCATTTTATTTTGGTAGGTGAACAGCTCTTCGTTTAGTTCACCAAATTCCCGCATCGTCTCCTTTTCTCTGCGAAACGCCTGAATGATCGGCATCCCTTGGATCGACTCGTTAATCATCCCATTGATGTCACTGATGCGTGCCCGAATGACATGGTTGAATGCAGAAGCGTATTTGCGGTACAAGTAAATCCACACGACCATGATTGGCAAAATAACCAGACAAACGAGCGCGAGTCGTACATCAAGCAAGAACAGCGCTGCGAAAATACCGATTAAATAAATCCCGCTCGTAATGAAGTTGCCGAGTACATTCGTAAACAGCTCACGGATTGCCTCCGTATCGTTTGTGACACGAGCAACCACCTTCCCGGCAGGGAGATGATCAAAGTATTGAATGGGTAATCGTTGAGTATGCGCGAACACATCATTACGCAGTCTCTCGATCACCTGATTCGCTGATTTTTGCCATAAGAACTTTTGTCCATAATGGAAAAGCGAGGCAACTACTAATAATCCGAAATAGAGAGCAGCCAGTGTGAGCAAACCCCTTGTCTCTGGCCGGAAAAATTCGAATATCTCCTGATTGCTTAAGAGAGTGGCCTGGTACTCAGCTCGATCCGTACCTTTGACAATGGCGAGCTTCCCATCCTTAATAGAGCGTTGCCCATCATATGAAATCGCCTGATTCAAGAAATAATAGTCGCGGCCTACCTGCAGAACACGAACTTCCCCACCTGTGCTCTCACCTGCTGCTAAGTGGTCCTGTCTTGTGTAGTACTTCCCTTTGTATAACACAGAATCCTCACGCTGTGCCGTCTCATACCAAGGGAATTCAATACCCATGATGTGCGTATCGATCATTTTTTTCGCCAAAAACGGCCCCGTCAGTTCTGCCCCAACCGAGATGGACAGCATCAATACCGCCAAGAGGATCGTCTTTTTAAAAATGGCTGCATAGTGGACTAGCCTTTTCCCCGTCGTCATTCATTCACCCGCTTTCTGTCAGCGTCGCTTCAATCTGTTGTTTCTCGAATTGTTCTTTATACCAACCGCCCAGCTCCAATAGCTGTGCATGTGTACCTTCCTCGACGATTCGTCCTTCGTCTATGACGAGAATCCAATCTGCATGCTGGACGGCCGTTAAGCGATGTGTGGTGATCAGTGTTGTTTTGCCTGCACGCTCCCGGCGAATATTCGTGATCATCTCCGCTTCGGTTTTTCCATCCACCGCTGACATGGCATCATCGAGAATCAAGATTTCCGGATTGACCAAAAGAGCCCGAGCAATCGAGACCCGCTGTTTTTGCCCTCCTGAAAGGGCTACGCCTTTTTCACCAACGAGCGTTTGCAAGCCTTCGGGCAATAGCTGCACATCCCGAGCAAATGCGGCCTGCCTCAACACTTCCTGTAATTCTTCTTCCGTCGCCTCGTTGTTCCCGAACAAGACGTTTTCGCGGACTGTCTTCGAGAACAGAATCTGCTCTTGTGGTACATAGCCGATCCAGCTCTTGATGTTATCCAGACTGATCTGTTCTAGCGCCTCTCCCGAAACACTGATGGCTCCCCGTCCTACCGGAAATTCGCGAAGCAGCTGTCGCACCAGTGTGGATTTCCCGCTTCCCGTACGCCCGACGATTCCTAGCGTCTGACCCCGACCAAGAGCAAAGGAGACATCCACTAGCTGGTCAACCTGCGCAGATGGATAGCGGAATGTCACGGAATCAAAGCGAATGACTTCTGGTACCGCCACATGCACCGGACTGTCGTGATCCTTCACATCGGCTTCGTAAGCCAAGGTTTCATTGACCCGATCCAGCGAGGCACTTCCTCTTTGCATCACATTAATCAATTCGCCAATCGCAAACATCGGCCAAATGAGCATCCCGAGATAGACGTTGAACGAGACCAGCTCTCCTAGGGTCAGTTCTCTTTGGAAAACGAGGTAGCCACCGTAGATCAAGCCGATCATATAACTGATTCCAACCAATATTTTGACGGTTGGCTCAATCAACGAATCGATTCTCGCCACATCGATATTTTTTTGATACACTTCATGCGTTTTTTGGCGAAAGCGATCCTGATCCGCCATCTCCTGTACGTAAGCTCGAATCACGCGAACCCCAGAGACGGATTCCAGCACGCGGTCGTTCAGCTCGCCGAACGATGTCTGTGCGGTAGAAAAACGCTCGTGAATTTTTTTCCCATATTGCTTGATGATGTAGGCCATGAACGGTAATGGAAGGATCGCCGCTAAGGTCAGCTTCCAACTGATCAAGAAGCCCATCGTCAGCACAATCGCCCCTGTAAAGGATAACGAGTCCACCATCGTCAAAATTCCGAAGCCTGTCGTCATCGAGACAGCTTTGAGATCATTTGTCGCTCGAGCCATCAAATCTCCCGTCCGATTACGCTGATAAAACGTTGGCGTCATCTGCAAAAAATGCGTCATGAGCTTCGACCGTAAAGTCCGCTCCGCCAGAAATGCTCCCCCAAACAGCTTGCGAATCCAGATAAAATTGACCCAATAAATCGCGACAGACAATACACCGAAAAACAGCAAAATGGATACCAGCCGCTCGCCAGTCAGCGTCCCTAGGTGAATCTCATCAATAGCCACCCCAATGATTTTTGGAGGGATAATCTCCAGTAGGCCGCCCAGAATCAATAGCAGAATAGCGACCGTATAACGTTTCCAATGCTCCTTGAAAAACCAATCAAGCTTTGCCAAAACCGAGAACATCCGTGTTTCTCCCCTCTCTTTAGCTGGCTAGGTGACCTTTTTTAGGGACAAAAAAGACATATCGCCCGTGAGCAACATGCCTTTTCATCAACAAAAATAGAAAAGGCGCAAGTTACGAAAAATGTAACCTACGCCATGTTAACGAGATCAAAAAAACGATACTACGCTCGTATCAATGGTGGGGTTACGTCATGTATGCCCTTGTTTGGATGACCCATGCGTACAATTCTTTTCATGACTAGCCCACCTTTCCATTAATATTTTGAATTTCCAATAAATACATTCTGAACTTTACCATTCTTGCGGATACATTGTCAACTGATCTTTTCCGCGCTTTTGCTTCCCTTCATTTATTTGGTATGATTATCCTCATGAAGCTTATTCAGGAGGCTATTTATTTTGTTATCATCCAATCAAAAGCGTCGATTGACATCTGTTCAAATCATCGTGTTCGCCTACGTTGGGCTCATCCTGATCTCAGCGTTTCTTCTGTCATTGCCGTTTTTTCACTTGCCGGGAGTCTCTCTTTCTTTTATTGACTCTTTGTTTACCGCGGCGAGTGCCATCAGCGTTACCGGGCTAACTGTCATTACGATTCATGAGGTTTTCAACCAGTGGGGGATTCTCTTTCTTACGTTGCTCTTCCAGGTTGGCGGGGTCGGAATCATGACACTCGGAACGTTCATCTGGATCCTCATGGGTCAAAAAATCGGTCTGGAACAGCGCATCTGGATCGCGACAGACCACAACCGCTCCACGTTGTCCGGTCTGGTCGACCTAATGCGCAATATTCTCGTGATTGCGCTCTTGATCGAGCTGGTGGGAACCATCCTGTTAGGCAGTCATTTTATTTACGCCGGCTACTACGACGATTGGTACACCGCGTTCTACCACGGCTACTTTGCATCTGTCAGTGCTTTTACGAATGCCGGGTTTGACCTGCACGGAAATTCCATGCTCGACTTTACCCACGATTACGTGTTTCAGACTATCGTGATGATCTTGATTATTTGTGGAGCGATTGGGTTTCCTGTACTCGTGGAGCTGAGAACGTACTTTTCCTATCGCCGTGCAAAAGTGCGTTTCACCTTTTCGCTCTTCACCAAGATTACGACACTGACGTTCTTTTCCTTGATCGCCATTGGCGCCCTGCTCATTTTCGTTTTTGAACGAAATCAGTTTTTGGCCGATAAGTCCTGGCATGAAATGCTATTCTATTCGTTGTTCCACTCCGTTTCTTCTCGAAGCGGCGGCTTGGCTACGATGGATATTAGCCTCTTGTCGACCACAACACTCATCATGCTCTCCGGGATGATGTTCATTGGCGCCTCCCCGAGCAGCGTGGGCGGGGGGATACGGACGACGACGTTCTTCGTCCTGATTGCCTCTGTTTTTGCCAACATGCGTGGCTACAAGGAAGTAAAGGTGTTCGGAAGAGAGCTGGTTGATGAGGACATTCAGCGCTCCTTCATCGTCTTTTTCATCGCGATTATCCTGGTGTTCACAGCGGTCATGCTGCTCGTCTGGCTGGAGGATTTACCTTTCCAGTACGTCTTGTTCGAGGTTTGCTCTGCTTTCGGTACGACCGGATTGTCTAGCGGGATTACAGCTCAGATGGGCATCGGCGGCAAGCTCATCCTGATTATTACAATGATGATCGGACGTATCGGGATTATCAATTTGCTCCTCTTCTTGAAGCGCAATGACCGAATCGTACGCTACCATTATCCGAAAGAACGCATCATCATTGGTCAATAGAGGAAAGGAAATCCCCCAGAGCTATGTAGCCATTGGGGGATTTTTTTCTAGAATCAAAAAGCTGGCAGAGGACAGGTCTCATAGGAGCCAAGTCCAGAATTTCCACCCGAAGCGTAATTATCCTCCCAGTATTTCCGATAATCAAAAGCGGATTGATTTTCCGTACTCATGGTGAACTTCCCCACTTTCTGCCTTCGAAAATGATGTGTCGTTGCACTGTTTATGCGCGAGAATGATTTTAATGAAAGGCGATGTTTTAAAACAATGTTTGAAATTATATTATCATTAAACGTAAATATGTTTTTTTAGCCATTGTCTGAAATACTGCAACTGTTCCTCAGAATGGAAATAGTGTTCTCCATTCTCCATTACTTGCAAATTACAGTGAAAACGTTTATTAAATTCAGATACAACGTCAAACTCACATAAGTTATCTTCTGAACCATAGAGAATTGAAGTTGGATTATTCCAAGCAACAATAGGATGTTCTTTCACATAACAGTAGTAATCCCAATAGAGAGTTTGTCCAATAGGTGTAGAAATTTCTTTCTCTATTTTTAGTCTACTCTCACTTATGTTAAACCATGTCATCATATTATTTATGATACGTTCCATATTTACCACAGGAGAGAGAAACAAACACTGCTTCAACGGCTCATGGCTATATTCTAATAGGCTAAAATATGCTCCCATGCTACAAGCAAAAATGCTTATATTATTTGATAACGATTTTGCATAGGTCATAATTGTATTAAGGTCTTGAACACAGTTTTGAACTTTGCAAAGATAAGTATCATCCTTACGGTCACCATGTTGAGGTAAATCAAAACTAAGCACTTGATAACCTACTGCTGTTGCTTCTTCTGCAAATACAATAATCGAGTCATCTGCCTTATTTGACATGTTACCATGCACCACCACAAATAACTTATCTGATTTGTCACCCCACAAAATCGCTGGGATGTTTTCTATTTTAAAATTATTTTTTATCATTACAATTTATCCTCCATGAAATATAAATAATTCGTCATTCCAAATGTAAAAAAAGCAAAATCCCAGAATGCCGTAAAATCAACATTCTGGGGTTTTTAATTTCAGTACAATTTACTCTAAAATGGACTTTTTGGACAGCCCCTTCTTTGTCATCGAATGTCGGCTTAATACGGGCCCCAGTTAATCAATACCCCGATAACGATAAACACGATAGAGAGAGCTGTCCATACCGCTGTAAGCGGAAGCATGAACTTCAGCCACTTGCCGTAGGAAATGCCACTCATCGCCAAAATACTCATCAGAACACCTGAGGTCGGATTAATGCAGTTGACCACACCTTCTCCGAGCATCAGAGCCTCTACTGCCACTTGGCGCGTAATGCCCATCAGGTCAGCCAATGGTGCCAACAACGGCATCAGCATAACGGCTTCACCTGAACCGGACGAAATCAAGAAGTGCAGCCCGGCGCTTCCGAGGAACATCCCAATTGCACCTGCCATCGGTGACAGCGGCTCCAGAATGGTAGCAAGCCCGTACACGATGGTATCAAGGAACTTCCCATCTTCTAAAATGACCGTGATCGCACGTGCCATACCGACAATCAAAGCCCCATAAATCAGGCCCTGACAGCCCTTTAAGAATGTTTTGGCGATATCGTTGCCACTCATCTTGTTGAGCAAGCCTACTCCGATCGCAATGAAAATAAAGATTCCTGACATCTCGTTTACGTCCCATTTGAACAAGATCGTGCAGACGATAAAACCAATCAGAACGATCCCCGTAAACGCCAAGATCAATTTGTGACGGGTTGTAAAATCAACATTTTTCGTGTCTGCTTCCATCGTGGTTGAGCCACTATCAGAAGGAAAGAGCTCGTCCCCCAAGATACTCTTGTTTTGACGAACCTTCCGCGCGTAACGCCCGATGTACAGAATGGTTACGATCACAAACGTAACATAAATGATGGTACGGTAGCCGATACCTGAAAACAGCGGCAGCTCCGCAATTTGTTGGGACAAGCCCAGCGTTCCTGGAAAGGCAATTGTCGTATTGAATCCGGCATACACACCCAAATAAATCAGAGCCACACCGAAGATCGCATCCATTTTCATCGCTCTCGCAATCATGATGCCGAGCGGAACGAAAGCAATGACGGAGTTGACGATGACACCCAACGTACCCAATACGGAAAAGACGGAGGTGATCAAAATAACCAGCAGCCACTCTCTATTTCCTAATTTTCGGACCATGGTCAGAATCGCTGCGTTGAGTGCACCTGTCTTATCCAAAACAGCTAAAGCACCGCCTGTGAACAAAACGAGGAAGATGATTGGAGCGCCTTTGACCATCCCTGTCTGGATCGCGGTAAAAAACTCGATAAAGCCTGTAGGATTTGGTTCCACCGCATGATAGCTGCCCGGGACAACCGTCGTCACATTGCCGTTTTTTACACGGTCAAATTCTCCTGTCGGGACCACATAGGTAGCCAACGCACATAGAAGTAAGATGCAAAACAAAAGGACATAGGCGTCTAGCCGAAATAAGCTTTTCTTTTTTAGTTGCTTGCTCTCTGTCATAAGGTAACCCCCTGCGTGTGTAGCGCTTCTCTAAGAATGTTGGGCTGCTTCATAAATCGCAGCTGTCATGATTTTTGCCCCATAAATCAAGGCATCCGTCTGAAAAGTCATCTGTGGATGATGCAAGACTGGCGTGAGCCCACATCCCAGACCAATCATCGTCGTAGCCAGCTCTGGGCGGTGAATCGCGTAAAAATGGAAGTCCTCTCCGCCTGGCGTCACACATGTATCGGCAATGTTGTCCTCACCCAATACTTGCCCAATTGCCTTTTTAGCTACTTGGATCATGTTCGCATTGGCGACCGCAGCCGGTGTGACTCCCGACCATTCCCACTCCACATCCATGCCCATCAAAGCCCCAGTCTGACTCATGGCATGCTCGGTTTTTCTCCGCAATTCTGCCATGCCTTCATTGGACTGTGCACGTACATCGAGGCTAAAGGTCGCTCGATCAGGAATGACGTTCACCGTTTCTCCCCCTGCTTGCAATTGGGTCATCTTCACGGAAAAAGAGCATCCGTCCTCCAGACGAATGTTTTGCAACGCAATAACCAAAAACGACGCGGCTTCGATGACATTTTTCCCGAGCGCCGGACGTGCTCCGTGTGCTTGCAGACCTGTAATCGTCCCTTTGATGGAGCTGGATGATCCATGCAAAATCGCCGGAGCAGCGCTACCATACGGCACTTCCATTTCCGGACGCAGATGAACGCCGATCAGCTTTGTCACGCCTTCCAGGGCGCCATCCTTCATCATCTGCAAGGCTCCGCCCATCTTCTCTTCAGCAGGCTGGAACAGAAAGCGCATCGTTTTCGGCGGTACCACTCCGCTTGCTTGAATCGCAAGGGCGCTGTAGAGAGCCAGTGTCGAGTGAGCATCGTGTCCGCATGAGTGATTCGGTCTCACTACGCCGTCCACTTCCTGCACGAGTGCATCCATATCCGCGCGCAAAGCCACGATTTCAGCACTCTCTCCAGGAATCTCTGCATAAAAGCCGTGATGCCCTTCGAAGCATGTGACGGCAATTCCGGCCGCCTCCAAGCGTTCCCGCAAATATCTCGCTGTTTTCTCCTCGTGCCAGCTCGGCTCCGCCAATTGATGCAAATCTTTGTATGTTCGCACTATTTCGTCGCGATGCTCGTCCATATATAAGAACGGATTCATCCGATCCATCATCCTCCCTGATATCTTCTCTAGTATCTCTCTTTGCTCTACCGGATGTATAGCAAGAATTGTGCCAAAACTATATTGTTATAAAAGTTAAGCATTTCTGAACAATTTTGGATTTTTAGGTTATAATATAGGTTGTTTTTTACAGATATCTAATCCAATATTTCCACCTAAATAAAAAAGCTATTCGGCAGATAAAAAGGAGTCGCATCATGATCAAACAGAACCCATGCATCTTGTTGATGACCCGACTAGAGACGATCAGCCTGTTGTTTGCAAACACGCTCACGTCTTTTTTCGGCAACCGCTTGGACATCATTCGAAACCATATGCAAGAACGACTTCACCCGAGTGTGTACGATGAAGTTGATCTCATCCTCGTTTCGGACACGAGTCTCTTGCACGATCAGCCAGTTCCTCCGTCAGACATCCCCGTGGTGCTAGCAAGGCGCACGATTGACATTAACAAATTGGATCAACTCATGGATTTGCCGCCAGGAACGCGCTGTCTATTTGTTTCCAACTCCATCGAAATGGTAGAAGGCGCGATTGAGCTATTGTTTCATCTCGGATTCTCTCATCTGACATTTGTGCCGTACGTACCCGATACCGAGACTCCGCTTCCTGAAAAAGATCAAATTGATGTTGCTGTCTGTCATGGACTCAGGGAGCTAATTCCTGCTCTTTTTGAAAACGTCATTGAGTTGGGGCACCGCCCTTTGGATTTGACGACGATCTTTGATATTTCGCGTCTGCTTGATCTGTCTCCGGATAAGGCAAACCTGTACACGGCTGACTTCATTAGCGATTTCGTCCATATCGGACGCAAGCTGACCAACTCGGTACACAATGAGCGGAAGCTGAATGAAAAGCTGAGCTCCATTTTAAATGCCGTCCATGAAGGCATCATTGGCACAGATGCCACAGGGAGTATCACTGTGCTGAACAAAGAAGCCGAGAAAATTTTGCATATGACTGAAACCACTTGCATCGGGCGAAATGTAGCCGAGGTCATTCCCGAATTTCTAATTCTGGAAGTAGTAGAATCACACATGGAAGTAACGAAGCAGGTATTGGAATTCCGCGATTTGTACCTCTTGGTGACCAAGATTCCCACGTTCTTGGATGATCAGTTTCTGGGCGCAGTCATTACTTTTCAGGACGTGACAAAGGTACAGCAGATCGAACAGGAAATACGGACGAAGAGTGCCAATCTCGGACTGATGACCAAGTATTCGTTTGACAGTATCATCGGCAAAAGCCCGTCCATTCAGGCCAACAAACGAGTGGCGACCAAGCTGGCCGAAAGCGATTTTACGATTCTCATCACAGGGGAAAACGGAACCGGGAAGGAAGTTTTTGCCCAAGCCATCCATCAACACTCGACGCGCCGTGACGGTCCGTTCGTCCCCGTCAATTTTGCAGGGCTGACCGAGAGCTTGGTAGAGAGCGAATTATTCGGGTACGAGGAAGGTTCTTTTACAGGAGCGCGAAAAGGCGGAAAGATGGGGCTATTCGAGCTGGCTCACAACGGGACCATTTTTCTGGACGAGATTGGGGACGCCCCGCTTAGCATCCAGGCGTCACTGCTTCGTGTTCTCCAGGAAAAGCAGGTCATGCGCGTAGGAGGCTATCGCGTCATTCCAGTCAATGTCCGCGTCATCGCCGCTACCAATTGCAACCTGATGGAAATGGTCAAAAAAGGGACATTTCGCGAGGATTTATACTACAGGCTGAACGTCCTGCCACTGCACATTCAGCCCCTGCGTGATCGTCCCGATGATATTTTGGTGCTGATTGATTATTTCTTGCAGAAAAAAAAGCAGCGTCTGTCCTTCTCACGGGAAGTGACGGAACAGCTACTCCGTTACGATTGGCCAGGCAATATTCGCGAGTTGGAAAATTTCATTCACTATGCAGTCGTCATCGCAGAGGGGAATCAGGTGGAGCTGGCTCATTTACCGGAGCGTTTTTTTGCGGGGCATGTCTCTACTCCGCCCCTTCTCTCTCACCGGGATGATACGCTGGAAGATACAATCCGGTATCTGTCCAGGCAAGGCTCCTTGGTAGATTACGCAGCGATCCTGCAAGTACTGTCCGATTGCTACAAGCGTCAGGAGCGTATTGGACGCAGTGCCCTGCTCATGAGAATAGAGAGTCTCTCCTTGACTGAAGCCCAAATCAGGCACAAGCTGACCGTGCTGGACCGTGCTGGATGTGTCTCGATTGGGGTCAAGAAGCAAGGGACACAGATTACTGCGTTTGGGCAGCAGGTGTTGGAGGCTTTACTGATTAAGGAAAAGGGATAATTTGAGTTGTCTTCTAACATTCGTGAAGCCCGAAGCCCTACCACATGTTTTCCAGTCGCCTGTATCCTCTCTTCGTTCGGGCGGTCTCCTTCCAAACATATGGCAGTACTTCTTTACAGCAATGTTATTATTCATTTTTTAAATCGTTTTGTAGGTCAGTGCAGAGAAGCTTACTTGCTACACTTCTTGAATCACTCTTAAAAGGTTGACCAAAGCTACGTAGGAAGAAGTGCATTTCCAGTCCAAGCGCCTCTGGAGCCCTACCCAGCGTAGAAATGAATAACGGGGAATTTCAGCTTCACTTATGAGATACTTCCTCGAAACTTCAACGTTTGAAGCGCTCCCGATATTCATTTAGGAGCGACCAGTCAATCCCCTTGCGGGGCGTAGGCCGAAGCGTAGACTGGAAATGCACTTCTTCCTTCCACTACAGCATATAAAAAAAGCGGCAAGGCTTTAGCTCCTCCGCTTTTTTCATGAATCCACCTAGGTAGTTACGATGGACGACTCTATTTTTTCTGGTTGAATGATAGGCAAAATAGGCAGCTCCATCAAATTCCGATGCTTGCCCGGCCCGTAGTAATCCTGCTCTGCATGAGCCAGACGGAAGCCATAGGCAGACAGCGCGCGAATAGAAGATGCGTTCGTTTCACTCACCGTAACCTGCACCGTGCGAAGTGTTGGAAACTGGCGCAGGGCTTGCAGTCTGGCTTCGATTAGCCGCTTGCCGATGCCTTGACCTTGAAACTCCTTGCTCACATTGCTGAACAGAAGCCAGCCAGTCGACTGATACATATCAATTCCGGCGCAGCTAAAACCGATGAGCTGGCCGTTATAGGTCGCCTTGAAAATCAGCTCAGGAAACAGCTCCATATACTTTTTCAGCTCATGCAAGTTCATTCGATCGGGTAATGTCAAATCCGCCAACGTGATCATTTCCGCAAAATCATCTCTTACGACGCGCTCAATCTGCACTTCCACCCTACCCGCCTCCTGTACATTCGCTCTTACATTTACACTGTAGCAAACGGGTATAAAGCTGGAATGGATGGCGTGTGAAAGTACTGTAAAATTCATTGCGTCCGGCTGAACAAACGTCTATAGAAGCGGAATGTATATAGATATTTTCATCTCCTCAGGAAAGCTCGAACCCCTCACGTCTGTCACTTCAAAATCCGGTCCTTCGCCTCTCTCATAATTCGATTGAGGCAACCATGTTCCGTAAATGTAGCGACGAGTGTTTTGCACAAGATCGGCATCACCCGTCACTTTGAATTCCGCGTATTTTCCGCCAGGCAAGACGAGCGAGAAAAAGCCTTCGGGTAGTTCATCAGGAACAAGATTTACAGCCTCCCCGATCACAAAAGAAAATCCACCGTCATCTTCAAATTCGCAGGCGATTCCGTACGACATATCTTCCGCCGCTTTATTCGGAATCCGCAAATAGTCTTGATTACGTCCAAATTCATAATAGAATCCCGGAATGTCTTTAAAATGCTGCTCATCCTGTAAGCTCGTCGGGAACCTGCGCCCAATGATACAAATGTCATCCAATGTTGTGATGGTTGGTTTGTTCATCGTGATCTCTCCTTTGATCGTTTGGCGAAAGGCCAAGAAGTCCATCTTGGCTAGATAAGGCAGCGAATGATTTTCTTTGCGATACCTTCCAGGTGTAATCCCGAATTGCTTCTCGAAAGCGCGAGTCAATGCTTCCTGAGACTGGTATTGATAGGCCACAGCAATTTCGAGTACATTGTCACTTGTCTGTTTTAGCGCAAGTGCAGCTTCCGACAGCCTGCGCTTGCGAATGTACTCCTGTACGCTGAAGCCTGAGATTGCCTGAAACAGCCTCTGAAAATGAAACGCAGAAAAATGTGCTTGAGAAGCGATTTCTGTGATGTTCATTTCTTCCTGAAGATGCTCTTCCACAAAATCAATCGCGTCCTGAATCCGCTTGTACGTGTCCATCTTTTACTTCCTTCACCTATTTTTTCTTTAGTATGCGGGAGATTACTGGCGCTTTTTTGATCAACTGTGCTATCTTTCAAGCTTTACGTCGTCAGTCGCTCTACCAATACGGGCGACAGTTCCTTCTCTTCCTTTTTCCCATCCAGCTGCTGTGTCCAAATCCGCTCATGCAGCATCTCAAATGCATATTTTCCCATTAACGTACTGGAGCTGGATACGGTGGTGATCTCTAGCAGTTCTCCGATGGGCTGATCATCGCAACCGACTACGGCTAAGTCTTCCGGTACGCGAATCCCCAACCTACTCGCTTCTTTGATGATCCCTGCCGCTATATGATTGCACGATACGATCATTGCTGTCGGCCGCTCTTCTGTTTGCAGCAATTTCCCCACGACATCCTTGCCGTCTTGGATCGTTAAACACTCTTCAAATGACCATTCTGGAGAGGGTGTCACGTCAATCGAATGCAGCTTTTCGTAATAGGCACGTTTGCGATGCTGACTGTTAAAGCTGTTTTTCCTGCCGATGCAATACCCGATCCGGCGATGCCCCTTCTTCATCAGATACTCCATCCCGATCCGAAACGTTTGATAGTGGTCGATATGAACACTCGAAACAGAGTTGGTATCATTTGCTTCACACGTGATGATAGGTCCGTATCCTGCGTATTCATTGAGCGTTTCGCAAGAGCTGGACCTGGAGCACATGATTAGCCCGTCGATTTTTTTATTTTTGAGCAAGTGTAAAACGCTGCGTTCTTGCTCGGGGTTGTTATTCGTTTGGCACACCATCAGCTTGTAATGATGCTGGACTGCTTCTGCTGCAATGCCTTCGATAATGGAGCTGTAGTATTGGTTGTTGACGAGAGGCAATGTCACACCGATGACCATCGTTTTTCCCGTAGAGAGGTGGACCGCATTACTGTTTTGAACATAGTTTTTTTCTTCAATAATCTTGAGAATCTCCGCGCGCTTTTTCTCGTTCACGTACGGATGGTTATTTAGCACACGGGAAACGGTTGAAACGGATACACCTGCCAATTTCGCGATTTCTCTTATGTTAGCCACTCAGATTACTCCTCTAAGTCGGATCAGTGATTATTACATACATCAAAGCACATTCCGCTTGCTCTGAAAAGCGTTCCACATATTATGCTCTCCTTATGTAGAATGAAAGGAGTCGTGTTTTGTGATTCGCTTAAAATTTGAATATCTCTTGTTTATCGTAGGCTTATTGATTTTGGCGCTTGGGATCAACATGATGACGACTATTACATCTTTTGGTCTTAGCCCGTATGATTCTCTTTTTATTGCCTTGTATCAAAACTTTGGGATATCGATTGGCTTTTGGATGTTTGCCATTAACCTGACCTTTGTCGTCATCGTCCTTTTCATGGATCGCAGTTATATTACTGTCGGTGCCATTTTGGTCATGGTGCTGATCTCCATCTTTGTCGATTTGATCGGGTCCATCGATGCGCTCATGGCTGCTATCCGTTCATTGCCACCGCTTCTGACCATGGCACTCGGAAACATTTGCATCGGCAGCGGTATCGGGTTGTATGTGTGTACCCAAGTGTGCACAGCTCCCCAAGAGGCATTTGTACTGGTTATGTCGAAAAGATTAAAGTGGACATTCAGACGGACAGAAATTTTGCTGGCGTGCATGTTTCTTAGCGCAAGTTTCCTGTTAGATGGCCCGATTTATTACGGAACAGTCGTGCTGTCTTTTACGACTGGCTACATTATTCAAGCAGCTATTAACGTCGGGAATAAGATGCTTCGTCTCGTCAATCAAACGAAGGGGGCGGAGGCATAAGAGGAGGAAAGCCTTGAGAAATTTTCGACCAAAAGTTGTGTGTTCCCTTGCAGTGAGCCTGTTTCTATTGCTTGTCGGTTGCTCCTCTTCCACTGGTCTTGTAAAAGCTAGCGGAGAGGTTTTTGCCCAGAGCGAAATTCACAGACTGACACAAGATCCTGAAAACGTGAGGCATTACCGGCCGATGAGTATTCAGGAAATGACACCGCTATTGCCTTCGTCTCTCCAAAGCAGAATCAAGCCAGTGGATAAAACGAAGCTACCTTTTCCTGTCGAAAAAGAGATGGCCTATCTCGTCTCATTCTCCTCAGGCTTGGAAAAAGTAACACGACACCAGCTACAACTGACATACGCGCAGGGTAACGAAGTCCCTATTACGGAAAACTTCTTCATCGTACGTATGACAGAGACAGATGAAAACCCCTTGGCACATGTGAAGCCGTCTGCTTCTGGACTTGATTCGTTTGGGAACATCATGCGCGTTGAGCCACTGACTGACGATATCACTATCTATCATCATATCATCACGACAAACAGCTCTTATGTGTATAACTTTTACAAGTATGATGATAAAAATCAGGCAGTAAATCTGATCGTCACAAACGCCCATGAGATGGAGTTCTATGATCAAGGAATCTTGTATCATCTCGCGTACCACACCGGAAGCAATCAACTGGACCCTACCCTTCATGATCAGATGGTAGCGCTGGCGAAGGATTTAATTTCTGTCCGTTCCTAAATGAAAAAGAAGGATTCCCCTGTAGCTCATAAGGCTGCGAGGCGGAATCCTTTTTTTCTATCTCTTGACCTTCACGTGGCGTGAAGCTTTACGATATTTTCCAGAACGATCAAGTAATTGGAGGGTGAACGATGCCAAACCACGAACAAATTTATAAAAATCAAGCAAAACAGTACGATTTGATGATTTCCAGACAACCAAGTCTGCTCGCTATCATCGAAGAAATCACCCCCATCAAGGGACAGGACGTCATCGATCTGGGAGCTGGCTCAGGAAGACTTACGTCTGTGCTCGCCCCTCATGCCAAGTCCATTCTTGCTCTTGATGCTTCCGCTGCCATGCTAGAAGTGAATGCTCAACAGCTGACGCAAGCCGGTCTTTCCAATTGGACAACTAACGTAGCGGATCATCGTGAACTTCCCGCAGACGATAACAGTACGGATGTCATCGTAGCGGGGTGGACGGTTTGTTACCTCACTAGTTCTGAAGTTCCCAACAACGAGCTCCATCTTGAAAAGATCATTCAGGAGATGAAACGCGTGCTTCGTCCTGGTGGCACGATCGTCATCATGGAGACGATGGGGACCGGATATGAAACACCGCACCCACCCGAATTTCTTATCAAGTACTATTCCTTGTTAGAAAACAAATACGGCTTCTCACACAAATGGATTCGCTTGGACTATCAGTTTAAAGACCTAGAGGAAGCAGAACAGCTTTCACGGTTTTTCTTTGGAGAGGAGCTTGCGGACAGAGTCGCTCGGGAAAAGCTAATGACATTGCCGGAATGTGCCGGGGTATGGTGGCTGACTGTATGAATACAAAAAAGACGACCCCTGATCATTCAGAAGTCGTCCGTTTGTTATTTCCGAGTGTCTCTTATTTTTTCACAGAAGGCATGACACCCTCTGGAATCGGACACACATACGTTTGACCGCCCAGACGCTGTTTCAGCTCGGTTTTTGCCTGTTCGATCAGCTCCGGATGATTTAGCATGTCAATCGCTGTAGAAGCCATGACTTTCCCCGCATGCAGCATCCCTTTATGTGCCATGGATGTTGCCCCGAGAGACACCCATTGCCAGGAGTGCAGCGTGGAGCCGTTCATATAGCAAGCCGTTGTGCATTGCGCGGTCGGCGTAATCCAGCTCACATCCCCTACATCCGTGGAGCCGTTCAGCGGGATTTTTGATCCGTCGAATGGGTTGAGCCATGTCACCATGTCTGGGGCAGGCATGTCCGGTGACTGTTTTTCCGAAGTAGCGAGTTCCTGCTTGGATAGAGTCGCACGCATTTCTTTTGCCAATTGCAGCTCCATTTCATCATGCATAGGGACGCCCAGATCCTGGAAGTTTTTGTACATGACCTCTTCGAGTAGCTTGTTTTGTACGAGGTTTGAGCACGCTTTGTCGAATACGATCTCTACCTCCGTTTCGGTCATAAGCGCAGCGCCTTGCGCAATTTTGCATACGCGCTCGTAAATCTCCTGTACTTGATCAACCTTTGGCGCACGTACGAGGTACAATACCTCTGCTTTTGGTTGAACCACATTTGGCGACAAGCCGCCGGAGTTCGTGATGGCATAGTGCACACGTGCTTCCGGGATGATGTGCTCACGCAAGTAGTTCACGCCGACGTTCATCAATTCCACTGCATCCAGTGCGCTTCGACCGAGATGTGGACTTGCTGCCGCATGGGCACTCTTCCCTTTGAACTTGAAGTAGATTTGATAGTTCGCGAGCGAATCGATGGACATGATGCTGTTGTAGCCCATTGGGTGCCAGCAAAGTGCGAAGTCCACGTCATCAAACAATCCTGCTCGCGCCATGAACGCTTTCCCGGACCCACCTTCTTCTCCTGGGCAGCCGTAGTAACGAACAGTCCCCGTCATGTTGTTCTCTTCCATGTACTCTTTCACTGCAACGGCTGCCGCAAGAGAAGCGGTACCGAGCAAGTTGTGTCCGCAGCCATGGCCATTTGCACCCGCTACGAGAGGCTCTTCTGTAGCTTGGCCTTTTTTCTGGCTCATGCCCGACAGCGCGTCGAACTCTCCCAGAATCGCCACGACAGGATTGCCGCTGCCAAAGCTTCCGATAAAGGCCGTTTTGATTCCGCCTACTCCGCGCTCAACCTGAAAGCCTTCTCCTTCGAGTGTTTGAGCCAGCAGTTCAGCAGATTGGTACTCTTCAAAACGTGTCTCCGCGAAATCCCAAATCTGGTCGCTCACCTTGATAAAGGCATCTCGTTTTTTCTCAATCATTTCTGCAATTCGCTTGGTATGCATTCGCAAACATCCTCTCTGCCCTCGTTGTCCACGTGCTTTTCCGCTCAGTTAGGAACGTGTTTTACGTCAGCAATCGTCTTGCAATTCGGTTCAAAAGCGCTACGCTGCGTGGCAAAATCTCTTCTTGTATATCGAATTTCGGATGATGATGAGGCGCCGGGATATCCGTACCGATTGCCATGTACGTTCCTTTTCCGCCACGATCCTGAACGCGTTTTATCATAAAGCTGGCATCTTCACTGCCCATTGAGTTGTAATCGCCGTGCTTAAAGGAATGGAAGCCTTCTACCTGCTTGGCTTCTTCCAGTGCCAGCTCTGCCATCTCCACATCGTAGTTGATCGGGATGGCTCCCCCGACAACTTCTATTTTGTAGTCAAGCTCATGCATAGCGGCACTGTGTGCGATGATGTTGCGTACGCGGTTTTCTACTTCTGCATTTACTTCTTCGGTAATGGAGCGAGTCTCCACAACCATCTTGGCATAGGCCGGAATGATATTCGCTGCTGTCCCGCCTTCTAGCACACCCACATTGATTCTCGTATCACCAGTGCTGAAGCGCGGAATCGCATGAATGTTCAACAAGGCAGTAGCCGCTCCGAGCAATGCATTTTTCCCTTGCTCTGGCGACGCACCAGCATGAGAAGAAACACCGTAGAAATGCGCCATCATTTTCGTGGTAGCCAAAAATCCATAGGAACCGCCATGTACCTCACCGAGCGGCACATTGACACCCAAATGGTTGCAGAAAATATAGTCAACATCGTCCAAATGGCCTTTTTCCACGATCGCGTATGCACCGCGAACACCTTCTTCGGCTGGTTGGAAGATCAGTTTGAGCGTACCGGAAAAATCTCCTGCTGCAAGCGCTTCTGCCAATCCCAAGCCAATCGTGGTATGACCGTCGTGAGCGCAGGCATGCATGTTGCCTTCATAATGGGAGCGGAAGCCATTCGCTTGTGGAAAATGGTCTTGCTCCGTACTTTCCAATACAGGCAGTGCGTCCATATCAAAACGGAAAGCAACCGTTGGTCCAGGTGCCTTCCCTTTCTTCACACCGATCACTGCTGTATAGCCACCGCGCATTTTTTCAACGATTGCCGGGTTTGCACCGTCACGCAAAGCTCTTTCATACGCTGCCTCGAGAACCGCCTCGGAAGGCAAGCCACGACGGGAATCTCCATCGATTGCTTCTTGTCCGTATATGACCTCATAGCCGAGGGACGTCAAAATCTCTACTACCTTGGAAGCGGTACGGAACTCCGTAAAACCTACCTCTGGGTGTCTATGAAAATCTCTTCGCAACGAAACCAGATCCAACATCGTTCAATTCCTCCTGTTAACTCTGGAGCATGTCTTTTTCCATGCCCAGGTCCGATAGGCAAGCTCTAGAAATATGAGAAGACTGGCAAATGTAAACCCTTACAATATACGAATATTAAAAGACAATTTCGCTTAATTGAATTATATAGCTGCCTCTCTGTTTTTTCAATAGAAGTTGTTAGACTTCTTGAAAAATAGCGAACTTTGTCCAGCTGTTGTGGTGGGGAGGAAACAGGAGAAAACGCTCAGATTCTAGGGCCACCCCCTGGGGGATTGACTGCACGACTCCATGCAAAAAGCGAAACCGCGTCCAAAGTGGTCCACTCAGGATGTGTCTCAGAGGTGGACGCTTAAAGGCGTGTTTCGCTTTTTGCATTGCGTCTCGGTCGGTGTCCCTAAGATCTTCGCTGTTTTCTCCTGTTTCCTCTACGAGCTTTCCTTGTTATCCGATTTTTAAAGCTTTTTAATTAATGAAGAACGCAATCAGTTACGCCAGAGAAGAATATTTCCAGGCGTAGCGACTTGTGGAGTCCTACCGAGCGGAGAAGGGATTTGCGGGCAAAAGAAACTTAGGCGTGCTCCTACGTCGAAGCGGCTACCACTTTTGCGTTTCCCCGCAAATCCCTTCGGAGCGGGCAGTCTAACCCCCAGCAGGACGGAGCCTGGAGCCTAGACTGGAAATATTCTTCTCACCACCGCAGCCCCATGATATAAAAAAACACCCGAACATCACGTCGGGTGCCTTCATTTTTTAAGTTGATAAAGCTTCTTTGGTCGTCCACGGACAGCTTGCTGCTCTTCCCCGCTGAACTCAGCCAAATCCACTTCGCACAAGCTGCCCATGATGCGCTGGGCATTCCGTACCGTCATCGACAAATGCGAAGCGATATCCGTCGTCGAAAACGTCTTCCAGCCCATCCGCTGAACCAGCGCACGCAGCTTGTGATACGATTTGACACTTACATTGGCCCGGTTCAGCTTTTCCAGCAGCTCGCGATCACTGGAGCGGAACGAATAGGCGAGCTCCTCTGTTTCTCCCACCGATTCCATCATGACGCCATTATCCTGTACGACGACAATGCCCGCCCCCGGTCGTTCTTTTGCGTGCTGGATTGCTTTTCGCGCATTGTTTTCCGCAGAAAAAGCTGTATCTCCAAAGCCCACACCTACTGCAACCGGTACCTCTGCCTCCAAAGAGAGCTGTTCCACTGTATGTCGTAGCATTTCAATCTCTCGTTGAATCGCACCACGCGAGCTAAAAATCTGGTAGCGTCCGTTGCCATTTGCCAGCAGAGAGCCGTCCAGCCGATCACAGAGCGCAAGCAGAATTTGTCTGATCTTCAGCTCCAGATGCTGCAAGTAAAAGCGCGTGCTAGTCCGCTCGGGAATCTTATCAAACTGCTCCAGCTCAATGATCTCTACCCCGATTTGTGTGTCCTTGAAATAGGCGCTTTTCACCTTTTCGATGACGATTTTCATCGCCTGACGAATCTCCATTTTCGTCATCAGGACACGATAGACGGGAATGCCTTCTTCGCGCAAGGCATGCTCGACCACAGAAAACGTGGTAAATGCACCTTGGGTCTTCCCTTCTCGCCACAGCGATACATGAAACTGCGTGATGGCATCGAGGTCAAACTGCTCGTCGTACATAGTGACGTAAATCCCCTCGTCGGGTATGTCCAGCTCCGACATCGACTCGCGCAAATGTGTCCCTTCCGAATCAATCATGTCGATGGAAACGCGGTTCACGGCTGCGTTTTGATCAATCGACATCTGAATGAAGCAGCGATACAGATTCGAACCGTTCGGTGGACAATACACGATATTGGCATCCGGGCTGAGTACGTTTTTCGCGATCGTGAACGGAATCGGTCCAGAGAAAAACCATCCGTTTAATTCTGGATGATGCTCCAGAACGATTTTGCTCACGTCACGAACGTCCTCATAACGAAAAGGAACAAATTCGATCTCATGCTCAAACTCATTGGCAACCGCCAGTATCCGCTCCACCGAAGGCCGTGGTCCTACAACACCGATTCTATACATAAGGGCGTTATCTCCTACCTAGTCATGATCGACACCTTTTCCTCATTCATATCATGTGCCGTTCTCTTTGTCTACTGGATGCCAAGCATGCTGTACTACGCTTGCTCCATGATTTGCATAACCATTTGTTCGAGTGAAGCAGTGGGCTTGCCGATGATTCTCTCCAAATCCGTCGTCGTGCTGCTCGCATCAATTTGCATCAAGAAGCGATACAGCCAACTTTCTGCAACAGGGTCCTCCCGATGCCTGATAGATTTGCCTGTCTGTGCCGTCAACACTTCAGCCAGCTTTGCGAAATTCCAAGCTCGGGAAGCTGTAAGCTCGTAAGTCTGATTTTCGTGCCCCTCTGTGCTGATGACAGTGACAGCAGCCAATGAAAGATCCTCGCGTGTCACTGTGTGAAAGCTCCACTTGCCAGGGTATGTAATAAGCTCTCCTGTTTCGATTGCCTGCTGAATACCAAATGCCGCAATCACATCACTGTAAAGTCCATTCCGCAGAAACGTATACGGTATCCCTGTCGTGCGAATGGCGTGTTCCGTTGCCAAATGGAGATGCGTGAGCGAGATATTTGCCTTTTCCAAAAAGGCAAAGCTGGTATACACCATGTGAGTGATATTAGCTTTTTTCGCCGCTTCTATGACATGACTATGCTGTCGTACACGAACGGTATCATCAGTGTGCGGGCTGGAAATAAACAAAAGCTTCGTGCCGTCCGCAAAAGAACGTTCCAGAGACAGAGGGTCATCATAATCCGCCTGTCTTACCTCGATTCCCAACTCTCTTAGCCGTGTGGCTTTGTCCAGTTGGCGTACACAGGCAATGAGGCGTTCTCTTTCCACCCTTTTCAAAAGCTGTTCGATAATCAAGCTCCCTAGCTTGCCCGTTGCTCCTGTGATGAGAATGGACATGCTTTTGCCCCCTTTTTCCCTACAGCTCAAAGTTCATCTCACACTTTGCCTTATTTTCTCTAATAAAAAAATCAGTTGATGCAGCTCCTGCTCCTCCAGTCCTTTTAGCCCCTCTGCAATTACCTGGCGATTCCCAGGAAGGTGCACGAAAAGAAGTTGTTTCCCTGCTTCCGTCAGTGAGATTACGGATTTTCTGCCGTCTTTGGGATGGGGAGCCCGGTGTATCAGACCGTCTGTTTCCAGTGGTGCAAGCAAAAGACTAATGTTGGCCTTCGTCACTCCAATGCACGCTGCCAAGCGTGAAGGCAGGATACTGTCACCATGCTTCGCGATCTCTACCAATAGTCGGATTCTTGCACCGTTCATGCCTTTTGCATGCCAATATTTTTCTGAGAGCCCCACCAAATCTGCGGTGGCGTCTACCAAGGAAAAGAATGCTTTTGTCCGTAAAGGGGGCTGGTTTACATACGTTTCGAGATCATCTGCCATGCTCTTCCCCCCTTATTTAGTTAAGCGCTTAACAACTCGAAATGTAATCCATCTGTATTTTTTTGTCAATGGGCACAGCGTCTGAAATAGAAATAAAAAGAACTGATGGTTATATACACCTTATCCATCAGTTCTTTCTCTATGAAAAAATTATTCCATTATGAAGTTGAGTTCAAAGATCTATGTTTTGAATACTAGCGATTCAAGTTTTTAATGTACTTACCATTAGCCACTTGTCCCTCGTAAATCCATCCTGGTGGAACAGGTGAATATTTGCTTACTAATAATCTGGTTCCATAAGGAGCTCCATTTACATTCATGATCGTTTTGCTATCATAATTTTCACGCGTTACAACCCATCCAGTTGGAATGGGAGAGAACTTGGTCACATTGAACTCCGTACGATAAGATGCTCCTGTTGTATATTTTATCACCCTACCAGCCAATTCATCTCTTAAAACTACCCACCCTTGTGGAACGGGAGAATATTTGCTAACTCTTAATTCCGTACCATAGGGAGCACCTGCTGTATTTTTAATTAGCTTTGAACCTAAGTCTTCACGAATGACGACCCACCCCGGTGGAACAGGAGAAGATTTTTTAATCCATTCCTCATCTGAACTCCATTTGGCAGCAGCTAATGATTGCTCTTCCTGCCCACTAACCATAGACGGTGTGTTTGTGGCTTGAATCGGAGACGTTAGCACTGCAGAAAATACGGCTACACTTAATGCTGAAAAAACCATTTTCTTGAACATAGTGATTCCCACCTCTCCTATCATTAATATCTACCAAAATATACCATATCTTTAAAAACGAGTAAAACTTTGAGAAAAATCAATTAATTTTATACCACTATTCCTATCTTTCAATGACCTAAGTAAATATTTTTTATCGAGAAACTAAAAAAATTCCTTTGCTATCGAAAACGCAAGCAAATATTCTGAATATACGTTTCTATCATTTTTAAGGGGGGTATTTATGAAAAAGGGACTGGCAATTGCAACCTGTCTTACCTTGCTTTTCGGGGTACTAGCGGGGTGCTCGAACTCTTCCGCACCTGCTCAACCCACTGGCTCCACTACACCTACAGAAGCGACAAAAACAGAGCCGATGGTGTTAAAATGGAGCATCAACAGCGAGCCGCCTTCGATGGACCCTGGGATCGCCGTCGACGCGGATTCGTTTGACATGATTTACGCTGCCTTTGAAGGTTTGACCAGCTATGACCTGAATGGTCAACTCGTCAATGCTACGGCTGAGAGCTTCACCAACTCGCCGGATTACATGAACTACACCTTCAAAATTCGCAAGGACGCCAAATGGAGTAACGGAGACCCTGTCACCGCCCATGATTTCGTCTATGCGATCAAGCGCAACCTCGATCCGAAAACAGCGTCCGAGTACGCCTATCAGCTTTACTACATTAAAGGAGGAGAGGAGTACAATACGGGGAAAGGCAAAGCAGAGGATGTAGGCGTCAAGGCTGTAGACGACTACACCGTCGAATTCAACCTGAAGTCACCGACTCCATTTTTCCGTGAGCTAACCTTCTTCCCGACCCTCTTCCCGTTGCATCAAAAAACGCTGGAAGGAAACCCAAAATGGGCGGATGAAGCGAAAACAATCGTGGGAAATGGTCCATTCATCATGGACAAGTGGGAGCACAAAAGCAGAATCGTCTTTACGAAAAACCCGAACTACTGGGATAAAGACAACGTCAAGCTCGAGCGGATTGAAATCGCTATGATCGAGGACAACAATACAGCTTTCTCGATGTTTGAAAATGGCGATATCGACTGGGGCGGCTATCCTGCCTCAACACTTCCGACTGACGCAATCCCTACACTCAAAGATGCGGGCAAGCTGATGGTCGCGGATAATCCGGGCACACAATCCGTTGTTTTTAATACAAACAAACCACCATTCAACAACAAAAAAATTCGCCAAGCCTTCGCTTATGCCATCAACCGTCAGGAAATCATCGATAATATTTTGCAGACGGGTGTTCCAGCCGCCTACGGTTGGGTACCGACTTCCATGGGATTAAAACCAGACGGCTACTTTAAAGAAGACCAGGCAAAAGCCAAAATATTGCTGGAAGAAGGTATGAAGGAGCTCGGACTCTCGACCTTCCCGACTATTACCTATACCTTTGACTCGAATGATACCAACAAAAAACTGGCCGAAGCCCTGCAAGATCAGTGGAAAAAAGCACTCGGCGTCGACGTGAAGCTGTACACGGCAGAGCTGAAGGTGTACCGCGACATGAGATCGCAAGCGAACTTTGACATGATCCGCTTCCAATGGGGTGCAGACTTCAACGACCCGATCAACTTCCTGGAGATGTTCCGCGACAAAACGGGCGGAAACAACCACCCAGATTGGGAAAATGCCAAGTTCAAAGAGCTGATCGACAAAAGCTACAACGAGCCTGATCTCGACAAGCGCAAGCAAATTTTGATGGACGCAGAAACGATTTTGATGGACGAAATGCCGCTCGCTCCGATCAACTTCCGGGGAAGCCCGTATGTGAAGAACGACAAAGTGAAAGATTTCATCATCTTCCCGCTCGGTGGGGCGTACTTCAAGTACACATCCGTCAATAAATAAGAACGACGCAACATGAACAACAGGCTGTACCAGTCCTTCGCAGACGGTACAGCCTGTTGCTCTGTTTCGGTACACATTTTCTTACAAAAACTTTTTCATTTCATCAAATGCCAGATGACGAGCCCCAGCCTGACAATGCTGCTCGCCGCCCGTTTCCCTGGTAAAGACTTTCGTTGTAATCGACGCTGCATTGCACAGTTCCTGCTGAATTTGCGGCAGACGGCTGATGGGAACGTACTGATCCTCCTCCCCTGCCAGGAGCAATACATCCTGGTTGATCAATGCACCAATCCCTTCCATCGTATGCTTCTCAAAGTTTTTCAAGAGGCCAAATGGCGTTGTCTCCCCTGTGTTTTCCATGCCTTTTGTGATTTTCCACTTCACGTCAATACTTGCCTCCATCATTTTTTCAAACATCGCATTGACCTGCTCGGCTTCATCCGTAGCCAACAGGGCAGTCAGCTTCTTCCACAGTTCATCCGGCATCCGTATTTTCAGCGCATCGAGGCCGCAATAGAAAATATTGAAGGCAATCACTTTATCGATCCGTTTTTCAAAAGCGGCCGCTCTCATTGCCAAATATCCGCCCCATGAGCCTCCCAGCACGCTGACTCTCTTTAACTGAAAGTAGTCAATGACTGCCGCAATCGGCTTCTCCCAGCTATGAATGAATTTCAGCCCATTTTTTAGTGCGGTTCCTTGTCCAGGACCATCAAAGACAATAATATGGTAACCAATCCCTCTCAAAAATCTCATCATCTTCACGAGTTCTTCCATGTAGGAATCATAGCCCCCGAATACTAGCAAGGTTTTGGTGGCACCAGGCGTGAACAATCTGATCGCTGGAAAATAAGAATTTTCATAAGGAATTTGAAAGGATTCATAGTCAAAATCATGGAATCCCTTATAAAACGTCTCGCGGTATTTCTGGTACATTATCTCTTTGTTCGGATCTGATGGCAGCAAATAAAATTCCGCTGCTTGATAATAGGCGGAAGCCAGATCGTAATCCTGCTTATCTTCCCGCATGACAGCATGTTCTCTCCAAGCCTCATACCAGCTTTCTGTATCTGTCAATCTTGGAACGATCGTTTTCAAATCGCTGCTGGCCCGTTCATCTTCCTCATAGTAGTCATGGATAAAACGATTGATTTGCAAATTGAACTGTTCGTTGTCCACGTACATTTTAAACATGGTATCCCTCCTCTGATCGGTTACAAGCCCATCGTATCGGGATTACCTTGAACGAACCATAAGCAAAAACACTTCATTCGTACGAAATCGGACGATATGCACACTGATGGTTCGAAAAGCAACTTTTGAAAGGAGATTGACTGGATGAATGAAGATGTTCGCGTCTATAAGACCAAAAAAAGCATTGCCAGCGCGCTCGTCAGTCTGCTGAAGGAAAAAGATTTCAGTCAAATTACGATCAAGGATATTTGTACCCGCTCACTCACCAGCAAGTCCACTTTTTACAGCCACTATACGGATAAGTACGACCTGCTGGAAAAAATGGTCAAGTATCAGGCCGACTTTTTTCAAAAAGAAATGGCGCGTCGCTTCGTGTCCATCCAACATGGCAACGTGGCAAAAGTTATTGAAATGATCATCGATCTGACCGCGGCGAATAAAACGGAAATTGCCACGCTGCTAAACGTGCATGTTCCCTCCGCTGATTTGAGCAAAGAGGTTGAGCTCATCTTATACAACGCCTGCTATTCTTACTTGGACAAGGCACTGTCTTCACCAACTGTCTCGGTTGACTATCTGGCCAAGCTCTACGTTGCAAATGCCATGGTGCTTTTAAACTGGACGCTGCAAAATGAAAAAGACATGGGCGCGATTCAATTGTCCAGCACCATGCAACAGTACATTTTTGAATGGGTACAAAACGGTCATCCGAGTATCGGAACACATTCATGAGACATTTTGCATACAGAAAAACCCGGATGCAATCTGCCACAGAGGCAATACAACCGGGTTCCTTTTTTATACAGTCACAGACGATTGGTACTCTGTGCCGTTGTATACTTTTGTATCCAGCTCTTTTGTCACTCTGCTCGTCAAGAGTCCGGACGTCATGCTTCCGCTTACGTTTAGCGCTGTGCGGCCCATGTCAATCAACGGCTCAACGGAGATGAGCAGACCGACAATGGCAATCGGCAAATTCATCGTGGACAAGACGAGCAGTGCTGCAAAGGTCGCTCCGCCCCCTACACCTGCAACCCCGAAGGAGCTGAGTGCCACTACTGCGATCAGCGTCAGGATGAACGATGGTGTCAGCGGATCAATCCCCGCGACTGGAGCCACCATGATGGCCAGCATGGCTGGATAAGTACCAGCGCAGCCGTTTTGTCCGATGGAGAGTCCAAAGGAGCCTGCGAAGTTGGCAATTCCCTCAGGAACCCCCATGCTTTGTTGCGTTTTTACATTCAGCGGCAACGCGCCCGCACTCGTACGCGAAGTGAAGGCGAACGTCAGGACAGGGAATGCTTTTTTCACATAGGTGATTGGATTCAATCCTGCAAACGTCAACAGCAACAGATGAATGATAAACATGATAATCATCGCCACATACGAAGCGACAACGAACTTGCCCAGCTGCCAGATGGCATTGTAATCGCTGGTAGCTGCGACTCTGATCATGATTGCCAGTACGCCATATGGCGTCAGGCGCAAGATCAACGTCACGACACGCATCGTGATCGTATGGAATGCGTCCACAATTTTCGCAAACAATTCAGCTTGCTCCGGATTTTTGCGTTTTATCCCTAAATACGCAACACCGATAATCGCAGAGAAAATCACGACGGCAATCGTAGAAGTCGCACGATCTCCAGTCAGATCGAGGAAAGGATTCGCAGGAAGCAGTTCCAAAATTTTGGCTGGCGTGCTCAAGTTCTCGATATCACCCAAGCGCTGCTCTACCTGTTCGATCCGAGCGGATTCCGCATCCCCCTGCTGGAATTGTGCCCCGTCGAGATTAAATGCCAAGGTAGTCGAAATCCCGATCGCTGCCGCGACAGCAGTCGTCCCTACCAAAAGTCCGATAATCAGCGTACTGATTTTCCCAATGTTATTGGTTAATTTCATTTTGGTGAAAGCCGATAAAATAGAGATGAATACCAGTGGCATTACGATCATTTGAAGCAGCTTCACATAGCCTTTCCCTACAATGTTGTACCATTCGATGGTGGATTTGAGTACGTCCGATTTGGCTCCGTATACGTATTGCAAAATGAGTCCAAATAAAATTCCGAGTCCGAGACCGACAAATACCCGCTTGGAAAAAGAAATATGCTTCTTTTGCATGGCGTACAATCCAGCAATGAATAAGAGCAACAAAACAATGTTTACGATGATCAGTAACGTCGACATATATTCCCCTCCCTTTCGTTCTATGTACCTCTCATTATTGTATTCGGTATAGATATAGTTATATTACCAACAATCCCTACTGGTCAAGTATGAATTGTTTTTGTATTATTCCAAACTGTCTTACAGAGGTACATAATATTCAGCTGTAGTCGTGGGGAGGAAACAGGAGAAAACGCTCAGCTTCTAGGGCCACCCCCTGGGGGATTGACTGCACGACTCCATGCAAAAAGCGAAACCGCGTCCAAAGTAGTCCATTCAGGATGTGTATCAGAGGTGGACGCTTAAGGCGTGTTTCGCTTTTTGCATTGCGTCTCGGTCGGTGTCCCTAAGATCTTCGCTTTTTTCTCCTGTTTCCTCTACGAGCTTTCAGCGCAATCCGATTTTTTAACGCCTTAAAAAGATTGAAAAATGCATTCAGCAACGCTAGAGAAGAATATTTCCAGACGTAGCGAATTGTGAAGTCCTACCGAGCGGAGAAGGGATTAGCGGGAAATAGAAACGCAACCGTGCCCACGCGACGTAGCGGCTACCACTTTTGCGTTTCCCCGCTAAGCCCTTCGCAGCGGGCAGTCTATTCCCACAGTGGGACGGAGCACTGAAGCCTAGACTGGAAATATTCTTCTCCCCACCGCAGCCACATATAAAGTGACCAATGAAAAAACCAGGAACCGCCCATTTGGACGATTCCTGGTTAGTTTGTAATACGATATCGTTTCGCTTATTTCAGTTGCTTCACCACCAAACACCACAGCCAGGTGAGGACGACCGCACCAATGGCTCCGGCAATGACGTTGAAGCCGGCCCACATCCACAGCCAATCACCCAGTACCAAATCGCCCAGCCAGCTACCCAAAAGAGCAGCAATGAGCGAAGCCCACCAGCCTGATCCTGCCGCTTTTCCTGTACAGATCAAGCTCATTGCCCACCAAACGACCACACCGACGACAGCCCATACGAACCAGAACATTCGTACACACTCCCTCTCTCATGATGATGACGCTTACATAAGGGCCAAAATAATGACTAATTATCTGTTACCATCATATTGAACAAAAAAGAAAGTGTGCATAGGCGTTTAATTGGTATACAGTTCCGCTCGGCGGTTGGCTACGCTTGGCAATTTGCCCCGTACTCGTTCAATCCGACTTACATCCAGTTCTGTGATCAATAACGTTTCTTCTTCCCCTGCACTTGCAATCACGACACCCATCGGATCGACGAACATGCTGCGTCCGGCAAAAATATTTCCGACCTGATCAGCCGCACATACAAACATCGTGTTTTCAATAGCACGCGCACGAACCAGTGTCTCCCAGTGATCCTCTTTCATCGCTCCGGCTACCCAGCCAGCTGGCACAAACAAAATATCGGCACCTTGGAGCGCAAACTGTCTCGCGATTTCCGGGAAGCGCACCTCGTAGCAAACCATTAGCCCGATTTTGCCGAATTCTGTTTCCACCACTTGATATGGATTATCTCCAGGCGCGATGAAGTCCGATTCTGTGTAGGAAAAGGCATCATACAAATGCGTTTTACGGTACGCATGCAGCAGTTGTCCTTCACGGCCTAGAAAAACAGTCGTATTGTAGGCGCGGTTTTCATCACCCTCGATGGATTCAAACACACCGCAAACCACATAAACCCCATTCTCCCGAGCAAGCTCTGCCAAGCCGGAAACAAATGGACCATCCAGTTTTTCCGCTACCTCTGCTGGCGTTACTCCCGACTTTGGCGTGGCAGGTGCGCTGTACATTTCAGGCAAGATGACAAAATCTGCCCCTGCTGCCTTTGCTTTTGCGATGTAATCGGCTGCTTTTTGCAAATTTTGCGTCTTATCCATCGTCGCTGTAAGTTGTGCAATGGCTACTTTCATGAATATCCCCGTCCTTCCCATTCATACAAAGCTCTCGGTTTCTTACTTGCTAGTATAACTGATTTTGACCGAGTTCCAAGTAATTATGCTTTACCAGCTGGACGTCTTGTATATAATGGACTTGTCATCTTGCATATAAATTTTCACCCTATCGAAAGTAGGTGAGTCCATGTCCATCCGTATTAAGCTGCTGCTCTCTTACACAGGGATGCTAGTAATCAGCTTGCTGACGTTTTTCGTAGCCGCCAGTCTATTTACGATTGCAGCGACAGGCGATTTCAACAGCTTTCGCGACTTTTATAAAGTGCATTATCAGCTCAATCCGCTGACTGAACAAGAAGAGAATATTTTCCTTGAATTGAAATATCTCGCGAAGAATGAACCGGATCAATTGCAAAACCAGGAGCTACTTGCCGATTACGATTTCAAGCTCAAAACGGTACGAGCCGGCCTGTATGTACGCAGAGAGAGCAATCAAGTCTTTACCTCCCCAACCATCAATCAGCCCGAGCTGGAAAACAGCTTGCCGCCCTATGACTTGAACAACAACCAGATTCGCAACACGTTCAACATTGGCGAAAGATTTTATGCGTATGCCAAGTTTGACTTCAAGTTTTCGGATGGCGCAAAAGGCAGTGTCTTTGTGATCCGCGAGCGCAGTCCATTTGGTGAGGTTATCCGCAAACTGCTGCCGATGCTCGTGTTCCTCCTCCTCGGCGTCATTGTCATCGCAAACGTCTTGTTGTACCGCTGGATTACCCGCAGTGTCGTCAAGCCGCTCGATTTACTGCGCAATTCAGCTGAGAACATCAAGGAAGGCAATCTGGACTTTGAGCTCCATCTACAAACGAAGGACGAGATTGGACAACTGAACGAAGCGTTCGAAAACATGCGCAAACGATTGCAGGAATCAGTGCGGCTTCGCCTTGAGGATGAAGAAAGTCGCAAAGAGTTGATCTCCAACATCTCGCATGATTTGCGTACACCGATTACCAATATCAAAGGCTATATCGAGGGAATCCGCGATGGCGTAGCTGATACCCCGGAGAAAATGGACAAGTACGTGAACATCATTTACTCCAAAGCAGTAGACCTCGACTTGCTCGTCGATGAGCTGTTTCTCTACTCCAAGCTCGATCTGAAGCAAGTGCCCTTTACGTTTGAACATGTAGATATCGTGCAGTTTTTGGATGACTGCATCGATGAGCTGCACTACGATCTGGAAAAGAAGGGCATCACGATTCAGTGGAATCAACGCACAGCAGAAGGCACCCTGGTCATCGCCGATCTGGAAAAAATCAAGCGTACGGTCTTAAACATCATTGGCAACTCGCAAAAATACATGGATAAACCTGAGAAAATCATCTGCGTCTCGGTTCAAGCGGACGCTCATTGGGCCACCATTGAAATAACAGACAACGGCATCGGTATCCCGCAAGAAGCCATTCCTCACCTGTTCGAACGCTTTTATCGGGTGGAGCAATCTCGTAATTCTTCCACGGGCGGTAGCGGTCTCGGACTGTCCATCGCGCGCCAGATCGTCGAGGGTCACGGCGGCAGAATCTGGGTGGAGAGCAAGCAAGGCGCAGGCACGAGTCTGTTCTTTACGTTAAAACGTACCCACAAACAATAGGAGGTGCACATTCCCATGTCTTCACGCATCCTCATCATTGAAGATGAGACGACTATCGCTCAGCTGGAGCGGGATTATTTTGAACTGAACGGCTTTCAGGTCGATTTATGCCACTCTGGCAGCGAAGGCTTGCCGCTTGCGATCAATGGCGACTACAGTTTGATCATCGTTGATTTGCAGCTTCCGGGTATGGACGGCTTCGAATTGTGCAGCCAGATCAGACAAGTCAAGGAAGTGCCGATCCTGATCGTCTCCGCCAAAAAAGAAGAGATCGATAAAATCCGCGCCTTTAATCTCGGTGCCGATGACTATATTACAAAGCCGTTTAGCCCAAGCGAATTAGTAGCCAGAGCCAAAGCCCATCTGACAAGATACGAGCGTTTGACAGCCCGACAACCTCAACCAACGAACGCAGAGATTCATATTCGTGGTCTCGTCATCGACAAAGTATCCCGAAGAGTCTACGTACGCAATCAGGAAGTCATTTTCACGACAAGAGAATTCAATCTACTTGAATTTTTAGCAACGCACCCGAATCGAGTTTTTAACAAAAACGAGCTGTTCGAACGAATCTGGGGCATGGATTCCAGCGGAGATATCGCGACCGTTACGGTGCACATTCGCAAGCTGCGTGAAAAGATCGAAGTCGATCCGTCCAATCCGCAGTATATCGAGACAGTCTGGGGTGCCGGTTACCGATTTACTGTCTAAGCGTGAATACCAGGACCATTACAAAGCCTTCAGCGAAAACGAGGACGGATTTTCCGCTCCACGTCAAAGCTGGAGGTTTTTTTTTACGTGTAAGAAAGTTTAATCACTTCACCGTTTCGAAGCGTCATTGCTTAAACTTTCTGGAGCGCATAATGACTTTCCGCTAAAGCGCGGTCGCTCCTCCATGTCCAGGCTTCGATAGAGGTCATTTTATATTTTTTTAAGAACTTTTTTAGATTCTATTAATCCCTTGTTTCTTGGCAGTTTAGGTCTCTCGACTATCCTACAGGTAGTCAAGCAACACCCACTCAACTGATCTAAAGGAGGACCAACTGATGAAAAAGTTTTCCAATAAAATCGCGATCATGATGCTCGCAACTGTTATGGGCACAGCATCCCTTCCTTACGCTGCACTGAACGTGCAAGCAGCTTCCACTCCTCTGAGTGCTCAAGAAATTCAACAAGCCGTTACTGAACTCTCCAAGCTGAAAGTCATGCAAGGCAGTAACATTCACAATCAAGTTACGCGTGCCGAGCTGGCAAAAATGGTTGCACACACCTTTGGCTTGCAAGGTGGCAAAACAGATAAATCCGTAACGTTTACGGATGTGAAAGCAAATGACTGGTTCTATAAATACGCGGTTGATCTGGTATCCCTCGATATCATGCAAGCAAAGGATGGCCAATTCGATCCACGTGGAACCGTGACAGATGCTGAATTCGCGCAAATCGTCGCAAAAGCGCTCAAGCGTGATGTGAAGTCCGTTAACTACTGGGCGGAACGCTTCTTCTCCGCAGACAGCAACGTTACTCGCGGTGAAGCCGCTTATCTGTTGAATGTGGCTCGCCAGGCAATCCCTTCTGATAAAGCGACCATCACGAACGTACAATCCTTGAACGAAATTACATTGATTGTGAAGTTCGACGCTCCGTTGACCGCAGAAAACGAAGCATTTGCCAAAGCAAAAGAAGACTTTGTCTTTAGCGATGGACTGACACTGACCAATATGCCACGTCTGAAAACAGGTTCTACCAATACCTACATCGTGCCGACATCGGTTCAAAAGCCAGGAACCACCTACACCCTGACATACAAAGGGAAAAAGGCGGGCACATTCGCAGGCAATGCAACCAAGATCGACATGACAGAAGTGCGCCAAGTAACAAACGACACGTTTGAAGTTGAGTCCCTGCGAGCAAATGGTGTCATCGATTACGGATATGTCATCTCTGCCTATAGCGGAGGGCGCGGTGCAAATGCATTGGTGCTGGATCAAAACAACAGTGCAGACGGCAAAACGTATCAAATCATTTCTTCCATGCAAGCAAGACAAGTGACCATTACACCGGAAGGCGGACAACCAATCGTTGCGAAATACGTGCCTTTCACACAATCAACAGACGGCAAGCAAGAAATTAAATTCCGTCTCCCAGAAGGCCAAGTCCTGACTCCGGGCGTTACGTACACCATTACGTCCGACTGGGCGAATATCGCGAATCCAACCTTCGTCGCAAAAGAAATCGCTCCGCTCGAAATCAGCGAAGCCAAAGCAGCTAGTGAAACCTCTATCACCGTTAGCCTGACAGAGGACCCAGGAGACGAGCTGTTCTCCGGACGCAGCGTAGAACTTACTAGTGCAGACGGAGAAAAACTGCTGGCGACGTACAAATATTCCAGCCGTAAAGGTACCACAGGCGTGTTTGACATCCAGCAAGATGGTAAACTGAAAGCAGGTACCACATACACGGTAACACCTGTCGGCGATTGGGCTGGCAAATCTTCTGCCGAGCTGACAGTCGAGTAGTCTTTGTATGATGCAGGTATCCAAATCAAAAGAAAGGTGTGGGCTCGCTATACTGCGTATTGGTCTTATGACGATCGCCATCGTACTGACTGGGTGTGAGATGAATTGGAATACCCTCTTGACGAGTGGCGAGCAGCAAGCAACCCAGGCGGTGAAAGTTGAAATGGATAAGCTGAATCAAGCCTTATTGACAGCAACTAGTCAAGGAGACAAAGCAGCGATTGAGAGGCTGCTTGCAGAAGGCGCGGATATTGACGCTACCGATAGTAGAGGTCGCACTTCTGCTATGATCGCGGTCCACTCTGCTCAACTCGACATTTTCAACTTGTTGGTTGAACGCAGAGCCAACATCAACATCCGAGACAACAACTTAGACAATCCCCTGCTCTTCGCAAGCGCAGCAGGCCAGCTCGCATTCGTAAAAGCCTCGATAGCAGCAGGTGCCGACACTACCATTACGAACGGTTTTGGCGGAACGGCCTTGATTCCTGCGGCTGATCGTGGACATGTCGAGATCGTCAAGGAACTGCTCACCACCTCTGATGTCAACATTGATCACGTCAACAGATTGGGCTGGACCGCTCTCTTAGAAGCAGTGATTTTGGGCGATGGTGGCAAGAAGCATCAGGAAATCGTGAAGCTCCTGATCGAGCACAATGCCAATGTCAATCTCGCTGATCACGATGGCGTGACGCCTCTCGGGCATTCGAAGAAGCATGGCTACAAAGAAATGATTGAAATGCTCACACAGGCTGGCGGTAAATAAGAAAATACCCGAAAGTCGATTTTTTGAACTACCTAATTGAAGAAGCAAAGGATAGGATCGTCAGAACTCATCTGACCCCTATCCTTTTTCTTATTTTCTAGACCAAAAGACCCTACAAAACTCAAAACTTTTTCTATATTCAGGCGTCAATTACTAGTGGACTATTCCAATATACCTAGACCATTTTGATAGGAGCCTGTTTTACATGACCGTCAGCTCGTATACATCTATTCTGGAAACGGACAAACGAATCCGAAAAGCTTCTCCTAACCTTGAACCCAAGGTGGAAATGTACAAGCTCTTTCTTACTTCTACAGACGCTATTGAAATTCACATGAATAACCTAACGCATCCTTTGACTACCATCAGAATCTATGACATCCATCGAACAAAACTCGCAGAAGCTGAATATAGTCCGAACGCCCCCATCATCCTTCCCTTTTTTCCGGTGGAAGATGGTCTTTACTACGTGCAGCTGACGATTGGGCCTGATCCAGACCCGCAACACACCTATCAACTGCACGTGGATAAGTACAAGCGCCTATCGGGGATCATCAATCAATCGGAGGAATTTCCCGCAGAAAATGGTCCGTACATGATCGGACCAGCAGATGTCATCATAGCTGCTGGGACTTCAATCAGCTTTGAAGCAGGTACATCCATCAACGTACGCTGCCAAAACAAGATCGTCGTCCAAAACGGTGCCTCTATTTCTTTTCGCGGAGAATCAGACAAACCCATCGTCGTCATCGGCGCCATTGACGATGCAACCGCACACCGTTGGAATCAGCTCGTGTTATCTCCCTTGGCTGAGGCAACCTTCCAGCACATCATTGTGCAATACGACAACGACGAAGATGGCGTGGACTTCCTGACATCAGCAGCCCCATTCGTGGCGATCGCCTCATCCGTTGAAGAATTCGAGTCAACCGTTGCCAAAACGAACTATGTGGAGCGGGCCGCAGTCGTGTCTCCCTCTTCTCGCCTGGACTTCATCAAATCTTGGTTCCAGCAGTCCAGTCCTTATCGCTTCCATATTTTTGGCGACCTCTTGCCTGAGCTTTACTTCGGCATTGATGTCACCACCTTTGCGCGATGGGAAACGGATACGAATCGGATTAATGAAGAACGCGTAGAAGCTGGTGAAATCAATTACTGGGATTTTGTTAACGGCAACTTCACTGCCGATTTGATAGAAGCTACGTATCTGTTTGCCAATAATGAGAGCAGCCCGGAGCTGCGAATCCAACGATTGATTGATTTTCTGTTCATCGCGCAAAAATGGAGGAGAAAACATGGGTGCTTCAGCCTGTTTGACATGCTCGATCCGTTCCATGATTACGATGAGGAATTTTACAAAACGTTTGAACAGATGTCGTCCTCCTTCTGGCTCGCGCACAATACGTCCATCATTCACTGGGATACTCTTTCACGAGAACTCGGCATTTGGCAAAATGAAAGTTTCTTCGAACGGCAATTCATCAACTCTGTCATGATTCGCCTGCACTTCGCAGCCGATCTGCCGTTCTCGCTTCCGGGGTATGGAAACAACATTCCACCTGTCGGCTTTCTGGGTATTTCTATTCACTTTGGCCCGTTCCGCTATCCAGAGGATTATCCGGCACCCGAGCCTGAATTCGACGTCAATTACGGCGAACTCTCTACAGCTACCTATGTGAAATTTATGTTCGAATCGTTTCTCAATGGCAAAACGAATCCCGTCTACACGTGGTGGATACCTACGCAAGCGGATAAGGAGCTGTTTCGAACCTTGCAGGAAAAGGGCATCTCGCTGGACTCTCCTCCGGAAGATTGGGACCGCGAATTCGTGCAGCCTGCTAGAAAAACGCTCGAGGAGATTCGGGCATTCTACCTTAACCCTACTGCAAATGAAAGGTTCACCTCCAACTGTTGAGGTCGGGAGAAGCCATGTGACATGACTTTCGAACAGGAGATGATTATTTCGGGGGTTAGACCTTTTTGGCAGTTATGTCTGGAAGTCTTTTGAGGTAGATAATTTTTTGCTTTTGCTTCATCTTCTTGTGTAATCTGTAGGAGTTATTTCGATTTTAGACATCTCGATTCATATTTCAGAGCTTCTTAAGCTGCGTGGAAAGAAGCGCATTTCCAGTCCAAGCGCCTCTGGAGCGGACAGTCAATCCCCCTTGCGGGGCGTAGGCCGAAGCGTAGACTGGAAATGCGCTTCTTTCTCTCACTACAGCTACGAAAAAAAAGCCTCCTCAATCTGAGAAGGCTTCCTCCTTAATTCACAATATTTTTCCCATAGTAAATCTCGTCCATCTCTATTTGCAATTGCTCCGTAATATCCTCCTGCTCCTCCGGTGTCAGCTTTTCCTTCGTGTATCCGAACAAATAATTGTTCAGATCAAATTGCCTGCGCTTGCATTTTGTGTGGAAAATATTATCTTGGTACACATTTACATCAATCATGTGGAACAATTCCTTAATTTCCTCGGGAATATAATTTTGGATCGAACTGATGTCGTGATCGATAAACAGCTTGTATCCATGTATATCCCGGGTAAATCCACGCACCCTGTAATCGATCGTCATCAAGTCTGTATCAAACGAACGAATTAAATAATTGAGTGCTTTGAGCGGAGAAATCTCGCCACAGGTCGAGACGTCAATATCAGCCCGGAACGTACTTATGCCCTCCGTTGGATGGTACTCAGGGTATGTATGCACCGTAATATGACTCTTGTCCAATTGCAGCACCACATTTTCAGGTAAAGGTCCGGGGGATTCCTCATAAGATTCAGTAGGGACTTCTACGACTGGCCCCTCGGATACAAGAAAAGTGACGCTCGCACCTTGTGGTACATAATCTTGTTGCGCGACATTCAGTACGTGTGCGCCGATAATATTCGACACGTTTTTCAGGATATTCGTCAAACGCTCGGCATTGTATTGTTCATCTATGTATTCGATATACGCTTCCCGTTCCGCTTTTGTTTTCGTGTAGCAAATATCGTACATGTTGAAGCTGAGTGACTTGGTCAAATTGTTGAAGCCATGCAGCGTAACGTTTTGTTCTGTTTTTTGTTCCAAGCGTCATTTCCCCCTGTGATAGCATCCAAAACTCATTCGCTCTTACTTTTTCCTCCATCTCCTTCATAAATACCCATTACTTTTGTCCTACTTAAAAATGATTCAATAGCATTAGGAAAACTTTACAGGATATGGTTCTAATCCCCTGCGTTTAGTGATAAAATATCGAAGTGTGTCAAATTTTAGAAGAAAGGGGGAAATTATCATGCATTGGTATACAAGTGTGTTAAAGCAATACGTTGCTTTTACAGGAAGAGCTAGACGTCAAGAATATTGGATGTTCACTTTGTTCAACATCATCGTATCTATGGTAATTGCTCTCGTAGACTATTTAATTGGTACAGGATCAATTTTGGGCATGATCTATTCATTGGCTGTTTTACTGCCTAGTTTGAGCGTAACTGCACGCCGATTGCACGATACTGGAAGAAGCGGTTGGTGGATCCTTCTCTCGTTAATTCCTTTTATCGGTGCCATTATTTTGCTCGTATTCTTGTGCCAAGACAGCCAAGGAGACAACAAATACGGTGCGAATCCAAAAACTTCGCAATCCTTCTAATGTCTCCATCGCCTCTCCCCAAAGGGAGAGGTTTTTTTATTTTTGGTCCAAAGAAAAAACGGCCGTTCGGGACTCCCCAAATGCCGTTTGATCCATTACCTTTTTACGCCTCGTCCCAAAAACGTCGCAAGTTGTCCATTCCGATCTTAGACCCTTCTCGACAATCCTCCATGCCTTCGAACTCGACCGTGATATAGCCATCATAGCCGGACTGCTTAACCAGCTTGACAACCTCGCGGATGTTAATGTCGCCTTGTCCGACTATCGCTCCACGCAGGAAGTTGCCATTGACGGTCTTGAACCATTTGCCTGCGCCTGGATCATGGTAGGATGGACGGAAGTAGAAATCTTTGAAATGCACGAGCGAAGCGTAAGGCAGATTTTTTTGCACACCGACCAACGAAGCCTCGTCTACACACATGAAGTTTCCGATATCCAGCGTCGTTTTGAAATTCGGGCGGTTGACCTCATGCAAGACACGCTGCACGCGATCACTTGCCTGCACCAGCCAGCCGTGATTCTCGATTGTCGTCGTTATTCCGAATTGCGCGGCATAATCAGCGATTCGGCGGCTTCCCTCGACCATCTCAGCCAAATGCTTTTCAAAGTACTCGATCGTCGTCTCCTCTACGGGAACAGTAAAGGCGGACACATCGTGGCGCATATGCTTGATACCCATGCGGTGCAGCAGATCGACATGTGTTTTTACACGTGCGACTTCTGCTTCGAAGGCTTCTTCGTCTGGTTGAATAAAGTTGGTCGGCATCGAGTAGTTGGACAGCTCAATCCCTACCGCTTTTGCCTTATCCCGAACAGCGTCTGCCAATTCGTAGTTATCGACCAGTGTAAAACCGTACGGCACGATTTCCATGTGCTCGCCACCGTTATCCGCGATCCATTGCACGACATCCAGTACATCCATTTCCCCAGCTCGTATTGCTGTTAGCAGACTGTAAGTGCTCAATCCAATTTTCATCAGTTCCACCTCATTCGATTTATTGTATAGAAAGGCTGCTGCTCATCATGATGAGAAATGCACCTTGTTGATAGTCACGACTTGCTTGAGACAATGGGATTCATAGGCTGCCTTCACCACTTCGAGTGTCCGCAGTCCATCCTCTCCTGTAATAGACGGAGGTCGGCCTTCCATGACATTTTGCACAAAATCGGCGATAAGCCGCTCATCCATATCCACAGCCCAAGGTAAATATTGGAGCTTCGAATCGCGGTCATTGTAATAGAGCGCGTGTTGCTTGAACACATCGACGTCCAACGTGCCTTTGGTGCCGACAATCCGCATCGTCACATCTCCCCACGTCGGGAACGTCTTCGGCCGCGACCAGCTCGGATCAATTCCAACGATCACGCCAGACTCCATTTCCACGGAAACCAGGCCACAATCCTCTACCTCAATCTCGTAAAAGCGTGTGTCCAGCTCCGCATAGACGCTTTTTACTTCTTCTTGGAGCATCCAGCGTACGAGGTCCATCAGATGGACGATGTGATCCGTCGCTGCCCCACCGCCAGACAGCTCTTTTTCAATGAACCAGCCACCTGGCATTTGTCCGTGGTTCGTGCCATCGATGGCGAGAATGTCTCCGAGAGCACCTGACTGAACGATTTGTTTGACGCTTTCCATCACAGGTGCAAAACGAACAGGGTAGGCAACCTGAAGCATGACACCTTCCTCTTTGCAAGCCTGAATCATTTCGCGTGCATCGGCAATCTCGGTGGCAATTGGTTTCTCGCACAGAATGTGCTTTTTCGCTCGCGCTACCGCAATCACGTGCTCCTTGTGCTTGGCATTTTCCGAGCAAATAATGACCGCGTCGATACCGGATTGCAAAAAGGCTTGCAGATCTTCGTAAAAATCAAGCTGGTAGGCAGTCGCCATTTCCTCTCCACGGCGCGAGTCATCATCCCAGACTGCTATCAGCTGCGCATCCGGGTGCTTTTGCAAATAAGTAGCGTAGCTATGCGCATGCATATGGGCGAAGCTGATGATTCCTACCTTCATCCCTCGTCACCTCCGTGCATGAGCTTCACTGGTTGTCCCGTCTTGACCGATTTTCTCGCCGCTGAAGCGATATCGAGAGCAGCGAGCAGATCACGAGAATGCAGACGTGGCCCTTCCTCTTTCTGTACACAGCGAATGAAATGCTCCCGCTGTCGCTGCATCAGGTCCATCCCTTGGAATGTTGTCGATAGAAACTGCTCTCCCCGACTCCAGCGAATAGGGGTGCTTTCCCGGCTATCATGCTCAATCATTCCTTGATCACCAGTAAGCTCAAAGGAAGTATGTTCTGTCCCCTCCGCCCAAGATAGCTCTACATGAGCAATTGCCCCGCCTGCCATTCGGAGCATGACCAGCGCATAATGAACGATCTGTCCTGACTCATTCTTGCGCTTGACCTCACGCGCCATCACTCGCTCAACCTCGCCGAACGTCCAGCGTAGCCAATCAAATTCACGCATTCCAAGCGCTTGAAAAATGCATTTTCCTACATTTTCAGCCGATGCAGAAGCACCTCTTCGCAAGCGAATGACACCTGCTTTTCCGATGGCCCCATTCTTTAATTGCTCGTGGGCTTGCTCGTATTCTGGAGCAAAACGCAGCGTATTTGTGAATTGCAGCACGACATCCTGCTGATCGCACAAACTGATTCCTTCACGCCCTAGAGCAGAACCTTCTGCGCATAAAATATGCTTTCCCGCCTGGGCAGCAAGCGTCACCCATGGGTCAGAGCTGTTCGTAATCGAGCCAATATCCACGATATCCACTTCTGTTCCCTGCAAGATTTCGCGCAAAGAAGACAAGGTGTCCGCCACACCTACAATCTCTGCCTCTTTGATCCGAAGCCAAGCTTGTGACTCTTTGACGCTTGTTCCCGTTTCCCCTGCGACTACAACTTTTACCATGATCCCGCTCCCCCTTTCCTCGAGCTTTGTGGACTGCTCGACACAACCCTCTTATAGCGAAAACTGAAACGTATCCTGCAATAAAACAGCGGCAGCTCCTGCGACCTCTACATTTTCACCCAACGAATTCGGCCGAATCTCTAGTTCCTCCGTCAGGATTCCATGCGCGTATTCCCCTACGTAGTCTTTTACTTTGGCAATCAATAGCTCATTTTCGAAGGCAATCTCACCGCCCAGAATAATGACCTCCGGATTGAACAAATGAATCAGATTGACCAGCCCCGAAGCCAAATAAGAAGCGGTTTCCTCCAAAATGCTGACCGCAAGCGGGTCCTGCTCCTCCAAAGCCTGACGAAATACCGCAGGAGTAATCCGGCCAACATCCTGCTCCACCAAATCCGAGATGCGGCTCGTCTTTCCTTTCGCAAGCGAGGAGACCAGCTTGGAGTAAATCGTTGGCCAGCTCACGTAATTTTCCAGACAGCCTACATTTCCGCAGTCGCACCGCACACCTGCCCGATCAATCGTGGTATGACCGAACTCACCGGCCCCGCCTTTAAAGCCCCTGTAGATGGCACCGTTCATCAAAATACTGGCTCCCAATCCATCGCCAATCGTGACATACAGCATGTTTTGATAATGACTGAAATCCCCGATAGTCTTCTCGGCGAGCAAATACGCATTCGTGTCGTTATCCAGCCAGGTTTTCAACTGGAAACGCTGCTCGATCATTTCTTTAACAGGGGCGTTCTGCAAGCGGAGCTTTGGATTGTAGCGAATCACTCCATGGACCGAGTCCACGATGCCTTGTGTGACAATCGAGATTCCCATGCATGTCTCCAGACTCGCGGCTCCACGCAAAAATTGCTCAATGATGTCCATCAAATAAGCGAGGACGCTCTCCCCTTGGTACGGCTTGATCGAGTGAACTTCCTTTCGTTTGACCACAGCTTCCAGATTCATTTCGGCAATGGTAATCTTCGAGCCAGAGATCGAAATGCCGATCAGAAAGCGACTATCAGGAGAAAACTGGACCAATATCGGTTTTCGTCCGCCATTTGACTCTCCTGTTCCCACCTCGCATACGAACGAGTCACGAATCAGCTCACTGACAGCCGAGGTCACGGTAGTAGGACTCAGTTTGTTCCGCTTCGCTATTTCACTCCGGGAAATGGGGCCGTAATGACGGATCGTATCTAATATGATGGAGCGATTCAGTTCTTGGATCAGCTTTAAATCACCCGTCCTACGCATGTAACCATCCCTTTTATTCAAATCACAAATGGCAGGCGACAAAATGATTTCGGTTTGCCGCTTCCCGCAATGCAGGTGGTGTCGTCTTGCATATGTCCATCACGAACGGACAGCGCGTATGAAACAGACAGCCTGACGGCGGATTCACCGGGCTCGGCACATCTCCCTGCAAAATGATCCGCTCCCGCTTTGCCCGTGGATCAGGAATCGGAACTGAAGAGAGCAGCGCTTTTGTATATGGATGCCCGGGATTGGCAAAAATCGTTTCCTTCGGGCCGGATTCTACGAGACTCCCCAAATACATCACGCCGATCTTGTCGCTAATATGCTCGACCACGCTCAAATCGTGGGAAATAAACAAATAGGTCAAATGAAATTCTTCCTGCAAATCTTTTAGCAAATTCAAGATTTGCGATTGAATCGACACATCGAGGGCAGAGACTGGCTCATCCGCGACGATCAGCTTCGGCTTCAAAATCAAGGCGCGAGCGATTCCGATGCGCTGCCGTTGCCCTCCGCTGAATTCATGGGCGAATTTCTCCGCATGATAGCTGGAGAGCCCGACGACCTCGAGCATTTCGGCGACAATCCGATCCCGCTCTTGGGTAGACAGCTTCGTATGAATGAGAAGAGGCTCTGCTACCACATCGCGAATTTTCATCCGCGGATTCAGCGAGGCGTACGGGTCCTGAAAAACCATCTGTACCTGCTTGCGCACTTCCCGCAGCTTCGTTTCGTTCATCTTGGAGATTTCTTCTCCGTTGATCCAAATCTTGCCCTCGTCCGGCATCAAAAGTCGTGTGACCAAGCGCCCTGTCGTCGACTTGCCGCAGCCACTCTCTCCGACCAGACTGAACGTCTCGCCTTCCTTGATCTCAAACGAAACATGATTTACGGCTTTTACGCTTTTTTTGCTGCTTAATAGACCGCTATCAATCGGGAACGTTTTTTTGATACCGTCTACCACGACCAGTGATTTAGACATGAACATCCCTACCTTCCTCTTGATAGAGCCAGCAGCGGCAAGAACGTTCCACTCCCACCGTCGTAATGGTGGGCTCCTTTTCCCAACAAACAGGCATGACGTCCTTGCAGCGCGGAGCGAATTTGCAGCCCTTCGGCATATTGTTTGGTGTCGGTACGTTGCCCGGAACCGAATCCAGCCGCGCGCGCTTCTGCCCGATTTTGGGGACAGAGCCGATCAAGCCTTTGGTATACGGATGCTTGGGTTCATCGAACAAGTCGTAAACAGATGCTTCCTCCACGACACGCCCTGCGTACATGACCACGACACGGTTGCACATCTCTGCCACGACGCCGAGATCATGCGTGATCAACAGCATCGACATATGCTCTTCAGCCTGAAGCTGCTTCATTACGTCGAGGATTTGGGCTTGTATCGTAACATCTAGTGCCGTCGTTGGCTCATCGGCGATCAACAGGTTGGGATTGCAAGACATCGCCATCGCAATCATGATGCGCTGTCGCATACCGCCAGAGAGCTGATGCGGATACTCCCCCATAGTTTCGCTTGGTCGCGGAATGCCCACCTTTGTCAGCATGCTCACTGCTTGTTCTCGCGCCTTTTGGTCGGAGTAGCCGAGATGCAAACGAATGGCTTCCATCAATTGCTCTCCGATTTTCATCACCGGGTTGAGCGAGGTCATCGGCTCCTGAAAAATCATCGAGATTTCTTTTCCGCGAATACGGCGCATATCACTCTCCGAAATCGAGAGCAAATTCGTACCGTTGTAAACAATCTCGCCATTGGTAATCTCACCAGTCGTGTCCTTGAACAGGCGCATGATCGACAAGGAGGTCACACTCTTGCCACAGCCCGATTCGCCAACCAGTCCAAGCACCTCGCCTTTTTTTATATGAAAGCTGACATGATCGAGGACGACTGTCTTCTGGTTGTCTCTCGTAAATTGCGTCTGCAGATGCTTTACTTCCATGATGTTCTCACTCATCTGCCCCATCTCCCTCGCTTAGTTCTTCGTTTTCGGGTCCAAAATATCGCGCAAGCCATCCCCAACCAGGTTGAACGCCAGCACGGTCAAAAAGATCGCAATCCCGGGAATGATGACCACATGAGGAGAAGTGGCGAGATAATCACGCCCCATACTGAGCATCGCCCCCCAGTCGGGACTCTCCGGCTTTGCCCCCAGACCGAGAAAGCTGAGACTGGATGCTGCCAAGATCGAGGTACCGATCCGCATGGAAAAAAAGACGATCATACTAGAGACGGTCTCTGGAAAGATGTGCCGGAAAATAATCCGGCTGCTTTTTGCCCCCATAGACCGCGCCGCTTCTACAAACACCGCTTCCTTGGCAGCCAATGTATTGCCGCGAATCAAACGAGCAAACGATGGGATACTGAACACCGCGACCGCTACGACGACATTCGTTAATCCCGGGCCGAGGATCGCAACAATGGCGATTGCGAGCAGCAAGTCGGGAAAAGCAAACATGACGTCACTCCACCGCATGATGAGGCGATCCAGCCACCCGCCGTAATATCCGCTAATCAAGCCTAATACCGTTCCAACCACTGCGCCGACCACCACAGAAGAAAAGCTGACGCCAAGAGAGATACCCGTTCCTACAATGATGCGGCTCAAAATATCCCGTCCGTATTCATCTGTCCCTGCCCAATGTTCCATGGAAGGAGTCTGCAACGTCACATCATAGTTCGGCTCGTACGGATCATACGGTGCGATCCATGGGCCAAACAGTGCTATCACAAACAAAAACAAGATAAAAAACCCAGCCCAGAATGCTGTCTTTTGCTTTTTCCACTTCTTCCAAAACTCGCGGGCTCGGGATTTCTTTTCCGTGGGAACTACAACGTTATGCCCGATTTCTTTTACTACCTCCATTTACGTCACCTCCTTGCCATTAGCTGTCATAACGGATTTTCGGATTCAGTGCCTTGTACAAGATGTCTACCAGCAGATTCACGAGAATGAACTCCAGTGAAAACAACAGGATGACTGCCTGTACGACCGGATAATCGCGAAAAGCAATGGAATCGATCAACAGACGCCCCATACCTGGAATGCTAAACACCGTCTCTACGACAACCGATCCGCCTAGCAAAAAGCCGAATTGCAATCCGGCGATGGTCACGACCGGAATCATCGAATTTTTCAGGGCGTGCTTGCGAACGACTACGGATTCCTTCAACCCTTTTGCCCGACCTGTTCGGATAAAATCTTCCTTTAATGTTTCGAGCAGGGAGGAACGGGTAAAACGAGCCAGCATCGACATGATTCCTGCTCCCAAGGTTAACGAGGGGAGCACGTAGCTTTTCCAGCTCTCGACCCCACCTGTGGGAAACCAGCCCAGCGTGACAGAAAAAACCTGTATGAGAATGAGCCCCAGCCAAAATCCAGGCAAGGAAATACCAGAAATCGCCGTCAGCATCCCTACGTAGTCCGGCCATTTATTGCGGAAAACAGCAGAGATCGTCCCAATCAACAGTCCGAGCACCAAGGCCCAGCCCAGGCTCATAAATGTCAACGTCATCGTTACAGAAAAACGGTTTTCAAACATATCGCTAATGGGAAGCCCTGTCTTCAGGGAGTGTCCCAAATTTCCTGTCAGCAGGTTTTGCATGTAGTTGACGTACTGGGTAAGCAATGGCTTATCCAGGCCCAACTCCTGACGCACCCGCTCGATCTCTTCCAAGGTCGCTTCTTTTCCCGCCGCCAAGCGAACAGGATCACCCGGAACTAGATGGATAAAGAAGAAAATGAGCAATGACACGACAAAAATAATCGGGATGATCTCGATGAGTCTCTTCACGATATAACGGAACATGGTACGGTTCCTCCTAAAAGAAAAGCAGCGCCCAGCGGCAGACAATGCCCGAACGCTGCTTCAAGTATTATTGGAACGCCGCTTCTCTTACATAGATGCCGCCACTCGGTGTGATATAAACACCGTTCACGTTCGCGCGTTTTCCGTACAAGATTTCATCGACTGCGAGGAAAATCCATGGTGCATCTTTAAACACATTTTCTTGCACGACGCCATACAGCTGCTTTTGCTTGTCTTGGTCTGACGATTGTGTCGCTTCCTTGATGCTTTGGTCGACAAGGTCATTTTTGTAGAAAGCCGTGTTCGCTCCCGCAGGCGGGAAGTTCTCGCTACTAAACAACGAACGCATCGCATTGTCTGGATCAGCAGAGGACCAGCTTACGTACCACATGTTCATTTTTGCTTCTTCTGGCGACTTGATGCCGTAGATTTCATCAGACAGCGTCGCTTCTTCCATCGATTTCACTTCAACGGTGATGCCGACCTTTTGCAATTGCTGCTGAATGAATTGCATGCCCTTCATCGTATCCGAGTTCGTATTGCCCCAGATGTCCGTTGTGAAGCCGTTCTCGTAGCCTGCTTCTTTCAAAAGCTGCTTCGCTTTTTCGATGTTGTATTCATAGGCGCCTTGCTTCGCATAGTGGGCAATCGTCGGGGACATCACGGATTCCAGTTGTGCGCCATACCCGGATTTCACGACTTTAATGAACGCGTCCTTGTCCACTGCATGATTGATCGCTTGGCGTACACGCGGATCATCGAATGGCTTTTTCAACATATTAATCGAGACATAGCGTGTGATCGTAGATGGTGTGCGCTCTACCTTTACTCCCTCTGCTCCGTTCAGTGTCTCTACTTGCTGCTCCGGCAACGGATAAATGACATCGGCCTCACCCGTCTTCAGCATGGCTACGCGGGAGCCGTTTTCAGGAACGGGCTTGTAGACGATTTTACCGACCTTGGCTGCTCCCTTGTTCCAGTGATCTGGATTCAGCTCTACCGTCAGATGGTCACCCTGTACCCATTCCACGAATTTATATGGACCTGTACCGACTGGATTTTTGGTAATGTCTTTGCCGTACTTTTCCAGAGCCGCCGGGCTGATGATTCCGGTCGTGAATTTGTTGATCATCGCGGAAAACGGCTGGTTCAGCGTCACTTTCACTGTGTGCTCGTCGACAACCTCTGTGGACTTGATGTATTTGTAGTTCCGATAGGCTCTCAAGTTGTTGTCTTTGTTGCTCATCCGGTCGAAATTGATTTTGACCGCTTCGGCATTGAATGGTGTGCCGTCATGGAACTTCACGTTTTGCCGGAGCTTGAAGGTGTACGCTGTCGCATCTTCATTAACCGAATATTCAGTCGATAAACCCGGCATGAGCTTCAAATCCTTGTCATAAATCAGAAGCCCTTCAAACATCGCGCTTTGGACACCTGATGACAGTGCATCCCCTGTATTTTGCGGGTCCATCGTGATAAAGTTTTCGTTTACGGCGATGACCATCTGATCCTTTTGCGGCGCTCCCGTCGTTGTCCCCCCATTGGAAGCTGCCGGAGTTCCACTATTACTGCCACTACCACCGCCACTGGAACACCCGAAAAGTAAAGCCACTGAAAAAAGTAAGACGGATGCGGTTCGCAAAAACGATGCTTTTTTCATTTCTTTTCCCCCTTGTCTTCATCTACTCTATGGGTGATATCTGGATGTCCATGGATAGGTCTAGCCTGCCAGTTATCGAGTAAATACGATTTCTCTTCCGGTCGCAGCTGATTCGTAAATGCCGCACAGAATCTTCATCATCTCCACGCCGTCCTGTACTGGGCTAAGTGTTTCTTTTTCACCCAAAATGCATGCGATGAAGTGATCGATCTCATTTTGGAAGCCTCGCTTGAAATCAAATGATAATTTATCCATCTGCGGGCTGACATTCAGGATCGTGTTATGCTTTTCTGCAATGATGGACAGCTCTGGCTCCACCTCTGCGCCTCCCTTGTCTCCGTACAGCTTGACGGCCAACTCGTCTTTTTTCGCATGCAGTGTATAGCTCACATCCACGAAAAGGGACGCTCCGTTTTCAAAGCGAATGAGTGCATTGGCCATATCCTCGACAGTGTTTTGGGAAGGATCGTAGTCAGCTGCTTTGTAAAAGGAGAGATTTTTGACGTTGGCGCGATTGCCCAGCTTGTTGTATGTATTGCCGCTGACGGTCGTTACTTTTGGGCAGCCCATCAAGTACCAGCACAGATCAATGACATGCACGCCGAGATCGATGAGTGGACCTCCGCCAGATCTGTCCTTGTCAGCGAACCAGCCTCCCGGATTGCCCAAACGACGCAAACAGGATGCCTTCGCGTAATAAATCTCCCCCAGCTCGCCCGCATCGATGAACTGCTTGAGCAATTGCGCATTCGTATCGTACCTTCTCACAAAACCTACTTGGAGCAGCTTGCCACTCTCTTTTACGGCCTCTTCTATCAGGAGAGCGCTTTCAACTGTTGTACTTAAAGGCTTTTCCAATAGCACGTGCTTACCCGCTCTAAGGGCAGCGATGGCAATATCTGCGTGCGTGTTGTTCCACGTACAAATACTCACAGCGTCTACCTGTTCATCTGTGAAAACATCCTCAAGCTTGCTGTAGTAGGTTTTGGCCCCGTACTTCTGTGCTTTTTCCCGTGCGCGCTCCTCGTTGAAGTCGACGACGGCACGAATTTCTGTACGCTCGTTTTGCTGGTACGATTGCAAGTGCATGTCTGAAATTGATCCTGCACCAATCACCGCAACTCTCACTTTTGCCATGATGTTGTCTTCCTCCTTGCTTCTCATCTGTTAATTAGTTTTTTCAGTGGAGTAATTAATAAGATGATACAAAATTGTTTTAATTTTTGCAATACGGATTTCAATTAAAAATTTGATGTTTTCTCTCCTGGTTGATCTAGCGCAAAAACTCCCCCTGCCGCTCCCATCACTCCAGCTTCTACCCCGATCTGGCTAAGGACGACACGTACCTCCTGCGCCAATCCAGGGATGCATCTCTCCCTCATGCTCTTCTCAATTTCCGGCATAAGTATGGTAGACGCGTTCATCACTCCACCTCCGAAGACGATTACCTCCGGATTAAACAAATAGATCAGATTGGCTGCTCCAACTCCCAAGTAAAACCCTGCTTGCTTGATGAGTTGCTTGGAGAAAGGATCTCCTGCTAGCGCAGTCTCACTGATTGCTTTGGCCGTAACTGGCCCATTTGTGGTTGCCAGCTTGTGGCGAGCGGCGTTTTCAATGGCAGTACCCGATGCGTAGTTTTCCAGGCAGCCTCGATTGCCACAGCGGCATGGCGGTCCGTTCCAATCGATCGAGATATGGCCAAACTCACCCGCACTCCCATCCCGCCCGCAAACCAATCGACCGTCGCTGATCACTCCTGCCCCTACGCCTGTACTGACGGTGACATAGATCATATTTTGGGTGCCAGCTCCTGCGCCCCATAGCCACTCCGCGATTGCCGCTGCATTCGCATCATTAAACAGCCGGACGGGCAGTCCGAACCTCTGCTGGATCAGGGCGCCAATCGGTACATTTCGCCAGCCTAGATTGCTCGCAAATACTACTTCACCGTTCGCGCTATTAATCACCCCAGCTGAAGCAATTCCTACGCCGCGTACTTTTTGGGGATCGATGCCGCTTGCTGATAGGACATCATCAGTAGCAGACAATACCCTTTCGACCACTGCTTTTTCTCCCTCTTCCGCTAAGGTCGGCAGCTGCTTTTGTGCAATTAGCCTGCCTGTGCGATCAACCAAACCAGCCAAGATTTTGGTCCCACCCAGGTCCAGCCCAATCGCATATTCTTCTTTTGCCATGCTCGTCTCTCCTTCGTTCACCTTTGCTGTTTTAAAGTTAATTTCTCCAATGACTTTATAAATTTAACTTAGCTTTATTTGTAGCACACTACCTTTCTTTCGTCCAGATTATTCAGAAAAATAGGGGCGTAGCTATTATCTCTCGCTCTTTTCACAAATCGTGCGTTGTGATAAATCCCGTCACAAAAAATATTTCTACTTTGTCTACCATTCGACAATATCTCCTAAAGTAAAAGGAATAGATATCCTATAAAATGGTATATATAGGCATTCTTGGAGAGGGGCGATGATATCCATCTTCTATATGTGATGGAGTACCGCAACATCTGGCATCCACTCGATGATCGTTTCGGAGCTACTTTTACCACTATCATGAAAGGTTGATGTTCATGTTTAAAAAAGCCTTGATCATCCTGACATTAAGCTCAGTTGTCGCTGTACCAAGTGTAGCCGCACAAGCCCAAGGGGCATCTCTACCTCTACAGGAGAAGGCGCCAGCCTCCCAAAAAACAATAATCAAAAATGCCGCATTTGGTCAGGAAGTCTGGGTAATGCTCGGCTCCCCTATTCCAAGCGGTTGGGTCGTAATCAGATCTTCTGGCAATATGAACCTGATTAAGGATATCAACAATGCTCCTGCTGGTTACGAGGTTTGGGTAATGCTCGGCTCCCCTATGCCTGACGGATGGGTCGTGATCAGAAGTACTGGGACTATGAACCTGATTAAAAATTTGAACAGCGCCTCTTCTAATGAGGAAGTTTGGGTAATGCTCGGCTCCCCTATGCCTGACGGATGGGTTGTGATCAGAAGTACTGGGACTATGAACCTGATTAAAAATTTGAACAACGTTTCTTCTGGTCAGGAGGTATGGGTGATGCTAGGCTCGCCTATTCCTGACGGATGGATTGTGATCAGAAGTTCGGGGAATATGAACCTGATCAAGCGCCTATAGGCTAATCAGAATAATTGGAAAACCGCATCCAACTCCTACCCTTTAGTAAAAGGGTAGGTTTTTTTATTCCCCCATTCATCCTTTTTGATCAGACCCCCCGACAAATTTCGGTAAAAAGCGACTATTGAAATGGCATGAACGATTAGAAAGCATGGTAAATAAGTTCTATTATTGTAAATTTTTTGTAATTAACTTGAAAATACTGGATTCGTATTTTACCATTAGAAAAACAATTTTAAACTACTTAAAAGAGATGGACTAGTAGGAATGAAATTGTTTTTGTAATCAAAAAAAAGAGAAGGAGGTCCACAGAGAACTGTACTGGGAAACACGAAAACTCTTGCTTGGAAAGGAGTCTCATGATGTTAGAAAGAATTTTGAGTAAACTTTTATTGTTCACTATTACTCTTGTCACTCTTGTAAATGGATATTTTGTTATGCCGACAAACGCACAGGATCAATCCGAATATCGCGTGGATTTTAGCGGTGTATCCGCTCCGATCCCTGTCAATATCCGTACCGGACCGACTACTTCTGCTGCTATCATCGACAGGCTTCAACCAAATACCCGTGTACAATTTTCTGGTTGGACCCGAGGCACCTCGTTAACGGACTATTGGACAAGTGCCCCTGATAATAGATGGTTCTTCTACGAGAAAAACGGCGTGAAATACTATGTTGCGTCTGCTTTTATTAATGGAAACCCACCTGCAACCGATCAAAACAAGGCCTTCGTTTCGTATCAGGTAACCATTACGACGAATATCCCTGCTCTCAGACAGGCCTATGAAAATGCCATACGGAATTGGAACAACACAGGCATTGTTTCATTAACACCAACACAGAATGCCCCCATTACCTTAGGTGAAGGTTATGCGAGGGGGTATGATGGATTTGGCTGGTGGCAATCGAATGGTTCCAGAGTAACTGGTGGCACAGTCATCCAATGGAACAGAGTGAGCAACAGAAACGCCGCTTATTTAGAAGCCTTAGCTACTCATGAGATTGGACATGTGTTGCGACTAAATCATAGGTCGGATCACTCGATCATGAATAACTCTTGGTTAACGAGAATCACTGGTCCTACCCAAAACGACATCAATGAGCTTAGAAACATCTATAGTCGATAAAGGACCTCTTTTGGCTGTCGAGAAAGTCGACGGCCTTTTTTGATGAACAGCCCCACTCTTGCTGATTGACTCCTTTCCTTCTCATTCATCTGCGTATACTATTATAAATATTCCTAACAATTACCAAAGGAGAATCGCTATGAATAATCAAATTCTCAGTGCGCGCCTGACTCTCACCAAAGTGGCATTACCCGATTGGGAGCTGATCCGCTCCATCTATTCCAACCCGACACTGATGGAGCATATCGGAGCGACCATGAGCGATGAAGATATCCGCCGTAACTTTGAGAAAGAACTCGCTCCGTGGAGCCTAGAATCGACCCACTGGCTAACCTGGATCATACGTGAAACCGACTCCGGTAACGATGTTGGCTTGATTAGCATCTGCACCCGTAACCGAGAAACTCTCACTGCGGAAGTGGGCTTCATCATACTGGACGGATTCAAAGGCAAGGGCTATGCAACGGAAGCAATCAGACGCGTATTTGATTTTGCTGTGGATACTTTTGGATTCAAAAAATTTACGGCTGTTTGTTCCGAAGAACATGTGGCTTCACGACGCATTTTGGAGAAGGCTGGAATGAAGCTGGATAAAATCGTGCCCGAAAGCACTGAAATTGCAGGTAAGATGGTGAATGACTGCATTTATTCGTTGGAGAAGTAAGCGTATCTAAGATGGACTCCCGAGCAAATCCGCTGATTTCCATAGCATGCCCGTACCTATGAAATGATTTACTTACATCGCTTTTGGCGGTATTGTACTCGGTGGAGTCGTTGGCTTTGAACCAATAGAACGATTTCTAGCTGCACCTAGACCAAATATAAAGAGCAAGATTGACGCACAAACCAAAAGTAGAAGTGGAACAGTCCAGCTATCCGTTACATCATGCAGATATCCGAAAAGGGTCGGGCCTATTGCAGCGAGCAGGTATCCAACTGATTGAGCCATACCGGATAGCTCTGCAGCCTGTTGAGCATGCTCTGTTCGTAAGCCAAAAAACATCATCGATAAACTAAAAGCAAAACCTCCACCAATTCCCAGCATGATGATCCACCAAACAATAAAATTCGAGCTTCCGTAAAGTAATCCAAGCGTTCCAGTTAAAAGCAAAATTGCCGTAATCGTAACTAATGAACGTTGACTGGACATACGCCCTGCGATAATCGGAACGACAAAAGTAAATGGCAGTAAGGCTAACTGCATAATGGAAAGTAACCAACCAGATTGATCTGAACTTGTTCCTTGCTGTTTTAAGATTTCAGGTAGCCATGTGATAAGTACATAGAAAACCATAGATTGGAGTCCCATAAACAAGGTTACCTGCCATGCTAGTGCGGAACGCCATAAATTCACACTGCTATCAGCCGATTGATTTTGAACGGCAGCTGTTTCCCTATTGCTGCGTTTCATTTGAGGTAACCAAAATAATACAGATGCCAAACTAAGAATGCCCCATATACCCAATGCCCCTTGCCATCCAATTCCTATTCCAACTGCAATGGGAACACTAATACCAGATGCTATTGCTCCCAATAAATTCATAGAAACAGAATATACACCAGTCATTAAACCAATGCGTCTAGGAAACTCTCGTTTAATAAGACTAGGCAACAATACATTAGAAACGGAAATCGCCAATCCAAGAACAGCAGTACCGATATATAAAGTAGCGATTCCTGAGAGGGAACGCATAAAAACCCCAAAACTAAGAAGGATGATGGAAATTAGAATCATTACTTCTACTCCAAACTTTCGTCCTAATTTAGGAACAAAAGGAGAAAAAAGTGCAAAGGCTAGTAGAGGCAACGTGGTAATCATACCTGCTAGCGTATTCGAAATATGAACATCGTCCCTAATAAGACCAACTAGAGGCCCCACCGAGGTTAAAGGAGCCCGTAAATTAGCTGCAATAAATATTATCCCTACAATAACTACCCAAACTGCTGATCTAGTAACACTTGGATTTGATTTTATATCTTGAGTGCTCATCATTTTCCCTCCTAGTCTATTAGAGTGGATACAGGAGTTAATTCGTAACCGAAGAAAAACGGTATATTATAATATACTTTTAAATCCACAAAACACACTATAATATAACAAGCGAAAATTGTCCAATATCTATCATCTCTAATAAATCACAACAAAAAATAACCCTCTAGCAACCATTCGGTCGATAAAGGGTCATAGTCGTCGTACTCTATGAGAATACAGGGGATCGATTTTTAGACCCCGTATTTCAATATAATATGGATCACAACAAGATCGTCGGAGTGATTTATATATGAATGCGTGCCATCTGCACAAAAACTAATCGAATCATATTGATTCAAGGTGTATGACTCATTATTTACATGGATGGAAAGGGTTCCTGACATTACCGTCGCAATTTCGGTTGTATTGTGGTGATGCTTCTCTGGATAGTATGAGCTATTCGGTTGTAAATAAGCTCTATACGTTTCAATTTCATTACTTACGTTCTGAAAGATTGGCTCAATCACCCAATCTTTATTATCCCCAGCAATTCTGAGTCCCTGCCCAGCTCTGGACAGATTCACACTGTTTTCGGTTGAGAATAAAGCCAAGAGTGGTATAGATAAGCATTTCGAAATTTTCCACAATACCCCGATTGTGGGATTGGTTTCTCCACGTTCAATATTTCCAAGTGTCAGCTTGCTCACACCCGATAATTCTGATAAATCTTCAAGGCTCAAATGTTTCTCTTTACGAATTTTTTTTAATACCCCTCCAACCTGTAAAACAACTTGTTTGGGATCATCGGTTTCTAGATTCACTTTAAGCCTCCCTTTGCCATATCGATGGAAACTATAAAAAAATATGCGATTAGCATTTCATATACGATAGTGGATGAAATCATACTAAATATACCAGATCATCAATCATTACATTCATTATGTGTATTATATACCACTTGACACTCCCCATGCCTAAAGGCGGGGGATTCTTGGGTAGTCACTCCTAACGGAGTGAATTTTACCAAGCTATCCCTGTGTGTCCCACAGTTTAGTTGACTACGCCAACACTCGAAGTCCTTCTTGCTCAATATTGATAGCAGCGTTTTGGTCACGATCATGTTGTACGCCACAGTGCGGGCATATCCAACTGCGCAAGTTGAGACTTTTCACTGCTTTGTTGCGGTATCCACAGTTTGGAGTTGAGCAGAGCTGGCTTGAAGGAAATTGTTTTCCAACAATGGAGATCCTTCTTCCATACCATTCTGCCTTATACTCCAGCATCGTACGAAACATAGACCACGAAGCATCTGCAATGGATTTGGCTAACTTGTGATTTTTTACCATGTTTTCCACTTGCAAGTCCTCCAAACAGATCACTTGGCTTTCGTGGATCAGCTTGGTTGACAGCTTATGTAGAAAATCGTTACGGGTATTTGCAATTTTTTCGTGGAGTCGAGCTACTTTGGTACGCGCCTTGTTCCGGTTGTTGCTGCCTTTTTGTCTACGAGATTGAATCCGTTGCCATTTCGCCAGTTGTTTTTCATACTTGCGATAGTATTTGGGATTTGCCACCTTCTCACCAGTAGAGAGTATGGCGAAATCCTTGATCCCAAGGTCAATCCCAACTGTTTGTTCTACTTTTGGGAGTAATTGACTCTCTGTTTCACACAATACTGACACAAAGTATTTACCTGAAGGATTACATCTAATCGTAGCCGATAGGATTCGCCCTTCGACTTCTCTGGATTTAGCAAACGATACCCATCCCAGCTTAGGAAGTTTGATGCGATTCCGTTCTATTTTGATGTCCATCTTGCATGTATAGGATTGCTTTGGGTTCTTCTTGCTCTTGAATTTGGGATAGCCTTTTTTCTCTTTGAAAAACTTTTTGTATGACGAATCCAAATCTTTTAAGGTTGATTGCAGGGCAGTGGAGTCCACTTCTTTCAACCATTCGAATTCTTTTTTTAGTTGCGTGAGCAAAGCAGAACAGTCGTTGTAATTCAGCGTTTTGTTTTCTTGTTCGTAAGCATCTTTTCGTTTCGCAAGAAAGTGATTGAATACAAAGCGAGTACATCCAATTGTCTTGTTGATGAGTGTTGCTTGTTCTTTGTTTGGATACAAACGGAATTTGTAGGCTCTATGCAAGTTCAATCATTCCTTTCTTTTTGAGACTCCATGTATTTCTGAATCACATCGAGTTGCACCGTGCCAACCGTTGCAACAAAGTAGGAGTTTGTCCATAGCAAGGGAAGTCTGCTTTTGAGATGTTTAAATTCCATCCGCAACACTCTGGATGTATAGCCCTTCAAATGTTTTACGACTCGGTGGATTCCGAATTGCGGATCGCATTTGATGACCAAATGAACATGATCAGGCATGATTTCCATTTCAACAACTTCCGCACGTAGTTCCATTGCCTTTTCAAGAAACAACTCTTTTAATCGAATGTCCACTGGCACTTTCAAAACCTTTTACGATACTTCGGACAAAAAACAACGTGATATTTACAGTCAAATACGACATTGTGGTTACTTTCCACTGATCTACTCAAAACCATCACCTATGGTAAATTATACCATTTTGTTAGATAGAGAAGACATCTCTAACAGAGTTGGAAAAAAAAGGGCTATTTTTGTTTGCTCTTAGTACCCCCTACAAGGGATGCAGAGCAAAGTGCCTTATATCCCCATAGCTAAAGCAAGGGGTTTTACGGCACGAGTGATAAAAAAACCCTTCCTGCCAAAACAGAAAGGGCCTCCTCCAGCTGGTCTGCTACTTAAACCAGCCTTTTTCCTTTGAATGCATAATTGCCTCGATCCGATTGCTCACACCGAGCTTGTCGAGAATGACGGAGATGTAATTCCGCACAGTCCCTGTCGTAATGTACAGCTGGCTGGCAATCTCCTTGGTGTTCTTCCCGTCTGCGATCAAGACCAGGACTTCCTTTTCCCGCTCCGTCAGCGGATTCTCCTGCCCGTATGCCTCATCGACCAGCTCAGGCGCATAGATCCGCCGCCCTGCCATAATGCTGCGAATCGAGCTGGCCAGTTCTTCGCTCGGACTGTCCTTGAGCAAGTAGCCGTTTGCACCTGCCTTCAGTGCTCGTTCGAAGTAACCTGGGCGAGCAAAGGTCGTGAGAATCATCACCTTGCAGCCGCTACCTTTCAATTCCTCAGCAGCGTCTAATCCGCTTTTGACTGGCATTTCAATATCCATGATGCAAATGTCGGGTTGATGCTGATGCACGAGCTTGACGGCATCCTCACCATTACTTGCTCTTCCGACGACCTTCATATCCTCTTCCAAATCGAGCAGGGAAGCAAGGGCTCCCAAGAGCATCCGCTGATCCTCTGCAATGACAATGCGAATCATCCTCCCGCCTCCTGTTCCGGTTGTTTGAAGACGTTGGGTACCCGAATCACTAGCTGTGTTCCAGACACCGAGGACTGGATTTCCATACTTCCGTTGACAAATTCCAGCCGTTCCTTCATCCCACGCAAACCGTTTCCTCGGTAGACCAATTCCTCCGCCATTCCAATCCCATTGTCTGTTACGCTTACGACGAGATCGGTACGAGTAGGTTCGATGACGATGGAGCAGGCGCTGGCATTGCTATGCTTCACAATATTGTTGACCGCTTCTTTCAGGCACATGCACAACACGTTTTCTGTCATCAGCGAAGTGTTGGTCAGATTCGTATCGCCTTCCAACACGAATTCAATTTCGGCCGCTTTGAAAATTTGCTTGATCCGAAACATCTCATCCTCTAGCCGCGTCCCACGCATTTGCGTGACCATTTCCCGTACTTCTTTCAACGCGATTCGGGCCGTTTGCCTGATTTCCTCCAGCTCCGTTCTCGCCAAAGTAGGATTTTTGTTGATCAGCTTGTTCGCCAAATCGCTTTTCAACCCAATTAATGAGAGCTTCTGCCCCAACGTATCGTGCAAGTCGCGGGCAATGCGTTGGCGTTCCTCGAGCTTGACCAGCTCTGAAATTCGCTTGTTCGCATGCTCCAGCTCTCCCTGCAGCTTCTCTCGCTTATTCCAGTTGTACGTGGTCACCGGCAAGAGAATGACAGCTATCATGCTAACCAAAACAAACGGAAGCTGGCCAATCAATTGCGCGTTTTTGGTGAAAAAGCCGATGTTGACCGATATGGTGGTGCTAATCAAATGAACCGTGTACAGCGTAACAAAGCCGATCTTGTTCTCGATATTCCCGATAAAAAACGCCAGGAAGAGCGAGAAATACACATAGCCGAACATCAAGGTCATGGCGATGGATATGATAATCTGCACACTCGTCCAAAAGTAAATCAGCCAACCCTTTGACAGGAAGGAGAATACATAGCAAATGAAAAACAGAATGATCATGATGATTCCGATCACCGCTTCGTACGTCGAGGATGACCGGAAGATGAAATAAAATGGCAGGATGTAGAAGACAACCCACACATAAGGGCTCAAGCCCGTATTTTTTTGTAGAATGTGATACCACTTCTGCTTCTGCATGCTTGCCCACCTTTTCTTCGCCACTCTCTCAAGTGTATCGGAATTCAAAGGTTTATGGCAGGCTTATTTTCCTTCCAAACTCGGTTTGGAGCTTTGGAGTGCATCTATGATTGCTTCCGACTGAGCAGCAGCCAACCGCTTGAAGCCTTTGAAGCTCACAAACCGCTTGTTGCTCTCATCCCACAAATGAAAACGCAGGCACTGCACGCTGGACGCCAGTGTAATCGTCGTCGCCATCTGAAGCGGCGGTGTGTCGTTATGTGCTTTTTCCAGGTTGTAGTTCGGTACGCGCGGGCTTAAGTGATGGACATGGTGAAAGCCAATATTGCCTGTGATCCATTGCAAAACCTTCGGCAGCTTGTAGTAGGAGCTTCCTTCTACTGCCGCTTTCACGTAGCTCCACTCTTCATCGTTCTCAAAGTAAGAATCCTCATACGTATGCTGCACATAAAACAGCCAAATCCCAAACAAGCCAGAGACGAAAAAGATCGGACCTTGAATCAACAGGAATGCTTGCCAGCCAGCCGCCCAGATCAAAAGCGCATAAAGACCGACCAGCAGCACATTCGTCAAATACGTATTCAACCGCTCTTTGCGGCGAGCTCGCTTCACATTAAAACGATACTGAATCAAAAAGACAAAAATAGGTCCCAAACCAAACATCACGATCGGATTGCGATACAGCCGATAAGCGATTTTATGCCAAGTAGAAGCCTCGAGATATTCATTGACAGTCATCATCCACAAATCGCCTACGCCACGTTTGTCGAGGTTGCTGCTCGTTGCATGGTGAATATTGTGACTGTTTTTCCATTGTTCATAAGGGACGAGGGTCAGCACACCGGTAATCGTACCAACGATGTCATTCGCCAGACGATTTTTGAAAAAGGATTGGTGGCAGCAATCGTGGCAAATGATGAATGTACGGATGACAAAGCCGGCTGCGACAATGACGATAGGCAGCGTGAGCCAATAAGACACAGATAGACTGAGATAAGCACCGTACCAGAGTAGAATCAGCGGAACTAGTGTATTGATTAGCTGTCGGATACTCTTTTTCAAGTCTGCTTTTTCAAAGGGGGCAACATTCTTTTTCAATTGGGCAATGTTGGCTTGATGCATCAATTGTTTCCTCCTCGATTGATGCGCACAGGGACATGTGAATTCGCCGGACGCAATATTCTATCTTTATTGTAGGAAATAGCGGCTGGCCGCTGTAGTCATAAACGTCAAGTCGTGGACATGACAAATGTCATGGTTGAATATATATCTGGGAAATTGAGGGAAGAGTAAACTACAGCAAAAAGGAAGAATCCAGCGCATGAAGGATTGCTGAACTCCGCTCCTTAAAAATTAGTATTCCCATTTTTCCCGTTTGGAAATCTTGAAAAGCTTCTATGATCTCTTCAAGGGTAGTCTCGTTGATTTTCACAGACCCGCAGGAGTGCAAAGAGACCCCATCCTTGCTTCGGATGAGGTCTCTCGCTTTGACGCTTTTTGATTTACTTCACATCGAGGCGCTTCACGATGTCATCGAGCAGCAAATTCGCTGCCTTGATGCCGCCTGCTTTGTTCCAAACCGTTTCGTCTACTTGGTAAACTTGGTTGGTTTTCGCCACATTCAGAGATTTGAAGACTGGACTTTCCATCCATTTTTTCGCGTTGTTCGCAATGTCTTTAGATTCTTTCGTTGGCTCGGTTACCCAGTAGAACAGGATGTCCCCGTCCATAGCGGACATACCTTCTTCACTGATCATTTCTGCAAAGTTGTTTACGTCCTGGGAAGCTGGACGTGCGAGTCCCAGCTGATCGAGTAGCACACCGCTAAAGGTATCTTTTTGATAGATTTGTACGCCTTTTTTGGAGAACTTCGCTACGGATACTTTAGTAGAAGCTTTAGGACCCAGCTTTGCTTTCGCAGCAGCTACACGGTCGTCGAATTCTTTCAGGACTTGCTCGCCTTCCGCCTTCTTGTTCAGTGCTTCTGCATATAGCGTGAAGTTGCTTTTCCATCTTCCGGACAGCTCTTCAGAGAATACGGTTGGAGCGATTTTGGACAGTTGATCGTAAATCTTTTCATGACGTACTTTGTTTCCGATGATCAAATCAGGGCTCAAGCTTACAATCGCTTCGAGATTCGGCTGGTCTTCGAAGCCCAACACTTCTACGCCTGTCATCTCATCTTTGATGTGAGGATACCAAGGATCTTCATCCCAGGACTGTACAGCAGCGATTGGCTTAACGCCAAGTGCAAGCAAGGCTTCGGTGCCTTCATTTGTTAAAATAACCACGCGTTCTGGTGTTCCCTTAATCGGAGTGGTACCCATTGCGTGCTTCACTTCACGTACTTCATTAGAATCGGCTGGTGTGGTTTGCGCTGGCGTAGCCTCAGTCGTCGTTCCCGATGCAGCTGGCGTCTGTTGAGCTTGATTGGCATTGCCTCCGCAACCGGCAAGGACAACCAGCAAGCACATCGCGAAGAAGCTGGTCATGATGTGGCGCATGGTACGTAAACTGGTCTTACTTTTCATATCGAGAATGCCCCCACTTCTGCTTATCAACTTAGTGATAACAATTATCAATTGATAGTATATAGAGACTCCTCTTACTTTTCTATGGACGTGATTGTCTAATTGCCATGGACCAGATTACCCCTGTCCGACCTGGAGAAAGTACGCTGTGCTCCTTTGAATCGTATGCTCTCTGCCAAACGGCCCCCATGGGTCCCATTCATGATTGGCGGGATGGTACACTTTGTTTTCCCGCACCGCACGCAAGTCTCTCCACAGCGGGTTGTTCCATAGCGCTGCTACATGCTCCCGCTCACTCCAGAACACGATGATTCTCTCCGGGTTCAATTCGATCAGATCGTTGAGCGCATTTGGTTTATAGGCCGCGTGGGTCACATTCGGGTCAGGCGCAAAGCCAAGCTTGTAATAAAACAAGTCTGTGAGGGCGTGTCCCTCTACGCCGTACAAGCGCACCTCATCCTTTAGCACACGAATCATCGTCCATTCACCCGTGCGTGTAACCGGCAATAGTGCATCTCTTGCCTGTTTTTCTACTTTGTCGATGTGCTTGATGATTTTCTCTGCCTGACTCTCTTTCTTGAAGAGCGTCGCCAATTTGGTTTGGTAGTCAATCCAGTTTGGATAGCCGTCAAAGGAGACCGTTCCTTTTATTTTCTCCCAGTCTCCTGCCTCCCGATTGTTGAAAAAATTCATCCTGACAATCACATCAGGCGACAAAGTCAAAATCTCTTTCGGATCGATCAACTGCTCTGCATTCAGTGCTTTTGTCCCGCGCAGCTTTTGCTGCAAATAAGAAGGAAAGCCCGTCCTCGTTTCAAAGTAGTTCGGGAAGGAGGGGGCAGCAATCGGCTGAATTCCCATCGCAAGAAAATGATCCTGTAAAAACAGCTTGCTGACCACGACTACCCGCTGGTCACTTTGCTTCATATAAATTTGCGGTGACAATCCTTCTCGTTTTTTAAAGAGCCTGCTAAAATACAGCTCATCGGCATAACCTACGTTACGAGCCACATCCTTCACACTTCCTCCAGAATGGGCAAGCAGCTCCTTGGCATGCTCCATCCGCAACCCAGTCAAATACTCCCCGGGTGTCATTCCCGTCGCACGTTTGAAAGCACGGCAATAAGAGCTGGGGGTCAACCCCGCCAGTTTCGGCAAGCTTCCCAATTCCAGTGACTCGCGGTAGTGCTTTTGCATGTAGGTGATAGTCTCCTCAATCGCTCCAATGCCCTTTTCCTCTTTCTTTTTCTGTTCATCATGAACAACACCAAGCAGCTCGTAGAGTAGCGCTTGGCTCCGCAAAAAAGAAGAGTAGTCCCGCTTCCTTGTCAATTGCGAGAGCTCATCCAATACCGTCAGAAATGAGGCGGGAGTAGAGACAGCCAAGACCTTGACTTCTTTCCTCTCGGGAGAGCTCTCATGCTGATCGCGTCTCGCTTCCACGTAATGCAGCCTGTATATGTGCAACGATCCTGATTGGCACCGCAATTCTTCTATCTTCGTCGTCGGGCGCAACAACAAGAGCTTTCCGGCGTCGAGCACCTGCTTTTGACCATCAACCGTAATCTCTGCACTTCCTTCTGCCACATAGCAAAGGACATGGGTGTTTACCTCCACCTGACGCAGGTGAAAATTTTTCAATCGCTGTTTGCGAAAGGCGGTCATCAAAAAGCCAGGATAATCTTGATTAATCATCAACAGATTCACATCCTTCTATCACCGGATATAACAAGAAAAAGTAGACAAGCTGATTGCCAGAATCAGCCTGTTCTACTTTTATCATGTTGGAGATCTTTGTATTTGGCAAGTACTTGCCTACGTCTATTGTAAGGAACGATTCGAACGGAACATCAGCAAGAACAGATAGGGAGCGCCTAACAACGCCACCACGACCCCCGCCGGAATATCTTTCGGGATCATGACGATCCTTCCCAGCAAATCAGAAGCAGCCAGCAATACAGCTCCAAGCATGGCTGAGACGACAACTGCACGGCGATGATGAGGTCCAACCAGCATACGTGCCGCATGCGGAGCGAGAAGACCGATAAATCCTACGGCTCCGACACTGGCAACTGCCGCTGAAGCGAGCAGCACTGCAATGACTGCCACAGACAATCTCGTCATCCGCACCTTTAACCCCAATCCAGTCGAGCTCTCGTCGTTAAATGACAAGAGGTCCACCCGACGTCCTAACCACCACGCGATCGGTGCTAAGACGAGGATCGCAGGCAACAGGCGACCTACTTCCATCCATCCCCGCCCATATGTACTTCCTGCCAGCCAAGTGAGTGCAGGGGCTGCCAAGATCATGGAATGTACGATCAAGATATTGATAAAGGCGGCACCTGCTGCAGAAACCGCAATACCTACTAGCGTCAAGATGATTGGATTGAGTCCCCTTCTCCAAGAGACCGCGTACACAATCGCGGCAGAGATGATTCCCCCTACAACGGCCCCAAGCGGCATCCAAGCCGAGAGTTGAGGAAACACAAGGAGCACGATAATCGCCCCTACACCCGCACCGCTCGTGACACCGACAATCTGCGGATCAGCCAGCGGATTACGCACTGCACTCTGCATGAGACTTCCGCTGATCGCGAGTGCCACACCTGCCAACATTGCTGTTAACAGTCGCGGCATTCGAAGCTCAAGTACCAATTGACTGTACATCTCGTTTCCTTGTCCCATAAAAATGGCGATGATCTCTGTCCACGGCAAGTACAAGTTTCCGCTAGACAAGCTGAGCATCCAAACGACCACAAGCAGCACAGCAAGCGTACACACAATCAACGGATACGAAACTTTGCGTTGTGCTCCTCCGACGCTCATCGAGCCACCAGTCCCAGCACTCATACTGCGCGAGACACGCAAAGCCAGCCAGATCAACCATGGTCCACCAATAGCTGCCGTGATGGCTCCTGCCGGAAGTTCACCATAATGATTGATGAACATACGTGCAATCGTATCAGAAGCTACAAGCAGCGCTGCCCCCCAGATGGCACAGAGCGGTAACAGCCATCTATGCTGCGTGATGCCGGACAATCGTACCAGATGCGGCGCCACAAGTCCGATGAAACCGATTGGCCCGACCACACTGACACTGACGCACGTAACCAAGATCGCAATAAACATGGTGAAAAGCCGTGTTTTTGCCACCTTTTGCCCCAATGATTTCGCCGTTTCTTCATTAAAGCTAAGTACATCCAGCTGCCTAGCCATGAAAAAGCTGACCAAAATCCCAACTACAATCCAAGGCCAACTAAATTCTACACCCGACCAGTCATTTTGTTTCAAGGAGCCTGAGCCCCAGAGGAAAATGCCATTTGTCGTTTCTTCGTTAAACAAGATGATGGCACTCGTCAAGGAGGAGTACACCAAGGTGACAATCATCCCGGACAATGCCACACGCACTGGCGAACCTTTTCGCCCGCCAGACATGAAATATACGGTAACGGCTGCGAGTATTCCGCCCGCCATCGCAAAGGGAAGCGGGTGTTCATGCAAGAATGATGGCCAAAAAACCATCCCGAACACCACGAAGAAATAGGCACCCGCATTTACGCCCAGTGTCGTTTCCGAAGCGAGTGGGTTTCGTGTCACCGTCTGCATCAATGCTCCGGCAATAGCCAATGCTGCACCAGACAAAAGCCCCATGACCGTTCTTGGAAGCCTGACACCTTGTATCATATGGTGATCGGAAATGTCTTGCGGAGCAATAATGGCCTGTACGACAGAACGCAGAGAAATGTCTGCCATCCCCTGTGTCAAACTGACAAATGTAAGCACTAACAGAGCGACAAGTCCACCCCCTAACATCAAGAACAATCTCCAGCCCCCTCTTTGTGAGGAAGTGGCTGGAGTGATGTCAGTTCGTGTAAACTTTTTATTTTTGGCTAAACTCATTATTTTACCAACAGATCTACAGCTTTATTCGCGAGAATCTTTGCAGACATGGTACCACCATACGGCCACAGATCTCCGCCCAGAGCATAGACGCGATTTTCTTTCACAAAAGTAAGACCGTTCCAAACTGGGTTGTTCTTCAATTGATTCTCAATCACGTTGTCATCATTTTGAATGATATGGAGGAAATTCGCATCCTGCAACGCTGGAAGTGCCTCCACATCTGCCAGTGTCATTCCTGTTTGCTCAAATTTCTTAGGCTTATACTTATTTGTCAGACCAATATTAATCAAGATGCTTGCTGCTGTAGAGTTATCCGTAGACAAACGGAATTCTACCGCATTTTGACTGCTGTAGCCCATCGCGAGGACGAATGGAACTTTATCTGCACCAGCTTTGGTCAACTTTTCTTTTGCTTCCGCATAAGTCTTGTCGAGGTCTTTCAAAGCGACTTCGGCTTCTGCATTTTTACCCGTGATATCCGCAATTTGCTTGAAGATCTCGATCATTCGATCATACTGTGATCCCTGACCTTCAGCCGGATTCGTATCAAAAGCAATCGTTGGAGCAATTTTACTCATTTCGTCGTAATTCGCTTCTACATTTCGTTTAATACCGATAATCAAATCTGGCTTCAACATCATGATCGATTCCAGGTTTGGTGAAGTACGACTCCCTACATCCACTACTTCAGGAGCAATCTCCACAGGGAGCTTCACCCATTTTTTCATATTAGGGATATCTGCAATCCCTACAGGCTGAATACCAAGAGCCAACAAATGCTCTGCTGAGCTCCATTCCAATGCAACGATACGCTTAGGAGTGCCTTTGATAGTCGCCTCTCCCATCATGTGCTTCACTGTGCGCACTTGCTCTTCAGCCGGCTTCGCCGCGTCAGGCTGAGCTGTAGTAGCTTGGTTGGAACCAGATTGTGCAGTTGACCCTGCATTACCGCAAGCAGCAAGTAGCAGCATCGCAGACAAAAATACAAGAATCACTGGTAATTTCATAAGACGCATGAAAAATTTCCCCCTTACTTTTCTAGGTGATACTTCGAATGATAAAGGATGTTGCATGATGGACATGATTTCCAATCAATCATTGAATATGATAATGATTATCATTATCTTTGTCAACGGTGGGATGTGCATCTGTGCATTTGCGATAATGAAAGCGCAAGATCTTGAAACGTAAATTCCCCTATACTAAAAATGCAAATTTGAATAGCACTTAGTTGTTGCGAAAAATGGGGGAACGAGCATGAGTAACAAGGTGGAAGGATTGTTAACTAACACAGAATTTCGCAGGCTCTGGATTGGGCAAACTGCATCACAGTTTGGGACTCAGGTTGCATTATTAGGAATGCCATTAGTGGCAGCTCTCTATTTAGGGGCCAGTCCCATGCAAATGGGGTTGCTTGGTTTTGCCGAGTATGCGCCATTTATCATTTTCGGTTTGCTCGCTGGTGTATGGATAGACAGATTTCCCCGGCGACCAATTCTTGTCGCCGCTAACTTTTTAAGGGGTGCATTACTACTCATTGTGCCGCTGACAGCCTTAACTGGATTCCTGAATATGACAGTTCTATATTTGGTAGCCTTCATAGTGGGTATCTGTACTGTCTTTTTTGATGTTGCCTATACATCCTTTTTGCCTTCCATTGTGAGCAAGGAGCAGCTTGTTGATGGGAATAGCAAACTAGAGACAAGTAAATCTACCGCACAAATTGCTGGGCCGGGTTTATCAGGTGGACTGGAACAGTTAATCACCGCTCCTTTTGCCATATTGTTCACGGCGGTATCCTTTTTTGTATCCGCTGTGTACATAGCCCGGATTCGCAAGTTGGAGTCAGTCGTGACAGATGCGAAAAAACAAAAAAACATGTGGCTGGAAATTAAAGAAGGGCTGCATACGGTTTACACAAAACCGTTGCTGTGGGGAGTGGTGCGCTGCTCAACAGTATTTAACCTTTCCTGGAATGTTATTTTTAGTGTTTATGTTCTATATGCATCGCAAGAACTCAAAATCAGTGCGAGCATTATTGGCATCATTTATGGAACGTTAGGAGTAGGGTACCTATTTGGCTCTCTGCTTGCCCAAAGGGCTGTACGTCGTTTTGGAGTAGGTCCAACAATTGTGGGTTCCGCTACGATCGCAGCAAGTGGCGGCTTGCTTGCTCCATTAGCAGTAGGATCAGAAATAAGTATTGCGTTGATTATGATGCTCGGACAGCTTCTTTTCGGAATGGGTGTCTCAATGTTTAGCATTAGTACCATCAGTTTACGTCAAGTAATTGTACCCGATGCCCTGCAAGGTCGCGTGAATGCTACATTTCGATTTATCTCGTGGGGTTCTTTACCGCTTGGTTCGTTAATTGGAGGGATGATAGGGGGGGCAATGGGTTTACGGTTCGCTTTATTTGCGGGTGGCATTGGATTGCTAGCTTCGGCTTGTACATTATTGTTCACCCCATTTTTACAACTACGTGTGAAATCATTTCATGAATTAACATTGGAAAAAGATGTGTCTATAAAGAGCTAAGGAGTGCCTTAACAACAGCAGTAGTCTAAGACTTTATTTCCAAAGAACAGAAGAAGCCCATTTATAGTCCAAGCGCCTCTGGAGCCCAACCCAGCTCGGGAACAAGGGACGTAGGCCGAAGCGCAGACTGGAATTGCGCTTCTTCCCCCACAACTCCCCTTAAAAAAAGAAAAAATCCCCCTCAAATGAGGAGGATTGATTCTATTAAAATTACGCTTCTTTTGGCAACACAATTCCACGATAAAGCTGAACCGTGATGTAATAGTAAATCGCATAGATCACAACGAAAATCAGCGTTGGAATCCAGATGTTCAGATACGGATCCAAGAGGATGAACGAGAACATCTCCATACCGATCAATACGTGCATCAGACCGATGATCGCCGGGAAAATGAATACCATGAACAGCTCTTTATAGATCGAACCTACGAGCAACGATTGACGTACGCCGATTTTTCGCAGCATGCTGTAACGGTCTTTGTCACGAGAAGCACCGGACAAGATTTTGAACATCAAGCAGCTCGCCATCATCGCCAGGAAGGCAATTCCGAGGAAGAAGCCCATGAACATCGTCCCGCTTGTGAAAATATACATGCTCGCATACGTGCTGTATTTGGAAGAAGTGTATACGTCTTTCGCTTCCACATTTGTGATAGACCCAATCAATTGCTTTTGACGTTCATCCATTGCTTTTAATTCCTGCGTGTATTTCAAATAGTCGTCTACCTTAGCAAGGAGAACCTTGTGTTCACTTCCAGTGGTTTGCTCATACGTCGCCTGATCCACAACCAGAACAGATTTGCTCTCAATCATCTGGTAGTTGATAAAATTGGTGAATAACGCTTTGTCCCAATCCTCAGGAATGGCATCGTATTTACCTTTGTCTTCTTTTGACGCACTTACGATATACGTTTCTTTCGGAAGCGGATCTGCCACAAGTTTTGGCTTGTTGTCAGCAGAGTAATTTTGCATGCTGTTCGTAGAAATCATCAGCGGATTTGCCAGCAAGTCTTCCTTCAAGTAGTAATACGCCTTGTCGTCGACTTTGTATCGATACGTATTTTGCTCCAGGACGTTCATTTTTTTCAATGCCTGATAATCCGCTTCAACCGGATCATGCAGATTCATGTCATACACATGGAACACCGTAGTAAACAAATTGACGTTTTGCTGGAAGGCCAAGCCCCCTGCCATAGCCCCGACACCAAGCCCGATCAACATTGCTACTGTACCAAGGATTTTGGTCAGGTTGTTCACCCGAAAGCGCAGCTGGGCAAAGGTAAATGCGTTCAACTTGCTATCATTCAGCTTTTTATTTTTCTTCAAAGCCTGTACAAGAACTGGCAACAACGAGATGAAAATCAAATACGTCCCGATTGTGCATGAAATTGCCCCTACGACAAAGCCGAGTGCCTGCAGGTACATAAGCAAGTGCAAGCATGTGTAGCCCAAAGCCAACAGGATAACTCCAAGGATAGCGACTAAAACCGCTCCGATTCCTTTTGACTTGATTTTGTCATTTTGTTGCTCAGCACGGATGAGAGCGAGCTCAGTTGCACGAGCCAAACGAGTCGCATTAATCGTGGATGTGATGATAAACAGGATGAGGAAGAATCCCCATGTCACCCAAACCGCTGGCAGATATAAAGGATAGTACCCCTCTGTCGAAATCTCCAGCACATTCATGAGCAAGACGCCGATACCGCTTGCAAGCGCAATACCAACCAGGCTTCCAATCACTAAGGAAATGATTCCCATCGTCAAAGTCTCCAAGAACAAAATCTGGCTGATTTTCCCCTTCTTCGCCCCTAAAACCATGTACATTCCGAGCTCTTTGCGCCGCAGCGAGAGTAGGAATGAGTTGGCATAGAAGATATAGAAAATCGTGATAAACGCCAGCAGGAACGCCCCTACATTGAAAACGATCTGAATCGAAGAGATCATCGAGTTGTTCTTCGTGTAATCAGAATTGAGGGCAAGCGTCTGGAACATGTAAAAAATCGAAATGGAGATGACCAGACCCACAAGCAGAACCAGATAGTCCTTCATCATCTTCCGCATACTGGACAAGGATAGCTTTAAAAGCATGAAACGTTACCTCCTAGCGTACATCATGTGATGCACCTAGCTCGGCCAGTACATCCAGAATTTGTTTGAAAAATTGCTGACGATCCCCCGTACGTTGAATCTCGGTGTACAGCTTGCCGTCCTGAATGAACAAGATACGTTTGCAATAACTCGCAGAAAACGCATCATGCGTAACCATCATGATGGATACTTGGTGGTTCTCGTTCAAATCTGTCATCGTTTCCAGCAAGCTTTTCGCATTCTTCGAGTCGAGGGCGCCTGTCGGTTCGTCCGCCAGCAAAATCGCAGGATCATGCACAAGTGCGCGTGCTGCTGCGGCGCGTTGTTTTTGTCCTCCAGAAATTTGAACCGGATATTTTTGCAAAATCTCTTCGATCCCGAGTGTTTGTGCTACTTTACTTACTTTGGTGCTGATCTCTTTGGAAGGGACACCTTGCAGAGACAGCGGCAGTGCAATGTTCTCATACACGGACAAATTCTCTAGCAGATTGAAATCTTGAAAGATAAAGCCGAGCTTTTGCGAGCGAAAATCTGCGAGCTGGTCACGCTTCATCTGTGTAATGTTCGTTCCCGCAATTTCAATAAAGCCTTCCGTTGGACGATCCAGTGTGGAAATCACGTTAAGCAGAGTCGTCTTTCCCGAACCAGATGGCCCCATGATTCCCACGAACTCTCCTTTATCTATGGTCAGCGATACGCCTTTTAAGGCATGCGACTGGCTTTCACCTTTTGTCCCATATATTTTTTGAACGTCTTTCACTTCTAGTACAGCAGTACTCATTCTACGTTCCTCCATTCTATCTATTGGCTAGCGTTCGTTGTTTCCGTCGCTATTAACTGTAACCAAATTCCAGAATAGGAGCTATTGATGTTCCTTACAGTTACCTTTACATTTTGTAAGGTTTATTACGTGAGACGAACAAAAGCCATCCGACGAGGGATGGCTTCCGTTGTAAGCTATTTTTTACTTTTGTTCTCTTCGTGTCTTTTGATCAGCATATCTACGATCATATCAATATGTGCTGTGATCGCGATTGGGTCATAGCGATAGAATGTATCGTAGTCGTTGTAGAAAATCTGATTGTTTTTGGCGGCAGGGGTCGCTTTCCAGACAGCGGACTCCTGTAAGGTTTTCAAGGCTTCGCTATTTTTTTCCGGATTGTAGAAAGTCACGAACATGTAATCCGCAGCGTACTCTGGCAAGATTTCCATCGACAGCTGCACGGTTTGCTCTTTGGATTTGTCTGCGTGCGGCATTTTCAGCTTCAATGCATTGTACACTGTTTGGCCACCGCGCCCTGCGTTGTCGCCAAAGATCCACAAATCTCCTTTGTTGGTCAGCTCGTAGAGACCGACAGTCGCATTCTCATCCACGATGCCTTTTAATTTTTCTCGACCCTCGGCAGCCTTCTTGTCAAAGTCTGCAATGAACTTGTCTGCCTTTTCTTTATCGCCAACCACTTCTCCGAACAATTTGACCGTATCGTAAATGTTAGTCGCCGTACCGTACGGGAGATAAACGGTTGGAGCGATTTTGGACAAAGCTTCATAATTGTCATCATACATGACGACAATGAGGTCAGGAGCGAGTTCTAACGTTTTCTCCACATTGATCCGCGGGCTACCTACGTCCTGCGCATTTTTTAATTGTTCCACGGTAAATGGGCTTTTGAAAGCTTCCGTCTCTGCACCGATTACATTTCCGCCTACTGCAATCAACTCGCCTGCGTAGTAGTCTGTCACAATACGTTGTGGCTTGTCAGGAATTTGAATCGTTCCTTTTGGTGTTTCGATGCTGCGCATTTTGTTCTCAGTAGGGGCTTCTGTTGACTTGTCAGCTGGCTTGGGAGCAGAATCCGTCGCGGGTGCTGGCGTTGCCGTATTTGCTCCACCACATGCTGTCAAAAAAAGCGAGAACACAAAAATGACAGCAAGGGCAGCTTTTACTGTTTTGTTCGTAAGCATGATGGGCCTCCCTTATGTACGTTTGTAAGATAGATGTAAGAAATACCTTTATCGATATTGATTATCATTATCGTCAAAACTATAACAAAGAGTATTTTTACTGTCAATCGCTCGAGCTTTGCGAAAAGAGGCAAAAAAATCCCTTTCTCAGAAAGGGATTAGTTGCCGGAGCGGCTTTGTTTGATCATATCGTCCATCTTTACAAAGGTGAAGCCTTTGCTTTTCAGACTTTCCAGTACAATCGGGAGTGCCTCAATCGTATGGATGTTTGTTCCATTTCTGCTTACTCCTGAATACTCACCTTGCCGCCATCCGTAAGCAGCGTCTGTCCTTTTACCACGACTTTATCTCCGTTCGCTAGGCCGGATACTACTTCAATCAGCTCGCTTGTCGAGTTACCCGTCGACACTTCTACTTGCTTGGCTGTTTCCCCTTCCAGCTTGAACACATATTGTCTGCCTTCACGATCAAATACTGCCTTGCGAGGAATGACCAGTGACTTCGCTCCTTCTGAGCCTTGCGGGAAGGTAACATTCACGACCATATCGGACTTCAATTCATTGGAAGGATTCGGGATCGTGATTTCTACTGGATAGGCCTTGAGCTGCGAATCCATGACCGGACTAATCGCCGTTACTTTTGCATCAATCGTTTTGCCTGTAGATTGCACGTTTACTTTGACGACTGTTCCTACCTTTACTTTCGTCACATCTGCTTCGGACAAATTCGCTTTGACCACAAGTGGATTCGTTTTGACGACGGTCACAATCGGTTGCTGGCCTGCCATCTGCCCTACTGCTCCGGTCACGCTTGCGACAAATCCGTCGATTGGGGAGACAACCGTTGCATTCGCCAATTGCTCACGAGCATTTTGCAGTCTGACCTCGGACTCCGTTACACTCGCTGCCGATACTTGCACACCTGTTTTTTGTTTTGCGCCTTGCAGCTTCTGCTTTGCATTGTCATAGGAAATCTGTGCTTTTGTGAGCGTTGTATTTGCCTCATCCATTTTCTCAGCAGCAATCGCTCCCTGTGCAAACAGCTGCTGATTACGTTGTTGATTCAGTTTTGCGTCTGCAAGCCCTCGTTCTGCTTCCGTCAAATCATTTTGTGCTTCGACCAAGCCTTGGTTAGAGGTGCTGCCTGCTTGGTTTAAGTTCGCTTTTGCCACACGGAGAGATGCTTCTTGTTCTCTTACACTGTTAGACAACTCATTCGTATCGAGTGTAAACAATAATTGTCCTTTTGTTACGGCCTGACCCAGCTTTACTGGGAGTGATGCAATTTTCCCGCCAGTTTTTGGTGACATTTGGACTTCCTCACTCGGTGCCAATTTTGCTGTCAGTCCAGACTCAGATGTGACCACACCTTGTGCCACTGTTGCAACCTGTACAGGGGTAACCGTTTCTGCTGGTTGGGCAGCAGTCGTCGTCGCATCCTCCTGGCTTGCGCAGCCTGTGATCAAAGTAAGGGAAAGTAGCGCCACAATCGCGATTCTTTTATTTATGATCATGAATGGTTCCTCCTCTTTTCTCATGCATTTGTCGATTCCAAAGTGGTAAGGCTTTTCTTTTCCTGCTTTTGCTTGCGTTTGTTACGTCTCTTTTGTCCCATCTCGTCAAACCATACGGTAACCACAGGTACGAGTATCAGTGTGATCATGGTGGAGAAGATCAGACCATACATGACAGTAGTAGCCATTGGCGCTTGCAGTTCTAAACCAGACCCAGCAGCAACCGAGAGCGGAGCAATAGCCATAATCGTCGTGAGGGTTGTCATCAAAATCGGGCGCAGACGAGCAGGTCCTGCATGTAAAATCGCTTCATGTAACTCCCAACCCTTTTCACGCAACTGATTGATCAAATCGATTAACACAATCGCATTGTTCACGACCAGACCGATCAGCAAAATGTACCCGATCAAAACAGATACGGTAATAGGCGTGCCTGTAAACAAAAGCCCCAATATGACCCCAGTAAGGCTCGGGGGAACCGAGAACATGATGATAAATGGACTGAAAAGGGATTCAAACTGAGCAGCCATGACCATGTACACAAGCACGACGGACAAGACAATCGCAATACCCAGATTCACAAAAGAATTTCCCATATCCTCGCTTTGCCCACCCATTTCGATGGTGTATCCGTCCGGAACATTCAGCTTATTGATGAGACTCGTAATTTCCGTCGAGGCCGCTTGCAGGTTATCCCCGATCAAATCGCTTGTGACCGTCACTTCACGTGTCATGTTTTTACGCTCAATCGATGGCGGTACATCGACTTTGCTGATAGTCGCTACGGAAGTGAGGCTGATTTGAGCGCCCGTCGGCGTGGAAATACGCAGGTTCTTCAAGTAATTGATATCTTCCTTATAGTCTTCTGGCAGCTTGAGATTGATATCAATTTCATCTTCGCCTGTACGATACTGGGTAACCGTTTGACCTTGGAAAGAAGTTCGCACAGCAGAAAGGATTTCATTTGTTGTCAATCCATACAAGCTCGCCTTCTCTGTATTGACCTTCACATCGAATTCCTGACTCATTTCCTGAACACTGGTAGATACGTTCATCGTTCCCGGTACCTTGGCTATTTCCCCTTTCACAATCTCGCTCAGTTCTGTTAAGACGTCCAGATCATCTCCGCGAATTTCAATCGAGATGGCTGCTCCGCCCCCCATACCACCGGAAAGGGATTTCACCTTGATATCTGCTCCTGCAATATGCTTGACTTGCTCTTGCAGGCCCACAGCAATTTCCTCTGTCGATCGCTGTCTCGTAGAAATCTCTCCTACATGCAGTTCGATCGTTGCGTTATGAGAAGTAGATGCACCGCTCTCTGAAATACCGTCGCCACCCCCGACCGAGGACTTGACCAATTTCGTTTCTGGCACTTGATTGACCACTTCTTCTACCTGCTTCATTACTTTTTCAGTTTCCGTCAAGATGGTACCCTTTGGCAGCTTGATCTCTACCTGGATTAATCCTTGGTCCATATCTGGGAAAAATCCTGCCCCGAGAGATGGAACTAGCAACAATGAGCCAATCAACATGGCAAAAGCAGATCCAATCACCGTTTTCCGATGACCCAATGCCCATTTGAGCACTCTTTGATAGCCTTTTTCTACTTTATGGAACCCGATATTAAACCAGATCAGTGGATTGAAGCCGCGATAGTTTTCGTGATTCGTATGCTCTGGTACTGTTTTTAACATGCGCGCACTCATCATCGGAACCAACAAGAAGGTGAAAACGAGTGCTGCGATGTGCGAGAAAACAACCGTCAATGCTAACGGTGCGAAAAGCTCAGCAACAATACCCTCTGTAAGCGCAATCGGTAAGAATACGCAAATTTGTGCCAATGCGGAAGCCATTACTGCCGTTCCTACTTCTTTGGAACCGATCAATGCCGCTTCCATCATGCTCTTGCCCTGCTCCCGTTGACGGAAAATGTTCTCCAGCATAACGACAGCAAAGTCTACTAATGATCCCAATCCGAGTGTGAGACCTGCTAGGGAAATCAGGTTGATTGTTTGACCTGTCATGTACATCAAGAGGAAAGTTGATATGATCGATACAGGCAAGACAATGACCGCAATGAGCATAGACGACAGGCTGCCCAAGAAGAAGAACAGCATAAGTACACCAATTGCACCACCTGCCAGAGCGTGTACCACCGTGTTGTCAACGGAGCTCTGAATGTATGTGGAGGTATCGAGAACGATACGTGTTTCTACATTTGCTGGAAGCGTGCTATTAATCTGCTCCAGCTCAGCCTTTACGTCTTTTGCGATTTTGATCGTATTGCCGCCGGTGCCTTTCATCACGGCAATTCCCAAGCTGGGTTTTCCATCAATGTAGCTCAAATTAGTCACTTCTTTGATGGTGTCTGTTACGTCGGCAATATCACTCAATCGGATGAAGCTCCCACCGACAGAGATCGGAGTGAGTGCAATGGTGTCCACATTGGTGAATTCACCTTGCACGCGAATACTGGTCTTTGCGTCACCTTCCCGTATCGCACCTGCTGATCCCGATACATTGCTGTTTTCTAATGCTGCCTTTATTTGATCCAAAGTCAGTCCGTAGGCGGCGAGTTTGGCTGGGTCCACGATGATGTCGACAATTCGCTCTTGCCCACCAGTGACAGTGACCGAAGCAACACCGTTAATTCGTTCCAAGCGAGTCTTAATTACATCATCCGCGATTTTTTTCAGTTTGTTGACATCTTGTTCTCCAGTTACAGCCAGATCAATGATCGGTTGGCTTGTCGGATCAAATTTCAACACCCTTGGTGAACCAGCTGATTCAGGCAAGCTCCCTCGGACCAAATCTACTTTATCTCGCATATTCAGCGTGGCTTGATCCATGTCTGTTCCCCACTTGAAATGGAGGATGACCGAGGAGGAGCCGTTCACTGACGTTGATGTAACCTTGTCTAAATTCGGAACCGTACCTAATGCATTTTCGATCGGTTTGGTAACCAGCTTTTCTACCTCAGCTGGAGCCGCCCCCTCAACAGAGGTAACAACTACGGCGACCGGAGCATTTAACGACGGCATCAATTCAATAGCTAATCGAGGAAAGGTAACCAAACCAAAAATGAAGATGGCTACGGATATCATAATCATCGTGACCGGACGTTTAATGGACAGTTCGGATATATTCAAAATTTTCTCACCTCTTTATTTGTAGGGAACTCAGCATCTCAGCTCAGTATTTCTTTCTCCAAAATAAGCGCGCGCAAGGAATGCAGCGATGCAGGTGTGCTAGCACTCCCTTCTTGTCCCGTCCAATTCGCTGGCACACGCTCCGTCAATGCTGCCCACACAATTCTCCGATCCGATTTATCACGAAATCTGCGCACCAAGTTCATCTGTTCCAACCGATTGATTAAACCTGAGGTCGTACTATACGAAAGATCAATCGCCTTGCTGATTTCTCCCATTGTTTTCGGGCTGATCGCGATTTGCTCCAGAATGAGAACTTGTTGCCAGGTAATATCACTTGAATCCAATGCTTGCATGGAAAGCGTGGAAAACACGGTGCTCGTTTCCCGTAGAATCTTCGCTAACTGAAACAGTTCGTTCATAAAAGCCTCCTACCCATTCTCTATTTTTCGGACTATCGTTTGGGGTGTTCCCCTCCACAGATCAAATTGTACTTATACGATTCGTCCCCGAAGTCTATCGAGTAGTCAAATTGTGGAATTTGATTTTATCTATCCAGAGATAGAAGACCGTACACCCGGAGATAGACGACAGTGCATGCTAAAATGAAACTATAATGGTTACGTATTCCAAGAAAGGAGGTTGTCTTCTTGAACGCTTCAACTGCATCTATACGCTCCCGTTTCCTGCTCATTTGTTTTTTTGTATTGATCTCATTTTTTCTCATTCCAACTGCTTACATGCATGAACCCACCATTCCCTTTATCATCTCTCTGATCATCATCTTCTGCTTCCTGCTGGTGTTTCTCAGACCCAAAAAAAATTGGAGACCTTTTCAAAAAGACATCGCCATTATCGTTCTTGGTACCGTGTCATTTATAAAGGTTCTATATGTAGGGCAAGAGATCGGTCTATCCTTGCCATTGGTAGCTTTTATTGGATTTCACATTCTTGAACGCCGCGGATTGTACTATGCGATTTTTTTTGGCACATGCTCCTTTTCATACATGTTCTTTTATAAAGACTATATTTTTGAGGAGGTAATCGGTTATGTCGTGGCCTATATCGGATGGTATATAGGTGCACGAGGATTATCTCTTCAAAATCAAGCAAAGGAATCGAGTCAGCAGCATCTTAAACAATTGCAAGAGGCGCATGTTGAACTTCAGGAAGCTCATTCTGAACTTCAAGCAGCCTCTGTGAATACACTCCGTGCCGCTGTCCTGGAGGAGAGGACCAGAATCGCCCGCGATGTTCACGACGCCTTGGGACACAGTCTCACATCGTTAATCGTTCAATTGAATGCCTTGAAATACATGCTACAAGGCGGCCCCAGTGACGCACAGGAGGCTGTGCGAGACATGCTTTCGGTATCCAAGCAAAGCCTCGATGATATACGCTCGTCTGTACATACATTAGCCGCAGACAAATCCTCTCTGGGAATCACACCGCTGCGTATACTCTTATCACGAGCCCAACAGCATACCGACATCAAAATGCAGTTGATCAGTCCCAATCCAGATATTCCGCTCTCACAGCAGATGACCATTACGCTTTACCGGATTCTCCAAGAAGCGATTACCAATTCCATTCGACATTCGGATGCAACAGAGATTTTCATCACGATTGAAAAAAAGCAAAACTTCCTATTCCTGGCTATTTGGGACAATGGGAATATTACGAATCATCATCAAATCAAACTGGGCTCTGGTTTAACAGGTATCGCAGAACAAACCAAGCAATTAAATGGAGACCTTTCCTATTCCATTCGAGCGCCCCACGGCTTTCAAATTGACATCAGCTTTCCGCTTTGATAAGCAAATAGCGATATATACGGAGGAATGCCAGCATGGTAAATCAAAACAAAAAAGAGACCATTCGTGTGGTCCTGGTCGATGACCAAACGATGATCCGTCAAGGATTGGGGTATGTCATAAAAATGCAGAAGGATATGGAAGTAAGCGGGGAGGCTTCCAATGGAGAAGAAGCCGTGAAGCTCGTAGGAGAAATCATTCCTGATGTAGTCTTAATGGATGTACAGATGCCGAACATGTCAGGAATCGATGCAACCCGAGAAATCACTCGCCTCCATCCTTCGATAAAAGTATTAATCCTCACAACCTTTGACACGTACGATTACATCGTAGACGGTATTCGCGCAGGTGCTGTCGGCTATATGCTAAAGGATTCCGATTCACAGGATATGTTGGACCTCATTCGCAGAGCCCATCAGGGAGAGGCACTTTTCTACACGGCTACTGCTGCCAAGGCTCTAGCGGAGGTTCTACAGTTTCAACAAAATAATCACAAGTCTTCCCCTCATTTTGACTCTGCTGCTGACTCTGTGCTTCCCCCTCTTGTCATGTTAGATCAGTTGACCGATCGAGAGCAGGACGTATTAGAGCAGCTATCCTACGGCAAACGGAACGATCAAATTGCGCAGCACTTGCTCATCGCCGAGGGAACCGTCAAGACGCATATCCATCGGATTTTGCAGAAAATGGGCGTAGAAGATCGTACACAGGCAGTTGCGAAGGCGATCCGGTATAAAATCGTGAAATAAGGAAGGAAACGCAAAAAAACCCAAGCACATAAACCATGCTTGAGCGTTGATGCTGATTGAAATAGACGGCAGCTAGTCCATACTCCGTGCCTATCCGATCTCCACTTCCAACAACGGCAATACTCTTCCTGAGAACACGGTAGACGCGATTTCTCCTACTCGCTTTGCTCCCCTCGACAAGTAAAACGGTTCTGCGTACGGGTCACTGTGGATGGTGATGACTGGGATATCCAGCTTTTGTGCCACCTCCACCATATGCTGCCACAGAGCCTTTCCGTAACCTTTTCCTACTGCCTCCGGTTCCATGAACAAAAAGCCTAATAGCCACTGCTCTTGCTCTGCATCCTTTTCCAGACTCATGAAGCCCTTGATGCTGCCCTCATCCTCTAGCACATATACTTCGTGTTTCTCGATATAGACAGGTGATAGCGTCAGGTCGTCGCGACAGGCCTCCATGAATTCATCGCTGTATCCCCAATAAGCTTTGGAGCGATAGGCTAGTTCGCTCAGTTCGCTTGCTTCATATCCTTTTGCTCTGCGGATGTTCATCTTGACCCTCCCGTTTATATACAATATTTGTAAACCACCTAGCGTTTACCTGATTCTTCACGTACAAAAAGAATCCTTCCCGCCCTCACGCACAAAAAAATGGTCATCGCAACGGACGACCATTTTCCCCTCTTACTTTGCTTCCTTTTGACGATAGACTTCCTTCCCTTCAACCAAGGTCAGCACAACTTTCGCATCCTTGATTTGAGTGACCGGAATTTTAAACAAGTTTTTATCGAGCACGATGAGATCTGCCTTCTTGCCGACTTCGATCGAGCCTGTGATGTCATCCACGTGGTTGGCGTAAGCACCATCAATCGTGAAGCTGGCGATCATTTCCGCAAGCGTCGCACGCTCGTCTGGGTTGGCAATTTTGCTCGGATCGGTTACACCGTCCTCGATCCGCGTAATGCCTTGTTGAATGCCGTGCAGTGGATTGAATTCTGGCGTTACAATGTAGTCAGACGAAGAAGCTACATGCACCCCTTTATTCAGGAAGCTCTTCATCGGGTATTCTTTTTCTGCGCGTTCGCGACCCAAGTACGGTACTTCGATCTCATCGTAGTAGCCCTCTTCCTGCATAAACCAGAACGGCTGCACGATTCCGACTGCACCCAGCTTTTTGAAGCGCTCAATGTCTTTATCATTGACCAGTTGCAAGTGAACGAGCGAGTGGCGAGCATCGTGCTTGCCATTTTGTTTTTCAGCGAGCTCCATACCGTCCAGTGCAATGCGGGTAGAAGCGTCCCCGATGGAATGGACGTGCAATTGGAAGCCTGCCTTGTCTACTGCGGCAGCTGTTTGATTGTAAACCTCTTGCTTCCAGATTAATTCTCCGTTTGTTTCTTTATGGACATATGGTTTTTCTAAGTAAGCTGTAGCACCTTCTACGACACCATCCAAGAAGATCTTAACGGCGTTGACTTGGAATAGCGGGTTTTGATTGCGCTCACGGATTTTCACGAATTCTGCGACCTGCTCAGGTCCTTTTTCCGGATTCGCTGTCAAAGCATTGCGGAAGCGGATGGTCAGCTTGTCCTCTTTCGCGAGCTCCTCGTATGCTTCCAGTACGTTCGGATAGCGCAGCATATCCGGGTCGCGCACGGTCGTTACACCGCGTTCAACCGCTTTTTCTTGGTAAGCTTCAATTCCGGACTTGTATTGTTGTACGGTGTATCCGCCCATTTTTGACAGTACCAGATCCATTGCGCTTTCACGCAACGTTCCAGATGGTTCTCCTGTTTTCGGATCGCGCTCGATAATGCCGCCCTCAGGATTTGGCGTGTCTTTCTTGATTCCGGCCAGCTTCATTGCCGCCGAGTTCACCCACAAAGAATGTCCATCATCCGAGGTCAGCGCGATTGGAGTCGTTGGAACGATCTTATCCAATACTTCCTTGCGCGGACCGATACCAGGCACTACCGGATTGCTCCAGCCGCGTCCTTGCAATGTTGGTTCGTTTGGACGCTCTTTTACGAATTTCTCGATGGTTGCAACGTATTCCTCGACAGAGCCTCCGTCAAACAAATCGATGGAGAAAATGAGTCCCGTCGTTTTGCTCGCATGCGTATGACTGTCGATAAAGCCAGGCAGCACCATTTGGCCTTTCAGATCGATTACTTTCGTATCCTTGCCGATGTGTGCTTTTGCATATTCATCTGCGCCGACAAAGACGATTTCGTCACCGCGAATGGCCACGGCCTCTGCCCAGCTGTTCTTCGTGTCCACTGTGTAGACCGCGCCGTTGGTTAGCACGACATCTGCTGGCTGTTTTGTCTCTTGCGCTGCAAAAGCCGACATCGGGCTCATCAGCGCTGTGGCGAGCAATGCGCAGGTTAATTTTTTCCCAAACACGTTAAAATCCCACCTATCTATTTATCTAAGATGAAAAGAATGCCAAAACCGATTGTAGCATCGCAACTCTGAAAATTCCATGAAATCCGGTCGAAAATTAGTATTTTTCCCCGATTTATGCCGAAATCAGTCACATAATGACCACCTGAATTGGTCAAATTGGTAAAAGGTTAATTTGACTACGATAGATGAGTCATTGTATACTCGTAAATGTTTTAGGGGGTAAACATTTAACGCCATATATAATTAAATAGTAAAAACAGGAGAGGGTACCATGCAAAGCCAGGTCAATTTTGAAGAACTTTATATACAACTCCAACGAAAAGTTTCGGCTGAGTCACACAAGCGTCTGGACCCACTCGTGTCAGGATCACAAGCCATGCTTTTGCGAATTCTAGATATGAACGGTCCGCAGAAGGCATCTTCTATTGCAGAACGTATGAATATTACCCCCGGAGCCGTTACGAGTCTCGCTGATAAATTGATTGCTTGCCGCTATGCCACGAGAAATCGCGACAGTACGGATCGTCGCGTCGTGCAACTGGACATAACCGATCAAGGAAGAGAAATCCTACGGCAATATAAAACCATCGTGAGAAATACCATTGAACAGTTTTTTGCAGGCGTATCAGATGAAGACAAGCAGCACTTAGTCCGCATCTATCATCAGGTTCTGAAGAATATAGAGCAACAAAGAGAGGAGCATCAAGATTGCAACAGCTAACAGACAAAAAGAAAGTGACGATTATGATCGCGATTATTACGGCCATGTTTTTCGCCGCGATCAACCAGACCATTATCGGGGTTGCCATGCCGCGTATTATTTCGAAGCTGGGTGGCATGGATTACTATTCGTGGGCGATTACGATTTATTTGCTGACCTCAACTGTCGCTTCTGTGCTGGTTGGGAAGCTCTCCGATATATATGGAAGAAAACCATTTATTTTAACGGGTATCGGATTGTTTAGTATCGGAGCCTTGTTATCCGGGTTTTCCACCGATATTTTTCAACTGATTACGTATCGTGGCATTCAAGGGGCGGGTGCCGGGATCATCATGTCCACTGCTTTTACCGCCATGGGTGATCTGTACGAACCTCGCGAGCGTGCAAAATGGGGCGGTGTCATGAGTGCCGTCTTCGGCGTGTCCAGTGTGCTTGGTCCTCTGATGGGCGGCTATATCGTCGATCATCTCGACTGGCACTGGGTGTTCTGGATCTTCTTGCCGATTGGCGTAATTGCCTTCCTATTGATCATGATTCATTTCCCGAAGGTACCGAAGCAAGAAGGAGAGTCTGTCGACTACTTCGGCTCGCTGTTCCTGACGCTTACCATCGTACCAATGTTGCTTGCCTTCTCATGGGCAGGAAATGGTCCGGGCAAATACGCTTGGGGCTCGTGGCAAATTATTGGTTTGTTTGCCGCCACAATCATTGCGTTGATCGTGTTTATTATGATTGAAATGAAAATAAAAACGCCTGTACTTCCGCTGGGCTTGTTCAAAAACAGTATTTTTACTGTCTCCAATCTGGTCGGATTCTTCCTCAACGCGGGGATGATGGGCGCAATCATTTATGTGCCGTTCTTTGTCCAAGGGGTCAAAGGCATCTCTCCGACTATGGCTGGTTATGTGGCGATGCCAATGTCTATTGCCATGCTTGCAACCTCCGCAATCGCCGGACAAATCATGACCAAGACAGGAAAATATAAAAAGATGGCGCTGGGTGGACTTCTCGTCATGACCTTGGGCATGGTGCTGATGTATTTCATGTCGCCAACCACACCGATTTACTTGCTCGTGATCTACATGATCATTCTCGGTTTGGGGATCGGGATTGCTATGCCGGTCTTCTCCTTAACCGTGCAAAATGCAGTCGCACCGCAGCAACTGGGTGTCGCTACGGCAACGTCGCAGCTCTTCCGTAACCTCGGTGGGACCATTGGAATTGCTGTTATGGGAACCGTCATGAGTGCCAGCATGTCAGCGAAAATGACGCAACTGTCGGGAGCCATGGGTCAAGGGAACAATCCCGCAGCAGCTGACCCTGCTCTGGCAGAGAAGCTGGCGCTCTTTACGAATCCGCAAAATTTGTTGGATCAGCCGAAAATTGAAGCCACGTTGGCTAGTCTTCCACCGGATTTGCAACCGCTGTTTACTCACATGCTGGATATGATCCGGGAAGCGATGAGTTATGGGATTACGACTACGTTTTTGACTGGAGCGATCGTAGCGGGTATCGCTGTCATTATCGCGCTGTTCCTGAAGGAAGTTCCACTGCGTAGTGGGAAGATGGGACAGAAGCAGGAGGGCGAAGCAGGAAAGGCTTAATAGGAAAAGGAAGAGGGCACTTGTCCTCTTCCTTTTTTCATGGTGTATCGATTTGCTCGCGAATTACTTCTCTCCCCCCACGGAACACCCCTGTAAGGTAAAAGCAAACACAATCTCCTCCCCTTCTATCTGCACATCATACTGAGCCTGATGTTTGTCCAGCACGGCTTTGACGATGGATAGTCCTAGTCCCGTTCCGCTAAGCTGTTTGCTGCGAGACTGCTCGATCACATAAAATGGCTCCCAGATTTGCTTCAATTGCGCGGCGTCTATACGTCCGACCCCATTTTTGATCGAAAAAACGACCGTATCCCCTGCCTGTCTGATCGAGATATCAATGCGTCCATTTGTCGTGTACGTGACAGCATTGCCAAGCAGATTACCGAGCACCATTTCCAGCTTGTCACGATCAGCCCACACACAATCATCCGCATCCGATTCCTTCTGGATCGTCAGCTGGATTGCTTCCTGTTGGATAAGCAACTGATATTTCTCCAAGGTTTGTTCCAGCACAGCATGAAGAGAGACGGCCGTAAACGAATATTGATCCGTTTGATAGCGGGACAATTCCAACAGCTTATTGACCAACTCCGCGATACCGTATGTCTGTTTTTCAATGACGGTCAGGAAGGTCCCGTCATCCAGGCCATCCTTGATACCCGCTGTATACGCCTTAATTAGAGCTAGTGGTGTTTTTAACTCATGGGAAATATCCGAAATAAACGTACGCAGATTCCGGTTTCTCGCTTCCAGCTCTTCGTGAGCGCGTTGGAGCTTGTCACTCATCCGGTTAATGCTCTGCGCCAATTCCTCCATCTCATCGCCCGTCCGAATGTCTGCCTTTTGAAAACGCAGATTCGAAATCTCCTCCGCCGTATCCTTCAGTTGTGCAAGTGGGTCAATCATCCGTTTGGCAAACATCCCGCCCACGACAACGGTCAAGAGCAACGCCCCCAGAAAAATATACGTATTGAACTGATTCACAATGCGAATCGTATCACTGGAATACGCAACCGATTCACTGATCGCGAAAACCACTTGCTCCTTCATCATGAACCGGACGAGTACATTCGATTTCAATTTTTCTTGCATATACAGCTTGTTTACGTATTCTCCATCCTGTAAGGAAGCGACACTCTCCTCGGTGACCCAGAACTTGCTGAGCGGCAATCCTTTTTGGGCAAAAAGAGCGCGCAGAGCTTCGTTCAAATCATCGTTGCTTCCCGTATACGAAGCATACACTATCGTGACGCGGTATTCATTTTCAAGCCGTTCGATCTCTTTTTGCAGAGCATCTGCTGTGAATTCTTCTATCTGGGAACTAATCGCGGACAACGTATTTTTCTTCTCATACAAAAAATACTTCGGCAAAAAGAACGTGTTAATGAGAAAAGACAAGACGTACACGACAGCGACCACAATGGCAATCTGCACAAACAGCCGCCGCCCCATCTTATTTATCCGGATTTTCAAAACTGTACCCCATCCCTCGATGTGTTTTTATCCAGTTATCGCCGATCTTCTCTCGCAAACGGCGAATATGAGTATCCACGGTTCTTTCCTCACCGAAATAGTCGAATCCCCACACATGATCGAGTAAGGCTTTTCGCGTCAATACTTTCCCTTCATGCTGCACAAAGTACTTCATGAGCTGGAATTCCTTGTTGGTCACATGTAGGTCTCGTCCAGCATGGTATATTTTTTGCGCCTCCAAATCCACCTTGATCTGTCCAAACGTGTACTGCCCATCCAGATGCAGCATCTTTTTGGCACGCACTAACAAGATTCTCGGGTCAAACGGCTTTCGTACGTAATCGTCGGCTCCCGCTTGCAAGGCGTGAAGCTCGTCATCGATTTCCCCTTTGGCAGTCAGCATCAAGACTTTTACGGTACTGTTTGCCTTGATTTCCTTGCATACCTCGATGCCACTTACTTGAGGCATCATCCAGTCCAGGATCGCCAGGTCGATTTGTTCGTTGTACACCATATTGAGCGCTTCTTGCCCATCTTTGGCGGTATATGTAGTGAAGCCTTCTTTTTCGAAGTAGGCTTTCACGATTTTGACCATGTATTCTTCATCATCCGCGATCAAAATGTTCATGCGCAGCTCCTTTTATCAATGCCCACACCTTGTCGACTGCTCTTTCATCCTTATTTTTCCTCATTTTCGCCAGATAAGTCTCGCGATTTTTGTACAGGGCAAGGATTCTCGCCACAAACATCTGTGCTGTCATCTGTTCATGCAAAAGTACATCTGCGTAACCCGCAGCTTGAAAGTTTTGGGCGTTCACGAGTTGACCTGTACGTGCTCCCCCGTTCGTATGCGGGAGGAGAAGCATCGGCTTTTGCAAGGCGAGTAATTCAGAAATCGCATTGGAACCAGACCGAGACACAACCACATCGGCAGCTGCCAATAAATCAGCCAATTCCTCTCCTACGAAATCGTACTGCTTATAGCCCGGGTAATGAACAGAGTAATCGACCTTTCCTTGCCCACATATGTGAATGACTTGGAATTGGGACAGCAGATTCGGCAGCGCCTCGCGAACGACACGGTTGATCGTCTCGGCCCCTTGACTTCCTCCCATGATCAACAGCACGGGCTGCTTTTCATGAAACCCGCAGGCGGTGATTCCGCGCAGACGCTGGCCAGCCTTGAGCGACTCCTTGATGAGCGGCCCGACATGGATCGCTTTTTCGGTGTTTAGCTTTCTCTTTGTTTCCGCAAAGGTCGTGCATACTGTATCTGCAAAAGGTAGGCAAAGCCGATTGGCAAGCCCCATATGCACATCTGGTTCATGAATGATGGTCCTGATCTTGTTCATGCGGGCACCGAGCACGACGGGAACCGAGACGAAGCCCCCCAGCGAGTACACGACATCCGGCTTTATTTTTCGTATCAAGAAATAGGCTTGAAAGATACCGCGGAGCACCTGGAGAACATCCGTTACGTTTTTCCATGAGAAGTACCTCCGCAACTTTCCAGTCGAGATACTGTGATACTGTACTGCTTTCTGTGCTTCTACAAGCTGTTTTTCTATTCCTGTCTCAGAGCCGATATAGTGAACGCTCCAGCCTTCTTGTAAGCATTTAGGGATCATGACGAGATTGCCTGTTACGTGCCCGGCAGAACCGCCGCCTGTAAACAAAGTGGTCTTCATGACAGGAAACCTCCTGCCCGCAGCATTGCTCTCGTCTCTTCCTTGGTCATGACCATCGACTCGGAATGGAAGCTGGAAAAGTCGACACTCTGATAGGCAGCGTAATACGCTTGCAGCTCTTCTTGTGGAAAAGTAGGCAGGATGACAAAGTATTGGTCGTTTAAGTCAATCGCTCTGTCGCTTTCCATCTCGGACACCAGCATTTCATATCGCTTTTCACCCGGGCGCATCCCGATGGTGACAATACGGCTGCCCTGTGCTCCTGCCTCTTCTCTGAGGACCTCTGCTATATCCATGATCCGGCAAGAGGGCATCTTCAGTACAAAGGTTTCCCCGCCCAGGCTGTTATGCGTAGCCGTAAAGAGCAGGTGGATCGCCTCTTCCAGACTCAAGAAAAATCTCGTCATTTGCCCATCTGTCACCCCAAGATCCAAACCTTGTTGCAATTGGCTTTTGAAAAGGGGAATCACACTGCCTGTCGATCCCAAAACATTGCCGCTTCGCACACAAACAAACCGGGTACTAACATCCCGCGTGTTGGCCTGAATGATCAGCCGCTCCCCAATCGCCTTGGTCATCCCATACGTACTGGAAGGATTGGAAGCCTTGTCTGTGGAGACGTAGATGACCTTTTGCACACGATTGGCAATGGCAGCCTCGATGACATTTTGCGTGCCGATCACGTTTGTTTTGAAGGCAATATACGGTTGGTTTTCGCAAATCGGGACATGCTTCAATGCCGCAAGATGATACACATAATCGACCTGCTGGCACGCCTGCATCAATTCCTCCTGATCCCGAATGTCTCCATTCATAAAACGCAGTCGTTTATCTTGAAAATGATGGCTCATTTCTACTTGTAGTGCTTCATTGCGTGAAAAAATACGGATTTCTTTTGGCTGCTGCGGCAGGAGTTGCTTCACGAGCTCCCAACCCCAAGAACCTGTACCACCCGTTATTAAAATGGTTTTGTTTTTCATCTGCTGTACCTCCGAAGCATTCATGTGACTGACATGAATATCGTAGAGGTCGTGTGTTACACCAGTATGACAAATCTTCGTAGAAACGAAAAAAATGACGCCAGATACGATCTCTAACGTCACTTTGTCCTTACAGCTCCGCTCTTCCCGTTCGGATCGCATGGGCATAGTCTCTACGACCGTTTTCCTCAGCTTTTCTAGCTGCCTGCTCGAAATCATAAGGAACCAATACGTGCTCGACCAGCCACGAGCCGCCTTGTTGTTTTACCGTGACGTACTTGGCATGGGGCGTCTTCGATTCCATCGAATGCGGGTACGGCGCTTCCTCAAAATACGCTGGCAACCCAACGCTCCCCGGGTTTACCACGAGCTTGCCATCTGGCAGCCATACGGATTTGGGCACATGAGAGTGTCCGCAAAAAATGACCTGCTGCTGAATGCCGGTCAGCTCGATCATTAAGGCATTTGCGCTTTTGTCTTCTATCCCATATGGAGCGACATTCTCCAATAAATACACATCATCGGCAAAAGGTGTGCCGTGGCAAAACAAGAGATCGCCATACGTCCACTGCTTTTGGAATGATCCGATCCAGCTGAGCATTTCTTGTGTCAGCAGTGGCTTCACGTATTCGAACGTGATGGACTCCATTTGCTCTTCCAGTAAGTATCTGTCACAATTACCCATGATGTGGGTGATAGTAGATCGCTCCATTAAGAGCTCTGCCGTTTTGATCGGATCAAGCGGGCCAAACAACGTATCGCCCAGGTTCACAATGGTTTGAATACCGCGGGAATCAATGTCGTGCAGCACAGCTTCCAATGCATAGGCGTTGCTGTGTATGTCAGAGATCACCGCGATGGAATGGTTGGATTGGCTCAAGGTCATATACTCCTTTACGAAATTCGAAGCATCTATGCTTATAGTATTACTGCAAAATTATGTAGATTTCCTGCTCCATTTAAGTGATGGCGGCATACGTGACAGATCAAGAGGATGCCCTTCTATCAAACGAAGAGAGGCATCCTCTTCCTATGCCATTTTCAAATTTCATGAAAAAAGTTTGAGAGGGGTTTCCTCTCCTCATCGTCTATAGTAGTGAACAACAAAATGGTTTCGTCCGTTTTGTTTGACCGCAAGCGGTCAGATTACATTTCATGAAAAACGCCGAGACGTTTTTCACAAAAAGGAAAGCTGCGCAGCACCTTTTTGCAAGGAGGTAACAAACATGCAGGACGATCGAGAGGTCATTGCGGAGGTTCTTCAAGGAAATAAAGAGGCTTATGCTCTGATCGTCAATAAATACAAGGGAAAAATCGCTTCGATTCTTGGACGCACGCTCCACCATTCTCATGATGCTGAAGACATGGTGCAGGAGGTTTTTATCAAGGCGTACTACAGTCTGCCAGATTATAAACCCAACTACTCCTTTTCTGCCTGGCTGTATCGAATCGCGATCAATCGCGGGATTGACGAGCTGAGAAAGCGAAAGCGGATGCCTTCCGTAACGGAGATGGATATCGAAGTCAAAGACGAATGTCCGATCCCGGAGGAAGATTATCTGGAAAAGGAACAGCGTCATGCTTTGCGACAGCAGATGATGGCACTGGACAAGAACCACAGGACGATTCTCGATTTGCATTATCTCCAGCATTTAAGCTACAGGGAGATCGGCAACAAACTATCTTTGTCCGTAGATACCGTGAGAATGCGCCTTTCCTATGCCAGGAAAAAGCTGCGAGACCAGCTAAGCAAGCCGGAGAAAAAAGGGGGTACCCCGCTTTGAATTGCCTTACGCAAAGACAGCTGATCGCCTACATGGAAGATCGTTTATCGCCAGTAACCAAACGAAATGTCGAAAGTCATCTCGATCATTGTACACACTGCCAACACCAACTGGAGCAATGGATCGATGGACTGCACCAAACGGAAGAAACGATGTGGGAAGACTCCCTCTCAACAAATATGGATCAAAAGATTATTCAGATGCTCTCCCCTCATCCCGTGAGAGTATTGAACCCTGTTACCCCTTCACACCAACCACCTGCGTGGAAACAAAGGAGTATCACAATCATGAAAAGAATGGCACTTGCCACCGCTGCATTAACCGTCGTCGTATCGGGAGGAATGCTAGTCTCTCCAACCTTTGCTAGTTATGTCAATGCTGCTTTTACGAACAACCCGATTGGCAAAGCTGATCCCGTAGCGCCTGTGACCAATAGCCTCCTGGAAAAACTAGCGGACAAAGGAATTGTACAAGCGGCCAAGAATGGATTTGCTCAGTCCGTGAATGTAAGTGCGACCGATCAAGGCCTCACTTTTGCCGTGCATGAAGTGGTGGCTGACCCGCTGCGTATTAGCATAGCAGCTTCTTTAAAAGACAAGAACGGCAAGGCAATAGATAGCTTCATGTCGGAAATGATCGACAGATCCATTAGAGAGCCACTTATCACCATTAAAGACAAACAAGGGAACGTCCTTGCACCCTCTGAGGAAAAAGATGCTCGCTACCCCAATAAACCATGGGATGTTTCCATGAATGTCACTCATAGTGTTATGACCTTGGATCGCGAGCTGCGAAGCTATTTTGATGATCTAAGCAAGGTGCCCGACGAGCTGATCGTAGAGTTTAACATCAAGCAACTGGAAGACATCAAGGGGAACTGGAAGTTGTCCGTACCTGTAGATATGAAAAAAGCAAAAGCAGCAATGAAGACGCATGAAATTAACAAAGCCTACACGACCCCACAAGGACTCAAGCTGAACGTCAAACAGATTACGTTTGCGCCAAGCGGAGTGGAGATGGTCATTGATCGAACCCTTGCTGCTAACGAGAAAAACGCATACAGCTATGAGCTGGTAGACGCGAAAGACAAAGTGGTCGCTGCTTGGGATTCGACTTCGGTTATTCGTGAAGTCAGCAAACGAAACAATGTGATCAGTGATGTGAAATGGGACCATACCCAATCCACCGAAAGTGGAGCAAGAGACTTCCATTACTTCTATCCAATTGACGAAAGCCAAAATCTCACCTTCAAGCTCGGGTCTGTATATACAGAGGAATCCGCTAAGCTTAACGCGAAGTTGGACGCCAATCTCCTCGAAAAGAAAGAAGTCATCTCGGCGGAAGACCAGGGAGATCAGTTTACTTTCAAAAAATATCAAAAGGATCCAAACGCAGTCGTTGATTTTGAAGGCTATGACGGCCATCACCGCGTGAACGACGATGGGACTACCACAAAATTGGAAGGCTACGATCTGGCATTCGAGGCAACTCTCTCTCCAGATACTGCCGCTATGGGTCCCTACCAATACTGGACCATTACAGACGAGACAGGGAAAAAGTACGAAGACATCGACTACTTAATCAATAAGACTGAGTATAAAAATGATCGGGCGATTTTTGAAGGAACGATCTTCTTAAAAAACCTCACAACCCTTCCAAAGCAATTGATCATTACTACCGAGAAACGAATGGTTGAACACAAAAATGTAGAGTGGGAAGTACCGATTTACGCCGGAAAATAAGAGCCCTTCATACGCAAAAGGCTGGTGGTACCCTTCGTACCGCCAGCCTCTTTTTCAAGTGATATATTCCTGCTGCAAAATCCCCATGTGCACGAGATCATGCCATTTTCCCTCGCGAAACAAAAACTGCCGCGAAATCCCTTCTTGCTTGAATCCGAGCCTCTCATACAGCTTTATGGCTTTTTCGTTAAAAGAAAAAACACGCAGCGATACCCGATGCAGATTCATTTCCAGGAATGCATAATCCAGCAGCAGTTTCAGCGCTTCTCGTCCATACCCCTTTCCCCAATACTCCTTCTCCCCAATATCGATGATGCACTCCGCATTGCGGTTTTTCAGGTCGATTTGAATGAGGGAGGTAATCCCGATCGGTCGATTGGTTTGGCTGTCTACGATCATGTAGCTCTTCGAGGAGCTTGCATGCAGGATGACCTGATTCACAAACCCGTTCGTATCGTCCCAGGTAAAGACGTCCATGGACGGACTCGTTGTCCGCATGACTTCCACGTCATTTCTCCACGTGTGGTAGATGTCCACATCCTCCCCCGTCATTTTTCTCAGATAGATTCTCTCTGATTGAAACAACATTCTTCCCCCTCCTTATTGAACCGGTCCCAGCATCGCTCTCAATGAAAACAACAGTGCTTCCATTTGCACGGACACCTTCGTTTTCTCTGCGCCCAAATGCGCGGTATCCAGCATCAGTCCATCGATAACCGAGATGAGATAGTGAGCGATCGCCTCGGGTGGAAGCTGTGGCTTGAACTCACCTGTCGCTGTCCCATGCGCGAAGAAAGCTGTCAACACATCCACCATTTTTTCATAGCGAGTCGTGATGTATGGATAGCTCTGTTGCTTTTGCTGATCTTTCAGTGACAGGAAAAACTCTGAGTTGGCTTGGGAAAGTGTTTGTTCGATTTTCTCGATCTCGACCTGCTGCTTGTAGACCCATTTGGTGATTTGATTCCAAGACGTTTCGCCAGCAATTGGTGTGAAAAACTGTACATCCTGTTGATCCTCGAATTGCAGCAGCTCCAAATATAAGTGCTCCAGGTTATCAAAGTAGGCGTACAAGGCTCCCCGCGATACACCAGCCTCGTCCATGACGTCTTGCATAGTGGCCCGTGTATAGCCTTTTGTGATGAACACGCGTTTTGCCGCTTGTAGCAGTTCGATTTTCTTTTTTGTTTTGTATTCGTCGCTTACTTTTGGCGCCATGAGGATTGGGCCTACCTCCTTTAAACAAAATATACACAGATGTCGTTTTTGTTGGTGAGACCATTATAAACGACACCAATGTCGTTTTTCAACCTCTTACGATTTCTTTCAACGAGAATAGCCACATATCCAATCAATGAAAAATCCATGGCATATCTTGTGTTAGATTGTCAGGAAAGGATGGGACATTCTTGAAAAGAAAAAAATCGAAGGGGTTCAAGAAAGTCAGCGGACGCTTGGTACACTATGGCACTTATCAGGATTATCGCCGAGACCTAGACAATCGTCTTAGAGAGGAATGTAAGCAGTTGAATCCAAATGATCCGACTGGGGCTATTTGTTGTTACCATTGTACTAAATGTGGCATCTACAGTAATCTCTATGGTGACCATGACTGTCACGTTTGTAATACCTTTGATTGTAGAGGCGGGTAAACGGCATTCTGAGGTATAAAAACGCGAAAAAAGCACCCTGCGTCACCAGTAACAGTGATCCAGGGTGCTAAAATAGCAAAACTTGCTCTATTGCGTCCGATCCGGTATGACAAACGACACCGTTGTTCCTTCACCCGGCTTACTCGTGATGCGCAGGCCCTTCCCGTACATTTGCGTCAGTCTCCGATTCGTGTTGGACACTCCGATTCCGCCTCTTTCCTTCTTCGACAAGTCGAGAATTTGCCGCACAGTCGCTTCCTCCATCCCGATACCATCATCCTTCACCTCAAAAAGAGTGGCGTTCTTTTGCCGGACGATGCGGATATGGAGAGTTCCCCCCTCTATTCTGGTAAAAAGACCATGGTTGATTGCATTCTCAACCAACGGCTGAATGGTGAGTGGCGGGATGAGCAGATCGATGTCAGGCTCAACCTCCCACACGATCTGTATCCGCTCGCCAAATCGTTCCTTTTCAATGTAAAGATAGGCTTGGACGAGCTCCAGCTCATGGGAGAGTGTAACTTGTTTTCCTGTATTCAAAAAGTCGAAGCTGATATGCAAGAAGGCGGTAAACGCATCCCCGAGTTTACGCATCTTCTCCGTATCAATGTCACTCAACGCCATAATCGAGCTAAGTGTGTTGAACAAGAAGTGCGGGTGAATCTGCGCCTGCAAGTAGGCAGCCTCCATGCGCAATCGTTCATCGACTGTTTGCTTGAGCGTCGTCAACGACCAGACGCGATATTTCAGCTCCATGCCATCGACTGGTTTGCAAACATAGTCATTCGCACCAGACAAATACCCGGTGTATACATCCTCAGACTGGCTTCGCGCAGTTAAGAGCAAAATCGGAAGCTCGGAAACAGAGAAATGCTCCCTGACCTTTTGCGTCAACTCATAGCCCGACATATGCGGCATCATGACATCGATGATAAGCAAGTCCCACTGCTCTGTAAAAAGCAGATCGAGCGCGTCTCTTGGCGATGTGCAAGTAGTGATTTGGTATTGCGAGGATGAGAGCATTCGATCCAGCACCCTTAGGTTAACCGGGTCGTCATCGATCGCCAAAATGTTCGCCTTTCTTTCAACAAACGCATGTGCAGCTGTTTCCTGAAAAGCCAAGATATCTGGAGCTTCACTATGCCTTATCTGGTTGATAGCCGTCACTTGATTGTTGTTATCTATCTGCTCCACATATTGGGTCTCTGCTGCTCTCATCTCATCTGTACTAACCACAGGCAGCCAGAAGCTAAATACGGAACCTTTGCCCGGTTCAGACTCGACTCTCAGCTCGCTATCATGCAGGTCTACCAGCTGTGTACAAATAGCAAGACCGAGGCCGATTCCTCCTCCATCGTTCGTTGCTTGAGCTCCCTGCTCATACGGCAAAAATATACGTGCCTTGGTATACTCATCCATCCCGATTCCTGTATCGGATACATAGATCACCACCTGTCCGTCCACGATCTCAGCAGAAACGACGACAGATCCTTTTTCCGTGAATTTGAGTGCATTGTGAACAAGATTGAACAGAATCTGGACTAGCCGCTTCTCATCTGCCAAGATTGGCGGGATGGACTCTGGTATGTCCATATTCAGTTGAACAGGCTTGCCTTCTACCATGTAGGTGAGCATGCTGATGATTCCGGAAACAACCGATTGAATATGCAACGGCTTCTTCTGCAACACGATATGCTTGTCCTGCAATCGTACGACATCTAGCAAATCGTCTAGTAAATGCGACATTCTGCGGCTGATCGTGACTAAGAGCTCCATGTCCTGCGTGCTGCGACTACTCATGACATGCTTTTCATTGTTGACGACAGTCTGAGCGATATTCATGATGCCGTGCAATGGCGTCCTCAGTTCGTGAGAGGTATGGGCGAGAAACTGGTCTTTGAGCTTGTCAGCTTCTTTCAATTGCTCCGTTAGCTTTGCCTTTTCCTCTGAATTGCGAAAAAATCGCTTGAACCAGTAAGCAGAAAAACTAACAAGTGCAGCAATCAGGTCGAGCGGATAATACACATACTTGATATCGATGATTTTATATTCCATCATTGCGGACCACATGACATTGGAAAAAATACTCATTGCAGCAATGAGCAAAAACACAGCGTCATGCTTGTTTTGCATGAGCATGCGGCTGATTCTGAAAATAAACAGCAACAACGGGCCGAAATAAATAATGACCAAAAATGGCGTTCCAGCTAAAATATACACCCATTGTGCCGTTCCCAGTATGATGACTGCCGAAAAAAGACTGAGCACGGAAAAATACGCCCTGAACGGTTTGGCGTTTTCTTTCTCCCCCTGAGCAGATAGACTTCTGATCAATAATATCATCAGCAAAGGCTGCCATATGTAGGCGAGCACTTCCACCTTTAGCGCCCATGTATAATCGATCGGGAGCCAAAGTAACAGCAGATTGTCATAATCAGACACAGTCTTTATCCCCACACAGGAAAGCAACAGCAAAAACACCAGAAACTCTTTGTGACGGGCATTCAATATGTACAGGATGCCGGCATACAAGCCATGTAGCAACAAGATGAGGAAGGTTGTCATCTGGAAGCCGATAGAATACCAACGTTCGGTGTCAACAGCGGCCTGCGACCCGAAGTAAATCGATCTGACGATGCCCCCTTCGAGTGGATTATGAAAGTTGGCCGTTCGGACAAGCACTTCAATGACCTTTGCATCACCTGCAATGTACGTAACCGTGAAGGATGACTTCCGCGGCGTGTACTCTTCCGCTGTTGTCGCAGGCACTCCGCCTCTGGCTAATATCTCTCCGTTAACCTCTACGGTAGAAGATGCTTCCACTTGCGGAACCCATAAGGTGTATGGCTGATTTAGCGGTTGATCGACCAAGATCCGTAAACGGTATGTTCCATAACCATACGATGATGGAGAGTCCCTGGAAAAAGCGCTGCTCCAATTGCCAGGCACTTGAAGGAATTGTCGTTCGTCATTCGATGATTGCTTGAAATCTTCATGCGTGATCAAAGATTCAGGGAAAAACTCCCATTCCCCATCCAGTGAAATGGACGGGGAATTTTCAAAGTCCCACCCGCGCATATCAAGAACCCCTTGAACCGCACGCGGATGCTCTGGAAACGCATGAAACGAAAACCAGAATGTTCGAAGACCTAGGAGAAATGCTAAAAACAAGAGAAGAATGACAAGATGCTTACTTATGAGTGCTTTTGAATTGCGCTGATTATGGGTACTTAGCTTTATCATAGTAAGATCATCTTTCGACACGATTCGAATTATCCCTTGTCAAATTACAGTTCACTTAGTCCTATTTTTCTCACACAAACTGTCTGCTATCGTTATTCCGCCCAAACCGATAGATGGCGATCAAGGCAAAAACTGTAGCGAATGCGAGCAAAATGGCCATGTTCAAATACAAGCTCCCCAGACTGTATCCTTGTTGAAGCTTATTTACCGTATCGAGCAACCAATGCTGGGGCAAGAATGTTGAAATTTTGCGCACGGTGTCCGGCATGATTTCCATTGGAAAGAAGCAGCCAGCCAGGAGGCACGTCGGTACAATGATCAGGTTGGAAATCGCTCCGGCACCTGCTCTACTCTTCGCAAAGGCAACGGTCATCAGAGAAAGTGCGATTGCCCCCAGCGCGAACACGAACAACGGCAGAATCATTTGACCATACGAGACGCCTGCATCTATGCCGAAGACGTTTTTCATGACGAGCAAGGTCACGATGATTTGCAGCAGTAAAATAAACATGCTGACGATAATATTCGAAAATACATAGGATCTAGCCGACATCGGCGAAGAAAGGAGTCGCAAAAAGGTGCGATTCTCTTTTTCTTTTAAAATGATCTCCGACATGTTCACCGCTGAAAACATCATGAACATAATGAGGAACCCAATCGATTGATTCGTCATACGCGTCACGTTCGAGGTGTCTTGCAGCGTTACCGTATTGAGCTTGTAGCTTTGCTCGTGGTATGCCGTATACAGCTTCGTGAACTTAGCCTCATCCGCTTGTGCCGCTTTTCCAATCGCGGCAAGATTGCCGATATAACTGTGCAGCATGGCCTTCACGTAGGCAGTAACCTGTTCACCTTTTACGGATACCATATTCAAGTGCGCTGGCGACCCTTTCCGAACACTGGCAGCATACCCTGACTCGAAAACAATTCCGCTATCCAGCTCACCAGAAACGATTTGTTCACGCATCGTTTGTTCGTCGATGATTGTGACCTTAATATGATTCAATCTCTCGATAAACCGAATCGTGTCCTGCGTGATCGTCTGGACCCCATCTTGATTGATGATTCCGACATGGATCGTGCCGCTGTCTGCATTGCTGTAGAGGGTAAGAGACAGCAGAACACCTAAGATCGGCAAACCCAAGTAAGTAAACCAGCTTTTTTTACTGCGAAACGTCTCCATCAGCGTTTTCCGAATTAGCCATAGCATTTCACTCATACAAAAGCACCCTCCCGTCTGCGCATCGTGATAACAGAAAAGATGATGAACGCCGTGGCAATGCTCACGTTCATCGCAATCGCAAACCATGCGCCTCTCGGATTGTCTGTGTAGATGATTTGCATCAGACCTGTATTCGCCCAGTGAAGGGGAGAGACTTTGGACAAGAGGCTGAAGAGACCAGCTGATTGATCAACGGGAAAATAGGCACCGCCTACAAAGGAGGCGACTTGCGTAACAATATTGTTGATTGCCCGTACTCCTTCCCCTTTGAAAAGAAAGCCAATCCCCAGACCCAGGCTGACTGCAAGCAACACCTCTGTCAAAAGTACGAGGATAATCATTCCGTAGTGGTTGCCCCAATCTGCTTGGAACACGAACTTGCTGACTAAGAACACGACGAGTACGAAAAACAAATTGACGAACGTACTGGCGATCATTTTTCCGGTAAAAATGGCACCTTTGCTGACAGGTGCTGCCATTAATCGTGTGGACGTTTTGTTCGTTCGCTCCCCGGTGAACAAATAACTCGCAGAGAACATCGAGTAGAGCCCAATCATGGTCGTCATCGCAATCGCGTAATAGTCGATTGCCCCCGGTTTTTTATTTGGATTCATGGTCGTTTCATGAATAAAATCATCACGCTGTCCAGTACCCTTGACTATTGCCGAAGCAGATTCGGGATCTATCTGATAAGCTGCGGATGCGAGCGAGTACCGATCTGCAAAAACGGTTAGCATCCCCGCAAGGATATTGCTTCCTATCGCATTCTTACTGCTTCCATAAAACTCAATCCCCGCATCACTGACGACTGCGTACCCCGTATAGCGATCCGAGCGAACTTCCTCCTGCCCGTCCATGCCTGAACTTACTGGAGCGACCTCCACTCCTTTATCTCCCAATACTTTTATAAACAAGTTCCACGCCGTAGACATTTGCACATCCGTCCCGTTGCTTTTATACAGCAAGCGCATGTCTCCTACGGTCCTCGTATCGTCGAATGCATTGGAAAGGGCGGAACCTAATATCAGCATCAGGATGATGGGAAGTGCTAGCATAAACATGAACGTTCTCTTTTCGCGAAGGCTGGACTTGATTTCTTTTACAGCGATACTCCATATATTCATGGCAAAGCCCCTCCTCTAGTCTCGCAAGTTTCGACCAGTTAAGGTCAAGAACACAGTCTCCAGATTCGGCGCTTGCTCTTCAACGGAGCGGATTTCTACCTGATCCTTAATGAATTGTTGAATGATCCGGTTCAGGTTGTTGATCTCCGTTTTCGATACGATTTTGATCGTATTCTCTTCTTGAAGCACCGCATTCACACCAGGAATCGCCTTAATAGCTTCGAGGTTTAACGGTTCATCTGCCCGAACGCCAATCCAAATTTCCTTCGCGTCGGTAATAATCGCTTTTAGCTCCTCCTTCGATCCTTCCGCGATGACTTTTCCATGGTCAACGATGGCAATACGGGTGCAGATTTCTTCGACTTCCTCCATGTAATGGCTCGTATAAATGATCGTGCAGCCCATGTCGTTGAGCTTGCGTACCGAATTCAAGATATAATTGCGCGAATGAGGGTCAATCCCGACAGTAGGTTCGTCCATGATGATCAGCTTCGGCCGATGGGCAATGGCGCAAGCGATGTTTAACCGACGCTTCATCCCGCCAGAGAAGTTTTTGGGAAAGCTTTTAGCTTTGTCGCCGAGACCTACGAATTCAAGCGCCTCTTCCGTCCGTTCGCGAAGCAGTGATCCACGCAGTCCGTACAAGCCAGCAAAAAACCTCACGTTTTCATAGGCAGTCATATCCTCGTAGATGGCGATATCTTGTGGTACGATACCGATGTTCATTTTGGCGAATTTGCTGTGCTTCTCAATGTTTTTTCCCAGCAGGGTAATCTCACCCTTTGTTACGCGCAACAGGGAGGCGATCATGTTGATGGTCGTGCTCTTTCCCGCTCCGTTGGCCCCCAGGAAACCAAAGATTTCTCCTTCACGTACGTTCAGAGACATATTGTCGACGGCGACGAAGTCACCGAATTTTTTCGTTAACTGACGAATTTCCAATACATGACTCACGTAACTCACTCCCTTCGTGGTTATGTCTGCATTGTAATAAAAAAGGATGCCCCTATGTCAGTGCATAAGTTCATCCCTCGGCACATGAGAATTCTCATGTTGTTGCTCATGATCTTTTTCATTCGTTGCGATAAGGCAGCAGTGTGGTCACGCTAAAGCCTCGCGTACCGTCTACAATCACTGTTCCACCAGCGGAAGCAGCTCTCTCCTCCATCCCGAGAATGCCAAGCCCTTTTACAACCTTTTCTGCGCCGGCCCCATTGTCTGTGACCACTGCTTTTATGAATGTATTCAGCACCCGTACCTCTAGGGAAATCACTGTCGCCTTTGCATATTTGAGTGCATTCGTGACCGCTTCCGTCGCATTTTGCTGAATGATTTTCCACTGAATCGGTGAGATGACGTCAATGTCTCCGTCAAAAGTAAGCGTGGCTGTCACTGTCTCTCTGGCAGACAGCTCATCGACAAACGACCGGAGTCGATTGATTCCCAGCTCCTCCGACCGAGGCTTTACTTCCTTGAGAGTCACTCTGATTCGCTCCAGTCCTTCCTTCGATATCGTGATCGCATTGCGGAGCAGCTCGGATGCCTTGTCTTGATCAGTCGCCATCAGCAGTCGCGACGCTTCCATTTGTATCAGCGCACCTGCAACCGCATGCCCCACATCGTCGTGAATTTGTTGAGAAAGGCGATTGCGCTCCTCCAGTTGAATCGTGTAAGTCGACTGGCGGAAGTATTCACTGCTTTCGTTTAAGGAGCGGGTCAAGCTTTGTAAATCCTCTCGCATCTTCTCCCGTTCAGCTTCTAACCTGCCGAGCTTGTCAGTTAGCCTGCTACCACTCCTATACAGCAAAAAGCTAAGAAAGGTCGTTAATAAATACAAGGGCACCCATTCAGGTGGCACTATGAACAAAGGCAACAACATACAGAGAAATACGACCACCCGGTGCTTACCTGCCAAAAAAGCTAGCTCTAAAACGTTGATTGGCAAGAGCAGCATAAACAACGGATCCAGTACGAATTCACTCGCCAACACAAACATGATGGATAGCCAAACAAACCATTGCTTATGATTCATCTGTTTCAAAATGAGAATAGTAAGATTGATAGCCAGATACAACAAGTACACGAGAATTTGCCACGGGTCAACTTCAGAAGTGGGATGAGCAAGAAAAGAAGTCACGATGATAAAACCAAGCACCGCTGTCTTATTCGCCATTGTCCATAACGCCATCGGTTGTGACCTCCTTTCAATCAGACATGTTCGTTTCGCCCGTCAAATAATAGATGGCGATCTGCGTACGATGTTCAAGTGCTGTTTTATTCAAGATGGAAGTAATGTAATTCGCAACGGTTCCCTCGGAAATATACAGCTTCTTTGCGATTTCTTTGTTCGATAGTCCCTTGGCGATCTGCTTCATGACATCGAGCTCCCGTTCCGTAAATAAGCTTTGATCGATTTTGCTTTCGGTAGGGATGGCTCCTGTCACTTTGGGAGGAGCGGTAGTGGACACGGTATCCGTCGCGTTCTTCCCTGTATTCAGGTTCATTTTGATCTTATCCAGGACGACATCCTGCAGCACATGATGGTTGTTATAGACACTCTTGATGGCATCTCGAATGCGGTTGGGATCATTGTTTTTCAATAAATAGCCGCGTGCCCCTGCTTGAATGGCTTCGAGGACAAATTCGTCATCGTCGAATGTGGTCAAAATGAGCGGTTTGACCGTAGTCTCGGCAGTCAGCACACGAGTCGCTTCCACTCCGTTCATGTTCGGCATCCGAACGTCCAAAAGCGCGACGTCTACCTCGTTCTGTTTGCAAAACGTCACCGCCTCGAACCCATCCTCCACAATCCCGACTACTTCAAACTCCTCGAAGCTCGTCAGGATGATTTTCATGCCTTCCCGTATAAACGAATTGTCGTCTGCGATCAACACTTTGATTTTCAAAGAAGCTTGCCTCCTGTCGAACAAACCCTCGGCCGCATAAAAAGCGGACGTATATATTTTTCCCAATATTACCACTGTCCTGCTTTGCTTCACAATTGTAGAATCTCGCCCCGAATTGTTCTCACTTTCACATCACACATGGAAAAATTAACACTTCGAAAATATATAGACACGAATCCACTGTGTCAGTATGATAAATAACCTAAGCCCTCGTAACCAACATACGGGGCCAATTTTTGAATGGAATACTCTATGGAGGGGAATTTGTGGAAACAGCACAACTAAATAAAACGGCTTGGAACACTGGGGCATATCAAGCGTGGCTGAAACGCTTTGGAACACCTGTTGAGGCAGCGGTCAAAATTAAAGAAGACCCTCAAAAGCGAATCGGTAAAGTATATGAGCACATGGGGGATATTCGCGGCAAGAAGATTATCAATTTACTCGGTTCAAATGGAAACAAAGCCATTGCGCTTGCCTTGCTAGGTGCCGACGTGACCATCGCCGATTTCTCTTATGAGAATGAACAGTACGCCAAAGAACTGGCTGCAGCTGCCGAAGTTGACCTGACTTACATCGTTTCGGATGTATTGCAGCTACCTCCAGATGCATTGTCTGGTGAGTATGATCTCGTTTTTATGGAATTCGGTATTCTTCATTACTTTTTGGACTTAACCGAATTATTCCAGGTGGTCAACTCGCTCCTGCGAAAAGGCGGCGTGCTCGTCCTCCAAGATTTCCATCCGGTATCCACAAAACTCATCTCCTCACGCGGAACGACTGCTACTATCCGCAAACATAAAGTAACAGGCGATTATTTCGACTCCTCACTTGAGGAAAAGGACATTGCTTTCTCCAAATTCCTTTCGAACGGGATGAATGACACTGAATCAAAAGTAATGTTACGCAATTGGACCTTAGGGGAAATCGTTACGGCCATTGCAAGCAAAGGGCTGTGCCTAAAAATGCTAGAAGAGCTCCCGAATCTTTCCTCGGAAGTTTTTGATAAAGGGATCCCGAAAACCTTCACGATTATCGCCGAGAAATTATAACGAATATTTGCCATCATCTTACTAAATTCCTAATACCGAACAGAGGAGATTTTCGCTCCTCTTTTCTTTCACGTACTTATAGACTGACGGTCAGTCATATGGTAATCTGTATCCAACCACTTACTGACAATCAAAGGAGGCGCCGATGAAAAGAATCGTGAAAGACCCCACAACACGGCGAGCAGAAATATTGGAAGCTGCCGGGGAGCTATTTCGAAATCAGGGTTATGTCCATACAACCGTGGACGCGATCATTCAAAAGGTGGGCGTAGCGAAAGGAACCTTTTATTACTACTTCAAATCGAAGGAAGAGATCCTCGAAGCATTTGTCCAGTCCATGGTCGATACACTTTGCGAAGAATATAAAAAAATCGCAGATGACGCTACCTTACCTGTCATGGAGAAGGTTCGCCAGATGCTGCGCAGCCAAAGCCACCCCATCGACAAGCAAGCAGAATGGATGGAAAGCTTGCATCGCCCTGAAAACAGAGAGCTTCACGAGCGTCTGAACATCGCCATTATCTTGAAAATTGCCCCTGCCCTTGCACAAGTCATTGAACAAGGAAATCAAGAAGGCGTCTTTCATGTGGAGAATGCCTTGGAGACTGTTCAGTTTCTCCTCGCTGGCTCACAATTTTTGTTGGAATCAGGCATTTTTCATTGGGAGCACGAGGAGCAGACAAAACGATTAGAAGCCATGCAGGTGATTATTGAAAGGTCACTAGGAGCTGCGCCGGGGTCCTTCTCGTTTCTATAATGGATGAAAAGGAGGAAAGACAATGATCGCTCATGATAAAGCCTTTCGCAGATTCCTCATCATTTGGTCAGGGCAGCTGTTTTCAGCTATCGGAAGTGGACTTACCGCTTTTGCCTTGGGTGTCTTTGTTTTTCAACAGACCCAATCTACCATGAGCTATTCGTTAATCATTCTCTTTTCTTTTCTCCCCTCCTTCCTTTTACTTCCCTTTAGCGGGGTGCTGGCAGACAGATTTGACCGCAAGAAAATGATGATCATTGGCGATCTCGGTTCCATAGCTGGTATCTTGTTCATCTGGCTTGTCATGCTGTCCGGACGTATGGAATTATGGCACATCTATTTGGGGGTCGGCATCAGCTCGATCTCTGCCGCTATTCTAAACCCAGCCTTTAAAGCAGCCGTCTCCGATCTGGTTTCGGAAGAGATGTACTCACAGGCAAGCGGGCTCATCCAACTGGCAAGTTCAGCTCAATATCTAATTTCTCCACTCGTTGCAGGGTTTCTTCTCAGTGCATTTAATATCCAGCTCGTCTTACTCATCGATATGATGACCTTCCTTCTAGCTGTCGGCGCCGTGCTGATGATTATGAAACACGATGCCACTCCCCAGAAACATGAAAGACAAAGCTTTTTTCGCGAAATGTCTGAAGCCTTCCGCTATCTCCTTTCAAAGAAAGGGGTTTTCTCGTTAGTTCTGTTAATGTCTGTTGTGTGCTTTTACATCGGGCTGCTGCAATCGCTTTTTGGGCCTATGATGCTGACATTAACTGATTCCAAGACGCTCGGTATTGCCCTCTCTGCATCTGCATCGGGCATGCTCGTCAGCAGCCTTTTGATTGGACTCTTCGGGATGGGAAAGAGAAAGGTGTTTATGCTGTCCTTCTCTCTCGTAGTTGCTGGCTTATTTTATGCCCTGATGGGTGTGTTCACCTCCGTTTGGCTGATTATGGTTTTTGGCTTCCTCTTTTTCATCACGCTTCCCTTTGTGAACACGAGCCTTGAGGTTCTCATCCGAACGAACGTCGAGAATGAACGGCAAGGCAGAGTATGGTCAATGATCACGGCTATTTCGCAAATCGGGTTCGTACTGGCATTTGGATCGGCAGGATTTTTAGCGGATCATGTATTTAACCCGCTTTTTTATCCAGATCAATTGCTTGGGCAAACTGTCGGGCAGATCATCGGAACGGGGCCTGGCAGAGGAATTGGCTTTCTGTTTGTTCTCTCTGGCGTACTTGTGGCGCTACTGGGAATCGTAATCGGACGTGTAAGGAAGATACGGGATTTGGAAGGAATGACACTGAAAGGTATCCACTCGTACAAATAAAAATATTTTCTCAAAACCTATGCAACATATTCATATTTTCCTCCGTCTGGAATGTCGAGTTCATGAGACTTACACCTAGAAGGAGGAAGATTCAAATGAAAAAAGCGATATCTACTTCGTTGGTTGCTATTCTACTCGCAACAAGTGTACCTGCTGCTCTGGCGGCTGACCTGGAGAGCAAAGGAAATGGGAACGGCAAGCCCGAAGTAAAGGCAGAAGCAAAAGATAAATCGAAAGAAACTTCTGTCAAAGAATCTGATACCGATACTGATAGCGACGATGAGGACTCAACCGAAGCAAGCACAGAAACCAACATCAAAGACGTAAAATTGAAAAAACAGCTGATCGAGCTTCGCCAAGAGCTCAAGCATGCTGCTGAAATCACGGAAGATCAAAAAGCGAAATACGAGCAGCTGGTAGCTGAACTGGAAAAAACCACTGACAAACAGGGAGCTTTGGATGTACAGCTTGAGCTTCTTCAGCGCACGTACCAAAAAGGAGATTACACACCATTCAAAAAGCTTGGAGAACTCCTTGAGGATACTGGCTCTACAGAAGTGAAAGCATTCGTAGATGGAAATCAGGTAAAAGCGGATGTGGCACCGTTTGTACAAGGTGGAAGAGCTTTGGTGCCTGTACGTGCTATCAGCTCCGCATTGAAAGCGGAAGTAAACTGGAAGCCAGAGACTCGTACCGTCGAAATTTCGCGTGGCGAAAAATCTATCACGCTGTACCTCGATAAAAAAGAAGCAACTGTAGACGGGAAAACCATTTCTCTGGACACTGCACCTGTACTGAAAAATGGACGTGTATTCCTGCCTCTGCGCTTCATCAGTGAACAACTGAACGCGGAAGTAAAATGGCAAGAAGAAGGCAAAATCGTTATCATTGACGACATTCAAGCCTCTAACGAATCCGCCCAAGATACAGACTCCGACGATACATCTGCAAAGTAATACAGGCTACCTTGGCTCATATGGCATAGAAAAAAAGATAGTGGTTCTCATTAGCTCCTTTTAGCTATGAGATCCGCTATTTTTTTGTTTTTACCATCACTTTTGCCCATGACATTGTGGGAGGATAGCGGCTTTCGCCATTTTTCCGCGTCTGAAAACAAGCTTATTTCCCCTATAGTTCGTCCAGTCATGTCCAAGCGGCATTCATAAAATATTGTATGAACGCTAAGGAGGTGGATGTATGTCTTGTGGTTGTAATGATCGAGAAAAAAAACACGAGATTGAAAAAGATTGTGACACAGACATAGAAAGGGATTTCGATAGAGACTTCGACGAAGATTTTGACCGCGATCATGATCGTTGTGGTTGTGGTTGTCGCCGCCGCCGTCGTCGTCGTCGCTGCCGTTTTTGTTCCTTCTTCCGTCGCCGTCGTCGCCGCTGTCGTTTCTGTTTCCTCCGCTGTCGACGTCACCGCCGTTGATAGTAGTGTCCTTCTAATAATGAAGAAACGTCCGAATCATTTGACTCGGACGTTTTGCTTTTGCTATGCTCCAAACCTCTGGCGGTACCCACATCTTCTGCATAATTCCTCGACAGCCTCCCTGCGAGAAAATCCATCTATCAGGTTATTCGCCCGCTCGCCATCCACAATATCAGTGAAAGAGGTCTGATTGATATTCCCTAGATTAATAACCCCTTCCCCGTCGAGACAGCACGGCACAACCGTTCCATTTTCGAGAATCGCCGCCTGCGTGCGCAATCCATGGCAAAAGCCTTTTCCATCATCCTCAGGTGCTGTTAGACTCGGCCACTGGAATTCGTAATCTTGGTTCAAATAGACGCGATCATTGATTTTTACCCCACTGCCCGGCACTACTTTTTCTTCAATTCGATAGTCCAGCCCAAATTCTTTCTCAATCACTTCAAGCGTCTGGCGGTTTCTACTCTTTTGAATGTTCGTGGCGTTATCCTGTGTCAAATTCCACAGACGGAAAGAAAAAATCACTTGATGCTCCTGAGCTTCCCGAACAAATGAAAGAATCTCCCGCAAATAACCTTCGCGGTTGGTTGAGCCGGTATGTCCGTCAAAGCTGTGAAGCGAGAAGTTCATTTGTCGGAGCGCAGGCTTGCCTAGCAATTTATGCCGATTTTTCGCAATCAGCGTACCATTTGTGGTGATATTGACCTTGAAGCCTTTCTCATGACTGATATCGAGCAGCTCATCGATTTTGGGATGGAGAAGCGGTTCCCCTTTGACGTGCAAATAAATGTAATCGGTGTGCGGTTTGATCTCATCCAGCCTTTTCGCAAAGTCTTCTACTTTAATAAAACTTTTACTGCGCTCCGTTGGCGGACAAAAGGTACAGGCGAGATTGCAAACGCTGGTGATTTCTATATAGACTTTCTTAAATGTTTTCAAGATGTTTTCCCCATTCCAGATGCCTATGATTGATCATACCCATCATAGTAACATAGGAGGGCTTTTACAGGTAACGGTGTATTCTGGTGAAGGAGCTATATTCATCCCCTAGCTTTTTTCATAGTCCTCTTTTAGCATTCCGTAAATCTCTACATCCACGATTCCTTTGCCCGACCAAAGCGTTGCTTGTCTAAGCGTTCCTTCCTTCATGAAGCCATTCTTCAACAATACTTTCTTAGAGGTCTCATTCGGAGGCATCACTTCCGCCTGTATTCTGTTGACGTTGACATCCATGAACAAAAAGTGGAGCAATATGTTTACCGCTTCCGTCGCAATCCCTTTTCCCCAATGCGCTTCGGACAAGAAGTAGCCAATCGTCACCATGTTTACCTTTTGATGAAAGTCGAAAGCTTCGATAATGCCAAGCAAGTGATCGGGGTTATCATTGGCGAATATCCCCCATTTGATCTTGGATTTTTTCAAATAGTCTCTCTCAAAATGCCCGATCATACTTTTCACTGTCGCTTTATTATGCTTGGGGATAATCCCGCAGTATGCAAATACATGGTCATTGCTGTAGATTTCAAATACTTCATCCACATGCTGCTCTTCGATTTTCTTCAAGGTGACACGCTCTGATTTTAAATTGGGAAACTGGTTAAAAAGGACGCCAACGTTCATGATTTCAGCTCCATCTTTTGAGATTATTTAACTTCTTAATTTTTCCAACATGACTCTTTTTCCTCCTTATTCACCCCATAGAAAAATGGTATGGAAGCTTGCCTCCATACCAGCATCAAAAAGCGAGTAGTACTAACTTCGCGTAGTACCAAAAAACGAGGGCATGGATCACTCCAGCCCTCGTACTTATTTCTACTAATTCATCTAAATGAGCATCCCCGCAATCGCTGCGCTCAACAGATTCGCCAAGGTTGCCGCAACTACTGCACGCAAGCCCATCTCCGCAAGGTCTGATCTTCTTGACGGAGCAAAGCCGCCCAAGCCACCAATGACCATAGCCAGCGCAGCTAGATTGGCAAAGCCACAAAGGGCGAAGCTGATGATCACAACGCTTTTTTGCGACAAATTCGCAATCTCAGGTGCAAAAGCCGTGTACGCGACAAATTCGTTGAGGACAATCTTTTGCCCGATGAAAGAACCGGCTTTTAGCGCTTCCTCCCATGGAACCCCGATCATAAAGGCAATCGGTGCGAACAGGTAGCCTAAAATGTGCTCAAGCGTCAACGCTTCTATTCCCACTAACCCGCCAAGCCAGCCAATAATCGAGTTCAGCAAGAAAATCAACGAGATAAACGCGAGCAACAGCGCACCGACACCAGCAGCCACTTTTAGGCCGTCCGAAGCTCCCCGAGCAGCCGCATCGATGACGTTTCTGGACTCCGTATCTTTCATGACTTCCACATGTTCCACTCTGTGTGGCTGTTCTGTCTCCGGCATTATAATTTTCGCAAGCAACAAACCACCCGGCGCTCCCATGAATGCTGCCGCCAGCAAATATTCAATCGGAACACCAAGCATCGCATACCCACCGATAACCGAACCCGAAACGCACGCCAGTCCGCCTGTCATTACAGCAAACAGCTCGGACTTGGTCATTTTCTCAATATAAGGCTTTACGACAAGTGGCGCTTCAATCGGACCCAAGAAAATATTTGCAGAGGCTGACATGGATTCGGTTTCGCTCGTTTTGAGCACCCGAGACAAAAATCCACCAATAATTTTCGTAGCCCACTGCATGATTCCGAGATAATACAGGACCGAAATTAAGGAAGAGAAGAAGATAATGATCGGCAATACTTGCAGGGCAAATGTAAAGCCTGCATTCTGTGCACCGAGTATCCCACCAAACAAGAACTGAATTCCGGCATTCGTCGAATCAATGATGCTTTGAACGATCGACGCTAAGTACTCCAGAAGCTTTTTCCCAAAATCCCATTTCAGTACGACCAAAGCAAAAATAAACTGAATCGCAAACGCACCAATGACCGTCCTCGGATGAATCGCTCTCCGATTTTTCGAAAACGCAATGGCTATTATAAAAATTCCCAGGATGCCGAGAACTCCCCAAATGTATTGCATGAACGTATCCTTTCTGTATCGCCAGCTGTGTCGATATCTCAGATGACTTGCTTTGTTCTAGATCGCTTTTTTCGCTAATTCTGTCATGTAATCAAAGAATGCATCACGATCTACATCATAAACCACTTGTACAGGGCGTCCGTCAGCCGTCTCAACAGTTCGGCCTTGGCTTGCCCCTTCTGTAATGACGATGCTGTTAACCGTTTGCACCTTTACAAGATCACTATTGCCAACAAATGCTGTGGTTAATACATCCCACAGGTAGTAAGTCGAGTTGGTCGAGAAGTGTACGAGTGGCGGCACCATTGCATAGCATTGACCCAAGAAATCTACACCGATATGCTTGCGCTCTTTTGCCCAGCGCTCACGAACATCCAGTGTCAGTGGGACTTGGTTCGTGCTCTCCAGTGCGACCAAATCAATCTCCATTCCGCTTTCCCATACGCGAGCAGCTGCTTCCGGGTCCCAGAATACGTTCCACTCTGCTGTTCCATCGTGCTCAGGCTCATGCACGTTTCCTTCTTCACGGAATGTTCCGCCCATCCACACCAGGCGCTCTACTTTTTCTTCGATAGTTGGATCGATATCCAATGCACGCGCAAGGTCAGTCAAAGGACCCGTAAACAGCAAGGTCGTTTTTCCTTCTGTTGCACGCAGCGTTTCAATAATGTGAAGATGCGCAGGCTTGTCCGCTACTGGCGTAATCACTTCTCCTGATTCATTGAGCAAGGGCAGTGCATCTACATAAAATGCATGCATGCGCCAGTCCTTTGGAAAAGGGTTTTTCCCGCGGGAATTGGACTCTGCTACATCCAAACCGCCTTTACCGAAACGATCAATGATTTTCCGGCTGGCAAACATCGCTGGTTCCAAGTAGCAATCGGCTGGAATGACGGATACCCCCGTCAGATTCACATTGTCCATTTGGAGCAGCAAGAATAAAGAAATTAAATCATCAACGCCGCCATCATGGTTAAAGTAAATGTTTTTCTTCATCATTATTATCTCCAATCTCATACATGAACTTGTAAGAAGTACAAGTAAACCACTATTATTTGGAACCCTTCAAAAAATAATACTAAAGTTTCACTAAAAAATATATAACCATTATGAACAACACAGCTGAAGGACAAAAAAGAGAGACTATCCTCCAGTAGAAAATCTACTTTGGCGATAGCCTCTCTATCACTTTATTTGTTTAACAGATGGAAAACTTGCTCTACGTCTTTGTCACCTCGTCCTGAAAGATTAACAATCAGGATCTGTTCCGGTGAAAGAGTGGGAGCCACCTGCAAGGCATACGCAATGGCATGTGCGCTTTCCAAGGCGGGAATGATCCCTTCTGTTCTCGATAGTTCTTGAAAAGCCGCCAACACTTCGTCATTCGTCACCGTGTAATATTCCGCTCGTCCACTGACTTTTAGCTGGCTATGCTCTGGGCCAATTCCAGGATAGTCCAACCCGGCAGCAATCGAATACGTTTTTTGAGGTTCTCCATTTTCGTCCAGCAATACGAGGCATTTAAAACCATGAATGACGGCTGGAACCCCTTTGGTCAAGGTAGGTGCCTGATCAGGCTCAACACCAATCAGACGTACGGATGGCTCCTCTATATAATGGGCAAAAGCTCCAATCGCGTTACTGCCCCCACCAACTGCAGCGATGACCGCATCTGGCAAGCGACCTTCTTTTTCTAAGATTTGTCGCTTGGATTCTTCACTGATAATCGATTGAAAATACTTTACCATCGTAGGGAACGGATGCGGACCAACCGCAGATCCTAATAGATAGAACGTGTTCTGGTAGTTTTGAACCAAATCATTCAGCGCTTCATCAACCGCATCCTTCAGCCTTCCTTGCCCTTTGGACACCGCTACCACTTTTGCCCCTAAAAGCTCCATGCGAAATACATTTAATGCTTGTCTTTTCGTATCCTCCGCGCCCATATAGATCACGCATTCCATGTCAAACATCGCGCAAACCGTCGCAGTAGCAACTCCATGCTGTCCTGCACCCGTCTCAGCAATAATACGCTGTGCACCCATTCGCTTTGCCAGAAGGATTTGACCGATGACATTATTGATCTTATGGGCACCAGTATGGTTTAAATCTTCTCGCTTTAGATAAATTTTGGCACCGCCGAGTTTTGCAGTTAAATGACGAGCAAACGTCAACGGATTTTCCCGACCTATATATTCTTTCAGATAATACTTGTACTCTTCGATAAATTCCTCATCATCTTTATATCTTTCAAATTGTTCGGCCAAATAATCCAATACTTCCTGTAATTGTGGAGGTACAAAGCTTCCTCCGAACTCACCGAAATATCCCTTTTTTGTCTGTTCTGTCATTGACATGCTCATCTCTCCTCAGCTATAGCTAGTCCTCAATCCTTCCTTGCATTTTATAAGATCAAAAGAGCGTGTGTCAATTTAGTTTTACGATTATTCAGAATTTATTAGTTTGTTGTCATTTTTTACAAAACCAACATTTCAGCTTCATATTTTCCCAATATAGATCGGGTAGTCTAACAAAAGCGGTTCATTACGTCGTCTTTTTATTCGGAGGGATATCATGAAGATTCACTTTCAAAAGAAAAGCTTGCTGATCGCAACAATTGCGGCTCTATCCTTGATCGGAACACAAGGAGCAGGTGCCACTCAAAATGTAACGGGAGCACCCGTTGTAGCCGAAATTCACGAATGGAAAAATCCTCCTGCGCTCACTGAAGGTATTAAAGAAGGCGGCTTCTCCGGTCTGGTGCATCTCCCTAACGATCCTCCTTCTATTTTTTATACATTGGCTGACCGTGGACCAAATGGGCAATATGGCAAGGACGAGCTGCGTACCTTCCCTGACCAAAACTACACACCACGCTTGTACAAAATAAAAGTGGAGAATGGAAACATTCACGTTTTGGAAACCATCAAGCTGCATTTGCCACAGGGCAAGATCAACGCTTTTACGAAAACGAACTATATTAGTGGATTGCCGAACCTCGCTGGCCCTGATGAAGTTCCCTACGATGTAACGGGAACAAAGAAGATTAGTTACGATCCAGATGGTTTGGATTTGGAAGGTATCGCTTACAATCCGACCGACGATACTTTTTGGTTATCCGACGAATACCGTCCATCCATCATTCAAGTAAAGCGTGACGGCACAATCCTGGGCCGCTATGTACCAAAGGGCGCCAAAGAAGCCCTGGTTGCCGCAGGTGCAAAGATGGAGATTTTTGATACGCTGCCAGCCGTCTATTCCAAACGCATTGCAAACCGTGGCTTCGAAGGTGTCACGATCTCGCCAGATGGTAAGTTCTTGTATACTTCGATTCAAAGTCCGATGGCACTCCCTGATAAAAAGACAGGCGAAGCTTCCCGTAATTTGCGCATTTTAAAAATGGATCTCGCCACCAAAAAAGTCGTAGGCGAGTACATGTACATCGCAGAGAACGCGAAAGATTTCGTGAAAGTGAAACAGAAAGACGTCGTTATCAGCGACTTGGCTGCACTCAGTCAGGATGTTTTACTCATTGACGAGCGAGACAAAAATGCCGGTGCAAACGCACAGCTTAAGCGTATTTACAAAGCAGATTTTTCGAAAGCAACCAATTTGCTCGGTACGTCAACAAGTGAGCAGGACTTCGAAAAACTCACCGTTGCCCAAGTGAAAGAGAAGGGAATTGTGCCTGTTTCCAAGGAATTGCTGGTGGATGTAGCCAAATTGAATTATCCGCATGAAAAGCTAGAAGGATTAGCGATTGTGGATAAAAACACGATTGCCATTGTGAATGATAATGATTTCGGTGTAGATGGCTATGACGAGAAGGGTAAGATTAAAATCAATAGCAATCCGACGCAGATGTATGTGATTAAAGTCGGTAAGGATTTGAAATAAGAAGCAAAAGAAGAAGTCCTGCACTTTCAAAAAGTGGCAGGGCTTCTTTTTGGCGCAAATCTAGGACTCTCAAAAATTGGACTACCTAGCTTGATACTTATGATTTCGAGGATATTAACGATCAATTACGACAAACACTAGCCGTCATTAGACAGCTGCTGACATGAAGGGAGGAAAATTTGCATACTGACTGACTTTCAAAGTAGCCTTTTGTAGACATTTTTGCTACAGCAACAAGCATTCGGGCCACTCAAAGAGCGATTATCAATTTAGAAACGCAAGCTACATTCGGTTTTGCTGCGCTAATCAATGTACTGACTGATCCAAATAAAGCGCAAAGCGAAAAAGAAGATGATCTCATCGCCATCACGTTCGCCCTCAATAGTCTCATCACTCAAATCAGAACATTACGCGAAGAGTTAGAAGGACTCCAAGTAGACTTACAGCTAGAGACGAACGCACTGGCAAGGACCATTATGTTAGCTGAAACACCAGCTGAAACACCTGTTGTTCCTGAGTTAAATCAATAAATATAAAAAACAGATCCAAAACTTTATGGATCTGTTTTTGTGACTGGAAGCAATCTTCGTATCATCTTTCGTAAATACATGGGCAAATAGGCTGCCAGTATCATCGGTAGAAAAAGCTTGACCTGGAAGATCATGATTAAAATCAATAATACGGCTAGTGGCTTTTGGAGTACTGCACTTGTGAGGGAAGTCGTGACGATAGCGACCGATGTTACTGGATCGATTGGAAATAGCAATGACATGGCGTATCCGATACTTACTCCTGCAAAAATAACAGGAAAGATATGCCCCCCACGCCAGCCAGTGGCTAAACAAACCTCTGTTAAGAACAGCTTAACAATTCCGATTGCCACTAACAAATAAATGGACATATCGGTCCACTCTGCAACTAAATCTGTCAGCTGATGCTCCCCCGAAAATAAAGTAATCGGAAGAACAGTTCCGATTCCCCCGAGTACTCCCCCACCGATAACAGCTTTTATTATCTTATATTTTTCAAGTGGTTGAAGTATCGTAGGGAGAATATATCCAAAAAACTCATATACCTTTCCGAGCAAGACTCCTAAAAGGATCAATGGAATGATAGCTATGATTTCATGTCCGCCTAATTCTGCTGAACCAAAATCCGCTAACGAAAATTGTCTGTCATCGATTTTGGATAAAAGAATAAATACGAAAAACCCTGCAACAGTTGTTACTGAATAAACCAGTGTCTTTATGAGCTTAATACGTCTGGAATCTTCTCTATCTTCAAAGAATGTAGACGCTCCATATAGCGGTGTCCTAAAGATCATGCCAATGGTAGCCTCTACACTATACTCAATCATAATATCGCCATGTTCATTAAAGACTGTTTTTTTCTTGACGAGGGATTTAATGACATCTCCTGCCCATGTGGCAAGCCCTCCCACAATGCCAACCAAAGCCGCCTCGGGACCAAGACTAGCACCAAAGGACAGAACACAAATTGCCGTTATAGCGCTCTTATATCCTGAATGATAGTCAATTCTTTTCGTTTCCTTGAATTCTGCCACGACATCATCCATTTTACGTGGGTAATTACCAAAGTACTTTTGACATATGCCTACCAAAACACCGCCAACCATACACACGATTAAGGTCCAATTTTCAGCAGCAATCACATTGGGTAAATCAATCCATAAAAAGTGAGTCGTTAACGAAACAATCGCTAAAAAACTCCATGTTAGAAACCCTGTAACGCCTCCCACAGCAAGGCTATAAAGAATCAAGTTACTATATCCTACTAATTTCATTTTCTTCTATTGCCCCATTTCGATCTGTGTTCAGCTCTGGCTACTTCTCTTGCCACATGCGTAGGGTTGATCCTTGTTATTATTCCTTACTATTCTGATGTCATGCGCATCAACAGGGCAACATTCTCTGCATTTGTACTAACTAATACGAGTACCATTCCATGGATTGCTATTGCTTGGTTCGCTTTCACCTCTACCGTATCTTCCTTGAAATGAATTTCTATCAAGGGAAAACTCAAATATAAACTTTCCTTCCACGGAAGAATCATTCCATCTTCCAATCAATGTGTTATGGCTAAGAACGCCCTTGAGTGTGCCGTTGTGATAAGTATAGGTCCCTGTAACAAGGTACCCTGACTGAGATAAGGTCAGTGTGCCAAAATCTGTTTTCCATGTACCGGTTAATGGTTTTGGACATTCTACATAGTCAAATGCTTGTTGGCCAAAACCAGATGGCCCCACCATTTTTAAACGTCACAGAAACCTCTCTATTGGTACATTGCGTTGGAAAAAGTTGTGGTCCGCAAGTAGTTAACCGAGTTTCACCGGTTTTCGCATACTCGGTAGATCTTATTTCACTCGCTTTAATATATACGTACAATTTTTTTTGTCCTAAATGTGTCGCATCGGTAATTTTGATACTATGTTTCACTCCGTACGTTGTCGTTGCTATTGCCCACGTATTCATACAATTTTGCGGGATACTCGTTATCATAGGAGAACACTCCAGTACCTTTTTATGAAAATAATCTATGCGACATACATTTATGGGTTACATCTAACCTTGAAGCTGTTCTGTACGCCCGCTAACCTCGTAAAAAGGCTGTCCCACTACAGTGGAACAGCCCATTTCAACCCTATGTTACTTCTATTGCTTCTTCTATAACGAGACCCAAGTGCTTTCCAGCCACTGCTCAAAATCAGCACCTTTTTCTCCCTCATACGTATCATAGATATCGCTTCTCATTTTTTGCAGTTTCTCTTTGAACTCCTCAATCGTATGGCCTTTTGGCAAGCTTTTCTTAATTCTTACCAAGGCTTTCGTTGCTCCTTTGATCAAGTCGCCTTTTTTCTGAGCAGGTAATCGAACCCCTTCCCCAAAGGCTTTCAGTTTATGAAAAGCAGTCTCTTGCACTTTGTACACCGTATCATTTTCCACGATACGCTTCAGTAATTGAATCGTTTGCTCATGCTTCCACTGCCCTAATTCTTCAACAGCCTCTAAGCGTTCTCTCCAATTCGATGTTCGATTAGCAGCTTTCTTTAATTCCTCAAAGTTTTGGGGAAACTCGTTTTTGATTTCAGTATTATTCAATCGAATCTATCTCCTTCTGACTATCATCCTTCTATTATGACACTACGTCACACGAATAACACCACCTGATCACATATAAATTCCTCGAAACTAGGTCTGTTCCCGTTATCCCATGAATAAAATGAACGGAATTTCGCCAGTTCACCTGTCTTCTATCCATCGAGAGGAAAATGGAGGGTTGCCTATTGTTAGCAGTCAGGAAGAAGAAAATATTCCTTTGGGTGATCAGCGTAATGATGCTCTCTGCCATACTGTTGCTCTTTGTGCCATCCCTAGAAGGGGCACAGGGCAAGGGAACTGAAGCATCCACAAACACAAATGTTGTAGCCGCAGCCAAAATTGCCCCCAAAGGCTTTTATGCAAAATGGGAAATGGATGTGGGCGGAGCAAGAGGATGCTCCTCGTTGTGCTGGGAGTATTTTTACTTCATCAACGATAAGCAGGTGGCAACAACATTCCCAGATGGCGGAATTGATGCACTCAATTGCAGTAAAGATAAATGTCTAACGTATCAAATCAAAGGAAACAAACTCACGCTCAGTAACGGAAAATCGTATACGTTCAAAATCAAATCAGCAACCGAGCTGGAGATCAACGGTGGAAAATTTATAAAGTATACACCCTCCACTGGGCTAAAGCTTCAGGGCAAGTACGAGTCCTTCAGCTATTCCTCCAACGTTCTTGGTACTGGCTATGCAAGCTCGATCACCTATGTATTCAATAAAGACGGTACCTTTGTGGACAGTAGCTTCGTGGGCGTCACCACAGATGGTTCCAGTACAGGAGATAATTCTGGTGCTTCTACTAGCGTCGGATCGGAGTCCAAAGCATCCGGAACCTATCAGATCGTAAACTATACTCTCTCTCTAACTTATAAGGATGGCAAAACAAAAAAGCTCCTATTTTTCCTACCTGAACAGCCAAGTCCCAAGATGCTGCGTATCGGCGGACGCGACTTTTTGCTCGCGGATGGTAACGCCGCTAAACCTCTGCCTCCTGAACCGCCTTATACTGATTTTCTCACCACCAAAAAAATCGCAAAAAAACAAGTACTCTTTACCTTTAAGCCAAACAAGAGCGATCAGTATGACAACATCAAAATTACACTGCAAGGGTATCAATGGGCAAAGCTGACGATTGAGCCTGCTTACGTTAAGTCTTTTCAAGGGTTCAGCGATAAAGGAATTGTCGCCCTGACAGCCAAGTACCGAGTCGATAATACCTCGGCGCAAACGGTTAAAGTCAGCAGCTTGCAAGCGACGCTTGATTTGCCCGATTCCAAAGCTACTGTAAAAGCCGCGAACGGATTGACCCCCACAGTCAAGGACGAGTTAAAAGCAGGTGAAAGTGTGGAGAGCATGCTGGTCATTTTGGTTCCAGCGGAGCATTTTGAGAAGAACAAGGATTTCAAGCTGTGGTTTGGTCCGTTGCTCAACCTGAAAGGGCAGGACGTGTTTCAAGAGGAATGGCTCAACTTCAACATTTGGAAGAAATTATAGTCAAAAAAGCTTCTTGCCGCTCATGATGAGGCAAGAAGCTTTTCATTTTTATTTCGGCACGGAATACAAAGACATGATACGTCTTGCAGCTTCTTGGTATCCGCCAGCGTTACGCAAGGAGTCCCCTACCTGTATCGCACGCTCTTTATAGGTGGATTCGTTCAACACTTGCAACAAAGCATCCTTCAAAGCTGTCGGTGTAAGCAGGCCTCTATCTAACATAATACCCGCTCCTAGCTCCTCCACCCGCTTCGCCACAATCGGTTGATCGGAGCTTAATGGAATCATGACGAGTGGCACATGAAAATAGAGAGCCTCACTCGTACTGTTCATGCCAGCATGCGTAATAAAAGCATCGGCTTGCTGGAGCACTTCCAGTTGCGGAACGTACGGCTCAACGATGAAGTTGGGTGGAATATGGTCTCCGAGCGACTCCAGCTCCGTATCTTTTCCGCAAGATAGTACGAATTGAGCCGGAATATCTTGAAAGGCTGCAAAGCACAGTTTGTACAATTCCACATCCTTGGTCAAAATACTGCCCATGGAAATGTATACGACCTTATCGTATAGAGTACGAAGCTTTTTAAACGGAAACGAAGGAGAATCAGGGCGCGAAGTAATCGACGGTCCTGTAAAAATGTAGCTATCGTCCAGTTTGTCAGCATCTGGTTGGAATTCACGGCTGGTAAAGACAATCTTCATGTCCCCATACTGGCGGGTAATATCTTCAATGGCAGGCACGGCTACGTTGCATACACGAGCGATGCTCTGTGCAGTCTGCGTCACTCGTTCATAAAGTGCATCCACATCTACAGTATCGCTTGCATCAAACACTTCAACAATATGGCTGAGCGGTTCAGCAAATGCCAGGTTGGTTACGGAGCAGATCGTCGGGATTCCTAACTTCTCCCCTAAAATCGCCCCTCCCCAACCAAACAAGGAGTCAAAAATCAGGTAATCAAATGATTCGTTTTCTATCTGCGTGAGAATCTCGGGAATGCGGGGTTCAATAATGCCTCGCAGCATAAAATCAGTGAAATGAAGCGGGTGTTTGAATTCTGTTGGGTTAAAACCTAAATCACGAGATACTTGTTCATCCAATTGATACGCGCGGAATTGCGCCCCAGTCTGGGCAAGCCTATCCCGATATTCTTCTGAGCACATATAGACGACTTCTTCTCCGTTGTCGACTAGCTGCTTCACTAATCCCAATGTAGGATTGACGTGACCATCTGCTGGAATCGTAACATACAGTACGCGTGCCACTACCTCCACCTCCAAAAGAATATCCAATTAGAAAATGTTTCCATTTCATTATAGGCTAGTTGGTTGGTAAAAATAGTTAAAATCCAAATATTTCATAATTTGTTCAATATTTTATATAAAGATGTTTAGCATTGTGGGTAAACCCTTATATTCCAAGGGTTTCAAAAACACAAAAATCCCTCCAGCCATCATTTCTCCATGTGAAGGGATTTCCATCCGTTTTATTTAATTTGGAAGCCCCGAAGGCCGGATGCCTACAAGGAGTTCAACTTCTGTACTTTTTTGAGATATTTAAAATATTCCTCTCGAAGCGGATGCTTTTTACTCAACCACGGTTTACTATCTTCCCCTGTGTAGTGAATAATGGCCGGATCTATTCGCAGGTTGCTTTTATAAAGATGCTTGGACTGATAATTCCACTTAGTATCGAGTTGAAGCCAATTATCATGAAGAATCGCATTCATCGGATCTTGACTGGGATAACGAATAAGACTCTGGTTCTTTTTCATGTAATCCAAAATCTTATTCGTGATGTTATGCTCTCTCCATTTTTTCAAATTCATGACTAATACTCCCGCATTAAAGTAATCACAGTCATCCGGAATAGACAGGTCGACATGTCTTAATTTGTTTACCCCTTGCCAAGAATCCTTCACAGCTGCAAGTAAGTAATGATCAATATTGGTGTTCCATAATGGAGTGATGTCTTCTTTCATAACGATATCACTGTCCAAATAAATCACTTTTTCAACCTCTTTGTCCAAGAGGTCTGGAATCGAAATTCGATGATAGGTTTCCTGCGTAAGATGATCACGGACGAGGAATCCATCATATAGGGTCGGATCAATCGTTACATATTTGATTTGAGCATGGAATCGTTTCACAGTTTTCGTTAAGATGGATTTATTTTCCCCAGAGACTTGACTGTCAATAACGTGAACGATGACTGGGTTTTTAGAAACCTTATTTTCAAAAAGGGAATATAACATGACTGCGAGATGTATAGCAAAACCATCATTAACGGCTGTTACAATATGAATCGTGCCCACTATTCTCCCACCCCATATCCTTATTGAGCTATATATACACACTATTCATGGACAGCGTTGGTTTGTGTGATGAAAATACCTAATTATTTCTAGATGGGAGCACAATTCACAGTTGCAGACTTCCGCTGATGCCGCTTTTTTCTGTGATCGGTAAGAAAACCGTTATACGACTAGAGCATGTTCCATCCATCCCCATAAAATATATAAGCTGAGAGAACGACTCGAATTCGGCAATGACCTTAACACACAAGTAGCGCTATGGGGGTAATTTGTCCAAGCTCCAGACAGGGAACAAGAAAGTACCTATTTAAAAGGGTGATGAAATATGATCTCCTTTGTGGTTGGCAGAGGTATGGGCCATCTCGGTAGATGCATTAGCATAACGGAAAAATTGCAGCAACACCATCTTCCCATTCACGTGTTTGCCTTTCGGGAAACACATGACTATTTATCGAAAAACCTGCACAATGACGTCCAATTGAAAGCCTTTAAATCCAAAAAATTCGAGGATGGTCAGCAAACCACACTATTAATAAATGATTGGCGCTCCGATGTGCCTCGATTTCGCAGTGAGGGGAAAGTCGGTGGAAACACAAAGGTCGTGACCCTCTATCACAGTGACTTTATCATCGATAATAATGATTCAGCTCCGATGCAGGAATATAAAAATCGCATTGTAGAAATCGCTAATCAATCCGATATCTTTCTGCACATGAATCTAATTCCGCCTAAGGAGACCCATCAGCAAATGAACTGCATCTATATCCCTATTCCTTTAATCACCAGGGAAATCAGCCAGTCCCCGGAAGAGGTGCGACGCATATTAGGGCTTCAGCAGAACGAGTCGTTTATTCTGGTTCACATGGGGGGAGGACTCGCTAACCGTTATGAACAGATCGTGAAGTGGTATGATCAAATAAACTCGCTTGCCGACCGTTATCGATTTGTTGTAGCTGGGCAATTGGCAGATGAAGATTACCCATTCAATGAAAGGATCATCAAAGCCCCTCTCATCCCGAATGGCAAAAATCTTGTACAGGCGGCCAGTCTGGTCATTAGCAAACCGGGCATGGGCATTTTAGGAGATTGCATCTCAACAGGAACCCCCTTGCTTTTCCTTCCGCCGGATGATGCGGAACGCGAGCAAAAAATAGATATGCTGCGAGAAATAGCTAACAGTGATACGGTATCGATCCAGGAACCAGAAGAGATTGTACCAAAGATTGAGCATGCTTTAGCAAATAAAGAGGTTATTCAAAAAAGCTTTCGTCTTATCCCTACCAACGGCGCTGAGGTCGCAAGCAAAATTATCGAAATGGCATACCGGATCCCGTTATCGATATTGCCAAAAAGACAGGAAGATCTCCTGCGCTTGACGCCGTATGGCTCATTTGGAAATAAGGACTGATGACTTTGAAGCAATCAAGGAGGACTGTCTTAGGTAGAAGATCAATTTCTACTTAAGACAGTCCTCTTACTTTTGCTCATTCTCCATCTATGCGTCGAGTATATTTTCGATTAGAATATATCAGTGCTGTTCTGCTATCGGCAGAATGTCAAATTCTTTTACAGGTATATCCTGATCTCATTGGAGGCTATTACTACTATCATGAACAATCAACAACATACTAACGTCAAAATCGTCACAGCCGATCCTAGCGCGATCGGTTTGTTCGGACTGGCTATCGTTACGTTCGTAGCTTCTTCGCAAAAGCTTGGACTGACAGAGGGTCTTGGACTCGTGATCCCTTGGGCAATCTTCCTCGGTGCATTTGCCCAACTCTACGCATCTATCCTCGATGCGAAGCACAACAACACATTCGGGACGACCGCTTTTGGAGCATATGCGTTCTTCTGGTTCGCGACCGCAAGTAGCTGGCTTGTCAAGCTCGGCGTATTCGGTGAGACACTCGCTACAAATGCTGACGGCGCACAACTCGGCTTTGCCTTCGCGGGATATCTCATCTTCTCCATTTTGATGACGATTGGATCGATGGAGACTCATAAAGTATTGTTCTTTATCTTCGTACTGATCGACGTCCTGTTCGTGGGTCTGACTTTTGATGCTTTCGGGATTGCTTCTGGCGTATTCAAACCAATTGCTGCTTATGCTGAGATGGGTATCGCTCTTCTCTCCTTCTACGGTGCAGGGGCAGCGGTGCTAAATAATCACTTCGGCAAAGTATTCCTTCCTGTCGGTCGTCCGTTTGGGATTTTTAAGGAACGTTCTTAGTTTGGTAGCCGCTCTTTTCGCTGATCTGCGTGGGGGCGGCTTTTTCTATTGGTTGAAAACAAGCTTGAAGCGTAACATATCCGTTCCGTCTACAATATGATGTGCCTAGAACAATCTAAAGAGGTGAGCCGATGGCAGTCGTAAAAGCCAGGAGTAGTGATATTGACATGTTGGCAAGGTTGCTTCGAGCCGAAGCTGTGGGTGAAGGCGAAATGGGCATGCTCCTTGTTGGAAACGTTGGCATTAACCGAATAAGAGCGAATTGCTCCGATTTTAAAGGAATACGGACCATTCCCCAAATGATCAACCAGCCGCATGCGTTTGAAGCTCTGCAACATGGTATGTACTACCAAAGGTCTAGAGAGAAAGAACGCCGTCTGGCACGACGGGCTGTGAATGGGGAGCGGCATTGGCCGGGCAAATTCTCCCTTTGGTATTTTCGTCCGGGAACGGCGCAAAATCCCCTGCCTTGTCCGCCGACCTGGTATAATCAGCCGCACGTAGGACGATACAAGCTTCATTGTTTTTATGAGCCGACCGCGAAAGAATGTGAAAATGTATATAATACTTTTTAAATTTATGGGCTGCCCCAAGCGAAAAGAAGGGGCAGTTTTTTTATAAGCTCGCGCGGGAATGTAATCATGCATGATTCGCTAAGTGTAATACGCGAGTCTCATCCATAGGTGTGGCCTGCCCAATCATTGTTTTTCGATTGAACATACACTGTTGAGAATTCATTGTAAAAGGAGAGATTTTTAATGGCATTTAGACCACCTCTAGGGCCACCTCCGGGTCAGCCGCCAGGAGCACAGCAAGTACCAGAGCCGTTAACTCCTCCCCCATCGTTCATCCCCCCACAACCCGCTCCCTTTAGAATTGATCCAAGAGCAATGGAAGGTTGTTTGTTTCGTTTTACGTATCTTTGGCTTGTAAATGGAGAGCAATTCTGGTTTTTCCCCGTTTTTATAGGTTCTAGGTCAGTTGCAGGTTTTAGATGGACGGGTAGGTCTTGGAGACAAACTGGATTTGATTTACGGTTAATTATTGCATTTACATGCTTGTAAGCCACAGCTTCCTTCCCTTTTACAACGATTCGAATTTGGCAACACAGGCCCCGAATGTATTCAACTTGTCGCGCGGTTTCATGGGCTGCACGATCTTTGTCGTTAACGTGCAGCCTATTTAAGCTGCGTACAGTAATTGATATCTACCGTTCTAATCGAACGGCTATTTTTCTTTGTACATAATTTGATACGGGATAAGAAAACGTAAGGAGTCGGCATTTTCGCCGACTCCTTTTTTCGTCAACAATCCACTTTCTATCTAATCAAAAACCCTTATTTTCCAATCATGCAACGCTGTCCACATGTGTGGAGTAGACCGTATGAACAAGCTGTAAGATATGCCCCACCATATACTTTTTCTGGTTAAATCTAAAGATTATTTCCGAAACTACCGATATAGTTAGTATTCCGGAAAATATTTACTGTGAGCATATCTGATTGAAGTTATGCTTACATCTCAAAGGAGGATACCTTATGAAGATTCGAAATCATACTAGAATTTTCAAATTAATCGCTAGTCTATCTGTTATTTTCGCTACTGTAAATTATCCAGTTATCTCTTTTGCCGAAACAGATGATTCTAGTTTAGTCAGTGAAACAAGCAACGCCGATGACATTAATACCGGTATAGCAGACTTAGACTATGATAATGACGAAGTTTTAGCAGTAAGTGGTGATGAGATAGATAGTTTTGTTCCAAAAGAAGGAATCAATCCAAAAGGTAAGTTTATTGTCATCGAACGTAAAAAGAAGTCACTTGCAACTTCTCCAGTCGATATTTCCATTATTGATTCTATGACTAATCGCACTTACCCAGGAGCATTACAACTTGCCAATCAAGCTTTTACAGAAAATAAACCTAGTGTATTACTGGTACCAAGAAAACCTTTGACTATTAGTATTGATTTACCAGGTTTGAAAAAGGAAAATTCAATTACTGTGGATAATCCAACATACGGTAATGTGTCTGGAGCAGTAGATGAGCTTGTATCTAAATGGAGCGATGAGTATTCAGCAACACATACTTTACCTGCGCGATTGCAGTATGCAGAATCAATGGTTTATAGCAAATCTCAAATCGGAAGTGCTCTGAATGTTAACGCTAAATATCTTGATTCTACATTAGGAATTGACTTTAATGCGATTTCTAGTGGAGAGAAAAAAGTGATGGTGGCGGCATATAAACAAATATTTTATACGGTAAGTGCGGAACTGCCTAACGATCCATCAGATCTTTTTGATGATAGTGTTACTTTTAAAGATTTAAAACGCAAAGGGGTAAATGATCAATCCCCACCTGTTATGGTATCAAATGTAGCTTATGGTAGAACCATTTATGTGAAATTAGAAACAACCTCTAAGAGCAAAGACGTAAAAGCAGCATTTAAAGCCTTGCTTCAGAATACTGCCAATGTAGAAACGAGTGCCGAGTACAAGGATATCTATGAAGACAGTTCCTTTACTGCTGTAGTATTAGGCGGAGATTCACAAGAGCATAACAAGGTCGTTACAAAAGACTTTAGTGAAATCCGTAATATCATTAAAGATAATGCGGAATTTAGCCTAAAGAACCCAGCCTATCCAATCTCCTATACAAGTGTTTTCTTAAAAGATAATGCAATTGCTGCCGTTCATAACAATACAGATTATATTGAGACTACAGCTACAGAATATTCGAAAGGTAAAATATCGCTTGGTCACTATGGCTGGTATGTCGCTCAATTTGATGTATCCTGGGATGAAGTTTCCTATGATGAAAATGGTGAAGAAATACTAACACATAAAACGTGGGAAGGCAGCAACCAAGACAGAACAGCTCCTTTCAATACAGTCATTCCTCTGCCACCTAATGCAAAAAATATAAGGATTTTTGCGAAAGAATGTACCGGCCTTGCTTGGGAGTGGTGGAGAACCGTTATTGATGAATACAATGTTCCATTATCTAGTGAAATTAAAGTTGAAATTGGCGGAACGACATTAAACCCAACAGGTGGTATTACATTTAATTAGTTGGGAAAATAAACGGCTGAAATCCTTTTTTCAAGGACTTCAGCCGTTTCTCTTTCCAAAATACGGCTAAAAAACAGGAGATTTGGAAAACTTTGTCGAAATTAGTCATAGTTCTTTATTCCTGCATGCATTTGCAGTCAGAAAGGAGTTCGTAGAATGCAACAACGTACCTCTAGGACAACACTTAATCAACCCAACAAGTCAGCCACCAACCAAGCGAATAGGACGGTAGGTGGTCAAACAAGGCCGGCTGTCTCTCAGGTAAATAGGGCAACAAGCCAAGGAGCGGCTGGGAGTCAAAACAACGGCACGAACAGTCCTAACACTGTTTTGTGCCGCAAATGTAAGTCACCGCAAATTGTAGCCAACAAGAAAGGCTACAGCTTTGTGAACCTGTTTAAAACTCTTGGGTGGATGGCGTTGCTCCCTATCTTATTGCTTATAATAGTGGCATTAATAGGATGGGTATTACTCATGAATAAATCACCATATGATTTGACTGAAATTCTTCTTGCTATTATTATGATAATTTGTCAAATTTCAATCAGTTTATCTATACCTGTCGGCATCCTTGTTGGCTTTGTCGGTAGAAATGAAATCGTAAACGGCTGTATGAATTGCGGCTTCAAATGGTCACCCGCCAAGAAGAAGTAAAATTTGAGAGGGGGGCAATATGCGCTACTGCCCTTTTCCCCCACTACTCCTCCTAAAAAGAAGTCCCTTATCCACAAAATATTTCATTATTTCGAAACGAACAGGGAGGGTAACAGTTGCATCATTTCATTCACATGCGGTGATTCTCCAAACATGAGATGCTTGTTCCAATCTTCCCTGCCAAGTTCCCTATCACCCATTTTGATAAAACACAAACCTCTCCGATAGTAAATATCTTGTTCGTCTGCATCAGAAAACGCTAAGGCCTCTGTATAATCGGAAATGGATAATTGCCACTCCTCCTGTGCTTCATAGACCCATGCACGGTTGTAAAGGACGGTTGCATTTTTCTCTAGTGCAATAGCTTCAGTTAGATCAGCTATGGCCCTGTCATACTCCCCCATCTCATAGTACAGGACAGCCCTATTTGTCCAAGCGGCCATCATTTCCCTATCCTTGTTTAGGGCAGCGGTAAACGTTTTTAGTGCTTGATCATTATTGCCATCCGACATTTCAATTAAACCTAGTGTACACAGGAGCCGCGCATGATCAGGCTCTATTTCTAAACCGAATTCAGCATCTTTTCGGGCCATTTCGAATTTCTCCACTTGATACAATAATGTAGCTCTGTTAAGTAATCCATCAAGATTTTCTGGGTCTATATCAAGCAAGTAGTCATAGTCCGCCATTGCTTTCTCCACATCTCCAAGACGATTGAAGGCAGTAGCTCGATTGAAATAAACCTCTGGAAACGGAGGACTAAGCTTTATCGCTTGGTTATAATCTTCAATGGCTTCATCCAGTCGCCCCATTCGGCTATAAAGGTTTCCACGATCAAAGTAATATTCTGGATAATTGGAATCAATCTGTATCACTTGGCTAAATGTTTCAGCTGCTTCTTCAAACCTTTTTAAAGCTACGTAAATCAGCCCTTTATTATGAAGCAACACCGAGCGATGCAACATATGTTCATCAGGAGCAAGAGCCTGATTTAACCTTTGCCATCCTTCCGTAACCAATCGAAGCGCTTCTTCAGGATTATCCATATGTAACTCTACTAAAGCCAATCCATTTTGGTTAAATACTTGTTGAAATGCACGTTCTTTTTCATCTTCAATCAATTCTGCCAAATCAATGGCTTTTTGTATCCATTCTCTCGCCTTCTCGTGTTCTCGTTCTCGGTGATGCCTCGTATAGTACATCGAAAATCCATATGAAATTTGCATATGAACTCTAAAATCATCAGTGTTTGCGTACACTTCTCCTAAAAGCGTCGGTATATCATCAGTTTCACCCAATGCAGCCAGAGACGTAGCCATTTTCATTGTAAAATACCGGCTATTATCAAATTCGCTGCTCCAATTCGTCAGTTTCCGGCCACGTAGGCTCATATCGATAGTCGCATCGTAAAAACCCATGTTAATGCTATAACTAACTGCTTTAAACAACGCTTCGCTTGCTGATTTCTCAGAAGTACCGCGCTCCAGATGAAACGGAATGGCGCCTAAGTGCAGTGACCACTGCTCTTCTTTTATAAGAGATTCGGCCCGCTCTTCGTGAAGGCTCTGACGAATTTCAATAGGAGTTGCTTCATAGGCCAGCAATTCCTGCTCACAATCTGATGTGCAGTCAGAAAATATGTATCGTTTCGTTAGCTCAAGTCGCTGTTCGTCAGATAGATTTACTATCCCCATTTCTTGTTCGATGTCAGAAAGAATAGTAGTAGGCTCCGTATACGTTTGTAACGACTTTTTCAGGGCTTCATTTTCCGCTATTTCACTTGAACTTACGATCACCTGAATCAGGTCAGACTTCGCACGACGCAGAAGTGTACTTATAAATTCTGCATCAAGTTGATCACAGGCCTGCACATTTTCAAAAACCAGGGTCAATTTTCCCATTCGTTCCCGATTCGCTAATGCCAATAAAAGATCGATCAAACCATTCGACATGCGAAGTGTACGCAATTTCGAATAATAGCGTGTTCTCTCTTTCGGAATAGCAAGAGAGGTAAGTGTTTCTACACTAACAGGAATGACTGCTTTCAGTTCTGGTGCTATGGATAAGATCTCGATGCAGTGTGATAAAATTAGGTCTGGCCATTTCGAATAAGCTTCTGGAATAATCTGGCGCAGAAGGTCACCAGTACCTGTATAGGGTCCTCTAAGATTGCAATGACAATTGCTGACATAACATGTGGAGTATTGCTCTTCGAAGTACTTCTTTTCTCGGTCGCTGCGTCGAGATCCAATCAGCCATTGGTGTGTAATCGATTGTTTCATTTCGACTCATCCCCTCTGTTCCATTGATAAATTCCGAATTTCCCTTTTGTTTCTACGCTCTTTTAGGTATAGATAAAATACAATTCCATACTGGACTCCCGTTATAGACAAGAAAACAACGGAATCCCAGAATTTCATATCTTCTCCTGTAAATATGGAGAGAAAAATATTCGTTAAAAGTTGAATAGCGACCGGAATCATATAGAGCATCATTCCTGTCATCATCATCCAGCCAGTTGCGTAAAAAAAACTGTACCATCTCGCTACCTGATGATCCCGTTCCGTATACTTGGACATATCGACCATCTTGTTCTTTTTTCCAATTAGTCCATACCATATATTTTTCAAATGGGAACGTGTAGCCTCCTGGAGATTTACACACCCCAACATCGTAATCATTAAATAATAGATATCTGTTTGAAGATGAAAATAAAATTGCCAGAAGAAACGCAACAGTGTTGTAAATGCTAGTCCCATACAATATGCAGCTATGATTGTCTTCTCACCTGTATTTATCCAAATTGCACCAGCAACGATCACTAATAAGGAATACCACAAAATATCACCGAACATTCCAACTAAAAATGGAAGAACACGCTTTCGTTTTGGGAATCCCCAAATACCTGGCATGGAAGAAGTGAAGACCAAAAAGTACATTCTTCTGCCTATACTTAGTTCTGACGGGATACCCAGTCTTCGTCCGGCAAGCATGTGCATCCATTCATGAAACAAGATCCCTGGAATCTGACCGATCGTCATGCCAAGAAAAACCACCATGGCGTATTCGGAAAATAAGATGCTTAATCGACCCGGACGAATCTGTGGATATTGGTATAACAACCACAAGGCACAGGTTATGATGGCACCATAAATCAGCCAACCAAGTGGAGAAAAAGCTAGCTTACCCAACCATTGCCCCGATACTTTCTGCGCTTTCGTTTCTTTTTCCTCAATATCACAAATAAATGTCAGGTCACGTAATGTCTGCAAAAAATCATCCATGTCCACTTCATCGTGATAGGTATCTTGATACCAGGAATGCGCTTCGGCAACCCCCATGCCCTCTTGCAGTTTTCGTACAAGTGCTGCTCCATCCTCAGGAAAAACAGCAAACGTATCCGTCCCAAACCGCCCAATCAGGACTCCTTGCTTATCCTCCAGAAATGTTAACGGGTGTAATTGGATCATGCGATTTTCGTTCATGACTTTCCTCCCGGATGTGTCATGCTATCTTCATAATTGAAAAAGAGGGGCAAATGCCCCACTTTTCCATGTTACTGACAAATCTTTATGCCTGCTCACATGTGCAGTCGTACATTGTGTTAGCTACTGAAGTCAATTTTACAGGCTCGGTTTTTTGCACAGTAATTTTTTTCATAATAATGCCTCCGATAAATTGTTATTTATACCATATTCGCGAATGTATGGTATATACTGGTAATGATAGCTTGTAATTTTCTGACTGTCAATAATCTTTTGATTTTTTTGAAAATAAAATATATTTGGAAAAACAAAAGAAAACTAGGGTAGGTAAATTAGGATTAAAAATTATGGTAACTGGGGATGTTTAACCTTTGTTACGAGGCGAGCGTAGGGGAATTAGGTTATATTTTTCAAGCAAATTTTGTCGCAAAAAGGACTCTAGAAAATTTCTCACCGAGCAAACGAGGGTTATATCCGATTAAGAAAAACAAATCATTTCATTCGTCACCCACCCCATATAAAACAACACAGTTTTTAATATTTCGTTAGTAAAATATAAGTCAAATCCCTCTTCAATACGGTTAGAGAAGTATTCTATTTTGTTTTCATCAATAATTAGATCTCTTTTTTTGGTATCAATATTACTTAAACATTGAAAGATCCTTTTTTCAAATTCTTAACTGTGGGCATACTTATCTCAGAAAACTGCTTGTGTGTTAAGTACTGCCCACCTTCAGTGTTACGATGGTAGCTTTCATCTGCCACCAATTTTTCTATTTTTGCGATTCCGTTTATTTTAATGCTTTTCCAATCTCCCACATTACTCCACCCTTTATATCTTAAGAGTCTTATCGCTTCCATTATGAATCCAATTTATTACGAAATAACCCTTCCACATTTAGGAAGGGTCTAGACACCAATGCATCTTGCTTTAATTTTTCCGTACTAACAGTGTACAGTACTCCACATGTGTGGTGTGAGCAAAATAGACAAGCTTCCGATGTGGCAGTATTCGCTAAGTAATATCCTAGATTAGCTCTCGACAGATGCATCCTTTTCGTCTCAGTAGGTATTGTGGATATTTGTGCAGAGAAGATGAATAAAAGCACCTTGGCAATAGTTGTCAAAGTGCTTTTGTTACACAAGAACAAAACATCTGATTTTACCACCCTGGGTCAGTGCCATAGGAAACTACTTGAGAATGGTTTAGAATGTTTTGTACCTCATTTGCTTGAATAGTTAGAGGCACAGCAACTAAGAACACCGTCATAAATATATGCAAGAGAAGCCTGTTCATCACTTTCCCCTCCTAGTTATCTGGATATTATAAGCTGATTATATATTTTTTTGGATATCGTTTATTACGAAATAATCCATCTCTTTCTTGGTACAGCCAACCCCCGTTCGGGACTTACACCCTAGAGCTATCGCCCATGCTGGGCGCACTCAAAACAGCAGACGCCTCTTTTTCAAGAGGCGTCTGCTTGTAGACTGGCTATTTTCAGTCTCCAAATACGTAATTATGGTATTTTAAGTTTTATTATTAATTTTCAGATATCTCATTTATAAATTCTTCTTGTGATTTAAGTTCAAGTTGCTTTAATTTCTTCCCTTGGCTTTCCTCGCTCTCTGCTAAGTCCCAATTACCTTCTGAGTCTTTTAAGAACTGATAAATATGATTGTTACCATCTTGAGACTTAAATACTACAAAAATCTCAGATTTATCATGGTGTAAGTAAATGCCCGGAATAGAATCACCACTTTCGATTTTTTTAGGTTGGTAAATTGATTCATGCAATGCCTTGATAAACTTACCGTACTCATTCATTGATAATGTGGAATTTTCCATTGTAAAATCAAAACGTTGAAAGAGATCATACTCGTCCGTATTTATATTTAATGAATTTTGTATCTCTTCGTAAATGGTTGTTAAATGGTTGGAAATTTCCTTATCTTTATATTCTTGATAGGCAGCTAAATGTTTCATATTGTCATTTTTGATTCCTGGGTGGTCTACCAAATCTACCATTTCATGAAATTCAATGTAATCCAGTTTTTTCTTGTCCCAAATTGCCGCTGATCCTATATTTCTCCATTCAGCTGCATCGACTTCTCTTGAACTTTTCACTTCTACTTCACCACTACTTGATTCATACAATCCAGTATTACTATCATACCACTGTGCATCCTTGGCAAGCTCAGCAGCTAAGTATAATTGTTCGTTACTGCCTTTGCTTCCTTTAATTTTAGCAGTTGTAGTTGCAACTGCTTTATAATATGTTTTAGATCCCTGCCATCCAATTTTTGGGACCGCTTTCACATTTGACCATGCTGCTGATGCACTCAGAGGTATAGATATAGCTAATACGGCAGTGGCAACAAGAGATACTACTGTTTTTTTGTGATTTAACATGTTTACTCTCCTTGAAATAATATTAGTGTATAATACTTCCAATATTCTACACCATTTTCATAATACACTATATTTTGGAAAATAAACGATTGTTTTAGGAAAAAAAGGATATTTTGTCATATTTCTTATACAATAGATCTAATTCTATAGTTTTCACTTCGTTGAAACTATAGATTTTCAATTTGTTTATCACAAAACGAAGGATACTGCCATTAGAAGAGATCAGAGACATTTTCCTCCGCCCGTTGGGCATTTTTTCTGAGGAAAATTACTTCGGATTTATGCGGGTTGTGATGTGCTTTTGGGCATGATTCAAAAGGGGAATTGTTTGTCGGGCTATTGGGTAAAGAAGCTCAAATAATATACTAAAGGAGAAGGATGTCTTCATTTTACGTTGAATGAAAAACTAAAGAATTAATTAGAGAATGAGAAAAAAACTATTTACAAATTACGCAAGGAGGGATAATGGTGTTAAAATCCAGAGAATTCCTATTGTTAATGCTTCTACTAGTTTGTGTGTTCTTGTTAAACGTTGGTTGTGTTCAAACCGATTCTAGGACCCAAGATAACAATAGTTATGAAGAGAAAGCAGTTCAAATTAAAGAGCAAGAAAAACCAGAAGAAGAGACTAATGTCCCTGTTAAACAGAGTAATGATACCCCCCCAAAAATCGATTCAATAAACACAAAGCTAGCTATTGGGCAAGATGCTAATCAAGTAAAAGAGGTGTTTGGAGAAAAATACGAGCAAGTAAATAGTCCTGAAAGGAATATAGTAATATGGAGGTTTGATTTCACTAATAATACAGAATATAAATTCATTCCGAGAGGTACGACACTACAAAAAATGAATGTTGACATTGTTGATCTAGAGGGTTTGAAAAATGGGATGCTCGATGGTCAGCTATTTGTAGAATTTGATAATAACGAAAAGGTTAGTACATTTAGTTATTATTATAAAGGAGAGGGTAACGTTATTAATGTGAAACATGTTTTCGAGGATGGTACTATTAAGGAAGAGACGATATGAAAGAGTCGCAGGATGGGCGAAGGGTTCATCGGGTAGCATGTAGAGGGTCTGTCAAAATTTTCGAGTAAACTCAAACAATTATATATATGAAAAAGTTTCATTCCCTACTTAGGACCTCTTATTGGCAACCAATCGAGTCAGGGGCGTGAGGCGAAGCGCCCCCCTTGACTCGTTCGTGTAGAAGGAGTCAATCCTCTTCGGGGATGAAGCCTTTCTTCCATTTGTTAGATAGCTGCATGTCAATTGACAGTCCTTACTCTCATTGAAGGATGTGATCGTGTGAGTAATCCTTTTGAAGCCCTCATTAGTAAGATCAAGGGGAGTAGGACATCTATAGAAGGAAACGTGCACATTACAAACGAAGAACATAAATTTGTGCTTTACCCATCGAACGAATCTATCACGGACATAAAGTCGCAACTAAAATCGTTTGAGCTGCCAGAGGATTACATCAGCTTTTTAAGCTGCTACAGCAGTGCAGCCCTATTTAAAGATGCAAAGTACAACGCTGGGGGCTACGATGTATTAAGTACCAAACTCGTCATTGAATACTGGAAAGGATATAGTATCGACCATCCGTACTATCCTATCGTTTGGAGCAGCCACTCAGTAGGCTGTGTATGCGTTGATCAGGACAGACTCCACAGCGGGCGCGGATACCTCACATGGATTCAAACGATTGACCCCGACAACTCGATAGACATAGACCTGACGTTTACTGAGTGGTTAGATCAACTCATCGAACACGAGGGCAAGGAATTCTGGATTCCGTTCCATGAGGAGGAAGAGTAAGAAAAAAGGACGCCTTTTATAGTGCGTCCTCAGGATTAATCGGACGACTAATGCATGACTGCCAAAAAGCTGGGACTAAGCTCTCAGCTTTTTTTCTGTAAGTTGGGGGTAATCCCAGCGCCGCTTTTGGCTCTTAGTTAGTACCCCTTATCTTGTTAAGCTAGTATCAGAAGAACAGAGGGGGATTTTTTATGCACCAAAAACGCTATTCACTCGAATTCAAACAATACATGGATAAAACAAACAAGAAGAAACAGGGAGTTTTCATGATCGTCGGGGGAGCTCTTGCAATTGTAGGAGCAGGGTACGGGCTACTGTCAGATGAACAAGTCCAAACGCTCCAAAAGGCTTTTGAGTTAATCTTAACTGCATTCTAAAAGGCGACGCCCTCCTTCGGAATAACTCGAGGAGGGCTTTTTTACGTTATGCGATCAATTTTAGAGTCGCCTTTTCCTTCGCTTCATGTAGTACAACGTTCATACTGAATCAAATTCGAGATTATCTTTCCTGCTCGTAATCCCATTTTCCATTCTTTTCATTATATTTTAGTTTGAAGATCAGAGCCTCACCGTCTTCTCTGTTAAACGAAAAAGAACCTTCTTTTAACTCTTCATCCAGAAGAATAACTGGAATGGTATCCCCTACTTTTGCGTGCTTCTGCATGATCTCGTCCTGAACTTCAATGAAGGCATCCTTCACGTCTACAGAACGTTCATTTTCTATTTTATCCATTAGCGGCGCTCTTTTGGTGAATTCGTTATAAATCCACTCTTTTCCATTTTCGTCAGTCAAAGTTTTCATGGCTACCAAATCATCGGACTTTGCTTCGATCCCTAAGGAATTAAGCGTTTTCATTTGATTTCCTTTTTCGTACTGCTCAACATCTTCACTTGCGTATAGACTGCTCCCTGCGAAAATTGCACCAGCTAAAACAAGACCCGAAATTGCTATACTGCGTTTTTTCATAACCTCAAATACCTCCTACATGCTTTAATTTGGATATTCTCTCTCAGACGTTTCCGTCACTTTATCACCTATCTTGTTGTAGGCATAATGGGACGATGTGATTTTGGCTTTCATTAATGCTTTAACATTAGCTTCGTAATCAATTGATGCATAATCTGTACCATTATCGTAGTCTTGATGCTTGAGATTTCCATTCACGTAGAAATAAGAGTAGACTCTTACTTTAGCGAGGTCACTTCCTTCTCCCTCAGTATAAGCCCATAAATAAGCAGAAGTGTCGGTCACATCATGAATATTGGATTTGTACAGAGCAATCCCGTAGTCATCGCCGCTTAATGTAGTGTTACTGTCACCATTCGCAGCAAAACTTATTGAAGTCGATAAAGCGAGAGTGAATAGGGCTGTTGAAAGAGCTGTAATGCGAGCAAGTGCTTTTTTCATACTAACCTCCAAATACATTTCTATATTATACTAATTTTACCAAATTTCAAAATGGGTAGAATATACCTATTTTGTATATATTGATCGTAGATAGATTTGTAGTTTCTTCTGTAACACCTTAGTTTCTAATTTTTAGCATCATTTTTGATTGAATTGCTAGAATGTATTGATCCAATTGCTGACTTAATTCCACGACTTCATCATCCAACAAATCATTCTTTGCTAAAAACATTTGCACAAGTTGTTCCCGCAATTGTTCCACAATGTTCTTTAAATGATCTATTTCCTGATAAGTTCCTCCTTCCCGATCTAAGAGTAGCGTGGTACATTTACTTATAGGAGCTTTAACTGCTCCTCCTGCGGGCGTTCCTTTAACCTGGTAATGGGGAGGAACGCCCTTTTCATATGCAGTAGCTCCTATGGGATTCACCTCCTTTTTTGACATTTTTGCACATTAATTTATGTACATTTATAACTATATACCAACATTCAGTAAACGGACCTTTGAAAAATTTTGAATGATAAAAAACACCCTTTCGGGTGTTTTTCTACAGCTTAGCCTCCTGCACCATGGGTATACTTAATAATTACGTGATGACCGTTTCGTACCTCTTGATGATCTGGTACAACCATTCCGTGAGATAGTCCGAATAGGACAGTAAGTAGCAGTAACATATTTCGCATTACTTTTTTCTCCCTTCCAAAATGTTTTGAAAATCATTTATCTGCTGATCAGAAGCACTATGTCGATATTTCCAGAACATAGCAACACAGCTTTGGAACTTTTCTTGCTCCTTCATCCTGCTCGCTAAAGCAAGGCAGCGTAGTGTTTCTGCAATACCTTCAGCAATTCGCCCCTTATGAAGCTGATATATCGCTATATGATACCGAAAATGAAGATGACGGGTAAGACTAAAAGGATCTTCATAGTCTTGAAAGCAAGCGATATCCTTAGAAAAACGCTCCACAACGTCATCTACAGATAGTCCGAATCTATTGGCCGTCTCCATAATGGTAAACATACCCGCCAAAATTTCTGGTGGGTTATTGGCTAGATGATTTACATACTCAGAAAGTAGTTCTGTACGCCCCATTAATAGATTCAACGTGTAGTGATTCGCTTTTGCCCACCCTCGAAACTTTTCAATTTCCATTTCAGCAAGTTCATCACGGAATTTAAACCATCCCAGTTCCGCATATTCTTGAACACAACTGATCGCTTCTTCATATCGCTCTTGTAATTGTAATGCGAGTCCTTTTAGTAAGAATCCTTGTCCATAATAAACAACGAGATGGCGTTCTGTTTCAAGTATTCCGCCCACACCATCAATTTCCCATCTTTGTACTTCCTCATTGTAGATTATAGTTGCTAACTCTCTTAACTCATCTGCATATCGTTCTACCTCCTTCCAATTGTGGAGTGTAAAGCAGACGTTTGCTAACTGTAGCAGCGCGTCTAATTGATGATTTTCTGGCAGCCTCTTTCGATAAGGATTAAAACGGATGACTGCTTCCCATTTTTTCTCTGAATCAGTTCCTCCCTGTGCCGCACGAAAAAGTCGATACTGAGACATTACAAAACGATCACCATGGCTGTCTTTTTCAGCTTCAATTACAAGCTGGTAAAACGGGATTGACTCCTCTCGTTTCCCAGTTGTAAAAAGCTTCTCTGCCACCGAAAACAGAATGGACAGGTTTTTCTGATTTTCCAAGAGGTTAGGGACAATTAACTCGATGCAATCTTGTCTGCCAATTTCTGCGCATCGAACCAGATAGGGAATAACTCGTGAACGAGACACTCTTCCCTCGACGAAGCATTCCGTTACATACAGCTCATACAACCATCCAAGAGCCTGTTTAAAAGCTACCGCAAGCGCGTCTAGATGACCAATCGTCATAGCCCGAGAAGGAGTTCGATTCAAGATGTCGCTCAGTACTCCCTGATTAATACCCGTTATCTCGCCAAGTTTAGTCAGTGTGTAACCACGTTCTTTTAGGTGATGTTCAATTTCCGAACGTAATGATCGTTGAACTATTTTGCCTTCCTGCATATTAAACCTACTCCTCCTTAGCAATAACAAAAGAAACATCAAGCTTCCTATATTTTACAGAAGGAGTGCTTGTATGTAAATATTTGGAAGGAAGAGCTATTGTCCTGCATGATTTGTCCATATAGAGTACACCTTGTATCATGATGATGTCACTGACTGGTGGAGAAGTTATCGAAGAAATTAATGTAAAATTGGGCTGTCATTCAATTGAAAGTGCCTATTCTCATTGAAGGATGTGATCCTGTGAGTAATCCTTTTGAAGCCCTCATTAGTAAGATCAGGGGAAGTAAGACAAGTGTAGACGGGAACGTGCATATCAAAAACGAGGAATATCAATTTACATTCTATTTCTCGAACGAGTCTATCACAGGCACAAAGGAGAAATTAAAATCGTTTGAGTTACCAAAGGATTACGTCAGTTTTTTAAGCCACTACAAAAGTGCAACACTATTTAAGAGCGCCAAGCATAACTCTGGGGGTTATGATGTGCTAAGTACCGAACTCGTCATTGGGTACTGGAAAGGCTACAGCATCGACCATCCTTACTATCCTATCGTTTGGAGTGATATCTCAAATAGCTGTATATGTGTGGATCAAGACAGAATACATAGTGGCAAAGGTTACCTCACATGGGTTGGATCGATACTACCAGACGATACTATCGACATAGACCTCACGTTCACAGAGTTGCTGGAACAACTTATTGAGCATGAGGGAATTGAGTTTTGGGATCGACCTATTGAGGAGGAAGAGTAAGAAAAAAAGGGGCTGTCTAAAAAGTCCCTAAAAAAGTAAAGAAGGTGGGGAAAAGCGTTTCGTTTTCCTCACCTTCCTTTTTGGTTTTGAGGAAAGTGGGTAGACGGATACCCGCCACTTTCAACAGGTTATGTACTAATGCCACAATCCCAAACTCAACATGCACTTTGTCGAGCCCTCGAAGAGAAAATCGGCGGCCGTTTCGTAGTGAGTGCCGAATGGCCGTGTGAGTGTCAATCAAAATGTTGACCTCCGATCTTGGTACCTATATTTTTCGCTCAAAAATTGCTGACAGTCTAACCACCAAATACAACATCTCTGTCACACTAGCAATACTAAATGACATTTGACTGACAAATACTTGATCATAGACGGAGTAAAGCAAAAAGAAAACAAGGAGATCATCGAGGAAGTTATTCAAAGTCATGTGAAAGAGATATTCATCTTCGCTTAATAGCAGAAAGCTTACTTCCAACAACGCAATAGTTGTTTTTGCTCGCGGCGAAAGCATCCTACTCAGAGATTTCATGCTCAATCAATTATGTTTACGAGCATTTTACAAGGCATGCCAAACAAAAGCGACTACTTCGCTAAAGCTATCGCTACATATAGAAGTGGCGGAAAACCAGACATTTCAATATAGACGAATAATGGAAATGGCGATGGAGATCAAGTAGGGTCAAGGAGATCTTTCTCTTGTTAAAAGTACGTCCTTATTCTCGCAAGCTGAGCAAATATCTCAGGAGGAGCGGAGTTGATAAAAAAGCTGTTCTATGCGAATAAAGCAAACCAAAACAACTCCGCCTGATTTGAACAAATTGTGTTCAGCGGCGGAGTTTCATTTATGTTACTTCGTTTATTAACCGACACCCAATGCCTTAAATACCGCATCAGTCGGATCCGAATAAAATACAGGCTGAACCTTAATAAGCAAATCGGCAGGAACTGTCTGAAAGTCTACTACGGAAGCTGCAGGTATTAGCACTTTCTTCGCCCCTGCGTCCACACAAACCTGGAGCGTATTGGCGAACTCCTCTATCTTGGCAATCGTCCCGCCAACAGTCATACTTCCAAGTACCACCATGCTCTCTTGTACAGGTCTTTCCAATGCTCCAGAACATAATCCTATCAACTCTGCAATGGCAAGTTCGTTTGTCAATCCTATCCCCTGCAAATCACTAATATGCATGAGATAGTCCTTCGTTTTGGTGCTAATCGAGCCACTGATGCTTTTACTGTTCGAAGTAAAGTATCGGAATGCCGTGTCTAAGCTCTCCTTTGCTCCTCGATGAGATCCAACGCCCGACTTCTCAAACTTACCCGTTCCCGATACAACTTGGTTTTCCAGCTTGTATACTCCGATCATACCAGAGTCACCATGACCTACCGTATACACATGCCCTGGCTTTCCAAGTCCTTCTGGGATTAGTTTGCCGCCGCCCTGCTCTGGAACAGGTACATATTCTTCATTCAACGTTTCTTTGTCGATGTATGAGAAATGAACATCGTAAAATTCCATGCCCCCGATTTTCTTGAGTTGCTCTTTTACCCGTCTTCTTCCCTCAAGAGCGTATTTCAGAATTTCCTCAATATCTTCTCGAGTATACTCACCATTTGGATACAGGAGCTTTACCAACCCTGACACCGTTTTGCGTACAGATATCACGTCACGCTGATTCAAATTATTACCCAGTTTAAAATACCGATCAAGAGCATCAGCAAACGAACGCTTCCTCATCTCCCTGAAGTATTCGGCCATGTAATCCACAATGAAGCCATACTTATCGGTAAAGAAGTCTGGACGCATTTTCGGTACTTCCCAGCCTGGTAGGTAGTAGTGCATCCGATCAAAGAATGCCGAATCGTTCGCCATTGCTTCAGGGAATGGTGCAAACAGGTGGGAAGTCTTAATCAACGAATCGAGGCTTTGATTTATGTTACCAACGAAAACCATGGACGCGGAAGCCGCCTTCTCTTCCCTTCCCCTCGCAAAAGACCCTGATGCCATGTAATCCTTCATGATCTGCACGCCATCTTTATCCTTAAACGTTATTCCAGCCACCTCATCGAAGGCCACTGTGTCCCATAACCCTACAAGCCCGACCTTTTTCGTGGACATATTATAGAACAGATTGGCTACAGTCGATTGTCCGCCTGACACCAGGATAGAGTTAGGTGAGATCTCTTTATATACATGGGATTTTCCTGTTCCTCTTGGACCCAATTCACACATGTTATAGTTATTCTCGACAAGTGGTACGAGCCTGAGAAGTAGATGCCATTTTACTCTATTCTCAAGCTGTGTCGGTTCCATACCTGTCGAGCGAATGAGTACATCGATCCATTCCTCTTTCGTAAAGCTTCTTCTGCCTTCGAATACCTCGTTAAGATCCATATTCGGCATTTGAATAGGCTTTAGGCTACTGATACTAAACGGATTACTGTTCTTCACCTCTTCATCGAAGAAATAGTCCATCTTGAGCATACACCAGATACCACCTGCCAAGAGCTTGTCGTACTCTTTAACATAGGTTGGAGAAATAGGAACTCCTTTTAGACCCAAATTCGAGAACTCTGACACATAGGAGTCTATTTTTTCATTGAGTGTTACAGAAATCTTATCGATAACGGAATACTGACCCAGTTCCCGAATTCTCGACTTGACCTTCTCTGCTTCATCAGGTCTTACAAAGTTCTCGGATAGGATCTTCTTTACACGTTCGATCCCTTCACGGATGTTATCCTCATCGTCTGTTGCCGCATACATCCCAAGCAGATATTCAAGAACATAAACAGGGACATTTGCTCCTTCTTTCATCAGCTTTGTCAGGTCTTTTCGAACGACTCTGCCCGAAAAAACATCATTCAGCTTGCGATCTAAATCGAATGATTGTTCTCCACCTATTGTCTCCATCCGAATTCCTCCCCTCCTCTAAAAATCAAAATCGCTTACAATACCTAAATTGATTGTAAATGGCGTTCTCTCCACGATTACATTTGTTTCAACATCTCTCGTAATGAGATAGTAGTTATTGTTCTTGTCATATGGAATCGACTTCAATGCAAAACGAAGCTTAAATGTCCGTTCATCTGGCTTATCCGAAGTGCGGTCACAAATCAGCATTTCTTCATTACTAATCACGCCATCCGCATCATCCACCATGTAGATTTTCACTGTCCGTGGAACTCTCTTGTCCTCCACCTTCTCAGTCTGGAAGAATGTAAGGGTGAACAGGCTGTTTGTTATTTTTCTCGTCGTGTTGGTAAGCTTTACATCTACCTTCTCGATTTCACGACTGTTCTTCTGTCCACTGCGAATATTTTTAAATTGAATGAGCGGTACGACAATTTCTTGAAGGCTGGCTCCACCGTGAACAAAGTTCGCTCCTGCTCCTTGAATTTTAAAACGGATTGCTGCTTTCGGAACGTATGTCGTGATCTGATGCTCATTCTTGATCAGGGTATCCATATTAATATCGAGAAGACCGCTTCGCCCCCTCTTTTCCTGTGAAAGTAGGTGTCGCCGCTTGATCTCAAAGGCTTGAATACCTTCTTTCTCGATCTTATCACTCTCTTCTAATAACTCACGTTGATAAACGAAGCCATGATCGGCAGTAATGAATATGTTCGTACCGCTCAAATCATCCTTAATGATCTTGACGATATCGTATAATTCATCGATTGCTCTTTCCACCGCTGAAAATGTATAGATCTCGGTAGAAGCCTTATCTCCTGTCGCATCAATGCTATCGTGATAAATATAAATCAGCTTCATACCTTTGAACGTTTCTCTGCGACCAGCCTTATTCATATTTTTCAGCTCTTGAAAGTGAACTGCTGTGCTATCGGCTACTGTCGCTTGTAGAAGGTCGATCCGATTGTCTATTCCACTTGAGGATTGGCCGTTAACCAACACTTTACCGTTTAGATCAATGTCCAAGGTCTTATGCGGTAGAAGCGATGCCATTCCTAACTTCGTAACGGAAGGAACTACTCCCAACAACGGCTGGATATCACAAGCTCCTGTCGTTTCTGAATTAAGCTTGTCCGCCAGTTCCGCCGCTATTTCATAACGAAGAGCATCAGAAATAATTACAAATACCCTATCACCATTATAAATTTTAGGAGCAACAAAGCTCCTATAGAAATCCTTTTGGTTTTGGATACCTGGAAGTACCCAGCTTGATTTCATCTCATCTTGCACAGCTACGGACCAGTGCGAATTTAATTCGCCCATGTACCAGTTGGTATACAAGTTTTCAACCATCACCTTGAGTTTCTTCAAAATTTCACTGTTGGAATCATTATCATAAGCAACATAGAACTTCCTATAGTACGTGTCCATTTGGTGATAATCGTTCACATAAGCTCGATACATATCCACAGCTTGTGCTTTCGGGATACCCAGGTTGTATCTTTTGTAGAACTCGAACATCTTAACGGTGTAGTACAGAGCTTCATATATGTATTGATACTGCTCATAATAATGTTTCGCTCTACGCAGGTTAATCAACCTCGTATACGCTTCATAATCCTCCAACCGTTCTTCCAGACTGTTTGCGATATAGATAATGATGGCTTTGTCGAAATAGGGGAAGGTATCCGCCGTTTTGAATTCCTCTACACGAAACTTGTTCACAATATCTGATAACTTGATTTCTTTCTCGGCAATTTCAGCATACTGATCGAACACTTGGTAATCTGTTTTATGATGCATCCAGTGATCGATAAACACCAATGAATTAGACCTGTTTCGAGTGGCAATATAGTTCTTAATGAGTGAGAGATGTTCCTCGTTAACCGCATGGCTTAATGCAGAGATACTCAAATGAATAAACAGCGTCTTGAGTGATTTGTGACTTTGCTCATAACCATACCGCTCAGCCACCGCATTCCAAAACACTTCTGATCCCACAAACTTCGTGATCAGATCCAGATATTTGTTTTGGCTGTCATCGAGCGTATCCATCAGAACAACTTTCAAGACATCCTCGAAATCAGGGCTTTTGAGATTAGACAAAGCACTCATTATGACCAACTCAATGGTTTCCTCTGTAAAGGTCGAAACCTCAAATGCCTTAAATTTCCGAAGACGTTCCTTACTGCCAAAGAACTTCTCGTATTTCTTTACAACACTTCGTAAAGAAGGGTCAATATTCAACTCATTCATAATGAGGGATAACCTATCAGCATAGAAGGTCTTCGAGTAAAGAATCGTATCCAACAGCCAATTGTCTTCCATGTTCATATCTAAGTTAGAGTAGATCAAGTAATTTGAAGTTGGATCTTTTTCTTCGAGTAGTACCTTCGTATAGAAGCTGTTACCTTCAGTCAATAAATGTACCTTGACATTCTCTATGGAAATTTCCTGGATGTATTCAGCAAACTCATGGTCTTTATCGAACCAGAAGACAATTTTACGTTGTTCACGTTCATTAAGTGGTTGAAGAAAAGCATCCTTCAGTGCTTTTATAACTTCATCCATATTCACGATTTATCAACACCTTTTTCATCAGGCTCAAAATAAGGGGATATACCAAGATTAACTGGTATATCCCCATTGTACCCAATTTATTTAATTGGAGCGAGTAAGCCTTCGAATTTCGCATAGTTAACAGTAACACCATTATCCAGATCAATTCCGATCTGCATATCTGCCAAGTGATGGAGTTTTTCATCATATGCTTGTAGTTCTTGAATCTTCAAGTCCAAAAACTTCAGCTCCTTCTTAGCGTTGCTTATTTCCTTTGTAGTTCCATCTCCTTCGATAATATCGATAAGAGATTTTCTCTCTGAGTCTAAGCGAATCTGTAGCTCATGTAGATAGTCCGTTCTTATTCTCGACAGAGTTGATCGGTCGTAGCGATGCATGTAAATCAAGCAGTTAAATGCCTTCTGCTTTCCAGAGGTGAACATCCAATATATCGGCTTCTTTTTGTATGTTTGCAAATGATCTTTGAAGAAGTCATTAAGCAAGTATCTCCTTAATGTTTCTTTAGCTATTTCTCCATCTTTCTTCCCAAGAGAATCCGCTATATACTCAAGATTTTCCGCTAAAGTTTCTTCTCCCAAGGTAACTTTAACAAATTCTATGAATTTGGATACTATATCTTCTTCAAAATAAGCACCTGATAGGATGGGGAGAATGTTGTCTTTATCCACAGCAAATGTTTTATATCTCTCTAGATCAAACTTTCCTCCCGTAAAGATAAGTCCATCTTCATCTAATGAGTATCTTCCAAACATACAACCAACGCCATAAGAAATAAAGGATTTAATGTCCCTTAAATTATCCGCCTTGCGGATTGCAATATCCTTGTCCTCAACCGTTGGTTTTAACTCATCCTGTAAATTATAAATTTCAATAAATATACGATTTAATTGTTCTTCGTTGGCTTTAAGTTGTGCAAACTGTCTTTCGGCGAACTCCTGCCATTTTTTATAACTATCCTCAAGTAATTCTCCACTCAGCTTTCTCTCCCCATTATGCATTTTGTCTCTTAATTTCTGTGAGTACAGAAGTGGATGCGATACAAAGTCCCATGAGGTTTCAAATGTATCCCAGTCATTTTGGGATAATTTTATATTTTCACTAACAATTTCATTTACTTTCATTGCAAACTCTTTTGCATATATAACTGGTATACCTCCTACTGTACCAGCACCATAATTAAGAGTAGGATTTAGCATTTGCAGTAAATTTTCTGCAACAGGTGTGTTAAGAAAGCCAAGAAGGTAATATCTATATTCATCATTAATAAACATTGATGAACCTGCAGAATCAAACAGAGCTCCATAGTCAGAAAATCGAAAACTTAATTTGCTGGTAGTCAAAGCACTCCAAGTAATGCTATCAGAAAAATATTTATCTTCACTTCTTATTTCTTTAGTATAGCTACCTCCATTATACCTTTTTATGACTGCATTCTTAATTTCTACCCCATCATCAAACCAGTTAATGACAAACTCTTTGTTCCCATACCACCGCCTGAAGCTACCTCCCTTGTTCAATGGAAACCATTTTTGAGCTTTTGATTTTGCACTATTGGCATCTTTATAACCTATTCCTAAATTGGAAAAAGCAATTTCATGCCATAATCTTAAAAACCTCTCGTTATCTGTTGTTGCTAATCCTTTTCTTGGGTCTGCTATTTCTCTTAAAGATTCCCCTATTTTAAATGCACGTATTATATAATCACTAACCCAATATACAATGGGACTTCCTAAAATTTTATTGAAGTTGTCTTGTGCAAAAGAATAGCGGTAAGGAACAGTCGGATTTTGAACAGCTTTTAGTGTTTTCTCTTTCTTATCATTTGACGTTTTTTCATTAATCAGTCGTAAATAAATTCCCCTGACATTTTGCACATAGACGTTTCTTAATACAAATGCTGTAGACTGAACAACTTCTCCCCCTATTTCCTCAAAGGCTCTTGGACCCAAGTGCAACATTGAATCTATTAATTTGTTACAGATCAATTTTTTCCTTAATTTTTCAAAGCTTGACAAAAACATCCAAGAATGTTGATTAATACTTGCATAAAAACCAGAGTTTTTAATGTAATGATCAATCTCCATAAAAGATGCAAATAAATCTCCTTTTGAATCAGGGTAATGTTTATTCAAAAAGGAGGCCAACACTGCGTTCATATTTTTTGAACCCATGTAAGGTGGATTGGTAACGAGAACATCATATTGATTTTTCATTATGTAGGCCTGTTTGATTAGTTGTGATAGAAGAATTAAGGATTTTTCTCTCGTTCCCATCATAAACAAGTCGCTAACTGGATTTGCCTTAATGATTTCCAATCTATTTTCTAATAACTCACGAGGATATATATCCACTTTAATAAGAGAACCAATTGTTTTAGCCTCTCTAAATTGCTCAAAAAACTCTTTCATTTGTTCGAAATTTTCTCCAACACTCTCTCCAGCAATGTAGGCAATATCTTGATCGGTTAGGATATTTGATTCTTGAATTGAAGCTAAATTCAGCGATAATCCTTCATTTTCAATAATTCTAAAGAAACGTTTGTTGTATTCCATTGCCTTCATGACAATTGAAAAACATGCCAATTGATATGCTCGGTCATCAATGTCGAGTCCATAAAGGTTGTTTTCGATGATAAGTTTTGGTATTTCACGGTCCATATACCCACATCGACTATAAATTTCGTACAGCACGTCAAACATATATACAAGAATATGTCCGCTTCCCATTGCAGGATCAAAGCACTTAATATCTTCTACACTCAGTTCCTTATTAAAATATTGATCCAGTTTCTCTTCAAAATCATGATTCCGGTCTTCAAGATAGAATTCCCAATTACCTATCAAAACTTTATGTTCAGCATGTGATTCAATCCAGTAACGCCCAAGAGAGTTTTGCACCATATATCGGACAATCCAATCAGGTGTGAAGAGTTGAGTCGCATAAGGGATTTCTTCAGCTTTAAACTTCTTCTTCTCTCTAAAAACCCTATCCTTTTCTTCAGAAATGTAATACTGATAAAGCCACCCTATTATCTCAGCCTGTTTCCAATTGGATTCTGGGATGATTGTTACATCGGTCATTTCACGAAGAAAAGACTCCTTAGCCAATAATCCTTCTGGAAACAGAATTTCTTTGTAGTCATCGATAGTTTCAAACATAAATGGAAGATATTTATTCAAGCTGTTGCATTGCTTAATGACTAAATACTTGAAAAGTTCTTCTGTTTTATTGTTTAATTTCAATTCATATACCAGTTCTTTATCGATATCCAAGTCTACTGACAATGCCTCTTTGATAATATCGGGTTCAGGATTGTCGGCATTACTCGATGACAATACTCTTACTTTTGTAGGAAGATAGTTATTTACCTCCATGAATCTTAAAGCAGTAAAGCGGTTAAACCATGTATATACTACTTCTTCTACAACTTGCTTATATCCTATTTCCTTTATTCGAGAAACAAGCTTATCCCGTTGCTTCCTTTCAGTAACAGATAGCTGTTTACCATCAATATAGATCGCATCTGAGCCTTCAATCTGAGCTTTCTTGATGCTCTCTTCAGTAATCCCTATTTTAAAAGCTTTTGCTTTGACCTTCTCAATTAGCTCTTTACGAGCATTGATCGCAAAATTTTTCAAGGCTGTCTTATTCATGCGTGCTGTTCACCAACCCGTAATGGAATTTGATTAATGTGATAGCCAGAGTGCCGTGGCCAAAGCCACGGCACTGTCAATTAATCAATAAACTCAATTTGCTTATTGCTTTTAATAATTCTTTTCAGCTCAGCCGACAGCGTATTAAGTAGCCGATCCACATCTTCTTCTGTACGCAAAGTTTTAGTGACGAGTAAGTTATTTACTTTTACCCGCTCTTTCAGAGGAGCTGTTTTCACCGCTACGTAAGGCTCTTTTCCGTCAACCACTATTTCTGGATTATTGATTTCTTGTTTTTTATAAAACGCTTGAATTTCACGATTAAGTGCAATTCCCTGCTTATCTTTAAAATCGTTGCTTTGAGTTATGGCTGCATCTACCTTGAAAATATCAGAAAGCTCATTCATAACACTATATAAGTTGTCATAGTAAGCTTGAATGCGATTTTTTGTCTCGTCAGATGTGCCCTCTTCACTGGCACGGAGCGTGAGATAATCGAGATCCAACTGAATGACGTTCTTTGCCGCTACTTTCTTCTCTTCAAGTACACTCTGAATTTGCTCATCAATTTTATTCACAAGCTCAGGAATTTCTTTAATTCTACGATAAGGCTGGGCTTCCGTTAAAATCACTTGTAATTTTTCAGCATAACCTTTAATTTCGTTGCTCGATAAATAAACATCGTTCTCTTTGTACTTCTCGATTGCACGAAGTCCTTTATCAAAAATATCTTTTTGGGAGGCGAAGAAGCTCTTCACATACGTAACATCTTCTTCCCAGTCTAACAGGTTATCTTCCAGATCCCGAAGCTTGGTAAAGAACGATACGTTATCTAATCCCTTCGTAAACTCACCGAAATATTCAAGACCTTTTTCCAAGAGACTGCCGCCAGGATATTTTCTGCCTTCGTAGCGGCTTTTTAGTCCATTAATCTCTTTAACTTGATCTTCAATGAACACTCGAATATCTTTAATCAGACCATCCTCATCGTCTGCCACGTCCGTTTTATTGAACACTTGCTTACAGATATTTTTGGCAACTCTAAGTAACGCTTCATCAACTTTGACCCGTTTTACAACAATGGTTTTCTCAACTTCATTTGCCTTGGTCAATGCATTAACGGTGTCGCCGTCTTCTGGCTCCAAGTATTCTGAGTTAAGCCGGAGTCGGATACGTTGTTCTCTCATTAATTCCGCAACCAGACCCGCTATGTCGAGATCCTTCCAACCATACGGCTTGTCCTTGAAACGATCTAATATCACTTTAACCCGTATTTGCTTTTGAATGCTATCTTGTAAGCTGATAAAGTCCATGACTTCTTTTACAGCGAGCTCGTTTGCATTCGTTTGTGTTCCATCGATGGACAGTTGTTCGGTATTCTTTCTTAGTATCGTGATCAAGTCCTTCTCTGAATCCAGGAACTTCTTCACGTAACCAAGCTTTGTATATACATTCTCGACCAACGACTGAAATCCAGCGTTAATCCGCTCTTTTACCAACGAACCTTTGATCTCAGATTTATTGCCGTTAATGTAGAATACGCCGCCTTTGATGGCTTCTTCCAGCAAATCCTTCACTCTGCGTCTACGATCCCTTGCCTCTGCTTGTTTATTATTTAAGATGTTTTGAATGCTCTCTGGAAGCTGTGTCGGATTCTTCTTCTTCCGATACTCTTCGATTTTGAGCACTTCTTCCATTTCTTCCACGTAAGCTTCATTTGCACCCAGCTTTAGAATCATCTCCCCTGTACCAGAAGACATGAGCATTAGCTCTTCTTCGGATTTAGCATAGTGATCAGACAGCGGCGAAAGGATATTGATTCCGATACTTGACGTTTGATTACCAATGTTTTTCTCATCCATCTTCTGGTTGTACTGAAATTGGTATTGTGCAGAATAGCGGTATCTCTTATCATCGTACAAATCTTGAAAGATATATGTGGCAAGCTCACGCTTGATGACATCTTCTTCAATCCTCATGTCCTTGATTTCTCGATTGATATCCTGTTCGTCATCCGTCAGGAATAAGTAGAACTCACCGTTTTTCTGAATGAGTGTCTGAGAGATCAGTTTTCGAAGTGCAACCTTGATTTTCTCCTTCAATGCCAGCTTATCTTCATCGATCTGTGTGACCATTAGCGTGGCAATATTGTCGATGTTAGCAGGAAGCTCTTTGATATACTTAATCATAAACAGCACTTTAAGGAGATCTATGTTAAATTCATCCTCACGTAATGCTGGATTCGCATATGCCCCCTCAATAACCCTTGCGATAGACGGCGTTAAGAACTCTTTGATTGTGTCGTAAAATGCATAAAAAGGAATTAATGTGCCTTCCACCGCATTTTTAAATCGTAAGCCAGCCTCTTTGAAGGCAGAAAGCATCGAGCGTTCACCTTCAGACAAATGTTTACCAGAGCTTCCGTGCTTACGTACTTGTTCGAATACGTTCTGAAGGAGCTTGAATTGATAAGGAAGAAACGGATACACATCAGCAAATTCCCTATCATCTTCATACCCTCTTAAATCCGCAGTGCTGTCCTTAAAGCTTATCAAATTCTTGAGTGTTGCACTCTTCTCATGGTAAAGAAGCTTCAGTTTGTCAGCCGCATGCTCTTTCTTTTCGAGAATCCGTTTCTTGATAACCTCATCAACTGATATGGAGGATAGAGATAGTCTCGTATCGAATCGCCCTTGAATACGGGAAAAATTATCGTCGCCTTTCACCTTAACAATACTATCGATGCTTTCCTGTGAAGTGACCATGATCCATGCCTTGCCTAAGCAGTGTGTCCCAAGATCTTCAGCCATTGTTTGAAGGTTTAACATTAACTGTATATTGTCTCCAATATATTGCCCTATTTCATCAACAAGGAAAATAAGGTGGAAGTTGTTCCCTTTCTGGGCAATGTAATCTTTCACGTCCTTCGAAAACTTCTCGATACTGATTTCAAAGTTATTTACACCATTCTCAAACCAGTTTCTCGCCGTTTCTTCCGACATCGAAGTTACCTTGGTTAAAGCCCCAATGACATAATCTGCATCAAAATAAAAGGTATTTCTACGATCAACCCATTCTTCGCCTGCCGCCGCTTTAAACTCACGCTTAAAGTCCTCATACAAGCCTTCTTTGTTCAGATACTTCTCCATTTCTGCCACACCAGGAATATCGCCGTAGAAGCCCTGATGTTCGTAGAATACTTTAGTAAAAACCCGAAGAATGGCATCTTCTTTGGATTTGTTATCCAATGAGCTTTTCGAATCAATATTGAACAGAATAACTTCGGTTTCTACGTTAGCGGTTCTCTTCATATTGGCAAGAACAATTGGATCTTGGATTTTATCGGCAAAAAAATCGATTGCCCGCTTGTCTTTCGCTTTCTTATTTTCAAGCAAATAGGCAAGAATCTTTAAAAAGTGCGATTTACCCGAACCAAAAAAGCCCGAAATCCATACGCCCATTTTATCGGTATGGCCGTCAATCCCGTGCTGGTAGTTCTCGTAAAACTTAGATAAGTGCTTCTTCAGCTCTCGTGTTACGACATATTCATCGAGTTCCTGATAAATGTTATTCTCATCAGTCTGAGCGACCTTAATTACACCCTTAATGCTACGTTCAATGTCTTTCACAAACATATCTTTGATTAGCACAAACCTTCCCCCTCTGGTCTAATCCACTAAACGAAATGCTCTATAATAGTTGTCGTCTTTGAAACGATCAAATAAGCGAAGTGATAATCCATCGTACTTACCTGGGAAAAACATGATAACAGGGGTCTTATCCAGTATCTCTTGAAGGTTGTTCAGGATATTATGGGAACGAACAAATGGATATACTTTGCCTACACCTGTGATAAGGACAACATCGTGATCCTGCATTTGTTCTTTAATCTTTTGTAGAAAGATTTCAGGCTTCGCAAAGTTTGCCATCGCCTTAAACAAAGCATCTTTCCCCTGTTTCTCCTCCATTTGCGGAATTCGATCAAAAATTCGCTTCTCCTTAGCAATCTCAATGAGCATCTTATATAGATCAAACTCAATGAGCTTGCGATTAGAACCTTCATAATTAAATTCTTTCAATACATGGGAGATGTAATCCCGAACGATCAATTCCTTCTCTGGTTCATAATCAAAGATATAGAAACTGATCTCGTTACCCAGACCTCTACCTTCAATGAACTTGTCTTCCTTTATCTTCGGTATGATCTTGTCCAACCTGCTGTTTAAATTCGCCATACGTCTGCCCTCGCTCATTCACCCATTGCTCGCACAAAAGCAACGTCTCCAATTTGAATCAAATGTCGCTTCAACTGCTCGTCCATCAGAATCCTGCTTAACTCGCCTGTCTTCTTATTCTTCAGTAGTCCTGATTCATACAAAACCTTGATAAACACTTGCTTTAGCTTATTGATTGTCTGTTCAGTCCACCCTGCTACACCTGCATCTTGTTCTGCTTTAGAAGCAAAGTATAAGTTGAGATCTTTCTTTTCAAACAAGTAGCTATCCGACTCAAGCTTTTCGCGGATGACTTCATGCATGAATTCGAAGTAGAGCCTGTCCGTTTTCATGATGGCGTAAAGGTTAATGATTTTACCCGTTACCAGCGATTCTTCCAGTACCATTTTTCTTAAAGTACCATCCAGTACATTTACTCTCCGCAAAACCGATGGCAGGCTCCTTTTAAGACTCGCTTTTACCTTGTATTGAAACAAGTTTTCTGTTATGACCCTTTCCTTTATGTTTGAATCCCCTAATCCCTGCTCTTTAAGACTTACGACCTGCTTAAACTCATAAAACAGGAAAGAAGCCCCAGTTATAGTCGCACTATAATCTAATTCTTGAGACATGATTCAGCTCCCTTCTTTCAACCCACAGATTGTTTATCTTGTACCATTCCGTTCATATGTAATATCCGCTCAATGACCTCAAGCCTTCTCTTACCGCATTGTTGCTTGAGAATTGTAGTAAAGTCATTCTGCTTTAGAATTTTTTTCGAATTGTTGGTGTAAATAACAGATACATTCTTCATCAGGTCTTCTTCACTCATTGAATTTTCCCAGTAAGCATCGACGATACTGTTTAATACACTGGCAAGTTCACGTTGCCTTTTATAGAAGAGTTTGATTTCCACAGAGAACACCTCAAACCACTTTAACTTTTACTCTATTTATATCTTATTCTTACTTTTTTACTTACGCAAGATACATGAAAAAAAGAAAAACCGCTATTTCAGCGGTTCAGTCAATTACTCGTTCTCAAATACCTATTGCCATAACTCTACTACACAGGGAAAAGAGTTGAGGTTGCTGGATTTTTCATTTTACCTCGATCTTTTCCCAAGGCTAATATCAACTATTTCAGGGGTTTATTTTTTCGCTACACTCTTCTCACCAACAAAGCAACCGACTCCACATGCCCCGTATGCGGAAACATATCCACCGGCTGCACTTCCTTCACTTCATACCTCTCCGCCAGCACCTTCAAATCCCTCGCCAACGTAGAAGGATTACAAGACACATAAACCACTCTCTCCGGCTGCATCTCCAAAATCGTCGTTAACAACGCCTCATCACAGCCTTTGCGCGGTGGGTCAACCACAATCACGTCCGCCCGTATGCCCTTCTCTTTCCAAGCAGGAATGACAACCTCTGCAGGTCCAGCCTCAAACGTCGCATTCTCCACGCCGTTCAACTGTGCATTGCGATTCGCATCCGCAATCGCTTCCGGCACAATCTCCACACCGTACACATGCTTGGACTTCTGCGCCAGAAAGAGCGAAATCGTCCCGATGCCGCAGTACGCATCAATAACCGTCTCCGTACCAGTCGCACCCGCATACTCCAACGTCTTGTTGTACAGCACCTCGGTCTGAGCAGGATTGACCTGATAAAACGACCGCGCCGAAATGGCAAACTTGATCGGACCGATATAATCGTAAATCACATCGCTGCCCCAGAGCGTCACGGTCTTTTTACCAAAAATAACGTTGGTCTTGTCCGGGTTGATGTTCTGTACGATACTCGTCACGCCAGCTACCTGTGCACGAATCGCTTCCACCAGCTGATCGCGCTGCGGAATCTGCTCCTCTGTCGTCACGAGAACGACCATGACTTCCCCCGTCTTGACCCCTACCTTGACTACCGCATGGCGGAGTAATCCGGTATTTCGCACCTCGTCATATGCCTTAATATTCAACTTGGTCGCCGCCTGCTTAACGGCTGCCACTGCTTCATCATTCGCCTGATGCTGAATGAGACATTCGTTCATGTCGATGATCGAGTGGGATTTCTCCGCGTAAAAGCCGCCGACCAACGCCCCGTTTTCCTCACCGATTGGTACCTGTGCTTTGTTGCGGTAGCGCCATGGATCACTCATGCCGAGTGTCGGGTGAACCGTAATGGCCCCTTCCCCTTCGACTTGGAAACCGCCAATACGTCGCAGGTTGTCCCGCACGATTTGCTGCTTATGCCGCAGTTGCTCCTCATATACGAGATGCTGCAACGAACAGCCTCCGCAACGGTCGTACAGCGGACAGGGCGGCAGGAAGCGATGGGTGCTCGCTTCTACTACTTCTGTCATCTTGGCAAAGCCGAAGTTTTTCTTCACATGATCGACGCGCGCATGAACTCGCTCTCCTGCAAGTGCGCCATCTACGAACAGCGTATATCCTTCAATCCGGCCGACTCCTGCTCCTTCGTGGTTCAGTCCGGTTATCTCCACTTCCACGGTTTGTCCGACACGTACAGGGACGTCCAGCTCCACTTTGGCTGTCGGGTGCGGACCGCGCCGCTTCTTTGTTGTCTTCGCCACTATCTATTGCTCCTTTTATCTTGCTCTATAGGTTTTCGTTTTCGCTCTAGGAAACATGCAGGGATGCACAGCGAAAAGCGGCATCCCCACGGCTATTGCTATTCATTTTACTATCTTCTTACGGGACGAACAACTCGATATGCCCCGGCAACGCTTCCACCACGCAAGGCAGCTGTCCGCCCAGCTCACCGTCCAGATTGAGCTGAACCGTCTCTCCGCTCGGTGAAGTGGCTTTGATGTAATCTGCCTGGAAATACAGGATGTTTGGGTCCTTCAGGTGCTCGCCGCGAACCGCCTGTGTCGCCAAGCGAATAAACTCCGCAATATTCAACTTCTTCACAACGATGACATCCAGCTTGCCGTCTGACAAATCGGCTTCCGGGGCGATGTTGTCAAAACCGCCTACCGAGCGGCTATTGGCGATGAGGAAAACCATGATTTCTTCATCCAACAGCACCTCTCTACGGCTTTCCAGACGAACACGGATCGGGTGCAGCGACGGCAGCTTCTCCAAACCCTTGACGTAATACGCCATTTGTCCGATTAGCGTTTTCAGCTTGCTCGGAACCTCATAGGTCAAATTCGTCAGTGAGCCGCCACCCGCGATATTCATAAAATAGCGGTTGTTGATGCGTCCCAGGTCAATACGTTTCTTCTTGCCCTTGGCGATAATCTCCGTTGCACGCGTGATCGATTTCGGTATACCGACCGCCCGGGCAAAATCATTACTCGTTCCGCAGGGGATTATTCCAAGAGATGGACGTGCTTTATGCTCTGCCATCCCATTGACTACTTCATATATGGTTCCATCTCCACCAGCGGCCAGGATGACGTCAAAACCGCGAGCTACTGCACGAGCAGCTTCTTCTGTCGCATCATCTTCCCCTTTGGTCGCATAGCATGAAGTTTCATATCCGGCCGACTCCATTAAATCGAGGATTTCCGGCAATCGCCGACGCACGATCTCCCGGCCGGAGCTTGGATTGTAGATTAATCTGGCTCGTTTCAAGGCAGATACCTTCTTCCTTCCCTCGCTCACGGGGGTACTCTCTTCCATCATATCCTGTATAGCCATTTTTGGGAATCGCTATGCTCAATGTAGCGTGATAAGATAGAAAAAGATGGAAATTAAGGAGATAGGGGAGACGCTTGTGAAGAAGATCATCGTGGGAGTAGATGTGGGTGGCACTGCAATCAAGATGGCTTTGATTACGCCAGGCGGTGAGCTGGTTACAAAAATGCAAGAACCGACGCCTGTTGCGGACGGCGAGGATGGCATTTTGCAAAAAATCGTAGACATGTCTCATGATCTTCTTGCGCAGCATGACTATTCTCTTTCGCAAGTCTGCGGAATCGGTGTAGGAGTACCCGGACCCGTCGATGGCGGGAAGGGAATTGTCTTCCAAGCGGTGAATCTTCACTGGCGCCAACCCGTTTTATTAAAGGAAAAATTGGAATCCCTTACAGGTCTGTCAGTCGCGGTTGACAACGATGCCAATGTCGCAGCCCTCGGGGAAATGTGGCAAGGTGCAGGCCAAGGTGCACAAGACCTCGTTCTCATCACACTCGGCACAGGTGTAGGTGGAGGCGTCATTTTGAATGGAAAGGTGATCCATGGTATCAACGGTGTTGGCGGCGAAATCGGTCACATCACCATGACCCCGGATAGCGGTGCCCCCTGCAATTGCGGCAAAACAGGTTGTCTCGAAACATATACCTCTGCGACTGCTATCATTCGTGAAGGGCGATTTGCAGCTACAAACGGATCAAGCCCGGCGCTTGCTGCTGTACTTGCCGCCAAAGGAACCATTGCTGCCAAGGATGTCCTCGAAGCAGCCGTAGCAGGTGACACAGCGGCTCTCGCGATTATCGATCAAGTGGCGCTCTATCTCGGTCTCGCGCTCTCTCATTTGGCGAATGTTCTCAATCCGGCGAAGTTTATGATCGGTGGAGGCGTGGCCGCAGCAGGTGACTTCCTCTTTTCCCGAATCCGTGAATCATTCAAACGCTTTGTTCCATTCACCTACGTCGTCGAGTCCACAGAGATCGTTCCTGCCGAACTCGGCAATGATGCGGGTGTGTACGGTGCGGGCTGGTTAATCCGCTCACAAATGAACGAATCCTGATCGGGCCACATAAAAAAAATGGACGCTCCTGCACGTGAATCCTCACAGCAAGAGCGTCTTTTTGGTATAACTTTATGAAGAAGCCTGCCTGGGTGCCAGCTCTGGCTCGCCGCCTTTGCCCGAAACAATCAACGCAGCACCGACTAGCACGGCACATCCTCCCAACAGCTGAAGAAGGCTAAAAGCTTCGCCAAACAACATCGCCGAAAACCCAAACGTGACAACGGGCTCCAGCGTGCTTAGTACCGACGCTTTGGTTGACCCGATCAGTTGCAAGCCGCGGAAGAAAAAACTGATGGCGACCACCGTAGAAAAAACGACGATCCCCAGAAGCGCCCACCACCCTTGTACCGCAAAAGACAGGTCGACACCTCCGTCTTTTAGCGCAATGAAAAAGGTAGAAATGGTAGCAAACAGGACGATGTACGCAGACGTTACATAGGACGAAACGCCTTTTACCACTCGATTCCCACCACAATTTGAACGCTCCCACCACTAAGGCTAGTGCCTTGAAGTGGGGGATTCTTGGGTAATCACCTTTACCGAAGTGAAATGCGCCAAGCTATCCCTGTCGTTCCGACAGTTAAGTTGTTTCACACAACAACCGTAGTCCTTCTCGCACAATATTGATCGCAGCATTCTCGTCACGATCATGCCGTGTCCCGCAGTACGAACATGTCCATTCTCGCAAGTTCAGATTCTTGACGTCTCTGTTGCGGTTCCCGCATTTTGGCGTGGAGCAAAGTTGGCTGGAAGGAAACTGTTTGCCAACAAGGGAGAGCGTTCGTCCATACCATTCGGCTTTGTAGATCATCATGGCGCGAAAAGTGGACCATGACGCATCGGCAATGCTTTTCGCCAGCTTGTGATTCTTGATCAGGTATTTCACTTGCAAATCCTCCAAACAGATCACTTTGTTTTCGTGAATCAGCCTAGTGGACAGTTTATGCAGGAAGTCATTTCGGGTGTTGGCAACTTTTTCGTGCAAGATCGCTACTTTTTTCTCGCTTTGTCGTAATTTTTTCCGCCTTTTTTTCGGCGTGAAAGCCGCCTTTGCCATTGGTTCAGTTTCTTTTCGTACAGACGAAGGTACTTGGGATTCTTGATCTTTTCCCCCGTGGAAAACGTAGCAAATTCTTTGAGACCCAGGTCAATGCCAATGGTTTTCTCTTTGTCCACAGGAATATTCGGAGAGTAAGGTACCTCACAAAGCACCGAAACAAAATATTTCCCGCTAGCATTTCGTCTAACCGTGACGTTTAGAATCCGTCCCTCTACCTCTCTTGATTTTGCGAATGTCACCCAGCCAAGTTTCGGCAGCTTGATTTGGTTCCCAGCGATCCGGATGTTTCCATTCGTATATTTCGTGGTATAAGACTGGACTTTATTCTTCTTGCTTTTGAAACGTGGCGCTTCATTTTGTCTCTTGAAAAATCGTGTGAAAGCATCTGCGAGGTTGTTGAGGGAAGATTGAAGGGCTGTGCTGTCTACTTCTTGGAGCCAAGACTGTTCTTTTTTTAACTGTGGCAGTTGAGCAGAACAAGAATGGTAAGATAACCCCTTGCCCGTTTGTTTGTAGGTTTCGTTCCAATGTGCCAGAAATCGATTGAACACAAAGCGACTGCATCCCAATGTCTTCGAGATGAGTATGGCTTGTTCAAGGTTGGGAAAAATGCGAAATTGGAAAGCCTTTTTACGGAGCATCCTGATTCATCTCCTCGCAGGAAGAGTTTACCATGACAAGAACGTATGTTCCACAAAAATATTGCGGGAGCAACCGAAAAAAAACAGAAGTCCTTCCTTCGCAGCGCCGATTCATCCCCCACTTTCGCCAAGCTATGCATGGCTTAGAAGTGGAAGTCTTCTCGGCTGTTATGATAAAAACCGCAAAAACAAGAGCGTTGAAACAGACACACCCGCTTCGTAGGCGTACACAGCGAAAATAGACATGACGCCAAAGCCAGCAGCCGATCCGAAAATATATAACACACCGACATACAGCGGATTCACAACATTTCACCAGCTTTCTCGAAATGACAGCGACAAAAGAAGCAACAGGGCAGGTTCATCTCCGTGTTCAGTGCTTTAACCCCGCTCCTTCTCTACGGAATATGCGCGACGCGAGAAAAATAGTGAAAACCACATAGACAAGCAAGGAGCCAATCCCTAGGAGTGCATGCATCGGGTCGACCTTGCCATAAAACACTTCCTTGGACAGTGCGACACCGTTGAACACAGGCATGACGTAGTAATGCGCAGGGATGTCGACCGGACTGACTGGCATCAGCATGTACGAGGGAACCATCGCCAAAAATATGACAGCACTCATGTACGTCTGCCCCTCTTTAAAAGACTTGGCAATCGTACTCAAAACAAGCTCCAACCCTGCAAAAAGCGCCGCCAACAACAAAATCGTCACGATGAGCACCAACAAAGTGGCAGGTGAGAAGAAGGCGAGTGTAAAATGATCTCCTTCCATCCCCATCGGTCCCATACGCATGGCCAGGGTGACAGAAATCAGCGACGCTACTGCCCCCATGGTACTCATAGTCATGACAGCCAACAGCTTTGCCGTGAGGATGTGCTGGGCTGCAATCGGCGCCGTCAACAGCGATTCGAGCGTTCCCCGCTCTTTCTCACCAGCGACGAGATCATTCGCTGCGGCCATTCCCGCGGATGCCAGTGAGACTACCAACATCAACGGAATGATGCCAGCCAGCATCCCTCCCGACTTCCTTTCCTCAGAGGCTGCATTTTGAAAGGTGGGGACAATCGGTTGAATCGTCTGCTCGGACAAGCCCGCTTGGTTCAACCTTTTCGCTACGACGTCTTTGCTGTAAGACTCTACTGTCTGCTCGATCAACGTACGGGCATAGACAGACTTTTGATTGGTGGAGTCATAGGCAACCGATAACTGAGCTGTTTTTCCCGCCGCGATCTCCTCATCGAAGCCAGCCGGAATCGTCAAAATAGCGCGCAGCTGACCTGCTTGCAGTGCTTGCTCCGGATTGGCTGGCTCCAGGATTTGAACGGCAGAATTTTTTTGCAAAACCGCAATCAATGAGGATGATCCTTGAACCGCTAACGGGATGTACTCCCTCGCTTCTTTTTCCACATTGCTATAGGACGTCCCCAGCAAAAAGAAGACGAACGGAATGACGAGCAATGGCACCAGGAGCGTCCCCATCCACGCCTTGCGATCGCGAAACAAGTCCATCAGTTCTTTTTTCAATACGGTCCAAACGACATGCGAGCCCATCAGCCTTCGCTCCCTTCCACGACAGCCATGAAAATGTCGTCCAGATCCTCTGTCCCAAACTGCTCGCGTAAAGCATCCAATCCCCCGGCGAACCGCAGCTTACCCTTGTGCATAAGCGCAACCCTTTTGCACAGCTTGTTAATCTCGCCCATGTTGTGACTGGAAAACAGAATCGTCTTTCCCTCCTCTTGCAGCTTTCTGACCATTCTTCGAAAGATTGTAGCAGCCGTTACATCCAGTCCTGTCGTCGGTTCATCCAGCAAAATGACATCGGGATCGTGTACGAGCGTCCGGGCAATCGCCACCTTTTGCTTCATTCCCCGGGAAAAGGCCCCCACTCGCCTGTCGATAAAATCATCCATCTCAAGCATCCGGCTCAGACTATGAATCCGCTCCTCAAGCCTCGCTTGCTCCAATCCGTATAGACGACCGAAATACGCGATATTTTCCCGCGCTGTCAAACGGCTGTAAAGACCCACATCTCCCCCGAACAAAATGCCGATTCTGCGGCGCACTTCAAGTGGTTGCTGTCGAACGGAAAACCCACTAATCTCGATGTCTCCCTCGGTCGGGGTCAAAACCGTCGCCATCATCCGCATCGTCGTTGTCTTTCCCGCACCGTTTTCTCCGAGAAGTCCGTAAACCTCGCCTGCCTCGACCCGAAACGATACATGCTGGACCGCTGCGATCTCCTTGAATCGCTTGCTAACATCCTTGACCTCAATCAACAGCAGCCCCTCCTCTCCCGTACTTTCACTAGAATCGTACCTTCAGCAAGAACGACGCCCGCTTTTCTCCCGTAAACGTCACCTGTACGACACCCGTCCGCCCGCGCAAAACCCGCGGTATGACTCCAGTGACATGGAATTCCCGCCGCTTCTCATCGACTCGCGCGACAGACACGGAGCCTGGGGGCGAAAAGACCTTGTCGCCTTCCAGTGTGTAAAACGAAAGGGTGATTTCTCCGGTTTGCCCGTGGGCCTCTCCCGAAAAACGGATGATTTCCATCATTCCTGACACCGCTGACACTCCCGTGAGGTCAAAAAGCGGGTGACGCAGGTTCGCAAGCGTCTGCCCTTTTTTCCAGTCCTGCAAAAACGCATCAAACTCCTGCACAGCTACCATCCACGCCGCCGAGGAAGTCGTAGGGACATGCGAAGGTATCGCACCAAACACTAGCGCAGAAGACGTCAGCACCAGTGGCAACCAAATAGAAAACATGCTAATTCCCTCCAATAATTGGTTGCCCTTAGCATGCCCTCACAAAAGTTACCCGTATGTGTCTTTGGCGAATCTGAATCTTTTGACTTTGAAAGCTGTAATCCTCGTATCCTACAGAGGATAACGCTCTTTCCACTTTGTCAGGGAAAAGTCTTCAAACAGCGCGACGAAAGCCTCCGTATCGTTAATATAATGACGAGTTTCTTTTGCCTCTGGATTCTTTTCTAGAAACAGAGTCGCTACCAAATGGCTGACAGGAACACCTTCTGCCTCTTGATCATAAATGCCTCGCTCAGCGAGTACTTTTCCAAAAAAACGCACATAGGTGACGGTTATTGTTTTTTCTTGACCGTTTTCTTGCCATGTAGAAATGGAACGATCAAATGTATCAGACGGTGATCCACCTTTTCCAGGTGCCACACTTTCTCCTGCAACAGAAATGAGCTTCATGTACTTCCATCCTCCTTTTTCTTCCTGTACGTTCATTATAGGGGAGAGTGGAAATTGTTACAAATTGCTTTGTCATCTGCCATTGGAAAAACCACTGCCTTTATTTGTCTGATACACTAGATAGAACAGTTTAAAAAACTCCGAAATTTTTTCGCATCCCGTGTCAGATAATCCGTGAACCAGAAGTCTACACTGTAAATCAACAAATCACGAGGAGTTATTGCGATGGATCACTTGATAATCAGGCCCAAGACTCATGAGGAACACACCCAGATAGAAGACGAGGCTCTGGTAGAGCAGGCAAAAGCCGGAGATCAGGAGGCGTTTAGCGAGCTGGTCAGGCGTCATCGCTCCAAAGTATACGGCTATGCACGGTCGTACACACAAGAAGCCTTTCTTGCCGAAGACATCGTTCAGGATGCTCTCATTCGCGCCTTTTTGCACCTTGGAACGCTGGTGGACAGTCGACGTTTCCTTCCTTGGCTGCATCGGATTGTGCGTAATCAGGCGTACACCCGGCTTTCGAAGGGTCCGCAAAAAAGGGAAACCGTCTTCTCGAGTCTAGGCAAACAGACGCATGAGCAGGAACCGACTGACTGGGAAGACCTCGATAGTATCCTGCACAGGCTGGGACGGTCTTGGTCACACTCTGCGCAGAACACCAATCCTGAAGAAGTCATGGTGCGGCGTGAACTGTTTGAGACGATCAGGAGCCTGCTGTACTGCCTCAATCCTCGGGAGAGACGCATTGTGGAATCTCACTTTTTTGACCATTTGGCCCCTCATGAGATCGCCCACATGTTCCAGATGTCCCAGGCGAATGTCTACCAAGTGCTATCGCGTTCTCGCAAAAAACTGATTCAGGAAAAAACTCGTGTCGTTGTTGATCAATACATGAAGACGAGAAAGGTTGCGGGGAGTATGAAACAAGCAGTATTGAATAAACCAGAAGCATTCACGATGCCTACTTGGGTTACTTGCGCAGCAGCACTATACGGATTGGTAGAATCGACTGAACGAAAAATGTCTTTGCCGATGATCCTTGGCCTGAGCGGCCATGCCTTTCGCTTGACGATCGTTCCTGAAAATATTCATATTGCGGGCCCGACGATGTTTCACTTTCAGCGAGTCTTGCAGCAGGGTTTGAAAAACATGGGCTTTGAATCTCGTGCCGTCACCTCGTATCATCTTTCCTGCGAGCCAAGCATTAATGCCAATCAAGTAGAACCTTCGCTGCTCAGCCCGGAAGCACGCCAGAAGCGCCAGCTGTCTGTCCTCTTGCCGGAAGCATTGGATCTGGTTCACCGCTCCATCGACAAAGGGCACCCTGTGCTTGCTTGGGACCTGTTCATGCCAGAGTTCGGATTGATCTACGGCTATGATGATGAAAAAAGGGTGTTTTTCGCAGGAGATAACTGCCGAAACGACAGCACCATTCCTTATGAAAACTTGGGGCGGGGTATCCTCGAGGAGCTATTTGTCCTTGCCATCGACCGTGCGTTTCCGATCGATCAACGCACGATGCTCGCAAATGCCCTCCAATCTGCACTCGTTCATTATCGTGGAGAAGAACCGCAGGACCCGAGCTGCGTCAATGGTCTAGCCGCCTATGCTGCTTGGCAGGAAGCCTATGAAAAGGGAACGGTTGAGCCGAATGGCAACGCGTATACGACCGTGGTGAACGGGGATGCACGTCGCTACGCCTCTCTTTTCTGGAGCGAAATCGTTGATACGTGGACAGATTCTGAGTTTGATGAGGTTCGCCCATTGATGAAAGAAGCGGCTGGCTTGTACGGGGCGATTGCCGATGGCTTTGTCACGTTAAGCAAGCTTTTCCCGTTCCCGGCTGGAGGCGAGCCAAACGATGCGGAGCAGGGTAAGCAAGCTATTGCGTTGTTGCAGGCTATTGAGCGAAATGAGCGTGCTGCCGTATCTGTACTGGAACAAATACAGACGGGACTCACTGCAAATCAGGCGCGCACATAAAAGGGACAGAAAAAAGAACGCAGTCAGAAAAACTGCGTTCTTTTTCGTTCGAATTATTCCTCGTATTCGCCCCATTCAAGTGTGCCGTTTACGGCATCTACGTAAGGCCAGCCCTTGCTCTTGTCAACCGTATAGACAAGGGTGAGAAAAGGAGCTTGCTTGCCATTGTAGGTTGGCCAGAAGTAGGACAGCTTTACAGGTAGATTTTTGGCTACGATTTCAGCAGCTTGTTGCTCCGTTACGGATGGCTTCAGGATGGGAAGAGTACCCTCTTTTTCCGGTAAATTCGCAATGAAAGTAAATACCTGTCCACTCTCTATATCGACCATCATCCAATAGTAACGGTCGAACACAGGCAAACCATCGTGCAGTTCATAAAACATGAAAGTATACGTTCCTGTTCCTGTATCCTCCTCCTCTTTACCCTCTCCCTCATTCAACTCAATCATCCAATCGGCCAATTTCGGCTGTTTGTATGGATCAAATATCTCAACCTGCCATTCAGTAGAGGATTTAGCGACATATGGCTCGATGAAGGAAATTGCTTTTTTCAAGGCTTCTTCTTTCGATAAGGGAACAGGCAGGCTTTTTGTTTCCATAAAAATATCCGCACTAGTGACCGCTCCCGTAGAAGCATCCACCGAAATGGATACGTGTTCATACCCAAACTCATCGCTCCAGGAATGTATGAACTCACCATCAACTTCTTCTGTGATGTATTCTGTGAACATCACCTTCGTATCCACGTCAAACAAGCCCGCCACGACTTTTTCTCCATCTGCCCTGCTTTTGACAATAAGCGGCTCTCCTTTTGGCGATAGCGTGAGCTTCTTCAAATTGGCAGGGTTTCTTTTTCCATCCCCAGCAATCTCTGTTCCCTGCATGAAGTCAATCTGCTTTCCTGTCACGGCATCGATGTAAGCGTTATTCATCCATGCGTATTGCATGCCCGGCTTGGCATCTTTCCCTTCCAGCACATAGCCCAAACCAAGACGCTCAGGAGTGAAAAACTGCTTTTTGACAGCTTCAGGTGTCAGTGCCGTTTTCGGATCTGGGACCTTGGTATCTTTCAAATCAAGTAGCTCACTGGATACACCCAAGATATGACCAGCATAATCGGTCGACACGTATATGCCCAGCCCATTCCCCAATATCTCCAGCCCATTTAGTTCAACTGGATAATAAACGGAGCGGTATATTGTTGAGTTATCAGTCAAATATTCAGGGTCTTCCTTTTTAACAGCTTTGGATAATTTAGGCGAGCCTGCTTGTTTTCTTTTGTCTGCCCCTAATAACTCAAGCACTGCTTTTTCTGCCCGTTGCAAAATAATCTCGTCTGTCGCAATTTCACCTTGCTTCCAAATATGCAAACTGGCGCTGTACATGAACAACTCACCTGTTTTTCTGTCAAAGACAACAGTGGCACTCATGTCATTGGATTCGGGACTTTCCAGATTGAAGTTTAACAGATTTTCATCCATTTCATGTTTCACAATCGTTCGTTTCGTCAATGCTTTCAATGCAGGCTCCAGCTTTTCTAAAGCAGCTACGATCTGAGTGGCCCGCTCCGGGAGCTTCTCCTCGCTTTTTGTTGCAGATGCACTGTGGCTAGGATGGATTTCAGGACTTGCAGCCAGGGCTGTTCCACTTGTTCCTGGCAACATCATTGCTATTGTCAATGCGATTGCTGTGCGTTTTCCATTTCGTTTCATAAAATCTCCTCCTTCTTTCTTACTCCTCGTACTCTCCCCATTTAAACGATCCGTTTACGGCATCTACAATTGGCCAGCCTTTGCTGGTATCGAGCTTGTAAACGAGAATGGGTGCATTCTTCTCTCCTGATCTCGGCCAGATATAGGTCAAAGTTACCGGTACCTGTTTGGAAATAATATCTGCTGTCTGTTGGGCTGTTACAGATGGTTTGAGCACAGGATATTTACGATCCTCTGCTGGAACCGATGCCACGAATTCGACGACTTGTCCCTTATTTGGATCAATTGCTACTCCGTAGGAATACTCCATGAGCGGTATCCCATTTTGTTTTTCGAAAAACAAAAAGCCATACTGCTCGACGGATTTCTTGTCCTCTTTCTTGAGTTCCTCATACATTTCGACTTGCCACTCGGCTTTTTTAGCATGAGGCTCAAGGAACGTAATCGCCTTTTGCAAGGATTGCTCTTTTGTTAGGGGCACTGAGAGATTTTCGATATGTGCCCAATTTACGTATCCGCCGATATCGCCAGTCACTTCGTTCACCATAATAGAGGCCCGATTAAAATCGATAGTGTTCGACCAATCATAAGTGATTTCGCCCTGCTGTTCATCTTTTCGATAGGTTGTATACAACTTCTTGGCATCAACCTCAAACAAATTCTCTAAAATTTGCTGATCGGTTGCGCCTTTTGAAATGAATGGCTTCCCTTGGGGTTTCAAAGAAATGTCCTTGATATCAGATGTATGGAGTTTTCCATCCCCTTCTTCTGCTGTCCATTCCATTTCGATCTGTTTTCCCGTCAATGCATCAAATACAGGTGACGTCCTCATGGTATATTCAATTCCGGGTTTCCCATCTGTTCCTTCCCATACATAGCCATAACGAAGGCGTTCGGGCGTAAATATTTGCTTCTGAATCTCTTCTTTTGCCACAGCTTTCTTCGGATCAGCAACTTGTATCCCCGTCAAATCGAGCGGTTGAAAAAATAGTCCTAATAAATGCCCGCCTGAATCCATTTCCACCTCGATACCGTAGCGCGTTTCGTCTATTTCCAGACCATTTAGCAGAATCGGAAAATACACATTCGGGTATATAAATGACACTTCTTCACCGTATACCGTTTTCAACAATTGAGGAGCATCCGTCATGTTTCGCTTCTTTTCTCCGAGCAACTCTTGCACAGCTTTCTCAGCTTTTTGCACGATGGCTTCGTCTGTTACTTTTTCATTCTCGTCCCAAATGAATTCAGAAGCCTCATAACCAAGTAATTCACCGCTATGGCGATCAAAAAGCAGATACGTACTCTTTTCTGTATCGTCAGGATGGCTCATATACAAATCCACTTGGTTTTCATCGTAGTCAGAAATAACGACCTCCCGGAACGTCAGAGCTTTTAAAGCAGGCTCCAGCTTCTCCAGTGCAGCGACAATCTCTAGCGCTCGAGCAGGTAGCTTGACTTGGTCTTTAGATGGGGTTTCTGCATTTTTCAAGATCATTTCCGGACTTGCAGCAAATGCCTGGGCACCCGTTCCCAGCAGCATGGTTGTCACTGCAAAAGCCGCCGTTGCACTTTTCCAATTTTGTGTCATGAACATTTCTCCTAATCAATTATGATGATAGCTACGCATTCTATCTTACTTTTTTTCCACTATTTAGCATAGCTTACCCCACAAAAAAACAGCACTTTCCCCTTACAGAGAAAGTGCTGTCGTATGTTTTGCCTACAGGCTGTTCAATACTTCCTGAATCAACTTGTTTACCATTCCCGGGTTTGCCTTACCTTTGGTTTGCTTCATGACCTGACCTACAAAGAAAGCTGCTGCTTTTTCGTTTCCAGACTTGAAGTCTGCCACGGCTTGCGGGTTGGAATTGACCGCATCGACGACGACTTGACGCAGAGCGCCCTCATCGCTGATTTGGACGAGTCCTTTTTCTTCGACGATCTGCTTCGGCTCTTTGCCGGTCTCGACCATCTCTTTGAAGACGGTTTTGGCGATTTTGGAGGAAATGGTTCCGTCCTCGATCAGCTTGATCATCTCTCCCAAGCCTTTTGGTGTCATTTTCACATCAGCAAACACCAGGTTGTTGGCGTTGAGGTGTGCCAACAGGTCGACCATCAGCCAGTTCGCTACTGACTTCGGCTCTGCTCCTGTTTTCACAGTCTCATCAAAGAAATCAGCCGTCTCCTTGGAGATCGTAATGACTCCGGCATCATCCTTAGACAAGCCAAACTCGTTCACATAGCGAGCCTGACGAGCATCTGGCAGCTCTGGAATGGTTGCGCGAACCGCTTCAATCCACTCCTCGGAAATCTGCATGCGAACCAGGTCCGGGTCTGGGAAGTAACGATAGTCATGCGCTTCCTCTTTGGAACGCATGGTCAACGTCTTCTTGTTCGCTTCATCCCAACGGCGCGTTTCCTGAACAACCTTGCCACCGGAAGAAACTACCTCCGTCTGACGGAGTACCTCGTACTCCAAGCCCATTTGTACGTTGCGGAAGGAGTTCATGTTTTTCAGCTCAGCCTTGGTTCCGAATTCTTCTTGACCATACGGGCGGATGGAAACGTTAGCGTCGCAACGCAGGGAGCCTTGTTCCATGCGAACGTCAGATACTTCCGTGTACTGAATGATCGCTTTCAGCTTTTCCAGATACGCACGTGCTTCTTCCGGTGTGCGGATGTCTGGCTCAGAAACGATCTCCACGAGCGGTACTCCGACGCGGTTGAAGTCTACGAGAGACTCTCCGCCAAAATCGCTGTGCGTCAGCTTGCCCGCATCCTCTTCCAGATGCAGACGAGTGATCCCAATGCGCTTCGTCTCACCGTTTACCTCGATGTCGATCCAGCCATTGTAGCCGATCGGCTGGTCAAACTGCGAGATTTGGTACGCTTTTGGCGAGTCTGGATAAAAGTAGTTCTTGCGGTCGAACTTGGTCTCGCGGGAAATCTCGCAGTTGAGGGCGAGTGCTGCTTTCATCGCGAATTCTACCGCTTGCTTGTTCGTTACAGGCAGTACACCTGGATGTCCCAAGCAGATCGGGCATGTATGTGTATTCGGCGGTGCACCAAATTCAGTCGGGCAGCCGCAAAAGATTTTACTGTTGGTCGATAGCTCGGCGTGAACCTCCAAGCCGATGACGGTTTCGTACTTGCTCATGCTCTTACCCCCTCACCCATTCCGGTTTGCGACCGTAGAAGCCTGCAGTTTGCTCATACGCATGGGCTACGCGCAATACGGTGGATTCGTCAAATGCACGACCTACGATCTGCAAACCGATCGGCAGACCGTTTTTGGAGAATCCGCACGGCACGCTGATTGCTGGCAGACCAGCCAAGTTTACAGGAACGGTACAAATATCTTCCAGATACATTTTCACCGGATCATCTACGTTTTCGCCTACTTTGAAAGCCGTAGAAGGCGTGGTTGGGTGCAGGATGACATCGTAATCAGCAAAAATGTTGTTGAAGTCCTGAATGATCAGGGTACGCACCTGCTGTGCCTTTTTGTAGTAAGCATCGTAATAACCAGACGAGAGCGCGTAGGTTCCGAGCATGATGCGGCGCTTCACTTCTGGGCCAAAGCCTTGGCTGCGGGATTCCTTGTACAGCTCGATCAGGTTTGCCGCATTGTCTGCACGCACACCATAACGTACGCCGTCAAAACGAGCCAGGTTGGACGAAGCTTCAGACGAAGACAAGAGGTAGTAAGCTGGCACTGCATATTCCGTGTGCGGCATGGAAACCTCGCTCCATGTAGCACCCATGCTCTCCAGCTGCTTCAATGCTGCAAGAACAGCATCGCGAACCTCAGGGTCAATCCCTTCTCCGATCAACTCTTTCGGTACCCCGATACGCAGTCCTTTTACATCTCCAGTCAATGCGGACAAGTAATCCGGTACGTCCACATTGGCAGAGGTAGAGTCGAATTCATCATGTCCCGCAATCGCTTGCAGCACATAGGCGGAATCCTCAACGTTTTTCGTCACAGGTCCGATTTGATCCAGCGAGGACGCGAACGCAACCAGCCCGAAACGGGAGACACGTCCATACGTAGGCTTCAAACCGACAACGCCACAAAAAGCTGCAGGCTGACGGATGGAGCCACCTGTATCAGAGCCAAGCGTGAAGTAAAAATGACGTGCAGCCATTGCCGCCGCTGATCCACCGGAAGAGCCTCCCGGAACGTAGTCGGTGTTCCATGGGTTTTTCGCCGGGAAAAAGCCGGAATTTTCGTTGGAGCCGCCCATCGCAAACTCGTCCATGTTCAGCTTCGCAACGATGACCGCATCGGCATCCTTCACCTTTTTGGAAACAGTTCCGTCATGGACGGGATCATAGTTCTCCAAAAATTTGCTCGCGCAAGTCGTGCGAACGTCTTTTGTAACCAGGTTGTCCTTCAGTCCGGCAGGCAAGCCGTAGAGAAGACCCAGCTCCTCATTTCCCTTGACCAGACGCTCGTCCAATTGACGGGCATGAGCTAAGGCTCCCTCTTCATCTACATGCAGGACGGATTTGATTTCTCCGTCATGCTCCTTGATGCTAGCGATGGAAGCCTGCACCAGATCCGTTACCGAAATCTCTTTTGCGCGTAGGGCGCTATGTATCTCAGACAATCGCTTGTCAAACAGCGACACAGTGGGTTCCTCCCTTCTCGTTATCCAGTAGGTTATTCGAATACAGCCGGTACTTTAAACTGTCCGTCTTCGTGATCTGGTGCGTTTTTCAGCACGTCCTCACGAGGCAGGGACGGTCTGTTTACGTCTTCGCGCATCACGTTTTTCACGTCTGTAGCGTGGCTGGTTGGCTCAATATTGGATGTATCGAGCTCATTCAGCTTGGCTGCAAAATCAAGAATCGCATTCAGGTCTTTCGTATATCGCTCCGCTTCTTCCTCAGTGAGTTGCAAGCGGGCCAAATTAGCTACGTGTTCTACTTCTTTGCGAGTAATGGCACTCATTCTTTCCACCTCCGAATCGTATCACATAACTTTGATCTTACTTGAAAAGAGCAGGTTCAGTCAATTTTCACAGGGATTTCGGCATAGAAAACAAAAATGTTTTCGGCAAAAAAATATTGATCGATATTAACCTATAAAAACTTTGTCCGGCTGTTGTGGTGGGGAGGAAACAGGAGAAAACGCTCAGCTTCTTGTCCCACCCGCTGGGGGATTCACTGACCGACTCCATGCAAAAAGCGAAACCGCGTCCAAAGTGGTCCTTCCAGGATGTGTTTCAGAGGTGGACGCTTAAGAACGTGTTTCGCTTTTTGCATTCCGTCTCGGTCGGTGTACCAAAGATCTTCGCTTATTTCTCCTGTTTCCTCTACGAGCTTTCCGAGTTAATCGTTTTTTAAAGAAGTGAAAGAACGAAGAACCTATTCAGTTACGACAGAGAAGAATATTTCAAGACGTAGCGACTTGTGGAGTCCTACCAAGCAAGCGGAGAAGGGATGAGCGGGCAAAAGAAACGCAACCGTGCCTGTGCGACGTAGCGGCTACCACTTTTGCGTTTCCCCGCGAATCCCTTCGAAGCGGGCAGTAATCAACTCCCAGCAGGACGGAGCCTGGAGCCTAGACTGGAAACATTCTTCTCCCCACCACAGCTGCATATTTAGAGACCTTAAGTTGTTGCTGTAGTGCTGGGGAGGAAGCAGGAGAAAACGCTCAGCTTCTAGGTCCACCCGCTGTGGGATTGACTGCCCGTCTCCATGAAAAAAGCGAAACCCGCGTCCAAAGTCGTCCTTTCAGGGGGTATCTCAGAGGTGGACGCTAAGGGCTTGTTTCTCTTTTTTCATTGCGCCTCGGTCGGTGTCCCTAAGATCTTCGCTTATTTCTCCTGTTTCCTCTACGAGCTTTCCGTGTGATTCGATTTTTTAATGCTTTATAAAGATGAAAGAATGTGAGTAGTTACGCTAGAGAAGAATATTTCCAGACGTAGCGACTTGTGGAGTCCTACCGAGCGGAGAAGGGATTTGCGGGCAAAAGAAACGCAACGTGCCCACGCGACGAAGCGGCTACCACTTTTGCGTTTCCCCGTGAATCCCTTCGGAGCGGACAGTCTACTCTTCCAGTGGGACGGAGCCTGGAGCCTAGTCTGGAAATATTCTTCTCCCCACCACAGCCACATCTATTAGAAAACTTCATCTACTAAGAAAAACAAGTCCAAGGCATTTGCCCTGGACTGTGATCTCTTCTGTCGTTTGCTATTCTGCCTTCTTTTTCGCGAGCGCCTGCCCCATCAAGAGAGACTTTCCTTTTTCAACGCCTGTTGCCCATTCGAGCTCGTTGGACTCCAACAACAAAATGACAGTTGATCCAAATTCGAACCAGCCCAGCTCCGCCCCTTTTTCATAACGAGGTGTCCCTGCAATCTTCTCGTGGGTTTGGCGACCGTGCTTGATATTCGTCGTAGCTGTGTTGTAGCAGACCTTCACGCTGCCTACAAACAAGGCTCCTACTTTAACCAAAGCCATATCGCCCAGGCTATCTGTATTGATGTGAGTTACCAAGCGTTCATTGCGGGCAAACAAGCGGTCTACATTTTCAATCCCGAGCTGGTTGACCGGATAGAGTCTGCCAGGCAAATAACAGTAACAGCTCAAATCGCCCGTTACCGGCATATGAATGCGGTGGTAGTCCCTTGGACTCAAATAAATTGTGATAAATTTACCACCGTAATAACGCTTGGCCTCTTCCTCCGAACCGCCCAATAGCTCACTCACACTGAACTCTTTTCCCTTTGCTTGAATCAAGGTACCTTCGCAAATATCACCTAACTGCGAAACGGTTCCATCTACCGGGCTGACGATGGTATCTAGGCCAGGTGCAATCGGTCTCGCTGCGGGCTTCAGGCGTCGGGAAAAAAACTCCTTCAGCGTGCGGTATTCCGAAGCCGGCTTTTCTATGATCGACGTATCAATTTGATAGTGCTTTATGTATCGTTGAATGGCTAATCGACTAAAGGGAGTAGCGGTAATTTTGCCCATAGTCCGTGACATCGCGTTTTGTGGCAAGCGATGAATGAGACCTGGGAGCAGCTTTTTGCCCATAAGAAATGCTCCTTCGTAAAACAACAATACCCTTACTTTACCACTTCTGCTAACAGCCAGTAAACCCCGCACTATTACCAGAGGTTCATCATTTTCTTCGAGAGTCTTGCTATACTATAATCATTCTAACAAGCCAATTATCAGGAGATATCGGTTATGGTGAAGAAACTCGATATTACTACACTTATCAGTCAGCATGGTGATATCCTAACCAGTCTATTCGATCATATGTCGGACATGTTCTTTCTCATGGCAGTCGAACAAGATGCGGACGGGAAGTATCAGTTTCGCTATGTCTTGATGAATCCTTCCGCTATGCACGTTGGCCAATTGTGCGAGGAAGCATACGGAAAAACGTTTGAGGACGTGTATCCTCATGAAAAAGCCAGCTTATTACAACACATGTACACACAAGCAGTAAAAAGCGGGAGTCCGATCCACTTTACTGCGAATGGTGACATCATTGGCGAATCCATTCTTTCTCCTGTCTACGATAGTAATGGCGTATGCACGCATGTCTTTTCTATTACCCGCGATGTTACCGAGCGCACAAACCTGGAGTCGCAGCTGGCTTATATGGCGTATCATGATGTGCTCACGGGATTGCCGAACAGACGCCTTCTCTCCGAAAAGCTCCAGCAAGCTCTACGTGCAGCCCAATCAAAAGAGGAGATGGTCGCTGCCCTCTATCTGGACTGTGACCGCTTTAAAGAAATCAACGATACGTGGGGTCATGACACCGGAGATCTGTTTTTGCAAATGCTGGCTACACGCCTCAAGTCATCCGTCCGAGATGGAGATATCGTCGCGCGTCTGGGTGGAGACGAGTTTGTCGTCGTCCTGACCGGCATACACTCCGAACGTCAGGTTGAAAAAATTGCGAACCGTATCCTGCTTGCGACTCAAGAGCCGTGGATGATCGAGGACCTAGCCATACCGTTTTCGACAAGCATAGGCATTGCCCTCTACCCAGCATCTGCAAGCGAAGCCGAACAACTGTTGAGCAATGCAGACAAAGCACTTTATCAAGCCAAAAATACAGGGCGCAATCGTTTCTTTTTCTTTGACTCCATTTGATTATTGACTGTAAAACAAAAACACTGCCAAGACGGAGAACAGCAAACTCACCACATACAGAATGATGACCGTCTGCTTCGTAGACAACCCCCGGGACATGAGCCGATGATGAACATGTCGACGATCCGCTTGGTACATGGGGGAGCCTGCTAAAAGCCGACTGATCATGACCTGTACAGTGTCTATGATAGGCAAGCCTACTGCCAGCACAGTCACGACTAACGAAATGAGCGTAGCCCCTTTCATCGTTCCTTCCAACGAGATCACGCCGAGAGCGAATCCCAAAAACATCGATCCTGCATCACCCATAAAAATTTTCGCTGGATAGAAATTAAAGCGTAGAAAAGCGAGAGCAGCACCTGCCAGTGCAACTGCCAATAATGCCGTTAATTCTTGACCCTTGATCATCGACAAAAAGAACAAGGTCACCGCTGAGATCACGGTAGCACCTGCAGCGAGTCCGTCCACCCCATCCAAAAAATTCACCATATTGATTAAGCCGACGATCCACAGCACGGTCATTAGCAGGGATACCAGGATTGGAAATGAGACATACATCCCTTCCTCTCCCCCCAGCCACATGAAATTGATTCCCCGAAAGCGAATATCCATGAGGAATGTCAGCGTCGCTACCAATAACTGCACCATCAGCTTCGGCAGTGCCGGAAACTCTTTTTTCTTCGACTTGTAGGTATCGTCTACCCATCCAATGGCCACCAGCATGGCCCCTCCAACTGCCAAAACTGCAACGGTTTTTTGCGCCCCTGCAAAAAAAGTTGACACCAACAAGAGACCAACGAACATGGCCAAACCACCAGATAATGGGATCGGTCTGCTATGTCCCTTTCTCCCCTTGGGCATATCCAGCAGCTTTGTTTTCCAAGCCAGCCAATTTGCTACTGGCATTAACAAATACACAACAAAAAACGAGGAGAGTCCTGACACGATATAAGTAAACAGTTACCCTCACCTGCTTTGCCCTTCATTTTGTCTTTAGTGTGGACAAAATGGGAACAAAAAAGCCGCCCCTGTAAAAGAGGCAGCCTTTTTTATTGAGAAGCTTAGAGTTTTTCGGAAACCATTTTTGCTTGAGTGAAGAGCAAGAGGTAGTCTGGTCCACCCGCTTTGGAGTCTGTACCGGACATGTTGAAGCCTCCGAATGGATGTACACCTACCAAAGCGCCTGTGCACTTGCGGTTGAAGTACAGGTTACCAGCATGGAACTCTTCGCGTGCACGCTCCAGGTTTTCACGGTTGCGGCTGATAACAGCGCCAGTCAAGCCGTATTCAGTGTTGTTCGCGATTTCCAGTGCATGATCGAAATCATTGGCTTTCGCGAACGCTACCACTGGGCCGAAGATTTCTTCTTGCATGATGCGAGCTTGTGGATCTACATCTGCAAATACAGTTGGCATGATGAAGTAGCCGGATTCTGGACCTTTTTCGCCACCTGCAACCAGTTTACCTTCGGTTTTACCAATCTCGATATACTCGAGGATTTTGTTGTAAGCTTTCTCGTCAACCACAGGACCTGTGTAGAATTCGTTGGTTCTGATGTCGCCTACTGTCAGTTGTTTGGTCAGCTCTACTACGCGGCCCAGTACTTGATCGTACACGTCTTGGTGAACGATAGCGCGGGAGCAAGCGGAACATTTTTGACCGGAGAAGCCGAATGCAGATGCCACGATGGACTGTGCAGCCAACTCGGTGTCGCAGTCGTTGTCAACCACGATGGAGTCTTTACCGCCCATTTCAGCAACCAGACGCTTCATCCATTTTTGACCTGGACGATGTTTCGCAGCCAGTTCGTTGATACGCAGACCTACGTCACGGGAACCTGTGAAGCTGATGAAACGAGTCAGGTTGTGCTCTACGAGGTAATCGCCGATTTCGCTACCGGAACCTGGTACGAAGTTCACAACACCAGCTGGTACGCCAGCGTCTTCGAGGATTTCCATGAATTTCGCAGCGATAACTGGAGTGGTAGAAGCAGGCTTCAATACAACAGTGTTACCCGCTACGAGAGCAGCTGTCGTCATACCAGCCATGATCGCCAGAGGGAAGTTCCAAGGCGGGATAACGATACCTACCCCGAGTGGAACATAGTACAATTCGTTGTCCTCATCCGGGATACGAGGCAGGTCATGGCGCTGGGACAGCTTATCCATTTGACGGCCATAGTATTCCATGAAGTCGATTGCTTCTGCTGTGTCAGCATCAGCTTCTGGCCAGCTTTTTCCTGCTTCTTTTACGAGCCAAGCAGAGAACTCATGCTTGCGGCGACGCAGGATTGCGGCTGCTTTATACAGATAGCGGGAACGTGATTGTGCAGGCACTTTTTTCCATGTTTCGAAAGTGCTAGCAGCTGTTTGGATCGCTTTTTCAGCCAGTGCTTGGTCAGCCTGGGAAACAACGCCCACTACTTGTTCTTTATTAGAAGGGTTGAAGGAGCTGGATTTCTTTTCAGTTGTGATGCGTTCTCCGCCGATGATAAGTGCATACTCACGGCCAAGCTCACTTTCTACCTTAGCGAGCGCTTCTTCAAATGCCTTTTTATTTTCTGGCAGACTAAAATTGGTAAACGCCTCGTTTTTGAATTCCACTTGCATCTGTGACGCCTCCTTATCGATATCTTCCATGTTTCGGATCACTCATAAAACATATGCAAGGATCATACCAACCAAACAATTAAAGCTCGACTCTATTAGTGTTTGCATTTTTGCCGAAAAATCACCTCCAAGATTCAAGAAGTATTTCGAACACTTTTGTACACACACCGTTCATCACTTTACACTTTTGTTCAATCGACTACCTTTTGTGTACAAAAAAACACCCAAATTACTCACCTTCTCAGGCAATCATTCGGGTGCTTGTTGCTTTTCCTTATTGTCTGTAAATATGCATATACGGCTCACCACTTGTCGGTCGAATGTAGAGCGACAATGGTTTGTTCATCGACTGCACGTACATGTTGACATGGACGTTCTTATCGAAAAGTTGGTTGATACTGCCCGCTGCAAATTGAGTAAACTGCAATACCTCTGTCCTGGAGTCATACTCTGCCGTAGCTGTAATTGTCATTTCCGTCAACCTGCCATCCATGAAACGCCCCAGACCAGTCATCCCGATGTACTCACCGAAATAACCCTTAGACTGGCGCATGAGCTTATCGTACTGCAAGGACACCTCTGGGTACTTCTTCTCAGCCTCAGGGCTTGGGAATAGTAAAAATTCCTCTTCGATCGGCAGCCACTTGGATACCGTTGCTTCATTCGCCCCTACCGTTCCTGACATGATAAAGTGACCTGGCACCAGAGAAGAATTCGCTTCCGGTACTTGATACATCAAAATCAATATCGGAACCTGCGGGCTGTTGGCACGTACAGACTGCACAATACGAGCTGCGACCTGTTGGCCTTTTGCTTGCAGTTCTTGCGTCGTGTAGACCTTGTCCTGACCGGTTGCATCCTGGTAGTTCGGCGAAAGCGACAAGCCCAACACCATGCCAGCCAAGCTCTTATCCTTTTTGTTCAGGTAATCGTGCTCCAACACGTGCACGAGAATTCCGCTTTTCTTTTTCCCGTTGGCCCCAGCCGTCTTTTCTTGTGCGATCCACTGGGTGACTTGCTCTTTTTTCACCACTTGACCTTCTTGGAAATAATAATCGGACGTCGGGAATGTCTCCCGAGCAAACTCCATCAGGCCTAACTCAAGATGGCTAAAATCGATGCGATATTTCGTATCCCCAAGCATACCTCGCGTCTGGTTCGGCTGATATGGCGTAATACTGCCGTAGTAATCCTCGGATACTTCCACTACCTCCGACAAGGACGGTGTAGTAGGCTCAGGAGCTTTGTCCTTGCCCCCAGGTATCAACGAGCAGCCAGTCAATGCCATCACAAGAAGTACAGCTGTCAAGAACCTGCATCCTGTCAAAAACTTCACTTTCATAGATTACTCCTTTTCGTATCCAAAAGTGGGCGATGTACAAATCATTCGTTCCACTTGATCCATCGATTGTCCTCGAGCTTGTAGATCAATGCCGATTCGCCAATTCCCACCCATTTTGTATCCTCGCCACCTGAAGCAATGACAATCAGCTTTTCCGGTGAGCGAGCATCAAGCAAACGCCATTCGCCCTTGGTTTTCTCATAGATACCTTTTTCGGTTGCGACAGCGAGAGTGCCAGTTCGTCTGTTAATGGCGAGCGAATAGATCTGCTGTGCTCCGGGAATCTCCTCTGTCTTCCACTGCCCCTCTTCATTATAGAGCAAGCTGAATTGGGCCGCTACATAGAGTCGGTCTTGTTCGGGATCAAAGTCCATGGCAAATACTTCCTGATCCATCGGCTGCCACAGGCTCCAAGATTGGGCCTCGTCCGTCGATTGATAAATGCCTTCACCCGAGACAAAGGCAAACAGACGTACTTCGTCTCCTTGGCGACTCCCCACAAAGCTGCTGATATTCGCAGGCTCTGGCAACCCCTTGTTGACAGAAGTCCACTTTTTACCGCCATCTGTCGAATGAAGAACCCCATCAATCCCGCCGACAAATATTTGCTTCGGATCATCCGGGTCCACAAACCAACCTTCGATCGTATACTGCTCTAAATCTGTCGAGAGAGATCCCCACGATCCACCCCCAACCGAGCTATACAGCCCCGAATTGGTACCCACCCATATTTGCTTAGCATCATCGGTCATCATCAGATTGTGAATGGTTGCTCCCTGCTCCAATACGTCCTGATAGGTCAAGTTCCCTTGTAGAGCAGCAGCTGTAACTGGTTGAGGATTCGTATTGGTTTGTTCACTGCCAGTACTGCTGCTACTTCCACAGCCAACCAATTGCAGCATGGCTATTACACCGATTCCCCATTTCAGGAAGCTATTCATGCTCTTCACGTCCCTTCCCTTACTCATCCGTTGTCGCCACCGTTTTCTTAGGCGTTGCTCTCCAATACTTGCAGGAAGCCTGCTTCGTCCATAACAGCCACGCCTAGTTTTTCTGCCTTTTCCAGCTTCGAGCCGGCTTTTTCGCCTGCAATCACCAGGTCTGTCTTCTTGCTGACGCTGCCTGTTACCTTCCCACCCAAGCGCGCAATCGCTTCTTCTGCTTCCTGCCGTGACATTTGCGTCAAGGTGCCAGTCAAAACGATTGTTTTTCCTGAGAATGGGAGGTCTGCGCCACTTTCAATGCGGATTCCTTTGTACTCCATATTCACTCCGGCCGCTCGCAGTCTCTCAATAACTGCCTGAGCCTGCGGCTGTGCGAAGTAGTTCACGAGACTCGCAGCCATTTTCGGCCCGATCTCATCAATTTGCGTAATCTCTTCTTCGGATGCCTGCATAATGGCATCGATATTGCCAAAATGCTCCGCGAGAACACGTGCCGCCTTGGCTCCGACCAAGCGTATACCAAGACCGAACAATACGCGCTCCAGCGAGTTCTCCTTGCTCGCTTCAATAGCCGCAAGCAAATTATCTACGGATTTTTCACCCATGCGCTCCATGCCCAGTAGAGCATCTCGCTGTTGGTGCAAATAATACAAGTCAGCGACACTGTGGATAATACCGTCGCGATACAGCTGGGCCACGACCTTTTCTCCCAAGCCGTCAATGTTCATGGCTGTGCGGGACACGAAATGAATCATGCCTTCACGGATTAGTGCCGGACACATTGGATTGATGCAGCGCAGAGCCACTTCTTCCTCCAAGCGTACCAGCTCACTCCCACATTCGGGGCAATGCGTTGGCATAGCAAATGGTACTTCATTTCCAGTACGACGCTCAGGCAAGACTGCGATAATCTCCGGGATAATGTCCCCTGCTTTTTTGACGACAACATGATCGCCGATAAGGAGACCTTTTTCCCGAATAATATCTTCGTTGTGCAAGGAAGCACGCTTCACGGTCGTACCTGCCAAACTGACTGGCTTCAATAAAGCAGTCGGGGTAACATTCCCTGTACGCCCCACAGATACTTCAATACCTTCAAGAATCGTAACCGCTTCTTCGGCAGGGAACTTGTATGCGATAGCCCAACGCGGACTTTTCGCAGTAAATCCGAGCTCCTCCTGCTGAGCGTAGCTGTCGACCTTGATCACCATGCCATCGATTTCATAAGGCAAATGAGGACGCTTTTCTGTCCAGCCCGCAATAAAAGCGAGCAGTTCATCGACGTCGTCAAATACACGTCGCTCCTGATTCACCATGAAGCCGAGCGTCTCCAGCAAATCAAGCCCTTCACTGTGGGATTCTACTATCTCCCCTTGCAAATCGCCAATGCCATAAATAAACGTATCCAGTTGACGGGATGCGGCAATCTTCGGATCGAGCTGTCGCAGCGAGCCCGCTGCGGAATTGCGCGGATTGGCAAATAACGCTTCTCCACGCTCCTCACGCTCTTTGTTCAGCTTTTCAAATGCTCCCTTGGACATGTAAGCCTCACCGCGAACCTCAAGGGTTACCGGCTTCGTCAGCCGCAAAGGAATGGAACGAATCGTTTTCAGGTTTTGTGTGATGTCTTCGCCTGTTGTTCCGTCTCCACGTGTAGCCCCGCGGACGAACAACCCATTTTCATAATGAAGCGACACAGCCAGACCATCAATTTTCAGTTCAGCTACATATCGGACAGCCTGACTGCCAACGGCCTGACGCACCCGGCGGTCAAAATCCCTGATGTCCTCCTCATTAAAGGCGTTGCCGAGACTGAGCATCGGTGTCTTATGAACGACCTTTTCGAAGAAGGGCAGCGGTTCTCCCCCTACACGCAAGGAAGGAGAGTCCGGTGACTGCAAATCAGGGAAGCTCGTTTCAAGCTCCTTTAGCTCCCGCATCAATTGATCGTATTCCTGGTCAGAAATCTCAGGTCGATCCTCTTCATGGTAAAGACGATTATGCCGCTCAATTCGTTTCGCTAATTCTTTAATTTTTGTTTCCGCCGTCAATCGATCCATTTCGTTCATCCTTTCATACTCATACCTGTTCAAAAAGTTGGCTTTTCAGCACCGAGATAATGGCGAGAACCTCACGAAGGAGGAGCGGAGTGTAGGTACCTACATGAGCACCGGACTTCGAAGGTGAACGCCATTATCGATGCGAATAAGCTTCCCGGATTGCTTCGTGATCAAAAGACGACTTTTTGAACTACCTTTTTGCGATTGGCCTGTATTTGCATTTGCACATTATCCTTTTTGAATAGGAGCGAACTTCGCTAATAGCTTTTTAATGCCAGTCGGGCTTGGGAAAGCAATGTCGAGCTCCATGTCGTCGCCCGTTCCTTTTACTTTCACGACCGTACCGTTGCCCCATTTGCCATGTGCCACTCTGTCGCCAACCTTCCAATCAACGCCTGCTCCTTGACCGTGTCCAGGCAGTTTTTCACCCGCCGGACGAGTAAACGTAGCTGGCGTGCTGCTTGGGGTTCGCTGACCCATGCCAAATTTCGGAGCAGAACCTGCTTGTGAAGAGGACGCTCCAAATGGTCTCGCTCCCGTGTCACGTCCGAATGCACTGCCATCACGCTGTCCAAATGCACTGCTACGTCCACCGCCAAAGCTTCGGTCCGCTGTCGCTGGATTTCCTTCCAACAGCTCAGCTGGAATTTCTTGCAGGAAGCGAGACGGCGCATTCACATTGGTCCGTCCAAACAACGTCCGCATACGGGCACATGTCATGTACAGACGTTCCTCCGCCCGTGTAATTCCTACATAAGCCAGTCGGCGCTCTTCCTCCATCTCGGCATCGTCAAACAAAGAGCGGCTATGCGGGAAGACACCTTCCTCGCAACCAACCAGGAACACGACAGGGAACTCCAGCCCTTTGGCGCTGTGCAAGGTCATTAATACAACCTGCCCCTCCGCCGATACTTCCTCCTGGGCACCATCATCTCCCAAGGAATCAATGTCTGCCACCAACGCGAGGTCAGTCAGGAAGGCTAGCAAGCTCTTGTCTTCATTTTTGCGCTCGAACTCCTGGGTTACAGACAGGAACTCCTCGATATTCTCCAGACGAGCCTGTGCTTCCAGTGTCTTTTCTTCTTTTAAAGAATCGCGGTATCCAGAGCGCTTCAGCACTTCTTCCACTAGCTCAGTCACACTCAAGTAATCGGTCATTTGCATCAAATTCGAGATAAGATCATTAAAGGATAGGATCGCATTCGTCGTACGTGAAGGCAGCCCCATATAAGCCGTCTCCTGAATCGCTTGGAAAAGGGACTGACCATTTGCGTTCGCATACGCTTGTAGCTTATCTACCGTCGTATCCCCGATATTACGCTTCGGTACGTTGATGATGCGCTGCAAGCTGATATCGTCATCCGGATTGGAGATGAGACGCAAATAAGCCAAGATGTCCTTAATCTCTTTGCGATCGTAGAACTTGGTTCCGCCGACGATGGTGTACGGCATGTTCGACTTGATGAAAACTTCCTCGACCACACGAGACTGTGCATTCGTCCGGTACAGGATCGCGAATTTGTCGTAACTCTTGTACTGTGCCATCTGCTTGCGAATCGTATCGACGATAAAATACGCCTCGTCGTGCTCGGAATCACCCTGGAAGCACATGATCTTGTCGCCGCCTGGGTTCTCCGTCCAAAGCTTCTTTTCCTTGCGCAGCTTGTTGTTGGCAATGACCTGATTCGCCGCCTGCAAAATCGTTTTGGTGGAGCGATAGTTTTGCTCGAGCTTGATGAGCTTGGCTTCGGGATAGTCTTTTTCAAAGTTTAAAATGATCGAGATGTCGGCACCGCGCCATTTATAAATACTTTGGTCAGCATCCCCCACGCAGCATACATTTCGAGACTTGTCTGCCAGCATGGAAATCAAAAGGTATTGCGCCCGGTTTGTATCCTGATACTCGTCAACGTGTATGTAACGGAATTTCTTTTGATAAAACTCCAATACTTCCGGCACTTCTTTAAACAGACGAACCGTCGTCATGATCAGATCGTCGAAGTCCAGCGACTGGTTATTTCTCAGCTTTTTCTGATAAGCCGTGTAAACCTTTGCTGCCACTTGTGCAAATGGATCGCCCGCAAGACGCGTATAGGTTTCTGGATCGGTCAGCTCGTTTTTTGCTCCACTGATCGCTGCCAAGATCGAACGCGGCTCATACTGCTTCGGATCGATGTTCAATTCTTTTAAACATTGCTTGACGACAGACAACTGGTCACCGGCATCCAAAATGGAAAAGCTGCGATTGATGCCGAGTCGGTCAATATCCCTGCGCAAAATCCGCACACACAAGGAGTGAAACGTCGACAGCCATGCATCCTGCGCTGCCGCTCCGCCAATAATGGCAGCCACACGGTTTTGCATCTCCCGTGCTGCTTTGTTGGTGAAAGTGATCGCCAAAATGCTCCAAGGCGCTACCTGTTTGGCACTGATCAGGTATGCGATTCGCTGAGTCAGTACTTTGGTCTTGCCGCTACCCGCACCGGCCAAAATCAAGACGGGGCCTTCTGTTGTAAGGACTGCTTCCCGCTGCTCCGGGTTCAGGCCTGCTGTGATACGATCTGCAAAAGACATATGTATAAATCCACCTTTCCACGTTCCCTAGACGAAAGCATATGTTCCTATTTTCGCACAGATCGCAATGGAGTTCCAGTTCGTATCCCGAACAGGAAACATCATCCTTTCGGCAGCAATGGCTCGTACATCAAATATGCCTGATTCTGCGTCAGCCATTCTCCTGCCAGCGTGTAAACATCACGATACAATTCATTTTTCCGTTCATACCCTCCCCAAATCGAAGGATAAATCTCATGTTCTTTCTCGATAATGACATACGTCCGTGTCGGTGGCATGTCTGAACGCCACTCGCCTACCAAATGTGTATCGGTCAGGTAGACATACAGTTGAAAGGGCTGATGTGTGTTGTTGGCGATTTGCAAATCCAGATAGTTATAGAAACAAGTCGCTCCACTTCCGAACGGCTGTGTCCGATTCGAATCGGGAAAAACATCGTAGCTATGTCGATGTCGTTCCGTCACTGTCAACGGTGTATGCAGGGTCATCCAGTACAGCAGATTGGAGAGCTGACAAAGCCCTCCGCCAACTCCGGCTGTGACGCGTCCCTGTGAGAGCAGCATGCCCTCTACATAGCCTTTGCTACGGGTCGGCTTGCCAATCTGCTTCCAGTACGAAAAGGTTTCTCCAGGATGAATAAGCAACCCGTTCAGTCGTGCAATCGCCAGACGCAAATTGATCACTTTGTTGTGCTGCATCCACATTTCCACGTTCTGCAATGGGCGTAACAAAATCGTTTGATGAGAATAATGAACATAACGCAACCATTCGCTTCTTTTCTCCTGAGCGAACCTCGTTTGACCAAATGTCCATTGCACATACCTTTTCCAACGAAAATAGGCCATGCCTGCAGCCAGACGCCACTTTCCCCGTGCGATCGGTTTCATTGTGCACCCCGACTTCCTGATTATTACAATAGACGTAGGGATTTAGGATGAAGTTGCGGTCGAATATGGGAGATCCCCTCACTTCTTACACTTTTGTAAGCGAGACGTAAGCAAATGCCATTTCTCCTCCATCTCCGGATGAGCTAGGATAGGAAAAGTTCGCGATCGGACGACGAACAACGAGAGAAGGAAGTGATGGGATTGAAAGAAAACGCACCTACAATGAACCAACGAATTGATACATTAGATACCGTACGGGGCTTCGCCTTAATGGGCATTCTCCTCGTCAACATCGTGGCATTGCTGTATGCACAAACACCTGAGATCGGAAGTGTGGACCACTGGCTGTTCCAGTTTTTCAATTTCTTTGTGGAATCTCGCTTCTTCGTGATCTTTTCCTTCTTGTTTGGGGTGGGCTTCTATATCTTCATCAGTCGAGCAAAAGCAAAAAGGGCCAATAGCACCGTTTTATTCATTCGGCGTCTGATTGCGCTACTCGCTCTTGGCTTTGTTCATAAAATGTTTCACCCTGGCGAAGCACTCTTCATCTATGCCATCTTCGGATTCATCTTACTGCCTTTTTATCGATTAAAGGCGCGAACCAATCTGATCATCGGCCTTATTCTTTCGATAGCTGTCTGTGCTACCGGCTTCAAGGCGCTTTTAGTGCTTCCGTTATTTATTTTGGGACTCGCTGTCGGGCAGTGCGGGGTCTTTCAGGACATTCCGAGATTTTTGCCAGTGATTAAAAAAGTGCAGGGAGTGACCTTCGTCCTTTCGTTAATCGGCTTGTTCATCCAATACCGACTGACTCCAGCGGATCCGGCAATGGGTGGAGCGAATCTGGTTGTAGATGATACCATGTCAGAAGAAACCCTTCAGCAGCTGATGAACTACACGATTGCCTTGACCTCCACTGGTCTTGTCATGGCTGCCTTTTACACGACGACCTTGATTCGGCTGCTGCAATATAAAACCGTCCAGACCATCCTCTCTCCACTGACCAGCTATGGGCGCATGGCTTTGACAAACTACGTCGGACAAACCGTCTTGATCCTTGTGGGAAGCTATTTGTTCGATTGGTTTGGCAATCTCGGCTACCTGCAAACGACACTGATCTGCCTTGGTATCTACGTGGTGCAAATGGTATTTAGTGTACTCTGGCTGGCTGTCTTCCGCATGGGGCCACTTGAGTGGGTATGGCGATTATTTACGTATTTGAAAATCACACCGCTGCGAAAATAAACAATCAAAGACCCCAGAAAAGCTGCCTGACAGCTGATCCGGGGTCTTTTCTTATTTTTTCGCCAAGTATTTGCGAATATCAAAAGCAACGGCTGCCACAATGATGAGTCCTTTGATGATGAGCTGCCAGTATGGGTTTACTCCGATAAACGTTAGACCGTAGTTGATTACGCCAAAAATAAGGACACCGGCAAGCACACCTGGAACGGTACCAATTCCTCCAGACGTCGAGACTCCACCTACCACACAGGCTGCAATGGCGTCCAGCTCGTACATGTTGCCGTAGTTGTTCGTCGCGCCACCTGTCCGGGCTGCCTCCAGAACACCTCCGAGTCCATACAAGGCACCAGCAATGGCATAGATAATCATGAGGTTGAAAGCGACGTTGATCCCGGAAACAGTTGCGGCCTGCATATTGCCTCCGATGGCGTACATGTTTTTACCAAGCCGTGTTTTGTTGAAGATCACCCAAACGATGAACGCAACCATGATCGCAATGATGACGATATACGGAATCGAATACGGGCCACTCGGACCGATGTACCCTGTCCCAAGATGATTGAAGTCACTGCGTAGTCCAGCTATTGGCTGTGATTGATTGGGCTCCATATCAAAATAGATGGAGTTGAACCCGTACACGATGACCATCATGCCCAACGTGGCGATAAAAGGGGGCACACTAAAACGAGACACAATAATGCCGTTGATCAGGCCAACTAACAAGCCCGCAGCAATTGCAATGAGAATAGGGATAAGCAACGGCAAATCGGGTAAATCCGGAAAAAACCTCCGCGGATAGTCTTGGCTTTGCAGCATCGAGGCGGAGATGACAGCCGTCAATCCGACGACTCGCCCCGCTGACAGATCCGTTCCGCCTGTAATAAGAACAAACGCAGCACCCAAGGCAATAATGGCGCGAGTTGAGGATTGCATCAAAATATCCCGAAGCGTTGTAATGGAAAGAAAATTGGGATCGTAAATCGCTATTCCCGCTATCAACAAAACCAGAACGATATAAATGGCATTTTGCGTAACAAAGCCTTGTACCTGTTTAGCAGACAACTGTGACATGCCTGTTCCCCTCCTTTCTCATGCAAGATGTTTGGTAGCCAGCCGCATGATCTCTTCTTCGGTTGCCCCTGGGCCTGACAAAAAACCGGAGGGCTTACCCTCGCACATGACCATGATTCGATCTGACATTCCAAGCAACTCCGGCATTTCTGAGGAAATCATGATAATGCCTTTTCCCTGACTCGCCAGCTCCGCGATGATGGAATAGATTTCGTATTTGGCGCCGACATCGACTCCACGCGTAGGTTCGTCCAGCAATAAAATATCCGGATCAGTCAAAAGCCACCGCGCCAGCAGAACCTTTTGCTGATTGCCTCCTGACAGGTTTTTGATCAAGGCTTTCATAGAGGGAGTCTTGACGCGGAGCATCTCGATGCTTCGGCTGACATCCGCTCTTCGCTTGCGCTCATCGAGGATCAGAAAAGGTGTTTGGTAACTGGCCAAATTCGCGATGACCGTATTTTCCAGAATCGATAAGACAGGAATGATGCCAGTGACACGCCGCTCCTCCGTCAAAAGCGCCATTTTGTACTTCTTCGCATCCTTCGGTGATTTGATCCGTACCTCCTGACCGTTGATCGACACTTTTCCTGCTGACACCGCGCGCAGTCCAAACAATGCCTCAATTAGTTCTGTTCGTTGTGCGCCCACGAGGCCGCCTATGCCCAAGATCTCTCCTTTGCGTAATTCAAACGACACATGCTGAAATGACTGGGAAAATGGAGAGCTCAGTCCCTCTACCTTCAAAATCGGTTCTCCTGGCGTATTGGAACGACTCGGGAAACGCTGCGTCAGGTCCCGTCCGACCATTTTGGAGATGATCAGGTCTGTCGTCAGCTCAGCTGCCCGCCAGGTTCCAATGAGCTTGCCATCGCGCATGATCGTCACGTCATCCGCAATCCGTAAAATTTCTTCCATCTTGTGTGAAATATAGATGATGGCGACACCTCTACTCTTCAGTTCACGGATGATCGCAAATAGCTGCTCCACCTCGTTTCCCGTCAGTGAAGACGTCGGTTCGTCCATAATGATCACTTTGGATTGGTAGGAGACAGCTTTGGCAATTTCAAGCGACTGTACCTTGGATACAGATAGGTCACGGACAACAGCGTGCGGATCCAAGTCCATACCCAGATCAGCAAACAGCTTCTCCGTATCCGAAAGCATTCTTTTCTCATCCACAAACGGAAAAGGACCGATTCTTTTGATCGGAAAACGTCCTAGCCATATGTTTTCCATGACATTGCGAAAGGGCACCGGATGCAGCTCTTGATGAATCATGGAGATGCCATGTGTCAGCGCGTCCTTTGAGCTGCTCATCGTCACCTGCTCATTGTTTAACACGATTTCTCCCGCATCTGGTCGATAAATTCCGAAGAGACACTTCATCAGGGTCGATTTGCCTGCTCCATTCTCTCCCATCAGTGCATGGACTGTTCCGGGACGGACTTTTAGCGTGACATCCTCGAGTGCCTTGACCCCTGGAAATTCTTTATGAATGTGGTTCATTTCCAACAAAAACGCCTGCTGGCCCATGCGAATGCCCTCCTCTTTGCAAAATCATCCCCATCACCGAAACAGGAGAGTCGGATTCGTCTCTTCACCGACTCTCCTGCTTTTTTATTTCGCGTCGTTCATGTTCTCCTTGGTGATTTTTTTGTAGGGCACCCACACGTACTTGCCGTCCGTAATGTCAAAGCCTGTAGAATCTTTTGTTGGCGTTTCACCCTTCGCCAAAGACGCCGCGATGCTAAGCGTTGCCTTTCCTTGGTTATTCGCATCGTTGAGGACCGTTCCGAGCAAGGTTCCCGCCTCCAGCTCCTTCAGTGCAGGCGCTGTGGCATCCACGCCCACAACGGGCATATACTTGCCATTCGCAAAATAGCCAGATGCCTTCAGCGCTTCGATTGCCCCTAGTGCCATATCATCGTTGTTGGCAAGAACGGCTTCGATCTTGTCACCGGAAGCTGCGAGGAAGGCTGCCATCTTTTCCTGCCCTTTTACGCGATCCCACATGGCCGTATCTTCCGCGACCTTCTCTACCTTAATCCCTGCATCTTCAATCGCCTTCACCGAAAACTTCGTCCGCAGCTCAGCATCCTGATGCCCTGGCTCGCCTTTTAACATGACGTATTGGAGGACACCATCCTTGTTTTTATCTGCTTCCGGATTTGCCTTCCAGTAATCGACGATCAGCTGCCCAGAGATCGTGCCGGATTCCTCCGCTTTTGCTCCCACGTAGTAGACCTTATCCCACTTCTGCATATCCTCTGGCATCGGCTCACGGTTGAAAAAGACGACAGGAATATTGGCTTGCTTCGCCTTGTCGATAAGGACGCCAGCAGCTGTGCGATCCACGGGATTGATGGCGAGGGCATTTACCTTTTTGTTAACGAACAAATCCACTTTGTCATTTTGCGTAGGCTGGGCATTTTGGCTGTCTACAATGTCCACTTCCGCTTTGCCCTCCGCGGCTTTCGAAATCGCATTGCGCACCCCTGTCATGAACGTATCATCGAACTTGTAGATGGCGACTCCGATTTTGGGATTCCCCGCAGGAGCCGAGCCTCCCCCTGACGCTGCTGGCTGCGAACCGCCAGATTGTGAGCATCCAACCACCGAGAGTGTAACTGCGGCTACCAGTGTAGTGGCAATCAGCTTTCTCATTCGAAAATCCCCCTTTATCCCCTATGTTTACATCTGATATACACCAAATGTAAGCGTTTTCCAGAACGTGTTCCATCGAAAATCCTGCGCATTTTTATCAAAATCCTCATCTGTTTTTCGGTGGCCTATTTAACGAAGGGGAAGAGGAGCTTTTGATTCTCCGACCAGAACATATTCTCTCGATCGATTACTTTTGTTCCGGTGTCGACCAGATTGGGCACTGCTTCTCCGTTGCTCGCTTCGACTGCGTACTTGACGCCTAGATATCCCATCGATAGCGGCTTCTGGATGATCGTCGCGGAAATGATTCCTTCCTGTAAATACTCCAGCACTTCCGGCGGACTGTCGATTGCTACGATTTTGACTTTGTCCCGCAGTCCACTGTTTTCCATTTCCTCGGCCACACCGATGGCTGTACTGGCATCGAGTGCAATCACTCCTTTCAACTGCGGATGCTTGCGGATCAGTTCACGAGTCCACTCACCGATCTGCTTTTTATCCAAGGGGACATTTTCGTTGGCAACCAGTTCAACCTGCGTTTCCCGTGGGAGCAAATCGAGGACGCCCTGTTCTCTTCGTTTGGCATTTGCCTTTACCCGATCTGTGCCGAGTAATGCGATTTGTCCCTTTTTTTCGATCAGGTACACCATTTTTTCGAATGCCTTCATGCCCATATCGTAGTTATCTGTCCCAATGTAGCTTTTGACGGCTGAATCTTTACCGACTGTGTCGAGTACAAGGATCGGAATGGCCCGCTCCCTTGTCAGCTGGATGGCTTCTCGCAAAACTTGATCGTCACTAGGTGCCACCACGATTGTCTCGGAGCCATCTGCGATTGCCTGCTGCACCAGCTCCATTTGCTTACTGGCATCCTCCTCATAGTCCGGCGCGTAAAAATTCAGGTTACGCTCATATTCCTTGGCAGCCATCTCCGCCCCGAGCTTGACCGTTCGCCAATAATCGCCGTGCTTCATACGGACGATCAGCGCCACTGTCTTTTTCTTGTCTACTTCCCCATCCGTAAGCGGAGCACTACACGAGTAAAAAAGCGTCACCGCTACCAGAACGACCAGTCCGTATACGCTAAAACGTTTCACCGCTGCTGTCCTCATAAACGATCTCGCTCCTCTGCAACCTGGCGCGGAATCCATACACGCACAACGGTCCCCTCTTCCTGTTCGCTCGCGATTTCCAAACCGTACTCTTCGCCGAAGGTCAAGCGGATGCGCTCTTGCACGTTTTGAATCCCAACGCCCGAGCCTTCTTCGCTTTTGTAATAGCCAGCTTTTACTTGTGCAAGAACATCAGGGGACATGCCCAAGCCATTGTCACTTACCTGAAGTAACACCTTACCGTCGATGAGTGCTGCATATATGCGAATCCGGCCCGGATCAGCCAAATGCTCAATCCCGTGGTAGATGGCGTTTTCCACAATCGGCTGGAGCAGTAACTTCAGCGTCAGACAGTTGAGCACTTCATCCTCATCCTCGACTATGATCTCGTACTCAAATTTTTGCTTGTACCTCATTTTTTGAATAATGAGATAATGACGGACATGCTCCAGCTCTTCCCGCACCGTGATAATGTTCTTACCTCTGCTCAGGCTAATCCGAAACAGCTTCGACAACGAAGTAATGGTGGTGATGACATCCTCGTTTTTTCCGTTGCCGACCATTCTGACCACAGAGTTCAACGTGTTGTACAGAAAATGCGGATTGATTTGTGCCTGTAGCACCTCCAGCTCGCTTTTTCGTTTGGCTTCCTGTTCCCGAATGATCTGGTGCATCAATTCCCTGACCTTCGCGACCATCAGATGAAAACGCAAGGAAAGCTGTTCGACCTCATGGCTTCCTCGGATCGGCTCACTCTCTGAAAAGTCTCCCTGCTCCACCTTTTCCATGGATCGCTCCAGCAGCTTGATCGGTCGTGATATTTTCGCAGAGAGATAGTGCAGCACGAACAACACAATGACAATCACAAAGATGAGCAGCCAAAAAATGAAGCGACTGATTTCTTTTTTGGTCGTCACAATCTCGTCCATGTAGGAAACCCCAATGATTTTCCAGCCTAGCTGATCGATCGTCTTAATGGTAATCAAACGCGTTTCGTCCTGTGTCTCTTCTACATAGCTACCGTAGGAATGCTTCAGCGGCAAGGAACGGTTTTCATTTTTCAATCCGGCGTAAATCAACTGCTGCTGCGGATGGTAGACGATGTTCCCGACCAAATCGATGATGTAGACGTACCCCTTTTTCCCCAAGCCCACTCTCTGGCACAGGTTATCGATCTCTTTGAAATTCACATCAACTAAAAGTACGGCAGGAATTTCTCCGTCAGGTCCGTGGAGAAGGATTTCCCGACTCATCGAGACGACCCAGGTGTACTCCCCTTTAAACAAGTTCTGGATATGCGGGAGCGAAAAGGACAGGTTCGTCGGGTCCTCGATCGCCTTTTGAAACCAGCTCTGTTCAGTCAAACGAGTGTTGCTCCTCAATACTTTGGAAGGAGTTGTGGCCAATAGCGTTCCGTCTCGTGTAAAAACTGCGATGGAGACGATGTCCTTTCTCGTTTCTACGATTGTCTCAAGCTGTTCGCTCAGCTTGTCTGCCGTGAGTCCCTTGCTTCTTCTGATCTTGTCATCAACGAGTTCGAAAATTTGCGTCATCCCATTCAAATAACTGTCCAGATTGTATTTCACCTGCTCCAGTATTTGCTGCGTGTGCAGATAGGCGTTTTGCTCTGCCGTCTGCGCAAATTTTCCGTACAGCATCACCCCGACAAACAGCATGACGAGTACCGTCACGAGCGTAAAGGAGGTGGTAATGATAAATTGAATCCTTTTGACCTTGATCACCGCGAGCAATCGTTTCATGGGTTAACCTTCCTGCTCGCTCTGACTTCGATACTCTTTAGCGGACATGCCTGCATACTTGCGAAAGCTGAAGCTAAAGTAATTGGGATCGGTATATCCTACTTTCTCCGCGATTTCAAAGGACTTCAAATCGGTCGTCCACAAAAGCTCCTTGGCCTTTTCCATGCGCAATGACAAAAGATAGGACACAAAGGTGGTTTTCGTCTCTTTCTTGAAAATACCGCTAAAATAACCGAGGCTGATGTGCAGATGATCGCACACCTTGTGGATGGATATGTCGGGAGAATGATAATGCGCGTGGGTGTAATCCAATGCCTGGGTGATCAATCTCCTGTACGTCGTTTGTCGTCCGCTTGCGATACTCGCCATGATGCGTTCACAGATTTCTGTGATCTGTTCTCGGGCATCCTCCCTACTGGTAAAAGTCGTCATGACCTGCAACAGATAGCGTTGCCCACCAAACAGTTGATCCATGTCAACTTCGGCACGATGGGCCGTCTTCAAAATGGTCGTCATAATCTCCAACAAATAAATTCGGTAGTCCTCAATGGATACGGAGACACGCACCACTTGATCAAATAATTCATCAATCACGATCCGAAGCTCCGCACTCGTCCCCATTTTGATGCACCGAACCAACTCATGCTCTCTTCTCTCATCGAGGCGTATCTGCTCACTCGCTTGCTTTTCCACGTCATTGATCACAATCATCCTGTTGCAGCCGAGGATGCTTTTGTAATCAAGTGCCTGCATGGCGTCCTCATACGAGTAAGGGAGTGCCGCTACTCCTGTCACGACATTGCCGATTCCGATGGTTACCGTGAGGCTCATATATTTTTCAATCGTTCGCCTGATTTCTTCTGCGAGATTTTGTGTTCGCACTTCGATTCGCTGCGTGTCATCTGCTTTTGTTCGCATGAGCAGCACGACCTGATCTTCATGGAGAAACACGATCCCCTCCTGCTTACCTGCGTTCATTTGCTCTTCTGCGATATTTTTCACAGCAAAAAGAAACAGCTGCTGCTCCTCCGGCTTGGGCTGGTCTACACAGATAACCGCCACGAGATACTCGGAACTCCTGAGCTCTATCCCGTATTCACATGCTTTTGAAAAAACATCGTTCTGCACGAGCTGACGACTCAACAAAGATGATAAAAAAACTTCCCGCAAAACCGGCAAGCTTTTTCGATAGCTATCGCGCAGCAGCTGAACATTTTCCCGATGAGCCGCCTCTTCGTCCATCCGTCGCTTGACCTTGTCCAGCGCTTCCATCAGCTCGCTCGCGGAAAACGGCTTGAGCACATATTCATCAATTTGCAGCTTCACGGCCTTTTGCGCGTACTCGAACTCATCAAACCCAGTCAGGATAATGATACGAATGGCAGGGTACTCGCGCCCGATGGACTCCGCCAGCTGAAGTCCGTTCATAAAGGGCATCTTGATGTCGGTTACGACGACGTCCGGTCGCAGCCTCTCTACCAGTTCCAATGCCTCTCTGCCGTTTTCTGCTTTGGCAACCACCTCGTATCCGTGGTTATGCCAGTCAATTTCTTGGCTAACCCCTTCTCTTACATCTTCTTCGTCATCTACCAATATCAGCTTATACATAGGCACCTCCCGCTGTTGTACTTGTACAACGGGAGGCGATTGTTTTCCTGCAAATGGAATTAGTATGGCGCTACCAAGTCTTATTCAGATCATCTGCATAGAACAGAATCGCTTTTTGATAGGCCAAAATTGTAGGATCGCTTGAGGTTTCTGCGAGGTTTTTCAGGAGGAGATTCATGGCTTCGTGGTGCTTCCCGAGATTGTAATACGCCATGGAAAGAAAAATCGGAAAGGAACGGTCACAGGGGAACTGTTGCATCCCCCTCGCGAGCGTAGCTGCTGCCTGCTCGTATTGTCCCAGCGTGCGATACGTACTGCCCAGACCCAGTAATGCCCCTTGCAGGTCGTCTTCGACAGGCAGTCCGAGTTCAATCGCTTTTTCGTAAAATGGAACAGCTTCCTTCTCCAATCCGGCTGCGTCGTGGCACCAAGCACATTGATAATGGGCGACAGGATCAGTCGGGGATTGGCTGACGAGCTGAAGGGCAAGCTGGATCGCTTCGTCCAGATGCCCTTCTTTTCGCAGATGAATGATATTTTGGATCATCGGGTTCATGTGAGCACTTCCTTTGCCTCGGTATCTCTCTTCCCCCTAGCGTAACAGGGCAGCTTGGCAAGGTGAAGACGCAAATTATGTGCCCTGCAAGGATTTTGCCCGCTCTCTTTCACTTCTCCTTTGTCGGTACGCTCTCATCCACGACCAGCCTAATATGAGAAACGGAACCAGAACCAACAGGATCAACAGGATGCCGTCCCAAAACTCCCACGAGTGAAGCGAAGCATTTTTCATGTCGTCGGCGATGATCCAGATAAAATCAAGCGCCATGCGTAGCTGATACTGGACAAAGAACCAGATTCCCCACAACGATCCAATCAAGTAGACCCAGCTATACCAGCGGATGACTCTTTTCTCATGGTCGGCTACGTACTCCCATTCCTCCTGCTCATCCTGCGTCAAGGAACGGAATTTCGCTTTTAGAAACTGGCGTGTATTCACCATCAAATTGGAGCATTGGAACTTGGTTGCCAACACGTAATACAAGTCGGTTTGCATGAAAACCATGAACTGAAAGGCCAAAGCCATGAGCAGGATCACATTCAGCATACGAATGAATGCTTCCATGAAAGGCACAAGCGTTAGCCAGCCTTGATCATTGGCAAACAACAGAATCACACCGATTCCCATAAACATCGCATCCCAGGACATTCCCGCCAAAAACGCCCTGTATCTGCGCTGTGGCTCGACGAGAACAATGTTGGACATATTCGTCTCTGCTACGGCAAAAACAAGTCGATGCCCCAGACCGATGCGACTGCCGATTCCCAATGATCGGGCCGCCATTAAGTGAGCCATCTCATGAAAAAATAGAAAAACCCAAGTGGCCACGAAAGAAACCACAACCGAAACCGTCACGGAAGAAGAAACGAAAATATCGGAATAGACCGGGATATACTTGCCCGTAAATACACAAATCAAAAGACCTGTAAAAAATAAGATACCGTATAATCCAAAGGCAACACGATTAAAGAAAAACTGACCCGTACCCTGCTTAATCCAAGAGAAATGATCCACAACTGGTACTGGCTCTTTGACAACTTCTCCATCTACCATGAACACAAATTGATAGGAAGCAATTAAATCTTGTGCAAAGTCAAGCACATCCACAGGTTCGCCCAACTGTTCTTCCATGATCGTCGCGACTTCATTGATGCTCTTCCCTTCATCCAGCATATCGATGATCTCGACACCAATGGCTGGAAGCACAATGAAATTGCTGATATCCGTTCGTCCAATGAGGATCTCTTCCTCGTTTTCCGCCCGACGCGCAAGCGGGTGCATCTTGAGAATACTATCTCCCGAGATATTCAATTGACAGACACCTTCCTCTCTTACAGGAACGACTCCTTACTTTGCGAGCACTTCATTTCTCTTGATATGAAAAATCGGCTCCGTTCCGCTGCCACCCCCGCAAGTCGGGCATTCGGCTTCATTTCGCTCCCACTCAAAAAACACGCTCTTTTCCAACGTGTTGAAATCGAAAATGATAAATTTGCCCGCTGATTGTACCGGAGCGATTCCTGTCAAATACCTGATTGCATCGGAAGCCATCATTCCCGTAATCATCATGGTGTTGGGTGCAATGGTGGCGGTAGGCAGAACAAAGTTGGTATCGAGCAGCCTTTGGATCAACTGCGGATAGTCCTCGATCTGTGTAGAACGATGCAAATGCATGCAATCAATACAGCCCGTCTTGCCCGGTTCTACCATGAAGAACTGTCCTTCGATGAGGTTGAATCCCCCAGCAATGAACGGGATTTGCAGCTTGGTGCAGGCATGATTCACCCATCTCTGCAAAAAGAAAAAGGGCTGATCGGCTGCGAGCATCACGAGGTCACTTCCCGCAATAACTCGTTCTACGTCTTCACTGGACTTGATTTGCATCGTCTCCGTTTCAATCAATACCTCAGAATGAAGCCTTCCGATGAAATCACGTGCCGCTTCCACCTTCAGACGACCAATATCATGCTCGTTAAAGACCATTTGCCTGTTCAAATTGCTGAGCTCTACTCTATCAAAATCCACGAGCTTGATATGCTGGATTCCCGCTCCTACCAGATTGACCAGTAGCGTAGAGCCAAAGGCACCCATCCCTAAGATCGTCACTTTTTTTCTACTTACCTGTTCCTGTAGCTCGCTTGGACTTTGATTGAGATCGGTAAACAAGGAGAAGTAGCGGATATTCGCTTTATATCTTTCCTTTTGTTCCGAAGTCAGAACGGAAGCCTCTTCTTTTGCCTGATCCATCAGGAAGCCCAATCCACTCAGTGATTCCACTGCTTCCGATATTTCTTCATACGTAATTTCGGGGTAATCGACAACCAATAATGTATGTATTTCACCGACAGTACGAGTGCCATCCATCAGTTTGATCATCTTGTGGATGGACCCATTCTCGTCTTCCAATTCGAAGGTATAGCCAGGAGCCTCTCCCAAGCGGATCATCTGCTCTGTCACTTCATAGACGGGATGCACTGGTTTAAATAAAGGACGACGTTCCATAAAAACACCTCCCAATAGTGGGGTTCGCTAACCCGGCTCATTTTAGATGAAAAAAGGGAATAGCTCGTGTGCTATTCCCCCTCTTCTTAAGAGAATTAAGCTGCTACTGCAGTAGTGCGAACGCTTTCAACTTTTTTCGCTTGGATTTTCATGGATAGTTCCCCCTCTCTAAGATCGAAAATTAAGACAAGTTCATTATATTTCATAAATTTACAGAAATCTACAAATATTAGCAAAAAATTATATATTTTGATAATATTTGACTATTTATTTCGTAAGCAATAGGATTTTCCTTCCATTTTCTATAAAAAATCTTAAAATTCCTTCTCTTTGGGAAAAGATTATATTGTCATATAAGGTCCACTCGATTTGGAGAAAGAATTGAAAGCTATCCCAAAAGAACTGACTCTTGTAATCAAGGAGCAAGTGAAAAACTAAAGCGGACATGAAAAACCACCTCACCCAATCCTAAGTTGGGGAGGTGGTTTTTTAGTTGCTTGTTCTCTTAACGGCCTTCACAGTAGCCAATGCAGCAGCTAGATCGTCATAGATGACATTCCCTACGACAACCGTATCTGCAATCGCAGCCATTTCTGCCGCTTGCTCGGGGTTACGAATCCCGCCGCCATAAAAGAGGTGGGCTTCACCCGCGCCTGCTTTGGCAGCCTTTACGATTGCCGGATCGCCGTATGTACCGCTGTACTCCATGTAGACAATCGGCAAACGACAAACGTTCGTCGCTACCTGTGCGTACGCTTTGGCCTGCGAAGCATCCGCAATCGGACGTGCTTTCGTCAGCTGTGCTACGCCCGCGTCTGGATTGGCGATGATATAACCTTCTGTAATGATCTCATCCCAATGAATATAAGCGCCAAACGCTTGAAGCCCCGATACATGCGGAGCAAAAATCCAGTCTGGATCGCCAGCGTTCAGTACGAGCGGGATCAAGTACGAATCAAATCCCGGCACAACCGCATCCAGCGAAGAAATCTCCAAGACAGCTGGTACCGCGTAACGACGTAATCGCGACATCAATTCGAGTGTATTGTCATAGGTCACACCGTATGTGCCGCCTACAATGATCGCATCTGTTCCGGACTCGCAAATCGCCTCCAAGGCCTCGTCATCGATTGTTTTATCCGGGTCTAGTTTAAATGTATGGCGCCAGCCACGATAGTCAATCAACGTTGCCTGCCTCCTAGCTATTTTCCGATCCGCTCAAGCGCCATCTGGTATCCATCATTTCCATAGTTCAAACAGCGTTTGACGCGGGAAATGGTCGCCGTACTTGCGCCAGTCTCTGCTTCAATCTGATTGTAAGTAAAGCCTTTGCGGAGCATTCTCGCCACTTCCAGGCGCTGTGCGAGCGACTGCATTTCGTTCACCGTGCACAGATCGTCAAAAAATTGATAGCACTCTTCCATCGTTTCCAGGGAAAGAACAGCTTCAAACAACTGTTCGAGCCCTTTACCTTTTAATTTTTCCAATTGCATGTCTGTCACCTCAGTTATATAGTCCGTCTTTCGAGCGGTTTCTCACTGTACAATTTTTAAGCACTAAAGCTTCAACAATTATCTTAGAAGAAACCGCCTACATCCGCAAGCCCTAATCCTTACTGGAACTTGAGCGACTTCGACAGGCCCGGTGAGTTCGGCAATATAGCCACCCATGTATTTCCTGGCAAAAGCGGTGCTTCTTGCGTCAAAGCCGCGTCCTCATAGGCACGGATGACTCCATTGCTGCGCTTCCATTTGACCTTGCGCGCTTTTCCTTTCTGGAATAAATAACCGTCCCCCGGGCCGATTACATCGACCGATAGACGCCCTTCTTTATCCAGCACGCGGTGTTTGGCGGAGATGACCAACAGATTGGTCGTGGACAACTGTTTCTTGTCGCTCAAGTCCAAGTGCGGCTTGCCTGCCGTAAAGCGCATGTATTTCTTTTGCTCGGCATCATAGGTAAAAGCAGCTTTATTCAATGAGTGGAAAGTCAGATCAACCTGTGTAGCAGGCTCGCCTTCCTTGATCTCAGCATCCTCCGGCAGGAACGTGAAGTGAGGCACCTCTGCCGATTGACGCATCCCTTTATCCTGCATCGCTTTTTCCAAGAGCTCTGGCTTGGTGTACAGGTTATGTGGCATTTTACGAAATTTTTCTCGCCAAAAGTATTGACCGTTCGGGATTTCATCCAGATGGCTGAGGTCTTTTCGCGCCAAGGTTTCCAGCGCATCCGGACTACCTCCCGCGTGGACGAGGACCGCATCAAAACCAGTCCCGATCTGGATAAAATAAGGACGGATACTGCGGACGGGTCCAATTACTTCCGGTTTTTGGCTTTGGAATATCGCAAGAAAGCGGGTCATTTCCCCTTCGGACAATACCTCATAAATCATGTCCGCTTTGTTGACGCCTGTTTGTGGACGGGCGGGCGGAGCGTTGTTGATCATTACCATGATCGGTCGTTTGCTTCCCAGGTTTTCGTGACTGCCAAGTCCTGTCATCGGTGCCTTATACGCATACTCGATAGGCTGATTCGTTTCCGGTGGCGTTTGCACAATCGGATCAGGTATCTGCGGACTAGGTTGGGTGTCCACCGGCTTTTGAGCGCAGGCCGTCGTTAAGAACATGAAGGCTAGTACCATGAGAGACGATTTGACTGTTCGTTTCATATGAATCGCTCCTTTCCATCTCTCGTTGTCTTTTTTTCCCTGTTTCTTTTTCCAGAAGGATACAGGGGAATCCTGCTTCCACACGTTTTCCACGATTCTCATACGTCCGTGCCACACATCTCGTTTTTGGCTATGCTACAATACTGATATAAAACAGATGCAAAGCGAGGCCGAAATCTATGAATACTCCCTACCTCGTCTATCTGGTGGACGATGAAACGAACCTGTTGGAGTTGCTGCAATCGTATTTGCAAAGTGCCGGATTGCAGGTGAAAGCGTTTTCTAGTGGCAAGGACGTCTTGCCGTTACTTGATGAAGAATCACAGCCACATTTGTGGATATTGGACATCATGATGCCCGACATCGACGGCTATGAGCTCTTGCGTCTCATTCGTGAAAAATCAAATGTCCCGATCATCTTCATCTCCGCTCGCGATCAAGATGTCGATAAAATCATCGGACTGGAACTGGGCAGTGACGACTACTTGGCGAAGCCATTTCTCCCTCGCGAACTGGTCATCCGTGCGAAAAAGCTGCTACAGCGCACCTATGAGAAGCCCGGTGCCACTGCTTCCTCTACCCAAACTTTCCAAGATTGGGTAACCGTTGATCCTTATATGATCTCAGAAAAAGGCAGACAAGTAAAAGAAGGCGACGAACTCATTGATTTAACCACAAAAGAATTCGAGCTCATCGTGTACCTTTTGCACAATCAAGGTCTGGCCCTGAATCGCGAGCAGATTCTGACCTCCATCTGGGGGGAAGACTACATCGGCTCAGACAGAGCTGTCGATGACTTGGTGAAGCGCATCCGCAAGAAAATGCCCAAGTTTCCATTGGAGACGGTCTATGGCTTCGGCTACCGAATGACGCGTATATGAGCAAATTCCGGCTGAAAAACCTGCCGATATCCAGGCAAATCCTCATTTTGTTCATGATCCTGACAAGCGTCCTCGGGGTTGGCCTTGGCATCGGGTATCCACTGGCTGTCAAACAGTATCTGGTATCCAACACCTACTCGCTCTTGGAAGATGAGTTTTACACATTATCTCAGCATATCTCCTTCAATGAGCATAATGAGCTGCTGCCTGTTCCGGCTGCGGCCCCTTACTTTTTACAGCTCTTGCTCCAACGTTATGAGTACTCATTTGATATGATCGTCTATGCTGAAAACGGACGAGAGCTGGGCAGCCGAAGCAATGGCCGCATTCCGTACGAGGATGCCAAGGAGTTGTTCCAACAAGCCGCCTCGTATCCAAGCAACAAGCTCCAGCATGGTTCGTTGGACCGTGGAGCCGAGAGCTATTTGTTCGTCAGCAAAAAAATGGATTACCACGGCTTTCCCTACTACATGGTGCTCTTCTCCAAGGAACAGGAGCTCAACCAGATCAACTCGATTTTGACACGTCAGTTTTTGTTCATTTTTGGTCTGCTGCTGCTCGTAAGCTGGTTGTTGGCCGTGTGGTTTAGCGGGTATTTGAGCAGACCGCTACGCACACTGGAAGAGCTATGTAAAAAAATCGCTCGTCGTCAGTTCGATATCCCGCTTGCGATGGATCGCGGAGATGAGATCGGACAGCTCGCCCGCTCTTTCGATATGATGAAAAACCAACTGAAGGAATACGACGAGTCGCAGCAGCATTTTGTCCAAAATATTTCCCATGAGCTCAAAACACCAATCATGGCAATTCAAGGATACACGCAAGGCCTCATAGAAGGCGTCTTCCAGGGCCCTCAGGCGGAAAAAGGGCTTTCCATCATCATGGAAGAGAGCAAGCGCCTCGAAAAGGTCGTCGGACAGCTCTTGTATATCACGAAGATCGAGTCTGTCTCGCAAATGATGCAAGTCGACCGCGTCGACCTGTCAGAGATGATGCACCTGCTGAAGCAGCGGCTCTCCGTGCTCAATCCGCAAATCGAGTGGGAGTTAAATCTAACAGCTGACTTGATCGTGGAGGGAGACGGCGAGCAATTGAGTACTGCGTTCGTCAATATCATGGAAAATCAACTGCGCTACGCCAAAAGCCGACTTACCATCACAGGAAGACACGCAGGAAAAAGCGTCGTCATCGCGATTTCCAATGATGGGCCACTCATTGAGGAGGCGCTGCTGCCGAATTTGTTCCAGCGTTTCCGTAAAGGAAAGTCGGGCAAGCATGGGCTTGGACTCGCTATTGCCCGTGCCGTCTTGGAAGCACATAAAGGAACGATCGATGCCCGCAACGATCCAGATGGACCTTGCTTTACAATGATCGTACCCGTTGAATTCAAAGGCCGATTGAACTGATCGGAGGGGACACTTGTCCTCTCTTTTTCTATTCTAAAGGAGAAATTCAATAAAAGCGTAGGAAGATACCGTGACAAAACCGAGCTTCTCATACACGTGTACCGACCCCTTTTTGCCGATGATGAAACAGCATCCCTTTTAAGCAAGACCCGATGGCGGTTCCTTCTCCTTGGACGCTGTCCGTTACGATGACGCTCCTATCCGTTCTCAAGAAAATATCCCCGTATAAAATGTACGAATCTTCTAACGAAATTTGTTCTAAAGGTGGCGTAGTTCATGACCTGTTCGCAATTTTAGCAAAGAAATCCCTCCTTCTAACGATTCCCTATTGACGTTGTCGTACTTCACGGTTAACATGGTAAAAATTTCTCTATTAAAGAGGCAGTTAAAAAAATCGAGACCAACTTCACCTAGGAGGAGAGAATCGTGGCTTTTTATTACACAGAACCATCTCGAACGTTTAATGAGTTTTTGTTGTTGCCAAATCTCACCACAAAAGAATGCACGCCGAACAATGTGGACTTATCCACTCCGATTACCAAGTATAAAAAAGGTGAAAAGCCTGCCATCTCATTAAACATACCGTTCTCATCCGCAGTCATGCAAGCAGTTTCCGACCATCATATGGCGGTCGCATTGGCTAGATGTGGCGGTATTTCGTTTATTTTTGGCTCCCAGTCCATCGAGAGCCAGGCAACCATGGTTCGCAAAGCAAAAGGCTACAAGGCTGGTTTCGTCGTGAGCCGCTCCAACCTGACACCAAGCCATACGCTGAAAGACATTTTGGAATTGAAAGAGGCATCAGGCCACTCCACCGTTGCCATTACGGAAGATGGTACGGCAAAAGGCAAGCTGCTCGGAATCGTAACGGGTCGCGATTATCGCATCAGCCGCGACTCTCAGGACAAACTCGTCAGCGACATCATGACACCATTCTCGAAGCTGATCTATGGCAAATCTGGTATCTCGCTCTCCGAAGCAAACGACCTGATCTGGGAGCACAAGCTCAACTGCTTGCCAATCGTAGACGAAAATCAAAATCTCGACTTCCTCGTTTTCCGCAAGGACTACGATTCCCGCAAAAACAATCCGCTGTCCCTCTTGGACGCGAATAAGAGCTATATCGTAGGTGCTGGTATCAATACAAAGGACTACAAAGAGCGCGTCCCTGCGTTGGTGGAAGCAGGCGTTGATATTCTGGTCATCGACTCCTCCGACGGCTTCAGCGAATGGCAACGCGAGACGGTTCAATATGTAAAAGAAAACTTCAATGTTCCGATCGGTGCAGGTAACGTTGTCGATAAGGAAGGCTTCCGTTACCTCGTGGAATCGGGCGCAGATTTCATAAAAGTAGGAATTGGCGGCGGCTCCATCTGCATTACCCGTGAACAAAAAGGAATCGGACGCGGCCAAGCCTCTTCCCTCATTGAAGTGGCAGCAGCTCGCGACGAGTACTTCAAGGAAACAGGCATTTACGTTCCCCTCTGCTCCGACGGCGGAATCGTACACGACTACCACGTGACAATGGCTTTGGCTATGGGTGCAGACTTTGTCATGCTGGGACGTTACTTCGCTCGCTTCGACGAAAGCCCGACCAAAAAAGTGAAGATCGGCAACAACTTCGTGAAAGAATACTGGGGAGAAGGCTCTAACCGCGCTCGCAACTGGCAACGCTATGACACTGGCGGCAAAAGCAGTCTCGTCTTTGAAGAAGGCGTAGACTCCTACGTACCATACGCGGGAAGCCTGCGCGAGAACATCGACCGTACCTTGAGCAAAATCAAATCGACCATGTGCAATTGCGGATCGCTCTCCATCTCAGAGCTTCAGCAAAAAGCGCGAATCACCGTCATCTCTGCTACTAGCTTGGTAGAAGGCGGCGCACATGACGTTATTTTGAAAGAAAGCAGCATGGCTGCTGAGTAATACAATCGACGCGTAAACACAAAAAACCAGTCTGCAGCTCACAGTGCTAGCAGACTGGTTTTTTTCTTAGGGCACCGACACTCAATAAGAGAACGGGCAAGAACAAACCGTACGTCAAGGAATAAGGCATCCAAATGTCCGAAACGAAAGAGTCAAAATACGGGCGGTTAGGCATCGTCGTCAATGCCACTACGATCATGATCATCCCCAGTGGAAGTGTCAAATGGCGGTAATCCCGCAGCCCCAGTGTATTTGCGATTCCAATGTTCGTCGCATAATAGCAAATGGTAATTTTGATAAAGAGCGTGATAAACCAGATGACGGCCATCAACACTTCTATTCGCTCAAAAAAATTACCGATACTGATTTTTTGCGCAAGTGTGTAGCTTGGGTAGGCGAGCAGTACGGTAATATCGGCACCCAAGACCAAGATGGCCACGGCAGTAATCATCGTCAGGAAGAAATTCGCCAAAAGGATGCCCAAGATATAAGCTTTGGCCGCACGCGCTGGCTGTTTGACCAAGGGAAACATCACGATCAGAATGACCGTTTCCAGCAAATAACCCACGTACCTGAAATTCCCCCCGAAAACTGGAGCGATTCCATGCGCAAGCACGGGCTTCACATTTCCTATTTTGATCTGGGGGGAAATAAATGCGATCAAGATAAAAAAAAGCAACAGAAAATATGGAAACAACAGCTCGCTCACTCGAGAAAAGGCTTCTGCTCCACTGCGGACCCCCATTACGATGATCACCGTAAAAAGGACAAGAATAATTTCTATGGGGGTCTCCTGCATAATCTGCGTCGTGACAAAATCGCCAATCTCCATCAGCATGAGCGAAGCGTCGATGAAAAAATAGCTGATGAACAACACAGCCACCGCTTTCCCCAGCCACTTCCCCAATATAACCTCACTGAACTGAAAGATCGACTTGTTCGGATACCGCATACTCAGCGAAACATACAGATAGGTTAAAAGAAAGCCTTCCCCCCACCCGATGAGGGCGGAGATCCAGGCGTCTTGTTTCGCAGCGGTAGCAGTAAGGGATGGGACGTATAAAATCGCATCACCAATCCCAAAAAGCGCCACGAGTATCATGAATTGCCTTGCGCTAATATGACTGTTGTCTATCAATTCCTCTCGCTCCCCCGCCTCGCTGCTGGCTACTGCTTCACTCTACAGTTCCCAAAATGAAGTCGCTGAATGGTTTATAGACAAATGTGATCCAGTCCAACGGGTTCGGAATATTCGCCTCGAGCGATTCAGCTATGCCAAGTCCCGTCGCAACTACTAGCAAAATGAGAAAAACCAGCATTTCCTTTTTCATCGCGTTCCTTCTCAAATAAGGTACCTCAACGAGGGCAATCAGTAGGCTGATCAGCAAAATCATCATGATGGTCCACATGCTGTGCAGTGCACCTACTTTTTCGCAGGATTATCTTTACCATTTCCATGGATGGAAAAAGTTATGCTCTACTCCTTTTTCATGAAAGGAATAAACGAATTGCCTACTTTTCCTGTCCGCCTGAGCTTCACGTCTGTTTTGATTTTCACTTTCAGATTGGAGAATTGAGAATCCCAATCCTCTTTCACCTTTTCCCACCCTTTGGGGTCATTTTGGTAGATCGACTGTCCAAATCCAAAAACATCCGATCGGTATTGCTTTTGTGCTTTATGGATGGCGCTTAGGATTTTGCCTCTGATCTGCTTTTCTACGTCAGCTTCCAATTTGTATATGGTTTTGGGATCGGACAAATCGTTACTGCACGCCACCTCGCCCACATTGCCTTCTGCGGAAATGCTCACTTCCACTTGTGGTTTGCCTTTTTCCACCTTGCCGCTGACAGTTGTTTTGCTTCGGATGATCTCAATGACAATTTTATTGTTTTTATCACAAGGAATTTCTTCGACTGTACTGTCCACTCTGTCTGTGATGTAGCTGAATCCGATGCTCTCCTCTTCGTTAAACCACCCCCGCAGCTTGTCTCCTTTGAAGACACCAATTTCGTGATACCTCAACAGCGTTGACTGGCTTTCTTTTTGGGAAGTACCACTAGAAGTCCCCGTATGTACCTTCCCTTTCAGATTAACTCCTACCAACACTGGCTCGATCCCGTCCCGTAGCAAATCTGCAATAAATTCATCCAATTGAATGGAGACAATCGATCCCCAAGCGCTCTCTGCTGTTTCCAAGCTTTTATAGAGCTTCGTCGCCGGGATTTTTTCCAGTGGATCGATCATGCTGAGAATTTGTAGCGCTGTCGCGTCCTTGGCCAGAATGACATAAAAATCAGGCCGGACCTCATGATCGCGAAATAACAAATCCAGCACTTCCTTTGTCCCTTCTTTTGCTATCTGCTCCCCCAAAACCAGCACCTGGATATGGGAAAAGTACAGCCTTCTCGGCGTTACCGTTGTCATTTTCCGGATTCCCTCAAAAATGCTCGATGCCCGCATGCTGTAAGTCGCAACAGCTGATTGGCTCATCCCCCCGCTCTCCTTTGACGCTACCCCTCCCGGATTGACGATTTGGGCGGATATCACATACTCTCCATCAATCTTATCGATACCCGTTCCCATGACGATTGCCAAATCATTTAATTCTCTGCGGTTCCAGCAGCCTGTCAATAAAACGAGAAGAGCCAGGCCTAGAAGGAACACACCTTTTCGTTTCATGCCGTCTCCACCTCGGCTATCGTTTTATCATCACATCGGCACGATACTTGCGCTATATTTTACTTTTTCTTTCTCTGACGCTGTTCTTCTGGCGCAAAAAATGGGGACGCGTATGCATCATCCAGATTGGAAGCCGAAGCAGCGTATCCTTTTGATCGGACAGATTCACAGGGGCAAGCGGAGCCATATAGGGGACACCAAATGAACGCAGGGTACACAGGTGAATGCACAAAGCGATCATCCCCACAAATACGCCGATTAGACCAAAGCTGGCGGCGAGTGCGATCACCCCAAACCGCAACAGCCGGATTGGAATGGACATAGAAAAGGAAGGGAAGACAAAGCTGGTGATCGCTGTAATGGAAACGACGATGACGGTAGCGGGTGAAACAAGCCCTGCCTGCACGGCAGCTTCCCCCAACACGAGTGCTCCCACGATGGAAATCGCTGACCCCACCGCCCTCGGCATACGTACCCCCGCCTCTCGCAGCATTTCAAAGGTAAACTCCATCAACAGCGCCTCAACGGCTGCCGGGAATGGCACTCCTTCACGTTGGGCTGCAATGCTCATGATCAGGTTCGTCTGCAGCATTTCCTGATGAAAGGTCGTAACGGCGACATAAAGGGATGGCGCGAGCAAAGCGATAAAGAAAGAGATAAGGCGCAAAATACGCAGAATCCCAAAATCCGCACGCATGTAGTAGTCCTCAGAGGACTGAAAGAATTGGACAAAAACAGCTGGTACCAACAAAACAATCGGTGTACCGTCCACCAGAATGGCGACACGTCCTTCCAACAGCCCAGCTGCCACCGAGTCGGGGCGTTCTGTATTGTAAATGGTCGGAAACGGTGTGAAAGTATGATCCTGAATCATTTCTTCGATGTTTCCGCTCTCCAAAATACCGTCGATCGTTATTTGCCCCAAGCGTTCTCGGACTTCTGTCACTACACTTTCCTGCACGACTCCTTTTATATACATCATGGCGACTTTGGTCTTTGTCATGTCCCCGATCTGCATGGTCTCCAACCAAAGATTGCGATTATTGATCCGCCGGCGTACCAAAGCCGTATTGGTCCGAAGGTTTTCCGAAAACGCTTCTCTGGAACCCCGAACCACCGTTTGCACGGAAGTCTCCTGAACACCACGATCTTCCCACTGCTTCGTATTTGCGATAAAGCCGTACGAATACCCATCTACCAAAATAACGGTATCCCCCGTCAATATCGCATCATACAAATGGTCAAAGTCATAGACCTCCTCCACTCCACCGATCGTGAGCAAGAAGTCCTTCATCAACATCAACGGATCGGCTTCTACGGGGAAGCCGTTTTTATTGGCATGAAGCATGAGAGACTCCATAAAGCCACTAATCATATTTTTGTCGACCAGACCCTCGGTGTATAAAATCCCCACCTGCATCTGATTGACAGCCTCCAGACGCACTTGGCGCGTCACAAGATCCGTGCTGTTGCCGAGCTCTTGCTTCACCTTTTCCAGATTTTCGTCCAACGAGCAAAGAAAGGGCGCAGTTTGTTTTGCTGAATGGATCATTTCAAATCACTCTTTTTCCAGTTCGGGATATGTTTACTATCCCTCATGGCTCTGGGGTCTATGCTGAACACAAAAAAGCCCCCTATTCTAGGAGGGGACTGACCCCTTAAAGTGAGACAAATCAAAACACCTTCAAGAGAACTAAACCATGTCGTAAGATATGGGGACAATCTTGGAGGTGTTTTTGCA
>NZ_JBHVSO010000007.1:0-380590 GCF_042885155.1 Brevibacillus sp. NPDC058079
TAAGAAAAAGAAACGGATAGTATTTCGAGTTCGTTCAATCTGATAAAAAAGAAAAAGAGCTAACATTTGTTAACTCTAATCTGTAACGATACTGTTGTTTACTGAACAAGATTAGGTATCAAATTTGGATCTGTTGGTCTTTTTGGTTTTACAACTAAAGCACCCAATCCATATGTCGAAACATTCCGAACGAATTGCAAGGCTTCCGCACGAGTCAAAGAATCATTCCCCTTGTACGCAGCAATTGATTTTTGATTCCCCTTCCCTGTAGCCAGATGGAAGACAAGCAGGTATTTCACCGCATCGTTCCCTTTGAGATTTACTCCCTCTGTACTGGCAATTAATTCTGCAACTTGATAACGATTCATCACCTTGTTTCGCAACTCTCTCTGAGAGTTTCCTGGCAAGATGTAGTTATAACCAGCCCCATATGCATAATACCGATCTGCCCAATGGGAGGCTGTTTCACCCTGAAGATTTGGTTCATACAAACGGAGGAGCATCGTTAAAAATTCGGCTTCTGTCACCTTCTTCTCCGGTCTAAATGTCCCATCTGGGTATCCATTGACCATGTTCTTCTCTAATGCCCAATCAACGGTTTCTTTCACCCAATGTGTCTGAACATCGGTAAAAGAGTTACTTGTTTCGGCTTTAGCAACAGATTGTGGTAATCCCCCTCCACAGAGCACGGTAACTGCAAAAGCGATACTAAGAGCAACTCCCCTTATTCTCTTTATAATTTTCATAGTGCAGTCTCCTTTTTTGTAAAATAGAATTTATAAATGTTACTTCGAATAAAAGCGAGCTATTCAATAATTAGGATACCGTCCGATCCTTTCATCTGTCAAATTCTTCCCTGATATTCTTTACCCCTTAAAAGCGAAGAATCTGTTCCATTCTTTCTCTGTTTCTATTGCATCGTTACATAGATTGCATTACAAAATCGTATCAGATTCTGTTATCATCAAAGACAGATTTTTAGAAAGATCGATCTCCGAAGGATTACTAACTGCATGACCATTAGGATCTTTTAGAATGCGTACAGTAGGACGACCAGGTGCATCAAAATGATAAGCCACAACAACGGCTGTTTCTCCTGTATTCAACTTAACAGTTACACCAATTGGATACGATGCAACTGACTTTTGAAACATCTGGATTAACTGAGAATCAAAGTGAGTATTTGCTCCTGCAAAAATTATCTCCATTGCATCGTGTGGAAGCATTGCGTTTCTATAAGACCGATGAGAAGTTAATGCATCAAACACGTCAGCTATCGCCATAATTTTTGCGTATTGGTGAATTTCATTCCCTTTGAGTTTTCGAGGATAACCTGTGCCGTCCAATTTTTCATGATGCTGGAATGCACAGTGAGCGGCAAGTAGTGGCACAGATGATTGTCCCCTTAAAATCTCAAAACCGTACTCTGTGTGCCTTTTGATTTCGTTGAACTCTTCATTTGTTAATTTATCTTTCTTATTTAAAATCTCAAGCGGAATCATTGTTTTTCCAATGTCATGTAACATGCCCCCTATAGCAAGATCGTTTAGCTTTTTGTCATCGAGTCCTAATTTGACTGCCATTGCCAAGGTATAGATTGTTACATTTACTGAATGAGCAAATACATAGTTATCGTGAATATGGATGTTTGTTAATAAACTCAAGGCACTTCCTGATTTTTTCAACTCAGCTATCATTGTTTTCAAGACCTGTTGGAGCTTATCCGTGTTTAGGTTGTCAACAACCTTGTTCCATTTGTGATTTGAGTCTGAGATACTTGAAAACGTTTCGTTAATGGATTTCGATGCTTCAATGCGAAGTTCCATCGGAATGTCTTCTGTAATCGTCAAATCAGCAGTCAATTTATCTTTGATATAAACCATGCCCACTCCACGATTAGACAAACTATCAATCATCCGCTGAGTCAGACTGACACCCTCGCCGATGAGTACGGTTCCATTATCTGTATAAATAGGTTTTCCGATCTGCATCCCCGCTTCACATTTGGCAATCGATACCAATCTCATGTTTGAGTCCCTTCTATCTATAGTAAAATTATCACCTTAAACATTGACTATAGACAATAATAACTTATAGGATTACTATCTGCAATAGAAGATCTGATCAATACTCTTCGATATGAATAGGTAAGAAGCGAATGAGTTCTTATGCTTTCTTCTATGATGTAGAAAACAAAAACAAGGTAGATGATCATTTGCATTTATAGGAGGCTACCCAATATGGCACTATCATTTACAGGGAGAACTGCAAATTTTGAAAAATGGTATGAGAGACTTGAGAAATACACGATGCCCTCTGTTTATTTCGCAGTAGATGAGCAAACAAAACGGGGCATTATTGCAAAAACATTTGAACGAATATGTGAGTTTGATCCATACTTTGGGGAGATGAATAGCAATCCAAGTTTGTCGACACCTTTGAACTTGGATGAGATTCTAAGGAACCTGGAAAAACGTTTTGATCACATTCTGCAAGGCAAGACTTTCTTTTTTCGAACGAATTTATTTTCTCCAAAAGACGTTCGCCCAGACTGTCTTGTATCTAACGGAAACGAAGCTCTCGATCTTCTCTTGGCATCTCAACGGCTGTACAAAGGGTATCAAAATTTACTTAAAACGGAGGACTTGTACATTGTCTTTCGTGAGGCAGTCTCTTTCTCAGAAGAATTTCGTTGCTATATTGAAGGTGGGCAAATTAAAGCGATATCACAGTACGACGACAGTAATTCTGTTCATAAAGGGTTAGGTGCTTCGCGTTTGTTTCAGTATGCCCCCGATCAATACATCGATTTATATCGTTTTGTAGACAACGCTATAAAGGAGGTCGGAATAAAAGACGCGGTGATTGACGTTGGAAATACAGCTAATGGATTTTTGATTATCGAACTTAACCCGTATACAGAAGCAACTGATCTTTGCTTATTTGCCAAAGAAAATGTCTACAAAACCCCTTTCAATGGCACTCATATTCGTTTTTGGGAAGAAAAGCAACTCATGAAAACCTATGTACTTAAAGAGGCAAAGATCGTCGATATCTTGACAGAGGAGGTACATGAGAGGCAGAGTGTCTTTTCCACAGAATTGGTACTCTCTCGACTTCGTGCATCCTTGCCATCAAATAACCAAAACATATAACAATAAAAAAAGAGAGCGGGACGTGATATCCCCGCTCTTTCTTATTTAGCAGACCTCTGTGATAGGAGCTGGTTCTAATAATCCCTTCTCTAAACACATGTCTACAGCTAAATTCTTAATTCCGAGTCCTTCAAAACGAATGCCGATCATTTGGTTGTCGACTCTTTCAACAAACCCTATACCAAATGATGTGTGCTTTACCTTGTCGCCTACCACAACGTCTCTAATATCTTTATAAGCATTAGGATTAATGGTAGCAGGTACCTTTTTCGGTTTATTCAAGGTCTTTTCGCTTGATTGGTTAGGAAACATGATTTTCTTCACATCTTTAACAAAGATCGATTCTTGAAGGCTCTCTCCGTCCTTTCTTCTGTAACTGAGCAGCTCAAGGTCAAATCTCGCCCTGGTCATGCCCACATAGAAAAGACGCACTTCTTCCTCCATCTCATCAATTTTTCCATCTTTAAAATCTTTGATGATGTCATTAGAGGGTATTACTCCATCTACCAAGTCAATCATGAAAACATGGTCAAATTCTAACCCTTTTGAACTGTGAAATGTCGATAAAGTAACGGCACCTTTATGCTTATTAAACTTTGATACCTTGAGCAAGGATCTCAAATAATTGAGTCGCTCGGCAAAATCTTTAAGCGATTCAAGTTTGGATCCAATCCCCTCTAATGTATTTAAAATACCAAAGAGGTACTCCTTACTGAATCCAAGTCTTTCCGACATTTTCGTCAAGTTTTTATCGTAACCCAAGGTGTCTCGAATCACCCGAATTGCTCGATCCGGTCGCATTCCATTAATCTTTTGGAAGGTATCCTTACACATTTTCAATTGTTTGCGCTGATAGAGAGGAAGATCTAAGCCAAGGAGATTGTCAAAAACCGATTCTCCATTATCTAAACCCTTAATATGATCTATTTGCCGCTTTGTTATATACCCATTGAATTTGGTATGAATTCTCTCCAGTATCGCAGGGTATTTATCACTGTAAGAAATCCTCATGAAGTTTAAGATATCCTCAATGATCCAGTGGTTAAAGAACTTGTTATCTGAATCCTTGATGTAAAACGGTATTCCGCAGTGATCTAATTCATCGATCAACGAAATAGAAGAGGCGTTGTTCCGATAGAGGATGGCAACCTCCTTTAGATTCTCAAGTGCTTTCACCTTCTCAATCACATGACGAATTTGTGCATCATGCGTGTCCAGGTGTGTAAGTTTAATGGGAGCATGAAGCCCCTTTTCCGTGAACATGTTTTTGTCATAGCGATTCTTGTTTCGTTTGATGAATTGATTCGCGATATCGACAACATCTTTGGATGAGCGATAATTTTGCTCCATGTAGATAATGGCAGCATCAGGATATATCGACTTGAAGTTAAGAAGATAATCTGGAGCCGCTCCACGCCATCCATAAATGGACTGATCGTCATCTGCTACCACACAGAGATTCCTTTTGGCTGAAACCAATTTCTCTACGATTTTGTTTTGAACAAGAGAGTTATCTTGGCTTTCATCGGTAAGGAAGTAATCAAACATTTGCTGGTAATATTCGAGCATCGCTCGATCCTCTTCCAAAGCTCGATTTGCAATGATTAACATGTCATCAAAATCAACCAATTGCTTGTCATTATCCAAGTTTTTAAACGCTTCATACTCAGTGAAAATCTGCACAGCAGAAGGAACATCTGTTTTTACTTCTTTTAAGAGTTCCCTTGGTATTAGTTTGTTCTTTACATAGCTAATGTAAGAAAGTAAATCCTCCATTTGGTCATCCGTGATGTTTTCGCCTGTTACATCTCGAAAGATTTTTCGTAGTATCCACTTCTTGTTAAGAACTTGCTCAGTACCATCTCCTCCATTCAATCTCTCTTTGTCAGTTTCACCCTCAATCAACTGATAGCTGATTTTGGACTTTCGAAAATAATGTCTCACGACTTCAAAAGCAAAGCTATGAATCGTAGAAAACTTCACCTTGTTTTTGGATAGGTACGGAAAGAACTTATCAAATCGTTTGTCCATATCTTCCGCAGACGCATTACTAAAGGTGACTGCCCGTATCCGACTTGGATCTACATTCTTAACTTCAATCAAATATCCAATCTTCATGATGATAACCGTTGTTTTTCCTGATCCCGGTGATGCCAGGATTAATTCTGGTCCCTCGGTATGCTCGACAGCCTGACGTTGAGCAACGCTCAAAACGACCCCTAACTCTTGCCGCTTTTTTTCAAAAAACTCTTCGGCTAACATATAAAATCCTCACTTTCCTTTTCAAAATTGTCTCATATAAAAGGTGGCGCAATTAACAGAAAGATTTTCCTGTTCAAATACAAAACAAGTAATGTTCCCAGTTTTATCGAAGATTTTATGTTATATGCCGCATCAATGGTTGCTATTAAGCTGTTTTCATTTAAAAAAGTTGATATCAGCTGGTGACCAAAGATACAATCACCTTCTTTGAGCATTTTCAAACGGACTGAATTTACATGTCGGATAATATGCTTTCCCAAAATGCTCATGATACAAAAAAGAGCAACCATTTTTGGTTGCTCTCCCCCATATTGCTTATTCTACTTAGACTTCATCAGGATCAACATCAAACCTACGGCATTCAGTCGGTGAATGGCTCGAATCCATCCTTTGGATTATCTCCCTAAACTGACCATTCGAGTTAAAGTAAGTTAGAATGCGTTCTGCTTTCGAACGACCAATGCCCATGTTTTCAATTTCGTCTTCAATGTCATAATATCCGCGAAAGGCTTCGAATCGAACCCGATCCAGATGATATGGATTGAGGATGTTCGCCATAATTGCGATGTCTTGTTCCGTAATTGGATCATCTACACCCAACTGAGTGTCAATGACTGACTCAATCCCATTTAGCAAGCCAAAAATGGTTGTGTCTGACACTTGGCACATTCCCTCATTAACTCTTTTTTGAAGTCGATAGGTTTCCCCTAAAACTTTCCCGAGCGCAAATTTCAAGTCTCTGTCCATCATTCTTCATCCCTTCTGTTATAACGACCTTTGACTTTGACTTTCTTTGACCTTAATTATAGTTTACCATTCTTTTCGCTGTCAACCGTTGGAAAACAAGAAAGAGGAGCTACCGAATCTCCTCTCCTCTTCACACTTAAAACATATCTTCTGTTATTTTGTGACTTTGATGAATCCTTTCGCCCTTCTTCTCTTTCTTCAAGGAAGTGTACCCCATTCCAGCATAAAAACGCTCTTTTAAATCCTCTCTCATATGAGCCTTAATATGTTTAATGATGTGACCATCCACGCTCATTTGGCAAATCTTAATCATATGCCGTTGAATCTCAGGCTCAGCAAAATAATGGGTTAAGATCGATACATCAAATCGTTTACGCAGTGAGATGTTTTCACTCAATTCTTTTCTTCTTATTTCGCCAAGCAGAGAAACAAAGACCTCCAATACCCGCTCCAATCCAATTTTTCGATAGGGTGCCGTTCCTGGAGCAAAGATTTCATCTGGTTTCCCTTTTTTCTTAATGGTGAAGATAGGTGCATAGGTTAGGATTTCATGAATCGCTTTGATATCGTCAACAAAACAATCGTTATTCCACAAGGTATAATACGCTCCACTTTCAACGCCGCCTCTTGTGTAGTAATGATTGAGATCTCGCCCCGATGTATAAAGGTTAATAGCTCCAATGATTCCGCCCCATAACATTTCCATATCAGTAAACTTTAAACCATATCGATAGTACAATCCCAGTTGAAATCCACGATCCATGTATTTTTCTGCGCCTTCCCCACTCACGAACTTCCAAGAGTTATACAAAATCATAGAATTTATCCATTCCAGATCATTTAACCTGTCGTAGACTTTAACCAAAATATCAATATCAGGCACTTCATTCATACAAAACATCCGCTTAAACCCATCTACCAATTCTATTTTCGTATTCAGGTCTTCAATATCGCCTTCTACACATACTGCGATTGGCATTAATTCATAACCAAAGGCAATGCCTGCTTTTGTCCTTTTATCAACTGGTGCATTTTTTACCACTTTTTCTTTCGCTTCATCTAAATCCTCTAAATGCAAATCTAATACTTCATGCCCCCGCAAGTTTAGTTGTTTTATTTCCCTCGTATATTCCCCGATTTTCGATTCAGAATTGAATGTTTGTATCTCAAGCCTACTCAATCCATAGTTACTAAACAACCGTTCGCTTAGTATTCTTGCATTCACTTGATAAAGCTTATATTCCTTTTGCAGAAGATTGTCATACATTGTGTGTAAATATTTCACAACTATCCCTCCAACAAAGACATATTATACCATGAACACCTTATGTTGTAATTTATTTTTTACCTTTTTTATTGCAAAAAAGTAATTTATCACCTTATTATCTGATTTTCTCTTCATGATATGTTAGCAACATTCGTAAAAAGGCAATTTGTTTATCCTTCTTCTTTTTGTATTCATCTTTTCCCAGGCTTTGCTTATAGAGTTCAAAAAGATCTATGGTTTCAAGAATCGCAGTTCTAAATACATCAGCTGGAATATCAATCTCACTACTCCATCCTCGATCTTCATGTCGATGCATGTTTAATAAGAATTCATCATTGTGACAACTAACCGTTTTTAGGACATCATAGTTAAGCTTCCATTTTTTATTTTCTGCTTGCGCCTCTTTAAGTAATTCATTCTTTCTATTTTCATCTGAAATACGTTCAATTAAGCTCACTATAATGGCTTGCGTGCTATCTATTTTGATCTTCATCTCTGATAGGATGTTTTCTAAGAGAATTTTCCTTTGTATCGTCATACGAAATAAATGCTTTTCTGCTACGCTTTCTTCACGAAAAGTGAGTAATTTCCTCAATAGATCAATCTGCTGGTCTTTAGACTTTTTATGCTTTTCATTTAATGTCCGTTTCTTATAAAACTCCAACAGGTCAATGAAATGATGAATGGCTTCCCTAAATAAATCTATCGGAATCTCAGATTCATTATTCCAAGCCCGCTTCTCATATCTGAATATTTCTAAGTCGTAATCATCGTTATGTGAAACAACTGTTTCTATAACATCATGATAAAGCATGAGCTTTGTAAGCTCAGCATGAGCCTTCATTCGTGCTTCTTTCCCTATTTCTTCATCAGGATATTTTTCAATGATTTGTAATCCTAATTCAACGGATTCAATTTTGTTTCTTATGGTACTTATAATCCGACTTAGGATCATTTTTCGTTGCATGGTTAAACGAAACAATTTTTTACCACCTGTTTGCATTTTGTATTCCCCTCTCACTCTGAAAGAGAGCGAACCGAATGATCCGCTCTCTTTTAAAAAGTTATTCCTCTTCTTGATCTTCTTCATCTTTGCTTCGTTGAAAAGCTTCATCAATCATATTAAACAAATGGTCATTGTTTTGTTCAAAATCAATATTGTCCATTCCCACCGTTTGAAGTTTTTCCAAAAAGTCAGCAAAATGGAACAAATCTACTCCAACCAGTTGCTCTCGCAACACCATTGGATCAGAAAGATCTAATTGATTGAGTTGCAGGGCAATTTTCAAGTATTGCCCTGCATTGATTTTCCAACCACGACTGATAAATTTCCGTGTACGAATAAGCGAAGCCAGTGGATATTCTGAACCTGTAAAAATAAGACGCTTATTTACAATTGCCTTTTCCGTCTCTTCGCTCACGATAAGCTTATCCTCTCCGTAATCGTAAATACCTTTGCTATGCTCAAAATCAAAGTTTTTCTTAATCTCATCGGGACTTGCCACAAAACGCATAACGAATTGAACCTCATCCGTAAATGAAAAAGCATTAGAGGTAACAGCTACAGGTTGATACTTTTGACCCGTTTTTTCTACTTTGTGGATACCATGAGAAACAAAAACAGATACTCCATCTACCTTCTGTTGTATATCTCTACATTCGCTCCCAGCATCAGGCATTTGATTGATGAAATACTTAACGACTCGGTAACACGCTTCTGGATTTTTGAAGTAAAAGTCGTAGTCATTTGGTTTTTCATCCAGGATCAAAGACGCTATCGCTCCGCCAGCGATAAAAGCGTATTTCTCAAACAACTCCCTAATTTCTACATCTTGAATAGATGAAAAGAAGCCCTCTGCCGCAATGCGAAGTTTCCGTTTAATTTCATTCACTTTTCTTGGTTCCATGTCTTTATTCTCCTTTCACAATATCAGATATAAAATCCCACCAACTTTCTCAAATTCTCATTATTATAGATTTTAATCCCTTTTTCATAAGATCTAACTCTGCATGAAAAAGCTGACTCTAAACGAATCAGCTCATCTTTGATCTTTGTTATTGCATTTCTGGTTTCATAAAGGCTATACGTACGTAAAGTACCACGCCAAAGAATATCGTTGCAAAGGCAACAAGAATGGATGGAATGTCCATTCCTATTTTTAAGGCTCCTGTATAAAGAAGTGTGCTTGATAACATCAATAGATTCTCGCAAAAATTTTGGATCGCAATCACTTTCCCCGCTCCTACTTGATTTCCTTCGCTTTGAAGTGTTGTATTCAAAGGGATAATATAGACTCCACCGAAAAATCCTGCAACAAATAGAATCGTTCCTGTTACGATGGTGTATGGTAGGAAGCCAACTATGGCAATTGCAACAGCCATGCCAATGCCCAAGTAGTACAGGCGATCCTGCTTAACAAGAGGGATGATCTTTGTTGATAAAAGCGCCCCAAGCATAATGCCAATCGCTGAAACACCCATGAATAGTGACGCTCTATCAGCGCCCTCTAAGTGCAGGGCTATCGAAATCCACGCTAACATCGCTATACGTAGAACGGCTGAGATCATCCAGAATGCACTTGATCCAACCAGGGCTGACTTTGCCTTGGGTATACGAACCAGTGAAAGAATGTCCTTCGTGAATTCTCTCCAAGCACGGTTGCATGCTACATTGGTGGTAGCTCCTTTTGGTAGAATCCAAGCAAAAAAAAAGATAGTCCATAACAAACCATAATGACAATCATCGCGAGGAAAAATGACCATGTTGCTAAGAATCCACCAATAACGGTTCCTAACAAAATAGATACAATCGTGCTTCCTTCTACTGATCCATTCGCTTTGTATAGTTCTTGCTCGTTTTTTGTCAATTCTCTCAAGATCGCATACTTACCCGGCCCATAAATACAAGCACCTACACCAACCATTGCGTAAGATACCGCAGGATTAATCCCTATGAACAACATGAGTGCTCCTATGAGTTTAAAAACATTACCAATCCATAGAATATTCGACTTCGGCAATCGCTCAGACAATACACCCGAATAAGGAGCAAGGAGAATGTAGGCGACAAAGAAGCAAGCCTGCACAATGCCTACATAAACATTGCCCAATGCTTTCTCAGTAATGACGTAAATGGTCGCCATTAATATCATGTTATCCGCAAGTGCAGACAAGAATTGTGTAGCCAGTAATCGATTGATATCACCTATTTTCAAAATGGCTTCCCCTCTTAATCATAGAATGATTGAATTTGCTTGGTTAATTTGGTGACATCAACTTTTCCACTGCCAAGTAGAGGGATCTCACCGATAATATGAATTTCACTTGGTAGGGAAAGAGTTGTGATGCTATTCTGTTTCCAAAAATCTCGTATAGCTTCTTTTGTTGCAAGAGGGGACGTCGCAACTAACTCAATTCGTTCGCCTTTTCTCGCATCCGCAATGCGAACAGCGACAACCTCTCCATCGCCCACAGCTTTCTTCGCATTTTGTTCAACAGCTGCAAGACTTACCATTTCTCCTCCTATTTTTACAAAACGTTTTGCACGACCTTTGATACTTACGAAGCCCCGCTCGTCTACATTTACAATATCCCCAGTATCAAACCATTCGGGTTTGGGTACAAATCCTTCTCCAGCAACAAGGTATCCTCTCATGAGGTTTGGCGCTTGGATTTGAAGCCTTCCACCATCCTCAATGCCATCTACCCACTCCAATCGATGTTTTACTCCTGGAACAAGACATCCTACCGTTCCTTTCTTGTACAACATGGGCGTTTGTAACGATAAAATAGGGGATGTTTCGGTTAAGCCGTAACCTTCTAAGACACGAATTCCAAACTTATCAAACCATTGTTCTTTTACATTGTCTTGCAGTTTCTCCGCACCAGCATAAACATAGCGCAATCGATTGAAGTCATACGGATGAGCATAGCGAGCATAGGCGGATAAAAACGTAGAAGTTCCAAATAGAATGGTTCCGTTTCGGTCATATGTCAATTCAGGAATCGCCTTATACATCAGTGGTGATGGAATTAAATAGGTTGGTACATGACACAAGGGTGAAAGGAACATAAGAATGAGTCCGAATGAATGGAAGATTGGTAAAGCATTCATGATTTTGTCTTGGCTTGTAAAATCCACCATTAAACGTGCCTGTTGAATGTTTGCAAAGATATTGTTGTGAGTAAGTAATACACCTTTTGGTGTCCCCTCAGATCCTGATGTAAAGAGGAGAATATCTTGAGCTGGGGTGGTCACTCTCTCTGTTTGTTTCTTTAGCACACTTAATTTCAGGAATATATTCATTTCGCCCTTCATGTCTTCCAAATAGAACACCTTTGCTTGTTTCGAAACAGCTTCGATCAATGACTCAAGCTTTCCCTTTGTAACGAATGTTCGTGACGTCAAAATCGACTTAATGTCACCTGTTGTTAAGCAGGAGCAAAAGGTAGAAACATCCATTGATGCATTTAACATTGCTGGTGTTCTACCACTATATAGAGTGGCAAATGTAACAGTCATTCCAGCCATACTGGTTGGCATTAGAATACCGACTCTCTCCTCGCTCGTTACTCGTCGATCAATGAGAAATGATAATCCAATAGTGCTTTGCCACAATTTTTTCATGGTCATATTTCCAGTTGGCGGCTTCTCGAAAAATGCTGCTCGCAGATTATTTAACTTTTGTAAGATCGGTTGTTTAGTGTTCCATACTGCTCTTATCCTGCCTTGTACTGACTTATATACGACATTCCCTGTTGGATCTTCTGCAATTACCATATTTGGGGCTTCCAGCACCCGCTTGCGTAATACCTCCGCTAAATGTTCTGATTTCAACATACGGCATTCGAGCAACACCTCTTGAAGTTTCCGATAGATAATATGGCTCCCCATATCCTTTTTCTCTTTCATCATCATCCCTTCCATATGTGGAAGGTGGAATGCCTCGCCAATAAACATCGTTGTTTTCGGGAACCATTTTGTCGGAATTTTTCCCTCTAAGTAGGTCAATTTCTTCGCTTTTTCCCCACCATCAATTGCAATAGGAACAAGTGGAACTCCTGTTTTCAGTGCCAAGTAACCAACACCTGAATAAACTTTCATCAAGCTATTTGTAACCGTAATCCTACCCTCTGGAAATATCACCAAAGATTTTCCCCGTTTCAACACCTTGAGCATATTACGAATAGAGTATGGATTCATCGGATCAACAGATAATACTTCTCTTCCCCTCATCGCCCAACGGTATTTAGCTACGATCATTGTATTTGCCACAAAGACGATATCTTTCGGCAAATTCATAGTAAGGAGCACTGCATCCAGGAGGCTTGTGTGATTTGGAATGTAAATACATGCCCCGTTATTTTGAAACCTTTCTTTGTGAATGACATCGCATTTAATAAATGTTTTTAATAAGGACACTGGAATCATTATGACCCTCCTCAAGTTAATGTTTTTGAATTTAGTATCTTATATGCAAATTAGTATCAGGTAATAAAAGCTACCATAAGTTCATGTTATTATATTGACTATAAGCAATATTAAATTAAAATTCAATTATAAACAGGATAAATATGATTTAGATTTCCATCCTAAAAATCGCTTTACTGTTGTGATGTCAACGACATAGATATATAAAACCAAATTATCAACCCAAAAACACCTCATTGACTATGGTCAACTTTACGTTTAAGATTGCATATAGAATTCAAAGGGGGTGTGAACATGAAAAGTATCACGTTGTTCCTTCTATTGGCGATGATCTTATCGACTTTAACGGGGTGTGCGCAGGAAACTCTAACCGCCATCGAAGAAACGAAAAACAAGGTAACGTATGCAACGGGGGTTTTAAGCGAAGCTGCGCCGCTGGCGACGGCGTATGTAGGCTTGAATAACCTTTATCTAAATCCATTAAGTTACACAGATGGGAATTGGAAAACTGAATTTGATAAACATGACGACACCATTGAAGGCAGCTATGAAAGATTAAAAACCCTACAGCCTACACAAGAGTTTTCCGAAATGCACGAGCTTCTGCTGTCCACGTTGGATCAAACTATCAAAATTAATGATGTAACGGAGAAAACAATTGAAGTTGGGGGGAAAATGACAGGGGATATAACGAAGCAATTCGAAACTTCGTATGAATCCTTTCGAAATATATCGTCCCGCCTTGAAGAGTTAAAAAACATAAAAGAATAATGCTTTTAGACTCTGAGCCATTTCAGAGTCTTTTTTGCATACAAAAAAGCCAGCCTTATTACAGACTGACTCTCTTACGTTTACACTTTGCTATCAGTAATATAGAGTTTTTTAAATCTATTTAATCCTGACACGAGCATTTTTAGAATTTCTTGATACGTTAATGAACTTACTTTCAACTCTAATGTATAACGTGTTTCAAACTTTTCTTCTTCCCTTCCTATCTCTCTTTCTACTTGAACGACAGCAGCAAAAGGAAATTCGGTTTGTAGGTAGGCTTGCATATTTGGGCAATATTTTTCTTTCAGTGCTTCCCACTCTGCGCCATCATAGCACCTCTTGTTCAACTCACTGTAATACTCACGGTGAATCAATTTCACGAATGAAATTGTCATAAGTATCATTTTCGTATCAGCATTTATATCGTATACGCGTACAAATTTCGAAGCAAAGCCAGGTTCATAGATGTAATCAGCATCGTGTTTTTCCAAATCTCGCATCAATTTAGAAGCAATATCATGTGGACTTCGAATAATCTCAAAACGCTTTTGATTAATGATTTCCGTAACTTGTTCCAACTTTAAACGATTATCGCTCAGATTTTCTCTGCACTTTTTCATTTGACTTTCCAATTCTGCTAATTCTTTTTCCAACAAAAGCCTTTCTTGATACAACTTGTATGCTTCTTTCAGAAGGTTGGAGACTTCCTTTGGGAATCGAGTAGAAGATACAGTCTCGACTTCTTTTAACCATATTGGCATAGCTTCTGCATTTTTCGAAACCGAATCAAAAGGTACTAATAGGAGATGATCCTCTGATACATGGACAATAATCCCTTTGTATTCCATAGTTTCCGTAAGCTTTCTTACTATCACTTTTACCATACTTTTCACTTTCAAATTGGTCATATAAAACTCTCTCCTCACAAGTAAAATCGTTGATTTTCCTTTTTCATGTCCTTACTATTGTTGTATTCAAGTCGCGGGAAGTACATAAAAGAGTCAACCCAAAAGTTGACCCTTTATTTTTTCTACTCCATTATTTTCAACCTGCTATTAGTGTGATCCAGTAGGAGAGTTAACTCCGATACTCTCTTTCAGATCCCTATTATTGACAACCTTATTGTTTTGTGCAATGGTTTACAAGACGCTATCAATTTCAAATTCCTGAAGATTCGTGGTGTATGAGAAAATGAATGATTTCTTCGAGGAAATTTCTTTAGATCATACAAAACCCTTTATCACTTATATCAAATTAGATGACAAAGGAAAGAAATCTAAACGATTTGCGATTCCTCTTCATAAAGCAGTTCAAATGGTAATTGACAAAATGGCTTACGTCAAAAACCCAACCCAAATCGTTTCCTTGTATACAAAAGAAACGCTCTATTCCTATATCCAGAATAGAGACGCTGGTTTCTGTCAGATATGTGGTGGTTCTGGCAATCGAACAAGAATCCTCCAATCAAAAAATAAGGGGGGACTTCATTCTCCTGTTAACACAATTGCTTGTTGCAATCATTGTCTCAATCAAACGATAGATGATACTTGGATTCAAAGATGTCGAGAGGAAAACATCCGGTTATACAATGAATCAACAGTCCGACCAAAACCTGTATTACTGTTTCCTATTGGCTCTACGACTTCTTTGTTTTTTTCTTGTAACAAATGTAACGATAGCCTCTATTATCATGAATTCATATTTGATTACAAGAATGGAGTTGTTTCTTCCTCCATATGCAAAAATTGTCAACAACAGGAGCAGATTCACAAGCAAAATGTAAAAAAAACTGAAACCTCTATTATCTCGAAACTCGTACAAGACTACCCTGCATATATCGAACAAGCTACGATCCAGGAGTCGTCCAAACTGGATAGCAATAGAGAATTCATCTATGTGATTCATAAAGGCGGAATTCATGTAAAGACGATCCCATTTGAATTAGCAAAACGTTATGTGGAAGAAGGCATGTCAAAATTCATTAAAGAGTATCCTTATGTTATTTTTCACATGTATAATACGAGCTATAATAAATTCCGACAAGAGATTCTTAATAGAGATCAGTTCATTTGTCATTACTGTGGGGAATTCGGGGATACACTTGATCACATCCTCGCTGAATCGTGTGGGGGACTTCTTACTCCCCAAAACAGTGTATGTGCTTGCTTTGGCTGTAACAATGAAAAGGGAGATATGAGTTACGAAGATTTTATTCAAAATCGCAGAAAAATTGACGTTTTGAATACCTCTTCTCCCCTATATAAGTTATGTGTGAAATGCAATGAATACCGCTATCACATCTTCTTCAAAAAATATAAGAGGTCAATAGGCTCCACATGTCGATCCTGCGAATCGAACGAAGTCCGTATTGAAAAAATCGAGCAAATGTGTCGAAATATTTCTATGACCACTTTACCAGAAAAGAAAATATGGATTACTTTAAGCTGTAGTAACAATTTGCATTTACTCAATAAGAACCCAAATCACTTATGGAAAATTCAATTCGAATCAGGATCCACTGAAAAAATTTCTTACTCAATGGCTGTATCGCTCATACTCAATGGGATTGCTGGAATCTTGTATACTCATCCGTTCATTCTCATTGAATGGAATGAGCAATTGAAAACATTTCGGAATCAAGTGCTTCAAAGAGACAATAGAAAATGCGTATATTGTTCATCTGAGGGTGAAATACTCTCCTATAATGAAGAAGAGATCGATGGAGTTATGCCTTCTTTTGATCAAAACATGTGGTCAACCATTTGTACAACTTGTGCAAAATTAAAAAAGGGAAAAGGGCATCAAGAATTTTCGATAGTAAGTAAGCATTACAATAATGGAAAACTCGTAACGAATAAAATGAAAAAAATCCAAATGAAAAAGGACTGATTCAAATTTCAGTCCTTTTTCTTCCTGTGTTAACCTGCATCTACAATTAGTCTTCGTTTCGCTAAACGTTTTTTGATGATTTCAACTTCTTGAACATTCTCTTTTACCAGGTAATCCAATACCTCTCCAATCTTCTCTCCATATATTCCCCAGTTCATTAAGTCTCTTCCATTAATGGGCAGTTCATTCCGATAGAAAATCGTATCCAGCAAAACTTGCCGAAAATGACCTTCAACCGAGTTAGTAATTCGCTTCATTTCTGCTCCAAATGTTGGTTCAAACCCATCAGAATCACAATCCATAAACTGAAAGAGTTTTGTTATTCCAACGACTAATGAAGGCTTGTCACGAAAAAAATTCCCCATGCTTCTAAGATGTCTCGTTACAGAGCCTCGTCTTGGATTCTCATCCAATCTTGTCCCATGGAACTTGACAATGAAGCAGACTTGTTTCGCGACGGATTTACCAAACTGTAAACGTAGCAAAGCTTGTTCTGTAATCGGAACACCTGCTTCTTCATGTTCTAAGTCATTCGGTTGTCCTTCCTTATTGATACCTCGAACATCTGGCAAACCTTTGGCAACATCATGAAACACGGCAGATAATTGTAAAATCGTATCGCCAGGATATTTTTCTTCTACCGATTTCAGAACCCGCATGATATGATCAAATACATTTGAATCATGATACTTTGGATTCTGTGGCATTCCTATTGTATGGCAAAGTTCAGGAAACACATATTTTAAAGCTCCCGTCTCTTTAAGGAATAACATAAATGGATGCAGGCAATTGTGTTTCATTACTTTCATGAGGATTTTCCCAACCAACTCCACAGACGTTTCTTTCAACAAATTTATATTCTTTTTCATTGTACGAAAAGTTTCTTCTTCAATGGAAAATGAAAGTTTTGCCGCCAGATACATACCCCTTAAAATGCGACTTGGATCTTCTATAAATCGTTCAAGGGGGTTATTAACCGCTCGAATTACTTTTCTTTCAATGTCCTGTAACCCGCCATGATGATCAATGATTGTTCCGTCCAATTTTTTCGCCAAGGCATTAATCGTGAAGTCTCGTCGAGCAGAGTCTTCCTCAAAATTCCCAACTAATAGTACATCTGGTTTTCCTGGAATCAAATAAGATTCTGAACGAAATGTCGCTACCTCAATCCCATTGACTATCATCACTCCGAAATTTTTCCCCACTTCTTCAACAAACCATGTGCGAAAGATGTGGGCAACCTGATCAGGATTAGCGTTTGTAGCAATATCATAATCATTTACTTCTTCTCCAGTAAATTCTCCACGAACACATCCACCTACATATAACGCTTCAAATCCATGTTCAACCAGTAACTCAACAATTCTTCTGTGACTTTGTGTTGGCACAATAACTTACCCCTTCCCTATTCAAAGTAGAACTACCTGATGATACAAATTTCCTTTTTGATCAGTCGAATAAACAATCATTTGTTCTCCTCCGACTACGACACCATGCAACAATCCTCCGAATACTGCCCCACCATCGATCCCAATTTTTGTACGACATGGTGATATCCAAATCTCGTTTGTACCATTCTTGTGTAAATGTTTGGTTTGTTCATGCCCGAAGATAAATATCTTGTTAGTATCATTTTTCATGTAATGAAAGGGCTTTCTAATCCATCGATATTCAACATCCGATGTTTTTTTCCAATCCACATATGCCAGGTTCACACCTGCATGAACACAAACGTATTCCTTCCACTCGAAGAAATGGGGAAGACCTCTTAAAAAGGCAATCTCCTCATCAAAATTAGCTTTAATATATTCTGCGTGACGACTTGGTAAGTAGCGATAAGCACACGCTTTTCCATAGAAAGAATCAATCGTTCGATTTCCTCCAAGAGAATAGTATGCTATGCTTTCACTCATTCCCGCTTCTTCTTCCTCATTCACGCTGGACTCATCTTCAACCCATTTTAAGAACCAGAAATCCTCTGGGTCATCTAACCATTGAAGAAATAGACTTTCATGATTACCTCCAATAACCTCTGCACCATATTGTTTATGGAGTTTCCGAACCAACTGGATTACTCCGCATGATTGTTTTCCTCGATCCACATAGTCCCCTAAGAAAACCAACTTTTGCGAATCTTGTTTCCATTTTGTTAAGAGAGTATGAAGCTTATCTAATTCACCATGAATATCTCCAATGACAAACAATTCATCCATCCTGATTACATCCTTCTTCTTTTGATATAAAAGCAGGGCACTCTGTTTGCACACCCATTGTTACTTGGGCATCTTAATATTGTTTTCAACCATACTCAGTGACAACTCTATTTCGTTTCGAATGTTTTCAATACGAATTTGATGTTCTTGAATGGATGTTTTCAGCGCATTCATTCGTCGTTGTATTTTTCGCTGGTTTTTTAATAAACCTTGAATTTGTTTCTCGCGTCCAACGGTGGGTTCTTTCTCTTGACGCTCCGCAAGAAGATCTATCTTATCTTGGAGTTCAGAATCTCTGGTTTGAACGATGCCTAACATATTTCGTTTGCCTTTTATTTCTTCATCGACCTTTACTATCCGTTGTTCCATCATAGATTTAATCTTTTGTTTGAAATATTCAACGCTATCCTTATTAAATATATAAACATTCTCTGGTTTATCCTGGATTAAGAAACCCTCCACTTCCAATATCATTTCATTTGTATCAGGTCTTTGATAAATAAACTTTGCCAATCGAAGCAAATGAATTTCAACAGAAGAATTACCTACGCTTGAACGAATGCTGTCCGAATAGATACTTGCTTTTTCGCTTAAAACAAATGTTCCAAATTCCATTTAATAACTCACCTCATTATTATATTTTGATATTAAAAAAACCTGTCTTTTGTCAATCTAAAGTATTGTATGACCTTCAACGCATAGTAATAAGATCTATGGAAAAATTCGTTTATTGTCTATAGTCAATTATATCATTTTATTGTTTATAGTACACGAACAAATCAGAGACATAAAAAAACTTCCCAATACGCTTTGGGAAGTTTTACAACCAATTTAAGTATGATAAATATGATTGCCTGTTATTATGTAATCACAATCAAGTGACAAAGTGATTAATCCTCTCGAATAATATCATCAAGACTTCTTCCAAACACTTTAGCAAGTCGATAAACAACAATGAAACCTGGATTGGCCCGATCTCCTCGTTCTAAGCGATGGATGTAACTCTTTTCCACCTTCGACTTTCTGGCAAGTAATTCGAGTGACCAACCTTTTTCCATTCGTTTTTCATGTACCCATTTGCCAAACTCAACCATATCAGGTTTATACATCTCATATATATCATCTTGTTGATCCCGATCAATAATCTCCTTGTTATCGACTGTCATATTTCGTACACTCCCCAGTTTCATTATCTTGACACAATCATACACAGTTTGCACTTTTTTGTAAAGTTTATTTTACATTATGCTTTTAAATAATATCCTCTGTATTTAATTCAATAGAACCACCTTTTTCATTGTCTTATTCCTATTATAGTACATGAAAATTGACTGAATAATAATGTAAAGTCAATAAAGACATAAAAAAAAGAAGAAAAAAACTTCTTCTTCATTTTAATTAGTGCTTCATTTTAATAGACAATATGTACCCTTCCTGATTCAAATATTTCAATTGTATGTGAAGACATTAAAAAATCCCCAGAAGTATATCCTTTTTTGATTAATTCTTCTTGACCTTTTTCCCACGCGATCTTATCAATTACTAAGGTATACTTATAGAGAGTTTCATTTTCTACGTAAAGACTATCAGAAAGCATGAACTTATCTTCAAAAATGTCTTCGAACCATGTTTGAGCCTCAATATGAGAAGAAAATGAGGGTATGTCATTTTCAAAATTTCTTGTTAGCCTCCTAAATTTTTCATCCCACATATGAAAGTAAGACTCTACATTTTCCTTGGTTATCATAACTTGAACCCCCTTGAGTTCTTCATTTGATTTCAAAATTATTAATAACGTTTATCAGTATAACTATTTTACCATGAAACTTATCTCATTTTTAGGTTTAATAGTAATATATTTATCCAAAAACGGAGGACGTATTAATATGATTACGAGTGAGGATTTAGATATTATTAGAGAATCCATCTTTCTCGATCTACTCTTAACTAAATTAGAAAAAGACAAATCTATCCTAATCAAATCTCCTATTAAGATTATCAGACCCTACCTCTTCTTAATCGAAGATGTCATGATACGTGTAACAAAAGACATCTCTTCATTGAATAAATTGATACGTAAACGCGGAATAAAGATCCTCGATCCTCATCTCATGGAAAAACAAATAAAGGTTCAATTTCTTTGCCGAGGTTATCAAGATGATATTGTATTACAGTGGGAATTTGTTAGAGCTGAATTAGAAGTACGATTGAATCGATATTTTAATCTTACAGAGAACAAATAGTGATTTCATAATAAAAAGAGGAGACACCAATTTGTTGTTGTTTTGTTGACTATAGGCAATATATGATATACAATACCCTATAGTTTATAAAATGCGGATGGTGATTTATATGGCAAAAGTTTTATTCTCCTGGTTAAACGATGACTCAAGGATAAGAATTCATACCCTGTTAGGAAATTACTTGAGTTACTATCTCAAGCAGAATTATCCAAATCCGACAATTGAAGAATTCAATGGGATTAATCGCGATCAACTTACAAGATTGTTTTTGCAGAAAAATGGTCAGTCTTGTTCCTTTCTTGTTCATAAATACAACTACACAACAATATTTACATTTACAGAAGCAGAATTCCGTAGAGATATCTCTCAATTCTTCGATCTAAAAATGCCTCTTTTTTATTTTCGGTTAACCGTTGTAGGTGATAAAGATTGGATTAACTACAAGAAACGATACAAAGGTATCAGCATGTTTCCAGGGATGAAATTTCAAACAAGTAGCAACTATGAAAGAGAAAAAGATTGGATAGACCGTTGTGTCAAATTTTCATCTTCAAAGAGAAGAGAAAGCGAATCCTTAAAGTCGGAAACATTCGAATTAGTTCCGAATCCGTTTACTGGCAAAGCACGAGCTACGAAAAAACAAATTTCGTTCATTCGAGGGCTTTGTAGTAGAGCTGGGCTTGTATTAGTAAATGGAGACAACTTTGACTATTCGACCGCAAGCATCACGATTAACGCATTGTTACGTGGTAAATATCAATCTCCTGCTTTTATTATTCGAAGTTCAGATGGGAAAATTGTCACCAATGGAAACTTCCGTCGTTTTGAAAAAGAGATGGAACTATTAGAAAAATTGAATGCAATTTTCGAACAGATGTCAACGAAAGTTTCTACGCGAACAAAACTAACTCATTCGAATCGAAAAAATGCTTTTATCCGACCTTGGATTGAAGCTTTGGGTTATGATATGACGAATCATGAAGAAGTCTTTGAGGATTTTGTGATTTCTGGTGGAAAGAGTTCTGATTCCCTCGACTTCGTTATCAGGAATAATCAGATTCCCCAATTATTTGTGAAGTATACAGACAGTCAAGATTCCTTTCTACAATATATCGCTACTCGTAAAAAGTTCTTAAAAGCTGCCCGCTATTTTATCGTAACCGATGGACTCAAATTTTGTTTCTATGTGAATCATTTTAAATTTGGGATTATCTTGTTACACACTCATTCTCTTGGCGATGATACCACTGAGATTCTACACATCCTTGAATCTTTCTCAAAAGAAACCTTCTTCGACCAGGAAGAACCAGTTCTTTTGAAAGAACTGCTTCGAGAACAACTAAGGGAGACAGCGGTTGATCACTTCAAGGATATGCTGAAAAACCCTTCAAGTGAATTGATCTCACTTTTTGAGAAAGAAGGATTTGAAGAAGAAGTAGTAGCTTCTTTATTCCCACAGGCAGTAAACGAATTTGTTCAGGATTTGGCTAAGACATCAAAACCGAATAAGGCTGGATAATTAAGAAAAGCTGAGTAACGAATAATCGTACTCAGCTTTTTGTAACCTTGAATTCAAATGTTCATTGATATGAGCCATTCCAATCCTCAAGATTTTACACAAATTGAATCGCGAGTGCTTTCTTTCTCCAGTCTTTCTTTCTCCAGTCTTTCCACTGCCACTTTCCTTGCAGAATATAATGTATAGTTTTCTATGAATATCATCCTTTCAATCTTTGGTGATTGGATAGTGAATGTACCTATTCAGCAACTATTATTGATTCAATGTCTTTTCTCCTTCCATTCGGAAGTCCATTTACGTTTTCGTAAATGCCATCTGAACTCGTACTCATCCAATATCTATACCGATCTCCACCTATTTCAACTATCCAAAAAAACTGAATCACGCCACGAATGACTACTTCACGTAGCAAATTAACTTCATGATTTGGAAATGCAAGCTGCAATTTTTTTCGAAATAATTCGCCCATTTGCTTTTGTTCTGGAAGCATAAACCTATCCTCCTATTTTAGCTAAAGTATTTGGTCAATTCCTCTTCGGTTCAACAATCTAACACCATATGATATGCAATAAAGCACGTAGAAACAAAAAGACGACCTTTAATGGTCAGCCGTTGTTCGATTAGAATCAGGATTTATCAATGCGTATTAATAGACTCTACGATTCGACATTCCGATAAGATATTGATAACACTTTCAGAGATCGAATCATAACCTATTACTTTGCCCAGTTTTAGGTATTCTACAAAGTAAAAGGAGTTTCCAGATACATCATGATGAGGAGATTTCATCAAAATCTTCCCTCGAATTAAACCGTAGCTGATATGATCGAATTCCAAGACAGTTCCAACAACCACTTTAGATAGATCAATTGGTCGAAATGTATAAGGATCTTCCTCTACTTTTCTAATTGCTTTCGGAAATTTCTTCATTGCTTTTTTGAGAAGTTTTTCTGTCATGAAGTATGTTCCATATATAACAGAGGAAGAAGGAGGATGAAACTTACTATGTCGCTCTCCACCACTTGATTCGATAAATGTCCAGACATCATCGGCACACGGCAATTCAAGCATTAATCGATATGCCTTCATTTGATTTTATTCCTCCCGCATTCTCGCCAATTACTAACCGATTTTTACCGAATCCTTTTCTACTAAATAGTGTTTGCCATCTTTACGCAATAGATATACTTCTAACCCTTCTACTCTACGTTCTCCAATGACTTCAACTTCTACCATATAATCCAGAAGACTCCCCCATACAAGCGTTCCTTCACCTAATGTGATTGCTTCCAGAGATGCTTGAGATACTTTATCTGTTACTTGTTTGGTTGGATTAATCAAAACACCTTTTAATGAATCTTCATCAGAACTCCAAGCAGGAATGCCTGCTTTTATGCAGGCTTCAATGGATGCATATAGCGCGCTCCCACGTTTTCCAGTGATCTCTACGGGGATAAGCTCAAGTAGATCCATACTAAATCCGTCACGCTCCATAACCTCTTGCGCCAATTCTTTCGTAGAAAATGCGATTGCGGCATCTTGACCAGCAGTATCAATGTAACTCCATAATGACATTCCCATTATGTGTCCAAGAAATACTCCATCTTGCTCACTATATACAGCATAACCTGTTTGTTGCATCAAAATCTCCTCCTCAAAAGTGAATAAAGATTCGCCTAAATTCTTCCGATGACTTTGTATCTTATTCGATTTCATCATTGATTATCAATCGGCAAAATTTCGATTTTAATTCTTCTGCAAAAAACAAAAGAGTTTCCCCTTTCATGAGAAACTCCTCTCAATTGCTTCGTGTTTACCTGAATCTATTTATCTACATGGTTTGTTAGATCTATAATAATGGGTAACGAATTTAAATTAAGAAAGGAGACATTAAATCATGTCGCATTACTCATTCATCTTCCTGAAAAACATATCTGTTCACCCTTCATTCGATGCCTTCTTTGCGAATTCAAATACGCAGGATGCACTCTCTAAGGTAGAGAATGTCCTTTCAGGAGCCGTCTATACACCCGCTGCGGATGTTGTTCTTCGTTTTGCAACAGTCGATTTAAAAAGTGTAAAGGCAACTATTTATGGCAAGGATCCATACCCACAACAAGGCGTAGCTACAGGACGTAGCTTTGAGGTAAACGGCGTGACATCCTGGTTTGATACTGATGTTAATAGTTCTCTCAAAAACATCGTAAAGTCAATGCACAAATCTTATATGGGGTACGATGTAGGTTCTCCTATCGCTATTGTTCGAGCTGACATCGAGAGCGGTACATTCCCGATCCTTCCCCCAAATCAAGCGTTCGCTTATTGGGAATCCAAGGGTGTATTGTTCCTAAATACAGCGTTTACCTGCGAGGTGGGAGGAATCAAACAGGCAGGGAGCCATCTTGCACTCTGGAAACCATTCTTCAAGCTTCTAATGGCGTATATCGCACAAGAAAACCCAACTATCAAGTATTTCCTTTGGGGAGATGCAAGAAAGCATGCAGAGCCTTTGAAAAAGCTTGGTATACCGTCGGAGAACATCTATTTGGGAAAACATCCTTGCACGAATGGTGATAATGGGGGGTATCAGAACGGAACCAAATTCTTAAATTGCCCTTGCTTCAAAGATACAATGGACGTAATTCCTTGGGTAGTGTTTCCAGAATAAAAGAGAAAAGAGGCTATCTACACTACAGCCTCTTTTCTCTTATTTTTAATTTTTTATTCCTAACGAGAACTTATCATCCAAAACGTTCAATTTCTCACAAGAACTAATTTGTTTTACTTTTTCTTGATCTCCATTCACGTTTAGTGAATTCATATAGCTTTCAATGCCGACCAAGAAATAGTTCGGATGAATAAATTCTACATCCTTTTCTTGCAATGTCACTTTGGGATGACTCCCATTTACAACAATCGTTAACCATCCAAGCGGTGATACATGTCTCACATATCCGCACAAACCTTTAAATTCCCCTGTTAAAACTTTTACTTTTTCTTGACCTTTATACTCCATTACTAACCCCCGAGGACGAATCTGGATTTAATCATATACGACCTTTAACTTGCTATGTCGTGTCCGTAATATACTCCCAATTGAACAGCAGCAAACCGTACTCGATCTACTACAAGCTCCTCATTGTGATTATTCATTAATTGATACTTTGGGTCATTTTGATCGTCTATAATATTAAGAACCATATGTGGAATACTATCTCGACATGCAATGACGATATCGTAACCTTTCATCATATCTTTTATATGTTTCGGATGTTTTTCGAATGGATCAATCCATGTTGAAGTTAGACCATGTTTTCTCAACCGATTTACATATTTCTTGCCTTCGTTTGCCGTAACTATCAGTACCGAAAAATCTCCCAGGCATGGATAACTCATTTCTATATCTTTTTCTTGAAGATTTTGCTGTAAACGTACTGTATTACTCCTTACCTTCTGATTTTCTTTTCTTCTTGATCGAAAACATTTTTCGATGTATGCAACACGCAAATCATTATCTATGCTCGCTGTTACAACTGTACCCACGTTATATTTTTCATCATCAGACAAGAGAATCGGAAAGTGATCGCCATTAAGATTAATAAATCTCAAACGACCTTCTTTTTCTGTGACGTATCCAAGCTGGTGATTCACTTGGTTTCCCGATTGCTCAAGGTCTGCTTCAGACAAAACTTCTAATTTCTCTTCAAGTAATTTCACTTTATTAATAATCGCATGGATACCATGATAGTCATTAATGTTTGACATGTTTACTTGTTGATGAAGATATTGAATGAGGAAAGTCGTATCCATGTTTTCAAAAACTTGCAACCTTTCTTTTACCTTCGAAAGCTGCATCTCTGCCTTCTCTAATCGTTTTTTTACAAGCTCAAGCTTATCTTTCTGTTCGACGATACGGATTGAGTGAATGCGATTCGTGTTAATTAAATTTTTTAATCGCTTACGCAAATTACGATTTAACATTTGAAGAGAATCCGCGATATACAGGTCTTCATTGTGTTGAATGGACAAGCAATTATTTTCTTCAACTACCTTTTGTAGAATCTCCAAACACCCTTTTTGACTTTCTTCATGTTTTCGCTGAATATCTTCTACATGTTTTCTTGCCTGGTACAACTCCTCTTTTAAATTTGCAATCGTCTTATCTTTTTCTTGATTCATTTTCCGTAGTTGAACATTTTCTTTATGGCTTACCTTGAACATTTTCTCCAAACTATCAAATTCCTTTTTTAGCTTACGATATAAAGTTTTATATTTCATTTCGTTTTCATTTGGGTCTGTTGTTTCTGAATTTGAGGTTGTTGTTACCTTTTCTGACATTTGTTTCACAACATTCTTTTTGAATTCCTTATTCTTTTCCTTCATATCATCTATTTGTTCTTTTTGTTTTGTACTCATCCAATTTTGTAGTTCATACATTCGATTACATCCTCTCTTCTTATATAGGTTTGATGATATAATCGAAACAAGAAAAAAGACATGTCTTATGCGTCGAACCTCGTTCGACACAAAAAAAACGTGTCAATGATTGACACGCTTCTATTATAGAAGATAGATAACCATGTATGTTGCAAAGTTGATGCAATTAAACGCAATGACAAATGTAACAAATCTTATCACTGAACGTTTTCTGTTTTCTGATCGTTCGATTATCTGTTCAATGCTATTAATCAATACAGAAGGAAAATCATTTGCCTTTGCTTCTGTATGCATTTCTGCTAATTTTTTATCTACTTCTTTCCTTTTCACTTGATAGTAGATCAGAGGAACTACCGAGATGATAATTAGCATAAAATGATACATACTTTTTAAAAGAGATTCGTCTATTCCAAGTACCTCATTATTAAAATAAGATAAATAAGATCCGCTGAAAATTAATATCCCCATCAAAACAATGATAACAAAGTGATTTCTACTTAGAACACCCATAAATAAATCCTCCCATTGAAATGAGTCCTGCATTCATTATACCTATTCTTTTCCTTAAAAGACATCCGGCGGTTTATGATCAAACCTGGATATTACAAACACACGCCTAAAGGAGTGGGCTTTCTCGGCTTAGTTCTATAAACACAAAAAGAAAAAGCCGCAATAGCGGCTACATTTGCATACGTTACAAAAAAGATCAGTTATATACAAAAAAGCTAATCATTCATGTATTTCCGAAATGACCATGCGTAAGGAACTTTCCACCCACTCCTTATCGGATCTCTTAAATCCTTTTACATCTAATATGCTTCGACCGTTTGTATATGAAACACCGTTCCCTACTAACTTTTCTCCTTCGATTTCTCTCAATGTAATCAAGAACTTTCTCAACGTTGAACGACTACTGTTTTCAGTGATAATCTCGATTATGACAAGTTCGCGTTTTTCTTTTTGAAACTTTGCTCTATAAACTACCTCATTTTGAATCATGATCCGTCTCCCGCAGTTGTAGAGTAAATAACAACACAGCTCATTAGTCTACTTTAACAGAAACAGTGCTGTACTTTCCATCATCGATTACCAATGCATTTAGTTGACCTCCGAATTTTGCTCCACCATCAATTCCAATTTTTCTTTCAGAAAACCATACATCAAAGTTTTCTTCGTTTTCTCTAAGAACCGAACATGATGTATGTCCAAATACTATCGTTTTTCTATGTGGATTTGGTACATCATAGAACTTATTACGAATCCATCGAAAATCCTTCTTTCCGGTTTCCTTCCAATCTGTAAACGATGGATCAATTCCTGCATGTACAAAAATGTGCAGTTCGTCTTCGATGAAGTCTGGAAGATCTCGTAGGAAGTTAATTTCTTCTGTATAATGAAGGAGTATCCACTTCCTCGCCTCACCATCATTGACACCAGGTTGAAAAAAAGGACAGAACGACAAAATGGTTTCTGTGCCTCCATTCTTCTCATTCGTATATGGACTTAATTCGTAATCTTTATTATCAAGCCAAGCCAGAAACATGTCATCATGATTTCCGCCAATGACCTTTGTGTTTGCATGTTTTGAGAGTATATGGACATACTGCAACACCTCTCTGCCCTTTGCTCCACGATCCATGTAATCACCCAATAGATACAACTGGTCTGACAATGGATTATACTGTACGCTACTCAGCAAATTTCGAAATTCGTCATAGTAACCATGAATATCGCTAACCACAATGGTTCTCATCATTCGGCCACTAAACATGCTTTTTTTATATCTCGACGAGCATGCTTTTTGAGTCTTCGATTCATATTGGGTTTTGATAAACAATCTTTCGGATGTTTACTACTCATATCGCCACAACCACATCCTCGTTTCACACAAGTAATTCGATCTTTTTTCTGTAATCCGTATGGTTTCATCGAATTATCCCTTCTTCCCATTCTATCGAAATAGCTACATATAATCTTTGAATACTTGTTAGACTATCTTTAGATGTTTGGCTGATTAAATTGAGTGTCTCTGGTTTCTTTTCTCTCTTTGTAAATGACGAAAGGAAGCTGTATAAATCCAAGTACAATGTTAAATGTCCACTGCCACATCCCTCTCGGATTAAGATAGCAGGGAAACATTTCTCCGAATCCTTCGAAATCAGGGACAATTTGCTGTGAAACCCTAAACATTTTCATTTTCTCTAACTCATCTGCATACCAACCGAACGTAATACGGTCATAAAATAGAATCTCGAAACATTCATCTAATTCATTCATCAGATATCCCGTAGATATACGACGGCTCCAATCCATATCAAACGCGGGAGGTTTCAATCCTTTTGACTTTGGAATTCGAATCACAATGTAACTTCGTTCATTAAGAACGTTTCCATCAGCATCTGTCCATTCCAGATGATCGTTACGAACTTCTTTGCCAACATAAATATCTTTTGGATGCTTCAAGGTAATCTTTCGCTTATCGATCCCTTCCAAGAACCAAAATATCGTTTTCAACCACATGACCTCCTTTCTAATGGACAAAGAAACCTACTATTCATAGAGAGTCGATACAAAATTATTGTGACTTCTTATCGCTTCTTGACAAAATCGAATGGCAGTATCTTTTAATTCACACAACTCACTTGGGGTAATATTTTTTATAGTGACGGTTTTACCAAAGTCCTCACGATTTGATCCACCGTGCTCCTTAGATACTTCCATTTCGCCAACAGTCAATACATACTCTGTCCATTCTTTCCATGCATCCTCATGATGTTGTTTTACAAAGTAGTCATACCTCTCAATCTTATAAAAGTATTCAATATCTAAACCGAAACTGTCTTCTAATAAGATTTGATGGTATCTGACCTTTCTTTGGTAGCCGTTATCCTCAATATCTTCTAAAAGGTAAGCTTTATCCATATCAAAATCCATCAGATGTTCAATATATGACGGTAAATTCTGCACCTTCGGGAAATCATGAGTTCTCATTTCTAATAAGACTTTATTATCATGTAACAACGTTATATCGTAATAGAAGTACATAACCTCTGACATACTTTCCACTGTTAACTCATTTCCACCTCTGTCATAGGAGGTGATTGATGGTTTTCCATAACTAAGATACAACTCACCTTTTTTCCATGTGCTCCTACTCATAATATCCTCCTTATCGCATTATCTATAGATTTCCTTTCGATATCGTTTTGCTTACTTGGTTTTGTTCAAATAAAGCTGTTGATTTACCTAAGTTTTCAGTACATCTGGTGTATATTTTGCAATTTGCTTCGCCATTTTTTCAGCACAAGAACGACAAATGCCCGGAACTGCCGTGTTCCCCCAATATTCCTCTGTTCCACAAAACGCACACGAGTATTTCGTCATTGCCGTCCCACCCACGCCGCTACGAGAAAAGAGAATGGCTTTTGTCATTTTTTCAATATCAATAGGAGATTCGTGAATCAATATACGCTCTTCTAACTCACACATGAAAGGGAGGAGTTTTTCTTTCTCTTGTTCTTGCATTTGCTTCCAAGTTAGTTCTTTTCCAAATACTTCTCGTTGCAAAGTTTTATATAAATCAGGATGTTTTCGCTTTTTCCCATAAATTGAATTCAGATAAAAATGTTTCAGTTTAATCCCCTCACTTATTTTGGAAGTAAAAAAGACATTATCACTCTCTATCAGCAACAATGTCTTTTCTCTCAAAAATACCGAATCCAATGAATCCAATATGTCGACCCTTTTTATCCCTGTGAATAGAGAAGTGAACTTCTCAAACACGTACGCATTTTTTGTTCAGCATCATGGATACATACTTCACACATCCTAAAAAGGATCACGCTCAAACTCTTTTTCCGTTTCGATTCTACATACTCTTTTTATCCCTCTACGATCCTGGATTACTTTGTATAATCCTTTATCTGTTTCTACTTTATAAAACTCATCATCTTTAACGATTGATTGAATGACTTCATTTTTTTCATCAAAATAATGACACAAGGCTTGCGATCCTACCATTGTATGTTTATTGGTTCTAAACATTAGCTCGCTAATCACACAAGTAGCAACACAAACTGCAATACTACTGATTACAGATTCCCAAATTAAAAAGGAGATAAAGTAAATCCCTACGAAGACAATTGGAATACAAACAACTTGCGCTACAATTTGAACTTTGCGCTGTTTCTTATAATCTTCATAATTCGTTTTGTAATTATTTATCATAAGCACCATCACCTTAATCCTTATATTTCTCAACATCCTATAGCTGCGATCTGCGAATGATCCAGTTTCCATATACTCCAACAAACACAGCTTGCAAGAACGTCCAAATTCCTTTTACCCAAAACGACATCACGCTTGAATTTGTTTGTACCATTAAGTAAATGGGATAAGGCATAATTACAACTGATATCATCCATATCACATTTGCAATTTTACGAAACATCTTGCTATCATCCTTTTATACCAATCTTTTTTTGATTCTGAAGTACCTACGTCTATTTTCAAATTTTGACTCACACCAGGACTGGTTCCATCTTGCTTGCAGAGTTGCCATAACGCTCGGTTTAGGATTGGAGTAATGCGTTTCACAATGTTCCAAAATTTGATCTACCGTTACCCAACCGTCATTTTTTCTGAGTATCCAAGCCATCTTTAAATACTCTTGGATGTTTTTTATGGTTACGGAATAATCAGTTTCACTCTCTCCTGATTTCACTCCGCCTACTTGCGTTTCATGGTAAGATCTGATCAACTTTCGGATGTTTGAATTGCGTGTTCTCAGTCTGTTAAACTTAGCGGGAATATGTCTTTCAACCTGATTGTTTTTATCAACAAGCAACAGACCAATTCTCTTTTGAATAAGAATTTCTTTGGCAAGTCGTGATATAGACTTCGTTTTGGGTACAGCTACATAAACATAATGACCACTGTGCATACGATCTATAGCCTGCTCGATCACTTTGAAGCTCAATGATATTTTCAGCTCAACGATAATGTTCACATCACCCTGAATTCCCAAAACGTCGCAACTTCCGACTTCCCCATATACATGAGAGCAACCAACTACATCCATTAGATATTCTTTAATTGGAATAAATAAGTCCGATTCTTTCAAGCAAACCATCTCCTTTCCTCTCAACTACATTTTTCAAGAAGAAGGAGGCTATTATAGCCCCCTCCTTACTTTCCACTCTTCCCATCCATATGTTCGATACCATGAGGTACATGATTGTGAACTTGATTTTATAGTCTTTTTTCATTTTATTTTATACTATAGTCAACGAATGTGCAAGTAAATGTACTTAAATTTGAGTTCGTTTCAAACACTTATTGTGATGCGCAAAGTAGTCTCGAATGACCACAAATTGTTACGGAAAAATAAAAAAGAGGCAAATCAGTTGCCTCCCTTTTATATGTGCTATTCCAAATATCTTATATCAAGCAATTGCGGGAATGTCTTCTGATGAATACTTCGCTTTTGGCTTGATTCTTCCTGACATGTATGCGTCTTTAAAGATACTCACAAACTCAGGATTATAACGGCGAACTGCTTCATCATAGTTCTCGATAGCAAATTCTCTGAACCAGCCCGACGTGAGAGTGGTGCAAATGCGTTTAAGTGCCTTCTTGTAGCATTCAAAATGGTCTTCCCAACTATCACCAAATTGCGGGATAATGTACCGTTCTAACGCAATTACATAACCCTCTTCTTGTACAGCTTGCACTTGGTATTCATAGGGCAAAGCATAAAACATCTCTTTCTCGCACCAGGCTTTGCTGTTGTCTTTTTGCATCATGGTGTATACAGGTCGATCATTATGAGCCATTAGTTCATGGAGATCATCATGAACAAAATATGGTTCTACTGCGAGCTTCGAACTAAAGAAGTCTTCTGTCGTAACATTCAACTTCGGCGTTTTTTGTTTATAGCGTTTTTTCGCTTCTTCGTAACGAAGATTATAATACGTCTCCATATATTCATCTTTATTCAAATCGCCCAAAATATTCTTTAACAATTGATAGTCTTCCATGTTCTTTTCAAAATGAACAGGATAAATCAGATGGGATCGCTTCGTCAGCATTTGATAAGACAGCGTTAGGGATGCATAGTTTTCACCAAAAACACCTTGCACTGTACCACTTGTAACTTCTTCAATATGATCAAGCAGAAAACGAGAGGAAGTTCCTTCTGTAGCCAACTCAATTTCATAAAGTTTACGAATACCATCCTTGATAACGATAACTCTGTATTTGTTCCCATGCGATGGAATCATCGTTACGATATATGGCAGGTGTGCTTTGTGCCACATAGAGAAATCAGAAAGACTCATAATGACATCAAAATCGGATTTCGTGAAGCGTTCATCATCCTCTTGCTTCAACTGGTGAAGCAATGCTTTTGAACCGATAACAATCATTGGAGTACCTCCTTTTCTAATGGTTGTTTTCATTCTCCTCATTTTCATCATCTTCTTCGTCTTCTTCGTCTTCTTCGTCTTCTTCGTCTTCTTCGTCTTCTTCGTCTTCTTCGTCTTCTTCGTCTTCCTCATAATACGAAGATTCCTCATAATACGAAGAGGAACTGGACTCTTCAAATTCTTCGCTCTCATCTCGATTGCGTTCAATCAATTCCTTTGCATCTGCAACAAATGGGACCTCATTTTCTTCTGCATACTTACGTAGTTCATCCAATTTACTTTCCACTTCATCATAAAGTTCATCGTAAGAATCATCGCTATTGCGAATATATTCTTCCAATTCCCTTACTTGATTTGCTACATACTCAAATTTGTTAACTGACATGTGAGATCCCCCTTTATGGTTGTTTTCATTATTTTTTGTAGACAATATCTTATGCGGAACAATAACTTTATAGTCGTCACATATAAATATTATAGACTATAGTCAATACGATGTAAAGCCTCTGTGAGTTTTGTATAAACAAAAAAGAGCCGAAGGATCGACTCTTTACTTTAGTACCATTACTTTAGTACCTTTACTTTAGTACCTTTCCTTTGCCTCTTGGTTTAGCGAGTAATAAATGTTCAGGAACTCCTTTTTTTATTCGCAAATACAACCCGTTGTACGTAAGTCCCGATTCTCTTGCAAAATCAGCGATTGTTTTTGTAATTCCATTTATGGTGATATGATTTTGCTGTTCTTTCACACGATACCCCACATGATTACTCACTGGAGAATAGAGTCGTTCTCCTCTCCATCCTTTATTATAGCGGTTTTGCAATACTCTTAATGGAATACCCGTTTGCTCGCTTAATTGACGAAGTGTGATTCGATTTCCTTTATAGTGTATCCATAGAGTATTAACTCGATAATAAGAGGATTCAACAACCGTCATGAATTTGCAGTTGGAAGGGGAAAAATCCCCGTTTGGATCCAAGCGTTTTAATATTAAGTTTTTTTCATATCCATTTTTCAAACACCAGGAAGCGAAGGTTTCAAAATCATGCCATTCCTTGCATACTTGGATACCTTTTCCACCATAATTTTCATAGCCATCTTGATTTGGGTTGTAGCACCTTGAATTAAAGGTTCTCCAAATATTATACAAGCTATGATCGGACAATCCATGTTTTTTGTTTCGAATGCTACTTTCAATCAATAATTCCTTTCGATAACAACCACAACTTTTCTTTTCTCCAAAGCGCAATAATGATGCACAAGAGATTGTCATTTCTCCACAATCACAAACGCATTCCCATGTATTTGAGCGTATTTTTCGAACCACAACTAATCTTCCAAAACGCCGTCCTGTAATATCTTCAAGATCACTTCGAGAATCACTTGTTCTACAACGTTTGCAAATATGATTCTCAAATCTACCTGTTTTTTTCAGGTACATAAATCGTTTATTTGATAGGGTAAATGGCTTCTGACACCTATCGCATTGGAAATCAATCATCGCTTGAGCAGATGGTGATATATCTTCAACTTTAATGGGAATTTGATCTCCCATATGTGTAAATATATACCCTTTTGCAATTAGGCGTTTGATATTCCCGGCACCCCAGCGAACAGTCACCGTTTTTGAAATTATCATTTTAAACCACCTCGTTTTGTTGCCTATTGTTATTTTGATTATTATTGTAGTCTATAGTCAATTCCTAATCAACTATTCATTTAGTGTCCAATATAAAAAAGCCTCCCAATGGGAAGCTTTCTTTATGAAACGACTTTTCTTTTCTCTATTTTTTTCTTATTAGGCTTATAGACGTAATACTCCATCGCTGTCAGATCTACCAATCCAAGCCCCCTTTCCTCCAAGACTTCATATGTCGAAGATCCCATATCACAATTCATCCTGGCACCATCAAAATAGATTCGCTCAACGGGGGTGTGTCCATGAATGATAGGCTTATTCTTAGTTATTGCAAGCAGATCATCTTTATAATACCGATAAAACTCCGATTCCTGCATCCAAAGAATTTCTCGATTTTGATTGTCTATTGATTGAAATGGATTCAACCCAGCGTGTACATATACAAATTCATCATCCTCTATAAAAAGAGGGAGGCGACAAGCCCATTTCAAATGACTATTGGTTTCCGCTTCATTTCGAAAGACGGATTTAAAACTCTCAATCGCTTGCTTTCCCCCATGAATCAGCCACATGGTTGACCTTCCATCCAGATACCATCCCATCATTTCCTCATGGTTGCCAATCACAGCTTTTACATGGTTCGGATGCTGTTCGCAAAGCAACTTGATTGCCTTTACTACTTTTCCACTATCTTTCCCTCTATCGATCATGTCGCCTCCGAATACAATTCGATCTCTGGTTGGATCGAATGAAACATAATCAAGCAATCGTTGCATGGCATCAAAATCTCCATGAATATCTGTCATAAAAAACTTTCTCACTTTACATCCACCTTTCTACATATGTTTCTCTATGTTAGAAAGATGGAATGCTCCTCATAACTCTGAAAAAGCAAAAAGCTGACTTGTAATCAAGTCAGCCTACCAAATCACTATTCCAACTCTGAAAAGATGCTCGAAAGCGAAGTATCTTCTTCTTTTTTCTTACTGCTCTCTGCTTTCACTTTCATCGTTATTTCTGGATTATGTTCATACAAAGAATACAATTCCTTATAATTTTCAAAAAGGCATGGATCACTCAACCTATACGGATTCGTTTCAATTAACAATACATTGTCGTCTCCAACATGGACATCAAATACAATCGTTGAACACGGTAAATACTCCCTAATCTGTTCAAAGAATGTCTTAATGCGTTCCAATACTTGCGTTTCATTTTGTAAGACCCAGACGTATGAATCATGGTAATCATATTGTGTGATTGCGAACAAGCGTCCCTCTTTCACAAAACAACGAAATTCTCGCTCTCTTTTTAATTCCATCCATTTACGTGCAACTAAAACAGGAAGGTGATTCCAGCGTTGAGCATCTTTGAAGTCCATATACATTCTCTCACTGTATAGACAAAATCCAATTGCCTGTTCTGGCGACTTAGCCGCAACGATACCATCTCTCGTAAAGAATGAATCAGAGTCCTTTGGTGATCGTCTGTCATTTCGAAGAAAAATTCCATCTGGAAACTCTTCGAACGCGGGTGAAATCTTATCACTGAAATATGAATGTACCTTTTTAACTTCTTCTGTCTCCTTTTCAGGGAACATCAAAGTTAAAAACTGATCACGCTCTTCGGCTGTAAGTGGAAAGAAAACAGTTGGAATCGAAAAATTCATTAATTCATGACTCCATTTTGTTATGAACGTATTTACTTCATTGTCCCAAGCGTACATCCTCATTCCTCCTCGAAATAGAAAACCTTTGTTTTTCCTTATTTTTGTTACCTATTTTATTATAGAGATTTCAGCTCTCGTTATAAGCACACTCCGCTTTTCATTCGAATATGGTTTCGATATAGCACATACGTTCTCCACTCAATAAAAAAACTCCTGCACACCCATATTAAACACGGATATGTGAGAGTTCTTTATTTGCTATTCAATCCAATACTTTTTCAAATGAACATCTCTCCCCCAAACCCCATCAGGGTTAGAGATTGAAAAAGTGTCTTGGTGAATGATATTCAAATTTCCTTCTTGATAGTCTTTTAACCATTTTTCGCCCATTTCGAACATTTTCTCAAGTTTTGCTGGATTACTTGTTCGTGCTTCCAGTTGACATACGCCCATGTTTTGGCTCCCTCTTAGATAAAGCTGAACCATATAGGATCCAAACATCATTTTTGATACATAGACAAAAACTCTGCCATTCACCTTTTGGTAAACATTAAATCTGGCGTTATAATGCCAGCCTTTTTCAATAGAACATGGTGCAAACATTGACTTCTCTCCTTGACATCACATTCTCATATATAATATCACATGTTTACCATCTACATACTCAATAGTGTTTTCTTAATAACAAGAAAGGATGGATATAATCCACCCTTCATTGCATTTATTATTTCCCTAAGAAACGGGAGACAAGAGGATTTCCTTTGTTGCATACCAAACAAATGCCTGCAAGTCTTTTGTTGTTTCCTTTGCTTCTACAATCGTAGCTGGTGAAGACATCATTGCTTTTGAAATACTTAGCTCAGAGATGAACATATTTTTAATTACAAGCTTTTCACTCTCAAAATAGAGAGCGGAAATTGTTTGATTAAAAACTCCCTCCAGTCCAAACTCATGCCGCTTCATAAAATACCCATGAAATGTCTCTTTGTCTTTCAAAAGGTACAGAGCAACGAATCTTTTTACTCGATGATTACTTGCGATGCTACCAAAAAGATCTTCTAAGGTTGTATCCATAAACAGGTTATTACGCATTTTATCTATATATTGATTGAATAATTCCTGGCAATGGGTCATTTCCCTCATCCTTTACTTCATATCTCAAACTTACGATGTTTCAAAAAGATTACTCGCCTTTAAATGATTGTAAAATAGTACGCTTAAAATCTTGCCATTTGTGCTTGAAATTATCATAGTCCTCAATTTCTAATTCTGCTGCTATTTGTTCGAGGAGTTCTAAATTAGTTTCATATAAAATGCCTGTATTCAAAATATCTTCAATGTCGGAAGCTTTCGAACGTCCAATTTTAGCTAAAACCAAGTCTTCATTGCTCAACAGTCGAACTTCCAATACTTTGCATTTACTCGGCATCTTCTTTGTTCTCTCATAATAAGACTTTGAGATCGTAATAACTTCTGATGCCGCATTATTAATAGAGAAAGACTCCAAGTAATCCAAGACTTCATGATCCAACCTTGTAACATTGTCGATATCAAGCGTAAACTTACTTTCGAAATTCTTTAATAAAAAGCAAGCTCCTCCTCCGATCACCAACTCCAGCTTTTTTAGATCTGGGAAGATTTGATTGATAAATTGATCTGCCATTAAAAAATTTTCCATCACTTCTAATTTCGTATTCATATTTAGATCGCTCCTATATAAAATTAATCCTATTTAGCAAAAAAGCAAAAAAATTACGCACGACTGCGTATCCTAAATTTTAAAATCCCTATATTATAGAAATTTTCATTGCATTTATAAGAATCATCGATTTTTATGCAAAAGAAAAAGGAATTGATCATGAAGATCAACTCCTTTGGGTGAATCATATCTATATGTACTTACTTCTATTGAAGATTGAAAACTCCCGACACCTATAGAAGATACCGATTCATCTCCCCTTGGAGAAGAGGGAGTCTTATCGGGTGATTTAGATGAAATCCTATTCAGGTCGATCAAATACACCTTTTCGTTTTCTTGCGTACATCATGAATGATTTTAAGTTTTTCATGAGAACTTTTTTCTCATAATCTGAAGGTTCTTCTGTCATCATTTCTGGTGATAATTCCAGGAAAGAAACGAGATGCTCTTTAATTTTGTCTCCTGTTACGTTTTCAGTGAGCGTTCCAATGATAATATTGAATAGAGAAGTAATGTTTAGTTCATCTTTTTTATTGTAATAATAACGGAACGTCTTTTTATCTTTGAGGACATGAAGCGTCACCATATGATGTTTTTGATGATGCTCATGAACTCCTGCAACCAAATCTTCCAGGGTTTGCGTTTCAAACAAATGCGTATGTAGCTCTTCTATGTACGATAAAAATAACTCGTGATCAAACTCAATATCAAACATCATCGGAAGAAACCTCCCTTTCCTTTATCCATATAGTTCACCATCACCATCATGTATTTTTGATCCTTGTAGAGAAGTGCTTCATCCTAAAGTACGATGTCTTCAGGTGAGATTATCTTATTGGTGACGGCATATAACATTGGGTTGTTGTTTTTGCCGTAATACCAGTCATATTCAGGATCTCTGTACAAAGGGAATTCTCCCTTATAATAAAAAACGATAATTTCTCGGTTTTTAAGATATGAACAGATATCTCCCTCATTCACCATTGACAAATAGATACGATGCTCACCATACTCCACACCGTCTTGAGAACACGTTGTCGGTTTTAATCCGTTTTTAATTATTGAATCGATGTTTTCCTTTTTTGCATAATGCCACAATTCAGTACCAATCGGAATCATTAATTGATTACTATATGCCCCTGGCTTATTAATCTTCACTTTAGTCCTCCATTTACGCACCAATGAAGAGTAGAAAAGAGCCAACCCCGTTGGTCAGCTCTCCCTTAATTTGTGTTGAGGGAATTACGCACTCAACTCAGAAATGAGTTTTAGCTCTTCTTCTTGCAAAGCTTTCAGCTTCAGGACTCCATCTACAAATTCTTCAAAGCCTTTGCCGTCCATAGGCTTCTCTTTGCCCATAAGAGAAATAGCGATCCCCTCGGCCTTTGGAGAAATCTCGACAATTTCTTTTGCTACTTTGCCCTTTTGAGCATCAGGAACTACAATGCCAAACTGGAATACAGGTTGCCCTTCCCTCTCAATAGCTTTATAGCGCAGCCCCTTTTCGTTCAACGTGTTCACGGCTTGTACAATAAAAATTCCCATGAAATTCAACTCCTTTTATGTGATTTCGTACTCGTTTATTATATACTCATTATATCTCTATAACACTAATTTGTCAATTATATTTTACTATTTTCTCTTTATTGTTGACTACTATAGTCAAATTTCGTTGTAATATTATTGCGAATTTTTCGATTGTCGAAGTATCCTCCATTACCAAATGCAATCGTCTCACCTGTTTGGTTGTCAATTAATGCGTAGTGAAAATCTCCCGTTTGAGAAAATGATGGCATTAATGAGACATTGTGTTCAATCAACATAGTAACGATCTGTCCTTTTATGTCCTGGAGCTTATTAAACTGATTCATAACGAAACACCCTTTCAGTCAAAGTGGTTATCAATCGCAAGAATCAAAAAGTACAATTGATCCGCATAATTACGATTACCGAAGAACATGTTTTGCTCATGTGGCAAAAGTTCATTCATGACAAGATGATTGACAACTAACTCTCTCAGTTTTTCAAGAAACGGTCTTGCATCCATCTCTCCTAATCGAATAATGGCTCTCAATATAATTTTAAGATGCTGTACATAGGTGTATTGGTTTCTTGTGAATTCTGATTCCAGCTCATCATTTCCATTAGCCGTATACATATCCTGAGTAGTTAATAGGAATGGCAAATCAAAATAAGCAATTCTTCTTCGATCTTTTTTTATGTAACCTGATTGGTAATAAGGGCTGATCGTTTTAGCTACCACGCTACTCATCGTTTGTTTCCGAAGGAAGTGAAACGTCCCCACATTTCCTCCAAATGAAAGCTCTGTTTTAAAAAGATGGGTGGATATAAGCTGGATGGCATTCCCGACGGGAGTTAAGTCATAATCATACTCCTTTGGTTGAAAAGCCCTTTCTTTTATAACAGCTCCATTTATAAGAAGAAAAATGGCGTAACATACTTCTCCAATTCTACGAACCATCTTCTTTCCTCATTTCAATTTTCTTGATAATTTTGAGCCGATCCTATTTTTCCGCTACCCTTCCAACTCCACATCGGCGCATACCACTCCTCGCCCACAAGATACGTGATTCCTGGATGCTCTTTTATATTGTGACGATACACTGGCAAAAATCGATAATCTTTGTGTTAATCGTGATTTCCTCTGGATTTTCGAATTCCTCTCGAATCCATTTATACAGACCTAATAGTTCTTTATACTGTTTCCAAGCAAATCCTATCGGAACTTCAACATACATATCCATGGATAAAGGAAATGGAGTATCCATTACTAATTTGCTCTCGATAATTGGTTTCTGAGGAATAACAATAAAATTTCGATCCGAATTGATAAAAAGATGTTCTCGTCTGGTATCGATTTCAACATTCTTTACATAGACGGCGCTTTCTTCTGGCATTGTTATTATGTGTCGAGTTTGTCCTAAGCGATTATGTAGGGAAGGGTTTTTTCGTGCAATCTCTTCTCTATAAAGGAGTAATTCTTCTTGTTCCACTTCAATGAATGCATGACATCCCTGTATGATGCCATTTACACCTTTAATGTGGCTTTGCTCGTAATTGAAAAATCCTTCATTTGCATATCGTATCAAACGAATATTCATTGCTTTATCCCTCCTACCATCACATAATACCATTCTTTTGTCATTTTGTAAAAAATAATTTCGTTTTTCTGACCAAATTTAAAAAGGATCATCTTTTAGATAGATCCTTATATGAAAAACGCAATTTCAACATCGCAAAACTCCAGAGAACCCAAGGGAAAACGTAGAGAAAGCGCTTGGAACGAGCAAATTTACGCCCTTTCTATTGGATTAAAGCAATCGCAATACCATCAATAACATAACGACTATTCCGAATACCTTTACCAGAATCAATGGATCATTATTTCCCAAGTTACCTGTAATTACTCAATGGCACAAGTTAATAGTGGCAATTTTATTAAAAAACCCTTGATTCATTGACTTTAGTCAATTTACTATATAGGATATAGTATAAGCAAGGCTTTCGTGCAACTTTTAACTATCAATAATTTTGATTTACATATCTGCATAGAATAGAACATTCCATAAGAAATAGGTGTTATTCAACAATTTATTTGGCAATATTTTTAGAAGGGACGATTTTCATTGAATTTACAACAAAACATGATTGAAAATGGTAATGATGAAGCACTATCTTCCCTATTAAAAGAGGTAGAACCTTTTATTCTTCGAATTGTTTCCGGCAAAATCTCTAATCAACAGGATGTATTAGATATTACACAAGAGGTTCTGGTTCGTGTGTATCGAAATTTGCACAAATATGATCCTGCAACCGCAAAATTAACTACTTGGGTAGGACGTATAACAAGGAATCTATGCATCGATTATTACCGCAGGCAACGATTCGCTTTTAGTTTATTGGGTGAGGAGGAAATGAACATTCAATCGAGAGATCGAGTTGAATCAAGCATTGAAAAAAAAGAATTTTCCTCTCATCTTTCTCAAGCGTTAAATCATTTATCGAACTCACATCGTAAAGCTTTTATTATGCGACATTTATATGAGAAGAGTTACGATGAAATTGCAATGGAATTACGCTTGCCTCTAAACACGGTCAAATCCCATATTCATCGGGCAAGACTTGTGCTACGCGAATTTCTTGGTGAATTTAAATTGGCAGGTTAACCAAGAAGAGTAAACTGGTGTATCCGGTTTACTCTTCTTGTATTTCATCCACAGCTTAGATTCGGAAGGCTGGCATCAAACACTATACGACATATATCCCAATGGCAAACTATTTTAACCATGATACAGTTGTATCACACAAAGGAACAAACTGATTGAGGAGGTATATTTTGCTATGCGTTACATGGGTAGACTGTTTTGTATTTCACTGACTCTCTTCATTCATTCCTTATACACGATGTACTACATGTTTGTGGTTGGCAGTGTCCAGTGGATTGAATGGATGGGGTATCCCCTCTTTATTTTCATTGCCTACTGGGTAGGTCTTCAATATGACAAAGTAAGATTTTTCGCAGAAAAAGATGTTTTAACCAATTTATATAATCGTCGTTTTGTTTTGCATTCTTTTAATAGGATTTCGGATTTGGTTAAACGAAATAACAAAAAGTATTATATCCTGGTTATTGATTGTAATGATTTTAAAATGATCAACGATACGCATGGACACGAAATGGGAGATGAAGTCTTGCGACAGATCAGCCTGATCTTGTCTAAACGTACAAGACAGTCTGATATTGCCGCTCGTTGGGGTGGGGATGAATTCCTACTCATTGGAGAGTATCAAGGTGACATAGGTCTTCAAATACTTATTAATCGAATCAAATCGAAAATACATTCGCTTTCCTCCAAGTTAAATATTCAAATTTCCGTATCCATAGGATATTCTATCTGCCCAGACGATCACAACGTTTTGCAAGAACTCGTTTCTTTGGCAGATACCAAAATGTATAGGGAAAAACAGATTAATCGAAGGGAAAAACTGCTCAATGCATAAAGAAAAAGAAGCCACCAATCGAGGTAGGCTTCTTCTTTACATTGCGAGTCGTAGAAACGCTGTGCGTTCAGATGTTTACAGCAATTACCATGCACATTCCGATTATGATTTGAATCAAATTCCAAAAATCCAATATATACTTACTGACCTGAACCTAAATTTAGATACTCTCCATTTCCATCGTCTATTTGTCACAATTCCCCGATAAACCGATGACTAATTGTCTGACACCGATCAACGACTTGTAACGATTCATTCAAAACTCTTTCCAAAGATGTCTCACATCATCCAGGGTATTTTTGGATTTTAACTTTTGGATCCTATGAATGATCTCTTCTTTTCTCCAATTTTCAGATTGTTCACTGCCAAGTAAACGATTAATTTCGATTAATATCTGATTCAATTCATCCACTGTTTCGGTTGTGGGTTTATCTTCTTCTATCTTGTAACGTGACCCATCCTTTTCATAGCGTTTTCTCATGACAAATTCAATGCCATAACGTAAAATTCCGTATGCCATCACAATCGGTATAGTGAGCTTTTTAAATCCATTGTCTTCAATCGGGAATACCTCTCCTACCATCTTGGTTACCAACGGCAAATTCGCAACTACTATCAGAAACACTGCTGTTGCTAAAATAACTTCTTTTGCTTTATCCGTAATGTGTATCAAATCTTTTATATTCCCTTTATTGTCCTTAACATAATACTTCCAGAGGATAAACGGATGCGCTGTCCCAACGATGACAATGAATGAGATAACATAGGCAAGATAAGAAGCATCTCCATCTAAACCAAATAAACTCGCGATGACTAAAGGGGCTAAAAAGGATGTAAGTGGAAGTGAAAACGCGTAATCCAACATTATATCTTTGGCACTTTTGTTCAAGTAAGCTGTAGACAATTTCAAAGCTGTCTTTATTGTTCCAAGGATAATTAAACATATTACAATTCGAACGACATTTGGATAATTACAATAAGAAGAGACTCCATAAGCAATCAAGAGAATCAAAGTGACGACCAGATACTTCCATCCTCTTTTTACCTCATCTTTTAAAATATTCATCGCTTTTTTAAAATGGGGAACTCCCATTTGATTTAATGTTTTCACACAGTCTTTCACTCCTATTTCCTGTCAATAATCCATTTCTATTTCGTTTTTTCTGCTTTTATCAACTCGTCTCGCAGATTTGTTTTGGTGAATTTGACAACTTTAGCAGCCATCTTTTTACATCAATTTACAGACAGTTTGTATAGCAATCTCTGATGCGCTGTACTCACTTCGCCTTTTTGATTTAGAGTAACATATCTAAGGTGATTATTTCCAGTAGCACGTCCTGACCGCAACATTTCCATTGATTTATCCAAATGTATTCAACATTCTGGCTAATAAATCAGTTTAAAGAAAAGAAGCCTAACCCTTAGACTTCTTTTTGTGCCTTCTATAATAATTATTGTTGCGCTTGTTGATAGAGTCTACGCATCCACTCTCTATCCGCTTCAATCATTTGGAGTCTTGCTGTTTCGTACATTCTTTTATAGAACTCCACACGCTCCTTCATCTTTATTCGATGATTTGTAACCACTTCATCATTCATCACTTCATATTTTGCATTCATTGCATCCAAGATCCATTCGCTTCCTTCCTGCTTGATATAATAATTAGTATTTTCCAATAGCAAACAGTTTATTCTCATTCCATTCATACTCCAGGAACGGGGATTCGCTCAACATGATCAGTATTATATAATAGTTAATTAAATCCCTTCCCCAATTTTAAATATTTTCATTATAAAGAAGAGGACTATCTGTTATTTCGTAGTCGTATTCATCAAACGAACGAAGGAGCTGGCTCATGAGCCAACTCCCCCTAAAATAATTGAATACCTGTCTTTTCTTTTATTACTCGACGCATCGCTTCAGTATGTTCCTTTGACACACTCTCAGAAGCATACACATGAAACAACTCTTGCATCCATACATCAGTTTCACTTAGCAAACTCCGCATGATCGTTTCAATTTGATTGTCTTGATACTTAACGTACACTTCTTTCGAATCAAAAAGTTCTGCGTGTCCCAGGGAATGATGATCAAAAACCTTCTCATGATGAACCTCTGTTACAGGCTTGGTATCAATAATGCGTGTATAATCTTCAAGATAGACATCCTCACTGCGAGTTGTTTCATAACGAACCATATACAAATTCCCACGATCAAGTTGCTGAGCATACAGAATTTCTACGTCCGCATCAAACAAGGGCGAGTAAGCGGTAGCCCCTACATCATAAAACTTTCTCACGATCATTTCTCCTCTCAAACTTTCCCTTGCAGTTGATCCACTTGCTTTTCTTGCAAGAACAATCTCTTACTTGTTAAGCATTTCTTTCATAATAAAGTAAGAACATTACCACTCTTTGTGAACCTTTCGGAAAGAAAGCAAGGCTTCAATAACATGCCAAGCTACAAATATCGTCATCATAATAATGATTCCTGATTGAGTTGCATCCGAGAATTGTTCTTTGCGAAGTATTAATAAATAAATGACCCCGAATGTTATAATCCGAAGCATATTCACTGCTTGTCGGAAGTAGTATTTTTGGGAGGAATGCTTGTTTACTAAGTACCTAAAAAGGTAGTGGCAAAATCCAAGAACACCTACCAAGATCATTAGATACAAAAAACTCTCGATGTTATCCACTCTCCTTTCTCTCTAATGTCCAATCTTTACATGTTGTTTTTTACATTTTTTATCTTATTTCTCAAGATAACCATCTTTATACGAAAGAATACAATCACGTAACCAGATCGGATACAATCGTCCATCAATTCTTACATATACAGCGTCTGAAACCTCTTCTTCAATATCAATCGTTTGTCCAATTAATGCATCGTAACGTGGATAACCCTCTTTCATAGTGCATCGTTTTATCGTTGCTTGACGACCGTCTGGATCATTCGATTCTGGAAGATAACGATCTCCCTTATCGCATAGCCCGTAGAATCTATTTAAGCACTGCTCTCCATTTTTAAGAGGAAACGGAGAGGTTGACACATGGTTATCACATACTTCACCGTTTCGGAAACACCAATCTCCCGTTTTGCTATATTCATACATATGCATACTCCTTTCACTCGTTAAAGGACAGTTGCCCATTTCCAGAGTTTATCTTTTTGTCGGTGTTTCTTCCAATTGATACTTCCACACCTTTATACACCTTTACTTGATCTTCATCGAAATCAACTGAAATCACCGCTGCTTGAGAGTTTGTTTCCATACATGAATTTCCTTCCTTTCATTTTTGGGGAGAATCGCTTCTACATCGTTTCTCGCCTTTCATGAGGAGTTCCAGTAAAATTAATCCGTTTGAATAGCTTTTCACATTCTTCTTCTGTTTTATAGCGAGTTAGGTATATTGCGATTTTAAAACTTTTAATGATCGCTTTGTATTTATCTGGAAGTTCTGAAAACAAATAACCCCTCCAGGTAAAACGATCATTGCAAAAATCAAAAATAGTCGTCAATCTCTGTTTGCCATCTACTACCTCTATTGGTTCGTCCTCACTCCGCTCATTCAAAAAAATGGCATTGATCGGCAACCACTCAACAATGGAGCAAATTAGTTCTTCTTTTTGTTTTACACTCCATACTAATCCTCTTTGATAGGAAGGAGTCAAATTGTAAGGATTATTCTCATGTTGTATTAACAAGGTTGCGACATCAAAATTAGATGTCTCTCGAACGAATCGTTTAGGGGATTCCTCTAACCATTGCTTCATATCTGCTTCACCTCATCCTCTCTGAATTCAAGATCGATCTTAATTTAATCTATTTCTCTTCTTTCTCCACTAACAATTCATATTTTCATTCAGCAAATTGATAGGTTCATCATACTACACCTGTGTTTTTTTGTAAAATATTTTTTACATATAACGAATGGTTTTCTTGCAAAAAGACCGCCGACAAAAATTCTGCTGTCTGGTTGAGTAGGTCTTGCGTTTGAAGAATTTTGACTTATTTTACTAACACCAATCAACAAAAAAGTAACCCCTCAACCGCCAAGCTTTGAAAAGGTTACCCCCAACATAAAAATATAAGATTAGATGCCCATATAAGTCCAATATTCATCGGTGGTAGAAACTTTCCGTAGCGTTTCTAATTCCGAAGGTGGATGTGCGTGATGATACTCAAGCTTGTAGTAATCCTCTAAATCGCTCTGTTGTTTATTAGAAAACGGTATAAAGCGATACAGGTATTCATGTAACATTGTAAGACCCCCTTGAATCTAAATAATCGAAAGCGTCTCTTGCTTTCGGTATATTGTAGATGGGAGTCTACTGAATACAATCAATTAGAAAAAGAAATCCCTATTTATATATGAAAAGATGGAAGTATGTCACAGATTCGAAACATTTTCACTGCAAATTCGTTTTTGTATCCATCTTATTTCGAGCCATTTTTTGTTTGCGAAGCGCCTTATATTCTTTTCTGAAGTCATGGGAATGATGAGGATTTTTCTCTTCTATTGATTTCAATTGTCGGTATAAATACGCTACTTCATTTGATACGTATTCAATATCTTTATAGTGATGTTTGCGCGTTGGCATTTGAATCACATTTGAGGAAGGAGTTGTGATTTTTTTAATTTCGCCCATCAAAGGATGACCACTCCTCATCATTTCTTCCTTTATTTTTTCAAGGATAGGAGCGTAGTCAAAGGCATGTGCGGTATCAAATCCGAAATACCAGTAGCCTTTTCGGAATCCATCACCTTTTTCCTTACCAGCAAAGGTAATTCCGCCATGGACATTGAGTTCACCAATTCTTTTATCACTCCTCTCTTTTCCAAAATAGGAGTGACTACGTTTGATCCCTACATATCCATTCAGTTGTCCAAACTCAGGATGCCTCCATATGACTAAATGATACTTTCCAAATCGCAAATCTGAAAATTCAGGTTCAATCTCCCATTTTTCTTTCAATATCCTTCCTACGTTATCACGATTATCTTCATTCTCTAATCGATTGACTACCATATGTATATAGCCCCCTCAAGAGGTTTCGTCTCTATTTAGCTTCTTATTATTGTACCAAAGTCCAATGCCAATTAAAATAAATGACCCCTACTAAAAAGGAGTCGATATCTTTCTGTGTGTTCAACCTCAACCTGGATATACAACCTAAACAGATGTTACAAGGTATTTTGACGAATTCTTTCCAAATTTCTTGCGAATTGAATCATGTAGGATATGTTACCATCTCCAGCAAGCATGGAATGGGAAGCATTAAGTAAATCAAGCTCCTCAATATTATACCACGCTACGATTCCTTCTTTATTTTTTTCCCAGATAACAGGTTCACAAGCTAAAATTGCATAGAAACAAACCAATTCGACTCCGTTCGGGAAAGTCATTTTCACCATTTCCTGATAAAAATCTATAAGACTTGATGAAATCCCTGTTTCCTCCTGCATCTCACGAAGGAAAGCTTCATTTGGTGTTTCTCCTTCTTCAATCTTACCTCCAATCCCATTCAACATATTCGCATATGGTTCCCTATTACGATGTAAGAGCAACGTTTCTTCCATGGTTGGATTAAAAATGACAGCAACGACATACTTCTTCATTCTTGCCCCCTATTAATTGATTAAATGTTAACTGTTCTGAATAAACGTCTTTAATTTTTCAATTGTTGATGGATCAAGATGACCGTCAATATTTTCAAGCATAATTAACAAGTCTTGTTTTTCAGCCTGCCGTTTAAGGTATAGCGAGAATTCATCTTCTTTCCCTTCAACTGTATCTATACGAGTTTGGATCAATTCTTCCAGATTGTCCATGAAATGGCGTTTTAGATATTCCAGCTTAGCGAGATCTGTCATTCTCCCAAACTTAGCAACAATTTTAGATTCAAAACTCGCTTTATTCATGATAATCCCTTTGTACTCAGCCACCTCTTCATACCATTCTTGGGCTTCTAAATCAGATACTTCCATAATTCTTGCAAATTCACTGACACCCATTTCTTGAATACTCCACATAGCAGCGAAATCTCCCAGGAAACGATTAATTTCATGCATTTCTCCTTGGAGTGTAAAGAAAACCTGATTTCGACGATACTCAAATGATTTAACTTGAAGTTTTAACTGTTTCGCTTCCTTATGTAGCTCTTTCGTAAAATCATCCAATTGTTCTTCTTTCATATGAAAAATGGTACATTGGTGATTCCGAATGACTCCTTGTGTCATTTTACGCATCTCCCTCATTATTTGTGTGCAAGAGTGATCGAATATCTTTTAGTTGTTTTCTCATGAAACATAGTTCTTCAAGAAATTCATTTCCCTTACCAAAAATTCGCACTACTGCTTCTTGATAAGGAATGAATTCATCAAGAAGTAACAGCGTTTTTTCCAAATTAGATAGTAGCTCCTGCAATTCATCTATGCTGAGTTTTGTTATATCTTTCGTCATGAAACTGAGTCTTTCTTGTGTAAGCACCTCATACTGCTGAGAAAAATTCATCATTTTTACAGGATACTCATTGATGAAATGATCTGCTATTTCTCTTGCCATTTTCTTGTGATCCATTTTATCTACCTTCTCCCCGAAATACGGTTTTTCGTATTAAAAAGACTTTTATATTAAATTTCCATTCAACAAAAGGTTTCATTGTTGCTTGTTAATCGTAGAACTACAGATTCATAAATCTTTAATCACAATAAAATGTCGTCATTTATGGTTATTATAACAATAATACAAAATTAGAATGAATATGTAAATTATATTTTACGATATGAATGGATAATTGAGAACTACTGCGTATCTTTAATACAACAAGAATAGACCCAAAGTTCACTACTAACCGTGAGTCTATCTTTAATATTAATCTAACACCTCTAACACTCGTAATTGATTTCCATTTGTTAAATCGAAAATAACTCCACCAAATATTCCTATCACATCTGTATTTCCAACTCTCGTATTCTTAGCACTATGTTGGTGTCCATGTATCAGATACTTGGGTTCTTTTTGCGAGATATATGTCCGCAACCCCATAAATCCTTCGTGAGCCATATCTGACTTATCGTGAATTCCATATGGGGAGTTATGAGAGATTAACAAATCTGCTTTGGGTAGCTGCTCACAAATAATCGTCGCTTCTTCTTGAGTCAACATAGGCGCTTCTTCTTTCTTGTATTTAATACTTCCTTCTACTCCCGCTATTGCTATTCCATTGATCACTTTCATTTTTCCATGAATATTTTCAATCCCGAAATACTCTAAATCACCTGAAAAGTCATGGTTTCCTAAAACTCCAAGTTTGGGTTTCGATGGGAATTTTTCTGTTATTACTTTCAAATACATTTGATCAATATCTCCAAGAAACAAAATGATGTCGAACAGTCCAGAATCCAAACTCAAAAATCTCATCCACTCACGATACTCGATTCCTTGTAAATCTGACAAAACCAACGCTTTCATTCTTATCCCTCCTCGTCTTCTATACGAAGATTATAAACTCCAAGGAGAAATTTGATTCTCATTGCGTTGCTTAATACTGAACACGCTCAAAACATGGGGTGATCCATCCTGGATCGCAATACCACGAATCACCCCTCTTTTCTATGTGTGTTAGTATGAATGGATCAACTTTCACGTATAAAAAGAAAGAGAGCCGATTTCTTGGCTCCCTTTTCATGATTTGATTTAATAATACGAAATTACCAATTGATTAATTGTTGGAATAGCTTTCTTTATTTGCATCGTAATTTGTTCTCTTGAAAAATCAATGATCGTTTCTAAATCAGATGAAATAGAGACATGAAATTCTTCATTGTTTTTCACATCAAGCACTTTTGATTTTTTTGCAATCCCTTCTCCTACAATCCGATTCCATACGTCCTGTAATAGATCTAAATCAATGTCTGAGTGTATCGACACGCCAAAATTCCGGACATCTATCTCTTCTAAAAGCCTATTGTTTCCGATCTCATCTTTTTGTATGTCAAGAATCATCTCTTTCGTTGCACTTCGTATTTCCTGCTTTAACTTCTCAGCAGTCATACCTTTATTAAATCGGATACGGATCAATGGTATTCCGCTCATCTTGAAAATTTCATTCTTCATTTTGTCCTTTTTTGCCGCTAATTCCGTATCGTGATAGTTGCTATCTTTCTCAATTGCAATGACAGGCACATACGTAGAGGTACTAATGATGGCAAAGTCTACATGAGCCATAAACAGATAGTTCATATGCTCACTGGATATCAATTCTTTAAGTTTTTCAATATCTACTATCGTTTTAAGACTAATATTCGGGAAAACGAAATGTTGGGGAAACAACTCCAGTAGAACTCGATACAAACTGATTTCTGATTCATGGAAAAAGATCGGACGATATAGATTCATTCGATCAGCTTTAATGATCTGACGTTCTAATTTGGGATCTATGAAGTCTGCTACAAGTTTCTGAACAGTTGGTTCAATCTTGTACGTACCATTTTCACTTTGTAAGATTTCCATTCTTAGTAACTCATTTAAATTTTTCTCTACATAACTTTCTTTTTGATTGGTAGCTTCAGCTAAATCCTCAATAGAAATAGGGCGCTCTCCAAATTTATAAATCGTGAACAATAACTTCTTGTGCCATTTGTTCGTGATTTTAAAGTAAGATTCAGTTAATTTCTTAGGCTTTTCCTTTTTCTCCTTCAACTTTTTATTGATAATATCCAGGTTTCCTTTTGCTGTCTTATCTTTTGGATCTAATTCTAACGCTTTAACATAACATTCCCTTGCTTTTTCATCATTTTTTTCTATATTCGAGTAAATCACACCAAGATTATTATAAATAGAACTACTTTGATCTCCCTCTTCAATTGCCTTTTCGTAAACCTGTTTTGCTTCTTGATGATATCCACACTCCGAAAGAGAATACGCCACTTCAAAATAGAACATCTTGCGATTAGCTAATCCACGCATGTAACATTCTGAAATAATCTTATACTCTTTTCTTTCAAACAATGTACGGAGGTGAACATTTCTATCGATAATATCGTTTGCAAGGCTACTATCTATCTTGAAACATTTTTGATACGCATGTTTAATGATCGTAAAATTGCTATCGTTTTCTCCAAAATAAAGCTCATTCCAAAATACTTTTAAAGGCTCTCTAAAGTTATTTGAAATACACCAATCAAAACTACAATCAAATGCCTCCTTAAATCGTTTGATTTGCTCCTTATTCAATTGTAGTTGCTCAAAACCACTATCTTCTCCTTGCATCTTTGCTTCACAAAATAACCGATATAGATAGAAAATTTCACCTGGTATCGAACTTTGTTTTATCATGGCTTGTAATTTCTCAATGTATAACAGAAATTTCGAGTTGTTTTCCAAGTTAAAATAACTTAGGTGATCATATATCATCTTCAAACATGCAAGTATGTGTTCGTGATACTTTCGCTCAGTCATGTCTGTCTTTTTAAAGAGTTTTACCATATTTACATAAACCTCAATAAAATCTGATTCATTATCATTAGGAAGAGGACTATGAAACTTATATCGTTCACTCACATGATCTTCACTGTTATCTGGTGCTATATTTAAATAATCAAAGGGAAAGAAGACCGCATCGCTAAGTGCATCAGTTGAAATGTAACTCCATATTGAAAGAACCTCTGTATCTACTTTTCCATGTGCTCTGAACTGTACGAACGTTTCTAATGCTATAAATAAAATGGTATCTTTGTATTCCAATTCATTTCTGTCATTTCCAAAATCCCATTCTTGAATCCACTTCATATAGTCTCGTGTATATTCTTGAAATACTTTCGCAGCTTCTACAAAATATCCACCATTCGCAAGTGAAACCTTGACAGCGTGTACGATGTAAGGCCCCCAATCAAAGTTTGAAGCTTGAACTGTTGGACTTGACAGGATCTTATGTATATTTCTTACGATGTAATCAATCTTGGGAAACAGTGCCTCTTTTGCATAAAACGTTCGCAAGTACTCTTCATAATCTCCCTCATATTCTTTACTGGGTATAGGAGTAACTAACAACATTAATTCTTGAGGAGTTTCAGCTTGGATATGACTCATTAACATAAAGCATGTGCTCCCTTCACAATCATTGTCAGAAATAGGATCTGTTTGTATTATACAAGAAAATCAGTAAGTAAACATTCGCTCTCTAACAAGAAAAAATGGTGCTATTGAGATTTCTCAACAACACCATCTGTTTGTTTATATATCTGTATCCGACGAATCTCCTTCTTTACTTTTTCTCGCAAAGATAATAACGCAGTCTTCATCGCGATGTCCTTCCAGAAGAGATAGAATATGAAATCCTTTATTCTTTGAGGAGGAATTGATATTGGCATATATAAACTTCTCATTAGCCTCCTGATATACACCAGGACTCCCATCGAATGTTCTTTCCACATCATATGACTGACCGTCGATTTCGATTTTCCTTGAAATATCTCTCATATACTGACCTCCATTGTTTAAAGTGTCAACAAAGGGACTCCGACTTTTCATGTTTTGTCTATTTCCTCCAGATATAGACATCTACGTGCCCTTTGAGGGCGGATACATATTCTCTTTTCTTTTTGAAGCCTCTACGTATCAGCATTCCTTCGAAAACAGGATTTGTTACAAGTGGGAAGCGAATTGCGTTGTATTTTTCCTTCAAATATTCAATAAACCTTCCTACACTTCCGTTCCCCTGTTTAATTGAATAAAAAGCGGGAATCACTACTCCATTTTGTCGATCTTCGATCAAGTGCCCCATGATTCCATGAGTTAACCGCTGCATGTGACCAAGGGAATAAAAGGGATTGTTAACAGCCGTTGGACTGACATATGGCATTTTTAAGCACCCTTTCATTCATTAATAAATTGAAATCATTATTCACCTTTATATTCAGTGCCATTTTCCTTTGTCCATTTTGAGTGACCAACTAAATGTTCACCATTTGGGAAACCAGCTAAAGCGTAGTCTCTTAATGAAAATTGAAACCATAAACAGAAGTCAGTTGACCAGTTTTCTTGATAATTGTTTTTATAAACCTGTTGTGCCCATTCAACAGCTTGTTTTGCATCCATATAGCATCCTCCTTTTTAGTTGTAATTCTCGCTGTCTACACATTCCATTGCGTTCTTTCTGTTAATTGCTTCGGTTTCATCAGTAAGTAGAACGGACTAACAGATTCAACCTGATAGCACCCTCTATATTGAAGTCACATCTTATTTACAATCAGTTTTTCTTTCCTCCAAGTTATACAAGGGTATGGATTATATTTCACATAGCCAGTTTCATGCCACCCATCCCTCACTCGTTCTTCCCTATCTTTTTCATACTCTGTCATAGTTTCATACTGTATACTAACTACTTTAACTTCCTTTGTTTTAGAGAATATCTCTTTCATTTGCAAAATCACCTTTCAATAAAACTCACATTTTTATAGAATCGTAATGGATTTCACATCTTCTGACTTTGGTTCTACGTGCCTTCCCATTAATAAAAACAACTCCATTTTATCATTACACTTGAATGTAACCATTTGGCTATCACCATTTGCATAACAAAACACTACTTTATATTCCAGTTTCTTGGAATTCTCTCTTTCAGGCTCTCTTTCAAGATAGAATTTTTCAGTGTTTTGAATATCATGATGACTCATAATAACCGCACCTCTCATTAATAGATTTGTTTCGTTCTTTTAAAAACACAGGCTATTACGGGAACCGATTACTAATTTCCATCTGCTTACTTATCCAATTGTTATACTCTACATCAGATCGCAAATCTTCCTCTGACTTATTCCATGTTCGCTGCTCCATTGCTTCTTCAAATGTTAATGTAAATTGGAAATATGGCTTTTCACCAGCATTCAACTGTTCAACTATTTTTCTTGCCTTTTTTTCATTCTCTTCTCCAAATTTCTTTTTATATTCCATGAATATGTCATCTGCTGTCATATCATAAAAGATCAAATCTTCAACAATAGTTGACCAAATGCAATATTTATCGTCTGGTGACTTCAAAATTTGCCATGACATACATCTCTATTCTCCTTCTCATATATAAATTGAAATCATATTTTATTAAGACTGAAATTCGTTAATAGACAACTTTTTAGTAACTTTGTAAATGTGAAAATTAACACGTTTATCTCCCTTGTATTTATCTACCAAGTCCTTGACTTGCTTTTTGGTTTGATTCTCATGCACAATAAGTTCATGGTAGTTATTTTCGATTACAAGATACATATACTCGCCCCTTCTTAATTGATCTCACATGTTGTTAGCGAGGCTATAACAATTCTCTTGAACTATATACATCATATATGCTATACCGTGTATTGCCTTCTCCATCGTCATCAGGATTACGTTCAATACCTCGCCATAATTTGTCATTATACTTACTGTTTTGTCTCCATTGATCCTCATGCCATACACATACACCATCAAAGAGAAATACAAGCGATCCACTAATGTGATCAATGATCTTGATTTTACCTTTCAGTGTTTTTGCGAATGTAACAACCTCTTCTAAAGTTTCAAATTGATAGGTTCTTCCTTCACCCTCGAAAATGTATTCACTCTTTCCACTATCAAGATAGTTGATATCCAGACCATATTCCGTTTTAAATTCAGCTTCTTTTTCTTTTCCCAAATATCCGAACTCCATAACCCATATCCTCTCCTTTATATATCCCTACGATTGCAGCCTAAAATAAATACACTTCAAGATTCAGGATATTAGCAATACTACGTATTTAGAGAGAATATGCTATCGGTTTTAACCCGATAGCACCCTCTAAAGAAGTCATATTTTATTTACATTCTTTCGAAGCAAGCAAAAATATGGCATTCTCCGTGTTAAGCAGTTGTCCAAATCTTATCATATCACTCCCACTATCCACAGTAGTTTTAAAGATAGAAAGAATTCTCTACTTCCTTGATAAACACATCGTAGAAATAGCTGCGTTCATCGTCGGTCATCTCTCTACCAATTTGTTCTTCGAGATTCTTGATTTCAGCATCACTGTCGTAATTTACTCGAAGATCAAACACAACGTCTTCCAGCTTCTTGCGATGATAGCGGTCTTTCCAAGCTTCGAGATGCCCCTCTACGATTCCTTCCAGGTGCTCGCTAAGATATGCCTCCAAGTCATCACCAACCTCAATCTCGATTTCTTCTTCTGGTTTAACATTCCTTAGAATTTCTCTTGCGGCTTGTTGTCCCCATCGAAGACAATGATTCAGGTTATAGTTTTCATTGTGATATGCAAACACTTGCTCTTGCTCTTCATTCGTCAGTTGATTAAAGTCCTTTTCAATTTGATCGAAGTGACCCTTAATATTGGCAACCGCTTGAATGGATTGTTTACTAAGTTTCATAATAACCTCTCCTTTAGAAGTAAATGTTTGTTAAGTTATGTTCATAGAATTAAAGATAGTAAAAACGCCATTCTTTTGCACAAGTTGACGCAAAAGATTTTACATCTTTAAAATTGCCTGGATAGTAATAGTAGCAACCATTTTCAAATTGACCGATTAGTGTCTCACCAAGAACTTGTTCAAGGCGAATCGGATGCCATCTATTATCCTTAATCTCAAACACAAAAATTGGATCCGAAATCAAATCTCCAGCTTGTTCTCGATAATAACCCACAAACAACCTGTTTCCATTTTTCTCAATAGAAAAGTCCAGATAATTTGGTTTAATAATTTTGATTGTCTTTGCGTCCGTCGCATAAAATTCGTCAATATTCATCTTTCCGAATTTTTTGATGAGGCTTTCTACTGTTTTCCGAAACAATGGATACAAGAAAATCTCTCCTTTTTAGATAAAAATAGAACACTGTTTGAATAAATAAATATCTCCTGCTTTTTTGTAAATCCATTTATTATAGTTGTTTTCCAAAAATGATATAAGCTTGAATTCACGGAAAATGTAACGGATTTCTGATGTTCTACATAAAAAAAGCTCTCCTTTAGAGAGCTTCTTCTTACTCCGCTACGAGTGCCAATGTTTCTGCCTCTACCACTTTAGCAATCGTAATACTACTTAAACTCCATTCTGTAATAAATGGAACGTCTTGTTCTTTGCAGTATTTTTTAATTTGCTTCATACCTGTATGTCCCGATACTTTCAGGAGAAAAACGACGAGTTCGGCTTTTTTAACTAATGACTTGATTCGACTTATGGAATCTTTCGCGTCTGCCCATAAAAACATGCCGCCTCGTTTTTCAATTTCGAATTGATACTCCGCCTTGTTTGGCTCGTTACCAATCACCAAAATCGTTTTGTTCTCAAGTGTTTTAACCAAATCACTTTGAACCAACTCTTCTTCATCTTTCTCCTTATTGGGCTTTGGGGGAAGCATGTTCCTGCCCTTCTTCTCCGTGTTTTCTTCGAAACGGTGTACCCAAATGACTTTAAAACTCTCTGGTTTGTCTTCGTAGAAAGCGATATCGACAAGATCACCTTCTTTAATTCCCAAACGTTCAATATCTTTATCTTGTAATGTAAAAAACAGCTCTGGATTTTCCATTAAGTAAGCCTTTGAGCTTGACTCCATACTTTTTCTCACGAAGAAATTATTGTCATAAGATTCGACCAAACAAAAACTAATTTGAACACGTCCGGTACGTCCTGGGTTTTCACTTCTTTTGGCAAAATCATAAATAAATCTCTTTCGCTCACCAAATCCACTTTGAAGTTCTCTTGCATAGACATAATCATGATGTTGGAGATCTAATTTTCGAAGAGTAATTTCTGGCACATACCCTTCTATTGCGGGAACGAAGCCACCTTCTAATTTACGCTCAAATAAATAAACGGGACGAGAATCTACTAAGTGTGGATAGGTTTGTAATTGATTTTGTTCTTCACTTAGCAGTTTGTCAAATAACGATTGTGATTCATTCCCTACTTCAACTTGTCCTTGCTCTTGTTGTTTTTCTGGATCTTGTGAATCTACATCTGGAACAGATTCATTATTATGTACTTCATTTGTAACAGATAACACCTCTACTGGACTCGCTACCAAAGACGTTTCTTCTTGTATTGTACTGTGACTATGCTTGTTTTTGTTCTCCAATAAACGATGCATGGATTCGAAAAATTCAAAATACGATTGTATCAGTTCTTTCTGACTCAATATCGTTTCAAGAGTAGAGTTTTGAAGTGTTTCAATCAACTCTTTTTTACTCAGATTAAATACTTCATTTGGATCAAACATCAACAGCATCTCCCTACATTAGACTCTAACCACTTTATCCTAAGAATTAATCTGGTTATAATGGATATCATTCCCTTCTTATAATACATGAAATCACTCCCTATGATAGTTTCGGCATCGTCCTAAATGGTTCCTTTAATTGCATCATTTTTTCTGTATTGTTGCAAGTCGTTTGTAATCTGTGTAAAATATAGGTGAGCAAGTAAGCTGTTTAGACGGCTAAAACTGGCTCTCCTTGCATAAAGTAAAAAAAGAGGAACGATACTACCAATATCGCCCCTCTTCTCTTGTAGAAGCGTACCAGTGCCGCCTTTAGTGGTCGGTTCGCTCTAAACAACTATTTTTTTCGTTTTGAACGAGAACCGCCTCGGCGTCGGGAAGCGAAGGGGCGGTTCTTGGCGTTCGTATCATTAGAGGTCGTGAAGGATTTTGCAAGATGAGTGATGATCTCTCGAATCAAAATCCTTAGTGCCTCAAATACAATGATCATTAGCCATTCCATTTTTCGACTCACCTCCCTTCGTCGAATATTATCGACTCAGGAAGAGCGATCCGCTCCCCTAAAAGCAACAGGTTTCCCTATACGCCCTACATTTCTATTGTACTATGAAACTATTCCCTCTCAAATATTACCAAAGACCCATTTGCGAACACATGTTCCTGATCTTGTTATAATAAAAACCGCATGAAGTTGTTTCTGAAAATACTTCTGTATCGAGAAGAGACAGAATCTCATGAGACTACTTTAGATTTTTAAAGGCACTATTGAACTTCTCCCAAGCTTCATTCTCGGAGTCCGCTATGATCTCCACGCTTACACCAGGATATCTTTCATTTTTAATCTCAAATTTTTTAAAAGTCTGCGTAGCTCCAATAATTTGGATTGTCCACTCATTACTCATCCAACCACTCCTTTCATTTGCTCAAATCTCCCAATCCGAAGGAACGTTTTCAAAACACTATTCTAAAATAAACTTTAGCATCCCATATTTCAAGTCTCACATGTGAAAACGCCCCAATTCAAGGGGCGCTTATCCAAACCTACTTCTTAATCGAGTGATGGAGTTTGGTTGTACGAATTCGCTCAATAGCATGCTTTACACCCTCAATTTTTCCACCCAATCGAATTGCTTCATCTTCTAATCTCCTTTCCTTCAATTCTTCCAAAATAGGCACATCTTTTTCCAATGATTCTTCTAATTCAGCAAATGCCTCAACATACTGATTCAGGCTCTTTTCCAACCATAATACGTAAGAGTCGTTTGATCCGCTCTCTGCGTATGCTGAAAGCAGGTCATTGTCTTCAAGTATTACCAAAGGTAATTCTTCTTGAGGTTCATAATACATCTGTTCAATACCATCCTTTGGATAATATGCCGTATCAATTACCTTTTTTGTATCATCTTCATTCCATGGTTTCATATGTGGAATATTGTAAGCTTCAAATTCTTTTACCTCAAACATAAATCTGATCAATCCATCAGTTTGTTCAATAAAACCAATTGCTCTCCCACGCATATTATGGTCAAAGATCGTTTCAAACTCTTCAACTGCTGGCTCAAACTGAACAACAGGCTTTTTTCCACTTTTCAAAATCGAAATTAATTCATGTGCCATGATTGCCACGTATATTTCCTCCTCATTTTTCGCACGTCGACCACTTACATTATGTAACAAGTGACATGTTGCGTAAATTATATTTTACACTAAAAAACCCTAATAAAATGGAGCGGTTTTTCACTCCATTCTTTTAATCCTATGACTTTTCAATCTCTAAACGAGTAAAGACTTCTCCAAGTGATCCAAGTCCAAAAGCGAATTCTCTCCCGTCTTGCTCAATTGTCCATTGCTTTTTCTGAATCGCCATCGTTCCCGAATCTTCAACATATGGCATTTTCACAATGAATTGATTGCCAGCTTTTTGAATCAGGTATCCCATCCAAACGATATCTTCTTCCGACCTCGTGAATACTGTACAACCATCCACGCTATAACTGCTCTTAATTGAGTTTGCAAAATTCTCGATATCCTGCATAACAGTTTCTTTAGCAATAAAATTCATTCTGCCACCTCATCAGATAATTTAAAATTCAAACAAGTGATACATTAATCGTATCATTACAACAATCTCGAATCAAACTCCTCCTCTGTATCCAAAAACGGATTCCTTCTATTTATAATTTTTATATTGTAGTATTTACTAAGTGATTGATTCCCGTTAACAAATTAACAAGGTTCCTGTTTTCTAAAGATCATATAGATAATAAGAGAAAGGAATCCCTTCCTCCTTATGATGTATTAATTCAAATATCTCTTTCTAAAAGAAAAATCTTGGGGTATTTCCCCTTCATTTTTGAGTATTTTCGTGTAATTTCCTACCGTGGGTGGTGTCACACCAAGCTCCCAGGCAATTTCCTGTCTTAACATACCAGTATTCAATATAAGGTATTTAATTTTGTCCTTCAGTTCTTTTTCCGTCATAGGTATCTTTCTCCCTTTATGATCAGAAATAATCCCCGCTTCACGCTTAACTCTTTCTATCGTTGTAATAGATGTCCCTAAAATATCAGCCAATTCTTCATGTGTCAAATTTCGATTCATTGATAACAGATTGACGATATCCTCTGCTGTTACATGTACGAACCTATTACAATCCTTTGTCGAATAACCATAGGTATTACTCTTCTTTGTTTTTCTTCCCCATCCATATTGCCGATAAAATTCATATATAACTTCCCTGCTAACTCCAAGTCTTGCACCAATTTCACTTGCATTCAAATTTGGATTTTCTTCTAATATCGCTTCGACTTCACTCTTCTGTATAAGTTTACCCGCAATTTTGGATTTCATCTGTGCAACTCCATATCTTATAGTTTCAGATTCACGACTACAGTCAAATACCTTTTTTGGCAAAGTTAACAAATATATAACCTATAGTCAACGTTTTTACAGCACAAAAAAAGGAGGCTTTATGTGCCCTCCACTTTTCATCGGTCTATTTTGTATTCATGAAATTGCTTTCGCTTGCATGAGATTCACTATTTCTTTGTCATTTACATCCCAAATCGCACGATCAATTTTGTCCTTAATTTCATCAGATTTTCCTTCACCACCTGAAATTGACCAAAGAGAAACTTCGATGTTCCCATAGTTCGGTTCTCTATATACCTTCTTTCCATTGTGCCAATCAGTTCTCCCATCATCCAAACGCGGATACTCAAAGCCCCACTCCGTTTTACGATAGTAAAACTGCCCACTTCCAAAGGGTTTTTCGATTGAATACCAACCACATTTTCCTTGGATTGCCGACCATGCCCCATTCCAGGTAGTTGCAATCCAAAACAATTCTCCATCTATTTCTTTTAGAATCGGAACGTGATGATCTGCATGAAGAATGCGCGGCCATACTTCTTTTTTGAATCGATCTGTTTTTTCAAATTGGATAATCTCTTCTGCAATCATCTTCCGTGCTTATTTAAGAGATGAGGCAGATTTCGTAAGCACCTTTAAAGTGATTCGACCAGACTCGCCACCATAAACATCTAAACTAACTTTCCAACGGCTTTGTCCTTTTTTCGTATACGGTTTATAAACACTTCCTGTATACGAGTAAGCATTATTGATAGTGTCGGATGGAACACTTATGGAGTACGATCCCGAAAATTTCCACTCACCCTCCACATCCACACCTCCATTCGGATTCAACGAGATGTTTTGGTATGGCGCTTGGTTCACTTCTTCTTCTCCATCGAATATCAAATCTCTTGTACCCATTATTTATCACTCCTTATATTCTTTTCAAGATGACAAAGCCTTCTAATTTCTAAATAAACTTAGAGAATCAGCCCATTTCTTGTATCGAAAGAAACGAATAAATTCCCTACCATTGCTTTCAATTTTTCTTTGCCTTTTGAGCCTGAACGCTGATTTGACATAATAAATCTAAATGCCTTATTGATCCCAATCTTTTTCATTTGTGCGATACATTTTGCCATTTGATACATTTGGCTCGTGTAGTAAACAGTGATGATAATATACTCTCCATTACCTATTTCTTTAAATACGGCAACACGATTATTCCTTGTCGCTTTTACTAAGCCTTTTCTGGTAAACTCTCGTGCCCCTTTACTAACAACGCTTGCTACATTGCTCTTTTTGATGGCTCTATCATTCATTCGTTTGATAGCATGGTCAGTGAATATTAATCTCATTGCTTACCTCCATCGTTTTTCCTTTTGAATGAAAAAGCGCAAAAACCAAATATAAAAAGGAGAAGGAGTTTGTCCCTTCTCCTTGCTATTATCGTGTTTACTTTTTAACCACTTTCAATCCATATGCTTTGCTATTTCGTTCTCCTCTCATAAATGCTACATAACCTTCTGCGCTCAGATGGTTTCTGAAATTCGCAACGTTAATTTTTCCTTCCTTATCATTGAGACGAAATACTGCCGAAACATACTCTTCTGGAAGATTGGGGAACTCATCTTCGCCCCGATTGATAATACGAAACTCAGGTTTCTCATATTTCGGATGTTTCCATAATACCTGCCCACCATTTGATGTAACGATTTTTACAATGCAGTCGTCTGACAAACCGATGCCACTATTACTTTTACTCGAAGCAATGAGAAGAGGGATTTTAGCTTCACCAGTGGATCGACCAATCGTACCCATCGTACTGTTCTCCACAGCCCAATCATATCCCGTATCTTGATCTCCCAAAAAGAAGCGGCAACGGGTGCCTGAACGGAATATGCCATCCAAGACACGAAGAAGGTCATCAGGTGTATCACTGTTGTACCAGGTATCATTCAATACTTTGTACACTTTTACTTTCCCATCAGAAATTCTTTTTACTGTAACGATCTTAACCCCAAAGATGCCACCATCTCTTATTTCTAAAATCTCGGTTAATTTTCTAACTGTCGCCAAATTACTCATATAAAAAATCCTCCTCATGTGATGCAAAAAGCATCGCCAAGTTTGTAAAAAGATATAGTATCTTACGCAAAAATTGACATGTTCATAAGAGAGTGCTATTCGTTCTAACACAAAAGAAACACCCAACCTTGTTGTAAGATCAGGTGTATCGCATCTTCTTTAAAATAAATAGTCACTGTTAGCAAAAATGAATTTTATCAATTGCTTATTTGGCATGTTACTTTATCCTTCACTAATGATTTCTTTAATCTTCCTTAACTGAACCAATGAAATCTTCTGTATTCTACCGTATCCCTTAAAAACATCTCGTAGCTCATCTAAAATAGCCTGCGTTTCCTTTTCGTCAATAATTTCTTGCATACTACAATACAATCTCCAATCGGGCGTATAATCTGTGACCTGTTCAAAAGAATCTATATGGAATTTAATTGTCGTATATTCCATACCATCCTTCCAAACCTCGAAATATTTTCTCCCTACTTTCTTAATCACATATTCTTGAATTTCTTCTCCATGAAATCTGGCTCTGTTCCCTACAGGTTTCAATAATACTGGCATTCCCACCGTAATTTTTGACAAGATCAAAAAACCTCCTTAATTAATGTAATTACATTCCTTAAATGAAACTTGAATTCGTGAAAAAGAGAAGAGAATTTCCGAGCCATTGATAGTGTTTCATGATACGACTCCCCCTTCTGTCTCTACGGCAGTCCTTGCCATTTTAATTATTCCCGCTCTCAACAACCCCATAAAATCCATTGTATAGAAATCTCTGCTGGAAACCATTGGATTTGGATTTTCGGGAACCAAGGTCAGTTTATACTGATCTTTCACTTTATAACGATGTTCAGATACCTTACATAAAACATCCTCCGTCTCACTGGTAAAAATACCAAATCCAAAAATATCAGCTCCTGATCGTTTAAAGCATGGAACAATGAAACGAACATTCTCAATTCCATCGTTAATGATAGCCAAGACCAGTTCCTTATCGGTAACATGCTCACCCTTTTCAATCATATCCTTGATCTTTTTCATAGTGTAATCCTTCAAAAATTCGAGGTACATCCGAGTGCTATTCCAGACAAAATAACGCTTCCCTTGTTGGTCTGTGTGTACCCGTTTAGTGGCATTGCCACGACTAAAATCTACACGAATTGTGTCTTCGATGTTTGGATAATCGCATTCCAACCACAAATGCTGTTTCCCGCAAAATACACTGATTAACATATAATATCTCTCCTTGTTCCTAAATTATTTGAAATATCATTTGTGACAAATTTTGTTTCAACCAGTTACATCAAACTCATCATCTGAAAAGACTTTTCTACATCTTCTGCGGTTTCCCAAGTTTGCCACAGGCTTTCCCCAGCACTTGTATGCACACGATAAGCAACAAATGTTCCATCTGTATTCGGGTTCACTTCAATCTTAAACGGAATCGCTTCGTACTTGTCCTTTACATTGACTGTAATGGTTTCTGTTTGATTTAATACACCTTGCTTAAAAAAGGATTGAATAAATAATAGAGCCTGCTGATTTCCTGAAATTAGAACTGCGTTTGCTGTAGCTACTGCCATTACACATTCCCCCAAATTAAATTTGAAAATACTCTTCACCCTGTTATGTTGGTAACGTTATACTCTATGCAAAATAAGAAAAAGGATAAGCAAATGCTTACCCTTCATCAAAAAACAGTTTCGATATTACTTTTGTTTCTGAATCGCAGAGACAACGATCTGATAAATATAATTGCTGTCTTTTAAATACTTTTCATAATCATCATCGCTTATACCAAGATATTCTGGTAATTCAAGTTTAACCTCATCTCCAGCAGTATGCCAAACCTCAACATAATCATCAATGCGATCAACTGTTTCCTCGCCAGAAACACATTTTTCAATAAATGTTTTTGGACGAAACTTTTCCTCAAACTGATCCATTTGAAGAATCGCTCGTATTGCTTGTGGTGCGTATTGACCAACTCCATACTTTTGTCCGAGTGCAATGACTACTGCATGATCTAACGTCTCAGCAACCTCAAAACTGCGTTTTCCATTTACAACAGGATGAAAGTACGTCACAACTCCATTCTCTGTTCTTTTTTCTACTTGTACAATTGCCATAGAGTCACCTAAAAGGGTTGTTTCAACTGCTCTTTCTCTTCTCGATAAATTCAGAATTTCTTCGATTTGATTTTCTTTCTCTTGTTGTTCTTCATACATGTGCGCCATACCACAAATACGAGCCAATTGATATTTACCGTTTGGTTTGTCCAACAGCTCTTTCATGTATGTTACAACGTCCTCTGCTCCTTGAATATCCTTCAACATTAATAATCCTCCCTTGTTTAATCACATAGACTATCATCTCACAGAGAGACATCTATGAGAGATGCCCCTCCTTAACCATATAGATAAATTAGCCAGCCGCTTCGGTACTCGTTCCAGTCCCAACACTTGATCTTGTGTATCCAGAGGATGAACGCGGCTTCGAAGAAACGACCTTTTTGTATGACGACTTGATTTCTAATTCTTTACTACCACGGATCATAGTTAATGGTTTGTCTTTTGCAACACGAACTTCAATCGTTTGAAAACCTGGATCGTCATATGTCGTAATCGATTCTCCGTTATCCACAAAGACTGGGAACTTCACTCCAGACAAGGTACTAACCATATTTGAAATCTCCAGACCCGCTCGAATGGTTTCCGAAGTAGAGCAAATCTTCAACTCTTTCCCTCTGTAAAGAATCTCAAAGCAATCTTTCAATTCACCCGTAGATTCTATAGTTTTTTGCAAACGAATTTCCACGTCTTTGAGCTGCTTTTTAATTGTTTCGTTAAGAAGTTCAATCTTCTTCGCATTGAAGCTTTTCATGTAGTAGATCTTATTGCGAATTTCGACCTCTTTAACGCCGTAACCATCCATCTCTTTTTGACGGTTTTCCAAGTCCTTCCTCTGATCTTCTACTCGCTTGAGTAGAGAATGGCGATTGGATTCATAGGCAAGAACCTCTTCCTTTTCCTTTTGCAGACGTTGGATCTCAGCTTGAAGTTTGGCTTTTTCAGTCGATACCACCGCATCAAACTCCCGTTGAATACGAATGTTTTCTTCTTCCATTTTATCAACGCCAAGTTGCTGTATTTGAACTTGCAAAGCTTGAATGTTCTTTTTCTTCATCTCTTCAAATTCTTTCTCTTGTTTGCTGATGACAAGAAGTTCTTCCTCAATCAATTTCAAACGACCATTGATTGTATCGATAGCATTCTTTTTACCCACTTCAAATTGCTGACGATTTTGTTCGTCAGTTTCTTTCGCCTTGGCGATTTCAGCAAGTAGATTTTTCCCCTCTACCTCTAATTCTGCCAATGTCTTTTTCTTTTCTTGTTGCTTGCCTTCTAATTCTTGCTTGTCTTTCGCAACTTCCATTGCCAATTCTTTTGCAAGTATCTCTACACTCTCTTTTGAGATAGATTGCTTGCAATAAGGGCAATCATCGCCTTCTTGTACATGAACCTTTTTAGCATCCAGTTTTCTTGATTCTTGATCCAACAAACGAGCAGCTTCAAGATTATGTTTATAGTCTGTACGCATTACTTCCAATTTTGTTTCAATTCCAGTGAAATTTATTGGGGTATATTGTTTTGCCAACTCCACTGAAAGCTCTTGCTCTAATAGTGCCTTTTTCTTCATGAGATCTGATTTTTCCATCTGATGACCAAAGTTCTCATGTTGAATTTGTGCTAACTTCCCTTGCAGATCACCGCGTTTTTTCAACATATCTTTGATATCTTTCAGCTCAGGCTTGCGAGAAAGAAGATCTTCCAGTTGTTTATGCAACGAGGTAAGAGAAGCATCATTAAATGTTCGTTGTTCAGGAATGACGACTTTCTCTTTCAACTTACCAATATATCCTTCAAGCCATTTCCGATTATCTTCGAGTTGTTTCAATTCTTCGTTGCGATTTTTCAGATATTGGTTGGTTTGATCCACTTCGAAAGACTCTTTTTCCAAGTGCTCTCGATTCGTAGCATCCATCTCAGCCAAGATTCCCGCTTTTGTTAACGTTGGAAATAGACTTGCAATCGTTTTTCGAGACACGTCTTTATCCAAAGAGAGAAAGTAAATAGGATTAAACGCACATAGGAACAAATCCATTGGTATCAGTTCTTCTAATCGTCTTTGTGAAATGTTTTCATAATCAAACTTGATGGTCATAGAAGAGGTTTGTTTTCGCTCAAGTTCATGGATGTTCCCATTTTGATCTTTAAATGTCAAGATTCCAATAACAAATTGACAATCCTTATTGGTAATATTGATTTCCTTTTGCTTGCCAGCAATATTTCGACCTGTAATAATCCAAGCAATCAGTTCACCGATACTACTTTTTCCTTTACCGTTATCGCCAATAAACTCATTTTTACCTGTGGCGAAGTCAATCTCAACGGAATCTTTGAACCCACGAAAACCTTGTGCTTGAACACGAACTAACTCAATTGTCTTTAACGTATTCAAAGCTGCTATCATATAAAATCTCTCCTTCGAAAAGTAAGTAGTTAAATAACTGTCTATGCCTTGCTTATAAATAAATCCAATTAAAATAACTTTCCTTTTTCAATCTCATCGCGGAAGAATAACATCCCCAACAATGTGTACAGCCAAATTGTAAACACAGCACGAATTCCAACATGCCAGAGAACCGCAGCGCCCATGTCAGGTGGATGAACAGAAATCACAGCATTAAGCAAAATAGCTGTACCCATACAAAGAAACTTTGTCTTCCTGGTAGATGACATAACAATCCCCTCCTCAAAAATATAAAAATATGCCTTTTTTCTAAAATCATCTTTTGTTTTATGCGTTTCCTTGCGAGAAAATAGCAGGACAATACAAAAAGAGAAGCTATCAACAGGCAGCTTCTCTCATTTTTTGATGCGATTCTGAAATGGTCTTACGGTTACGGTTCACCTGCTCGATTTATATTTCCATTGTTCAACAAGTACCTTTTGAATCGTTCCTTTTCCTTGATAAGTCCAAATGTCAATCTTGCAAACTCCAGACTCCCATTCACCTACAGTAAAGGTCATCGCTTCGTCGTAAACATACCCATCAGCAGCTTTTATGATGTTCCCGCTTTTGTCGTATACATATACATTGAAATGCTCACTATAGTCTTTCGGATTTATGATATCCATCACAAGCATTACCTTGTAGTCGCCAGCTTTCAAATCCAAAAATAACTCAACTGACTCTTGTCCTTCAACAACCACTGGGTTTCTAAGCGTTGCATTTGTCTCGGTATATAGAGTAGGTACTTCTTCTAACAAATCGGAACGATCTATCTCATGAAGAATATCTACGATCCCGCGAACCTTCCCATTATCTCCACACGAAGAGGCATATTGATAATAGCGCGATATCAAATGAGGCTTTCCTTCACTAAAAAGCAATTCCAAGGTTTTGCTTGCCCCAGAATATGCCCCAACCGCACCTTGATCCAGGAACATCTGCAATTTGTCTTGAACACTCATGATTACTCACTCCTCAACCTTTTATTATTTCAACCTTTGCTTTCATTAACTACTCGTTACCAGGGTTTGTTTCATAATACGACATACACCAACATGCTCAGGTGTTTCACGAAACATCATCTTATTAGAAACCTTATAAAACCATGTCGGTTGTGGCTTTAGGTAGTGTTCCTATAGTGTTCCTATAGTGTTCCTATAGTGTTCCTAAGCACACAACAAAACACCTCCCCTGACTGGAACCGATAAAGCATATACCCCTGATTCCAATTACATATTTATGGTAGTAGCCATAGTACTATCTACAAATTGGATTTTTTCTCCTAAACTTGAGTTTTCCACTCAAATCATCGCCCCTTTTAATATCGTTTACAAAGTAACTGTAGACTCCTGATTCATGGTTCATATTCATATACTTTGTTTTATGCACCAATTTTCCTATTCAGTTTCTGTCAAAGCATAAAGTTATGTTTTTTGTAGGTTTGACAATGCGCCACCTGTTTCCATACAATAGTATAGAAATTAAAACAAACAGGAGATCGTATATGATAGGAACACGCTTGAGGGAATTAAGAGGTTCTAAATCACAAGATGAGGTAGCAGAACAATTGGGCATTGCCCGTGCTTCAGTAAGTCATTATGAAGTAGAGCAACATACACCAAATAAAGACATGTTAATCAGAATGGCTCTTTATTTTCAAACATCTGTTGACTACATATTAGGATTAACGGATGAAAAAGAGCCTTATTTACCTCCTAAACAAATGATAGACTTTTACAATCTCTTTTCGTCGCTCTCTGTTAATCAACAACGCATCGTATCAGATTTAATGGAAGAACTTTCGAAAAAACAATAAGGAAGGGAGTTGTTATCATCCAACTTCCTTCCTCATGAAAAATATTTAAATATCAATTTCATTTATCCTTATTGTCTAAGCGATATTGACGCCCCATCAAAATAATAGCAGTTGCCTCCAAAATCCACTCTTTTCCTTCGTTTAGATATTCCTTCTAACTACCGTTACTCGTATTCAGTTTGACTTTGTAAAACAAGTCGCATACCCCCTAAGAATAATCTTCCCACACAGGTTTATTATTCATATCATAAGTCAGTTCGGCTTGGTGTCCATTTTCACATTCAAAAAAAACTCCATTGATGCTCTTTTGAACCTCTACCTGATTACTTTGACATTGCGCACAAATGACTGTAAACATGCACTACGCCTCCTCATTTATCTGTCTAATAATGAAAGATCATATACCACTGTGAATCTTCATGTATCTACCCAGTAAAATTCCTTTCCCCCACAATCTTTTTACATTCTACCCTAATTATGAAACACAGGTTTATTCAGCCAGTCAATTTGCTGACGGTTTCGACAATCCATAACTGCCTTACGAAGTGCTTCTTCTGTCTCAGTTGAATACCGCGTAACATTGATTTCACTTACTTCTTCTCCAACCTTAACGATAACTTTCCATTTAGAATCATGACTATTCGATCGTTCAATTTCTTCAATAGATACAAGCTCCATCTCTTCAACAAAATCTTCTGGAATACTACGATAATCATCACAACCATATAAACATTTACTCATGACATGATCACCATGTTTATCGTTCAGCTCTTCCAAATAACGACCTTCTTTATGACAAAAATCACATTTTCCTACAGGTGTGATAGCTTTCATAAATAGCATTTTTAAACATCCTCCTTAAATATAAAAGAATATACTCCTGCTATATCAACGTTCCGTTTCTTTTATGCAGTTGAAACCTATTTCATTAGTATTTAATCCTCGAAAACAAAAAGAGAGGTGCTTTTACTATACTCTTTTAAAGCCTTGCTATTCTTCAACATTTTTCATTATTCCTCATCAAAAGATTTCTCTTTTTCCATAACTTCTTTGTCCAATAATTCTTTTCTTTGCTTCTCATCTCGAAAAAAAAGAATGACATTTTCGATTTCCTCTGGCATTGCTTCTCTCATTAACTCTTCAATCGTTATTCCGTAAAACCCTGTTAAGGAAACTAACATTGCAGATGATGGTTTGCGACGATGAGCTTCAACGTGATCAAGCGCTGATGAAGTTATAGATGTTTTTGCAGTTACGTCCGCCATGCTTGCATTTCGTTCCAAACGTATCTTTCTCAAACGCGTTGCGATAATAAAGGTATTAACTCTATCCTCCACCATTTCCTTGCTTATTTCCCTGCCACATAGTAATGAATGAATTTCATTTATTTGCTCTTGAGTCAGATTTACGCGTACCTTCATCAAGTTCCATCCCCTTTTGTATTTTGTTCATTTTTGATACCTTGATTATATGTCTCTTTCACTCTTAATAATAGTGAACTAATCAAAGAAATCAAAGCTTTCACCTTTATCGAAAACTTTCACTTTCTCTTCATCGGTGAATCATTTGTAAAATTTCCCCTCTTGTTCTCTATAAAATAACCCGTATCCCAATTTTTCTAAATGTGTCATGTCAGACTTCTCAGTCTTCTTTGGATTTCTACATTGCTGTGAGATTTAACATTCTTATAAGTATTTAACAACAAGAAAAAACAGACCTCGTTACAGGTCTGCATTCGTATTTTTTCGTGATACATAGATGGATTCGAAGAAGAGAATAATCGTTGAAACAGCATGAAAAAACCATCCAACAAATGGAATAAAGCCGAGAATAGATCCGATGATGCCTACGATATTACCTGTTACAGAATACTGCTTATTTGCAAGGGAGAATACTATGACCACTGCATGCAAAATTCCCGCAACAAGAAGCGGAGTCCATCCGTTTGATAAGATGATGATTCCTCCCAGGATCGGAATTGCTAATAAAACCTCCAGTCCAAAGGAACACCATTTTAACAATTTATGAATCGTCACCATTTGTAACACCTCCCTTTTTGTTCTTTTGATTTTCTGTTTTACCTTTTTCGTAAGTAATTTACATCATGCGCTTTTTTGTTTGACTATCAAATACACCAAACTCTGTTGTTGATCTATATCAATCCATATTTACTCTTCTTCTTCTTTGGTTACATGATAGTCCAATCTCATCCCTCTTTGATTCATCAGAGTTGAAAGCACCATGCATTACATCTTTGTGAAATCTTCTGCGCTTATCCAACAGGCATCGCTTCCTTTATCCCACTCAACGCGAATGTCATATTGCATGTGCCCAGATGTCAAAGTCGTTGATTTTACATCAATCACAATTCCAGTGTCTCCGCTAAAGAGTCCTGCATCTTCATAACTACTGGATACAAGTTCTACACGGTCATCCACTTCATAATCTGGCTGTTGCAAATCTTTAATAGCTGTTAGTAGTTCCCTTCTGTAATGATTTACGGCTTGATTAACAGCTTCGGGTGCATCGACTTGTTCCGACTGCCACTTGTTCAATTCCGAAATCGTTCTTTGCATCTTTTTTATGAACGGTTCTATAATCGATCCCTCCTTCCAAACATTTTTACATCATAGTTAAAATCGACCAAACTTATAAACAAATCGTGTTTGACGTTTCATAAAAAAAAGACCCTATATAAGAGTCTGTTGTATTCGGGAGTCGAATAGATTTGGTTAAAAGCGAAAGAACCTATTTTTTATTCGAAGCTGATATCTGGATTGTCTTAACAAAGATCCCAGTAAATGTACTTATAGCCAAACAACATTTTTAAGCCCCTGTCTTGAAAAACAATTCTACCTGCTCTTCATACTCAAGGAAAAATGCAGGAATCAAGTCTAAAGGAAGATTTTCTTTCCCACTTTTTGCAACACCAGAAAAATACCAATACTGATCCTCTTTACCTCGATTAAAGGACTTCCATATATCCTCACCAAGTATTGGATAGATTTGGATCAGCTCCAGTAAATTTGCAAATTTATCTGCGATAACTAAAGCTTTTTGCTCAAGCGTTGCGAACTTGAGGTGTTCAATTGTGTGCTCTTTTCTTTCTTGCCATGATTTACTTTTATCTTCCGTATTAAAAGCAACTAAATCAGAAACAACTTGCCCGAATTCAAATTGAATCGCCTCTATTGTCACATCCGTATCCTCTACCGTATCGTGAAGATAACCTGCTGCTATCACAACAGGAGACATTTCCGCTTCTTCGAGGATCGTTGCTACACGAATCGGATGTACAATATACGGTGCCCCTGTACTTTTTCTTGTTTGTCCATTATGAGCTTTTGTTGCAAATATTCGAGCTTTCTCTATTAATGTCATCTTTGTCCCTCCTTCGTTGACTCTAATACAGTTTCTTTTTTAACCTCAATGACTTTCTCAAGCAAAAATTTGCGAATGCATGCTTGTATGAGGGCTTGTACGAATGCATCCACATCATTTCTAAGGAAAATCCAAGATAACGCTTAGCATCCTTCGAATCGCTACCGTATTCCACCTCTTACGACCTTGCCACGTATACAAGTCCTTTTGTCATTGTGCAAACTCCTCCATGTGCTTTTGTACGCAACGCGGCTGTTGAATTGTCCAGGACAATCCGCAATCACAGTCGATCTCTTCTACTGTTTGACCAACCAAATGAAAACCAGCTTCAAGTTTATTGCCACAGTTACATTCAAAAACAAAAGAATGAATAGGAATGACCTTGCGTGTATCCAATCGCTCTTCTGCCCACTTACAAAACGATTCAACTGTCATCGAACCTTTGCTATCTATTAATTGGTGAGATGAATAACCTCTCACTACTTCATACTCTATGATACTCATTTTCGGATAACGTTCATTATTTTTAACATTTAGAACCATCCGTTCTGAATAAAATCGATCTTTCTTTCCGTTTGAGTAGATTCCACCTACCACTATTTCATCTCGTTTTAACACTTAAAGCTCCCCCTTTATTATAAAATCTAATATACTTAAAGCTGTTCATATCCGATCCTATGAGCACCGATTAGTACATAGGATGCCGCTAACCAAAGTGTAAATTCAATAGATCCCTGCGAGCACATTGCCAAGCATTTCTTTGACTTTTTTCGTAACAGCACCATTCTCATTGAAAACCATTTCACTATACTTTCTTGGATTAGGGTTATCAGGGTCTTTATCTTGACAACCCTCTCTATTTAGCTGGTATTGAAACAAACTTTCCTGGCACCATTTAAGACCGCCCCACTTAACCCAAGGGCTATCAGAAACTCGAACAGATAATACGCCAGATGGATAATTACCATCACGTCTTAAAATAAACAGATACTCATCAAGTTGCGTTGCCCAAGGCTTATATGAGTTTCCAAACATCACAACATGATCTTCTGAAAACGCAACTTTAACGATCAAATCTTTCATCCTCTTTCCTCCTTGTACAATAGGTAAAAATCATTCACTTGATTCTTCCTTTGCGATCATAAACAACATTCCATTTTGAACCAGATTCATTACATTATGCTATTTATGCGTGCTGAAAGCTGAGTCTACTTCACTAATCTGCTTACCATGTCTCCAGATAGCCTTGATTTTTCTTACTGGATACATTCATCCGCTTCTTATAAAGAGAAACAAGTTAGTTGATCACGCCTCGCAAATACTCTCAAATATATTACAACTGTTCCTCATGGGCTTCCTCTTCCTCTTCTACTTTCCACGAACCCACCTTTGGACAAGAATCAAACAGTTTTTGTGCTGCTGATTCTGTTCTTTTTCTGTTGGTAAATCGTTTCGTATTGATTGTAATGGACTTTTCACATATAGGGAACTTCTCTCTTTGGACTGTGTAGGTCTTCCCTGTCCAATATCCATAGTCATTGCTCTGATAACTAATTGATTCTGTAGAAAGAAAAATCACGTAACTGTTCAATGAAATCCACCTCTTACTTCACTAACTACTTTGTGTTATTTCATCTATTTTTTGTTTTAACTCAGTCCAACACTCTGGAACCCAACTTTTCACTTCCATTCCTCGATAAGCCTTAATTACCTCAGAACCGTTACTCATTGCAACTAATCCACAACCCACTTCAACGCATTTCCATCCCTTATAATTTCCTTTACCGTTGTAGACCAAGGCAATTTCTTCTTCAGTCATATTGCCATACCAATTTTTTTCCCGATTGCTGGCAATCATATTACCTTTCCTCCATAACTACTAAGATTGAATGTTCTTGATTTCTTAACAACAATTGCATTTCCACGTTCCATCAACTTGCTTTGTATGTTCTTTATAAGTCCTCTCCTCCGTTCGGACAATTCATTTTATTTCACCTCTATTCTCGTTAGCTATTGAGTAAAATTAATACCCTCCCTTGTTTTCTCTTAGCCATCCCTTTAAGGCAACATGTGCCTTCGCAAATACTAATTGCATATCGCAATCTTGAACATCAATTATGATTTCACCATGTTTTGGATGTGTCATTTTATAGCCGATGGTTATACGCCAATCCATAATACTCGAATGATAAATTTTCAAAGACCACTGATAATCATTTGTGATTTCATCGTAGAACCGCAGAAAATCTTGCATCTTATTTATATCCTCCTTTCCTCCTTTATCTCAGTAACTATTAAGATAATAGTCTTATGGATAAAACTTGGCATAAAGTCGGTCAAACTGCTCAAGCACAAGCCAGCTCACTTTTTTTTCATCCCAATCCGCACGACCTAAAGCATTAAACATACCTAACTGTAGATCATTGAACTCGTACCCTTGTTTTTCAGCCTTATTAATCAACCGTTCTACTCTACGTTGTAGAGCAGTTTTCTTAGGTTGTGGTGGAACATCTACCCAAATTTCCTTTCGCATGTCTACTCACTCTCCAAGCCGATCTATTCACAATAACTATTATGTTAAACAGCGTTCCTACGCTTGCCTTCAACGGCAACTTTTCTGATTATTTCCCAGAGTTCATACTTAGACAGTTCTTCATAGGCATCAATAACTTCGTCTGGTATGGTTTCGTAAGCTCCTTCTATTTCCATGATGCGATCTATAAATGATCCCTTTGCTGTGAAGGGCGTATTTTCCATAAGGTAGTCCAGCACTACTTTTGCCGACTTGCTCATCAAGTTCACTTCCTAACTATTGAGTAAAGTCACCAGTGCATTCTTTTGATTTTTTTATTTAGATCGTCCCAATTCTTGCTTTCCTCCCATAACTTGCCCTTCAAAACAGCTCCTTGGAGATACGTATTTGCGCTAAGATACCCATACTCATTATCGAAATCATTGTAGGATCCAAATTCGTAGAATGCCCTTACCCCACTACGCTGCATTACTAAAACAATAATATTACTTAACATTTAATCACCCTTCTTTCTAAACGAATCATCCTACACAGTTTGCAAAGTACTTAACTTAGCGAAATGGTGATCGTGAACTCCGGTTTGATTCCTTTTGGCAACAGGTAATCAGTGCGGATTGCTCCTGTTACTCTCGATCAAACTTTTGTAAAATGCTTGTTCCACATACTACACCTATCGACCTCGTTTTTTCCTAACCATTGGTCGTAAGTAGACGAAGTAAAAAATTGCTCCGACAACGAGAATGCCAAATATGATGTACTTTACGATCAAGTTATTTGTAAGGACTGAGCCATATATTGAAAGACTAATCATAATTAACACGAAAATATCGGCAAGGCGTTCCAAATATAATCACTCCTAATGTTGCTCTCTCTTATAAAACATAACTTGTGCTACCAAGAAGCTAATTCCAAAAAACGCTGCGAGTGTGTACAGAATGGCAGAGCTGATCTCTTCACCATAGTTGGTGAACAGGAAAAAAATACCTTTGACTGCAATGACTGTGGCCGAGATGTACATATAGACAGAAGACACAAGCATAGCTACAGCAACTATCCAAGCCAGATTCATCGTAATGTAGTGATTTTTTAATCCGCAAACCCACTTGCTTATATCGTCAGAAAGAACATAGATCAAGGTGAATGTCACATTCATTTGAAGGCTATTGCCCATCCCGTATGACGGAAACAAAAAATTAACCATAAAGATCAACGTGGCCCATAAAAATCTATCTTCCCATCTCTCAAACAAACGGTATACCTCCAATCATTTTTATAGATATTATCCCTTACCCCTCTTACAAAGAAGGGTATTTAACACATTGAGCAATAAGTAAAATCAATGCTTTTCAAACCACAAACAAATATTCCTCGCATCCTCCCCATCTGGTTTTAAGCGACAAACGTTCCCTCTTAAATCCAAAGCATAGTCATAAGTATAATCATTCATTTTATTCAATGAATCTTCGAAAGTTTTAATGTCCCGAGTGACGGCACCGTCATACACATGTGTAAAACCATCTTTTTTTGCTTCTTCAATAACCTCAAAAATCGACATGATCGGAACGACTCCTTTACATGCTGAGCATATTGTTAACTGTATAACTTCATAACGCCCGCTAAAAATTCTGTTAGAGATTTTAACATCCATAAAACCGAACTACCTATAGCAATTAAACAAATAGTCCTCACTATATGTACTTTTTGTTCTAATTTCATAGAGATACTCCCCCAACTTTTCATACTGGGCATTTTGATAACTAAACACGATTAGAACTTCTCAGTACAACCAAAGCATCTTCAATATCTCTCGTCTTGTTCATAACAAGAGCCATAAGATGAGTGTTATCAGATATTGTATTTTCTTTATACGATTCCGAAAGGTTCACTCCGCCTTTGCACTCAGCAATTTCATGTTGGCAAGCTCTTATATACCTGTTATTGGATTCAAGCTCATTTTCCAAAATTTCGATTGCATAATTCACTGACCAAACATCTCCTTTCAACTCATACATTTTAATCCAGGCGAGTATGGTTTACTCTCCGTTCGGCACACGTTATTACTATTCAGAATTCCCTTTACTTCCTTGTACAGAAACCTTAATGCAAAACATCACTTACATCATCCAATATCCAATCCGTATCAAAATTTTCAATTGGTGGCATTTTCCCTAAACGCTCAAATGCAGATTTTTTCATTTCATCCAGATGTGCGTCAAGATTATCAGTCCTTTCAACAATTCGTTTTAACGATTCGCCTATTTTATAAAGAAACTTAATTGAACTCTCTTTGGATTCTGTTAACATCACAATCTCAGAATTCATTGGTATGTTGAAAATTTTCGTACCAGATGTTACCTCTGAGACATTTACATTTTCCTTCAATGGAATGGCGCAAAATCGGTATTTTCCTACTGTAATTTCATGACCAATTGCTGGCTTCCATTTATCAAATGCTAAGTAAAAGCGTTGAGCTTGTTCGTTTACTGTAATCTCCATATCCTTCACTCCTTCTGTCGCATTTGGAACCCCGTATATTGTTTACTTGACTACACATTATTTTTAATGGCGGCAATTACACTCTTTTTCATTTCGTTGAACTTGAAAAAAATCGAAGCACATGCGAGCCTGTCGCCTTTCTTCAGATGATTTTGTAATATCTCGGACTATCCTAACTTGTTCTAACATTTTGTTGTGCAACACATGCCATTCACATTTCTCAGCCATTGTTGACCTCCTTTTATATATCTTTTTGGCATTATGTATCCAGGCGAGTACGGTCTGCTCTCCGCTTGGTACACAATAACTATTTTGCTTAACGTATTACTTCCGCATCATTGATTTTTAAACCCTCTATCACATGAACCTTATTGTTACTTGTGAACTTGTCCATTTCCTCTTCCGTTTCAAACCATGCAAAAGTAGTTCCTTTATCATTTTGAAACAGTAATCAGATTACATTTTCTGATTTAATCCCAATCTTGTCCTCGAATAACTCTACCTTTCTTATCTCGATCAATCTCATATTGTCGATAACAATCCTCGCACTTGAGTCGTTCGTCGTTCCGCGTTGATTCTCCGCATCTTTCTACTTGTTCATATTTGCTAAAACCACCGTTTTTGGTGATTTTCCGTGTGATAGTGATTGCTTCTTGTACCCAGTAGACTAATATTCCACCACAATCACACAAGGGTTTTTCATACACGATAATTACCCCTTTCGTTAATTGTGAAAGTAAGTTGTCGCAATCGTTATTTAAACATCTGACTCTCACCTTGATATTGTGATGCTGAAAACGAGGCACCCCGTACATAATAATTCCGATCCATTTACGAAATGTGGTTTCCATATACAAATTATATCATTCATTAGTGTTTTAGTAAATTATTTTTTACATTTACTATTTGGCTTGCTATGATATAATGAAACTACTTTGTCATTTGGAAAGCAGGTGTTTCCTGATTGTTTGAAACAGAAACGAATTTGAAAATCTACGAGAAGAAGACGGTTGCTCATCACCGAAAAAACTGGTACAGCGAAATAAAACAGTCTTCCGATTTTTATTTGTTTCAAGGCGAATCCCTTCCTGAAGAAGTTGTCAGACATCCAAAGTTTTTGCCGATCATATCGTATCTTTCGGAGATTTTTGAGAATGCGAAAGCCTATAGAAAAGATCATTTACCTTCTGAACTTATAGATGAAGTTCTATATTATGAGCAAAAAGGTCAACTTTGTGTTCATATGTCGATAATCACCTATGCTTTGCTCTACCACAACAACATTGCGGACGAAAAACGAATGAAATATGTTCAAGGCTATTATCATCACGAAACCAGGACGAATAACTGGATAGCGGGACTGATGGGGAATGCACATATTGGGAGTCATGCTTGGATCACAATCGGAAAAGCTGTTGTCGACGTTAGCATCAAGCAGGAAGAGTTGTTCTTTGACTTTGGAACCTACCCTATCATTCTTGGTAAGGTTCCATCCGGGATGACATTGAAAGGTTTTACAGAACCTAAAAAGACTGTGAACAAGTACATGGAGACGTTTGCTAAAAGACGCAATGTCTCTATACAAGAATGGATAGAATATCACAATCAAATGATGGAAGAACTCTCACATGCTCTTCAAAAGAAAACTCTATAGCAAGAAAAAAAACTCATATTAACAAAAAAAATAAACAGCTACCATTTAGTAAAAAGGAGTGAGTCGATGGTTTCATTCGGAGAGAGACTTGTCGCCCTCAGAAATCATCAGAAGTGGTCACAAGATCTATTGGCTGATAAGTTGGGTATGAATCGAGCAAATATATCAAACTATGAGAGAGGTATTATCACAAACATACCAAGTGACGTTCTATTGAAGCTTTCATCGATTTTTAACGTCTCCATCGATTATTTGCTTGGGATCACAGACGCGAACATGTATAGACAGACACTTTCAATAGATGCAGAAATCAACAATTCAATTAAAAATGAAACTACCGTTTCCTCGTTGGATGAGATAGATTTGTCCGATGGTACAATTCCTACACACTGTAAATTCTCTTTAGATGGTCGAACGATCACGAGTAGGGAATTTAAAAAAATGATAGCATTTGTACGCTGGGACCGAAATTTTGATGAAAAACAATAAGGTTGAATAATGAAAAGCAGACCTCGTGAAAGGTCTGCTTTTTCTGTACTCCTTTTAGTTTACCTCATAAAATGATTGATTTTAGTACATCCGATCCACTTGAACTCTGAAGTGAAGAGCTTCATTCGCTGACTTGATTGATAACTTTTCAAGCTCGGTAATAGCTTGAAAACATTCATGTGGGGCAAGACTTACTTCTTCACCATCGAGAACCTTACTGACGAATACTGTGCCTACCATAATATCAAGAACTTTCCCGTTTTCCTCATATTTCAAATTCGGCATCAACTTCTCCATTTTCCCCGTTGAATGATGATATAAATCTAAGTTCGTTGTTCCAAGTGGGATACAATCGATATCTCCACCAACAATGGCTTGCATAGATTCAAGATCTTTTCCTATTAATTTGATTTCAGCTTGTTGAAGCGGGGCTTTCATCACAACTCGAATCTTATCATCACCTTTGTAACCAAGAACCTCATTATGATTCATCTCTGTATCTCGAAACAACAACCGTTCGAAATCAGATTGAGACATCATTTTACCTCCAACGATTACAAACATTGCCATGCATTATGCCCCCTTCTTCATCCAAAATCGAGGTTAACGACTTCATTATTCAGAATACCCCAGCGCCTTCCAACCTCAAGCTTCTGTGGATAGACTCCAGATTTCTCTTTCAAATACCTTACGACAAAGTATTTCGAAGCGATCATTTGTTCCATTGCTTCTTTGAGAGAAAGCGATCCAAAGCATTCCCCTCCGATCATGATTCCTCCTGCCAACCATGTTCTTTGCCTATTTGCAAAAGACGCTTTATTCTGAAAAAATAACTAAAAGATGGTTGTGAACCTTCAAAATTTGTTTTTGAAACAATCCGATAGACTGCTTTGCAATAATCCTCGTTTTCCTTGATAAATTCAACCGTTAATTCGATGTTTTCCAATATTGTCTCCAATATTAACGGATGGTTCAACTCTTTTTCATGCAATAGTACATAATCATTGAATTTAGATTGTTCTTCCTCTCCAGTACATACATCCATATGAAGCATATTCATTTCCTGGAAACGACTCCAAATTTCATTGGTTGCTTTATAGTGCATCATATGATTCTACACTCCTTGGTTTTTCATATTGAGATGTTTCTCAGATCCATCCACTTTTAACACTCTCTCGTTACATTTCCATGTGGAATATCTTCATTTTTTTCTTCATAGTATACTTTTACCTTTGCGTGCTTTCCAACGACATTTCTCAACAAGCTTTCTGCTTCTTTTTCATTTCTTGCTCCTATTTTGTATCTTCCCAAGACGGTATACCCGCCATGATGAGCTTGACCTCTATGATGAACAATATAGGTTTTACTTTTGGGCTTACTTGCCATGTCCTTTCACTTCCTCTACTCCATTTTCTTTACTATCAAATAAAAGCAACTTGTCCTTTCAAGCGCAAATACGTCCGATATTTAGCCCATTCTATATTTCGAAATCGACGCATAAGTGCATCCAGTTTTTGCACATAGAGATTCTTTTCTTCAAGATTCCTCTCACTATTTAAGAGGTAAGCTATAAAGAGTCCTTGGCATAATACCACATCTGGATTTTCCATGTTATTTCGATAGGCAATATTCCAAATCGTGCATTTCACTAACTTTCTACAACCCGCTCTCTCTGCTTCTTGCTGGTACTTTGTTTGATCAATTTTGGGAATCATACGATGTAATAGCTCCTGCAATTGACGATTGAGCAAAGCAATATCGTTTGCTATCATCATATCCCTTTTTCTCTTTTGATCATTCCGCCACAAATCAAGATGATGCATATACACTCTCCTTTACCAACAAATTATTAAAATCACCTGATATATAAAGCATCCTATACTATAGTCAAACTTTTAGGGTCTTATAGCGCTCTCCCTTACTATGCTACTAATAAATATCCAGAGTAGAGCTTCTGATTCCTTCATAAAAAACTCCCTTGCAAGAGAAATGCAAAGGAGTTTGAACATCATTACAATTCTGTTATATATCGATCCATAAATCTGAATCGTTTTCCCTACCTGTAACAGTAAGGACATCCTTACCATATATTCCATAACCGCCCTGTAGATAAATCCTATCACCACTACCACTTCCAACCAGGTCTTTCACATGATTTCCTTCCTTTTTATACGTTACTTCGTCACCATTGAATAGCATGAGAGTATTACAATTCCTCACTACTCACCACCCCTTTCACCATAATTAAGCCGCAAGTCTTGTTTGAGCCAAAAATCCATTCCTTTTATCCCATTCACAAATATGATCTTCTCACAATCACATGCCATGTTAGTTGCTCATAACCGCATTTGTCACTTCGATTGCGATAAAGGTCAGTTTAATTTCTTTAGCAATATCATGAATACTACTGGTTGTAATCACATGTACTCCCTTTTTATAAATGGTCCATCCAGCGTTCACCCGATAAACGGAAAATCCATTGCCGTAGATCCAATGTTCTCCTACTGAGAGATGTTGTAGTTTCTTTATAATAAACTCCATCCAAACACACCTCGATCATCTTTCATGCACATTATTAGTTGTTTCATCAGACTACCTCTATGATTTTAACAAACATTCCCATTAAGAGAAGAAGAGATTGAATTTTCATTGCTTGGAATTCGCAAGTGAAGAACTGATTAGGCTCTCCACTCGACAAGCTTCTTCAAATGCCCCGACACAACTATTTAAAAAATCAACACTTGCAAAGCACTCGACATTCTCCGTTCCATCTTTATATTTTTACTGCAATTAGTAAGAACTGTTCATCTACAAAGTGCTTACATAAAGCTTGATCGATCTCTTCACGACTTTTCATTTTATCGCTCGCTCCATTTCCCTTAGAGTTAACTCCACATTGCTTTTTCCGCTAAGGTAAACCAATTGAGTGTTGTTATTGCTCATATATTTCATCAGCTTTTTATAAAATTTATGATTGAAGAATGTAGCGTAGACAAAAACCACATCCACATTGTCTATGTAGGACAAATCCCGATTAATCTCCTCTACTTCAGCAAACGAAACCCCTGGTAGAACTTCTTTCATCTTGTGAATCCAATTGGGGTGTCCACCAACAACAGCCACTTTCTTCTGTTGAATCCGATTCACCAATTGTTCAACGGTTAATTCTTGTGTAAGAGAATCCTCCGTGTTTAACGAGTACACATATGCTCTCAAAGCAGCCACTTCTTTGGAATGATCTTCCCGCTTCTCAAGCTCTATCTGTGTTTGTTGTAATGCTTTTTGCGTTTTTCGTAATTCTTCTTCAAGCAGGCTAATACTTTCCACGCGATTTTGTTCAATGGATCGGATTCGCTGCTCTTGCTCAATAAGAATTTCTTCCTTCTCTTTAATACTTTTTTCTATTTCCTTCAGCTCAATATAATGTTGCTCTTGTGAATCATCTAAGTACAGTCTTTTTGTGTCCAAATACACAGATGCCAACGTTTGTATATACAGAATTGCAACTATATATAAATCCCGATCAGCATCTGTTAAACGGTTGGAATTAAATTGCTTTGAGATAATAAAATCAAGAAAAGCAGTCTCTACATCATTTTTCGTTATGATAAGGCTTTCCGTTAAATCCATTTCATTTATCCCGTTATTCTTTACCCAATTGCTAATTGATCCAATATATTTTGAAATACCTTCTTTGAAGACTTCCTGTCTCGCTTTTTCAAGCGAAATAAATGGGTTTTCTTCTCCTTTTTTCATCATCTGCTTTTCGATGAACAATTCAAAAAACTTCCCCATACTCATAGGTTTCATATTTCGAGGAATATCATAATGCTTAAACAACTCGTTAATTCGATCCTTAAATTTCTCTTTATTTTCTTTTGAATAACGAAACTCTTTTGCCACAATTTCAAAGGTAACGTCCCTCATCGCATCAAGAAACATTCTGCCATATCCATTTAATTCATATGGGAGCTGCTCTTTATGACATAAGTATAATGCGACAGAAGCGCCATAAAACAATTGAAGATCTGAAACCTTTTCGACACCACCGTTCCGTTTCAAAAACGCAACTTCGAATTGATCAAAGTTGACTCCACGAACTCGGTTTTGCTGGACAAACTGATAGACAAATTTGTAACCCTTCTTAATTAATCGGTATAGTTTTTCAAAATCGTTGTGTTGATAACACCATTCAGTAATACCAGCAACCTGCTTCATTTTCTCTTCATTCTTTGTTGTATGTCGGGGAATAAGAGCATCTTTATACATATTACTTTTTCTATAACACTCATAATATTCCCATTTTCTTTCTTGATAGATATCCTCAATATATGAATGTAAAAATGAATTTCCACCTAAAGCTATGATTAAAAAGTGCCTCACATTAACACTACTTTCGGACACGAATATCCCCCTCTTACTAATTCCTTATAAGAAGATTGTATCATATGTAAATTATTTTTTACAGCTTTAGTTTTCTGACACATAAAGAAAAAGCCTCATATAGAGGCTTCTGTATGACGTTACCATTTTTCAACTGATCGCAAAAGCAAAACCTTCTCCAAAATCACCGACTTCATAAACGTCGTAAGAAAGAATATTCACATTGTATCGATCATTGAGCTGCGGTACAAAATTACGAATCGGAATATCCTCTTTATACTTGTTTGTCGTTACACTTACGATGTCTGTATCTAATTCCTCAGAGTACCCAATTTCACAGGAAAGCTGAGTTTGGTCTGGTTGTTTTATAATTTCCTTCAATGCTTGAGTTAATTCAGATGGGGTCAAAAATAGTAGTTTCATTATCTTGTCACCTACATTTCAATGATTTTTCTCTCATGTGTCACAAGTATTAAACAGGAACATCTGTTCCCTTTGTAGGCGAATAAAAATTCCGCTCATCCAAAATTATATCGAGAGGGTGAGATGGGCGGAATGTGGATCATTCTACCTATGAAGAGGGGAATATATGTTCGCACGTTTGTGATAGGTCTATTATACCAATCGACGAAATTCTTGTAAATATCTCCAAAGACGAATAACAAAAAACCCTGGATATCAGGGCTTATTGTACAATTGTATGAATTTTAAAACTAAATACTTTTAATAGTTTGAATTCAAGATGTTAGCTACAAAAGGATTACTTATAAAAAAACGCAAACCCATCACCGATATCCCCAACTTCAATAACATCATACGATTTGATATGAATCTGATAATACTCATTTAATTGAGATATGAAATTTGTGAGTGGTACATCATCTGTTTCACCATCACCTGTGATATGTAAGACATCTGTTCTAAGGTTTTCTGAGAAACCTACACGATATTCTTTTGTTTGTTGCTGTTCATTGTTACTTGTGGCAATACTCGTTAAAACATCTGTCAATTCAGCGGAAGTAAGAAACAACGTTTTCATATTGAGATACCATCCTTTTTAATTTTATTCATTATTGTTGATTCCACTTCAATGCATCTACGAGTGTTCGCCAATGTAGTGTATTACAATTAAATTAAGACTTCATTAGAACACTATAGTCAACGTTTTTATTTTATTATTTTATCATCGACATAATTGTTTGTAAACAGATAAATGGAAAATTTTAACGAAAAAATATCTCGTTTAATAGAACCTGGTTCGACCTGAAAACAATAGCCCATTATTTACTATTTGGTAGGATAGAATTGTCATAATCAATATAGGAGGTAATAAAATGGGTATACTTGCACAATCTGAAATGAAAGTCGCTTTTGAAATGCGATTAAATGATATGGATCCAATGAAACATGTGAAACTTTCTTATGATATGGTTCCGAACACCGCTTTTAACGTTGATGTCATTGTAAAATGGAGACGAATCATCAAAGAATTAGTTCAAAAGGAAAAAAATTATATTGAAAATGAATCCATTCCGTATGGGCTATACCCTATGATCGCTGGCTTTCCAACGGGGTACTTCACCTATCTCTTTGATCCATCGAAATATCAGCATTTTATTGATGAGAACAATATTCAGACCATCAAAATTCCAACTCTCCAGCTCATCAAATATGTTGATCAGCAACAACTTGACCCTATCCATCGTTTTGAAGACAACGACAAAGATGCTCCTATTATCATTCTTGAATCACCTTTATTCAATCAACCGTTTTGTATTAGTGGTAATCTTAAAATCACTGATGCTTACAAAGGTGTTAAAAGGAATTTGAGCGTCTACTATCTACTAACTGATGAATACTTACACTTGATGCATGATGACTTGAGCAAGGCAATGCACATGTTCCACAGTGATCTCCAGGTACTTTCTCAATCTGGATTACCACCAAAATTCGAAGAACTTTACATCTCAAAAACAATAAACTATCTTTTCAAGTGAATGTAAATCAAAGAGCAATATTTGTATTAGTCTTTGTTCTTATCTACACCTAATAAATACGATTCTATTAAAACGGATCAAGCCTAATAAAATAGAGAAATCAAAGTAACAGGTGAATACGCATTCTATTTCAAAGAAGGAGACATAGTTGATGAAAACAGTTCAAATTCGTGATGAAAACGACGTTATTGCAACCCTAAAAAGTCCTGCTGTACTCTATGACAAAACGACATGCGTTTGGCATAAATGGGGCGATGTCTCATTTATTAACGAATGCTACAACGTCATGAAATCTGCATACGAAAAGCATGGATTCGATGCGCTTGCAAATGATCTCGCGATACTCGAACTTCCAACTGACCAAAAATTGATTGATGATTTGTTTCAATCATCAGGACGCTTTGAACAGTTTATTAAGGATTTCGTAAAACAGTAACTCATTTACCCCTGAAAAAAGAACGCGCAAGAAAACTTGGCGTTCTTTTTTCACTATCAGCTATTGGATCTTACAAATATCTCACTCGCCCACTCCGAAAATGTCTTTATTTCGCAACGATATGGCTTTCCAAGTACGTTTCCATCTGGATCCACACGTACATACTCAAGCGTTGCATTTTCCCTGTTAGTTACTTTAATATCCTTCTTCCCCATACGAACTCTGTAGAAACCCGTGATCTTTCGCAATGGATAAGTTTTCCCACTGTATATTCTACCAACCTCTAAATTCTCAACAGGTATCATCTCTTTCACCTCACTTTGTTTCTGAAAGCCATCTCGCAGATTCTTCAATAAGAAATGATGTGTGTTGCTTATTCTTTTCGAACAAAACCATATTCAAATCAGTATTCATCATAAACATTGCTTTACTCAATTTCGTGTTGATCATTGGAAGACACTCTGCTTCTTCCAGGCAGTATAGCGAAATCGTTCTTTGCCCCTTTTTATAGGCATCCAAAATACGATGATTCCCGTTTATGCATTGTGGTCGATCAAATATCTTGCTTTTGATTAGAATAATGGGGTTTCGATGATTGTCAACCTTTGTGAATGAGTTTTCATGTAAGTTATCGAGGTCGACATACTGTTTCGCTTCTCGAATCGACATTTCTACAGGCTGTTTTTTCGATGAAAAAATAATTTCGTTTGCGATATCAATATTAAAAACATATTCAAAGAATCCCGTTGTGTATTTTACAATGAAAGAATACGTCTCGTGATGATAGTCAATTGGAGCAGGATATCCTTCTTCTTTATAAATTGAAAGGATAATTTTGCTCCAACGTATGATGAGATTTTTAGCAAGCGGTTTGTTTTGTAAAACATTCAGCAACAAATCCATGTGCTTGTTCACATCAAATTCTCTCGATTTTTCCTCGTAAAAGGTATGCTTCATATGGTAAGTTCCTCCCCTTTATCCATGTCTAATGATCATCTCTTCTTTGTGTTGCATAAGAAACTTTATAACGCTTTGACCAACACATAGAAACAACATATAGGCGATCTTTAATATGTTGGGCATTTTGCGTGATTTTTAGTTAGATGAGTAGTAAAATTGATTTCTTTTCTATAAAATACAGCATCAATCATGAAAAAAAGACAAGATTTTTTCTTCAATACGTTTTTCTTTTGTGAAAGCCAATTTGCACATCTCCTGAGAAACAAGGTATGCCCATGCCTTGTTTTTTCATTTACAAGGGCTTGGTTCTCTTTCACATTCGGATAGATGAATCCATCTACATCAGGATTCATCAAGAGAATCTGAGTTTTCGTCTCTTTTCTTTTTATCAAACGGCATTCGACACGTAAAGTATAGAAGAGTTCTTACCTAATGATTATCGTAAGAATATACATTTTAAAAGAGAGGATGACGGCAATGAACTTATTCCCAGATATCAACGAACTCATTCATACAGAAAACCTGCTCTCTTCCACAACTTATCCCTATCAAAGTAAAACCTATTGTGCTTATTGTGGTACACAAGTAATTGACGAAATCTCCTATTACAAAAAGGATTCTGTCCATGTACGACGTTGTGTATGTGATGACGCAATGGAAGAGATCATCATTAAATCAAAAGTGATGGAAACACTTGAAACGTTAGATGCCATGAAATACAAAATGGACTTAGATCGGATTGGAAATGCACTTTTTGAAGATGGGGTAGAGAAACTGCGCAAAAGATACAGACCAACTAAATGAAGTATTTTATCAAGGTTCCTCCTATTGCATAGAATAGGAGGAATTTTATATACAAGGGAAATTGAATTTACTTATTGAAAGGATGACGTTTATATGAAAAACAATTTTTTCGAAGAACGACAAGCGCAAGTGGCAAATGATGAACAAAAAACGTATCATATCCCAGTTACTTGGGAGATGAGAGGTGTCATCTCGGTTAATGCCTTTTCTTTTGATGAGGCTGTCAAGCTTGTTAGAGATGCTAATCTGCCGACAGATTGGGAGTATGTTGATGGAAGTAAGGAAGTTAATGAGGAATTGTTTCTTTCCTACAACAAGCCATATCAAGTAGCTGTGAAATCCTTTTCCTCCAACCGTGATTGGTATTCTCTTCTCATAGGTAGAATATTTACAGTTATAGACTTATCGAAAGACAAAACGAATTTTATTGTCGAACACGATGGAGAACGGAAAGAACTACGTATGAAGGATGCTTTGATTCTGAATGTTGCTTAAACAAGAAGAGAATCTATGGGTTAAAATACTATGGTAGATCTACATTTGACACATTCATGATAGTGTATCGGAATCTTTTAGTAAAGACTATTCCATTGTTCAACGAAAAGCCTGGATTGAAACTCCAAAAGAAAGGTCTATTTTTAAAATTTGGGATGGTAAATAGCTAATTATTGGAGGGGTAAGATGTCGATCATTAGAAAAATGGTGAATCAATTAAGTGATACTGAGCTTCTTAAAGGATTTGATGAAATCAAAGAGTCAAGGAAAGGTGGGACTTTTTCTGAAACAGGTACAGTTCTATCAATTCACGAAAAATTTGAAGCAGCTATGAATGAGGAACTCTCTGTGAGGACGACGGAAGATGCTTTTCTCTTTGAAATGGCCAGTCGTTACGCAAAGTACATTAATGACACTGAGAGAAAAGCATTATCCAGCTTTCCTCAATTGCAAACACCGTTTCAACAGCTCCAACAAAAATACCTATCCATTCGTGAAGACCACGTACACGGTGATACCATATTCTTTCATAACGGCAAACTAACTGAACACAATTGTTTCAATTTGCGGAGTGAATTGTTACAACTGTTTATTTCAGGTAGCTATGCTACAAGCGACGATATTATCTTAAAAAAAGTGCTTAAATTCTTGGATAAGGAAAATGTACCTTATACATTGAAAGATGGATCAACTTGTTTCAAACATATTATAAACATTAAACATCTCGAAAAATAGCAAGAATCAAAAAAGGAAGCCCAAATATATGGTAGCTTCCTTTTTATTGTTTAAAATTCAATTTGATGCTCAAGCATTACACCTCTTGCTGCTTTTTCCAACTCCCATAATTTACTACGGTTATCGATGTTCCTCCTCGTGTTACCAGGTGCGTAGTCAAATTGATATGTGATAGATAGTTGATAGATGGCACGGATCGCTTCATAAGTCTCTGTTTGCATATCGGATTCTTCCATTTGGATACTTCGATATTTGTTTAAAAGCGGAGAAACAGTAGCTTGATAATCTTGCTGAAAACCATCATGAACAATATCGCAAGCAATTCTTCGAAGCTTATTTAGTAACATTAAATTAGGATGTAATTGAATTACAGAAACAAAAGCAGGAATCAATTATTCCTCGCCTCTTTCTATTTTGAACTTACTCTACATTTTGCATCTAATTTATAGGGATTACAAGTTCCGCTTGTTTGTTTTCACGATAGTTTGAGCCAGTACATCTTGAAATGACAATTGACTATTAGCTACCTCTTTCTTTTGGTTCATGATAGGTCTATTTTTCGGCAGTTGTGCGACCATAGGATGAACCCCATTTACTTTAAGCACCTCACTCACTCCTTCAATATGTAAAAAGAGAGGGTTCCCCCTCCCACTCTCTAATTCGGAATCGGAATCGATTACTGAGCCAGAGGAACTACATTATTGTTCAACTCTGGAATGTAACGAAGGTACGTAAGGAAAACAGCGGAAGTCTCCATTCTTCCTTCTGGAACACTAAGAATGATTGGTTGAGTCTGATCAAATCCTTCTATTTGATAAAGTTCGATAGGAGCAGCCATACCTACTACTCGCCCTTCATTCATCAATTCTGAAATAGATAAAACCACGACCTCGGACAAACCACCCCACAGAGCGACATTCTTTTCTTTCATTTCCAAATTGTAAGTCCCGTGAACTTTTACCCCCTCTGCTTCCAATACCCTGAGTAATTGTGGATAGGTAAACCAGCTTGCTTTCTTTATATGATTCACAATAATTTGTTTGACTTTGTTTTTATTCAACGTAAATCCTCCTCTGAGTTAGTAGCAACATCCCTATAAACAATAGTAACCTTTTTATTGTCTATAGTCAATGTATATAATGTCTAATCAATGTTTGTCTATTTATTCGGTGTTTTAACATCTTCAATCACGCATCTTTTCATCCAACAAGCAATTGTCCATAGAATGAGGGCTGAAATAACAGTGAATATATATAGATCATTGTTATAGAACCCATTTAACAAAATAACAATGAGATGATAAACGTAAGCCAAGACTAATCCTCGATAAGCTTTTATTGTCTCTCTTTTCGCAAAGCACAACAAAATTCCCGTCCACATTCCATAAAAACCGATGGTATAGATCAAGCTTGAAACTGGAGCAAACAAAAACCATCTCAATAGAAAATGCTCAACCATCATCATACTTACACTTACATTCAAAATCTTGTCGGAGTATGGTAATAGCTTTGTCGTCAATGAAAAATATCGAAACAGCGCTTTTAATGTTAATGTTGCATTTGCCAAATAAAAATTCGTAGTAACATCATACGAAAATGTCACTTTTCTAATTACAAGGATCGTTAGCCCAATCAATATCAGACAACTCACGGTTCCTACAACATTCACATTAATAATGAATGGAATCAGCAACACACTTAATATTCCAAGCATTATCCAGTATCCAGACTTCTCTAACTTTGTAGCATTTAATGCTTGTATAACCGTCTCCGAAATTTCTTGAGCAACGTTCGCTTGGGACGCTTGTTCATGTAAAGGATCCTTAGCGAAATATTGATACATCGGCTGATCATCTTCTTTTCTTGTATCTTGTGATAGATGGTCACGAAAATCCTTTCTCATTTATTCACCACCATTCGAATTATAATTAAGTTGAAAAAAGAAGGGGTAATGACCCCCTCCTCCTTTCGTAATTACTTGTTTCCAAGAATGGAACCAAGGATTCCACTAAGTCCACCTTGCTGATTCGCTTGACCACTCTGCCCCATACCACCTGGCAATCCACCTTGCCCACCAAATGTGTTTCCAAACGAACTGGATTGCATTTCTGGTTGGTAACGCCTATCATCGATTCCAAGCTTCACGCCACTTTCACGCTCATATGGTTGTACGATAACGACCTGACCAGGTTCGTTAAATTCATAGATATAAGATTCACCAGAAGTTTGACCAATTAAAGTCTTCCAGCTCACATCAAGCTTCACAGTTGGATTTTTACCTGTCCAAGCAACTACTGCATCAGGGTCAACACGACATGGAGCTTCAAGGACAATTGCATTCCCTTCTGTTTTGACGCATACCTGTGCATTATGACCGTTATAAGTCAATTTCGATGTAAACAAGCCACGTTGAGAGAGAACTCCTGTCCCCACAACAGATACACCGTAATGACAAGTATCTGTAAATGCCAACAGATTCTCACTTTCAACGGATACACTTTGCCAAGGACCATTTGGTTCAAGAGTAATGACATTCGCATGCGCCCCCTGATCTGCCATATATGCCGTTCCTTGTCCCGAAACCTCCATGATCTCAAGATTTTCTCCCGTTATTTTTCGCGCCAAATGATTAATGACTTGTCCAGCAATGTTTCCTTGATTCGTACCGAGCAATCGTTTGGAATACTTGAATCTCCCTTGATCTGCAATCATAGATCCCTTTTTTGCAAAGAAAATACCATTTCCTTCTGCTTTTAGTGTAAGCTCATTGTGCTGTTGAAAAACAAACCCCATTTTATTTATTACCTCCTTTACTTTCACTCACTGTGCATTCACAGCTTTTTTCAAGAATTGGTTTTTTGTTCTGATCGAGAATAGGGGTGATACTAATGCCAGAGTCACTGTAAACTCCCACTGTAATCACCATGTATTGAACTCCGGTATATCTGTCTGTAAGAATATAGTGAGTTTTGTAGTAATCCTGCATTGTCTGATGCGTGTTTATATAATTGGAAACAAATCGATCTCCTTCTATTTCATTAAGAACTTCTTTTCGTATAAGGGGATTACCATCTGTATCCAAAAGTTGAGTCGTTCCGACACTTGCACTGGAGAATTTAATGTCAGGTGTTATGACAAGGAATTCTACTCCACTTTGCCTATCGCGAAGAGCGTAATGATATTGGGATTTCTGTTGCCCCATGTCATGCTTTCCAAAATAACTTGACTCAAATCGACTTGGCTTACTTTCTTCTGGAACATTCATTAACGAGCATGCAGATAGTGTCATAAGAGCAAGTATCAAAAGACTAAACCGGAAGAATCTATGCATTCAATCTCGCACCCTTTTCTGAAAGAACTCTATATCATATACGGGTTGATCCGTATCAATAATGGTCAGCAAATCATTATCTATGTGATGGGTTTTTCAACCTCTTTTGCAGATGGGAATATCTCGCCAAACAACACCAATTGCAATGGGAAGAGCATGGTTCTCGTTGCCACGCTCTTTTTCAATCCCGAATCTTCTGGCTTTAATATCAATCAGCTTACATTCTTCTGAAATACATACCAACACAGTAGCTGACTCTATTAAATAGGCAATCGATATCTGCGGAAAATTTCATCGTACTCCTCGTCGAGTCCACGACCTACCGCTTTGAAATCCCAATGCTGACCATTTCGAACCAACTCCGCTACTTCAATCGAAATGTTTTGTCCGTAGTTAGCGGTTAAATTGTAATTAATCAATTCGCGACGATTTGCCACATCTTCAATCGTAATACTTGCATTTGATACTTGCGAAAACGTTTGTCTATTGCGACGCGCATCAAAAATGTGTGTTACAATCAAAATCCGAACCGCTCTCGGATCGACTTTCGAGAGTTTAATTGTCGATTGTTCCGAGTATTTTTGTCCTCCCGTTCCGCCAACCAGATTATCTGCACCTTGATTAACGGAGCCATCAGCTGTACGTTTGAAACGATTATCGAAGCAAGTGAAGAAACCCATTCCCGAGTTATCATATTGATCCAGAAGCAAAATAGCATGGTCAATATCAAAATTCACACCTGGCATAGCGCTGATATCCCACTTTAGACCAATTAAGATTTCATCCAAATTCGGATTATCTTTTGTTAATGTCAAGACTTCCCCTGTCGTTGCTTGTTTCACCAAGTTAAGTCCACCTGCTTGCCCCAAACCATTTTGTGGACTCCCAAAACCCCCGCTCTGAGCAGCTCCCAAGCCGCCTCCGAATCCACTATTTTGCGAACCGCCAAATCCTCCACCAAAATTGCCATTGTTTGATTGATTGCGATTTCCGAACATTTAAATTCCTCCTTTTTTAGTATTCGTTTACATTGTTGGACGCATGTACAATTCGGATCTATAAATAACGCCCGATTGTTGTCTCACATTCTTCGTTCATCCCACGTCCGATTGCCGTAAATGACCAAACATCTCCACTGCGATCAAAATCTCCAAGTTCGATAGCTGTGAATCCAGAGTAGTTATCTGTTAAGTTGAATTGAGCGAGAATTGCTTTTGTATTGCTTTCTTCAATTCGGCAGAACGCATTCTTAACCAACCCGAAGTGCTGTCCTTTATTTGCAGCGTTATGAATATGGACGTACAATTTAATCTTCACATCGTCAGGTTTCAACAGACCAAAGGTCATATCCACATATTCATCGATGTCATCGCCTTTTCCATCTTGGTTATCTCCGCTATAACGCAACGCGTCCTCTTCTGAAACATGGTAACGCTTATCAAAACACACAAACTTACCCATTCGCGCACTTCCAGATGCATCTAAAATAATGGCACACAAGTCGAGATCCCATGGTAGACCCATCTCTGCTGGATCCCAACCACCACCAAACCGTACTTCCTCAACTCTACCTTGTTCTTTCACCAGGAAGAGTTTATCTGATTTAAACAGCTCCAGTTTAGGTGCCGCCGCTTGAGCGGCTGATGGTTGTACGTTAGGAGTTGGTGCAGGCGTAGGAATAGCACCTCCCAAAGAAAGTGTTCTACCTTGCCCTTGATTAGATCCGCCAACTTCAATACCCAATATTATTTCCTCCTCTGATTTGATGTGTTAACCCTTCTTGGGCAACACATATTGTACTTACACAACCGTTTCGCAATAATGAAACAAGTAAGCTTTTTAAGCTACTGTGCAAATTACATAGGAGATTACCTATGTACTATAGTCAACTTAATAACAGCCGTTGACTACATTATCCCTTGCAAGTTCGATTGTACACATAATATTGTCTATAGTCAACACGTATAAGTTTTAGATTTCTTGTGTTAAATTAATAAAGTTTTGCATTAAAAAAGAGGCATCCTAATTAGATGCCTCTGAACCCTCTACGGTTCTACTTGCATTTTCAAGACTCTTGTAATAGTCAAGGACTCTGTACCAGCCTTCTACCCCTTCTAAAAATTTTTCGTACTGATGTGTATTCTCAAATGTCATCTTAAAAGTCCCATTCTTTTTATCAAGTTTTTGAACTGCTGAAAAACCAAAAGCTCTTGGATCAGGGACTGAAAAACTTTCATAATCTGTACCAATGATGCTATAACCTTCTTGCGTTTGTTTAACAGGAAAAACAGAGTAGTAAGGAAAGCGCCCATTAATATATTTGAAAACAATTAATGTTTCGGCACCACCCATTTCTTTCTCCCTATCATTCGAAGTGAAATATTGAATTTCAACATCTTGTGGTGAGGTAAACCATCCTACTTTTGATCCTTTAAATATGACAGGCGGAGTTGCCTGTTTTTTCATCTCATCAAGATCACATGCAGACAGCAGAAGAACCAGTGAGATTATAGAAATACAAGGTGCACAAATCCTCCAAATTTTATTGATCATAAAGAACTTCCCTCCGGTCAGAAAAAAGACACTCCCTCAACAAGAAATGTCTCAATTCCAAATCTATTTTCGTTCTGTATTGGCATTCGTTGTAGCAGCAACTCTCGTTGTCTCTTTCGTTGCTTCTACTTTTGATAGAGCATTCTTCTGTTCTTGCACTTGATGAAACGCAGGATGCATCGCGGCTTGCGCTTCCATTCGTTTCAACAATTGTGCAGTAGTATCTTTTTGTTTGGTAACATTGTGAGATTGCGTTTCTGCTTTTTGTGCATCAGCCTGCATCTCTATTTTTGAAACCTTTCCTTCTTGTTTTTTTGCCACTTCTTGCGAATTCTGGTGCCCATTCGTATGGATTTGCTGTCCTTGCTCTTTAGTCTTTTCTGTTTTCTGTGGCTGTTTTAATTGCTTCATTTGTATGGATTGAATATTAGCGTTCGATACGCCTGTAATTTCCATATAAACACCTCCTAATATTTTTCTTACCATTCTACGCAGGCATTGTATTACTTATTATTGACTATTGTCAACGAATTAATTGTTTTATATATTGGAAGACAGGTGAATTCTCTAAAAAGGTACAGCGTCATAAAGAAACTCAATTTGAATATTTCGAATCAGCTATTTATATAATTTCTCAATCAACACGCAAGGATTTTTCTTTGAAAGGAGCGGAACAAAGATGAGTATTACAGAGGATAATCGTCGAAGGTTTTTTCGTCATCAATTCGGATCTAACCTATGTGCGGAGATTCGCATCATAAATATCGGAGAACAACTTGTTGACTCAAAAAAAGCATATGTTTGTGTCAGAGATATTGGAGCGGGAGGTCTTCGCTTTGAAAGCCACCTTTATATTCCGCCAAGAGATGATGTTATATTAGAAGTATCTACGATCATTTGTGACAAACCAATCATTATCCATGGAATGTTGAAACGAACACAAACATTAGAAAACGGATATTTTCAATATGGCATGGAGTTCCTTTCAGATGACGATGATTCGAAACTGCTTCTACGCTTAATTAACGAATTAAGTGTTAAATCTCACAAATCAACGTTGCCTACTGGATGTAGTATGTGCTCTTCCTATACGAAGTGCCATAAAAATTTACTTTCAAAAAAGAATGAAGAAAAATGGAGCCGTTAATGGCTCCATTCATCTTTACGGAAGTAGGCGGTATTGAAAAGCAGATTGCCTAATCATACTTACAAACACATCACGTTCATCGAACGATTCAAAAGTTGCTATGACCGTGTTATTCCTGCTCCCCTTTATGTTATTTGGAAGAACCCTTCTAATTTCACACGGCAACAACTCTCGAAGAGCAAAATTCGCAAACAATTCTACTTGAAACATATGCACCATTCCCTCCTGTTTAGCGATCAATCTATATGGATCGTGAAATCAAGAATTATTACATAACAAAAAGCCGAAGATTTCTCCCCGACCTACCCGCGTTCTTTCAATATAGTTTTAATGTCTCGTATTTTTGAGAAATCTTCCGCGTATTGGTACAACCAATTTGCGATCTTTACGATTCCCTCTCTTGCTGAAATTTGAATATGAGGAATAACATATTCCTTTCCATCACGTAAATTTGTAGATGATCCCTTGTACATAGAAACGTTCGTATGACTTGCCATGATTTTCAACAACTCATCCAAAAACATCTCCGTGCCAAAAAAGGTCAATGTTGTTTGCGTGTAGACTCTACCTTTCTTATCTTTGCTACGAGTGTTATAACAACTTCCCTTTCCCTCATAATAGCCTAAAACAAAACTATTATAGAATTCTTCCTCTAAACCTATAGGAAACCGTAGTTCATCTCCTTTGTTATTTATCAGCCCTTGAGCAAGAAGAGCCTTATAGATCTCCCGATTATTGATTCTAAGTTTCGCGACTTGACCACTATGAGTCTGGTCAAAACCTTTTCCCTTTACCAGATTGACTGGTTTTTCATAACCAATCGTTTTTCGAAATCTCTCTAACGTATTCTTGTCTTTTAGAGAAACGACAAGCGTGCATTCATATCCTCCAATTTGTCTTGAAATAAAACCAGTTCCAAACCAAATACCAAGCCAATATGCTTTTTGATGAGTATCGATGTTATTAAAATAATCTGCATGTTTAATTGAATACAACCGAGATGTTTCCGCGTACTCACGCATCTGTACCTTATCTTTGATATGTTTATGTACCGTTTGTGGGTAGGTATGATATTGATCTGCAATTTCTTGTAAAGACAAGCCGTATGGCTCTTCATACAGCTTGATCCATTCGGATACAACTGTTTCAAATAGAGAAGTTTTCTTTACTTTTCTCCTAAGATTAACACCAGCCTTTTTCAGATATTTCGTTACTGTAGCGGTATCAACGCCATCAGCTTGTGCAATTTCATTTGCTGACCATTCATTACTTGTATACAATTCTACCCATTTCTCCATCATATGAGCGTAGGTTTCTTTAGGTCTTGGTGTCACGACTTCTTTTAACACTGTTTGAATCGTTGTATAATGCAGTCCCTCCTGCTTTCCAATTTGCGTAAAAGACAAGCCAGATTCGTATAATTTTTTCCATTCTTCTTGTTTATGCATGTATTGAGACTGTCGTTTCTTTCTTTCCATTACATCATTTCCAATCCAGGTTATCTAAATGCCATTTTAGCACATAATAATCGTTTCCATACAAACTGACAAAAAGAAAAAAGCGTAGCATCTGTTCGAGACTACACTTCACCCTTTACATTACATTACATTTAAGCTTTTGCAGCTCCCTCTCACGCTCTATTCTCCGTTCTTTAGTACCTTTATTCCATTCGTATAAGAAGATTGAATTTGGAATAGCGTCAATCAAGAAAAGAGGATTAAAGAGTGCTGCTATCCACAAGATAACATCCATACCTACTAACCCGTCACCTATTCCTGCGTCTATTGCATCTGAAACATTTGCATAGGTCAGCTTACCAGCCAGCCGCAGCTTGTTTTCTATCAAACGAAAAAAACTATTGACTTCTTCAATTTGAACAACTCCAATAACCGTAGATTTCGTTACCCCAATTAAAGATTGCCCTGTAAAGAGACATGTATATCCACTATTTTAAACACGGATCTGAGTATTTCATCAGGTAAGTTTTTCAACAGCTTCATCCGTTCTTCTTGCGATTTCAACTTCGTGAGTGTTGTGATGACATCAACGATTTTTCGTGGTATATCCTCGGTTGATAAACCAATCTTTTTAAGAAATGACTTTCTATGATATCCTTAATCATCCAACGAATGACTCCCATTTCCTATGCCCTTCAATACAATGGGTTGCTGACCTTCCCAAACTGTTTTAATTCCTCTCATCCAGCCTCTGTAATAGGCAAGCGTTACTAATTGCATAATCCGACAAGAACTTGTCTTTTTACCACGTCCAAAGAATCCATCAAGAAACATGGTTGCAAGATCTTCATCTGTAAAACCATCTTTCTTCGCCATCTCTTTTATTCGTTCAATATGCTTCTCGTATCTTTCTTTCGTCACTTGAATCCCTCCCATTTTTTTCTGAATAGTCATTAGCGACATTTTCAGCATCACCTTTATCCTTTATGGAAGGAAAACCCTTCGCCACAGATCGTGGCATGCGCACGCCAATCCATTGTAACTGAATGAGACAATACATCTTCTTTACATTCCTGGACGAATGATTGTTTATACCCTACAGGTACTAATGGTTATCTTTCCATTCCTGTGTTATCTGAGCAACCCAATAATCCAATCCTTGACATTGAGCATATTCAGGATCTTTTTTCATCACTTGTAGAAATGAACTGGATAATAATATCTCAGAGGCGTTATCACCCTCAGACTCCTTGAGTTCATCGTAAATATCCAGAAATAATGCAAGATCAATAGAACGCATTGCAATTTGTTCGAACAAACATCTCACCTCCTGCATTTTCTTTTCATCATAGAGAAATCAATCTATTTCCATGCTTGTTACAGAAAGAATCTAAGATATCTATTTGCGTCCAATTGAAATTCCTTGATTGCCCATAACCCAAATCGTATTCCTTTTACTCCATCATTTTTAAATCCATTTCTGAGGCAATTTTTGACTACATCTTCTTCTACATGCGCACGCTTTGCAACTTCGGCAAGGGTCATATTTTGCACTTCCATAAATGCAGATATAACATGTCTAAGCTGTGCAACAAGAGATTGATATTCAGGTGTTGTTTTCTTTAACTCGTGCAAGGTCTGATTAACGTGACCTAATTGTCTCAAATATAATTCCCTCTTTTGAAAATTATCTGAAGTATTTTCCACCTCCTCGCAAAGTTTTCGAGCCTCATAACTCCAAAAGTCAATATGTTTTTGTCTTTCAACCATTTCTCGAATATCACTAATACCTTCTTGAAATTCCATATTGTGATTCATATATTCCTCCTCATAAAATGTTAATTTACTTTCATCACTATATCTTGTGTGCTTTACTATTCTCATTATGAAACAATGTTTATAAATGTCACCTTTTTATCAGTCGAATAGTGTCTAATAATAAGAAATTTACGTTATTTTTTAAAAGACATCCCTAAATCTACATATTGTGGTAAAAAATTATTGACATACGTTTTTTGCTATGGTATTTTCAAATTAACAAGATCAATATTTTGTGGTTGGACATTCAAAAACGTACAATACATAGCCTACATATAGAATATAAGGAGGATATTAAAATGAAACAAGTGTTCGTGAAAATGAAAGAGGGTTTTATTGGTGATATGTTCGCAATTGGGGTTGGTGTAATCATTACAAACATAGCAAATATCACTGGTATTATCTAAAAGGTTACATACATGAATAAATCCAAAAAGTAGCGAGGTGAATACAAATGTTCAATTCATGGGTTAAAGAAATTCCAGGCGATGTACTTTCTATGGCTCTTGGTGTAATCTTTGCATACGCAGCAACACAATTGCTATCGTAAGGAGGATTCCAATGACCCAATATCGACTATATTTAAATTGAAAGCCCTATTATACGGTGTGGAATCCGAGAATAGGGCTATTTGTATTCACTTAATTAGAATGAATCCCTCCATACAAAAAGACTCTCCTTTACAACTATCGAAAAGAGCAAGAACTTATAATGAGTATTCCATCTAAATTTCGCTCTTGACAGGATTCAATATTGTACAATTAGTTCGCGAGAAAAATCTATTCACTATTTCATAACATTCTTACTGGTTGTATAATGGTGAAAATATGGAAACAGGAGGAAGTTGTATGGGACTCCAGGTAGATGAAGTTTTATCTCTTTGCATGCAGGCTTCTCATGAAAAATTCGGTGATGACATTCAATACGAACACTTACATACATCTTATTTTACTGATGATGCTTATGGTTTACTTGAACAGAACGGAAAAACAAACTTGTTATACTTTGATCTTGCGGGGAATCAATTGCAAAATTGCTCGATACTCTTCGCCTTCCCTACCGATCTACTCAATGCAAAGGAACTTTGTGAAAGATTGATTCTTGCAGGCAGGGAATTTGGACACAATGAAAAGTATTAACAAAAGAGGCTCTTTGTAGGAGCCTCTTTTGTTATGCTGGTGACTTTACCACATCGAGTCTTTCCATTTTTACCATGTATTTTTTGTGAACGTCTCTTCCACGATACTTAGATACCTTTCCATCCTCAAAACCCCAAATTTTCGTTTCTCTACCCACTTCATGAATACCTCCACCAATACAGACCCAACCTTGATCCATCTTTTCTTGTACCGCTTTTTCCAATTCACTCCGCTTGTAGCGAGACATTGTGATCACCATATATATAGATCCCCTTTATATTTTAAGCATTGTACATATTGTCGTTCCTTTTGTCATGATAAACGCTATTGACTATAGACAATTGTCTATAGTCAATATATCACGATTAGTTGACTATGTAAATCATTTAATGGAAAATTTCGGTCTTGCATAAGGAAAAACTACAACAATCTTCATGGTTGAAAGGTTTGATTTTTAAATAAAAAATAGCTATCCCATTTATGGGATAACTATTCTGACATAATATTGCTTATTTCATATTCGCTTCTATTTATTTCGTCGAGATTTGCGCTTTGCATTTTGAGCCTTAATGATTCTTGTGGCATTTTCGTTATTGAAATCACAGAATCCTTTTGCCCATTTTTTAAAGACAGCGTACTCGTTCATTTCGAGATTTTCTCCATTGTATTGTATCTGTACATCTGTATGACTCACTTTACTTTCAGCAACCATTACTCGAACAAACGAAATAACATTTTCTGTTGAAACGTGATAAACACTTGAACCACCATTGCGGAACCATTGTTCAACGACTGCCTCGGCTTCAAAATCGGAATATGGAGTACCTTCAACACAATAATTAATTGTTATCATTTCATCACCCATTCATTTTTAATATCAAGTTGTTTTTCTTACTTCGAAGAAAATCAGGGTTGTTTTTGTTCCAGCGAAAACTTGATCTCCTATCCATTCCTCAGAAATCCATCGTACTAAACTCACCATTCATTGAAAATGATTACACCTCGTTTCCTACCATCCCTTTCCTACATCGTCATCCAAAAACTATTCCTGTTGGAAACTCTTTTGGTAATTCAATTTTTTCAAATAATAAATCGGGATCATAAACCTCTTTTCCCTCTTTTAGTACCATCGGGTTTTGTACTTTGTACAATTCAATAATTCCGGTTGTTGGATACAGACCAATTCCGAGTTCTTCAATCACAGCATAATCATAAATGTTTTCACGCAAATCGCAGCGATTATTGATAACAGTGTCTTGAGCAGCTTCAAGTGTCGGATAAAAACCAACCGTGCGTTTGCTTCCTAATTCCCAAAAACCGTTTTCCTCTCTCTCCAGTTTTTGAAATGTTGTTACGAAGTACATGGAAATGGCATCTTTCTCTTCGACTCGAACAATATGTCCATCTACTTCTTCAATGAGTGTTGTCGAGCCAGTTGCATATCCGCCATCTTCAAAATGAAAACTCCAGGCTTTCCTCGCCTCATAGTCATTTTCAGCGATTGTAAGCTTTACCTCAGTATCATGTGAGTCCATTGCCTTCAACATATATAGTTTCTTCATATAACACGCTCCTTTTTAAGTGATTCAATATCGAGAAAACTCACTACGATGCATCAGAATAGTATTTTCCACTTGTCATCCGAATGACTTACCCCATCGAAACAATTTTTTCAATGACGGCGAACAATAAGAAAAAGCCGAGTTGTAGTCCTTATTTAGATACTAATCAATATCAGTAGATTCGAATCGTAATTATGTAAATAATATTTTACCACGACCGTTGACTATTGTCCATATTTTGATTATATTTACATATAGTAATTGGAAATGAGGGGTCAATGATGAACGGAATTCAATTAATTATAGAGCCTGGGAAGGTCGTGTCGTGGAAAGACTTTAAGCGAAAAGCTCCTATTCGATCCATTGCGATTGACGGTTATGTGGATCATCCTACTGTATTCGATGAAATAAAGATAATTCACAATTTTGACCATCACAAAGGAGTGAACCGCCTCGCTACCAGAGCAACTTGTGATCAAGTAAGAAAAGCCATCTTGCAAGGATTACTTGATTGTTATCGTGATGAAAACGGTGAATTGTCGTTCACGATCTATGCGAATGATTGCGATGAAGATGTCTGTCTCTCTTATTTCTTGCTACACAATCCAGAATGGGCATGCAAAGTCTCCGACCCCCTACTAAATAAGTTGCTATTTTTTGAAGATATGTTAGATACTACAGCTGGAACCTATCCATTTTCGAAAGACTCCAGTTTTTTGCGTGAATTAGAATGGATCTTCATGCCTTATAAGAAAGCTCGAATTGGCGGAATTCTGGAGAAAAACAATCCCCAGGATTACTTCGATATTATCAAATCCGTAGAGCGCAACATACTTCATTATCTTGTTGGAAAAGGCGATAAGGTTGATTACTTTAACACCTCATATGAAGTCATCGGAGGTGGAAAAGGTTGGTCTATGGTGAAAGAAATCGGAGAACAAGCACGGAAAGGTATGATATCAGATGGTATTAAAAAGTTCATCTCTGTTCGAGAACGACCTGATGGCAAATGGACATATGTCATCGGTAAAATGACACCATACAGTTTAGGTTTCAACCTCACGGATTGGTTCCCTCGATTAAATGAGATCGAAGGGTGCAAAGAGGGTGGGTGGGGAGGCTCTGATACGATAGGAGGAAGTCCAAGAGGGATAGGAAGTTCCATTCCTCCAGAACAATTGCAAATGCACATTAATACTTGGATCGCTGAATAAAGAAAAAGACAACCCGATAGATGTTTTGGGTTGTCTTTTTATGTCTTATTCTACTTTGCACCACACAGAAACAATAATAAGAATTTTAATAAATGGATAAACTGCTTTCCACTATTTTTATAATGTTACAATAACAGAACCCAGTTAATCGCACAGATTCTTCAGGTCATAGTGCGACTCCAGCACCAAAATTCATCCGAGAGCCTCTTACCAGTCACCAGGCTTTAACTGGTCTTTCATTACAAATTCTATTTCCTCATAAGCAAACCCAGTAAATCCATCGGCATGTTTCATATTTAAGAAAGATTCCCATGCGAGTAAATCTTCTTCTTTATCAACTTCATTGTAAACACGCGCTTGAATCAAATAAGGTGTACACTCTATCTTGTTTATGCTAACAACTCCTTCAACTGAAAGAATGTTTGCCCATTTAACATACTCGTTACCTATTCTAATCACATATCGTTTCATTATGATTCATCATCCTTTTTTATGAATATCAATTCTGGAATGTTAGAACAACGGAACTTCTTTCATATTGCTCCAGGAGCTTACAAGATTTGCGTAGCTCTTTTCCAATTCTTTTTTTGATTGTTCATGTATTTTATCGATAACATTCTTCAATGCTTCTTTCTTAATACAATGCCATTCAACCGCGAAGTTATCTGCCTCAATCAGCCGTTCTTCACAAGTGGATACCAGACTGACCACTTCTTTCCAAAAATCCTTGCAGTTGATCCGAGTGTCACCAACCCAAATGTCATTCCAATCGACGTTTTCACCCATTAGCGTTGTTGATAGATTAATAAAATTTCCTTGAACTCGTACTTTCAGATTCAATTCAATTGCGTGTTTTTGGATGACACTCAAGATATTCTCTTTTTGCTCTATTAAGCATATCCCCATACCGTTTTTTTCAGGAGTGTACAAGCAGAATTCCTGCACCTCATTCATAATCTCAAATGCTTTCTCCTTATCAATCCCATCTAACATGTCGAAAATATCAAATGCTTTCAGCATCATGACTTTTAACATCTCCTTCTATTCCATCTTTATCTTTTGGTTTTGAAATTAATGTCTTCTTGTAATCAAATGGCATCCCATGTAGCTCCCATCTGTTCTTTACTCTCTCACGTTCAAAAATAACAATTCGAAGAGTTGCATCTGGGAAATCTGCTCTAAAATCTTTGATATATTTTTTGCACGAACGAATACCACTTTCTTCGGTTCCACTAAAGCGAGTGGTTAACACCATTCCTCTTACTGTTTTGATTTCAAATCGAAAATAATTCAATGTAGAATCACCTACTTATTCTTCATCAAAAACTAATTTCCTTTAGCCAATTACGATTAGAGTCATAGAAATTGGCACTTACGGCAAAACATTCTCGGTAGGTTTTTAAAACATAAAGGATTGCCCCTTTCAAGGAACCTTCAAAATGGATTGTAGCCTCTTCCTTCTCAGCATTACTTACATGGAAAACAGGGTTGAATCTATCTTCTTCTTTTAAAAATTGGATTTTGATTGTAAATGTACCTCTCCAAAGGCTTCTTCTCATAAAAATAATCCTCCCTAAATACGATAATCTTACAAAACCATTTTGAAATCTTTGATCGATCTTTTGTTCTCTACCCACCAAACCTCTTCAATAAATTGCCATAATAAGCCTGCTATTGTTTTTTATGAAAAACCTGTTTTATGAGTTTCCTTTATTCTATGGAAAATTCATTCGATTATTGCAAAAAAGCCCACTTTTTAAAGTAGACTCTTGTTTAACTCAATCTTGATCTTTAGAAATCATTCGCTGGAGACAATCCGAGAAGTGTTGGTACTCCTCTTCATTTATCAATTTATAATCGTGATAAAATGAAGTCATCTTAAAGCTGGTTCCATATTCTCTATTTCATAGATCGTTATATTTTCGACTTTTTTACGATCATCCTCATAAAGCAGGATTGTTCCGAGACTTGGCTCATAACTTAGAATCCTTCCATGCATACTCATACTTTCACCGCGCTGTTTCAAAATCTTCAAACTGAGCAACACTCCGCTCACGATCCACTCATTGATTTGTTTTTCAATATATCCAACCACGTTCATCATACCCCTCTTCGTCCATATCTTTTATTTTAATTTAACTTCTGTTGAGGTCAATAAACCATCAGTTTAACTGTGTTTTATAGTCAGTTGTGATACAATAAAAAAAGCCCATCGATTAGATAGGCTCTCTTTCAAAATCATTCACTTGTTCTTGGAGCGTGCTGAGCAAAAAAAGTTTCTGTTAAGTTCATACGCTTCTTCTGGTGTACAAACCAATTTCACCTTCAACCCAAACCCTTTATCAAGAAAATCCTGTATGTCTTTTGCCTGCGAATAGTTCATCGGTAGAGCCTTTAGTTTGGTTTCTAACAGTTTTTCTTGTTCAGAAAGGTCGATTTGTATTGCTTCCATCATTGTAAGCACATGATCGCAAATACGCCATTCTCTGCCCTCAATATTCTCTTCACGGTGTGCTTCTCTTGTACGTTCCAATTCTTTCTCTAAACTTCTATATCTTCTCTTATCTACCAGGAGCGCTTCTTCATTTGTTTCAACATCGTACTCAGAGATATTCATTCTTCATTCTCCTCTTCCAAAAATGATTTATTCCTTTGTATAATTGCCTTTCACATCTTATCCTCCAACGTTACCGTCGCAGTTGATCCAACAGTAAACCCAAAAAGTCGAACACATCATGGTCTTTCTGGAATTCTTCGTAAATTGTTGAAGCAAATCTGATTGGATCTTCAATAGCATTTGAGATTGAATTTACAATCAAGCTACCCAAACAATAAATAAGCAAAGAAATGATTCCAGTACAAAGAGCCGTGAATAAATTTAACCTAATCATAGACTTTACCTCTCTCTATTTATGATTACATCCCAATAAAATACAAACGAACCAGTTGCATAATCAGTTTTTTCACCTTTCTCATCTGTCTCTTTACAAATCGTTTTAGAGGCTTTTTAAATAAAAACAAGAAAACGAATCCAATAATAATCCACTGCCACAACGTCAAACCGCTTACAAATAAAACGACATTATGCCATGCTGTGATCAAGTTGTTCATACAAACCTCTCCTTTTTCATTTTTCAAACGAGAAACCTATCTAATTGAATTCTATGTATTTTACATGGATTCCGATATAAATATAGCTGAATTCAGTTTGTTTCGCACATTAATTTATTGACTATAGTCAACTTGTATATTACAATTCACTTCAATGACTATATCTTGAGGTGATTTCATGAGTCCTGAATCTAATTCAAAGAAAATATATGGGTTGGATAAATTATATATATTTGTATTAATCATGGTTCTCATTTCATTAATCAGCATAATAATAAGAATGTTTGATGAAGAAAATAAAGCTGATTATTTAAGAACCAAATACAAAGGTGATCTGATTCAGGTCACTGAGAATCTTCAAGTCGAAAATGGTGATTCTAATCCTAAAAAAATCAACTATCAGTTTCGAGGTTCCAAAGATAGCCCTTTGTTTGGTCAAAATCACAAATACGTTCTAAGATATGAAAAGTTGTTTTTCGGAGCATTCTTTTTAGGTACAAAAGTTGAGATTGAGCGAATAAAGTGTCTACAAAATGAATTTGAAATCGTTACGGGGAAAAACGCAGGAAAAAAACTCAATCCAAATGCATTACCTAATGAATACTTAGGAGTATTAGACTTTACAGAACGAACTGGATCTTTTACCTTGACTATTCCAAATGCTCATGTTGAAGAGTACATCACTAATAGATTAAGTAACGATCTCGAATGGTACGAACAAGTGAAATATATCGAAAATAACAATTAATATAAATCTAAAGGACTCAAAAAAGAGTCCTTTTTCATATTTCATATAAAAAAGCCGCTTTATAGGCGACTTCGATTTTGCATTACTTTTTTGATTTGACGAGCGCAATCCCTTTAATCTCTTTTGCTTCCTCATCAACAATGAAATCGAATCTTGGCTCTACTCCATTAAATTTGGAAGATTTGATGTAATTGAGCATTTCTTGATAGATTCCATCTGTTCCATTGCGTATCTTGTAGTTCTCTTGCACTTTGTTTCTTGTCATTGTTACATAATAATTTGTTATTTTTCCTTCTAATTTTAATTCAACTTTATCAACAACAACATTATCGAGCAAAACGTTGTTATAGATACTTTCCGCAGGAGAACATCCAACAAGAAGAACTGTTAGTAAGGCAATAAACATACCAAGATTCCATTTCATTTCAATTCTCTCAATTCGAGACAAACCAGCCACTTCTTTTTTGCATACATGTTTTGCGCTTTCGAACTTTGGACGATATCGTTCACCCATCTTTTTTTCCTGACTACTCATGTATTCCATCCCTTTCAACGGTTCAATTTATATTGACGATTCATTCAAGCTACACTTCCACTTCCACAAGCCACAGAAGATTTATCATTCGAACCAATTTGCACGTCGTACATTCTCTTCAGATATTCTTCGTTGTTATAAGAGGAATTAAAAATCATCGCTTGCGCGAAGTAAGGAGCTTGCTCTAAGAAATGAATTTGCTCTTTTGAAGTGAATGGATGCTTTTCAAGAGAGAAGCCTTTGTCAAAAGCGAGTTTCACTTCTTCTCTTAGAAGTGTAACCAATACATCTACAACCTCTTCATTAGCCCCAAGTCTAAAGTATTTACTCTTTAGTTCCTCTTCAGGAGCGTGTTTTAATTCTTCGATCAGACTTTTACGTAATGGATTTAAATAGAAAGCACCCCATGTCAATCCTGTAAACTCAGTAAACTCAAAAAGTTGAGTATAAATCAGATCGAACCATGCTCTGCCATGTGGGTTTGGCGTTCTCACTGTCGCGGGATGATGATGAAGAAATTCACCCATAAAGTCATAACAGAACTTTTCGTAGTCTCTTGTAGAGAGGATGAACGTGTGCCAAACTTCATCAACTTCTTCACTAAACATGGGAACATCTTTTAAGACCGAACACATAATAAAATAACGTTTCAATTCGACCAATCTCAGATCAAACTCATGTTCACTTACATGTTGGTTATTTCGGTAGAACAGTAATTTTAGTTTTCGATGCAGATCTTCACCGATTGCATGATTAATTGATTGTAATTCCTTTTCGAGAAATCCCTTTTGTCTGATTCCTATTTTAGATGGGATCGCTATATGCTCAAGATTTCTAATCGTTGTCGTCAACAGCATCTCAACTCCTATTAATTGCGGTTTTCTTCAAGCAAGTCTTTCATAAATCCCCAACAACTGCTGTAGCTTTCGTGACTTTGTATGACGATCTACTGTGGCATTTATAATATGGAATGCTTCCTGCACAGAATCCAACTCAATCTTATCCAATTTCACATTATCAGGTTCATCAGCGCTTCGTCGAATGCCGTTCACTTTTGATCCACTCCTTAATTACCCAATCCTGTTGTATGTTCTTTTGGAACTGGTATGAAAGATGATACTTGGACGAGCTTTACAGAAACCTTTTTCTCTCTGTGTAGCCCCGATATCGGAAACGTCCAACACAGTGCCACCAGTCAATAGGGTCATAACACAACATGAGGTGAAAAGGACTTGACAGCTTCACGAAATTGCCCAGGTGTTTCCTTTAATGATGAAAGTCGAATTTGGATTACATTTTTACTTTTCAATTGAATCTTAGCCGTCATCTCTTCATCGTTGATACTTACAAGCTCGATTCTTTCCCATACGATTAATTGGTAGTGTGCCACTATCCCTTTATCAAACACAAGAACAGTTGGTTTAGGACTTCGATAATGAATGAGATCTCCCAGAATTTCCGATCCGATAAAGAGAGCAATTACCCCTAAGAAAATAGTAAAAGCCATATCGTTTGTGTATTGTAAACCAATCCAAATCATGATAAGCAAACAAAGTGCTTGCATCCCCATCGTAAGATACGGAGGATGTTTCGGATGAAACTTAACCATACCCATAGACACCCTCCTTTCTATTTGAATGTTCATTTCTGCAATTTAATAGTTGATTCATGTTGGAAAAGCCCTTTCTGATTATGAAAGGGCTTCATGTAGGATTACATATCCCTACGCTTAACTACTGCTACAACTGCTACAACTGCTACTGCTACAACTGCTACTACTTCCACTACTACAACTGCTTCCACCACTGCACGACGAATGACCTTTTGAACTGGAAGATCCAGAAGATCCAGAAGATCCATGGGAGCTGGAAGCTGCCATTCCGAATCCAGCAAAAGTAGGGACGACTGCTTCTGACCCAGAAGATCCAGAAGACCCTCTGCGATAGTCGTCGTCATCGTCATCGTCAGTTCGACTACGAGACGGTGATGTGCTTGGAGAAGATGAACGACTTTGCGAAGGCGCCGAACGATAGGAACCTTGAGTTGGTACATATGAATGTATATTTCGTTTTTCAATGTCAGCTTGTCTACTTTGGAGTTCTCGGCTTAGTGAAGCGCTTGACTCTTTAGAATCAGTTGATGCAGTCGTATGAAAGGAGTCCCTCTCATTCTTTGCTCGCTTTTTCTTTCGATTAGCATGTATTACCCAAAGAGAAAGCAAAATAGTAATCATAACAAGCAAAATCACCCATTCTGTCATAACACCCCTACCTTTCATTGTTTATTGTCACCTTATAAATATTATAGACTATAGTCAACAAGTTAGCAAGCCTTGCTTTATTCTAATAAAAAGCAAAAACCAACTATTAGAAAGTTGGTTTTTGTTGCGGATGAAGAATTTTTCAGTCTGTGGTCGGTATAAGAAATAAAAATAAGCAGGCAATTTGCCTGCTTTAGCTTGTTTTCTTCGATACATTCTCTCCTAATTCGCGAAGATCGGGGAAATCATGATAAATCCATGCTACTTGTTCAACCATTGACTTTTCTTTTACTTTACGTAAGGTTTTATGAGCCGATTCTGATCCTTCATAGGCAAACGAAGTCAATGAATTGATTAACATGGTTCGCAAATGAAGAATGTCAGAGAAATTTTTCTTTCCTAATTCTTCGATGATTTCATTAATTACACTATTCATTAACTGATTGTTCCCTTCTCATTATGGTTCCACTTCTATTATCCCATTGAGTGAAGGGTTTTGTGAAGGAGATCCATTTGTTTTTTAACTTCTGAAATCTTTCCAGGATCATCTCCAGTGATCTCCCATGTAGTAGCTAAATCTATAATCGCTTTCATATAGGAAACAATTCCTGAAGCATTGCAAATATGAATAATCGTCCTATCACCAACAGATTGTAAGTTTTCACCCATCTGTGAGAAGGAAATCCCAACTGCCGCATTCCCCGTTTCAGGATAAACCATACCTACAGCGGTTGTTCCAAGACCTAATTCAATCACCGTCGTCCCATCTTCATGTTTATAGACCGACATTCATTGCACCTTCCTTTCCAACTACATTCTGCAAAACAAATCGTTTTTCAAAACGACCGTCTTCATGTTCTTTATAACCGAAAAAGTCATCGACTTGCCGAACCCACAACGACGCATCCGATATTCGTTTATACAAAACCATATACAAACAACAATCAGTGAAATACACTCCATTCTTCTCGAAGATTTTTACCTCTTCTTGAGTATCTGCATGTTTAGCCGTTAACACGTAAGTTGCCTCTTCCATTGTCTTGCTCATGTCAATCGGATAGCAAATATATTGAAAGAGATACTGACCACCCTTAAAATGCTTATACTGATTTCCCATTCTCATAATCTAACATCTCCCTTCTTTATTTTTCTCTCAACAAATTTTATTGAAAATTAGTTTACTCATGAACCTATGCTCACCAGGAATCTCTATTGCATTCTCATATTCAACCTTCATCAGCATATAAACTCGGATTCACGTTCCACTATATAGGAGGAAAACTTCACTCAGCTCTCCACCCTATCCTTTTTCCTCAAGCTCCAGCAAAAGAGCACATTTCTTATCTGAGCATACATGAATGAAAGATACAGAGAGTTGAAAAGACATTTAAATTATACAACCTTAGAGTAATTTTGTAAAATATATTTTACTTGTGAACAACAAAAGGCGGGTTTCATCTCCCGCCTCAACGTTGTTTTCTATTTCATATCTACTGCATCTATACGAGTTTGAAATGCCGATTTAACACTACCATTGACTAATTGATCAACTGATTCCTGTGCTTTCTTTTGATAGGCACTATAACGGTATTTTTCATACATCGCTACTGTTTTCTCAGCTTTTTCAATCAATGGTGTTTGTTCAACAACACCAGGATCTTTTAGTTTGTCCATGCGATTCTGCAATGCATTTTTATCTGCTCCCGCTGGTAATTGATCAACTGCTTCTTGCGCAGTTCTGATATAAGGATCTCGCTTGTACTTCTCAGCGGACTCTACTTTTTTCGTTGCGTCAACTACTTGCTTTGCTAATGCCTCTGCCTCCAATGCACGTTTCACCGCTTCTACACGGGAGATTAAAGCATCTTTACCTGCTCCTTCGGGTAAAGACATAATCGCTGCTTCAGCATCAGATAGGTACGGATTGCGTTTGTACGTTTCAGCCTTCTTCACCTTAGCCTCTGCCGCTTTATACTCAGGCGTATGGGTAGGATCAGTTGGTTGCTTCTCTGGCGATACTGCATTCAATCGTGCAAGTAGAGCGTCCTTTTCTGCTCCTGCTGGCAAATCAGTAACCAATTTACGAGCATCGGTTACATAGGGATCACGTTTGTACATTTCAGCTAATTTTACTTTATCTGTAGCTTTCTTGATTTTTTCAACAAGCAGTGGATCCTTTACTCCTTCTCCGGAATCCGTATCTGCAATAAGCGCATTCATTCGTGCGACCAATGCTTCTTTTTCCGATCCTGGAGGAAGGGCGTTTACAACTGTCCACGCATCTGTCAAGTAAGGATCACGCTTCATTTCCTCGGCCTTCGCCACTTTCTTCTTTGCGATATCCAGTTGTTCACTTAACAGCTTATCCTCAAGCTGTTTTTTGACGACTGTCAAACGATCAACCAGAGTTAGTTTTTGAGGAGATTCAAAGACCTTGTTTATCGCTTCTTCTGCTTCTTTAACGATTGCTGTAGTTGGATTTATTTCTGCCATTCTCACCTTGGATTGTCCCATGTTTAAAGCGGCATCATAACGATCCAGTCGAATGTGTAGTCCGTCTTGGATTGATCCTTTTGGTAATTTACTAACTTCGATACGAGCAAGGTTGATATCTGATTGCAAATGTGTCTGCTCTGCTTTACTTACAAGATCAATAGTTTCAACCACTTTTTGCACAGCATTTAGACGTTGCATTAATTGTGATTTAGTGGATGTATTCTCAACTTTTTCAACCATTTCGATTGCCCTTGTAAAATCAGAAAGAGTTAGAGTTTTTTCTGTCAATACAACATATTTGGTTGCATCCACAATGACTTTTACTCGATTGATACGTTTGATCAATTCTTCTTTGCTGTTCCCTTCTTTTAGATAGTAAATCAATACATTTGCTCGATGTATATCATTTTCATCAAGTGTGTTTTCCGCTTTTTCAACTTGCTCCAAAGCTTTGCTATAACCGTTTACTTTATTCAAATGTTCAATCAAGCGATCTTTTAGTAATCCATTTTCCATCCCAAGTACATGTTTTTCCAATTCTTCGATGATATTTACTGGACTATTCTCGTTTAAATCAAAAACTTTTTCTATCCACTTGAGTTGTTCATTAATCGAATCGATTTTTCGCTTGGCTTCTTCGGTATTCAAATAAGACGGAAGAAATTTCGTTTTAGATTCCAGCAGCTTCATTTTGTCTTTGAAAGTGAGGATGTTATCCTTTCCTATTTCTCCAGAATTGATTTTACCTTCGATCTCGACTAACTGTTGTTCTATAACTTTCAACTCAATAGTCTTTTGAACAACTTCCAGACGATGTAACAAAATCTCTTTTTCTACTATATTAGGCAATGCACCAATTAGATCTTTTGCACGATCTACATTCACCTGATCCATGTTTTTCTCAGCATCTTCAACGGCTTTTGTTGCATTTTCAAGACCTTTCACATTAATTACTTTCGTAAGAGTTGCAACACTACTCTCATTTCCAGCCTTATCTATTGTTTTTACGTGAATGGTATACTCACCATCTTGAAGCGTGATAGGTGTGGCGTATGCTGACCATTGACTACCATTAATCTGAATCAATGTTCGATGAACGCCAGAACCAATATCAGTTCCTGGTGAAACCATTAGCACATTTCCGTTTAGTGTTATCGAAGGTGTTGTCGGGTTTGTCTTGTCAATATTTGTGATCGTGATGGTTTTCATACTTTCATTATTTGCTGCATCCTTTGCATAAACGGTGTATATTCCATTTGCTGAAACCTCAAATGTATTCCCTCTAAGAATTGTGCCACTGTTTGCAAAGAAGCCTACATTCTGATTACCAACCGCATACTTCTGAACTATCACTCCATTTTCGTTATCAGTGATGTTCACACTTACTGTAATACTTTGATTTGTTGGATCTGTTGTTGAAGGAACTAATGCAATCGACGGTGGTGTTTTGTCAACATTTTTCACTTCAATCGTTTGAATTGTTTCGTTACCAGCATTATCTTTGACATAAACACTATATGTCCCATTTAATGAAACCTTGAATGTATTACCGCTAATGACTGTTCCACCTGATTCAAAGAAACTTGCACTCTGTATCTCAGGTGCATATTTCTTCACAGCAACACCGCTCATTGTATCATCACTTGAAACTAATATTTCTGCATCAAGATTAGACGGCGTTTGGTTAGTAGAAGTTAGCGATACGACTGGAGCAGTTTTATCGATCTGTACCAACTTTGTATGAACTGATGAAATGTTTCCAGCTTTATCAATCGCTCTTGCACTTACTGTAGTAATTCCTTCTGTTGTAATAGAGAGTGGTGCGTTATAAATTGTCCAACCTACCGTTGTTGCTCCGCTTAAACTGTATTCAATTCTCCCTACACCAGACCCTCCAACATTATCTCCATTGTTTTCAATGGATACCGTTTGATTATCCTTTTGCCATCCACTCTTACCTGTAATGGATGGGATATTTGGTGGAGTTACATCGGCATTTACGGTGCCAATCGATAAATAGGACGTTGCTACACCAGACTGATTTATCGCTCGAACAAATATTCCATAGTCTCCACCAGTTAATCCTGAAAGAGAAATATTCGCAGAAGAAGATGTTGACTCTCCATTTTTCACAACAACGCCAGAAGAATTGCGAAGTTCATACTGATACTTGGTTCCTGTCGGATTTCCATTTGGATTCCATGTTACATCTAATACGTTACCGTTACGACTAAACTCACCTGATATTAGAGGATTAGCCAAAGTGACAATCGTCCCTTCTGCTGAATAAGCAGTATAGACATTGCTTGTATTTTTAGCTCGAACTTTATACATATATAGGGTATTTGGGCTTAAACCTTTTACATTGTAAGTATTTGAGTTGCCTGTATTAATCGTTGCATTAGAATTTGTAGTATTAACCAATTCATATGTCGTTGTATCTACGTTTCCTTTTTTATCCCAGCTCACAGTCATCGAGTTATTTGACACATTCGAAAATAATGGTTGTCCTGGAATCGAGAAGTTATTAACTATAAATGTTCTGGAATTTGCAGACGAAACGCCACCCTTATTATCCATCACCCAAACTTGAAGTGTGTGCTTACCATCAGCCAAATTGTTAGGCAAAGTATAGTTATAAGAAAAAGCTTGATTTTGTCCATTTGCAACAATCGTTGACAATACATTCTCTGTACCTCCATCAATTGCCCATTTAACTGACATCGTATCGCCGATATCTGTGTCCTTAGCTGTACCTATGATTTGGAAACTTTGACCACGATAATAAGTCTGATTATCCCCAGGCGATGTCATTGTAAATGTAGGCGTGGCATTTCTTGGACCTAACCCAACAATTACGCTGCTTTTTCGAATTGCGCCAGCTTCTATCGTTTGGGGTTCCCATAAAAATCCAGCACCTGTGTCACCAGGGCTAATGATTTGCCCAACAGTATAATTGCTTGGACTTATAGCCAAAGTATCAATATTGTTGGCACTTGTGTGATTTCCAATATATATACGATTTGCATCTACAACGTTAAATGTGTTTCGATGAAAAGCTGTTACTTGTACCCCGCCACTTGAATTGTTCCATCCATTATCCGTTACTTCAAAGGGAGATTTGTCATTTCCATTGACCATCGTATCCCAATAAAACCAGTCCCCAAAGGTTTGATTCGAACCAGATTTATTTAAGGCTTCAAGCTCTACTTTCAAATATCCACCTTCTATTGTTGGATTCACGATAGAAACTCGAAGAGTATACGTAAAATTTGCAGAAGACCTCTTCTGTACAATAGAATTTCCCTCAATCGCGAAATAGTCTAATGGCAAGCTTCCAAACAATGTCGCTGTACCATTTTCCTTTAGTGTGGTAAGTGTTGTTCCAATTTCGCTATTGGCTGGGTAAAAAACTGAAGCACCAGATGGTAACAATCTCATTCCGTATTTCCCGTCATTTTGCATAGAAATTCGAAGTTTTGATGATTGAATTTGTTTGAGAGTCTCAGAATCATTATAGATTGAAATGGTGTCCGAATTTGCATGTGCAATCATCGGAAGCGTTATTTGACTGGTAACAATCGGAGATGCCAATGCTAATGCTAATGCAATCGAAGTTAATTTTGATAATATATGTTTCTTTTTCTTTTCCTTCACAGTTCAATATTCCCTCCTCTTGATAATTATTTTTAGGACTTTATGATTATAAGTTGATAACAATAATTTATTACCGTTGTTGATTATAGGTACAACTATGATTGGTTCAACCACGTTTAAACTCATATGTACAAAAAAAAGACAACTACTTTCGTAGTGTCTTTTTCTTCTTCATGAAATTCCATTGGCAAAGCATCTTTCATTCCATTTTTCGTAAAATCAGATCCGAGCATGAAAAACCTGTCATATTCATTAATGTCCCACTGTGATCAAACAAATAAAGCGGCATGATAATGTACGTGTTCATAATGAGTTTTCACTACAGACAAAAGAAAAGGGACGAAAAGCAACTGATTCATTCTTAAACCAGTTTTCTATCAAACATCAACCAATTTAGCAGCAAGATTACAAGGCAAGGATCGCATCCTCCGAAGAAATGCTATTTATCCGTTTTGTAAGAAGTAAAATATTTTTTACATGAAAAGGTTGAAGATAACCTCGGTAACACGTATACTATATGTAACAAAATAAACAGAGTTGTCTATAGATGATCCACATCGTGATAGCTAAAACTGATTGGGTAAATCCATATGGCATCCTCATCTCTAACCGTAGAATCCAAACATAAAGTAATTTGCGTTTTTGGCGGAACTCGAAGTAATGTTCGATCTAAAAAGTTCTTCTACTCCCAACTAACTCCCTTTGCAATTCACCAAAAATGTAGTAAAGAAGACTATCGAACTCTAAAGCTAAGCACTCAGGTTAATAGAAGCTAAGCATAATAAAGGAGCAATCTATATGATTAAATTGTTAATAAATCCTCATCCCAATAACTATGTAGTTTATTGTGAAAATGAAGAAACGCTGAATGAAGTAGTAACTAAGTTCGAATCGTTTTTACAAGAAAAACATCTACGCTTATTCGTTAAAATCGGAAGAGTTATTCCGAATAAACTAAGCTTTGAATTCAAGTTAACGACCAATGATGAACAGGAGCGAAAAGACATTTTATCTTTTTTGAGTTCCTCTGAGAAAGCAACCGTTACTCGTTATCGAGTTTATGTATCGGACGGTTATTCTTCTCGTTACTACCCAACCAATGATTTGAACTTAGCCATTATACTTGCAAAATCCCTCGATAAGGAAACAGCCGTAAATATTGATGTGTTTCTTTATGAATTCTCGCCAGATACCACTAATCCAGATCTCAATGATGGCTACAAGCTATGGAAAGATAAAGCAGGTAAAACACTCGAAGAAATCATCATTTCTTCTAAAAGTGGTGAATTGGAGATACTCAATCTCGTTGAATAGGAAAAACAAAGGAGGAAGAACTATGAATTTTTCTTCAAATAGTTATCAACCAAACTATGCAATTCCACCTGGAGAAACTATTCAGGAAGTAATCGAAGATCGCGGAATATCAATTGAACAATTATCTACTGAACTCGGTCTTCATGTAGAGATTACAAAATCCCTACTCTCTGGCATAGTTAGAATTACACCTGATATTGCTTCAGGGTTAGAAACTATCTTGCAAATACCCAAAGCATTTTGGCTAAATTTAGAGCGGAGTTATAACGAAACCTTACTTCGCCTCTGGGACGTAGAGAAACAAGAGGAGGAACTAAATTGACCGTATACAAGAACGAAAGGAAACCACTCTATTTCATTTATCAAAGCGGATTCCGACAAATCTCTTTTCCTCCTCGAAATGATCATGAAATAAACTATGATGTGATAACAATTACCTCTTGTGATGACGGGGTGCTCATAACGACAGATATGGATTTTGAAATAGCAAAAGAAAAGCTCGACGAATTTGTTGGTTATCCTGTTGTTGAAATATGGTGCGATTCACATGAAATCAAAGAAGCTGGTTATTTTCGAGGAGCGGAAATAACCAGTGGGAATTATGGCGAGCGTGTGATTTCTCTAAATTGGTGGAAAGAGTCTGAGGTAAGTTATCAAAAGGGACTGTTTCTGTACTCTCATCCACTAAAAGAGACTTTTCAAATCAATGAAGTAAACGAAAACTGCTTTGTACTCCTTACTGTTGATGGAACCTTAAAACAGGAACTAAATTTGACTACTTATCGTTTTGCAAATATGGATGAACGAGAGCAATTTAAAAACAAATTAAAGTCGAAAAAGGAGGTTGCAGAATCATGAATACAATACTTCCTATCAAACGAAAAATTACGGTTATGGGTGAAAATTGGGGATGGTTTGAAATTGAAGACTGTACCGATCATTACAATATGATTCTTTCCTCAGAAGGAAAAGAAAGCGCAGATACCTACTTTCAACCTGGTATTTATACAAGTCAAGAAATTGATGCGTTAAATGGTAAACACTTTTTATTTGGTTTTATTGAAGCACTTGGTCAGAGTGAAAATTGCCCTCCTCAATTATTTGCATTGACGGAACCTCTCGCTTATCATGTGGAAACGATTAACGATAATCTTGTCATCTCTCACAATGCGAAATCAGCAGAAGTGGTAATGTCAGTTATCCAAATGCTCCAAAATACGCAATTGACCAGTAGGAAATATCTTGAGTCGTTGGATGAAGATATCGTTCAACATCCAAAGGTTACAGATCTATTTCAGCATTACTGGATATCCAACTTGAAATTAGAATCTATTGCTCAATTGCTGGAAGTGTCTCAAAAGTAATAGGTAGGATTTTTTCTATGAAGAGTGAAGCAAATACGCTTCATTCTTTTTTTACATAATCTACTTTTTTACAAGGTAATTTTCACTTTAAAAGCAGATATTGGTTTGATTCAGACTGTAATTCACTATGTTCTTTATAATTCTCTTCTGAGATTCTGAATGCTATTGTATAATCCAGTTGTACATCTACGATAATCGAAGGAGAACGACAAATGGGCATAGCCAATAAGATCATGGACTATTTAGGTTTAGGGGATGAATACGAATCAGACCAAGAACTCATAGAAGAGAAACCAAAACAAGTATCAAAGCATCGAATCGTTGAAACCCGCAATGTCATCCCTTTCCCGCAGGAAGCTACGTGGAAAAAGACAACTTGCATCCGATTGGTCGAACCGAGAAATTTTAACGATTCTCAGGATATTGCCGATTATCTTTGTCGAAATCAAGCCTGTATCTTAAACATTAGGATGCTTGACCCACATAATTCAAAGCGAATCCTCGATTTTTTAACTGGCGTTGTCTATGCTTTGGAGGGAGATATTCAACGTATAGGTGACGATACATATATATGCGTTCCTGAATCAATTAATATTGATAGTCTTATTACTACGTCGTTTATTTAATAGGAAAAAGAGAGGATCGCCTTATCATGGCTCCTCTCTCTACTGATCAATTTTTCACTCTTCTTCCTTTCCAGATAATAAACAAGCAACTCGCGAAAACCCAACTTAACACGAATGCCAGGTACTCAGCATCTTCAATCGTTAGTTTGTACATCCAAATTTGATCATGGTTTGAATGGTCATAGTAGTGAACATATGTGATATAAAAGACAGTACATAAGAAGAGCATAGCGACTAATACCGTCAATGTTTTAATTCCACGGAAGATTGCTTTTTTCATACACTTCTCCCTTTCTATTTCAGAAATCCTTTACATCTCTTTCCAACCAATAAATGATGTTTTATATATTATACTCATAAAATTGGTGTTGAAATGTCTTTTCGCAAAAAAAATAACTTGAAGAAGCGCAGACTATACGCCTCGACTACTCTATGCAGCATGAAAATTCCTATTAATCACAGCTAAATCTCCCGTATCAATACAATCTCTAATCTTCTGGACGATTCCGAATACTTGGTTTAGATCGATAAGTTTTGGATCTCCTTCATAAATAACCAATCCACGATAACCACGAATGGTTGCCGTGAATCGACGAATCGTTGAGATCGAAGTTTCTTGGGATACATCTACACTTTCTGTGACCGTGGCACCAACAATACATTTATGACGAGCAAGTATCTTCCATTTCCTCATCTTTATGATACCTCTTGATAATAAGTTTTGTAAGGAATTTTAAACTTCGAGCAATGCTCCGTCATCTTCTTCATGATTTCCTTATCCGATTTACCACACTTTATTAACAGTTGTTCGATTTCCTTTGCACAGGATAACTTGCAAGCTGCATCGTATTCTTTCCACGTAGAATACCCTTTGATTTCATCAAGGTGTTCCATTACATGATAAGCATCCAGTGACCAATAAACTTTTGCGCCCGTTACTTGATGAATGAGTTGAGCCTCGACATCCGTCTCTCTCTGCGCGGGATGGAGTGTACCGCTGTATTCCCCCCAATAATATGGCAATCCAATCACCGAACGTGCGAGTTTTGCTTTATCCTCGTTTACCTTCCGTTGCGCTTTCGCTCCTTCAGCCAAAATCGCAATTGCACCAGTCAAACCTTCCAAACGTCGCTTCAATGTTGTTTCCATATCAACAACTCCCTTTATTCTTAATTTAATCCTCTTATAATTTTGTTTCAACAAATAGACCACGTTTCTTTATATGCATTGAAAAATTATCTTCTGATAGAATACGAAACAAATTTTGATCACGGTTGTCGATTCTTTCACGAAGTTCTTTCGCATTTTGAATAAAGAGTTCCTTATCAAAAAGATCAAGATTTCCTTCATACGTCAGAAGACTTCCCCATCCATGTACATTTCTCACCTGAAATATTCGTAAATTTTCATTGCTTTTTTTTACAAACTCGGAAATTTGCATTCTCCAAGCCCAATCGTGATACTCCACGACTTTCCAGTTTCCCATTTCTAAAGCAACCTTTTCTTCAAATTGTTCATGAATGAGGTGATCAATACTAAATTGACTGTATGGATATCTCAATTCCAACTTTGGGACTTCACAATACACGGCTCCTGCTTCTCTTGCCAAAAGCATACGTCCTACTACTTCATTCGCGTACCCCCAACTGAGAAATGATCCACCCAGCACATTTATACACCCCAAAGTGTGCAGATAAATCTTTCCTTGGTCATTGTAAAAGCCAGCCACTTCATGAATCGATCCATCTTGACCTTTTACAAGCATGATTGGCTTAATATCTTCTATGTCTCCCCTTTCAACTTCAACTTGCTTATCCCTATGATCATTCAACGCACAAACGACATTGCCGTTCTCTAATTGTTCCAGAACTACGAGACGTGGACAAATCTCATGTAAATCTTTATGGTTATACTTTTCATTAGAAACCTCTTCTTTCAACGATACAACCTGCTTCATATAAAAATCCTCCTTAAAAGAAGTAGTAAAACCACCTTTTTTCTATAAACTCTATATTCTAAGCAGTTTCAATCGCAATCATCATTCGGATCGTATTATTTTTTCATAAAAAAAGCCCCGATAATATCAGAGCGAGCTTTCTCTATGCGGCTTGTTGTGTATTTACGAAGGTCATTAACTTTTCAATCACTTCCTGATTGAGAACTGCTCCATCAATTTTGGAGTATACATAAAACACAGGAACTCCTTTTTCTTTTTCATACAGTTCATTTTTAGCTTTGTTACCGAATTTTGCCTTTAATATTTCTGGCGATGATCCTTTTTCATAACTAAGTGGTTTAATCTGTAATGCGCATACTAAAATTGAACCGTGAAACACCTCATAATCAATCGCATATTTATAATCAATTGCCCCATCTACCTTACAGAATGAGAAAGTCGGAAAGAAATTCTCCAATTTTTGGATCGTATTTTTCTCTCTCATAACAACACCATTCCAGGTTTCTCCCATTACACGATATTTGACCATATAAACACATTCGGCAAGTGTAATCCCCAAAAGGTTTCCTCGTTTTTCTAACTCAGCATACATCTTCTCACCCAATTTCTTTAATTCTTCCTCTGTTCTTCCATAGTTTAGATGTAAGTCCTTTGTAGAACCGTTCTTTTCTATTAAAATCAGACGTTCTCTCCCTGACTCATAGTAATAATCTCTCCACTCTTCCTTAGCGGAAAAAGACCGAGATTCAATGAGATTTGTTACATAACCAACAGACATAGGGCTATTCATTTTCATTGCATTCCACATTGCGTTTGTAGATCGAAATTTTTTAGCGTCAATCTGGTTGTGAAATAGATCCATGTGTGTCCAAGCTCCTTTATAGTAAAACTGTTTATAGTCAACAATCCTTGTTTGTTGTTTAAAGTCAACGTAACAAAAATCAAGACTATAATCTATAAAGGAGTGGTCGAACTACGTTCGAGCTTTAGACAACAAAAAAGAGAGGTCTAATTGACCTCTCCCTAAAATTTTCATATTTCAATTTAATATAGCTGTAACTTTACGAAGCACGTTCAATCTCCATATCCACCTGTTGATTAAGATTGACCCAAATAACCGCGCCTTGTGGATGCACATAGGGGATTGGAGTTTGTAATCGTATTGCATTCATTAGCACCCAAGCATGTATGGTTGAATAGGGAGCTACCCCGCAATCTTGAATACAATGTTCATTGATTGCCATCTGGTAGTCAAAAAGTGACAAACTCTTACAATCAACTAACTCTGCTGTTCCGACCACTAACCCTGTTCCACTTTGTATAAGAGCAATCTTCCCTCTGATCTTCGTTTTTGACCCACGAATTTCCCAAACCTTTTTTCCTTCGAGAATGAGGTCTATCCAAGGAGATTTAATTACCAATCCTTTCATGTTTGACCCTCCGTTTTATTCATTCTCAAGTAAACCTCTCACACGTTCCAGCTCTTCTTGAGAATGAACTGTTCCACCAGCATTCAGTTGTAAATACCATTCCAGCACGTCTTTTCGCTCTGCAAGGTTGTTCACATGAAATTTAACTGTGAAGCGGTTTAATCGAATCGGATCTTCATATTCCGAAAAGTAATACCCATAAACTTTGATCTCATTGTTAATAAACCGGGTAATAGCTGTAACACGTTGGAGTCCGTCAACACAAACGAATACACCATCATCTTTTTCTTGATAAGTTTCCCATTTTGTATGATTGAAAAGAATGTCTCGACCCGAACGACCCTCTCGCAACAAGAACTCAACATAATTTATCTGCTGCTCTTCTAACCAAACATGCCCTCGCTGAAAATCTGGATTTAATACAAGTCCCAATTCTTCTTCCCATTTCTGAACCTGATCGGGTAAAGAAGAAAGCGGTACATCAATTCGGTAATTGCCATAGTCATGAAAAGGCTTAATGTCTTTAAATTTCATCTGTCATTACTCCTCTATGCTATTTTTAATTTTGCAATCTTCAGCATATCCTCATTGGTAAGCTTAATCTCAATGCGATCATCCCATTCCCATATTCCCCACCAAGTGCGATACATATAATACGTAAGGCTTATGATTTCTTCGATTTTTTGTGCCAATTCATCATCATTTAAGTATGCTATGTCCGATTGGGTGATTCGAAGTTCACTCTGGTAGAATCGGAGTTGTTTCAATTCCGGTGGATCACCAGGATGATGAATATCAGTAGCAAGAAAGTCTCCAGGATGTTTGTCCATGACGTTCAACACACGCTCAATCGATTTTTCCAATTCCAAACGTATGCGAACTTGAGGATGCTGACCCATATAGATACTTTGATCCGTCAAGAATCGTAACACTCGTCCCATTTCTAAACACATTGACACAAGAATTCCTCGACTTGGTTCTTTTACTTCGGCTCGTTTTCCAACAAAAACCCAATCAGCTCTTGTTACAGCCCCAACAAAATTTACTGTACCGCTTACTTTCATCCGACTATTACTTACTTTTGGAACTTTTGCGTAAACAAGTATAGGATGAGGATCTCCATCATGGGTTTTCGTTACTTGAACCTCGCACCCATTCCATGTTTCAACTGTATTTGTTGCTCGGTATACCTCTCCATGCTCGCCATATTTGAGAACATCCCATATTTTCAACGGTTCCTTCGTCCCAAGTTCTTTAGCATCAAAAATGGTATCTTGAATCCATTTTTTCATATCTTCTAATTCACTCCGACGATGAACAGCAATCATGTGCTCATTTGTTTTTCCTTGTGCATCCAAATCTGGAATTATTGAAGTCAGCTTGTCGATTCGATTGTCAACTTCATTTCGAATTAAACAAGCTTTATGAACAGCATCAATTCGTTTCAATTTGTGATCCCATTCTTTTTTATACTTCACTTTATTGGCATCGGGATTCGTCATTACTTATACCCTCCCTCTATTCCTAAGTAGCATTGTATAGCGGCTAAGTTAACCATCGATGAAATTAATATTTTCAACGGAATCCGACGACTGTTTATAGAAGTTGGAACCGATTCGTTAACTTTTTCATCTGATATTTTGGCATTGGATAATAACCAATACATGTAAGAGAATCAGCAGGAACTTCTGTCAAACCATTGTCTCGATTATAAAACCAGCCTTGATCCATTAGTTTTAAAAGCGCCTTCTCTTTTCCCGACAAAACAATGATTTTCCGATCCTTACTCTCAAACCAATCTTGATAGTAGCGCACGCTTTCTTCGCCAGAAGCATCTCGTTTCGAACAACAATCAATGATTTTTGCCTGAACATGAGCGATCTGTGCTCCAATTTTCCCTGGAGACATTTTTAGATCTTTGTTAACAATAAAATACTGAACTAAATCTGTTTCAGATTGATATTTTTGATACATTTCTGTCAATAGAGTTGCCAACGCAACCACATCAATAGTAGTGCTATAAAGACTTTCACTCTCACGTAGTTCAATTAACCCAACATCTTTTAAGGTTTCCAAATCTTCTTTTGTCAATAACTCCAGATGATTTACCAGCCAATCAAGTTCATGTATGTTCATTGGTTTCGTTCTCCTTAATACAATTTGTGGCGATTGAGTTCCAACACATACCCGAATTCTTTAAAAATTGGCAACAAGCTTCTTATCAGGCGCACCTTGCTGGCTTCTAAGGAAATTTCATCTTGGACACTTATTCTATGGACTTCATCTCGCCTCTTCATCCATTCAAGTTGACTTTCTAATTCCAAAATTCTTATGTTCATCCCTTCAATTATTTTCTTTTTATTGAATGGAATACTTACATGTTCAATGATTTCGTCCCAAAGCATCCTTAGACTCTTTTCATGTAGATTTCGATAATGATTTCGAATATATTCGTGTGGTTTATCGATCCACTTCTTATATTCTTCGAGTTTTAGAGTCAATGCATCGTACTCTTCTTTTTCTTCTCTTTCGCACTGTAAATACGCATCACGAATTTGCTCTTCTTGTCTTACCTCATCTCTAACACCATAGTATTTCTCTGTAATACTAAATTGAATCAATTCAGCATCTTTGAGATAGATCGCAAATATAGATGGATAAGTATTAGGTTGTCGAACTTCAACACGAATCTCTTCTTGTATTCCGTGAGCTTTAGCCCATGATTGAACAAACTGATTGGTTAAATCGGCAAGAAATACTTGAAAATCATGAACTTGAAGCTTCGTTTCGCCAGATACATACCGATTCATAATCTGCGAAGATAAACCCTTTAAACCAAGAAATTGATGTGAAGAACTAAATATAAGTTCAGGTACTATAATTGCCTTCTCTAAAAATTCTTGTTGCTTAGACAACTCGTTTCTTACGTCCTCTATCGCTTGAATAAAAAACGTAGAGGAGAGAACCTCTCGTCTCTCCCTCTGCCGCATTTTCTTATTCTCCTCTCATTATGCAGTTTCTTTCAATTCGCTATCGGAATTATCCAGCAAGCTTTTGAACGCCAATTGTTCAAATATTTTTCGTTTCCCTTCTTCATTGATACAAAGTACTAAATCATCAAGCGTGGTTCCGCTTATTTCTTTTTCATCGATATTCTTTACAATAGTAGCAAGCTTTTTACTTAACAAAGCGGCTTCCTTGCCTACCAATTCGTCATCAGATGTCTTCATCAATTTTGCTGACGGATTTTGCTTGATGCCAAGTGATTTCATCATCACCTTTACATCTGCGTCAGCGGTATTTTCGAGATACTCATAAATCCGTTCCACTGTTCCGAATTCTTGCAACAGCGGAACAACCGATTTCTCCCCCACGCCTTTAACACCTGGAATATTGTCTGATGTATCACCTTCAAGAGCTTTCTTGTCTACGATTTGCTCAGGACGAAGCCCGTAAAACTCCTCTACATACATCGGGGTAAACTCAAATACACCGTCAGGCAAATGAAAGTCTTTGATATTAAGTCCAACCTCTTTATACATTTCTTCTGATTTACTTGTGATATACCAAAGACGGACTCGCTCATCTACCAATTGAAGGGCATCCTGATCTTTTGTCAGGATATTAACTGGAATTTTTTCTTTGAAATTCGTAGCAAATGTGCCAATGATATCGTCTGCTTCATACTCGTCCAACACAAACTGTGGTATGCCCATTTCTTTTAACACTTCTTGTGCCAATGGGAATTGGCTTTTTAGTTCAGGTCTTGTTTCTGGACGGTTTGCCTTGTATCCAGGGTACAATTTGCGTCGAAAGGTATTCCGGCTCAAATCCCATGCAACAGCGACATGAGAAGGACGTTGATTGCGAATGATTTTAAGCAATGTTCGCATCATAGCAAATACCCCATTCGTATAAACCCCATCAATTTTCAACAACTTTTCCTTGGCTTTTTCGTATTCAGCTTCGGTCTTTGCCATCTTGTATGCCATTGGCATATTGCCAAAGAAGCTTGTTGTTAGCAAAGAAGATCCATCAATTATAAGTAGAGATTTCATAGAAATCGTCACTCCCGTCTTTTTGTCACTTAAAGTATACTATAGTCAACGTAATTTATAAAATATTTTTTACGCTATCTTACAAAACATGTTTTTCCGATAGGAAATTCTCGTCAATTTTCCTTGTACAAAACCAAGATTTACGTAGAAACGATAAAGATCGCCTGTACAAGTTCCAAGTGCGTCCGAAGCCTCCAGAACAACGTCTTTCTTCATCCGATGAGCGCACCATAGAATCTTCCTTATCCCAGAAGAACCGATTCCTTGCTTCCTCCTTTTCTCGCTAATTTCTATGACCGTTATATAGAGAAATGTATCGGTTTCGTATGCCTGTACATCCGAAAATTTTTAGAGAAATAAACGATCTACACGATTCTACTCACTGTGATCTCTCTGTATTTCAATCTCTCTCAATTGACTCTTTAGTATCAATTCGATCTCTATTCTGCTCAACTGGCTTATAATCTTTCATCCATCCAAGTGACTTTGCAATCGCAAACGTCAGCAAGGCTTGTCCATATTGCCAGAACCTTTCTCCTGCAACTTGAAATGCCTCAAAATCATTCGTGGATCTTGCTCGTTCCCTCTCTTCAATTACATCTTGAATAGAAACATAGACCATATGAAACAATTCGTAGGGTGCTTTATTGATTAATGTAAGTTCTGTTTCATTTGTGTGAGAAAGCAAATGATCCTTAGCCGCTTCCTTCAACATCCTTTCTTCTACTCTCACATCTACATCGTCCCTTCGGTTGAAAAATACCTAATTAACCGTTATGAATCAAGTCATAAGGCGTTCGAGCACGTTCGACTGGTAAGAAAAAAGCTTCCGTTTGTGGAAGCTCATTCTCCTTTTTTAAAACAACCAAGCGCCTAAGCCTAATCCAATCACTCCACCAACCAGCCAACCCGTAACAAAGTAGGCAACAATGGCAATTGCATTCATTTTGTTCATATAAAATCCCCCTTGTCATATAAAGGCTCAATAAAATGATCGCTACTTACAAAAAAATGATCTCCTTCTATGTGTCATTAACCCTTTATAATATTCACATGCCTATAATTGATTCAAAGATTGAATGATAGACATTGTATGTCTTGATGTTAAGCACTGAAAGTTTCATTGCCGTTGTCTTATTAACCGAATAAGTCTCTTTGTGCTAAAGCTTCGCTTTATCTCTCCCTGTACTAAGTGTCATAAACACCTTTTATATCAAATCTATACATGATATACATGACTACTAAAAGATTGCTTACAAAAAAAGACCAATCCCACAAAGGAATTGGTCTTGCTGTTTATTCTGCCTTTTATAACCGTGGATCAATTTCAGATTCACGACTTGTTTCAAAGAGCATATTCGCTACAACTTGCTGATAATCTCGATTTGACATATCAATGGAATCAATGGGGAAAGACAACATTTTCTTCCCAATCTCATGCTCATTGATCGAAGTCGCAAGTTTTTTACCGATCCTCTTTTGAGAAAAGAGACTGCCGTATTTGTGAGGGAACGTGTAATCATAACCATAGATGATTCGAAGATATTCGGTGTTGCGAACCTTAATAGCAGGAGCAACTCCTTCTTTCTCGATCTCTGGTTTCACAACGACTCCTTCCATCTTACGATCCGTTGTCAATGTTTGATAGAAAGCATTCGCTTTCTCAAAATAGTTTGGATCTGAGAAGTCTACTACCAGATATTCATCATCGGAAATCATGGCAAAGACTTTGCTTGTTTCCACAGAAGGGAATACTTCGGATCCATCCTCTGTAATGGACTTCAACAAGGCGAAAGGTTTGAAGCTTAATTCAGCTTCTGATCCATACAATTCAACCTGCTCATGATAGAGCTTATATGCTTCCTCATGGGCAGACAATGGATAGTAGCTATAGAGTACGTCTCTCACATGTTTGTAATTTCCATATGTGGATTCGCCGTATTTTGCAATGAGTTCCTTCTTAGAAAGATTGTGCTGATCTTTAGAGAAATCCGATTCTTTGTAGGTATCGAACAAAGCGACTGAACTTTCTTCAAAACCATTTTCTTTGAGGAATTCTATTTCCCCTGAAAGTGCTACGTCCATTACTTTAAATTCTCTTTCGATTAGACCTTTTCCTAAAGCCATCCACGGGAGCAACTCGCCATCCAGAATCATCATCTTCCAAGAATTTTTCGCCATCACGCCTGCAAATTTATCAATCAAATCTGCAAAAATTCCTGTAAGATCTACATTCCTGATTTTGTAACCATTACGTGAAACAGCATAGGATTCTTCTACCGTTTTACCAAGGTACACGGTACAACGAGAACCCATGTATTTCGGCTGTAAAGTAACTTGTTGTACCCCTTTAGACTTGAAGTATTCAAGACCCTTTGACAGGCTTTCAAGCTCACCCGTTTCTTCATTTTTATCCGCTGGACTGATTGTACCAGAGATAAAGTTAATCTTGTTTCGCAAGACAAACTGGAGTCTGCGTCGGTCGTCATCATTCAATGCATCCAAGGAGACATTTTCCTTTTTTCGTTCGAACAATCCAGGCAGCTCTACAGGTTCAACAGAAGACCCTTCAACTGACTTGAAGAAGATTTTACCGCCTCCAAATGAGACACTCAGTAGACGATTTCCGTAAACAGAGCCTGTATCAATACCCAGTTTGTTTTTCAAACGAATGCCATTCTTGGATGCAATATGTCCAAAAATGTGATAAGGATGATTTGATACCGCTTCTTTCTGTAAGAAATGCAGTTCCTCTTGTAAGTCCTTTTGCCGATCAAGTGGAAGATTCCGCTGTTTTCTGAGAGAAGTGCTGTCAAGTTTACCCAAATACTTATTTGCGCACGGTGCGTGAGTCACATAAAAAGAGTTCTTCCTCACACCGATATAGCGATAAAACTCAATAGAGCTTTCGACAAGCTCATAAAACATTTCCCTGAGAGGCTCATCCTTTTGTAATACTTCGATTGAGGTGAACTGTGTTTGAATCAGCTCCTCCTCATAGTCAGAAGCAGACAAGTCACCTTTCAATACCTTGTATACAAAGTTCTCATGATTTCCTTTCACCAGCTTAATAAACTCTCGATTCTGAGATAGGAAACGAATGATCTCCTCGGTATTCTTTCCTTTGTCGATGAAATCCCCTACCAGGATCGCAACTTGCTCCCCGTACTTCGGATTTGGACTGAGTTTATCTCCTTCTAAAGAGAATCCCTTTTCTCGGAACAGCTTTTTCAAAGCATTTACATCTTCGTGAACATCGCCGACAATGAAATACTCTTTGTCAGCGGGAAGAATCGCCTTCATATATTCATCTAAGTTTTCGATTTCAACTTTATAACTGACGTTCGCTTTAAAATCTTCATTCAAGAAGTCTTTGCTTTTAATGCGATGAACTTGACGATATTTCCCTTTCCGCAAGCTTGCCAAAACTTCGCTTCTCAGACGGCGAACATCTCTTGAAATAAGAGCACGGTTTTTTGTCTCTGCTCGATAATATTCTTGTGTGTCCTTATAATCGAAGAGGATTACTTCTACGTTGTAGTTGTTTAGCTCCGCAATTTTGCATACTTGATTTCGGAACTCCTCTGACAATCCCTTTGTATCCACGATTACAAACTCTGCATTAATCGGGAACGAAGTTACTGCTCGCAGTTTCTTATCCAGCAAATCAAACGCTTGCTCACTTGCTTCCATCATGATTGAATCATGCTTGTCATACGCATATCCCAGGATATCTCGGCGAATCTCATCAGAAGAGATTACCTGTACGTTTGTTTGGAAGTTCTTCGTTGGAACGAAAACTTGCAACTGAGGAACAAGCACCTCTTGCGCGAACGTTGATTTCCCACATTCTGTCGGGCCTACAAGAATAAAAATGGTATGAAGAGAAGTTTTCATTAGCATGTCACCATCGACTCCTTGTTTTGTTTTTGAATGATTACACCTTGCGTTGTCTGAATTCCATCTACGCTATCACCAATACCGAAGAATTCACAAGTAACAGATGTTCCACACAATTTCTTGATCCAGGTTTGGAATTCGGTTGTAGTCATTTCCCATTTATGATCATCATGACGAAAACCCTCAAGTGCGTAGAACTGGTTAAATTCAGAATTTGGCGTTGTCACGATCAATTGATCGAAATCTACATTCTCAATGATTTGAGTAAGCAAAGCTGAAGATTCCTGAACTTCCATATGTTCAACAACTTCTGTCAAAATGATGTCTACCTTTTCCTCATTATAAGATTCAAGGAAAGCATCAATTGATCCAAAGGTAATGACGTTTTCCATTTCTGCTTTCCGCACTTTTTGCTCGACGATGGCTACCATTTCCTCATTTACGTCGATGGCGTAGTAAAAATATTCGCCCAGATTCTTTGCAAATGGCATCGCATAGAATCCTTCCCCGCAACCAATATCAAGAATTGATTTATCAAAATTGAGGAGAGACTTGATTTTATCCCGACGTTGAATGGCTGTGTTACCAAACTCAAGGTTAATTTGGTTACGATTCGTAGACTCCAGATCCTGTTTGTACTTTTTGAAGCGACCACGATCTACCAAAACATTTCTTCCAAATAAATAGCGGATAAAGAACGGAGCGTCCAGACGATTAATCACAGTGAGATACTTTTTAATGATGCTATCATTAACATCAAGATACTCGCTCGCAAAAATGGCAAGGAACAACGAGAGCAGGCTGACATAATTCAGTAGCTCGTGGATACTCTTCCTTGTTTTAATAAATAGAGAGTAACTTTTGTTTGCTTTTTCAATAGCCTCCAGATGGAATTCAGGAAAATTATCCTGAAAAAAGCGAATGTAACGAACATGTTCAACATTTACCAATGGAATATAAATTTCGTTCTCATAACCATCGATATCCTGATCACTCTGTTTCTTTAACGGTGTATCAAAGAACTCATTCACAATGTTTAGAATAGCCAGAGGAGAACGATACCGTGAAGTATTCAAATACTCAAATTCATCTTTTTCTCTTTGATACGAGACATCATTGTCAGCGTCTTTAAAATAAACACTGTATGAGCCTGGGTTACTGTACCATCCATGTCCTATACCTTTACGAATTTCTTTTAATATCATTCCAGTTGCAGGATTCTTTCGAATTATGAAAGAAAAATCAGGATTTGTCGAAGTTAATTGAACAATCGCCATAGGTAACATCCTTCCTTAACACGAAATTGTATTGTTTATAAACAACATTATTAACAATCTTACCATATTTCTTTCTTACTTTCCTCCTCAATTGTGTTTGAACGCGTACACTCCTTTTTCGTTAAGTTGATCTATTCTATTCAAAAACTCGCTCTTCCATAAAAAGAATAAAAAATAGAGGCGACTCTTGCAGAGTACACCCCTTAATAATGTTTCGTACTAAACCGCTTCTTGTTCTTCGACTTTCACTTGAATGCCTTGTAAGTAGTCCTTATAAGTGTTGTGAAATATCGTATCAGGATACACTTTTTGAATTTGGATCTCATCTCGTTTATCAGAACGATTGAATGCTCCATTTTGTAGTTGATATACTGCCTTTTCTATTGCCTCTTCTGATGTCAGGTTATGAAAAGTCATATGTCCAGCTCCAGATGCAATAAAGTCCACGACATATGTTTTTACACCATCTGTGCTTGTAAGATAGGCATAATAATTTTCAGCCAGCTCCCACTTCCTATCGGGAATTCGTTCCTTCATTTCTGCTCGGTTTTTTTCCTCATCATGAGAGAATAAATTCACTAAAAATGCAAAGTGCCGAACAATATTGACTTCCTTTTTGTTCAATTTCAATTTCACTATCATCATCTCCTTAATGCGCATATGCCTCTTTAACATGCTTTCCAGCGATTGATTTAGCAGTTTGAAAATGGTCTATCATGCTATGAACAGTTTTCCCTGCGACATCAACTCGAAAACGCTTCTTTGCTCCTAAGAATCCTTGATCCTCAAACGCGATGATGTCTGCACTATGTACGATCCCATCTACGATTGCCCAAGACATCCATCTGTTTTCCGTTGTTTTCTTCGTAAGTACCTTAATTTTCCGTGCACCTAACGCCCACCCAAACTTATCCAGATTATTTCGCACCATCCGAATGATCCAAAACCATTCAGCGTTTTCATGTTCTTTTCGAATTTCATCATCAATCGCAAACCAACCCTTTGAAGGAATTCGATTATGTTTCATTTGTTCTGTAAACCACGTAATCGTATCCTCAGAGGATAACCCTTCTGCTTTACCTTTCAAATTTGCTTCATTTGCAATAGAAATAATGAGTTTCTTCTGAGCTTTCATCATGCCCAATCACTCCAATATAAAATAGTTTTTGAAAACACCTTTTTTATAAGCATGTAATATCCTATACATCAGTAATGGTTTCGATAAAATGGCGACAAATAAAAAACGACTGATTCTTTAAAGAACCAATCGTTTAATCTCCTGTTAATTAAGATGTCTAACAGTTTCAGTTGCTCTTGAGTGAAGATGACTCACCAGTTGATAGCGATCCAACACGCCTTGTTAAATTGAATTTGTTTGTTTAGATTTTTCAAGGATAAAGTAACTCCCAATGTACTCGTTTTCACTTTTCCAAACTGTGTATTTCTCGTTAGGAATAATATGTTTGAAAAAAGTGTAAACCCCCATAATCAAAAGACGCCGTTGCTCTCTCTTGGTGTAGCGCTGGAACCTCTCGACGTAGTTCTGAAAAATCCTTGCCGAAAGAGTGTGATCTCCATATGAGGAAAAGAAAAACCATAGATCGAATTTCAACTTTCCTTTCACTTCAATTGTTGCAACGTGATAGTTTCTTTTCGCCTTCTTGATACAACAAGGATTGACTTTTATGACTTCGTTATTTAGGACATACTCTCCGTCTCCGCTCCGTAAGAACCATGAGTGATCAAGAGCGGGGACATCCTTCATTTGTACATCTCTTACGAACATTTACAATCCTCCTTATCACCCTTGTTAAATAGTATCAATATGGTGGATCGCCAATCCTCCGTCATACATTAAGACTGTCCAACAATCCACACAGACGTATTTTCTTGTTCAAGTCGTTCGATGTATGATTTTGCTGTTCTGGCTATTTCCAACCTACCATCGAAAATCCCTTGAATTACACGATCTTTCTTTACGTAGAAGCATCCTCCACAATTGACCAACAGTCATAGTTTTGTTGTTCAATTAAGATATCAGTTAGAATGTTTGGATTTGTTTCACCATACGCAGTCACAAAAACCAACTGCTTTATTTTATCCTTTGGTGGATTATCGAGAGTTTGACTTATCCATTTAATTTGACAGCCATTATCTTTAATGGCTTTCATTCCATAATTTTTAGCAAGGATTTGCAATGCTTCAAACAGATTTAAGTTATTCATTCTTATGACTCCTTTACTTATTTAGCGTTATCTCAATTTCTTAAAACAGAAATCTCAGTTTTACCACTCCAGATATTCTATTTTTCTTATAAATAGACGTAACGTTCGAGGTATTCCCTCTCCTGACTAAATATGGGAGTTTCATAATCTACATCCCATTTATATCGAAGTGCAGTTCTTCTGTAGAATGGTTGCTTGATGATGCAAACACCCCTCTTTTGCCAAACCGGAAGATTGTTCCAATTAATTCCTCTTTCCAGCATCAACTTATCTTGCAATTCCTTTCCATTCAATCCTTGTAGTTCTCCATGAGGAAAGTTTGATTGGGCAACCATTGAAATACTATTTTTTGTAGCATCATTTTGTCGCCAGAGGAAATAATTCGCAACTTCATCTGGTGGTAATACCCAAGCACGACTATCAAATGTTGCAAGTTTCCCTGTTTTAGCAAGCATGATTTCATTGAATTTTGCTGTAGCTAACGATGCCGAAACAGACACCATTTTTTGCAAATTGTTTTCAAACCATGATTGCGAATTAAGTTTGTCGTAATTAGTTATGAGCAATGAAATTTCATCGCTCTGATGATAAACAACTTTGCAACCCATAATATTGCTTGCCAGGTACTTACTTGTTTCCCAGAATGCATGCGCCAAATCTTCATCGAAGGGCTTATTCATCTCTTTGGTATACGTATGAAAATGCGCTCCATCGATTCGAATGATAACAGGCATACGTATCGGCAAATAATAACGAGAAGCATTTTCGTACCGTTTCATCCGATTTGCATAACTATCTCCCTTTTTCATATTCATTCTCCTCCTGTTTGCTTGTTAGATAAAAACACCTATTTAATAAAACATTTCATATCTTATTCAACAGCTCTCTTAACGATAAATCACGATACAAAAAAGCAGACTGCGTGAACTAACACATTCTGCCTTTTACCTTACCCTTTATCAAAGTCAATGATTTGTTCTCCATTATCAATTCTTTGAATTGACACACCCACAGCTAAAGCAGTTGGATTCGGAAGTGATGAAACGCTAATCCATTTCTGTTCAGCGAGTATGACCTTCCGTTAAGAGCTGTGCCATCATCTCATCCTACCAAAAGAAAAGTCAATTAGCGACAGCTAACTGACTGATATTTACCCGTCTTTCTAATTCGTTTCCTTCATTTCCACTTCATACGGATCTTTGTAACCAATCTCTTTCAGTCTTGCCAATACAATTGGCTTCATTGAATCTCGACTCATGTAGGGAATCGCTACAGTTCGACCAGCTGCAATAGGAGACGAGATGACCAAATCTCCTGTTATCAGATCTTGAATCACTGTCCCATTTCCTAAATTATACAAGGCAACACCATTAGGCTTTCTATCTGAACCAGCTTGATTATTTGTTTCTGTTTTTTCTATAGAAGTATCAGGAACTTTGTTTTCCTTCTTATTCGAGGACATTTCATTAATGGATCCACAACCATTCAAAAATATTGTCAACATTACAACACCTAAAATTACTTTCTTCATAGTCATCCTCCTGATTTAATGTCTTAGTTATGAAAGTCAAGATTTTTCTATATTTGCAAACTTATTGGCTGGGTCGCTTCCACTTAAATAAGTTTGCCGTTCTATGATGATCGTTATTTGATCTCCAGTGTTTATCCTTTCTTTGCCTTGATCAACCAACAAATAGTCTATTTCTTCGAAGAGCATATTTGTATCTGATGAATAATTACCTCCATCTTCAAGAGATAAGAAATACTCATCCTTCCACTCGTTGTGACGCAGTTTTCCTGAAACAATATCTCGTACAACTTCTCGTGCCCGACCTTCATCTTCTTCGATCTCAATAAATCCCCTTTTTAAAAGTGACTCCGTAAATACCATTACAGCCCCACGATCATAGATCTCCATCATGAGATAATTACCTTTTGTCGGATGTCCAATCCGTATCACTTGCCAATAGATAGAACGAATTCCTTGTTTCGATATGACTTTGAACTGTTTCATATTCATTAAACTTCCCTTCCCGTTTTCTTTATGAATCGAGTTTTCTCCCTTATTTCTACCAAAAATAGATCCTTCCCTCTACGCATTCCCGAAATAATACATGTCAAAACGAGATGGTTTATGAAAACGCCCCCCAGGATACACATTTTCATCAAGTAGTTCCTGATTTGGAAATAACTCTTTTAGTCGATTCAACAGCTCTTCGGTTGTGGCAATATACAAATGTTTGCAGTCACGCAATGATTCTACAAATAGATCTACATATCTGTCCTCATTTGTATTGATTAAGATTTTTCCATCTTCCCCTCGAATCGGAAAATATCCGAGCGACATGCTTGAATAAACAATATACTTGCTTACATTCAAAGATAGCAGATTCGGGAAGCTTCCAACTTGATAAGAAACATGAGGATGTTCTTGATTAAAAAAACGATACTTATAAGCGTCTACCCCCGTATAACTCTTTTCATTCAGGAATAAATCAGACTGAAATCCAAATTGGCAACCGATATCTAAGATATCTCCATGAATGTTGTTTTCATACATATGTTTTAGTCCTTTTAAATACCTTTCTTCAAAAAAGAGTACTTCTTGCGCTCCGAATAGTTCTTCTTCTGTGTACTCGCCTAACCGATCTTTCACAAGAGGAAACATCACTGAATAATTTCCATTTGCTCTCTCACAAGCCTCCAACAATTTCTTCACTTGTTCCAAGTTCATATAAAAACCTCTCCTTTACACTAAACCTGTTTAAAATTTTTCATAAAAAACCTTGTGTCTAAAAGATGTTGTATTCTATTCATCTCTCCCATGAAAAATCGAAATGAAATCAAATTCAAATAAGCATAATTAGTCCAAAATATTTGCATAAGATATGGAATTAACAATAATAAAAGGAGGTTATACAATGAAAAAAAACATAGCCTTATTCAGTCTTGCTTCTTTAACGATTATTCTCGCGGCTTGCTCTGCTGAAATAAAAACAGATGTTCCCAAACCACATGCATCAGTGGAACAAGGGAAACCTCCTGTATCTGAAAATACAGGGATCGTTGCTGGAAAATTTGAAGCAACCCTTACTGCAAATTCAAACCCTCCAAAACTCGACTTCACCTATGAAATGAAAAACCAGACTGAGAAGGAAACTATTCTTTCATTTAATTCTGGAAAGAAAGTTCATTTTCAATTAAAAGATGAATATGGCAAAGAAGTCCCTATCGACAGCTCGCAGGAGTTCATTCAAGCCATTCAAGAAGTAAAGTTAGCTCCAGGAGAATCTCTCCAAGAACACTTCACGCTTTCTAATCTACAACCTGGGAAGTACACCTTGGAAGCGTCCTTAGCCCTTGTTGAAGATAGCAATGTTTATAAACAAAAGCTTTCGTTTGAAGTAAAACCATCATAATACGTAATCACAAATAAAAAAAGCAGACATTGGGATTTCCCGCCGTCTGCTTTTTTTATTTGATTGGTTTTTTCTTTTCTAATACCATTCCCTCTTTATTAGCTTTCTTCCCTGCTTGAGCTAAGGCTAACACCAACTCTTTGCTCCACGCTGTATCTTTTCCCATCATGAAATCATCCTTTCGAACATCATTCTTACTCTACATTTTCGTCGCATTTTCTCTTAGATATACATGTTTTGAAAACTTGTCTCATAGAGTAGTAGAAACTTTCATTCGAAAAGGAGAGATCATCTTGACTCGGAATAATCTCTTGCATCTCATATATCCAGAGCAGGGAACAGGGACGCTGTGGGACATATGGAAACGATTATTTATTGAAGAAAGTCAATACATGCCTATATCATTGGAGTTGCCAAAAAGAGAATTGTTACGACTTCAAACCTTTATTGATGACATCAATGAACTTGATCAAGAAGCTGACTTTTCAATGGAAAGATTGATCGCTTTCTTATATATGGACTTACTCCAAGATTCTCGCAAAGGAAAACTCAAAAATCGTCCTTTTTCTGAAAAGCTTCTTACCCTGTACCAAGAACATAAAGCACCAAAGTTAAGAGAAGCATGGAAGGTCGTCAACCAATACAAAATGATTCGTGTTGAAGAACCTGTACCAGCATCACATTCCATGACTTCATATCCAATACAGTTGCGAAAAAAACACGTTCTACGTGGGGAAGTCCTTTTGATGGATCTTTATGGTGATGAAAAAGAAAAAATCGGAATCAAAGTTTCCGATTTAATCGCGTTGCTATTAATTGAGTTTGCAGATGAAATCAGAAAGGGACCTACGCAAAAACGAATCCAGTCGATTATGAAAGCCATTCAGTAATAATTATACAGAAGTTCGTTCAAAAACGAACGTTTCAAAGTCCCTCCAATTCATTACGCGGTCTTTTTGTTGTCTATCTGGCTCCAATTGGTTATCAAATAGAAATGTGATGGTTTCTCGATTGTATCCGAGAACCATACTATTTGTACGCAAAAGCCGACTCATTAGATACATGCGATGGAGTAAAACAAAAGCCTCCCCATTATCATCATTATTTTGCTCAATAATTGTTGCGGCATAAACCGCAACTTTTTTTATATGGGAATAAAACAACCCTTTTTTGCTTTTATCACCAAAGCAATTTACATCTACCCAATGCTCCTGACCATCAGCGTTAATGATAAGGCACTTACTAATCTCACCTACTGTTTCATAATCAACAATATGATAGAACTCATTCTCTCTGATGATCCCAGGAATTGTAACAATCGCATCTTTCCAGTGTCCTGACCACCAATGTCTCTCAAGAATCGCCATAATTCCCCCCTTACCACCTCTTCTATAATCATATCATTATTCAGATTATAGAAGAAACACCCTCTTCATTCATTCAAGATCGAAAAATATGCTCGAAAAGGTAAAAGACAATTCGGCTATATGTACAAAAAGGATGGCTTAAAAACCACTCCTTCTTACTTTGCTTCATTTTAGATAAACAATCAACTTACCTGAGAAATCGCTAATTCGTTTTGCTTTTTGCTTTTTGTTTTTTTCTCGTATTCTCTAACAAGTTTCGGCAAGCGAATTGCTTGAATGATTCCTAAGCCTAACAGCATACAACCCGCACTCGCAAATAAGTGATCTGCTCCTACAAACACAGGAAATGACAGCGTAATAACACCAAGCATCACTACATGCGAAATAGTCATGATTGGTTGGATACATCCTTGAACCCGCCCTCGAAACTTGGGATCGATTAAGGTTTGTAACCACCCTCCCATCCCCATATTAACTGCTGGCAAAAAGAATGAGCTGATAAACAAAAAGAGCATCAACCAATACTGGTTAGCAGAGTAGGCAATTAAAATAGTTAAGGTTCCTGTTGCACCAAGCCCAAATAAGAGTAATTGATACTTCTCTAATTTCTTAGCCAGTTTCCCCATGCAAAAGACCCCCAATACAATTCCTACTCCGATGGCAACCCCTTCCCATACTGCCCAATATTCATACTCAGTTGGAACCAATTTGTATTTCAATAAAAAAATCGGAAGGATTGAATATGAAGCATTGATTGCTCCCATTATCAGATATCCCATGATTAATGAAAGCAAAAGTTTAAAGTTAGTGACATACTTGATTCCCTCCATATAATCTCCTGCTACTAACTTCAAATTCAACTGTTTCAAAGAGTGCTTTCCATTCGGCAATCTTACTTCCTCCGAAAACTTGCAAGAGATAATGAGCAAAAAACTAATAATGAATGATATGGCATCGATAATAATTGCGCCTTCAATCCCTGCGATCCAATAAATAAAGACACCCACACCTTTTCCGAATATCCCCATCAAGCTATACATCATTTGATTGATACCTGCGGATATGACATATTCCTCTTTCTTCAATATACCTTGCACCAATGCAGTTTCAGCAGGTTGAAAAAAAGAAGATACTGCTTTCCTCGCAAACAATAAGATCAAGATCAATGGCATCCATTCAATTTTTACTGCGAGCAACAAAAGCAACGTTATTCCCAGACAAATGAGATCAGAGTAATAGGCGATCTTTTGTCTGTCAAATCGATCTGCAACTGTTCCTACTAAAAAGAACACGACAAGAATCGGCAATACATACATAAGTTCGGTGATCGTAGCCCAATAAGGTTGTTCGGAGAATTTACTCAAAATAAATAGTGTAAAAGCTGTCACACCTATGTTTGAACCAATCTGCGATGTAAACGCTGCACATACTAATTTTGTATATGTTTTGTTTTGAAAAATTTGTAACATTTCCTTTTCAATCTCCCTTCCATATTTTTCTCCTATTCTTGCGAAATTAAGTTATTGTATTCGTTTCATGTGAAGGAAGAAATAGATCCTACGAGTAATTTTCATTTTCTTTTTCGTTATCATTAAATCCATTTCTGCATATTATCTCCATTAAAATCGATACACTGGAGGTGAAACTATGAAAAAAAAATCTGAGGTTAAAAACAACTGGACTTCCTGGGCTATAGATAGATCTGAAGGAAGAGAGAATTGGACTTCTTGGAAGAAGAAAGACTAATCTGAAGCAAAAGAGAAACACAAATTATAAAATGGAAAAGACATCTGCATTACTTAACAGATGTCTTTTTCTATTCATCGTATTTTAACAAGTAAGCGTTCTATACGGCTTTAAAAAGATCTTCATCAATAGTAATTCGAATCACAACGTCAGAGATTATTGGCTTTCCCCACTTTCTGAATCTACAAGGTAAACTTCGGCTTCTAAGTAATGATAATAATCATAACAGCCACGACAACCATCCGCCAATTCTTCCATACTAAATGTTGCGGTTGAACCATCTGTACATAAAATTTCAACAGCCTCTGCTTCTATAGAATCTAAGATAGTCGTCCATTTTATAGGAGTTACCCTTTCAATCGTTTTCCCTTCCAGTTGTTGGAGCATCGAGGTGATTCGGTTTTGCTGTTCTCTTTCTTTTCTTTCTTTTCTCTCTTTCTCTTCCTTTTTCATCCTTTCTTTGTCTGCTTCCTCCAACTCTTTCTTTTCTGCCGCTTCTTTCCGTACAAATTCTTGCTCATTTGTGTGACAGCTTGTACATTTTCGGTAATGCTCAACCTCAAAAGTAGACATTGGACTTCCACATGAACAGAAGGAAACTTGTGTCTTCACAGATAAAACCTCCCAACTTGATTCTTATGTTACTTCATGTTTCTTCTTTTGTTTTCATATTCTTCGAGCCTTTTTCTTTGTGAATCTCGTCTATATTTCCAGTCTCTGTATTGCCAGTACATATTAAAAGGAAACAAAACGACCGCTATGATAAATAAAACCCATTCTGGAAATGGATTAAAAGAAAACCCGCTATCACTACCCCTGTGATAAAGAAATACTCCAGTTGTAAATAGTAAGCCTACTACCAAATAACCTATTACCCCATATAGAATCATTAACCACATGATACATCCCACTCCTTATTAGATGCCTTTAACCATAAACCCAATAGACAGTATAGTCCTTTATTCTCTTTTAATTTGACCCTCTAAGTACAAGATGAGTTCGTTATGATTTGGTAAGGAGACAATATAAGGATAATGATTATTTGGTCGAACAACTTGAACAATGCCTAATTCTCCTTCAAAGCACCCATCCATGATGCGAACTTGGTCATTGACTTTAATATTTCCAGTCATTTATATGCCTCCCTTCTAAATTTATTGACTATAGTCTATCATATTTTATGCCACACCAAAAGAAATATTTAGTAAATTAAAATTTACTCCACAATTAAAGAGAGAAGAATGCCTAACCTCTTTCGTTTTCCATATGCATTGGAGTATCTTCTGATTGATTTGATTGATTCCAAGAGGTTTTCCCAATACTCTTCATTCTTTTACGAATGATGTGAAATTGGTTATACAAGAGTCTCCACCCTTTTGCATTTACATAGAATGGAATTTCATTCTTATCCGAAGGAATTTCTTTGTGAACATGCTTGATATATCCCAATTCTTGCATCTTTTGGAGTAAACCACATTGAAACAATTCTGTGTATTGACACGAAATTTCAGTCCAACCAGCAAACCATCTAATTTGAAGTCCTGTCCACCCATTATCGAATAGCTCCAAGAATTGATCTCCGTCCACATCATCAGGAATGTCAAAAATCAGGTAATCCAGTTCCTGTACCGGAAACGCTCCATGTCCTCTCATTTGATTGGTATTATCCAGGTGATTCACTCGCATTTCCCGATAGACCAACATCCCCTTTTTTCTACATTGGATTACATGTTTGCTTATTCCCCACTCTGTTTTGACTTTCTCTTTGTATCTATTAGACATATTGGCACTCCTTTCTGTGATTGTTTTAAATAAGCTATTATGTCAAATTGGTAATTTTTAATAATGGTGATCTAATTATCCACCATTCTACCTTATGACAGTCTTTTCACGGATTAATAACAGGTCGTACAACGTTTGAGCACAAAAAAGAGCTTCTTATTATAAGAAGCTCCCGCTTGTTTTCTATTCACTTTGGTCTTTTACGATCCAGGTAGGCGATTGCTATATCCAACTCTTTATGCAGAGTGCGAAACCCCCAATCTCCCATATTGGTTTGAGGAAGATTGATTTTTCTTTTTCTCTTTCGATTCAATTTCAATATAACCCCCTCCGTTTAGCATTCATTTTTACATCCTATACAGAATGCATACGGATTATACGCAAAAGAAGCGGGACGCTACTTGACCCGCTTCGAAGTGTGAACAATTTATCGATTTGAAATGATCTTGATTGCCTTGTCATTCATTTTCAATAGAGTTTGAAATCCTTCGGTGACAGGAACATGTGTTTCAGGTCGCAATGAGTTCTTCTGCGAAGCCCTTCCTGCCTTTTTGCGAAGACCTACTGCCTTTCGAGCACTTCTTACGTGAGTCCCTTTCATATGGAATCCTCCTTGAGAGTCTTCTTGCCATATATTGTAGCATAATGTTCCAATTGTTTCATCTGTAATAGATCGATATTACGAGTCCGTGTCATATTCTCCATCGGTGATAAACCAATCAAAAATATAAGTAAGATTCAGAATGTGAGAGGCATCGATCCAATCAACGGGAACGTCTTTTGCGGCAATCGTAATCACCATATGATAAAATTCTCCATAATATGGAATGGCAATTAATTTCCCTTCATCAATAGGTACGGCATTTCCACTCGAAAAAGATTCAACCAAATTGGTAACCTCTTCATTCGGAAAGTCTTTGTTATGTCGAATGCCAATGTTTTGTACCAATGATCGAAGAGACTCCTTCTTGTCTTCTTCCGTTTCTGACTTTGGAAACATAAAAAAACTTAGCTTGAAATCAAAAGTCACCGAATAAGTTTTGAGATACTCTTCCAATTGATCCTTGTACATATCCCAATTAGTTGGCAATGGTTTGTTATCAAAGTGAATATCCGTATATTGAATAACATTGGTTAAGGCTTGTACTTTTTTTGTGCTTTGACGCAATGCATCTTTGCTCGCCTGCAAAGTTCTTCGTACCTGATCTTCATGTTGAAACTCAGCATTCCATAGTTTCAATATATTTGGTGTTTGAAAAACAGCCAAATCAACAAAAACAACTAACGCTGAAAACTCAGTCAGCAACTTCCAATCTCTGTAGTCAATATAACCGAACAAGATTCCGAAAGACATCATGATTAGATATAGGACATAAAAGGTTTTTCTGACACGCCCTAAATTGTCCCAATACAGCGAGCTATTTTTCCAATAAAAAATTAACACTCCTAATAGGTATACCATGAAAAGAACAAAGAAAATACCGAAAAAAGTAATCTGCATTGATTGTCCCCTCTCCTATGTAAGCCGAAGCTTTCCTAATTTTTGTTCATCTATGTATTTTATAAACCACCCCTCTTAATTATTGTAGACCGGAAAGAAAAAACCTTTTTTTACACAAAAAAAGACAGCAATAAATGCTGCCTCCATTTGCAAGATTAAAATGTCCAATCCTCTTCTACAACAGGTACAGCTCCTTCAATATCCTCGTGACCTGTTGATGATTCATACGTACTGCTTATCACTTCGAACTTTATATCAAAACCATCAAAGGCTATGTCAAACGGATGAAAGATTCCTTCTTTATCAACGATGCCATAACTGGTTCCGCGATATTCAACAACACCAGTAATATCGCGCTCCCAGAACCCATCATGATACAAGCCTCCATTTGCGCGAATAATGTCAGCCTCAAAGATGTCTTTCTTATGAATATCTTTTTCGTTAATCCAATCCATTAGATCATAGTTATCGTAATCCTCCAGGTGAGCATAAAAACGAGAAAGAGAGACAAAGTTTTGACTATATACCATTTGTCCACCACTTTCTTCATAAACCCAAGCTCGCATTCGTCGATCTCTCATTTTCCATGTCTGTTTTAATACCATCGTATTAGCTCCCTACATTGTCCTATCAACCAATTCAATACCTATTCAATCCAGTATCCTTTCATCTTCTATCTGATGATAACAAGTCTCCAGCAAATTAGGGTGTTGATACACGTTTCCGATCACCTTTAATGAATAACCACTACTCAAATGATTTACAAGTAGGCTCAAATCTTGAATACTCTCTATCGAAATTCTATATACAATCTCATCTCCCTTAAACACTTCTACGAAATCCCCAAAATAGATTTCATTTTCATAATAATCCTGCAAACCTGTAGATTGGCGAATCGACAATTCAGATAAGGCAACCAACCGATCACAGCCATTCGGATCAAGAAGAAGTGCGTCCGAATAATTCATTCTAAGTTGTAACACTTCACACATCATCTGATAGTAGTGATACCAGGCTTGATATTTAAGAGGTAACATCATGTCCACATCCCAACTCTATTGGTATTGTAGAATATCAAAGTCAAGAGCAGCAGATGGTTTCAAGGGTTTGTTACGACTCCCTCCCAAATCGCTCCTCGTTCTTTCAAAAAACTGGAACTCCCTTATCGACATGATAAGAGAATTAATTGTTATGCCATTATTCTTGCTCATTGTTGTTAACTTATTTCTTTACAGTCTTCCCCATGTTTGATAATCGGCTTCTGTCATTTCGTAGTTACGAGCCTTCTCTTGTTCATTTTCAACCTCAATCTTAACCGAACTAAAGCAATCATCACAACACGTTCTTCCTCCATAACGCAAATTTCCGTGTAATGTCGTATAAGCCCTTTTCTCTTTGCAAACAGAGCAATTTACAGGCGAGGTAATAAATTGCCCGGTTCCTTTGTCTTTGATCCTCTTTCTTTTAAATGCCACGATTTTTCCTCCCCGATACTTCAATAGACATTTGTACTGTATGCGCTTTTGTCTCACTTCTCAGAAGTATCTATCGTATGCTTTGCTGGAATAAGCATTGCTGTATTCTCAGCAAGTGAAAACTTCTGTCCTAAGTAATCATCCCATTTCACGGTTGTATATGTTGTAAAGTGAATATTTTGATAGGTATCAGATGTTACAGTTCCGAATCCTCTACCTTCCATATATACACGTTCACCTTCATTAAACCTCTTTTCCATATCCAACCCCCAAGTGATCCTGATCATTTTGAAGAACAATAGACCCTATCTATATCAAAGATTTTCCTTCGTAATCCAGTTCTGGAAAACCAGATTCAAGACTTGAAGTCGTCACTTCTTCCCCACATGAGTGTTTTCCTGTAGAGTCATATTCTTTCGACCACTGGTCACATTTTACACACCACATCGAAGGCTTCATTTTATCTCTACTTTCCATGAAATCATTCAGTCTTCATTGCCAACTATTGTGTCAATTGATTATTCAATTCTGACACAAACCACTTTCCATCTTGCACTTGGTCATGATTTAGAACTTTCATCGGTAATTGACCATGATAAAAGTAATGTGATCTACCAACTACACATTTCATGTGTTTTTTGTTGTTAGACCAAAGCTTCAAAGCTTTCCACATTGGAACTTCAACCCACTCTAAACTATCATAATAAGAAAGATCATGCTCCACCAACATATTTATCATCACCTTATCAGAGTATTTATTTGAGTTTAAATGTTTTTATCTCTATATACCCTCGCATTTCATCATGTGAACTAATTTTGATCACTATCATTGTTGCCAATTTGTGTTAGGTATTTTTACTCTTTTTCTTGATCCAATTCAAAAAGAAATTCTCCGCTATCTCCAGGAGTCTATATCTTCCTCCATCCTCACTTCCTTTACGGACATAAAGAGGAGTCTGAAACGACATAGACTCTATTGCTTTTGCCCATCCTTCATAGCCACCTTTTAAGTTGCTTTTTTTCATATAAAATCCCTCCTAAAAATGATTGCTCGCTGCAATCCTGATTGATAAAAACCATATATTCTATTCAATATTTCTGAGATGTACTTATAAATTTTGATTTGTTATTTGTAAATTATATTTTACATATTAAATCAAACTTACAAATATATCAAGAAGTTCTCGATCATTCCCTGTTTTTGTTTGATCATTCCCTTTGAGAAATTCGAGTCAAAAATTCAATAAATATTGTTCTGCTTTGCTTTGTAAACTCTCCTACAAGGACATATAAGAGTAGTCCAACACGAAATTAAAAGGAGGGTGTAAATTGATGCAAATTGTAACCAATGAATTGACAAATCACTATGAACTATTAACTCCCCCAATGACCGAATTAGGAGAATTTGTATATCTTCGAACGTACAGTCGTTGGCTTCCCGAAAAAGGAAGACGAGAGAAATGGTTAGAGACGATCTCTCGAACAATCGAATATAACTTGGGACTCGAACTTGAGTTCGTAGAAAAAAACATACCATGGGCAAATCTTGATTCAGTAAAAATTCATTTGAAAGAAGAAGCTCAAGAGCTTCTGGATAACATGTTTTATCTTCGACAATTTGCTTCTGGAAGAACGATGTGGGTTGGTGGAACTACGGTAGCCAAGAAGTTTCCCATTTCAAACTTCAACTGTTCGTTCTTAGTTCTCGACAGCTTTGAAGGATTCTGTGAAATGTTTTATCTTCTCATGATTGGTAGCGGAGTGGGCTTCCGTACCATGCCATATGACATTGAGAAACTACCTGTATATCGAACAGGCATTACGTTTACTTCTAAACCATATCGACCTATTCCAAAAGGACAACGAAAAAATCATACTGAACTTCATATCGACGGAAACAAGGCCCGCATTATTGTCGGTGATTCCAAAGAAGGATGGTGTAGCGCCTTAGAACTTTACATCAAAATCTTGACACTATTCTTGTACAACGAAATTACTGAAATTGAAATGGTATTTGATAATGTTCGCCCGAAAGGAGAACGACTTGTTCAATTCGGCGGAACGGCAAGTGGACATACCAGCTTACAAAACATGTTTGAGAAGATTCACCGAATCATGGAAAAGGCTGGAGGCAAACTACGACCTATTGATGCACTTGATATCGCTAACACAATTGGTCAAAACGTGGTAAGTGGTGGAGTACGCAGAACAGCACAAATCAACCTGGCAGCACAAGATGACGATGCTATTGAAAATGCGAAAAACGTTATTTTTACCCAAGATTCCGAAGGTAACTGGATAACAAACAACGATCTTCTTCATCGCACGATGAGTAATAACAGTATTTTTTATGAAGAAAAACCAACCAGAGAACAACTTCATAAGAACTTCGAGAACATGAAGTTAACAGGGGAACGTGGTTTAGTAAATGCAGAATCAGCTCGAAAACGTCGTCAAGATTTCGGTGGGTTGAACCCATGTGCAGAAATTCTTCTGGCAGATCGTGGTCTATGTAACCTTTCTACAGTAAACATGATGGCTTTTGTTCATGAGGGATATTTAGATCAAAAAGCTTTATTCCGCGCATTTGAACTTGCAGCAAGAATTGGGTTCCGAATGACACTCGTCGATCTGGAAATTCCACGTTGGGATGCCCAACAAAAGAAAGATCGATTGATTGGTGTATCTATGACGGGATTCTATGATATGGTGGACGCCATTAATCTCTCGGTACAGGATCAACGCAAATTGTTGAAGGAATTGCGCAAAATTGTTAATACGACGGTGAAAATGTATGCACAATCGTTAAATATCAATCCCTCACTCTTAGCAACGACAATTAAACCTGAAGGAACGATTTCCCAAATTCCAACTGTATCGAGCGGAATTCACCGTTCACATTCTCCTCACTTTATCAGACGTGTTCGCATATCCGCTCATGATCCACTTGCAAAAGTGGTTATGTCACTCGGATATCCGGTCGTCCCAGAAGTAGGACAAACCTGGGAGAATGCAAGCACATTAGTAGTAGAATTCCCTGTTAAGTCACCTGCTAAGAAAACCAAATACGAGATTACAGCTATTGAACAACTGGAAACCTATAAAATGTTCCAAGAGTGCTACACTGACCACAACACATCTATTACCGTAACGGTAAGAAACCATGAGTGGGAAGCTGTTGAACAATGGGTTTGGGACAATTGGGATTCTTTTGTTGCAGTATCCTTCCTCTCATTGGACGATGCGGTTTATCCATTAGCTCCTTATGAGGCTATTGATGAACAAGAATATATTCGTCGCAAAAACGAAATGAAACCATTTGATGCTTCTCTTTTGCTTCGTTTTGAAAAAGGCGAGGACTTGGATATAGGAACGGATAGTTGTGAAGCTGGAGTTTGCCCTGTGCGTTAATCAAAAAGCCCTCTATCAAACAGAGGGCTTTTACTATTTTACCGATTACCGCATCGATTCAACTTTGTAACATGGCTTTCACTGTCGCATAAGGCTAATTAGAGACACATATAATATTTCACAGTTTGTAAAATAGGAGATTTTATATCAATCATGTATTTTGAGGAGGAGTATACAATGGACATTTTTCAATTTGAAAATTATATTTTCGAAATTACAAAAGGATTGGTTCTTGTAAAAAAAGATGAACAGACTATTGCGGAGTTTTTGTTTCAGGAGAATGAGTATAACACCCTGGATATACAAATCTCCGACAATCAACGAATTGATTTGTTTAGTCGCGGCGTAAATAAGGAAAAAACTGCGGGTTCAATTCTTGCTGACCTTGCGATATCTTTGGTTGAGTTAGAGAATAACGAACCCATATATGCAGACATTATTTACACGATTGATTTCAAAAAGGATGCAGATACAATTTTTGATCATCGAGGAATTAGTACTTCTCAAAATCTTGTGACTGATTTTCAGAAGACATCCCAATTGTTTTCTGGATTTGGTATTGAATTTAAAGTCGAGGAGAAGGATAGGGGAAAAAGAATCGTCCTGGAAACGCACACGGAAAAAGTCGAGGGATACATGGGTTTTCAATCTGAGTACGTATTTGATGAAAATGAAGACTTTGTAAAAATCGGCATTTGGGAGTAAATAATCGGTGGAGTGCAACAAATGGTTGCGCTCTTTTTATGTTTGATCACACTATTCAAAATTGAAATTCGAAATTTATTTTTACAAAATAAATTATATGTAGTATAATTGATCAAGATACTTTACAAATGGAAGGATGAATCCACTTGTCAACGCAACTTTTTGGTTATGAGATAACCGAAAGTGATTTAAAACATCAGAATGTAGATAAGTTGATAGGTATTATTGATCGACTCAAAGATGATGGTCCCCGCTTCCGAAACAGTCTAAAGATCATCTGTCAGGTGTACATTGACTCTCCAGATGAATTGCATACGATTCCCAAATACCGCCGCTTTATCCGAAAAGTTGCTACACTTCGCCCCTACTTTCTTTACTATATGAATCTGGATTTGGAGTTTCTTCATATCTTAGGTTGCTTAGGAGACGTTGAGACGTTATCCTTTGATAAACAAATGTCTACAACCGAAGTAGAACAAACCTATGGATCTCCACTATTTACTCCGTTAATGCAAGTCAAGATATCCCTGGATCAAGATGTCTACACCAAAATGGAAGAAAGCATCAAGTCTCTTTGTGTGGAAATCGATGATCCAGTCGGACAGGAAGAACTTATTACCTTTCTTGAGTCTTTCAAACCTAATGAATGAGAGGTAAAAGTATTTGCCTAAATGACGTAGACTTTGGATTTTTTAATGAGGAGGAGTAAGATTGAACCAACTCTCTAAAGAAACGATGGAATTCTTGAGAAAGTATTACCCACAGGTTTCCGTAAGAGCAAACAAGGTGATTATCCAACAGCCTTATCGAATGGTTATTCCATCTGATCTCTATCCACTTCGGAACAAACCTACTATGAAGCTATTTAGCTATATGAATACAAAACGAATCGAGAATGAACCATGGGCTGAAAAGGCATTCAACGACAATGACTATAAAATGGGATATTGTTATACAAATACCGAGAAAATGCATAAGAGTTTTATAGAACAAGGTCTTACAGACGTAAAGACTTACGTTGGATGGATCTTAATTGATGGAATTCCACTTCATCATGCCTGGTTGGTGTACAAAGATATTCATGTCCTTGATCCTGCTATATCGTTAATTCATGAAATCATACGCGAAAAAAAATATGAAGATGTTCACAAGATGAGAGAGGATATCGTAAAGTACCATCGAGAATTTCAAGATAAACCGAACGCTTTCTATCAAACCTTTGGACAAGTCGCTCCTTTTGTTTTGTATATTGGCACAGTTTGCACACCTGATAAGGGGCGGGCAATCTATAATGAAATGATCGACCAATTTCCTAATCATCCATCTTATCGTGCAGAAGGCATGAACCAAAATGGCATGTCTAAAGTGCAGGAGATGTTCTACTCATAATCAATTTCTATTGAAACAAAAAGGAGTTTGAGTTAATAATACTCAAGCTCCTTTTTACGTTGATGGTAATAGTCTCCCCTCATATTTTTACATAATTTTTACCGTAAATCTTGTAGAGCATATCTGCATGCTCTTTTTTCACAAACTTTCTCAGATCACCATCCTTATCCACAAAGGCATAGCGGAACCCAAACTTAGCTTCCTCTTCTGGGGTTGGCGTATAGGCAAATACTCCTTTCGGATAAGTGGTGTCAGTTGAATTCCCATTATCAATATCAGCACTCGATCCGTAGACTTTATAGAGCATATCTGCGTGTTCTTTCAAAGCAAATTTTCGTAGTCCTCCGTCCTTATCAACAAATGCGTAACGGAAGCCAAACTTTGCATCTTCTTCTGGTGTCGGAGTATAGGCAAAGACACCCTTCGGATAATTCGTGTTTGGAGATTTTACATTGTCCACATCAGAATTTGGTCCGTAGACTTTATAGAGCATATCTGCATGTTCTTTCAAAGCAAATTTTCGTAGTCCTCCGTCTTTATCGACAAACGCATAACGGAAACCAAATTTTGCATCTTCCTCTGGTGTTGGTGTATACGCAAATACTCCTTTCGGGTAATTTTTGTTTGGCGAAGTATCCTTATCAACATCCGATGTTGGTCCATAGACCTTATAGAGCATATCTGCGTGTTCTTTCAAAGCGAATTTTCTCAGATCGCCATCTTTATCGACAAACGCGTAGCGGAATCCGAATTTTGCTTCTTCTTCTGCTGTTGGTGTATACGCAAATACTCCCTTCGGATAACTCCCTTTACCACCTGTAGGTTTATCAACCTCTGTATTTTGACCATAGATCTTATAGAGCATATCTGCATTCTCTTTTGTTACAAATTTTCGCAGATCCCCATCCTTATCAACAAACGCATAACGGAAGCCAAACTTTGCATCTTCTTCAGCGGTTGGTTTGTATGCGAACACTCCTTTTGGATAGGTTGTGTTTCCATTCGTTGGTTTTTCAGAATCTGTGACTTGTCCATAGATCTTATAGAGCATCTCAGCATTCTCTTTTGTTACGAATTTTCTTAGATCTCCATCTTTATCAACGAAGGCATAGCGGAATCCGAATTTCGCTTCTTCTTCTGCTGTTGGTGTATAAGCAAATACTCCCTTCGGATAACTTCCGTCGCCGCCTGTAGGTTTATCAACCTCTGTATTTTGACCATAGATCTTATAGAGCATATCTGCATGCTCTTTCGTAACGAACTTCCTTAGATCTCCATCCTTATCGACAAATGCGTACCGAAATCCAAACTTCGCCTCCTCATCCGCTGTCGGTGTGTATTCAAAAACTCCTTTCGGGTAATTTGCATTCATTTGGTTGATAGAGTAAGCATGTGTCGATGTCGTAGTGTTGTTAGTAGAGTTAGCATGAGCCGTTGTCGTTTGAATACTTGCGATTCCTGTTGTTAACATCGCAGTTAATACAAAGACACTCATGATTCTTTTTGTATTCATTGATATTCCTCCTTTTAATTTTTATTGAAACATTGTTGTATTATAGAAAATAAGTTCTCAAATATATCCTTTTGGTGGAAGAACCTTTAGATCTTTAATAAAAATGGACTGAACCACAAAAAGAAAACAAGCTGGTTAATTAAACCCAGCTTGTTCAATAATGTTTAGAAGGAAACGAAATCGAATTCTATCTCTTTTCGCTCTATACTCACTCCTTTTACTCGAACAACGATTGTATCTCCTAATCGAAGACGTTGCTCTTCACCCTCTTCAATCCACTCAAATGTCTTCTCTTCAAAGTAGTACGGAGACTTTAACGAATGCATATAAACTCGACCTTCTACGGTATTCTCCATGGCAACTGTTAACGATGAATTATTCATATTAACAATAGTCGCTATATATGTTTCCCCTACTTTGGATTTCATAAATTCAATTTTTTTAAGAAGTTTATATTCCTCTTCCGCCCGTTCTGCAATTCGTTCGCGCTTTGACGCCATCATTGCAGACTTCTCCACTATTTTCTCCAATTCATTCTTTCTTTCCATCGTAATCATGCCATTTAGATATTCTTTCATAATACGATGAATTTGCAAATCAGGATAACGTCGTATAGGGGAAGTAAAGTGACTGTAATAATCTGCTGCCAAACCAAAGTGCCCTTTGCAGAGTGGTGAATATCTCGCTTGCATCATTGATCGAAGTAGCAAGAAGTTAATTGCCTGTCCCTCTGGTGCATCCTTTACTTTTGCCAACAGCTCTTGAAGCTCTTTGGTTGTAAGGTTTTTCATATCCGAAATGATGTATCCATATTGCTCTATGAAAGCCTGGAAATCTTGCATTCTCTCTTCTCGGGGCTTTTCATGGACGCGATACACAAATGGAATGGCTTTTTTCATGAAGAATTCTGCAACAGTTTCATTGCAAAGTAACATGCATTCTTCAATCAATCCATGAGCAATTCGACGCTCATACTTTTGAACATCTTCTACATCACCATTTGGTGCTAATAAGATTTTTGTTTCGGAAAAATCAAACTCAATAGCACCACGTTTTTTTCGTTTCATCTTTAAAATATCAGACAAATCTTTCATCCATTTGATTCTCTCAACCAAGAATGGATATTTTTCAGAGAACTCCTGAGTATTGCCTTCTAAATGATCAGATACTTCCTTATAAGTTAATCTTGCTCTTGAGTGAATAATCGACTCATGGAATGATCGATCAACCACATTACCTTGCGGAGAAACTTCCATAAATACAGATAGAGCAAGTTTATCTTCATTTGCTTGCAAACTGCATAAATGATTAGATAGCTTTTTCGGCAACATTGGAATGACTGTATCAATAAGATACACAGATGTCCCTCTCTCCAATGCTTCGTTATCTATTTTGCTGTTTTCTTTAACGTAATGAGAAATATCTGCAATATGAACGCCTAAAAGGAAGTTCCCATCTTCGTTTTTCGCTATTGATATGGCATCATCTAAATCTTTTGCATCTTCCCCATCAATCGTAAAGACGATTTCATTCCGCAAATCAAGACGGTTTTCTCTATCTTTAATAGATATGATCTCAGAAATTGCATCAGATTCTCTTATTACCTTAGCAGAAAATTCTTGCGGTATCTTTTTGTCTTTCAGAATAGATAAAAGGTCTATACCCTTATCGAACTTCACACCGATTACTTCTACAATTTCCCCCTCTGGTTTCCGATTTTTCTTCGGATATTTTTTGATTTTGCACACCACTTTATCATAGGACTTAGCATTCAGAGACATATCTTTCGGAATATAAATGTCATATTGAAAGTGAAGATCATCAGGCATAACAAAACCAAAAGTCTCAGAATCCATATAGGTTCCCACGATAGTATCAATCTCTCGCTTGAGAATGCTAATGATTTTCCCTTCAGCGTTACGGCTGCCCACAGGATGACCCATGATGACTGCTACCACAAGGTCTTCGTGCATCGCTTCCCCTACAAAATCCTTTGCTATAAACACTGCTTTTTTCTTCTCAGAGTTTACTACGAATCCATATCCCCTGGAATTTGAATAGAATCGCCCAACAATTAGCGACAATCCCCTCTTAATGGAAACACGACTCTTTTTTGAAGAAACCAAAATTCCCTCTTTCTCCAATTCTTTTATCGCATCTGAAAATACTCTTCGGTGAGATGTTCCGATCCCCAATTGTTGTCTAAGAGATGTTTTACTATAGTGTTTATTTGGGTTGTTTTGCAAGTACATCAGTACATTCTTTTTCAATGAATTCATGTGTAAACCTCCCCTATGTGTATTGGCGTTGACCATATATCTTAGATGGGAGCGGGAAGTTTCATAAACAGTGAGTTTTACAACGATACCTAACATCGATACAATGAAGCCCGAAAGCAGATCAATGGTTGATTTGTTTTTTCTTTTGAGAATTTACGCCACTTTCACGAATACACTCAATTAGGTATTTTCAATGGTGGAGCAAAACCACTTGTCGTATTATAAAAAATGAAGCCAAAGAATTTACTCTCTGGCTTCTTTTTTCGTTGCTGCTTGTTGATAGCTTACGACCTTGTGCTTATTGATAACACCTTTCGCCACTTTCTTCTGCTCCACTGGAGGCAAATCAAAGAAACTTGGATCTTTGATCGTTTGTTGGATGAAGTCTCTGAATGCGCCTGAATAGGGAGACTTCCTTTTATTTTGATTTTTAGAATCTCGGGTTTCACTATCACCTTTCATTGGATACCATCCTTTTCTTAGGATCGTTTTATTAAGTATACCCTCTTTGTCTATGAGCGAGAAGAGACTTACGCCCCTTCCGCCTCGTAGTCCAGGACATTCAAATATCGATAATGACTAAGACGTTTTGGGTCTTTGTGAATGCTACTCACTTCTTCTTTGATACGACGATAAAGATCCATATTCGCCATCATGAGCATGACATACTTATTGTCACCAGATTGTTTTGTTCCAATAAAGTCGCCTGTACCACGGAGTTCTAAGTCGCGCTCCGCAATTTTAAATCCATCCGTAGTTTCAACCATTGCTTGTAATTTTGGGTTATCTTCACGATCTGACAATAAAACACAATAGGATTCAAAATTGCCACGACCGACTCGACCGCGAAGTTGATGAAGTTGGGCTAAACCAAAACGTTCCGCATTTTTAATCACAATCATTGTAGAGTTAGGCACATTCACACCAACCTCAATAATCGTGGTTGAAATTAATACGTTTGTTTCATTTCTGGCAAACCGCTGAATTTGGTCAACTATATCATCCTGTTTCATTTTCCCTGAGATCATGGAAATCTTAACCTCTGGATTGCTCCCAAAATGCTTTGTTAGTTTCTCGAATGTTTTTTCAACTGATTCGATATCTGCCATAGCTTCAGATTCCGAATCTTCAATCAGCGGACAAACAACATATGCTTGATGCCCTTTTTGGATTTGCTGATAGATTCCATTAAAACATCTCATCTCATCAGTTAATAGTACCGTTCTAACTGGCTTTCTCCCCTTTGGGAGTGTTTTAATCGTATAAACATCGACCTGATCACCCCACATCGCTAAAGCTAACGTTCGCGGAATGGGTGTGGCTGACATCGAGATGTGATGTACTCCTTGTCTTGCTTTATCACGCAGTTGATTCCGTTGAACAACACCAAAGCGATGTTCTTCATCAACAATAGTCAGTGCCAATTTAGGGATTACGACGTCTTTACCAATGATCGCATGTGTTCCGACGATCATATGAATCTCCCCATTTTTTAAACCTTTCAAAATTTCCTTTCTCTCTCTGGCTTTCGTATCCCCTGACAGAAAAGCTACTTTAAATGGTGTTCCCTTTAAGCGTTCCGTTAGATCCTCATAGTGTTGCTTAGCTAACACGTTTGTGGGAGCCATTAATGCTGATTGAAAACCATTTTCAGCAGAAACTACCATTAAAAGGATAGCAACAATCGTTTTTCCACAACCCACATCCCCTTGCACCAGTGCATTTACGCGTTGTCCTACCTTTGCTTTTGCACTAATCGAACGCAAGGTTGTACGTTGACCCTCTGTGAGTTCAAAAGGTAACTTCTTCATAAACTCAGAGACTTCTGTAAATCTCGTCAAACAAAACGGTGATGAAAGAAGTGAAGCCGATTCATGTTGATACATTTGCATCGAGTATTCAAATAGATCCTCAAAAATAAAACGCTCTTTTGCTTGTTCTAATTCGGATTCATTTTGCGGCTGGTGGATTGCCTTTAGCGCCTTGCTTGATTTCATCAAACCAAATGATGACAACACTTTCGGCTCCAATGGCTCCTGGTGACTCATCATCATAAGTGCTGATTGAATGGAATTCAATAAGTATTCGTCCGCCATTCCTTTTATTTTTGAATATACAGGAATCATTCTTTGATACTTTTCGACCTCTTGACCAAAATACATGGGGTTTGTCATTTTTGTTTTGTATATTTCATCCACCTGAACCTTACCACAAAAAATGTAAGTTGAACCCACGGTTAACCATTTATATACATAAGGCAAATGAAACCAAGTAATGTTTAAAAAACCACCTGAACCATCGGTTACTTTCGCTCTGACATATTTTTTATCATGGGTTTTCACATCCACAATCTTGCCTACTACAGCAACAATATCGCCATCTTTCAAGTTTCGAATGGGTGTAATCTTCCGAAAGTCGTAGTATTTTCGGGGAAAATACCGCGACAATTCTTCCACACTCGAAATCCCCTTTGATTCAAATTGATTTAATTTTGAATTGGGAATTCCCAAAGCATCAAGCTTCATACCTCCCCGCCCTTTCCTGTCTTTTTTGATATTCATACTATTGTATTTTATTTTTTACAGTTTTATATATTCACGGTATCATAGATACAGCCTTATAGTAAACGATACGACAAATACATATGATATCTGGTGATTTTCGTCGCTATAATGAAACAGCAACAATTTACATGGATTAAGGGAGGTGGAACAAATGCTTTTTAACAAAAAAAGAGAAGTCAAAGAATTTATGAAGTATGAGGATGGGAAGATTGTTTCCATTGAGGTAGAACAAACGCAGAAACACAAACCGATTGATCATTACCAGCAGGAAACGGAGCCAAATATTCCACTTGTGGAAAAAACGAAAATACAAGCGAAGCAGTTTTTTACACCAAAGCGGTTAAAGCATATTGGCTTGATTATTATCTTCATCTTGTTCATATTTGCTCTTTATGATGTTTATAAAGTTTTCTTTGTAACAACATCGGATAAGGGAAATACAGTTGATAAGGGAGTAGTTACCGAACCTATAACACCGCCTACCACGACTGAATCACCTGGCAACACTTCTGTTCCTACAGATAAAACTAAAAATGGAACGACGGTCACAAACCCTATTGAAAAACCTTTAGAAGAGACAATTTCAAAATCCTCAATTGGGGAACTATTGAATGTTGCTAATGAAGTAAATGCCATCATGATGCAAATCGTATCTAAAGAAATAAATGATATTGATAGTTATCATAAAAAACAAGCTAATAAAATAGGTCTTCGCAACAACTTAAAGCAAAGTCAAGCAGATAAAGAAACCATTTATGTAACGCTTCAAAGTTACAAAGACCTTTTTTCGGAGAAGAAGATGATTACTTTGTTTGAAGCAACGGAACGGCGCTTATTTGAATCGATTGCGTTTACAAAAAAGATGTCTGACGCTCTCGCTTCTGATGAAGGAAGCACCTATTCAATACTTGAAGAGTATCCGAAGACAGATGAAGATCTTCAAAAAACTCAACAAAGTGAGTTGATCAAAGTTCTTCAAGAAAATCAGATTCCTTATACAGTTAATGATCAATTGAATGAAGTTCAATATACGATAAAATAGCCCTCTCATTGAGAGGGTTTTTCTGGTTGATTTTTCCTTAACTAAGATACATGATAAGAAGATGATCTTCTATTAAATCAAATGGAGCTGATAAATATGACAACCTATGGATATGGTGGAACAGAAGAGGCGTTATATCTGAAAGCCTATGAATTAGCGAAATCAGGAAAGGCAACATTGTTATTTAGCTTTGAGTCCGATAAGACAAAGCTTTACAAAATTCTCGCATCACATATACTACAAATACCCATTAAAGATGTCACGCTTGAAAAAATAACTGAACTAAAAGAGAAAATTCTAAGTGAAGGTGATTTACCATTTACTTTTGTTGACGTTGCAAGCATGCCTTTAGATGAAATCAGTGAAACAATTGGGCGCAACAAAGCGAACAAAAACATAACAGAGGTTGTATTTGATCGTATTGACGACCAATTAGCCATCGATAATATCGCGAAAAAATTAGGGATTAACGCTCATTATTGATTTACACCATGATGTAATAACAACAGAAGCAACCACAACGGTTGCTTCTTGCTTATTCTATGAATGAGAAACCTAACTGCTTTCACCACCTTTAATTAGGCTACGGGTCTTGGAAGCTTTATCCGCAGGGTTACAGGTTTGTTTCCCGCCTACTATTAACCCTTGTTCGGCGGTTTCAACTCATTGAGAAATAACATTGGAGAAACACACTACTTTAATGGACGGATTTTGGAATAAGACATCCCTTTTCCGATGGCTCCATAAACAATCTCATTTTTATAAGGTTTCAGTTGCATCTCCAACAAGACTCTCATTGCATCTTTACTTCTCAGTTCTCCAACGAAAATAGGGTGATTCGGCTTATTGCATTCGAAATCGATTCCTGATGAAAGCAATCGATATTCTTCTTCAGGATCAATGACAGTAATAGAACCTCCATTGCGCAATTCATGTTGCGGAGACATCAATGAACCCGTAACTCCCACACCAAATCCTGATCTTACAGTTTCCACCAAATCACCATTTGGTTCAAGAATATTTTTATTAAACTTCTCCTTACTTGTTGGGATCAGTAAACATTCACTCATTCCCATATTATATTTCCCCTCTCTTTCTCTGCGCTTACCTCTCATACACATGATAGAAGTAAGTATACGGATTATATTCGTCTGTTATACCTTGAATCGGTGGATGCTCTTTCCACATACTTAAATCAAGATTTGGAAAAAAGGTGTCCCCTTTAAAGCTGTGATGAATACGAGTCAAATAAATCTTATCTACATAAGGAAGATAAATTTTGTATATCTCGGCTCCACCAAAAATAAAAACTTCTTCTTCCCCACTGGTTAAGAAAAAGAGATCCTCCATCGCATGAATGACTTCACACCCTTCTGCCTTATAGGAAGGATCTCTGGTAAGGACAATGTTGCGTCTACCAGGCAAAGGCATTCCAATTGATTCATAATTTTTTCTTCCTAACACAATTGAAGATCCCATCGTTTTTTCTTTAACATATTTTAATTCCCTTGGCAATTTCCAAGGAAGCCCATTATTCTTCCCAATAACTCCATTCTCATCAACTGCGGCTATAATGGATAACTTCATGCTACTTTATCCTCTTGATCTATCACACTCACATCAATTTGAAGCTGATTTGCGATAAATTTTCCAACTTGATCGGAAAGAGTTGAAGAAACACGCTCACGAAAACCAAAAAGCAACGTGCCTCCATCTGTCAAACCTTCTCGAATCAATCTTTCCACGTAGGATTTTACACAGACATCAATATAATCCTGTTTTTCTCCCACAATCCGATTCACTTCTTCACGAACTGTTTCTCGAATTATAGCTCGAATCTCTTCCTTGGTAATTTGGGCCTCATTGTGTATGAAGTTTTTCACTTCTTTATAGCTGCTATGCATAAAACCTATTCACCCCCTTCTTATACAAATTGAACCATCGTAATCACTGATGTGGTCAACATGCAAATCAGCATGATGTAAATCAATGCTTTTTGCCATTTTACTTTTTTCTTTTTATTTTTGTTTGAATTTTCCATGTTTCACTCTCCTATTTTCCAAAATAATTGTCATTTTGTTCTCTACTTTTTCTTACGATAACAATATCAAAAACAAGAAAAAACACCTTACTTGTCGTATGGCGTTCGACGTTGTTCGACTATTCATAACATCTTATGCAATTCATCTTATAATACACATCTAATATTCATAAATTTGTTGCCTATGAATTATGCCTATGTTAAGATTAAGAAGGTTGTTAGAGAACTTGCTATGAAAAGCAAGTGGAAATAAAACAAGTTGTAAGGAGAGGAAAGATCATGGCAAATTCCGCAAAAACAAAGAGAAATATTATCGCAGTAGACAGTGGAAAATACAAAACGAAGGGTGTTCGCTATGAAAACGGCAAGCCCATCAAACGTTTTGAAGCATCTACAAAAATTAATCCTACTACAGAAAAAGCATCAACGTCTCGCTCTTCCTATGTCGTAACTCTTAATGGTCAAGCATCGATGATTGGTGGATTGGCTGGAGAGTACAACTATGACACATCCAAAGCACAAGAAGTTCATCGTCGAGCTACATACCTTGCTGTAAGTGAATTAGCAGATGATCAAAACACCCCAATCGTTCTCGGTATTGGTTGCCCACTTTCGGTATGGTTTAACACTCAGTTGAGAATGGATTATATGCGCTTCATGCTGAACCTGCCAGAAGGCGATCAACGCGATCCAAACGAAGGGGATTTCCATATTGAATTCGAAGTAGATGGCAATAATTTCAAATACAATATTGAGCATCTCATTGTTTACCCTGAAACTTCCGGATTTTTGATTAAAAACGAGGAAAAATACGCTGGTCGGAGCATTGCAGTTGTTGACATTGGCGGTTTGAACGTAAATGGAGTTGTCTATCAACCTACAGGTGAAGACGGCATTTTGGAGCCAAACGAAGACACCTACTTCACTCTTAACAAAGGTGGAAATGTCTTCATGACAGAGCTTGCAAAAGTTTTGAATACTCGCTTTGGAACTAATATTCAAGTCTATGAAATGAATGAACATTTTAAACGTGGGTATATCAAAGTCAACAAAGAAGAATCTGCTAAAATCATAAAAGAATTTACGGATGCCTATCTTGATGAGATCCGCCACAAAATGAAGGCACATAGCTGGAGCGTAGAAACACTCGATTTCGCTTGGGTTGGTGGAGGCAGTTTACTCTTCAAAGGACACATTCTCGCAATCCCAGTTTTCTCCGATTCTGAGATTAGCGACAATGCTGTATGGGATAATGCTGAAGGGTTTGCACTGGCAACAGAAGATGCAATTGAAGAATAATCTAATCATAAAATTCTGCTTACAGGGAGGTGTAACCTGTGGCTCGTAGTAAACAAACCACAAGTGAAGACGGTAAGCGTCAAGGCAACCGAAGAACCTTCTCTGTAAGCAAAGGTTTTTCTGATGTCCATAAAATCTTGGATGAGCTACCTGACAATGAAATGTCACGCTTTGTTTGTGAAGCGATTCGACATTATGACAAGGTAAAAAATAATCCAAATTGGATGACCGAACAAATGCAGCACATCTTACAGACGCAAGCACAATTACAACAAATGATTGCTGGTTTTGGGAATGCGGCTTTTCCAAACCAGCCGTCCCCTTCTCAGCCAATCTACCAACAACAATATGGGGTTTCCACACAACAGGTTCAAATGCCGTTGACAATGCAAATGCCTTACCCTATGCATATGTATCCACCACCGTCTGAACCCATAACTCCTACTCAAGAATCATCACTTACCACAGTGGAGCATGAAGAAATTACAAGTGCCCAGGAAGTGATTGAGCAGTCAATGAAACAAGTGTCTGTGGGTGATAGTGAGGTTACTGGAGATTCTGAGGCTCAGGCTGTAGAGCAAGATCAACGCTTTAATAAACAAGTAGATCATTCACCAGAAAAGACGGAAGAACCAGCTATCAATGCTCCTCGAAGAACGAGATCAGCATTTGCAAAATCATTAGCCCATAAGTCATTGGGAAAAGTTGATAAATGAGAAAAGAGAGTTAGGCATTAAAATTGCTTAACTCTCTTTTCTTTTGCAGAAAAACCTTTATCCCCTCTCCCTTTCGTTATGATGTTCTCTCTCTACGTATAAGATATACTAACCAATTTATATATCTGGTGTTATTAATATATTAACTTGTTGGGTACAGGGAGGAATCATCAAATGATGGATAAAGATCTTTATATGCTTACTGAAAAATTTCAAATACTAATGAGCATTAACGAAGAGGATAAGAAGCGATTTAAAGGCATCGTGTCCTGGGCTGGTCAAATGATGGAGCTAAGTGTAAAAGAAAGGATGTGTAAGGGGATCTTCCCAAAAAGAGGTGAAGTTTGGACGTGTAACTTTGGAGAAAATGTGGGGAGCGAAATCAATGGCATTCGACCCGCTCTTATTCTTCAACTCGATCAAGGGAATCTGTATGGAAACACAACAATCGTCGCTCCTATTACCAATCGTGAAGAACGTCTACCTACACAAGTCACTATTCATTCCGATGATGTCTTGTATGTCGAAACCGAATTGTCTGGGACTGTCGTTTTAGAACAAATTCGATTAGTTTCGAAAGCCCGTCTTGGAAGAAAAATTGCCAATTTGTCCGATTCGGCAATGAGTAGAGTGGAAAAAGCACTATTGCTTGCATTAGGTTATTCAGAAGACATGTTTACTATGTTGGAAATGATTAAGGAAGAGCAAGAACGATTGCAAGTAATGGCATCAAAAAGTGCATAAGCAACACTAAGTAGAGATAACTTTTGTTTCTCTACTCTTTTTTTGATTCATTTTATGAATTGAACGCCTGCCGCATAATATAGAACATTCTTTTATAGATATGGCGTTGTAAAACATTTCTTTCAGGAGGGATTTATTTATGTCTCAAACCGTTTATCAGGCTCAAAAGTATCGCACTGAAATGCTCGTCGCTTCAACTGGAGATCGGGTTAAAAACATCATGAAGGAAAACAAAAAAAGAAAAATTACTCCATACAGAGGGCAAGTATGGACGTGTGACTTTGGTCAAAATGTGGGTGGAGAGATTAATGGTATACGCCCTTGCCTCGTTATTCAATACAACGATGCGAATAGGCTGTCTCGGAACACAATTGTGCTTCCTCTTGACACTTCGAATGATTACCCTGGAGCCATTTACGTACCTTTGGAAGAAGGAGATGTCATATCATTAGGAGGTTATCTGAAAGGCTATGTCATTGTGGATCAAGTGCAAGTGATTTCAAAAGCAAGGCTTGGTCGAAGAATTGCTAAGCTTTCTGATAACGCTATGAATAAAATTGGAGAAGCTATGCGGAAGGTCTTGGATGTTTAACAGCATTAATAAGAAGAGAAAGAGGATTGGTTTCTTTCCTCTTTCTCTTCTTATTATACCGCAACGATAATCAGCGAATTATCGATGAAATATAGAGAAAAGGAGAAAGTAAAAGTATTATGGATTTATTATTAATTTTAGAACTGGTGGGCGTTGTTGCTATCAACGTACTTAGCAATTCAATCGGAACCTTAAAGACCATTTTTATCTCAAAAAAATATCTAAAACCTGCCTATGTGATTACCTTTTTGGATGCGATTATCTTTGCAACTGCACTAAAACAAATTACTTCTGGTAATGGTGTAGAATTCTTGATCGCATTTGCTATTGGTAAAGTGTTTGGTGTATACGTCGCAGATGTAATTGAAACAAGAATGGCTTTAGGCATTTTAGAGACGGAAATTTTCCTGAATGACAAGGAGCGAATGATTGATGTTGCCGATGTCCTTCGAGATAAGGGGTATACAGTTAATACCTCTATCTCTTACGGATACAAAGGAATGAAAAGATACCGAATCGAGGTTACACTTCTTCGGAAAGAGTTCTCCGTGTTAGAAAACGTTCTTAACGATTTTGACATTAAGGATCCAACCATGCAAGTCAAAGACATTTCAAATGTGCGTGGGAAGATATCGGTTAGCAGTGCTGGGTAACAAGAGGCTGGAGAGGAAACTATCTCTCTTGCCTTTTTGTTTGTAAGACACTATCAAGCATGTTTACCTCCCCCACTTGATCATATATTTTATAAAATATGGGTAACAGAAAAACAGACATGAATACAGGAGGATGAAAAATGGTAGACAAAAAGCACAATGGACTCTCCGTTTTGACGATTATTCAGCGCATAATTGCAATTACGATTGGTGGACTATTGATGTCGGTAGGATTGAATGTATTTTTAATTCCTAACCAAGTATTTGATGGTGGCATTGCAGGTGTTTCGATTATTATGTCGCATCTTACAGGAATTGGTTTGGGACTCTTTCTCTTCATACTACACATTCCGTTTGTTTATATTGGATATAAGCAAATAGGTAAGACTTTTGCAATGTCTACAGCATACGGAATCTCGGTTCTTTCGATCAGTACGGCATTTATGCACGGTGTAGAGCCATTCACACATGATGTGTTGCTTGCAACTGTATTTGGAGGAATTATAGGCGGCGTGGGCGTCGGAATTGCCATTCGTTATGGCGGATGCTTAGATGGGGTAGAAATTTTAGCGATTCTTTTCAACAAGAAGCTACCTTTCTCGGTTGGTGAGATTATCATGTTTATCAATTTGTTCATTTTAGGAAGTGGTGGATTTGTCTTTGGGTGGGATCGTGCTATGTACTCACTTATTGCCTACTTTATTGCGTTTAAGGTTATTGATGTTGTCGTTGAAGGTTTTGATGAAATGAAGTCCGCCTGGATTATCAGTGATCACCACGAAGAAATGAAAGAAGCGATTATGCATCGTTTAGGACGAGGAACGACTTACCTAAATGGTGAAGGTGGATTTTCAGGCGATGGTAAAAAGATTCTGATCTGTTATATTGCTCGACTTGAAGAAGCCAAACTAAAAACCATCATTGACGAAATTGATGAAAATGCTTTACTTGCGATTTCTCATGTCAGTGAGTTACGCGGCGCAAACTTTAAGAAAAATGACATTCACTAATGCTAAAGGAGCGATTGTTTTATGGATATCGGTAGGCAAGAAATACGAGACTTTGTTATAAAGACATTTAATAACCCCAAGGTAAAAGCTATACGTGCTTCTCATGTAGCAAAACATGTCGGGGCTTCTCCTCGGGATATTCAAATCGAATTAGTTGTAATGCACTACGATGGTTTAATTGGAATCCAATACGAGCTGAATTGTACACGTTGTTTCAAAACTCTTGATACAAAGTCTAACTTCACTGAATTCAATTCAGAATATGAATGTATCTGCGGGGAAGAATTAGAGGATATTGATCCTCAACAAATTTTAATGATCTTCACTAATATAGATTCTCTTGCACGTTGATTACGAGTATCATACCGATGAAACAACTAAACATCATACATTACAATACAAAGAAAAGAAAAAGAGGTTGTCCAAGTTATTCGGACAGCCTCTTTTTTTACTCAAATCCACCTTTAGCGAAATAGGATCACTGGAATCCCTTTTTTCGTGACAATGGTTTTTATCACTTCTTCTAAGTCAAAACTTTCATTTCTCTCCGTTCCAGATTGAGATTGCTCTCTGTTTTGTTTATTCAGGATTTCTTGAGCGGCAACTGCAATGTTTTTCCGCATTATTTGGATTTCTTCAATCTTTTGATTGCAAGCTCGTTGCAACAAAGTAAAATCGCGTATGGATCGAGAATGAATCATGTCTTTTACCTTTTTCAGTTCTGTTTCAAAATCCAATCCTCCAAACAGACAAATTACTCTCAATTCTTGAAGAAGATGTTCTGGGATGTTAAACATACTGTCTTTCATCTCTAACTTAGCTAATTCAAGATCATATACGAGATTTTCTTGTTGAAGCTCCAGGATTTTATCCTCATTTTTCAATTTTGACAGTAACAGTTCCTCACGATTTATCAACTTATTCATTATTACTTCCTCCCTAAATATTAATCCATTACAGGACACCTATTTTGTAAATTCAATTTATCTTATACAGTAAGTGCATTACTTAATCACAAGCGACAATCAAAAACGATGATTATTTCTGACAATCTCTTATATATTCACAGTTTTCATTGTTCTTGCTCTCTATTCTTTGGCCTTTTTCATCCATTGTTTAATAGACTCCAAGGACTGGTCATGTTTTAGTATATACTTGGTGGCTTTACCTGTTTCTTTATATCCGCCTTCACCTTTGTTGTAGGCACTAAGCACTGCTTCTTTCAACTCTCTACCTTTTAATCCTTTCTTAGCGTATTTTTGGTAGAGGTCGGATAGCATGTAGGTTCCCCAATTGATATTAATATAAGGATCCAACGGTTTATTCTCTGTCTTCAAGGTTTTAGCCATAGAAGCATGATTTACTTTGTTAATCTGAAAGTAACCGTAATTTCCTTTTTCAACAGCATCTGACTGAAAAGAGCTTTCGTGAAAAATAGTTGCCAACGTTTCTTCATAATCTAACCCTCGTTCGCTTACCATTTTAAATAGATATTCTTGTTCTCTTTTTGGCATCGGGATATCCTGAACGTATTGAAATGAATAAGTGTTCTTTGCTGCTCCCGTAAGTGGAAAAAAACCTCCTACGGCTATTACAATTGCCATACAATAGGCAATCCACCTTATCAATATCAATCTTCTTTGTTTTCTGTTCATCGCTTCTCCTTTCATTCACCCATTTCATTGCCACCATATTTATATCAGATGTTACGTTTTGTAACTTGCAACCTACATGTAACGAGCACTGCTAAAAACAATTCTCGTATGTAGACAAAGAAAGAGAGGTTTTAAACCCTCTCTCGTCTTTCGAAAGGATTAGTTAGGCGATTTGATACAGCTCACCAAACGTCATTTCGTAATATGTCTCTTCATTCTTGGTTACTTTATATCTGTCTTTCTTCACTTTTGAAAATTTTTCTGAAAGAAGTTTTTGCATTTCCATAAAATCATTAACAGGTTTTTCTTTTCTCCCTTGTTCATTTAGGAAATACATCAAACCTTTCTCAAATTTAATAGAATACTCTCCGCATTCCAAAATTGTGATCGAAGTAAAATAATACGGACAATCTTTAATCCCCGTTTCAAATACATAAATCTTTTCTTTCCCCGTCTTCAAAGCTTGTGTATATTTACGCAACCGATCCAAAATATCGTTCTTTGTATTCAATGCTTGCTCATAAAAAGAATCATTCATGCCACGAAGCAAGATGTATACTCTTTTACTACCTTCTTGACGAATTTCGATAGCTTTCTTTTCTTCGTTTAGCACAAAATGAAGGTTGGGGAATCTATTAAATTCGCTACAAAATAAGAACATTAATTCTCTTTGATCATTTAAGTATGGGCGTGTAAATATTACCTTTTTGTCATTTTGCCCTGTTAGTTTAAAGTCTTGTGTAAGTAAAGACAACGGTAGCCCTCCTCTACTTATGCTCTTATTTTGAGTTCATCGTTTTTGCAGCGGTTATAAAGACGCCGATACATTTTTACCCTTCTTACCCAATTCTCATCTCCAACTTCCTGCACGTACCCACTTTTATAGATAAGCGCTGCTCCTGCTCGTATAGCCAACTCCTTCAATGCTTCTTCTGTGACTTTCCACATGCACGACACTCCTTCTCTTTAACGGGAAAGGTCTTTTCATCTGCGAGAGATCCTTGCACCTGTTTCATCGATTTATTTATTTCATTCTATTCAATTCTCCCCGTTTTTAAGCGTTTGAACAGGAGATGAAGAAGCATGCCTAATTGTTCTTACCAATCTTACATTGGACGCAATTGATCCCGTGTACCCTCTACAATATCCACTTCATTGCCTTCGCTCTTTTTCTTATTTGTGCAGATTTCGACTTTATATACACCATTTGAAATGGACTTAATCGTTCCAGGGTATTCTTGATTCTTTCCGTATTGGAAGTATACATAGTCACCTACACCCAATTCCTTTAACATTTGACCCATTCTTTTTCAACTCCTCTTTAGTATATTTTATCATTTTCGTTGTCTATAGTCAACGCTCTGCCCTCTTTGCTAACTTCCTTGTAATCTCATTGTTCATTCTTCTTTTAAAAAAAATAGATCCTGAACAAAAAAGAGGAGTGATTTCTCACCCCTCCTTTTTTATCTCCTGCTTGTTCTTTTTTATATGAAAAAAATAGGTTCGTATTCAAAGATACGAACCTATTCAGGGTTAAGCGATTATGAAGTAGTTTGATCCATTATCGTCTGTTTTCCAGACTTCACGAATGAATTGAAGAAATTCTTGACCTAAGACTTCATCAAATTGTGTGCCTAAACCTTCTTGAATACACGCCAAAGCATATTCTTCGGTCATACTCGGCTTATAGCAACGCTTTGATGTAATCGCGTCATACACATCACAACATGCTACAAGTTTCGCATATGGATGAATCTGATCCCCAGAAATTCCGTACGGATAACCCATTCCATCGATCCGCTCGTGATGTTGAATAACAATCGATAGCATTTCTTCCGACAATGAAGGATATTCTTCTTTTAAGAATTGATAGCCTTTTTGTACATGCATGATGAATACGTCAAGATCTTCATCAGTTAGCGCGTTCTCCGTTTCGGGTAGAAGACCTGTCATTAGAAATTCATAACCCCAATTGGTATGTTTCTTAATTACTTCAAAATCCTCTTTTGTTAATTGCTCTACTTTAAACAAAATATTCTTTGGAACAAATAACTTTCCAATATCATGTAAGAGTGATCCTGTTCGAATAATGGATACTTCTCTTGCCGAATATCCCAAGTAATAAGCAAAACCCGTAGCCAACTCCATCACTCTTAATGTATGTTCATACACTTCGGGATAGCGTCCTAATAGGCTTTCAATATTCTCCATTCAACCACTCTCTCCGATTAGTCTAAGAATTTTATACTTTATAGTAGATAACGATTCCTTTATTATCCTCTATCATTCAAAACAGATATGTCATACGAACTTTCTCTCATATTAAATTACCAAGCACCTTTTATAGCATCTACAAACGTTGGAATTTGAATGCTTTTCATTTTGAGTAGGACTACTCGAACACTCTCCCACCCAATAAACACAATGATTGCTCCCCCGACAGCAAATCCAATCGTCTTTAATAACGTCATCGCGATCTCTCCATGAACGAAGTAAACAGCAATTCCAAGAATCAAATAAAAAGTAAGACTTGGCTTTCCAAATTTAAATATCTTCATAAAATATTTCATCCAAGATTTCATTCCTAAAGACTCACTATTCCACTGCTTATATCTACGAATAGCTCCATAAACAGGGGAAACACATATAAAAGTCACTACCAAGTATGGCAAAACTTCAAGTGCCAAGGATACTCCGAATGCTACAGTAGCTCCCAATATAAATAGTCCAATTACATAAAAAATCGCATTTCTCATCATAATTACACTCTCCCTGTATTGATCTGTCCTTTTCAATTCCAACCTGGCAATCTTTTTTCTTTTTTAAACGTAAATGCTATACATTCCCCTTTCTTTTGTAATCTAATAGATTATAGATATTTACCTGTTATGCTAATCAGACACAATAAAAATCATTACATTCGATGCTGACAACAGAAAAAAGTATCGGATTTCTCCGATACTTCGATTATTGAATCTCTTTCCAAAGGATTTGATTTTTGTAACACTTGTCCCCTGTTAATTCAGTGCTGAGCCATTCTGGTTTGACAAACGCTTTCGCCTCTTCCTCTGAGTCAAACTCAATTTCAACAACCTTCAAATCAAGATGATGACTATTTACATAAATATCGATCTCACAATGAAAACCACACGATTCTATCATATAGCGGTATTTTACCAAAGGAGTTTTCTGTGAACTCATCAACAACTGTTCATACGTTTTTTCAGTGATTTCTTTCTCATATTCCTCTCTTACTAAACCGATTCCACATTTCATCGTAATAAAGAACGATGTTTTGCCAGAAGTGATTACTTTACGTACTCGAATTTCTTCTTCGCCGATTGCCAAATAGGTTTGATGGATAACTTGAGATTTCAAGATTTTCATGCCAGTAGGAAGATAGCCAAGCAGATATTTACGTTCAATCTCTTTTTTCATTTCAATCATCCTTTCATGTTACTTTATGAGCAATGAGATAATTAATATCGTTGTTAAGTGAACGGGATAGAACCAATAATAAACGTATCTATTCAGTCTGATCTTCCACCAATCATGGGGCACGTAAAGAACAAACACGATTCCTACAATTGCAAAAAGCTGTATCCAAGCTCCTGTATACCAGGAATAGCAGATAGTTGCTACAGATAGTAGTAAACAAGCTATATGTTTTCTATCTGCGAACCAATAGAACAGCGGGGCAAGCAAAACACCATAAAATCCATAGTCGAAATCAAAAAGGAATACAATTAACGCAAAGACACCGATGTTTCGTATCCTTGTCTTGATCATAGCCAATGAGAGGAGCAATACAAAAAGTATGTTTAAAGTAGTTGTGTCCCACAAAATCATATATGGAATTTGCGATACGAGAGCAAACCCCCATAGTCGTAGCGCATACTTTCCTGAGTTGGAAGTATATCTTGCACCCTGTGCTAATTGAAAAGCAAAAATCGGAAAAGCGAGCCTACCAATTATCCGAAATAGTATTATATCTGGAAAAAATGCCCCGCCGATATGATCAATAACCATACTAATAATGGCAAGTATTTTAAGAAAGTCACTTCCCTTTGTCCCTATTGAATCACGCAAATTCCCCCTCCTCTCTCAACATTCATTTCACAAGAAAAGGGAGCCTCCATGCCTGAAGTCATCCCTTTCTGATACTATTTACTCTTCATAATCGTCATCATTTTCGTTATCCCAACGATGAGATTTCTTACCTCCAGAACGACTCTTTTTATTACTCTGGTTTTCACCTTTGAGTTTTTCTCGCTCTTTTGATTCTCGACGTTTTCGGTGAAGCGTTTTTTCCTTCTCTTTTTCGGCAAGCTCATCTGATTCCAAGAATTCTTCGCTAATGTTCAGTGACATTTCTATACACTCCTTTGAGATAATTTCCTTTGGTGCAGGGATATAATAACACAGTCAACATTTTATACAACATTGTTTATTGTCTATGATGTTCGAGTAATTTCTCGCTTTTTTAAAATATAAAACCTCCCTCGCTATGATTCTGTTTTATCATAGTGAGCAGAGGTTATTTTCATGCTGTTATGTAAGTTCTTACGAGTCGAAAAGAGAGACTCGTAAGTAATTGCTGTTAGATCACATTCAAAATGTTCTTCATAGTTGGATACATCTCATTCATCGGAACGGATCGAGGAATGTGAGTGATAGGTTGTCCTTTCTCATCTTTAAATTGTACTTGTCCCCCAACAAAATACATAAACAAACGAGAAAAATCACCTTGTTGATTACGATATTTCCCTTTCACAACCACTACATCTTGTCTTCCATCAACCAATTCATGTTCCCAATGACGACGGATGAGTGTTTCAACAATTGAAGGAATGTCAATCTTTACAGCTTGTTCCTTTTTACCAAAGAACTTCCCAAAAATATTTCCTAACATATAAAAGTCCTCCCTTAATATAAAATGAAGTCTACGCTTCGCCTATTTTTTCAAAAGATATTAAATTATAGATAGAAGTGATTATGCTTATTCATGGACAGCAAAAACCCCATACCTAAATTTGGGGTATGGGGGTAGAAGGTTATCAAAAAGATGGTTTAAAAAAAAATACGTAAATATAGGCTTCTTCTCTGTTCGAAAGAATCCCCCATCTCTTTAGGTCGCAGGAGTGTTCAATCGATGCATAGATGCTTACTCTTTACCCAATCTGTTCTCTTGGACATATTCCTCCATTCTATATATCTTCATAAACGAGAGCTTTTTAATACCAACACTCTGGATTAATAACATGTGGCTTCTTATTAGAAAATTGCTTCAAGCTTCAAACCACTCATCCTAATTGTCAATGTTCTTCTCTTTTTCAACCGAAGCAACAATCCCTTCAACAGATGGATCATCAGATAATCCATGCTTCTCCAAATACAATTGATACAACAACCGAAATGCTTCAATTGCTTTATTTGTTCCAACCGATCCGTCACTACACTCTTCAGCATCTTCTAATTGCGTTTTCCAAAAATAGGCGTCTACATTACGATCACGCCCTGCAACGAACTCCGTTCCTAAGAATTGAAGCCTGGTCAATGCAATTTCAAGTCCAACTTTATTTTGGAATCGTATCTTCCATTTCGAGAACATGGGGTTTAGTCTCCTTCCGATGGAACATTGATCAAAAGGAGTTGATTGGAATGGGAGGTTGGATAATAAGGATAAATAAATCTCTCGACGTTTTCATAAGTCATTCTGATAGACATAGTTACCTCCGACACTAATAGGATTTACTTCATTTTTACCAATAACTACCGATCCATCAGTTTATGAGAAAAAAATCCTCTTCTAACACATAAACAATGGGACGCTCAGGCGTGAAGTGAATCAATACGCTATACGAAGGAGAATCTTCTTCCTAATCGTCAGCTTCTAACTTCTTCATTACCCGTATATTTTTCACTTCCATCTTACGTTCGTAAGAGTCTTGTTTTTTATCGCGTCTAAATATCCTATCGAACATATAAAATCTCCTTTTTCTTGTTCTTTATGGTCGTCGATCTGATGTTATGACAGTAATTACAGGATCAATACCTGATTCATAAGCCTTTATCACTTTAGAGGTCTTTCTCGACATTTTCTTAGGTAGAAAGGGTGAAAGCTTTTCTTTTATTCGATGCCCCACTCCATAATCCATCCAACAAACAATCCCGATCAAAACAAGGAAATAGACAACCAACCATAACAATTCAAACACTATACACACCCCCTCATTTCATTTTTGTGTTACTTTCTTGATTGATTCAGCCAATTCTCAATTTGATTTACCACTGAAACGCCATCAATCCATTTTTCTATACCTGTGTTTTTTAACTTTGGAGCTATGTTGAAGTCAATAGCTACCATCACATCATCTTGTTTCGCATCCTTAAAATGAACAAAATCAATTGCATAAAGTGGATAGTCTGGTTCGGTAGTAAGAAATCCAGGATCAGCTTCTTCAATTTCAATGCTTTTGGTGTTTACTATCGAACTCCATTCATCGCTTTGGTATTTCAATAGGTAAGCAAGTTGTCCAATTCGTAGATACCGATAACTAACACCTTTATCAGATGCAGAATATAAAGACATATGTTTTTGTGAATGGTTATGCAATGCTTCACGAAAAGACATTACGCTCTTTTTCCCTCCGCTATGCGTTGTTATATTCTCATAAACAACCACTGCTTGTTCCCGCTTACACTTCCGAAGAAACTTCTTTACTTGCCCAAAAGCAGGTGTAACCAAACCATACTTTCTAAGCAATTCAAACACTTGCTTGCGAGTTGGTTCTTTTTCTGAAAGTCGTTGAAATTCTATATCCCCGTCCTTACTAAAATACGCGTCATAATAATCTTCAAAATCAGTTATCAATTTTACTGTCACTACAAAACACCTCTCTAATCCCGTTTCATTTCACGCCTTTGCATCGCTTCATGAAGTTGAATAAAATACTCAAGTGTATAATCTTCTAAAAATGGATTATCCTTGTCTTTCACCCGATAATCTGCGTCACAAATCGCTTTAATAAATGTATAGTAGTATGGTTTCATGTTTTTGATAGCTCCCTTTTCTGTTTTATATTCCATGTATCTTATCAATCATTTCTCATTCAGAGACATGAACTTGATAGAGAATTATGTGTTTCTAATCTGAAGTACATTGACTATAGGCAATATGTTAATTTTAATCGCTTTTAGTGTATATTTCAATCCCAAACCACCAAACAAAAAAAGAAGCAAGCTTTTCAGCTTACTTCATATCACCAAATCAAAAAATGGTCTGGTATTCAGGTTTATACACGACAATGTTTGGCAAGTAAACTCTCGCATTGTAGATCCCAGCATTTACTCCATGTCCTAAATCTTTAGGAACAGTCTGAAACTCAATGTAACCTTCATTCTTAGGAAGTTCCATAGCTGTTTCTATCCAATACGTTATAGTTTCAAGTTTACCTTCATCTGCGTAGATAACTACTAATGGGGTTCGAATCTCTTTTGACTCGCGTGTATATCTCGTTTCCCCAATTGTTCCTCGATTTCTCTTATCAATAAGATTTGGATTTACATTGAAAAAAGTAATAGCTGTTCGCTCTATGGGCAAAGATTCAATGTAAGGTTTTGCAACAGTCTGTCTCCATTCATTAATTTTCGCATGGTAGAGTTTATTAGAAAACTTCTCAGAGTCGACCATTTCATGAATTCCTATAACTGGTAAACAATGAGTACAATGATAATAAATATCATCATTCCCCTACTCATTTGTAAAAACGGATAAACTATTGGACTTTGAATACTTTGCCCAAGTTCTATTACTTTCTCAATACTCAATGCATTACACCTTCCCGTTCAATGGCTTTCAAAGTTTATTCCACTGCAACCCCCATGAACATCGATAGATTCCCAGTGATGCGCTCACCTACTCGAAGAAATAAGCCTGCGGGTTCACCCCCAATTATATGTGAGCCGAACAACAATTTTCCATCATAATGTCCATCCCAGGTTCCAATTTCTTGATCAGGCATTTCTATATACTGTTGATAAATCTTGCGCTGAGTATAGTAGTAATCTGTGCGATCTTCCTCTATATGATTACCTTCTACTATTGAGACACCTCCACCTTCACGCCCCCAAATAGGCTTACTTACATATGGTATTCCACTCTCTTTAAAAGGAGTTTCATTGAAATACGTCGGCAAGAAATACATCTTAATCCATTCTTGTTCTTCGACTGTATAATAATTTAGATCAGACTCCCGCAATTCCCAAATCAATGCCAGAATTGCTTTTGACTGTATCATAAAAGCACTTGGGGGATTAATCAGTTTCACATTTCCAGAAGCAACATGTTCAAAAAATAGATGCCCAATTTTTTTCCCCTTCGCATCAACATCTTCATCCAAGTATTCTAAAGGATAGAGTCGATAAAGAAATTCAATTTTTTCACCTTTTGTAGAGTATAGTCCTGACTCAGAAACAATAATGTCTTCGATTCCAATATACTCTGTCGGTTGATTCAAGCAGTGTTTTAAATTGAAATGGACGGTTTGTCTATCTTCCTCGTGCCATTCATAAGAAGTGTAAAAAACTTTATCTGATGGCTTTAGCCCATACTCTCGTTTGATTCTTTCCCACGCACGTATCAATTTCTCTTCAATACTGTTTGGATGAGAAATATTATGTGCTTTGCAGATCACACGATTTGCAACGGATGGTTCCACTAAACCAGTAGGCGTATCAACATTTGCTTCGATGAGTTTAATTTCATCCTTTGAAACAACAAGATCATATCGAGAGAAATAACTAAAAATTTCATTAGAATTAGACGCCCACACTGCCTCCCATGAAGAAATGGGAAGGTTTAACTTGAAAAATAGATTCCGATTGTTGGCTACGATATGCCATGTCTTTTGTAACACGGACGTAATTCGGTTCGTAGCCAACATAATACGTTCCCATTCTGCTTTTTGCATGGTGTATAAGGAAGGGGACATATACTGATTCCATTCTTCATTTTCAAGAAGAGAACTCCACGTAAAACCCTCTTTCTCCATCACTGAAACCAATTCAAACCATGTTCTCATATAAGATTCCTGTTCAAAAGTCGTATATAACTCTTTACGATTTTTCACCATGACATGTATTCCTCCTTAACTATTTAGAAAAAAAAGGCAAAACGGGATTATGAACCCGCTCCGCCTCCTTTTATACCACCAATTCCCTGGGAGCCGCTTACTGCACCGACAGATGAAGAGGAAGTCTTTGATCCAGTAGATCCTACGAACGCTCCACTTCCCGACGTAGTTCCTCTCTTTCTATCATCATCGTCCTCATCGTGCATTGAACCTGGATTCCCTCCACATCCAGTTAGCAAACCAACACTCAATCCAAGAGTTGTTGCCATGGCTACAAATTTTTTATGGGACATTTTCATAGCGTTTCATTCCTTTCGTTTTATTGTATATAAACAGTATATTATATAGTATTGCATATAGTCTATGTTTAGTTATTGTGGTTCTTAGGAACTTCGTTAGTATTTCAGATTGAGTAGTTCATATTTTTGCCTTTTTAATAAAACGAGCTGCTTTTGCATAATCGATTAAACCCTCTTGATCAAAACCACATAAATCAAGGAGCCTATTCCAAGCCTTCTTTCTAAGTCTCTTCCGATTCCCATACAAGCTTATTTTCGCATATTTTAACATTTTCTTTTTATTAACCATTAAACCCTCTCCTCTACGACTAATACGTTATTTAATCATTTAAGCTCACCTTCATGTTTATCAATTAAAATGACAATGCTTATCGGGATTGCAATCGCCATAACTAACAAAATATCCTCTTCTCCCGATAAATTGAGAAAGAGTAAAACTATTATCATCCACATTACTTGCTTACGAATAAGGTGTTGTAACTCTTGAAACCATCGATACACTAATGCTCTATTTTCAAAGGCAATGACCATTGGCGTGAACAGTAATAAAAATAACAAAACGATTGGTCGAAACGGAAAGAGGATTGTGTCTTTCAATACTCCCCAAAATTTTTTCATTGTTTTCTCCTTTTCAAAAAAGGATAGGCACGATGCCTACCCTCTTGTGCTTTACACCATTTATTTATCCCATGATATTTCATCGATAAGAGTATCAAAGTTTATAGCTTTCAGCATTTCTTCGTCTTGCACCCACTCACGATATTCCTCTACCAATCCAGAATGATGTTTCATTAATCGTTTCAATGTTGCTCGACATGCTTCGTAATCATCAGCAGGAAGAATAATATCCCTGAAAGGTTTGTCATCCTTCCTCAATCGTAAATAGAAAAAACATTCAAGAAAACTCCCGAAATCAATGCAATGTTGATTCTCTACTTTTTTATACCACTTCGATGAATACTCTTCCCGAACTGCATTCGTACTTTTTCGATACTCAGCTTCTTTTGATTGAAAGTAAGCTAAATCATTTTTAATAGCGTCTATCGCACCTTTTTGGAAAAAGCTAAATTCAACTTGTTTCATTTTTTCCAGAGTTAATCTGTGTTCAACTTTTATATCTGAAAAATCATTTGCGGTTGAAATCGTTAGTTCATTGCCATGGTAGTCATAAACAGGGCAGTTTACTTGCTCATCTGTTAGACTATCAACTTCTACGGTTTCAACAAATGCTCCATCTTTAACGATCCAAACATCCGTGTTATCAAAATAATAATCATAGACCATAAAACTTTCTGGATATTGGTAATAAAGAGTCTTCAATGGCAATTCATCACCTGGTATAAAACTTCTCAATTGCCCCCCGCTATGCCAATATGTACTTTCCTCTTTCTTCTCTTTATTACGATTAAAAATTGGAAGATAAAATATCTTTACCTGTTCTTCGCCTAAAAAATCATACATTCCCATTTTTATTCCCCTCTACTAAGATCATTGACCATATGCCCTATTGACATCTATACTTCTTCTGGGGCGCCCCCTGTTCTCCATAGTCTTCCGAGTAACGATAGGAGCATCCCTGCTAACAAGAATAAAATCGTTGCAATCAATTTGTTTAAAGCTGTTCCCCCAAACAGAACCGAATACATCCCATACAACCCAAACAGGGGTGTTACGATTATGCTGAATATGACGAATCCAATGCCAAAGTCTTTTAATGACGACTTCATCAAGATATGCCTCCTTTTCAATTGCTAAAAGTTAAGTCACTTGTTTTCTTGGTTAATTCAAGTTGTTCCTCTTGTTCCTTGATAATCGAGAACCAAGAGTTTTCAGAGCTTAAAAACTTTGTAATCTTTTCAGCTTCGGATGCATTATTTATAAATATAGAAACCTCTCCTTTTGGTTCAGATAAATCAAGAATTGAAATTTTGTGATCATCATTTAGATTAACTTTTTCTCCCTTTTTAGAACCTGTTACATACACAAAAGAAGAACCCTGTCGTTCAACAGCATCAAGTTCATAACTGTAACCTATAAAAAAACGTACAATCTTAAACGAATAATACTTATTTTCTCCAAATAATGGACTTTGTTTATTATTCACGTATTTATAAGCAACAGATTTAGGATATTCATCTTTATCTAATATCTCAATATCTCTTACGAACTCAACGATTTGTGTGGAACCATATCGCTCTTCTAACCAATTGGCTTGATTAATGTCTCTCACCATGACATAAACAAATATTCCCACGATAAATGGTGGCAATAATAAGACTATTATCATCGCGAAAATATCCTCTATTTTTTTCATTGCTTCTTTCCTCCTGTCATTGTACACTTCATTATCTTCCTCCGAAGTTAAATCAATTTCTCTACATCTATCAATATCCGCATCCAAGAATGTAGTTTATAGTAAGTATATTGTTTTATCTTGTCTATAGTCAATAAAAAACAGCGAGATTTACTTCTCGCTGCCCCTCTTGTATTAGTGATATACTACTTTAACGTTATTCCCAAACATATCTTGTAACTTTGAGAAGTTAGCAAAATTCAGATTCAAACTGTCGTTTGCTTGGTACTTCTTGTTTTGATACAAGACATACACTGGCAATTCGCCTTTGTTGTCTTTTACGAACTCGAACAATTCTTGTACCTTTGCTTTATTGTCAGACTTTACCCAAATTGCTTTTGGCTTCTCGCTTTTTGCGATCTGTTCGATATCAAACATGTTTCTTACGATAATTTGCGTATCGTAATCATCCACTTTGATTTGCCCTTGAATCATAACCACTTTTCCCTCAACCAATTTGTCATCATTCATCTCAATGCGATCCGAAAAACAAACTGCCTTTAATTCACCTGTTCGATCTTCCAATTGAAACACCCTGATCGGCTTTTGATCTCGTTTCGTATAGAACGTCTTCATCTCAGAGATGACACCAGCAATCTTCACGACTTGTCCATCGTAGTTGTTTGTTTCTTTAACGTTTTGCCCTTCTCCACCTCCATGCTCTTCGTCAACATGTTCTTCATCGTCTTCCTCTTTAATAAATCCAATTTCCAGTACACCTTCACGGATAAAGTAACCTGAATAATCATCTAAAGGATGTTCCGACAAGTAAAAACCCGCATATTCTTTTTCTTTTTCCAATTTGTAATTCTTATTAAATTCACGAAGATCAGGTATCGGAATTTTCTTCAACTCCTGGAACTCCTCAAACATGGAGAACAAATCCATCTGACCGGAATTGTGTAGCTTCTTCTCCTCAGATGCAGAAGCAAGGATCTTATCCAAGACTTCTAATTTTGCATATCTGGTTCCTTCAAAGCTATCCACTGAACCAGAGTACACCATCGCCTCCAGAATCTTTTTATCAATCTTGGAATGCTTTGCCATACGCTCGGCAAGATCTTGGAAATCCTCAAACTCCCCATTTTTCCTTCGCTCATCAATGATGTGTTCAGATGCTTTTCCAAGTCCTTTAATACCTTGCAGTCCAAAACGAATCCGATCTCCGTCCACAGTAAACATCTGACCGGAACGGTTTGAGTCTGGAGGAAGAATTTCGATTTTCATTTTTTTTACAACCGACAAGAAAAGTCTTAATTTATCAGCTTTATTGATATATGAATTCAGAACTGCTGCCATGAATTCAACAGGATAATAGAATTTCAACCATGCTGTTACTGCCGAGAGAACGCTATATGCCCCGGCGTGGCTCTTATTAAAAGCATACCGACCGAATTCTTTCATTTTACTCCAAATCCGTTCGGCTACTTCTTCATCAATTCCATTTTCCTTACTGCCTGCTATGAATTTCTCACCAAGGGGAGCTATCTTATCTTCGATTTTTTTACCAAAAGCCTTACGTACTTCATCTGCCTCTCCCTTAGTGAAATTTGCCAATTCACGAACAATAAACATGCACTGTTCTTGATACACAATTACACCATACGTGAATTCAAGAATACTTTTCAATTTTGGATGATCATACTGGATGTATTCTGGATTTCGTATATTCTTTAGATAATCAGGAATATATTCAAGCGGTCCAGGACGATACAAGCTCACACCTGCAATCAAGCGTTCAAATAACTCCATTGAGCCATCTTTGGTTTGCATAGCATCCGCAAACAATTCCTTCATGAACGAACGCATACCACCCGACTCTAATTGAAATACTCCGTAACTCTCTCCCTTCGCAATATCCTGGTAGACTCTCTTATCATTCAAAGGAATGTCCAAGTAATGAAGAGGGTTTAGATTCTCAGTAATTCTCCGAGGATTTACATTATCCAGTGTCTTTGAAATGACAGTCATTGTTCGGAGTCCTAAGAAGTCCATTTTTAGAATTCCCGCTTCTTCGCACTCTGCCATGTTGAACTGTGATGTCCGTTCTTTAAGCTTCGTTTCTTTGTTTTCCATGAGTATCTCTGGAATATAGTCGCTAATAGAAGATGGTGCAATCAGAATTCCACAGGCGTGCTGGGATGCATGTCGAGGAAGACCTTCGAGCTTCATTGCGATATCTACGATTTTTTTGACATCAGCTTCTGTCTGGTACATTTTTGCAAATTCTGGTGATTCCTTAAATGCTTTTTTGATTGTCATTTTTGGCACAGCTGGAATGGATTTTGCAATTTTCGATGTAAGAGCAACGGGATAATCCAATACCCTACCCACATCTTTAATGACCGCTCTCGCCGCAAGCGTTCCAAAGGTGATGATTTTAGAAACTGCTTCTTCTCCATACTTTTGCCGTACATAATTGATTACTTCTTCACGTCTGTCATCTGGAAAATCAAGGTCAATATCTGGCATCGAGATACGATCAGGATTCAAGAAACGCTCAAACAGCAATCCTAATGGAATAGGATCTAAGTCGGTAATATTCAAACAGTATGCAGTCAATGCACCTACGACAGAACCTCGACCAGGACCAACCAGAATACCGTTTCTCTTTGCATAATCAACGAAATCCCAAACGATCAAGAAGTAACCTGGGAAACCCATCCCTTCGATAACGCTAAGTTCAAAACTCAACCGATCTCGGTATTCATCATTGTCCTTATCCGTGCCATTAAATCTCTTCTTAAATCCTTCCCATGCCAAATGTTTTAAATATTCAATTTCACTTACAAAAGGTAACGGGACACTGAATTTGGGCATGTATACTTTTCCCAATTCCATTTCAAAGCCACTACACTTTTCTGCGATTTCCAATGTATTATTCAGTGCTTCGGGAATATCTTTAAACAATTCTTCAATTTCATCCGCGTGATGCAAATGATAACCCGAACCATCAAATCTCATATGATCAGGGTCGCTCATCTTTTTTCCCGTACCAATACACAACAATACTTCATGGTCATATCCATCATTTTCATCGGTATAATGACTGTCCGTTGTTCCGATTACTTTTAGATCAAGTTCTCTTGACAACTCCATTAGCTGTTGATTTAGAAGTAGTTCCTCTTGAATACCATGACGTTGCAACTCGACATAGTAATCATCCTTACCAAAGATATCGATGTAGGCTTTCGCCACATATTTTGCGTCTTCATACTTATTAGCCAACAATAGCCTTGCTATTTCGCTGCTCATACACGATGTTGTAGAGATAATTCCTTTTCCATATGTCCCCAGCATATCGTAGTTTACATGAGGCTTATAATAGACATTTTCTTGAGAAAGTGATGTTAGCTTGACCAAGTTTTTAAATCCTTCTTGGTTCTTTGCCAACAAAAGCAAGTGATTCCCCTTTTTCTCTCCTTCAATGGTTTCAGCATAAGCTTCAAAGCCTAAAATCGGTAATTTACCTGCTGCTTTCATTTGCTTGTAATACTCCATAACCCCAAACATGGCACCGTGGTCAGTGATCGCCCCAGCATATTCGGTTTTTCGAACGATATCCGAGATTTTACTCCCACCATCAAGAAGACTGTAACCGCTGTGACGATGCAAATCCGCCCAACGAATTATTTGGAGGATGGCAATTCCCTCTTGAATTTTCCGCACAACGGCTTTTCGTTTTCTTCGCTGATCGGTAAAAAGAGCAGAGGCGTGAGAAGCACTAATGATTCCAATCACGATTCCAAGTTTTACGAGTACGATATTCCCTTTTTCGTATTCTACATCATAGAATTCACCTGGCTTTGCTTCTAACCCAACAATCTCAATAAAATAATCATCTAAAATTTGTAGCGTTGCTGTATCATTTTGGTGTTTTTCTACGACAGCCTTTAATTTCGCTCTACCCATAAAAATACAAGAAACATCTTTCCCATCAACAGTTGCCACATGAATTCCGTTCTTTGTAAGGGTGACATTGACACCAACCAGTTCCGCATCATAATAATCACCAGCTTTTGCGTCCAAACCGACAACATCAATCATATGCGCTTTTATTTTACACATCCGCTGTTCCTCCCTTTACACTATAGTCATTATATTTATTTTATTGACTAAAGTCTACAAGATAACCAAGGATCATTTTTTGTGAAGCTTACATTCTCCTATTGTCAAAAACGATTTTTTCAATCTCCAGTTTTCTAAAAATCCGTATATTATAGTGAATCCTTGATTAATTTATCGAAGCATGTTTTTCAAATAAAAAAAGAGTAGTTATTAACCACCCCTCAGAAATTTCTCCTTTTTATGGAACTCTATCTTTCTTTGTGAATTTTCACATCGATACTACACGCCAATTCCATTCCCTATATAAAATGCCACTACCCATTGATAGGTAGTGGCACTTGTTTATCGAGCAATAACCTTCTTCAACATGCGAATCAACTGATTTGTGATCTCTCTTGGTTCGCAAGAAATAATATTTTTCTCGTACATATTCTTGTATTTCTGAATGTTTGCATCTCGATACGATTCCGTTCCAAACAAGAGAGATACAACAAAAATACCCTTTGCCCTTGCTTCCTTAACAGCTTCTTTGACATCCAGCATTCCTGCCGCAAAACCGCCGTTATAGTCTGATGGAAGTCCATCTGAGAAGATAATCAGGATTCTATCCTTTTCAGGTCGCTTCATCAATTCTCTTGTAGCAACTCGAATGGAATATCCATCTTTGTTACCTCCATCGGCTGCTCGATGATTCAAGAAGTTGTAAGTATAGTTATGAGCCTTTTCATTTTCGTTGAAGTCTTTTACAACATAGTGCGTAACCCATTTTCGTTTGTCTACTGAGAACTGTGCCGCTTTAAACGGAATGATTCCCTTTAATCCCTCTTCTGCTACTCCCACTGCAAACCCAGAATGCATTTGCTTATTATCGCTACCCATCGATCCTGATCCGTCCCACAATAAATAGGCAACAAAATCAGAAGTAGAAGGTACTCCACGTTTCAAGAACACATTAAAATCCTTCGCTCCGACCTTATATAAATTATTAGAGTCGATCACGCCGCGTTTTTGTCCGCGAAGTGTTAGCGCTTCTTTGTTACGGAAGATGGCTTCGACTTCTTTTCGAAATTTCTTTCCCTCACGCTTGATGTTCTCATGTAATTCGTATCGAAGTGGAAAACCCCTAACTTCGTGGAACTTCTTCTCTGAATCATGCTTGTATTGACTTTCAAGCTCTTTCAGATCCTTTTCATCAAGCTTACTGGATTCCTCTGATTTATCCTTTTTCTTTTGATTTGGATCTTTTGATTCTTTGGATATTTTATCTTTCACTTCATCTTCGATGTTCTTAAAAAGATCATCCATTGCCTTCGTTACCATTTCCTCGTCATTCATCTCTGATTCTTCTTCATCTGGGGAATCGTCGCTTTCTCCATTTTGACCTGACGCATTTTCTTCGTCACTATTTGATTCTCCATCTTTCTCAGAATCGTTTGAGTTATCGTCTGAACGGGAATCAGCATCCTCATCATCGCTTTTTCCAGCAGAAGAACCGTCTTCATTCGTATTGCTTTCATAAGCACCTTCCTTTTCAGACTCGCTTCCTTCTTCTGAGCTGCCATCTTTCGATAAGTCACTTCCGTCTTCCTTATCCAATTTCTCTTTAGAATCCTCGTTGCTTTTGGTTGACCCAGAAGAACTGGGGTTCTCCTCTTTTTCTTTTCCTTCCTCGTCCTTCTTATCATTTTCTTCATCGAACTTGAATTCAAGTGGATCGGTATCCTTCTTTTCTTTACCTTTTTTCTTTTCTTTTCCCTTTTCCTTTTTATCATTTTTCATGGTTTCTGGCTTAAAGTGTGTAGAAATCGTTTGCCCCGTGTTAAAGTCTTTTTCTGAGCTGGTTGTAAACTCTGGTTGATTTGGCAGATTGCGAAGGAACTCTTCGTCATACTTCGTTCGTTCTTCCAATAGCTTTGCCAAATAAGGCTCGACTTCAGCAATCATGTCTTTGCAAAGGTTAAGACACAATCGGCATGAAACAGCATTGATTCCTTTAATAATCATGGGCTTGAGTTTCTTGAGATTTTTCTCTAACTCAGTGCCTTTGTAAACTTTGTTAAAGCCTCGTGGATTCAATCCCGTTACGGAATAGGTCACAATGCTGTGAAGAAAATCTTCCAACTCTGAGTTCCCCTTCACTTCTTGTGCTTTCCATATGCTACCGTTCAAAAATTTGAGATACTCAACATAACCAGGCATTTTATTGCCTAAAATTTTCTCAATACGACCATCCTCCACACCATTCCCGAACGCAACTGAAATTTTACTCATATAATCTCGGAGAATCTCTTCATTTATATGTGGATACTTTTTGACCCATTTATCAGCAATATCCTTTTGATATTCAAGGTAGGCTTCAAAGTCAGAAGAATTGACATGCTGTGCTTCATGACCTGTAAGTGCTTGCAGAATGGTAAAAATCTCTTCGAGGGAACTCTTGATGAATATTTCAGGCAACCCCACCGTAATGCTTTTACCATCTGTATATGACCCACCACCGATGTTGAGAATCAGCTTCACATCAGATCGATCAGGAATTAAAAAGCTAACCATCGTTTTCAGTTGATTGTAAATTCGCTCTCGATTAAAGAACTTCTTTACTCGGTCAATATCCCTATCGTCAAAACGATTTCTTGCTGGCTTTTTTGCTACTGATGCAAAAGCATGAAAACGATTCTCTCCCCACAGTAATACCTCACGATCTGCATTTTCACAAAATAAAGGATCAACTTCTTTTAATACTGTATAAACATGTTCATTGGAATTCATATAATCGCTCCTTGTTTCTATATAAATCAACCAGTTTAAAAATAGGCAAGAGAAGGTACTTAGCTGTTAGCACTTCTCCTGCCTGTTCACTACCAACCATTATCGAATCGAAGCATTAATCAATGCTGTGATTTTCTTGCGATCATCTACATCTGTACAACGATTAACAACGTTGGTTATCAAAGCTCTTTTCAATGGAAGTCCTTGATCCACTCCAATGCAAGCATCAACAAATCCTCGAATGGAAATGGCTTTATCACTCACTTCTCCATCGATGACTACCTTCTTTAGTCCCATGTAAAACTTCTCGCATTCGTTAATGACAGTAAGACCTACTTGTGGCACTTTCGCCATTAACACTTCTTTCAAAGATTCCATTTTCGGAAATACGATTGGAACAAAGCGGTCTGCCGTTGCTTCATTCAATTCGAAAGTACCTTGATAATCTCTGTTCATAGAAGCAATCACGATAAAATTTTCATGCGCTTGGATATATCCGTAACCAGGAATCAACATTCTTCGTCTATCATCCAACAGTGAATTGAAAACGATTAACGTATGAGCAAGTCCAGCATTGATCTCATCCAAGTTCAGAATTCCACCTTCAAGTGCCGCCTGAACAGTGGCTTCCAAATCGAATCCCATTTTTGTTTTTCCTTCTTCATCTGATTCGATAGTTTTTCCACCAAGTAACGCATTGTTATCATGCTGTGAGTTAACTGGAAATTCATACAAGGGACGCTTGTACAACCATGCCAATGTTTCAATAAGCACGTTTTTTCCGACTCCACGATCACCTTCAAATAACAGATTCCGATCTCCATTCATGTATGAGATACAATCTAAAACAATGCCCTGACCACCGTCCCGATATAAAACCTTTGGAGGTTTCATGTCTGGAATGTAGGCCGCAACGCCCTCTCGATATTTCGTATAGGATTCAAAAACACGAAGCATCTGCTTCTCCGTTACTCCAGCTTTATCCATATAAGAAATTCTCTCGTCAATTTCTTGTTGCGTTGCAATCCCATCATCGATGATCCTTTTGCACTCCGACTGTAGGGTGCGTACAGATTGATTTTTTGAGAATTCTTCTTTATTTACATTGAATTCGCCAATCACATTTGTTGTAATACTTTGGGTGATTTTCGCAATTTGTCCGTCGACAAAAACGGCTACGATTTCCTCATAATCCGTTAAACCACTTTGATTTCTCTTTTCAATATGACCAGCAGGTTCGCCATCATACAAGGCGACAATTTTATCGTCTTTCATTGTCAGAGTGACATAAGGAACGATTCCTTTTTTCAAATCCTCTGTGATGTTTAACTTTTTTGGATATTGAGTGTTTGCACCAACCAATTTAAACTTAATCACCTGAGCCATCGGATCTTCCTCCTCGATCATTTCCTCTTGATCTAATTCCACAATAAATGCTTTTGATTTTTTTTCGTTCACAAAAGTAACTTCAGTGGTATTCAAAACCACTCCAAAAATAGATTCATTAAATAAAGGATGTACATTCGTTGCAGACAAAGTTCCTCGAACAACAGTAGTCGATTTGTTGGCAACATATCCTACTGACTCCCCATCTTCACCAAGAAAGGCACGAATCGCATAAGGATCTGGATTGCCGAAATCTTTCTCCAGGTATAACTCATCCCCAATTTCAACTTCACGCATTCCAGGATTAAGACCAGATATGCCTACAACAGTAACTAAAATCTTCTCCTTTTCCATATAAGAAGTCTCTCCTTAACTAAAGCAATTTCTACGAGAAAATCCTGCTTTTATTCAAAAACTTCTATATCTTACTTGGATTCGCATAAAAAAATAACGAAGGGGAAACATGTATCCCTTCGCTATTTTCCAATTCCCAATTGATGTTTTTTCCCCAACTGATTCGCTTTCAATGGTTTAATATTCGTTTTTACATATGTTTCGAAGTATTTCTTTACAATCTCTTCTGGTACATCACACAATTTATCATACTCATCTTCGTTTTCGAGAAGAGTGTTGAGCATGTTTTCATACAAGACATCCCAAACCTCTTTGTCATATCGCTTAATTTCTCTTCGGTTGCCACTTAATAACACATCGTCGATACCTCTGCCAAATTGTTCATCCCAGTTTAAGTAATAGACGTAATAACTGTTGGCTTCGAGATGATCTGTCATCGTTTTGAGTTGCCCTGCGACTTGATATTTATAATTCATATCCGAATCAAAGGCGGCAAGCAAACAGTGAATGCGATAGGCTTCACCCTTAAAACGTTTCTTCAAAAGAGGCGATTTCGGGATTTCTTCCAACTCTTTGAGAATTCCTCTCCAAGTCGTTACCCCTTGTACAGAAATTGCAATGGAACCTGTTGTCTTTGCAATATGTTCAGCCTTAAAACGCCCTTCTGTAACAAATACCGTTGTGTTCTTAACTTCATCTGGATAGACAACATCAACAGGAGAACCTGATGATGTGCCACCTTCATACTTTTCATCATCTATTGCAAAAGAAGATGAAAACCAAACATATCGCGTACTTTTGTCTCCTTTGTCATCATGACGAATCTGAATACCCACAACTTGACCTTTTGCATTTTTAATACCGATTCCAAAACCCTTATGCTTTGAAAAGGTGTAAAGCATGGTGCCTGGGGTCTTTTTGGAAGGTTCTTTGTAGAAGCCTGGAATGGTGGAAAGAACTTCTTCACTACCAAAAGAGTCTCTTACTTTCCCGCAAAATTTACTCAACACTTTACGAGTTGGAAAAGTGAAATAGAGTCCATTTGCAATTTCTTCTTCACTAAGACCTCTGGTTTCCATTAAATGCGTTTTGTGAGCATCTGATAGATCACAGGATTTAATGAACAAACGGAACACGCGATTTAGTGTTTCATCGTCAGCAATATGAGATTTAAGTTTTTCTTTGTCCAGCTCCTCATATCGTCTTTGTATTTTTTCAATATCTGCTTTTCGATAGCGTCGATTTGCATAATACTCATCAAATTCCCACGACGAAATAATTTTAAAATCGAGTGCGATACGAAATGCCGCCTCTAAGTAGTTAATGCCATCAAACAAACTAATGAATTTAACTGTATCTCCAACTGCACCGCAGGAAAAGCATTTCCACAACTTCTTACGGTCATTCGCATCAAAGCTACCAATCGTGCGATCATGATGGAACGGGCAAAGTCCTTTGTGGTATCCCCCTTTGCGAACTAACGTCATTCGTGTTCCTAAAACTGACGAAACAGGGAGATTTCTTACTTGTTCGATTACCTGATCAATAAACTGCTTCTTATCCAAAAGTGGATCCCCCTTTGAAACAACTCTTACCATAAAAGTTCATGTACCTATATAAAAGAGAAAGAGCAAGGAATACAATTCCCTGCTCCAATCTGGTCAAACCCCGAATTAGAACGGGATATCATCGTCACTAATATTGATTGGACGACCAACAGTAAAAGGATCTGAATCCCCTCCACTCTCACCAGATTGATCAGCTCCAGATTGACCACTATCTGGTTGACCAGTATTAGAAGCTCCAGAAGCTTCGCCATCTCTTGGCTTATACTTTTTCACTTCGAATCGCTCAATAACGAGCATTTCATACTCATTACCGTTGTACGTCTGTTTTTCAACACGAGCCACAACCTCAATTGGTTGCCATTTGTAACCAAGTTGATGCAAGTTATCAGCATTCTTCGCCCACGCTTCTACATTGAAAAACTTGAGTTTTGTTCGTCCATGTTCATCTTTTCCAAGAGATGGGTCAGGAAACGCAAGAGCAAACGGATGATCTTTGTTTCCTCGTAAAACTTTCGCTCCGTTTTGACCAACTTCTTGAACTTCAGGAGGATTGTTAGACAGAAGCCCTGTTCCAAAAAGCACTCGAACCTCTTTCTTTTCACCCTTAATTTCTCTTACAACATTTTCGATTGTGTACATATAAGTACAGCCTCCCTTAAATAAAAATTTTAAGTAAAATGCCTAATTTTTCGAAACCTGTTTTATGATAGTCGAAATTTAGTAGACCTATTACTCAAAACTATGCTATGCAAATTAAATTGTTTATAGTCAATATTATATGTACCATTGCCTTTGCTGTCAATCTACATACATAGTAAACAAGAGTAGTATCATTGACTATATTCAATGTAAAATGTAGAATGTAAGGTAGAAATCTTTAGGGGGCAATGAAATGGCTCAACATCGCATCTATTTCAATCGCTGCTTTACAACAACGTCAAAACTTATCGAACAAATGAAAAACAATCCAAACAAAGATACATTCAACATCATTATTTCACACTCACAACCAAACCATTACTTACAAAGACACACTGAACACTATGAAATCGAACCAACATGTTCCGAAGATGAATACCTTCATTACATCATGCATAATTGCATGAAGCATGATATTGAAATGTTTATCCCACGTCATCGGGCAACTCGGTTAGCAGAAGATGCGAAGGGACTTCACAAAATAGGTGTTAAGCCCATGTTTGTTGCAACACCAGAAATTTATCAGTTACTCGACAACAAGGTTAAAACTTATGAAGACTTAGCTTTAACTGGAATTGTTGCGATTCCTGATGCCCACGTTGTTCGCACAATCGATGATTTTAAGCATGCTTATGAAAGCATTTTGTCAAAGGGCTCGAAAGCTTGTCTGAAACCCATCAGTGGAATTGGTGGCGAGGGATTTAAGCGGATTCTTGAGATGAATGAAACAGAAGAAGCCTTCCTCTCTTCTTCAACAGCCTTATCCAAAACAAGATTGGAACGAGTGCTCCAAACGGAAGGTTCCGTTTCTCCATTCATGATGAGTGAATTCATGGAGGACGAGGAATATAGCATAGATTGTTTAGCAAAAGATGGAGAATTACTTGTAGCAATTCCTCGCCGAAAAGTAGATCATTACCGTCAAAATATAGAATACCGAGAAGAACTGATCGAGATTGCGGAGAAAATTACAAAGAGGTATAAACTTAGTTTTCTCTTCAATATCCAAACCAAATACCATAAGGGTTTACCCTACCTGGTCGAAATTAATACGCGCTTCTCTGGCGGCATGTATAAATCAGGAGCAACAGGTGCGAATATGCTCTATTGGGCAATTCAATTACTCAAAGGAGAAGACCCTCAGATTCCAAATTTGTATTGGAATGTACAGGCATACGATTCACTTGAATTCAATATGACACCGATTTAAAAAATTCTTAGGGCAGGATATTAACCTGTCCTTTTCTTCACTACAATACATGGTTATCAAAAGTTGGAGTATCGTGCGATAATACACTTGAAAAGGAGTATGTTGAATGGAAAACAAAGAGAACATTACGATTATAATTAAAAAACAAGGACGAGAATTGATACACAAAAAAGCATCTTCGTGTATTTTTGTTGGATTATATCAAGGAGACGAAAGAACAATTTTCCAAACAGGAATGTACGGGTTTATGACTGCAAGTAGTGTTCATAGCGGAATTGCTTCCATTGTGAATAATATTGTGTTTGAAGCAAATTATCCCAAAGAAACAGTACAAGATAAACTGATTTTCGCAAATACTCTTTTTGCTGCTATTGAGAATCATGCAATCCTTACATTTCAAGATTCTGCATACACAGGTGATCTGACAACAAAACACGGTAGTTTCGAACTTACGATCATGGACAAAGAAGGAATTTCACTTCAATCAAATTTTGACAGTTTTTTCTTGGCGATGATGGATGACGTAGAAGAAGAATTAAGCGTTGAGGTAGTTTGGATGTCCTCAAATCTTACTGAAAATGAAGTTGTTCGATCCATTTCACTCATGATTAAAAGCTTCGTTCATCAAATTATGAAGTTAAAAAATACTGACAAACTCCATGAGCAACTAAAACTCGTCCAGGAAGTAATGTCTGACGTTAAGTGGAAATTTTTAGAAGTATTCTATGATCGAATCGAAAATCCGAAAGAAAATGACAATCAAAACAAAAAAGAGAACCTGGGATAACCAGGTTCTCTACTTTTACTCTTATTATTCCACGTCTTAAAATTACTTCAATCACTCTTACAATCTATTTCACATTAATTACGACTAAGTTCAGCAATATCTTTCATAATCTCATATAATTCTACATGTAAATCATCAATTTTTTCTTTATTTTCTATTGAAGTAACTAAGAATATCAGTACTATATCACTAATTGCTTTATCCAACTCTTCCACATTCATATTTTCTGGAGATAGACTGTAATCATATGTGGCTATGAAAGAGTGCATAAATACTTCAAAGTAGGCATTCCACATGTTAGAAAATTTACGCATGATGCTGCGATCCTTCATCAACATACCATCAAAATATTCCTTTTGCAGATCTCTCTGAATGAGATGCTTCTTAATCACTTTAATCAGGGCGTCTTTCTTTCCTAAAATGAACTGAACCGATTCATCTGTGTTCGCAATCTCGCTTTTTACAGCTTGAAACTCCAATGGTCTAATTACCAATACATCAGGAAGTTCACGTAGCATAACATACTGAATAATGTTAGCGTAACGAAGTAAATAGTCCTGTGGAATGAATTGAATCCGACTGATCACATGCTGAATGGTTTGTTGCGCAAATTCAACCTCATGATATTTAGCAATTTCTCTCATCGTTATCAAACTGTAAAGCCACCATCTTTTTTCATTCGATAGTTTGTCAATATCAATCGATTCATTTTCTACCTCTGTTTGAAGATAGGATATCATACGATCCTTTTTGTCAATAAACATAGGCAACGTCCAAGACAACTCATACGCATATACAAAATAAGGCAAAATATCCGTTTGCTCAATATGATTAGGAGCTTGGCCTAATACATATTCGACCTCTTGATGATTATTCGTTGTCATATATCTCATCCCCTCTTTCTTCTTTTTGCTTGTTATTGTTGTAGACTGTCTTTTATTATCATTCAGATTTTCGTGCTCAAATTTGATCCATTATTTGTTTTAGCACACTCACACTTTCCTCACGTTGCTTCTTTTCAAATTCACTCAAATCATGGTTTATATCATAGAAGGGAACATCCTTTCTGCTCTTTTGTAATGTATATCCATGTGCCGCCATATACCAAAGAAAGATATCTATCGTATATACTTGGGCAGAAACCCAATTGATTTGCTTTGTCTCTTCATCATCTCGGTTTTCAACCATCCTATTTAACCTTTTGAGAAGAGTCTTTTGGTCATGAAAATCTTTCATGAAATTAGGCAAATAATTGCCTGAATCTAAATACTCTCTCAGCTTTGTTTCCAAATCAATCACCCCTTCCTGTTCAAACTATATTTTTTAACGTTTAAACCAATTGAAATTTCCTATAAGTCTATGAAAGAAGCTCCCGCAAAACTTGTGCGAGAGCCTCCCTACTGCTTTTATGGTAGGATCGTAAAATGTTCACCTTTAACTTCAATCGATTGTCCGGGCTTTGCGTCATTGATCGCGTATACATTCAGCTTTCCATCTTGAAGCATGTACAGATAGGATTCATATCCTAATGAGTCACGTACAAATGGCATTGACCACTCTGATTTCTCCATTGTAAGCGTCTTTAGATTAATAGGAGTAATCCTATTCTCTTTCATTACTTTCCCGGTAAGATCTTTTTCTTTTGTCACTCGTCCTACATACAATTCATCTGTCTCACCTTTTGACAGAATGGCAGATTCATCCGTTTTCAATTCCAGCAGGTCATCTACATTCAAGTCAGATGGATTTACTTTCATGAGCAAGGAGTTTGTTGTTTGCTTTCCATATCCATTGAGAATGTACAATTTATCCTCTAAACTGATGAGATTCAGACTCTCATCGCCCAATAGAACACTTGTTCTTTCACCATTCGATAAGCTGAGTTTTCCAAGGCGCTTGCCAAATGTATAAAACAAGGAATCCCCCTGTACTGATAGATGGGTAGGATCACCCTCAAGCTCTACCATTTCTACCTTTTTAGCGTCTTTGATATCGACGATTTGAAGTTTATTTGTCCCCTTCTCCGTAAATAATAATCGATCTTTCGTAACGAGCATGTCATCGGCTAATACGAATTGAGCATTCTGCAAAATCTCTTTCACTTCTATTTTCCCTTGTGCTTCTGTAATTGTGTATACCTCTTTATCAAAATCGCTATACGCATACAACGCTTTTCCCTCGATGTCATTAAAGTAAAGATATTTGGGATTGCTGTTGATCACCTTTACCGTTTTCTTAACAACAACATTGGATTTTTCTTCGACTACTGGATTATTAGGTTCTACTTGCTTCTTTTCTACCAATTGATTTGGATCCTTTTCTTTCAAAAAGGTGATTTTCTCTCCAGGATATATAGGGTGAAGGCTACTACGATTATTTACTTCCATCACGAGTTTCAACATCGTTGACGTGTTTCTGTTCGGTGTTAAAGAAGATTGAATCCGCCAAGCATTTTGCCCTTTCTTGATAGAAATCGGTACCTTAATGAAATCTTTGTATGTCTCTATGCTGGGTGATGGATTTGGTTTAGGTGCAGGAAGAGTTGTGGGTTTGGGAATTGAAACCTCAACTACTTCTTCTGTCTTTTTACTCAAGGTTTTAAGATCGAAGTCGCCCATAAATTTACCATCTTTCAAATCATATAAAGAAACAACACCATTGGTCGTATAAGACAACGCATGCGCCGCAATTTTAGGTTTCTCAAGTTGAGTCTTTGGATCAAGGTTATTATCTGATTGATTCATGAAATAAAAACCTACCGACAGCAAAGCGACAACCGCAACCCCTACTCCCGCAATCGTGGCTGTTTTCTTCTTATTGCTCACTATTCTTTCACTCCTTTCATCTTTCTCTTTTTGGATTTTTTAGCTGGCATCTGTCCTTGCATGTCCCGATAAAATTTAACAGCCGTAATACCAATTGCAGTTGCATCTGCTTCGTGTTCTTTTAAATTTTCTCGTTGTAAGAGATGTCTAACAGCGGCAATCACAGCATCCTTGTCAGCTCTTCCGCTTCCAGCAACATACTTCTTCACTGTTCCTGGGACAAATTCTTGGAGTTGAACCTGCTTGCGACCAGCAATCAGATTGATGATACCTGTTGCCATATTTGTCATAACAATAGACGCTGACTTATTTCGACCTTTTTTTCCGTCCGAAGATGCTTTTTGTCTGGGATTAAAGAACAGTTTTTCACACCCAATAATGTCTGGTTTGTATGTCTCAACAAGATCCATTAACAGACTATATAGAAGAGTCATTCGTTGTGGCAACGGACTCTCACTGCTTGTCTTGATAATCCCTGATTTCAAAACAATAAGTTCACCGTGTTCAGTTAGCTTCACAACTGAGAATCCACAATCGGCAATTCCTTGGTCAATTCCTATTCCTATAATAGATTTTCGTGTCTCATTCATCACAACGATCACAGCCATTGCAATATTCCACAGCTATTGACCGATCTTGCGGAAGCATTATTCTTAATCGCTCAATATTTTCAATGAGTCCCGCATTTACGTTTCTATGGACAATTAGTTTCTTAACAGGAAGAATCATCAGGATGGACGGTAATAGCATAATGTCCTTCTGCCAAGGCTCAGTTACACCATGAATTTCAATCTCAAACAATCCATTCAGTAGCATTGTTAGGTGTTCAAAATCAACTGCAATGCCATTGTTCGTTTGAAAGAGGAGTCTGTCATCTTTCCCCCTCATGTGCACGATTTCATATTTTGAGACATCAACATTATTCACAGAAAGAGCTTCGCGAGCTTTTGCATAAATTTCTTGTATGCCATTTGTTGACTCATCTTCTTTTGTTCGATCTACTTCCTCAACTGACAAAATGTTTTTGACATACTGCTGAATTTCTGCCTTAAAACCCCTCATGTTAAACAAACTGAAACTATCCAAGTTGAATGTTTTTGAGTTACGGAGATAATCCGATACGAGAATCAGTGTTAAATCGCTCCAATACGGCGTTGAGTGATAATAGCGAAGCGCATCATTCAAAAAACGAGTTTTTGACACTTTATCTAATGGAAGTAAATCAAGTGATTCTTTTACTGTTTTCACAAATAAAAGATAGGAGATATATACGGCTATAACAGATTCAAAACCAGATGATAGATCCTCTTCTACATCTACCACCATTTCTACCTCACTAACTTTTTTTGGTTCATATCCATTCTTTTTAAGAAAATCAAAGAAATCTGAAAAAGAAGATTTACTTTTTATTGTAAACGTCACGCTTGTCCCTCCCTAAAGTAACCGTATTTTGATTCTATATGTTTTATTGCATATAGTCAACGATTATGAATTTGGTGCCTATGGCGAAAAGTCATCACAAAAAGACTGCCCCGACGGAGCAGCCTTTTTTGGTTATCTTTGTAATATAGAAAGCTGTGTGCCTTTCTGACCTCGTTTCTTTAATGGAATTTTTTTAAGTTGAATTTCTTTATCATTAAAAGAGCGAACACACTTTTCTGCGTTTTTGATAACAATAACATCAACAATTTCATCTTCACCAACCAATTCTATTCCGCTTACACCTTTTCCATTTTTCTTTTGAAGCGGCACATTTTTCACGTCATACTTGATGGCATACTCGTGTTTCGTGAGTAGGACAACTAAATCATTTTCGAGGTCATCAACCGTTTGAACTGCCATTAACTCATCAGATTCATTCAATCTTATTGCAGAAATCAAATTGCGATTGGTTTGATACTCTATTCCATCCACAATCTTTATTAATCCTGCCCTGGTTACAAACAACAAGTTCTTATTGAAAATATCTTTTTCATTTCCAACCCATACAAGCGATTCGTTTTTTTCCATCTTCTTAATCGTATCCAATGGCACCCCTTTGTCTTTGACCTTTCCTTTGGGGATATCCAAGGCTTTTACTTGACCAAAGTTTCCCTTGTTTGTAAAGAAGAAAATCTTTTCTGTATTCAAGACGGGAAATACGAAAGAAAACTCCTTAACTGTCTCTTCCCCAATTCGTTTAAAACTTGCGAAATCGATTGTTTTAATGTATCCAAAACGATCAATTAAGACATGCAACTCTTCTTCTTTTACTTCTTCGATATATATTGCCGCTTCTATTTCTTCGATTGAGGTCTTTCTTAATGTTCCATGCGTTTTCTTGATTTCATTCAAATAACTTGTAATCTCCGAAACAAGCATCGCCTCTTTTTTCAGAATTCCTTCCGATTTCTCGATCTTTGCTCTAACTTCTTTCATCTCCTTGTTAACCTTGTGAACTTCTAATTGTATTAATCTTTGAAGTTCCATCGAGAGAATCGATTCGGTTTGGAGTTCCGTAAAATCAAGCTTTTTCGCTTCTTTCTCGGATCGTTTTGTTTTGAAATGAATTCCGTCTGTTATCCCCTTTGTTAGACAGGATTTTACTGTATTTATGTCAGGACTTCCTCGCAATACCTCAATGATCGTATCAATTACATCTATAGCTTTCAGTTGTCCTTCTAATACTTCCCAACGATCTCTTGCTTTCTTCAACAAATGCGTATGCTTCCGAAGTGTAATCTCTCGTTGAAATTCAACAAAGTGATGTATCATGTCCCTTAAACTGAGGGTTACTGGCTCATTATTTACTAAGGCTAAAAAATTACATGAAAAAGTATCTTCTAATGGAGTTTTCTTGAAAAGCTTATTCTTGAGATTTTGGATATCCACGCCACGCTTTAATTCCAACACAATTCGAATACCATTCTTATCTGATTCATCACGGACATCAGAAAGTTCTTCCAACTTACGATCTTTCATCAAATCAATGATTTTCTGAATCAACCTGGATTTACTTCCTGCATATGTGATAGGAATTTCCGTTATAACCAAGTTCGTTCGCCCATGACCAGCAACTTCCTCTACCATTTTTGCGCGAACTCGGATACTTCCACTTCCCTTTTCATATATATTTAGTAACTCCTGTTTATTTGTGATAATTCCGCCCGTAGGAAAATCAGGTCCCTTCATATATTTCATTAATTTTTTCACACTTACAGATGGATCCTTTATATACTCAACGATGGCGTTTATTACTTCATTCACGTTATGTGACGGTATACTCGTTGCCATTCCAACGGCAATACCGCTTGCACCATTTACCAAAAGGTTGGGAAACTTCGTAGGCAGAACGACAGGTTCTTTATGATATCCATCAAAATTGTCTACCATCTCAACTACATCGAAATTTAAATTCTCCAGGATCTCTAAGGCTGTCGTTGAAAGTTTTGATTCCGTGTAGCGCATCGCAGCCGCAGGATCCCCATCGATTGATCCAAAGTTTCCCTGCCCATTAATTAATGGCAACAACATTCGAAAGTCCTGTGTCATTCCCACCATTGTTTCATAAATAGCAGAGTCGCCATGTGGATGATACTTCGACATGACCTCACCGACTACTTTTGCACTTTTACGATGAGCCTTGTCTGGATGTAGTCCAATTTCGTCCATTGTAAACAATATTCGCCGATGAACTGGCTTTAACCCATCTCTTGCATCAGGCAATGCTCGTCTCTTGATCACACTTGTTGCGTAATCACGATAGGAATTCTTCATTTCACTTGCATATTCAATATCAATTATTCGTTCGGCTGACATTTATACATACTCCTCTCTTTTTCTTTGTTGTATGAAAAGGACGAAGCAAGGCTTAGTCTCCCCTGCTTCGTCCTTTTTTCTATGCGTTTTTCGTCATCATTACGCATCCACAGTAGCATGCTTTGCATTTTGGGTTATAAATTCTCGACGGGGAGGAACTTTGCTTCCCATAAGAATGTTTGTGATATCATTTGCTTCAATCGCATCCTCTATTGTTACTCTTTTTAAACATCTCGTTTTTTTATCCATTGTTGTTTCCCATAATTGATCGGCATTCATCTCTCCAAGTCCTTTATACCGTTGCAACGAAAACTTTTTCCCGCCGATCTTTTTCTTGAATGCATTTAAAGCATGATCATCAAATAAGTATTCGATGATATTTTTACCGTAGGTGACTTTGTAAAGAGGTGGCATCCCAATATAGATGTATCCTTCATAAATCAGTTCAGGCATAAACCGATAGAAGAAGGTTAATAGCAGCGTTCGTATATGACTACCATCAACATCTGCATCCGTTAAAATAACGATTTTATGATATTTCACTTTCGTAATATCAAAATCATCACCTAATCCTTCCCCAAAACCTGAACCTAATGCTGAAATTAGTGATGCCACCTCGGTGTTTTGTATAATTTTCGCCAAGGTGCTCTTTTCTACGTTTAAGATTTTACCCTTAATAGGGAGTATCGCTTGAAACTTCCTATCTCTTGCGAGTTTGGCTGTCCCTCCAGCCGAATCCCCCTCTACGATGTAGATTTCGCAGTCTTCTGGTTTTCTACTTTGACAAGCTGCAAGCTTCCCGTTGACTGTAAGTGAGGAACTTTTGGATAAAAATCCTTCTCTTGCTTTTTCTTCTACTTTACGAAGCTTTAATGACTTCATGGCATTGTCCACGATAGTTTTCAAGGTATCGATATTTCGGTCAAAATACAGCTTTAATTCCTGCGCCAATACTTCATCGACTATTCCTCTCGCGTTTGTATTCGTCAACTTGGTTTTTGTCTGTCCTTCATATTGAGGATTCGAATGTTTGATAAGAATAATTGCTGTAATTCCATTTCGAACGTCTTTCCCGTCGAAATTATCATCCTTATCTTTTAAGACATTCAATTCTCGTGCATATTGATTAGCGACTCGTGTTAACGCTGACTTGAAGCCACTCACATGTGTTCCGCCCTCAACGGTATTAATATTATTGCAAAAAGAGAGAATGGATTCCGAATACTCTTTTGTATATTGAAGAGCGATTTCAACCCCAATACCTCCTGACTCTCCTGAAACATAAATGATGTCATTGTGAAGAATCTCTTTGGCTCTATTAATGTCTCGAATTAATCCTACAATCCCATCTTTCTCATAGAACTCTACTCTTTCATTTGTCGTTTCATCATGGAAGAGTAGAGTCAATCCTTTGTTCAGATATGCGAGTTCTTTTAAACGTTTCTTAATTATTTCGGGCTTAAATTCTACTGTTTCCAGAATCCTGTCATCAGGCATAAATGTCACCGTCGTTCCTCTTTCAGTAGTTTCCCCAACTACTGGTAACAAGCCATCAATAAGATCAATAGTTGGATGTCCTCCATTTTCATATTGATCACGATATATTTTTCCATTCTGATATACTTCAACAGTAAGCCACTTTGACAAGGCATTTACAACTGAGGCACCAACCCCATGCAATCCCCCTGCCGCTTTATATGTCTGATTATTAAATTTCCCGCCTGCATGTAACTCTGTGTAGACAACTCGACAAGCTGAAATCCCTTTTTGTTTTTGAATTCCTACAGGGACACCTCTCCCATTATCTTTGACAGTCAGGGAACCATCTTTATTCTTGTAAATTTCAATACGGGTGCAATATCCTGCTAAAGCTTCATCTACACTATTGTCAACAATCTCCCAGACAAGATGGTGAAGTCCTTTAGAATTGGTGCTCCCAATATACATACCAGGTCGAACACGAACAGCTTCCAATCCCTCTAACAATAGGATCGAATCGCCTGTATATACTTCGTTTGACTCGTTTGACACACTTTCACTCTCCTTTCGATGTGGACTTTCCTTTCATTAAACTTTCCTCAACAAAAAAGCAGTCCTCATAAATTTTTTTCATATTGCTTATATTTTTAATGCCAAATCCTATGCATTTTACTAATTGGTTAAAATCATTTAGGGTTCGACATGAAACGTATAGAATTTCTGTTGTCTATAGTCTATAATATTTATAACGTTGCATATAATGTATCCGCTATGGACGTAAATACAATATTATATAGAAAGGGTGAGAATATGCCTTATGATTTAATTGGCAAGATACTTCTCTTAGCGCTTAGCAGTTTTTCTGTGATTTTTTCTCTGCTTACTATTGCCAAAAAGAAAAAACACTTTCAAATCTTCCCCGAGTCAATCAGGAAAGAATACTATAAAATCGTTCGTAACATGACGATTGCTAACAGTATTTCAGCAATATTGATTATTGCTGGATTATACTGGTTTTCAACCAACTTTGTTTACCTTTTATTGATCATTTCGATGTTCTTGAGCGTCGCATCTATACATTCTGTATATGATGAATTTGGTGAAACAAATGAATAGTAGACCCCTTTTTAGAGACGAAAAAGTGTCTCCTCAATTCAACCGTAAGAAACATTGGAACCGAGCTACAGACAAAAGCATAGAAACAAACACCGCAAAGAAACAAGTCAAACAAGTGAAGCGTGGAGAAATTTATTTCGCCGAAATCTTTGATGCTTATGGCTCCGAGCAAAGTGGTACTCGACCTGTATTGATCTTGCAAAATGATGTTGGGAATAGATTTAGTCCCACCACGATAGTGGCATTTTTGACTTCTATTTACAAAAAAATTGACTTACCTGTTCATGAAGAATTGCCAAAGGAAATCTCTCAACTACCAGATGATTCTGTAATCTTACTTGAGCAAATTCGAACTTTGGATAAGGATCGTTTGGTTCGAAAAGTATCTACACTCGACCAAAAATTCATGGCACGTATCAATGAAAAACTATTAATCAGCTTAGGAATGCATCCTGATTTCAGCTAACACAAACATACCACCTGACTTACAATGAAAAAGACACCCATCGTTAAAGATAAGGTGTCTTTTTTATGCGATTTTTTGGTGTGGAACTTCGCGAATGGAAAGTTCCTCGATTTTACCTAAACGTACTTTTGGAACAAAGGACAATATTTCCACGTACCCTATCTGTTCAAGTGTTACCAATAAAGAGTTCGAATAAGATGGGGCAAGTGTGATCATCCTTACCTTTGAAACACCAAACTTCTTTTTGATTTGTGTAGGATAATACAAACACTGCCACACTAATTCCTTGTCATCTGATACTTTTAACTCAATGATGCAATAGGTTCCATTCTTATCTCGCGCCAAAATATCTATTCGACCATCCGTTATACTAAACTGACGATCTATGTAAACCATTCCTTCCTCAACCAAGTTCAATCGTGAAAACAAATAGTCTTCAACATCCTGCTCCGTTATTGTTTTCGTATCTTGCCGTTGATATTCACTTACATGAACCCAAGCTTCACCTATTTGTTCCATTGTACGTATCCACATATCATGTGAGTCTGGATACACAACCCCTTCTATCTTATTCGGCTGCACTGTAGTTACATTGTAAACTCGATTTAAATAACAAAGTGCATGGTGCTTCCAATACCAACCGTACTCTTTTGATTTTTTGTATGACTTTGCTTTATTGATAGCGTATCGGATAATTGCTTGTTGTTGTTCAATCAGATATTGATCCATTGAAAGATGATTGCCTTTCCCATCTGATACAAAACGAATAGAATTCTCAAAGTTCCAGCTCTCCATGATGTTTTGCAAAGAGTTTTCTAAGGCAATTCCCTTCTTCATTGTTTCACCCTTATATATAAACGTTTCTTCCTTAGGAAGATTCAATTCCTCACACAAAAATAGCACCATCTCTTTTGCGATACGATTCTTCTCAAAGTTCTTTCCTTGTCTGCTAATGAAGAATCGCAATGCAAAATAGTGGTACAAAACAGTGTCATCCTCTATTCCATATTGCTTCCTTAGTGTTTGAATCATTAATTCCTGAAACTCACTTTCATAATTCATTTTGCTCACCTTTTCTCTTTTTTTATCAACTCCTCTTATCTTATATTATTAGTTTCGTTGACTATAGTCAATGTTACATTTTGAAAATTTGTAAATTATATTTTACGATTTATCATTTACGTTGTATAATTTAATTAAACGAACAATGCCACTTTGTCATTCAATATTCTACAGATATTCGATCAACTGGAATTAAGGATATTCAAATCCCATATAACAGTACATACCGAATTTTATATAACGAAGCAGGAGGAGAATATACTTATGAGCAAAAATTATGAGAAAAAAAGCCCCGAACAAATCATTCGCTTGGATGGCAAAAATGTATTTTTGGAAGTAATGAATAGCGCCTTTGGAATTGGAAAGATACAAATCAACTTCCAAGAATACGACGCTTCCCAAGAGAAAGGAAATCGGATTAAAAAAGACATCTCCATTTTTTTTAGTGCAGACAAGTTCCTTGTGTTAGCAAACGATTTACTTAGTGGTAGGTTGACTGCTTTAGCTAAAAAATCCAAGGAAGATGCTCTCAAATTACAGGAAGATAACAAGAAAAAAGGCATTGATCGCAAGGTCTATGCAAAAGAAATTTACATGGATCAAGGAGGAACATCCGCTGCGAGATTGGCAGCAAAAGACAAATCTCGCCCTGATGGTAAATCTGAAGCTCGTCTTTTGAAAATTACACCTGGAGAAAGCATGCCGTGGTTGATGGTAGCAGAACTCGGGCCTGGAGAAGAGAATGAAAAAGGACTGATCATACCGAAGTTTGTGAACAATCGACCAGAAAAACAGATTCGAGTGCCTTTTACTGATGATGACTTCAAACGTCTGGTCTTGATTGTAAAAGCACATTACGAAGCTTTCCTTTCTGCTCAATATGGAAAGGGTGCTCTCACTTACAAAAGAGACGAGAAAGCAAGCTAAACATTAGTAATATGCATGGAAGCCACTGATAAAAGTGGCTTCTCTTACTTAACAAGAAGTAAAGAGAGGTGCTACGATGGACAGTATCATTACGATTATAATAAGTCCGAGTTACGGAATATTTGAACCAAGCAAGTCACTTGAAAGGAAGTTGAAAAGTTTTGGTTATGAAAATTTGGATTCCATAGAGGCAAGAACTGACGAACGAGTAATTTCATTTATCCGTTCTCATATGGAGAAATCGAGTAATCAATTCCCATTCGCCTTCTTGGGTAAAGAAAAACATCAATACTTGTCATTGGTTGATATTGATATTTCACATCCGTGGACAATTATAAATAGTGATGGATCTGAAAGAATTCATTATTTAAATTACATTGTCTTAGATGCAGAAATCAATTACTGCAAACCGATTTGACGGAGCGGATGAATAATTTTTGCACGTATCACCGTTCGGATTCGATTGAAAATAATACAAACCACTTCAAGCAAGGGGAATAAGGGCTTGTACTTATCAAAATGCATTTAATAGGACTTATGTCCCCCATTCCTCATAGAAAAAAGATAAATTATCGCTTCGGTTTTTCTTCTGAATTCCGATTCAAACATAAATCAACCGCATATAATCCAAGGATTTAAAAACGAAAGGAGAGTTTCTAAATGAAGACAGCTCGCTTTGTTGTGGTATTCCCAAAGCCAAAGGGTGATCCAAAAGAGTTCATGGCGCATTATCGGAATGTTCACCGTGGGCATGCAAATGATATCCCTAATGTTCTCACGATTAAGGATTCAACTGTAGAACAACACGATATGCCTGTAAGCGTGATGGAACCATATTTTATCTCGATTGTGGAATTCGCAGATATGGAAACACTCGTCGCGTCTATGGCGTCAAATGCTGGTCAAGCATTGATGAAAGACTATCAGGAAATCAGTGCGAATTACTTCTCTGTACCTCCTATTTGCTTCACGACCACAGATGGTCTACCTGGACTGTCTGCATAAAAGGCATGAAAAAGACTGATAGATTAACCCTATCAGTCTTTTTCATTTGTATCGATATAAGAAAACGAAAGAAGGCTTGCGATAAGGGGGTATCGCAAGCCTTCACTTTATTAAACAGGTTAGAGATAGTTTCATGATCGACTATGTTTTCATTATAACTTCATGATTAAATATAGTCAATAAATAAACCATTACTTTTCCAAATTGAATTCGTTGTTTTTTTATGTATTGATACGATAACGCATATAATATTGGTGAATCACATTAAACAGGGGAAGTCTTTGGGCTTTACTGTACAAAGGAGAGATGGCTTTTCATGATGATGACTACAATTTTAAGCATTTTAGGTCTTTATTTCGTGCTAAAAATTGGGTTTATCGTATGGAACAACACGGGATCGAAAATCCAGGTATCACGTTCCATTCAACGACTATCTTTTTGCATTGGTACAGCTATCGTTCAGATTTTGGCGTTTTGAGGGGGACAAAAAAATCTGATCAAGAAAAAAGAGGAGTCTTTTGACCCCTCTTTTTTTCTTGTGTTTCAAGTGTGTTCAAAAGGAGAAGAAAATAGAAACTCAAAAATGTTGAGAATCAAAAAGGGTAAACTCAAAAGTATGCATCTCCCCCACGAAAGGAAATACATCACAATCAAAAACAACGTTTCCTCTAAGAAAGGAAACACACCGCAAACGCTTAAACTAATATAACCTTATTATTTGCTATTGCAGTTGTCAAGAGAACAACATCGACTTGATTAATAAAAAAAGAGCTGAATAACCAGCTCTTTCTCACGCTACCAAATTCAATTTTTCTAACCTAATATGAATTAATGAAAAAACTCGTTTTAATCCTCTCATGAAGCAACATCCAGACAATCAACATTGCTATTCAGACATGCTAATAGCTATGTTCAATTCGTATGAGTGCCAGTAGAGTTTCCTTGCAAACTGCATTCGATCCGCTTCACTAAAACATGTCCCTTCTTCCGTTAGCGTGACTAACAATGCCGCAACAATAAGACCAGGAGAAAGATTCTTCAGCTCCCATTCCCCAATCCTCGCATCGAGATAATCCCCTACAGCAAGATACGTTATTCCCTCATTAAGAATGGATCGATTGTGACCATCCACAAGGTAACAGCGTTGATATGAGTCTTCATCGATGATAAGTGTAGTTTCTAATGAACTCTTGCTTTTTGTCTTTTTTATTTCTTGAAGGTATACAAAAAATTCCGTAAGCCTCTTTTTGTAGAAAGGACTCGTTAGCAAAAGCTCCTTCATTACAGTGGCAAAAGATATACTCGCCAACAACTCTTTTACCTTCATATCTTCACCTCTGTAACTACTTTGAATTTCGATATTGACATAACTCTTCCTGGCTACCTAATTTCAGATAATCCAATACCCGTTGATTCACTTCCTCAAAATTCACACCAACTTGGACATCTTTGTTGTACCAGGTTTTCGTAGGTATGTCGAAATACACGCTACCAATTGAAAGTAATACATAAATGCGTTGCATCTTCTTTTGCTTGGTAATCTCTTTTTCCCAATAACTTACCCGTTTAATTTTGAAGGTAATAGGAACAACCTTCGGCATTTCCTTCTCTCCCTTTTTTGGGATTACGACTTCTTCAAACAGGGAAGTCTGAACTGGTTCAGAATCATTTGTAGGAACACTTCCATATTTGGGAGCGTGTGTTTTGAGATAGTGGAGGACAACATGCGCTAATGCAATAGAGTCATCTAACGCACGGTGATGATTCGCAATTTCTACTCCAGCTTCCTTGCATATTCCCTTTAAGTCATGCTTGGGCAAATCAGGAAGATATAATTTCGCTAACACATTCGTACAGATGATTTGGTTGCTCGCAATTATCCCGACCTTTCGAAAATAAACTTGCAAAAAACGCCCCCAATCAAAATCAGCTTTATGCGCGACAAAAACACTATCTCCAATAAACCGATAAAAATCGGGTAAAACTTGACCAAAAGCAGGTTTTCCCGCTACCATTTCATTTGTTACACCTGTTAAATCTATGATTTTTTGGCTTATCTTCACTCCAGGATCAATTAATTGCGTAAAAGTATCAACAATTTTCCCATCTTCAATAGCAACTCCCGCTACCTCAAATATCCGACCGCCTTTATCTGGTGAAAAACCAGTTGTCTCAATATCTCCTACAACTAAACGCTTCGAATTCAGTAATAATTGATGCATCTGCAAAGCATTTTCAGGCACCTTTTTGATTTTTGACGGTTTCTTTGCCTTTGCAACAGCCACGATTACTTCTCCTTTCTCTCAACAACCATATTTTTCAATACAACGTGATTTTCGCAAATCTACTACGATGTTTAGCTTTCTGATATCATATGCGATTCTCAAAATAGATAAATAGTTTATCTACGATTTCATTTCTTCGCTAATGGTTCCATATAGATTAGAATGGTAAATAGACTCAACAAATTTATGCCGTTCATGAATCGGAATGGCTTGATATAGTTCACTCAAGGTGTACTCCTTTGTAGAAGTAGAGATAATCGATTCCAATTTGTTAATCTTTCGAGAATGAAAACTCATGATTCCCTCCATTACAGCTTGCCGATATAATCCAAACACCAAAAAAGGATTGGTAAAAAGAATGACCGATAAGAAGAATACATCCCCGCGAAGTAATGAAGAGGGGTTATTGTACGCATAGATACCCATTCCATCCATAAAGGACAATGTGGCGATGATGGATAACCAGAACTTCCACTTTGGTTTGATCAAGACAACGTATTCTTTATGTATTTGGAGAATTTTTGATTTCAACATATATGCTCCCTTTAATCCGTTGATTTTAGATTATTATATTAATAACGTTGTTTATAGTCAATTTTTAATTTTGTTCTTTCCACATACAAAAAAACCCTAATCATTGATTAGGGCTGAAATAGCGAATATATATTTACTTATATATAATATTTATCAAGTTCATGAGTCCTAAGCTGCGCTTATAATTTATCTGTATGATTTTGTACTTGAAAAGCATAGACCAACCGATTTTTTGCTTCATTCGTTCGAAAGTATTTTACATCTAACTCATTGATGGGTAAACGCACTCGATCAAGACCATCACAATCTTTAAAGATCTGATACAGCCTCCAATATCTGTCTTTTGCCTTTTTATGAAGATGCATCTTTTGTAGTGCTTTTTGCCCTTCCTCATCATCACGACAATGATATTCAATAAGAAATCTAACGATACCTACTTCATCGATTGTGAGGTTTCGAATATCATATCCTTCTTTTTCGCCATTTGCTCTTTTCGCTACGCAATTCACCTCGATGAGAGGATTAAAACCTGAGAGATTTCTCACATATTGCTTCCAGCTCCACTCGCCATGCATTTTGCAGTGATAATCATGCTTTCTCCCAATATCGTGATAAATACTCGCATTAGCCAAAATCGCTCGATCACTATCAGACAATCTTAATAACCTGGAAAGTGTAATTGCGTGAAAAAGAACACGCTTCACATGGTGGATTCCATGTATACCTTGTGGGTGTTTATAGTGAGACTCTTTAATGAAAGTATTTTTGTACAAGACATACTCATCCAGATGCCCCTCTTCCTCCAAGCGGCTCCACTCATCAACGAGTTGCGTCATTGGGACTATTTCAACATCTTCTAACTGCTCTGGAAATACAATGATTTCTTTTTCGTTTCGATGATTATCGTAATCTAACACATGCTCTTTTCTCACTCTTGCTTGATAAACCTTAGCATGAAGATCAGATCGAATCCGAGTAGCAAAGAAACAGGCTACGCTTAAAGAGGTTGTCCAACTCATTGATTGGTCATAAGGAGTAGACTCACTCCCTTCTCCTCTATATACAGTTAACACATCTCCTTGATAATCATCATCCAGCAAATCACGTATTTCGATTCGCCGATCCACTGATTGATGTTTCCACACATCATGTTTAATATCTTTATCAATTAATGTATGTCCATAATCCAAAAGTGTGTAGACTTCTTTATATAGATCGTACTTTTGGTCATCCTCGATCAACCAATACATCTTGTTTAGTAAGAGAACTTTTGCTTGATCCTCCGTAAACACAAAAATTCTACAATAGTCTTTCTCTTCCCAAGCCTTCATCGCTGCTTCTCTAATAGAGATGATTCGTTGTATTCCCATTGCAAAATCAAAAAATTGATCATTAAATACATCGATAGTAACGTAAGCGGGAAAATCGTAATAGCAATAACATGGTCTGGTTTTATCAACGAAGTAAAAATGCTCTGCATTTAAATTATACTTTCTTGCAATTCTTTGTACTTCTTCCTTCTCGGGGAATCCTCCTAACTTCCCTTCTACCTCTTGTTTTTTCTCGTTCGAGATATTTATTAATTGAATTAACTGTTCTTCAGTAAAGGGTTCTTTCAAAGCCCTCAATATATCCCTTATCATTTTATATGTACACGACCTCTCTATAGACTTGTACCAATTTTACACCAGACTTGATAATCTTGTAAATTATATTTTACTAAACACAATAGCTGTGATACAATTTGAAAATAAGCGTACAATAGATGGAATGTTATATATAAGGAGGATTTATCTACATGACTACTATGCAAGCTAAACAACGTGTGAAAGAACTTCGTTTGGAAATCCGTAAGCACGATGAGCTTTATGAACTAAGCAAGCCAATTCTTAGTGACCAAGAATACGACAATCTCTATTATGAGCTTCTCGACCTTGAGAAACAACATCCTGAATTTGCAGACCCAGATTCACCAACTCAAAAAATCTATGCTGTCATGGTAGATGAGTTGGAGAAAGTGAGACATAGCTCTTTCATGGGGTCACAGGAAAAAATCAAAACCTGGGATGGCGTTCTTGCATTTGCTAAACGATTTGGCGGTAAACTTCTGGCTCAATACAAGCTTGATGGATTGACCGTCGTGTTAACCTACGTTGACGGCTTACTCAAAATGGCAGTGACCAGAGGCGATGGAGAAGTTGGTCAGAACATTATTCATACCGTTCGAACTATCAAAAATCTTCCCTCTGTCATTCCGTTTAAAGGTCATTTGGAAGTTCGTATGGAAGGAATCATCCCTTACGCAGAGTTTGAGCATATCAATGTGGATGGAACGTATTCCAACCCTCGAAATTTGGTTAGCGGAACATTGAGTCAACTAAATGCCAAAATTGCTGAGGAGCGAGCTGTACAAGGTATTGTTTTCGATGTTGTTAAAGTCGAAGGAATCACATTCGATACGATCAGCGATCAACTTCAATTCCTGAAAGAGCAAGGTTTTACAACAGTTGAATCATTTGCTTTTGAACAAACAGAAGAAGGTTTTTCTGAATTAAAATCATTCATTCAAAACGTTGAAGAGAACATACGTAAAACTCTCCCATTTATGATTGATGGACTGGTCATTAAGTTCGATCAGCTTCGCGCAAAAGAAGAACTCGGAAATACTTCGAAACACCCTCGATGGAGTGCAGCTTATAAGTTTGCATCGTTAGAAGCCTCTACCGGAATCGAAGGTGTTGAACATTCTGTAGGAAGAACAGGACAAATTACCCCTGTTGCTCTACTGCAAACAGTTGACATTGATGGTGTGAATGTAAGCAGAGCATCACTTGCTAACTATGGCATGATTGAAGAAAAAGACATTCGTATTGGGGATCGCGTATTTGTCATCCGGGCAAATGATGTAATTCCAAAAGTAACGGCTTCCATTAAAGATGTTCGTACAGGAAAAGAAACAGTAATTAAGGCTCCTGACAAGTGTCCAGTTTGTGGATCAGCGACGGAATTTGATGGTGCAAACCTCTTTTGCCGTGGAGAACAATGCGAACCTCAACTGCAAGGAAAAATCGAACACTTTGCAAGTCGAAAAGCACTCAACATTAATAGTCTTGGTGAAAGCACGGTGGAACTTTTCTTTAATGAAGGGATCGTTCGTCACTTCCTTGATTTGTACAATCTTCAAGAAAAAGAAGAACAAATTTGTGCATTAGAAGGCTTCGGCAAGAAATCATTTGTAAAATTACAGAAGGAACTTGAACGGGTTAAATCAGAACCTCTCCACAAGGTCTTAATTGCCCTTTCTGTTAAGCATCTCGGTGAGTCCAAGTCAAAAGACTTGTCTAAGGTATTCGCTGATATGGATGCCATTTTGACAGCCTCAGAAGACAAGGAAAGTTTCTACCAGACGCTTATTTCTCTACCTGATTTTGGAATTGCGATCACGGACAGTATCGTGTCCTTCTTTACAAATGAAGAGAGTCGAATTATGATTCGAAAAATGCAGGAAATCGGATTTACAATGAAAAGTGAATTTGAAGCTAAATCACAAGATGAGAATCTTCCACTTGCTGGGCAAACGGTAGTGGTTACTGGAACGCTTGACTCCATGGGGCGAGAAGAAGCAAAAGCAAAACTCGAAGCATTAGGAGCTAAAGTATCTGGATCTATTAGCAAAAAAACATCTTTTGTTGTTGTCGGAGAAGGAAAATCTAAGCGTGACAAAGCTATTGAGCTTGATGTTAAGATTGTATTAGAGGATGAATTCCTTAAACTTCTTGAGACTGCTCAATAATTACACTCAAATAAAACAAGAAGGACACACAATTTAATGTGTGTCCTTCTTTGTTACGCTTTTACCTATTCATCAATATCTCTCATAATTTCACATACGCGTAGAGCTTCCTTTTTCTCATAAATTTTGGAATCGTAAATTGTCTCGTCACAACTAATAAAATTTTCGCTCCATCCGTAGAAAGGCTAAGAGCTTCTCCCATTCCATTTGTGTTATTTCATTTCCATCAAGCTTGATCATATACTTACTCAGTAAGTTGACATCCGCCAATTCAATTTCCAAAGAAGTTTCACTTCCCCCAATACCTTGCGAGTATTCTCTTTCTTCTGGAACTTTGTTGCACTTACCTTCTTCCAAAACAGAAATTTCATCAAAATTAACACCTTTATTTCCGAGCAAAAAGTCAGTTGAAACACGAAAAGCTTCTGCAATTTTGGATATTGTTTCAATGGAAGGATTTTTAACTTTTCCATTAAAGAGTGACGTGATTGTAGATTGTGGCAAACCAGATTCTTTTGCAAGTTTGTACTTTGTCCAACCTCGGATTGTCATTAATTCCTCTATACGATCTCTTATTGTCATAATGGAATTCCCCTTCATTAGCGAAATCTTTGCTGATATTCGATTTGTCGGTATATTGATTCGTCAACATATTCTATTGTCATTATAACGAAAGATTTATTTCATAAAAAGAAAAACACTGCAATTGAGTATGCGAAATAAGATCTAATCATATCGTCGTTGTCAATTGACGCTTACTACCCGACTACGGGCATTTCCTTACCAAACGATGATACTTGCTTTGATTACGCGTATGAAGTTTTTAACAAAAAGGGTTTTTCCCGCAAGAATGTTACGACATGACAAATGGCATGATAGGAACGAAATATTCAACTTCTAAAAATACCCATACACAATTCCGACACATTTTGTTCATAATTTCGTCACAGAAATATACAATATAAAAACTAACAAGGGATGGTGAAAATGATATGCATAATGTAATAATGTTTTCTATTGGACTTGTAACTATGAGTATTCCTCTGATTGCAACGTTGGTAATTGTTCGAACTTCAAAAGCCAATAATCACTGAAACAAAAAACGCCTACTCAAACGAGTAAGCGTTTTTCTAATTTATCAACTGGATTATGCTACAGTTTTTGCTTCATAATGATCCTGGGCTTTCTCCACGATGATTTGTATATCTTCACAGATATGATCAAGCTTTTCTTCACGCTCTACCTCTTCGACTGGAAGTTCAAAATACAAATCAATGGAGTATCCGTTTTCTTCTTTGTCAAAATACACTAATGACATATCGCAAAGAAACAAATTGGATGGCATTTCGAGCTTCTCCATAAACGATTTAAAGATCGAAGTAAGCCGAAGAACAGCATATTTCTCCACAAATCCCCTTCGCTTCATCAGTTTGAGTAAGTCTTTTTCTTCGACTCCAAAATAATTCATCGTAAATTCTTCATTGACACAGAATTTTTTCGTTACAAGAATGACATCCTTCTTTATTACACTCTCGGTTTTTGTTTCATGTAGTCCATGCGCTTTCAACTTCTCGTTTAGTTTAAAGCGAATGACTTCAAACTCTGCGAATATCTCGTCTTCTGTTTTTAGAAAACTTGTTTTGGTATAGAGGTACTCTTCAAATGATGCGGGAGTGCAGGATTCATCTTTTATAAACATGTACGTATCCATGTCCAATATTTTGTTTTCAACCATCTGATCCAACGCCAAATATAAGGAATCTTTGACGAGTTTCGGATAGTCTTTCATTAATTCAGTTTTATACTGAATCAGATCCATTCCTCGCTGATTAATTCTATTCATGCACAACCTCCTCTTTTTTAATATTTTTTATATCTTAGAAGCTCTTTGTAATTTCATTCAGATCTATCTTTATTTTCGTTTCTATCTGATTAAGTACATTAAATTGTGAAGTCAATAAAACAGGAAACGCCGTCTATTCCGCAATTGGTTTGAATGGAAGAAGTCTAAACCATACTTTTCCAATAACCTCATCTTTGCTTACAAATCCGACCTCAGAACGCCGACTGTCAATGCTGTTTCCACGATTATCTCCCATTACAAACATCATGTTTTCAGGAACAATCCCTTCTACATTTCCTGAAGTGGAAATTCCTTTTAAGTATGGTTCATCAATCAATTTGTCATTGACATACACATTTCCATCCTTTACTGAGATCTTCTCACCTTGCGTCGCTATAACACGCTTAATCAAGATCTTTTCACCAGGTAAACGACTCTGAAATACAACGATATCTTTGTGTTGAGGTTCCCCTATTTTGTAAGCCAAACGATTTAAAATTAAATAATCCTGGCTATTTAGAGTTGGAAACATAGATTCACCCGAAACCAATGTCGGCTTAATAACAAAACTAACACCACTTCCGATAAGAGCTGCTATGATGAGTACCTTAATCCAACTAACAAATTCCTTGAACGTTGATGTTTGGGACATTTCTTCCTTTTTCATTTCGCTGCTTGTTTTCTCCATGTTACACACTTCCTTTCTTGTTACTTTTTCAACTTCATTAGTCCTTTAATGATTTGCTGACGAACCTCCAAAAAGTTATCCTTTGATACATCGACGTTCATTCGATATTGGGTTCGAACGCTGTACACACTCTCTTCTTCATGCACAACTTTTTTCTCCAGTTCTGTTGGCTTGGAAGCAAAAGGGAAACACTTCTCCAACAGCTCATACTCATTGGGAGCATGAACGCGAATGATTTTGTCAACATCCCTCACCTCGTCAAGATTCGGGTAATCAATGTGGTTAGAAATTTGAATCAGTATCTCAATTTGGTTATTTGGATTCGACGCAAAAGTAATTTGATAGGATACAACATCTTTCATAAACTTCGTAAGGGACTGATCTATTGATCTGTCCAGCCTATTTTTCGCACCGTTAATGTTAAATTTCGATAAGAAGTTTGCGTCAAATAAATTTTGAATCAGATCTGGTTCCTTATCTCTTAGCATTTTCAGTTTTACTTCTAACTCATAAATCTCAGCAAAATGATTCTTTAATTCAGTCATGCTATCAGATACGAGTTTTGGCATATTGATGCTGGTAATACTCAAGATCTTATCTTCGTAAATCTCTTCCAATTCCCCATAATCTGTTACCAATATGATTACGCCAGCTTCTACCGCAAGAACAATTCCTCGCAAATTGCGTAGGGCATTATTGTCGTTTTCTAATTCAATTTGCAATCGGTTATTCGGTTTAACATCTTGGAAATCCAATCTTCCATCCTCCTTTTCCTTAAATGAATAACAAAAAATATCTGATTTATTGTAGAATGCTACTCTTGAAATTAATCATTTTTCTTGTTGGATCACTTCCAATAAGAGCAAGCTAACAGAATATAAAACAAGAAGTTGTTACAAAAAAACAATAAAAAAGAGAGGGGAATCTCCCTCTCAACTGTTAACGCTCTAATTTTCATTCATCTTTTACAGATTGGTTTCTGCTTGGGAAAGAACAAACCACTTTCCACACATAAGATCAGAAAAAGGAATTGAAAAAAGTTCTTTTCGAATTTCTTCACTCGCTCCATTTTTCACGACTTCAATCTGATAGAGTGACTTGTTTCGGAAGCGCATCACTTCACCACGATGTTCATCATGTTGCACAACCCAATCGGTTTGATTACTTGATTTAATGAATTCCATCACATCTTCAAATGGAATGTAGATAATGTCTTCACTACCATCTGCCGTCTTCATTTCCTGAATCGCCTGATACACGTTATATCCGTAGTATTGGCGGACATCCAACCCGAAATCTGAAAGAGAATGTTTTAAAAAGTGGCGTACACTATCCAGATCAATCTTTAGCAATTTTTCAGCGGAATTACGCAGGACATCTGTAAAATACTCCAAGTTTCCAAGCTTTATTTCTTCAGTAGCTTCAAGGAGTGTATCAATGACATCCGCTGCTCCAAGAATTTTTCCTTCGATGCTTTCATCTTTAGCTTCTAAGGTAAACTTTCGGAAAAGTTCAGCCCAATTTTTTGGCAGAATTTTGACAGCGTACTCTTCTTCAAAGATAACTTGCTCCAGCTCATCCACTGCTTGAAGCATTGCTGGTGTTCTACGTTTTGTGTGACTCAAAATATCGCCCGTGATTAATTCTAATTCATCATGTGTAATAGCTTTTTGAAGTAACAAGCCCATATCCACACTATTCCCGAATTTTTGCATCTCCAGATAAGCAAGAGACTGAGCAATTTTAGCAACCGACCAAGAGTGTTCGGCTACAGATCGCTGTTTGAACAGATACAAATTTTGATACCGTTTCAGGTTCATTAGACCTCGAATTTTTGATAAATAGGTTCCTACATACATTGTATCTTCCTCCTCATTCTTCTATTTCGTTCTAAATTTGATTGCCAAATTTGAAAGAATTACTCGACCCAACCATCTAACACTACTTTAACCATCGTGCCATAATTAGACACTTGCTCAATTGCCGCTGTAATACCTTCTTATCTTTGATCAATCGATATTTCAATACTCTGTAAACACAGGTTTTCCGTCATAAAAGTCCTTTTTTGCCGATAAGAACGCTTGGTACGCTGAACAATATCTTTTACATTCCGGTAATCCGAGGCTGTAATTTTGTCGCAGTATCACTTTAGCCTCTATGACCTGACCTTTCTCAATTAATTCCGTAACTTCTACAGGCAAATTGTTTTCATATCGGATCGTAAAGTCTTCTTCTGTTACAGGGCGGTAAAATTTCATTACTATCTCCTATCTCATTGGGTTCTATTTTTAAAAGTTATCGTCTCAAGTTTTTTAAAATTACGTTTACTATAGTCATTATAGCAATATTGTTGTTTTTATTCAACGATGTAAAAGATTTTTTACAACATTTTTTTCATCAAACATGGTTCTTCTTTTTCTATAAGTAAGTTTGATCCATTCCTCATATAATGAGAGAATATTACAATGAAAGGGGTGTGCGAAAATGCAACTATCATGGGAGCAATTTCAACTCGTTATCAATAAGAAATTACGTTACAATCAACTACTATTGGTAATTTCGATTGTACTCGCCGTTATTTTCTTCTTTGTACAGAGAGAAAACTTGTTATGGTCTGGGTACTTTTTGTTAATAGGTTCGCTAAGTCTACCAAACATCAATCGCTGTAAAGAAGATATTGAGTTGTTTAAAAACAACCGTTTTGCATCTGAAACAGGAAAGGTTTTGGATGTTTTCCCAGAAAAAGAAGGTGGGAGCAATTGGATAATTTTTTTAGAAACTGATTCTTCTACAAATAAAAAAGACCAACTCCTTGAATTTGTTGTTCCCGCAGAGCCAGGAGTAAAAGAAACACAAGTAGTAACAGTACACTATACACCAAAAATGTCCATTCCTGTTCGCATCGATTTAGAAGAAGAATAGAGAATGCAGAAAAGACTCCTGTTTTTGTCAACAAGAGTCTTTTCCTTGTTTGTAACCATTTTTTCACGTTTTGATCATCTCAAATCAACAGGATACAACACATGATCATAAACTATCTTTGACCACGACTCAAAGGATGGGTAATGGTTTTTTAAGTCATTTTCATGAATCCAGATTCCTTTTTGTACCCCTTCTTCTTGAGTGTCTATATCATCTGTATCCAATTCTATTTCAAATATAATCCCCAAGTGATCAGCGTCTACACCTTCCTCACCCTTGATTAGTCCTTTTAGATGTATAGATACTATCATGGGAGCCTCAATATTTGCCTCTTCTTGAAGCTCTCTCATTAAACCATTTAATATCGTCTTACTTAAATTATTTGTTTCATGATCTATATCCTCCTTTCCTACATGTCCCCCAAGCATCCCTTTTTTTCCGATCAACCTGAGTTCTCCACTACCATTTTCTCTCAGGATAAAAAAGTAACGGCGTTTGTGCCGAACAATAGCATAGGGAATCGGGTGCCGCTTTTCAGGATGATGTTCCAGCAAACTTCGCTTCATCACATCAAAAGGGAGATATGGCAATTTCTCCACAATCGAAAAACCATGCGGAATATCCAACAGAGCTGTCTCTTCAAAATATATGATTTCTTCCTTATTACTTGGTTTGTGATATTCTAACCATTCTGCTTTTAATTCGTTCAGCTCTTTCCATTCTAAGGAATCCACTTCATGTGTGTCTCTTTTTCTCAAAATTTCTTCTAAGTTCCCCTGGGTGACCCAATGTTCACGATCTTGCATAGTCATTAGCTTCTCCTCCTACATGTATCAATAGGTATATGGATTTGATTGTACCATTTTATTTTTATTTTGCAAAAAATATTTTCGCATTTTCATCCATTCTTGTATTTTGAGAAACATGTCAAACAATTTTTCTATAGATAAAGTTGCTAAGGCAACAATTTAGCATTGGAAACATACAATGGCCTGATAGAGCAACAGGGCAAACCATTGTCATATCTTTGTCCTAATCCTACAATGGTTGAAAAGCGAGCAATTTCAGCGCTGTTTCTTGATCTTCATCAGAGTACGCATCTACTAATGAAAGTACATATTGCCATTTCATAGAATTCCTGCACACACGATGGACAAATATATGTGTCTTGGTTGCATAGCCTTTTTCTAACATTTGTTGCTCAAAATTTGGTTTTGATTGAACTACTTGCATAAGTAAATCATAAATATCCTGAGCATGGTTTGCTTCGATAAAGGGAATATAACGCTTAAACCAATCTGGATAATCGTATTCATCTAACAAGATCTCAAAATGGTTCAACGTCTTTCTCTCATATTTTTCAATTACCCTACTCATTCGGAAATCAAGATTTTCCCCTATTCCTTCTTTCTTTGCGTACTCATAGATACTATTCGCAATTAGAAAGAATAACTCTACTTTCTTTTTTGAACTAATGAAAGCATTTATCGTTTGCTTCACTTGTTGATTTCCACTTTGAGCTAAACAACGTTCTGCAAAAAAAGCGAAATTACCCATCGCAGACAAACTATGCTCAATTAATTCATGACGCATCATATCTCCATACATTTTCATTATTTCAGACTTTACTGTCATAGTAATCAACACTATTCCCTCCTCTTTCCCTTTATTTATACTTTTTTCTATTCTATGTTTCCGGAGTTAATCCATAAGAAATAAATGTTTTAATGGAGTGAATTCAAGTTTGACACCACACAATAAAGAAAGAGACAGGGAATTATATCCTTGTCTCTTTCGGATCATTATTTTGGAATAACAGCATCAATTCGAGCTTGAAGTATTTTTTTAGCGATTTGATCACGAAGGCTATCTACTAACGCCTGCGCCTTCTCTTTGAATAAAGCACTTCGGTAGCTCTCATACAATTCTACAGCATTCGTTGCATTCTTTACATCTTGTTCGAGCTGTTTATCAGCAACCATCTGATTGTAGAGTAACTTTAAATTCTCTGAGCGAACCTTTAATTCATTATAAAGAGCTTTGTACTTTGAATTTTCGCGAATGTCTGATGGTACTGCATTCATCTTCTCTAAAGCATAGACAATGTTCGCTTTAGAGAAGTATTTCTCTCCACGTTCTACGGCTTTAACCCAGTCGAGATAGATTTTTCTTGCAATCGGATCTTTGATCGTGTCTGCAACTTTGCCAGCATCATCCCCAGGCTCAAACTGACCATCTTTATCGCCTCCTGGGTTCGTTGGAGAAAGGATCGCATCCAAACGATCTTTCAAGTCGTTTTTATCCTTTCCATTTGGTAGTGCGTTCACTAAATCATAGGCGTCCGAAATATACGGATCGCGTTTATACTTTTCAGCTTGCTCTACCTTTTGAATAGCTTTTTTAAGAGCGTCTTGATAGGCTTTCTCTGCCATTGCCTTTTTAACTGCATCAAGACGTTCTTGTAGTGACGTTTTAGAAGGAGATGGTTTGAGCACGTCAATCAATTTTTGAGCGTCTGTTGCATATGGGTCGCGCAAATAATTCTCAGCTTGATCAACCTTATTAGTCGCTGACTTGAGTGCTGAATCGACTGCATCTAAACGTTTATGATAGGCATCTTTGTCAGATCCTTCTGGCAGTGTGTTGACGATATCCCTTGCTGCATTCACATCGGATTGTGCTTTTGTTTTTTCTGCTTTTTTCACAGCCATTTCGACCGCATCTGTTTCATCGTCGTTCACTTTAATTGCATCCAAGCGATGATTTAAATCGTCTTTCACTTTGCCATCTGGAAGCTTGTTCACCGCTTCTCTTGCGATATTTACATCTTCCTTGAGCTTGGATTGTTCTGCTTTCACTACTTTCTTGGTGGCATCTGCAATCAGTTCTGCGAGTTTATTCGCTTCATCGATTTGCTTTTGAACTTCATCGAGGCGCTTGTTCAAATCATCCTTCGCTTGACCGTCAGGAAGTTTATTAACTGCCTCTCTTGCTGTGTTTACATCGACTTGTTTTTTGCTATTTTCAGCGGTTACAACTTTCTTAGTTGCCTCTTCTACGGCTATGCTGTCATCAATTTGCTTTTGCACCTCATCTAAGCGGTGATTCAAATCATCTTTCACCTGACCATCTGGAAGCTTATTTACTGCATCTCGTGCATGATCTACGTCCGATTGTCTTTTACTATTTTCTGCGATTACGACTTTTTTTGTTGCCTCTTCTATTGCTTTATTGTCGTCAATTTGCTTTTGCACCTCATCTAAGCGATGATTCAAATCATCTTTTACTTGACCATCTGGAAGCTTATTTACTGCATCTCGTGCAACGTTTACATCATCTTGTTGTTTTGATTTCTCTGCTTTTTCAACTTTATTCGTAGCATCCGTAATTAACTCAGCAAGCTTATTCTTTTCATCAATCTTCTTTTGCACTTCATTCAGGCGATCCTGCAATGCTGACTTTTCAGGTACATCTGGAAGTTTGTTTATCAAAATTTGTGCCGAATCGACATTTTCCTGTGTTTGATTTGTCTCAGCACGTTCAACGGATCTGGTTGCTTCTGCTAATGCGGCTGCATAGACCAATACGACTTTCTGTGTGGTGGTGCTTGTATTTCCTGCCCTATCAACTGATTTTGCACTGACCGTATAAGTTCCATCTTCTAACTTCATAGTGCCAATATATTCCTGCCAGCTACTGTCATTTAATTGATATGTTGTTATTGCGATACCTGATTCATTATCTGTCCCTGGTGTAATCACCAGTTGATTACTTGAGACTAAAATAGAAGGAGGCGTTGGTACAATTTTATCAATGTTACGAACAACGTAGCTACTTTCGTTAGACATGTTACCCGCTACATTCGCACTTCGTGCAAAAATCGTAGTGTTCTCTGTAACGACTATGGGCGTTGTGTAAGTGAACCACGCACCATCTGCACCTATCTTATATTCCTTTGTAACTGCATCTGATGGATAGGTAATCGTGACTTTCACATTTCCATTTGTAGCAGTAGTTATGTCTGGAACCAAGATTGCATCGTTTGGTGGCGTTTTGTCAATATTTGCTATGGCAATCGTTTTTATGGTTGCATTCTCTGCCTTATCCTTCGCATAGACCGTGTAGGTTCCGTTTTCTGATACAGAAATACTATTACCTTTTAATGTGGTTCCACCACTGGCAAAATAATTTACATCTTGAATCCCTGCTGCGTACTTCTGAACAGATATACCACTTTCGTTATCTACAATGTTTGCTGTTATTGTTACATCTTGATTTGTAGGTGTAGTCGTAGAGGGAACGAGTGTAATAGTTGGTGCTGTTTCATCAAAAATTGCCTGAACTGGGAACGATTTTGCAGTAGTGGTTGCATCGCCTAACTGACCATTGCTATTCCACCCCCAACTCCAAACAGTTCCATCTGCTTTCAATGCCAGAGAATGAAAAGAACCTGCCCGAATATCAACTACATTATTTAACCCGCTTGCTTGTACAGGAATCGCTGAATATGCTTCTGTTGATCCATTTCCCATTTGTTTATTGCTATTCCCTCCCCATGACCAAACGGTTCCATCCGATTTTAATGCTACCGTGTGACCATTGTTTGAATCGATTGCAATTACATTTGTTAATCCACTTACTTTTACAGGTGTATATCGATGAATTGTTGTTCCATCACCAAGATCTCCTTCTGAATTCGATCCCCAAGTCCATACAGTTCCGTCTGATTTTAATGCGACAGAAGAAAAACCTATTCCAGAAATTTTTGTCACGTTCGTCAATCCGCTAACTTTTAAAGGTATGAACTTGTCAACATCCGTTCCATCACCAAGTTGACCATTCCTATTATAGCCCCATGTCCAAACCGTTCCATCCGATTTTAATGCCAAGGTGTGATGTCCTCCAGCGGCAATGGCGATTACATCGGTTATTCCGTTTACTTTAACAGGAGTTGAACGATCCACAGTTGTTCCATCACCGAGTTGACCGTTGCTATTCTTTCCCCACGTCCACACTGTACCGTCAGATTTCAATGCAACTGAATGAGAATACATCGATTTAACATCTATCATGCCTGTCAAGCTTGTCAATTTTACAGGGGTACGTTTACCAATAGTAGTTCCATCTCCTAATTGCCCCACATCGTTAGCTCCCCAAGCCCACACAGTCCCATCAGATTTTATCCCCACCGAATATTCATCATCTCCATCGACAGTAATAAAATCGCTAAATCCTTTTACTTTTACTGGAGCTTTTTTTACACTGGTTGTCCCATCTCCCAGTTGACCAGATCTATTTTGTCCCCAAATCCAAGCGGTTCCATCAGACTCAATGAACATTGAGTGGGAACCTCCAGCTGAGATTACCCCCGCCTTTATGTTTGTTCCAGAGAGAGCTTGTGCTTTGGAAGGAGAACCTCCAATAAGCGATACTGAAACCAGCGTCGCCAATACTGCCATAGACATTATTTTCGACTTTTTACTTATTTTCATATTAATTATCTCTTCCTTTCCTACCGTTTATTTTCTGTATGTTACAGATCTTGTTTGATTAAAATAACCTTTTTCTTCATTTTTTTGTATATTCTTAGTGTTCAAGCGTGTTTGAGCTTGCTGACGTAAAAAAAGAAACCCATTTCTATGAAATAGGCTTCTTTAGCAGTTTAATTATGCAGGTATTTCATTTGACTCAGAAACCGTTTCAAGCATCGAATAGATCGCAAGCAATTCATCCGAAGAAAGTGGGCTGTCTGTCATTTTTATAGAATTCTCGATGTGAAGCTCTTTTGCATATCCATAAATGGTTGCGAGCAGATTCTCTGCTTTTTCCCACATGGTATCAATTTCATGACTACTCGCCAGAACTTCGAGAATCTCTAATCGGACTTCTTCAATTTTTGGGTTGTGAAAGATGTTCTTCTCCGCCACCCTTACTGCGGATTTTTGCAGTGACTCAATTGTTTTGTGACTAACCTTATCGTTTTTTTGCAAGCTTAGGAGAATTTTCGATACGTTCTCAAAAGCATCATTTAACGTGTTCCCGATAATTTCATACAATGTTGAAATCGTATCTTGGTTCAAACCATTCTTGATTTGATCTTGAATCGACTCCTCAAACATATCCAGGTTTTCCGTGACAGGAAAAGCTTTTGCAGACAAAGACATGTAAAAGCTTTCCTTATACTCTTCTTTGGATGGAAGTTTGGCAACAACTGTAGCAAAAGTCGATTCCTTATCAATCGTATTCAACTCTTCCAAGGAACTCTTGAGGATTTCTTTGAACCGACTCAAAAGATTATCCCACTGTAAAACTATTTCATCACGCAACTTGAAATACTCCGTCTTTCTTTCCTCGAATTCTCTGTTGAATGTTTTATAGGTTTCAATAGGCATAAACGAATCTTCGTAACCAATACACGCTCTTCGTCGAGCCATACGTGTAGCCTGCTCCAAGTTGTGAAGTTTCTTCTCGTAAGAGTCGGGAATAAAACTCATTTTTCCCATCTTAATATGCTCCTTCATCAACTCTTTCACATCGTCCCCTTTTTGATTAACATCGATTCCAAAGAGTTTTGGACTCACCTCAACATAATTTCGCTTGCGTCCAATATGCTCTTTAACGATCAGTCCTTGCTTACGCAGATAACCCGCCAGGTCTTCAATATCTACAACCAACCCTTGATCTTTTAGATCCTGGATCAATTCATTGGTTTTTTCCATATTGAATCCAGTCGAATTAACCGTTTTTACATTTTCTATATTTACCTTTGCCATATAAAAATCGCTCCTCTATATAAAGTGTGGGATAAGGAGTCTTAAACTCCCAATCAGCAAAACAGCCAATTTTTTCAAAAACGTGTGTTTGTCACTACGATCTTTTCAATAATCAAGCACCTTTTTCGTCATAACTCCCCAAAAACATTGTCTTTTGAAATAATTTCACGAATTGATCGGTTGCGTCTGCTGATCGATCCAGGAATTCAAAATGTCCCATTTGCAAGTTTAGGTTCAAAATGATATTAAAGGCTACTGCCTCTCTTGAACGAGGAATATGCAGGGCACCCCAGTCTGAACGTCCCATTGCTGAACCAAGAACATGTTCTAATATCAATCGTTGTTCATCTGGGAATTCAATTTTTTCAACTTCCTCGAAAAAAATCTTCATTGTAAGATAGGACGCTTCGAACAGTTCACCTTCGACCGTTTTTTCTACCCTATTGCCATTGAACTTGTACGCTCGGACACGACCAATTGGTTCTAAAATGCAAGCCGCTGTTAAAAAATCTTCGTTAATCTTAGTGACGAAATGATCAGAGTTGTGATTCCACTCGTTAAATACAGCCGCAACAGATTTTATCAATCGTATCGAACGAACGACGAAAGCAAGAACACCACCTTCAAAGCTATAACCACTCATCATGGTGGCTGGCGCTTTGAAATATGCTTCATTCATATCAGGACGAGAAAAAACTGCTTTAATGAGTTTTTTCAACTTTTCATCTTTCAATCCTGACAAAGCATCGCGAAGCTCTGCTTTCAATCCATCCACATCGATTAATCCTACCTCTTTCTTTTCAACAATCTCGAATGAACGGATCTCAACATTAATGTATTGTCCTGCCTCCGTACATTTGACCGTCGCCTCAATAGTTACTCCATCAGGCATCTCTTTAATTGTTGGATACAACTCTAAGTTATTCCAAATCTTCGCATAGCATGTCCCACTGTTATCCGTAAAAACAAGAAGAATCCACGGCTCCCCCTTTGTTTTTGTTTTCGGTTTTTTTGTAATTGATCCACTAATAACCGCTTCCTGACCCTTTTTCAAATCTTTGATTTTTGTTTTCATAAATAAAAAATCCCCTTCCAAAAAAAATTTCCTAATATAATCCCGTTTTCTTCTTAACCGCATTATATAACCGCTTCATTTTCGGTCAAATATTTTTTACCAAACAAAACGAAAATTGTAAAAAAGAACAACTGTCCCTCCTTCTTTTTACAAACTTCTATATTTTATTGTCCATACCGTTATTTATTCGATTGATAAAGGTTAGGAAAAAGAAAAGAACAACAATATGACCGTCTTCTTAAAAATACAAAACAGCCATCTTTAAAAGACGACTGTCAATTATCCGGTGTGATACTGTTATGCAATTTTTATGAATGAATTATATAACAAGCTCCTACTCCGTAAGATATACGAGATTAGATAAAAAATAACAGGTTGTATTTCTACTACTTTATTTAGAAAAGATTTGAACAGGAGGAATTTTACATGGAAAAAGCAATCGTATACAGTTTTGAAAGTAGAAAACCAGTGGAAACAGAGAAGGCAAAGAGATTGCGCATTCGATGGAATCGCGTTGCTTTAGCTCTTGGAGTTGCTATTTTATTGATTTACGGTGCAATTAGTCTTGTTTTGGATGTGTTTGATTCCATTTCGAGTTGGGCACAAGCACAAGAGGTACAACTTACTCAAAAGGCTATTTCTGAGTATGATCAGGTAAAAGTAGTCATCGAATCTGGGGATACAGCTTGGATGATACAAAGTAAACTAACACCAAATGAGCGCGACCTTCGCCATCCGCTTTATTTAGCAAAATCATTAAATCCTGGAGTTCAAATGGGGGATTTGAGAGCGGGACAAGTGTTGATTATGCTGAAAGAAAAAAGTGATGACAATTTAACTGCTCAAGCAAGTAAATGAGACGAGGCAACTCGTCTTTTTTTTCAACCTGCTTTACCTTTACTACGACATTTTGCATAGCATAAAACCCCTTATAATTTGTACAATATAAGGACATGTCAAGGCAGAAGGACGGAGATTGAGACACGGAAAAAGAAAAGGTCAATGTCCTTCACCATACATAAAGGCTCCCCTATTCTATGGGGAGCCTTCTGATTGTGTTTTTTTCAACGATTGTCCATATTTCTTTTCCATATCTCTCATATGTAGAATGCTGACCCCAATCTCACTTTCTATTTCCTGAAGGGATCTATTTTCGTTAATCATCCGCATAAACTCTTCTAAAAGAGTAAAGCCCTTATACTTCATAGAATATTTAGCAATGTCCTCTAATATTTCCTGATTCTCGTAAAGAAATTCAGTTGTTGCTCGAACCAAACCTGAATTGTCCAATTTTACTTGTGCTTGTTGGGAAAGTTTTATTTTCAATATATCAAAATGCTTTTTATTTTGATCCAGAAATAATAAATTATACCTCTTGAAGAGATCTGTCTCTTTTACAAGGGAGAGATCATCCTCATATTTTTTCTGCAACGTTCGATAATGCTCAATTGATACCCCTAATTGATTCTCGATTTCTTCTGGTGTTTTATGAAGACTCACCATTTGTTGAAAGCTTTCCAAGATGGTAAAACCCTTATACAATACTACATAGGAAACGATATGTGGTAGATGAGTTTGATGTTCAAATAAATACTCAATTATTGCTCGAAAAAATCCTGAGTTGTCGAGTTTTACATTTGAGATCATAGATAATTTTTCTTTTAGATCATCGAAACGTTCTTTGTTTCGATCCAGCAATAAAATGCTGAATTTTTTAAAGAGATCCGTTTCTTTCACTTCCATATCAATAACCTTCCTTTATCTTCGAGCTTGTCTTCTCATTGGAACAAGAGTATCCGGTGTTGTAGATTTTGTAGGTTCACTTTCTTCCATAGGAACGTCTTGTACAGATGCAATTGGATATACTTCTACTGCGATTTCTTCCTTTTGATAATCTACAGGCACTTCTTCCTCAATATTTATAGGATACTTCATTTTATTATCTATGTCATTCGTCTGTTTCCATGTGGCAAGCCCCTCTTTATGCTCATACAAAACTTTCTCCATTGCAACCTGCAAACTAAATCCTCGTTCTCTAACATATTGCATCACACGGATAGAAAAATCCTGAATACTTATGTAGCGATTTTTGTAGTAGAGTACATAAATGAACAAGAAAAAGATAATAGCTCCTGCAATTGCTCCATTCCCATTCAAATAGTTTAGCTTCATTCCTTCAACAAGCCCAGGCAAGTCTCTTTCTTCAAACGTGAAATACTGAATAAGAAAATTACCCACAAGCAAGCTTGACCGAAGGACAGCGCCAAACCATAAAGCTGTGTAGACGATGCTTAAAAAGGAACCTGTTGTTTTTGTGCGGTAGTGTTTTCGATAGTATGCCCGAATCGTACCATTCTTTATCAACGGTTTCACCACTACCGCATAAAGAATTGCTAACAATACCATGGTTGCATCCATCGATGCAAGGAAATTGGGGAATTCCCTGGTAAAATACAGGACGATATAAAACGGAATATGGACAAGAACGAAAAATCGAATAAACTCTTTACGAAACAACAGGTTCAATTCAGGATGACGTAAATATCTTGATTTATTTAGATTTTGATTAAACATAGTAATCACAAATCCTCTCTACACTCTTATTTTACTATTTTCCTTGTGATTGCTCTTTTTTTAAAGAATCAACTTGCTTTGATGTCATGACTTTTTGCAATTCTGTATGAGACTGTTTAATGGCCTCTTTTACTTCACCATCATTATAAGCTTCCAATTTAGTCTGTAGCTCCTTCAATAGTGCTTCCTTGTCTACTGAGTTAATTTGATTCCCAGCCTCTTGTATAGCGCTTTGAATCGTCGAATCAATCACTTTTTTAACCTCTTCTGTCTTAACTACACCAAATTGCTCACGTTTATCAGCAAAGGTTCCATACGTAGATTGAATCGATTTGTTAGCATCAGGATTAAAAAAACGATTCAATTGAAGTTTATCGTTAAGGTCATCTACCCCCCATATAAAACCGAAATGGAACAGTAGATAAATAATCGCTCCAATCAGAATAAACTTCATAAATGAACGAACCAAAAAGCTAACAACAACAACCAATACAATCCCAACTATCGCCATCATAAGAAATCCTGCATCCATTGTTTCACCTCCTAAGAATATTGATGAGGTATTATATTCATCTCATCGCGTTCTTATCGGGGTGAAAGGTGCTTATATACCCTGTATTTATTATACAATTAAAAAACATTTATGTAAATAATTTTTTACAAGGATATTCTATATCTTGTGCTTCAAACATCAAAAACTACCTATAGATAGAAAAAAAAGCCCCGAAGGACTTTTTACATATTCATCGAAGTGGTGAAAATCGTGATACCCATGATAACAACAGGCGCAGCTCCCAGTAGGATGATTGCCATAAATGGGATAACCATAGAAGCTTGAGAGTAAACCAGTTGTGATAAATCGTTTCTTCTTTTCACCATATTCGTTTCATCCACAAGATTCTTCATGTTACTCTCCATGATTGAAACACACTCGTCTTTTGCGTACTCAGCAATATCTTCAAGCAGATTAAACATTTCCGCAAAACGATCATTATCAAATTGAGAACGAAGATATGCCATTCCCTCGTGCTTATTTCGTAAGTACATCCGATATCCGCGTTCAAACACCTCTTTATAGTGCGTATTTAATTTCGTTAAGGCGTAAATAATCTCAGTTACCGTCTTATTCGAGCGGAGCATGAGAATCGTAAACATGTAGATCATCGGCAGATCACGACTGCGTGCTAAGATGGACTTCTTTGCTATGTTTTTCATTTTTATACTTGGAAACAAAGCAAACATCATAAAGAAGGCAATGGTTATAAAAATCACATTAAGAGGAACTCCCTTGCTATCTTGAGCCGTGACATTTTGAATATTCATAGCGGTATTCATCAACGTTGGCAATTTCTCCATGAGAAATAGTGCTAACGTTACCATCACCATAGATGCAAAAAATATCAACACCTTAAATGCCATAAAGCTTCTAACCGTGTAGTTTTTGTCATAGCCAGAAAGCTTGAGTAACTCTTTGACTTTTTCTCCCTTTGGAGTCAAATTTCTATCGTCTTCAACAAACCATTTAAAGGGCGCGATGAAGGACAAGCGATAGATTTCTTGATGAAATGGACTTCCGAATGTAGGTTCTCCACTTGTTGTCTCACGATCTCCTTTTGTTTGAAAATACACTACGATAGCCATTACTGCCCAAATGATGAGAAAAACTAAGTAAATCATATGATGGATCCCCCCTTAGAACGTTTTCTTCGTCAATACAAAGTTGATTAAGAATGTCCCCAGGATTGCTGTGAATCCAATTAATAAAGAGATCATTCCTCCTACTGAATTGAAGAAAAACTCAGTAGCATAACTATTAAATCCAAGATTAGCGACCAAAGCGAGTAAGGATATAACACCCAAACAGTAATTCAATATGACGATTGACTTTTTATCTGTTAGACTTTTATCTTTTAGGTAATTTTCTTTCTCCATCATATCTGCCAACGTCGTCAAATTCTTGATTACGTCTGTTTTCTTGCTCTGTTCCTTGTAACTCAATAAAAGAAAAGCGAATGCATACGTCCATGTATTATCAAGTTCTTCTGCAAACTCCATTAAGCTCTTCTCGTAATTTTCCGTAATCATCTTACGTGATAAATCAAAGAACTTTGAGCGAAGTGGCTCTTTCAAATTTTTACTTGTTTCATACATAACCGTTTTTAGATCACTCGTTTTGGTCATTGTTTTAATTAAATGCTTAATGGCAAGCGGGAGTTCTTTTTGAATAAAAGAGTGAATGCTATCTGCGAGCAACTCCAAAGCTTTGCATACAAACCAATGAATCATCAGTGGGAATAGTAAGGCAAATAAATACATTTTGTTGGCTGCAAACATCACAAACAATGATAGTTCTACCATTAAGATCGTTATATAGATGATATTTGCTTTTCGTTTGTTGTCTTTAAAGAAGAAATATATTTGAAGATTTCGTTTCAACTTTTTGAAATACATCAGCTCAAACTTCTTTTTTTCTTTCACTTTAATTTCAAGCTTTGAAAGGTTGAACAGTTCGGTTGTCTTTCGTCGTAGCTTCATACCTTTCAAGAAGAAGTAGAGAGAACCTCCCATCAACATAATCAACAGGAGATTGAAGCCACCCTTCCCTATCTGATGAAGTATAGATTCGATTATTTCCATAGAGACACTCCTTTACAGGTGTTCCATTTGAGTCATTGGAACACCATACTTATTTAGAAGGGCTTTTAATCTGTTGGAGATACGGTTGTCGGTGCGACGATACTCACCTTTCGTAGCATCTTCTGGATCTTGGTGCCAGTAGTATAAAACATTCATCTTGTCAAAATTTCGATTATCATCTAAGACAACTTCACTTACAGAATCAATTCGAATGCGAGTACCAACTTTTCGCATGATGACAATGATTGGAATTGTCTTGGCAAGTTTGTTCTTTAAATGATCTAAATCGAATCCAGAGCCATCCCCCACATACATATCGACGCACATATCCAGAAAGGCATAATCATCAAGGGCGTGTGCTGTAAACATGTTCCCTGCCGTTTTTCCATTAGCTTCGTATACTTGCTTAAACTCATTACCCCTTGTTTCAGGCACGATAATTCGGCTTGCTGTGGTGCGAAGAGATGCCCGAATATGGCGTGGGAAGGTGAAGTTTTTCTCATCATCGACATTAAGCATGACTACATCGTGCCCCTTGAGCACCCGATCAACATCCGTTTCACTTACCGAAGCGATAACAACTTTTCGTTCATCTGGCTTCGTGTAAGTCAAAAGGTAATTGATTAATGTAGTCTTACCTGTCCCCATTTCTCCGCCAATACCGATATTTGCTTTACCTTTCACCAATACCATAAATAAACGATCCAGATATTCATCGATAGTTCCAAATTTCTTCATGTTCTCTAAATCAGGAACAAAGTTTCCAAACTTACGAATATTCATCACGTAACTCTCAGAAGCATCTGGAATAATGATATTTACACGATCTCGGTTTGCTCTTGTTGCTTCAATGATCGCATTTTCTACGTTATTTAGTTCCTTCTTCGAAAATGCAATAGATCGGGAAAAGACATTGTACATATCCCCAAAATTCTTAAATGTCTTCTCGTACATGATCTTCTCTCCATTTTTGACATAATAGATGTCACAACGGAAAGATGGATATGTGTAACCATTCACCATGATCTCCCCAACTTCTGGATCATCATCAATTTCTTGTAGAATTCCCATACCATAAAAGTTTGCATAGATTCGATGGGTGAACCCTTCAACTTGACTATCAGATAAATCTGCGTTTTGAGCGACGATATGACGAATTTTGTTTTCTACATAACTTCTTGCGTCTTTATCCATCGTTGCCTTATTCATCATAAGGGTGTGATATTGAGTTTCCTTTGGAGATCCTTTTGGATTATCCATCAGCTCTTTGACTAATGTAGAAATCTTTTCATATAGCGCTTCTTCACTCAGTGATTTTATACTTTTTTCCTTTTCACTGTCCGACAAATTGAATGCTCGCATCAAATCAACACGTCTACGAAATATAACTGATTTATCATTAGGATCAACATACAGAAGGGTAATTGATCCAGAAGATGAATCAACGCTCAAGAACGTCTGTTCATCTACTTCGCCTTTAAACAATAGTTCATTTTTTTCATCAGAAATCTCTAAGACAAATTCTTTAGCGGTGTGGTCAAGATCAAGTTCAATGACTCCGACATTTTTATTCTTATGTTTTACAACAATTGGATTCGATGAAAATTTGTAGTTCAACAATATCCCCCTCCTTATACTAAATGCTTTTCGATCTCAGCAAAGGTTTTTGCATTTATTCGTTTTGATAGAAACATGGACTCTTTTTTATCTAAATCCACATTATCAATGGATCGTTCGTCATACTCCAATACGCCTGCAACCTTTAATTCAAAGGGGAATTCTTTCAACTTTTCGTTCACCTCAGCTTTTGATTGAACATTTTGCATGTTGTAAACGATCAAAGTTGGATTTTCCCCTTTCGCGTATTGATTGACAATTCTCATTGCTACATCTACACGCAAATAATTAGAATAATTATTACGCAAAACGAGAATGACTTGATCAGCATGAAACAGGGTATAAACTGTGCCCGCATTATTAACCTTTGGAGATACAACGACGATTACAATGTCGTAGAGTTTTCGAGCTGTATCCAAAATCGCTTCGATATGGAACTTTGAGAATTGTTTGTACTTCCCAATAAATTGAGTCCCCCTCAAAACATCCACATCGATACGTGTTGCAATGATGTTCTCTTGGAAAATTTCCTGACTAATCCCTGACTCATGAATATGTGGAAGGAGGTTGTCGATACCATGAGTTTTATCCTGTTTAACGAAGTCATATGCTAAGTACGGATTTTCAAAATCAAAATCCACAAGGAGGATTTTATTATTCTCCTTTTTTTCTTTTCGCTTCATCGCCCTCGCCAAATTGGTCGCTACATACTTTGCTCCGTTTCCTTGAACAACGGACATAATTGCGTAAACTTTACCGCTCACCTACATCTCCCCCTTCCTTATTTCTTTTTGATTTGCAATTTATCGCCTGGGTGTAAGGTGACAACTCCAGGGTTTTGCTCTTTGATTTCCCCTTCGGTAGAACCATGTGCTTTGGCAATACTTTCAAAAGTGTCACCTTTCTTTACAACATAACTAACAGTTGTATCAGTTTTATTACCTCCACGCTTTTTGGAATCCGCTTGTAATTGAAGCAACTCATCTGCATTTTCTTCAAATCGTGGAACCGTAGTCGTATCTTTTTCGGTTAGATCATGGTAGCGAATCACCAACAGATTTCCTGTTTTTTGAGCATCAAAGTATGTTACTGCTTCTTTGTCGGACAGCAGTAAATCAATTGATTGAACAACTGGTGTGTCTTTACCCGCTGAACTTTTCTTGTAATTTACCCCATACACTTCTTTCTTTTCAAAAACTTCGTATACTTTGCTACCTACTTCCGTTTGAACAAAGACGCGAACAGCATCTCCTTTCTTAATAGAGACAGGCATATTCTTCGCTTCTACACCTACCGAAAATTGACGCGTTCCATCTCCACCCTCATTAACACGAGGTTTTGTTACCACTTCATTGGCAAGAAGATCAGAAGTTGCGGTCTTACCCTTAACATCATCGAATTTTGTGATATAAGTCGGCAAAACCATCTCTTTATCAATTTTGATTGCACCAATGTTATCCGTTGAAAACTCCGTTCCTTTTGCAATATCTTTTTTCATAACCAGCACCGTTACTTTATTTGCTTGATCCTGTTTCTTTAAATATATATTGTCGTAATAAAACATTCCCGAAGTCGAAACAAAAGTGAGTAAAAGCACAGATAGCATCAACTTGTTTTTTCCCAGCAAACTCATACACCTCCGATTTTTCGTTGATTAGTTGTTAACATTTTACTTTCATTATGTCATTGACAATAGACAATTATAGTCGAATCTCGTTTGATTCATTAATACCGTTCAGACATAAACGTTTCCTTGAATGTATAGTGATCGATAACTCCACCAACGCCAAAAAAATTTGCTACAGGTTTTAATATTACATTTTGAGATGGAATACTCACTGTCAATTCAATGAAGTCTTTATTGTCTCGTTTTACATAATAAGTTCCTGCATCTTCTAACCCATCAATTCCAATAGCATCCATATTTCCAAGGATGGTATGTGCGTTTACCTCAACTACACCCTTTGTCAAATCTACAAATGCGTAATTTGCTATTCTATCTTCAAACCTCTGTACATCATCAACCGTTAATCCACCCTGGCGTTGTGCGAGAGTTGCCAATGTATGAACTTCACGATCTAATTTCGTGTACGGATGAACATATGAGAAGAAGCCGATACATAGAAGAAAAATGATTAAAAAAAATGACATTGCAAACACTGATTCAATTGAAACGTATCCTGAATTACTTCTCATTCGCTCTTTAATTTTTGAATGATTCTTCAAATTTACCCCTCCTTTACTCAATCAATTTATTGCCTATAAGCAATTTTGACTTTATCATACGATCAAGGTCTTTCCAATAGGCTTGCGTTGCTATCCTGATCTACAAAAAAAAGCTCTACGTCAACCAAATCAAGCTGAACATAAAGCCATTTTTATCGGGATTCATTGAGTAAAGAAGGATTAAGAAACTGTTACATCCAGAACTTTATTCACGTTGTCGATAGCTTTTTCAGTTGTGGATTGACCTGCCATGTAGAGCTGTGTCACAGCATAAGCACCCAATGCAATCATCAATCCTGCAACGATGACGGTTTCAATGGAAATGAAACCTGCTTTGCTTTTTAAAGTGTTCAATACTTGTTTCATCGTGAGTTATTCCTCCTTTTTTTAAGTTTTACATCCTATTGGTTTGCTTCTTTCAAATGTATGTTTTGTTAGAAGCCTCAACGATAAAATTGAGACTTCTATTAATCCCATCTGATTAAGAAACGGCTACATCGAGAACCTTATTCACGTTGTCGATAGCTTTTTCAGTTGTAGATTGACCTGCCATATACAGTTGTGTAACAGCATAAGCACCCAACGCGATCATCAATCCTGCAACGATGACGGTTTCAATGGAAATGAAACCCGCTTTATCTTTCAAAACATTCAGCACATTTTTCATATTGACATTTCCCCCTTTCTTTAATCTTGATCGTAGCAACTGTTCTCACTTCCTATCGTTTCCGATTAAGAAACGGCTACATCGAGAACTTTATTAACGTTGTCAATTGCTTTTTCAGTCGTCGTTTGACCTGCCATATACAGTTGGGTTACAGCGTAAGCTCCCAATGCAATCATCAGACCTGCAACGATGACGGTTTCAATGGAAATAAAACCTGCTTTATCTTTCAAAGCATTCAGTACACCTTTCATTCCTGGAACTACCTCCTCTTCAAATGAATTTTTTATAGTCAATGAAATAATTTACTAATCACTTCAATTAAGAAACCGCTACATCGAGAACTTTATTTACGTTGTCAATTGCTGTTTCTGTAGTCGATTGACCTGCCATATACAGTTGGGTTATAGCGTAAGCACCCAATGCGATCATCAGACCCGCAACAATGACAGTCTCGATAGAAATAAATCCTGCTTTGTTTTTCAGAATAGTTACTACTTGTTTCAATTCCATCTCCTCCTTTATAACAGTTTCTTGTTTGTCAATAAGATTTTTGTCTTATTGCTTATTGTCTATGAGATTATAACGATATTTTCTTTTTTTATTCGAAATGTTTGCTTGATAGTGTTTAATGCTGTTATCAAGCAAACATCATCTGGTTTTCTTACGGAATTGGAGTTTCTGTTACCGCAATATCGAGAACTTTGTTTACGTTATCGATGGATACTTCTGTGAGATTTTGACCACCCATGTAAAATTGAGTGATACCATAAGCACCCAAAGCAATCATCAATCCCGCAACAATAATCGTCTCAATGGAAATAAATCCAGTATCATCCTTCAGTTTTTCAAACGCCTTTGTAAACATTTCGCAACCCCCTCCTTTGTCAAGAGTTTATTTTCACTATTCATGTTTGTATGTTATGTAATGCCGTTGACTTTATAACACAAAAAAGAGGCATAAAGCAGGGTTAGACTACTTTATGCCTTGACTGAGTATTTTTTTATTATCCGAATGGAATGCTTAGAATTTTTTCATGAATCCCAAGTGTAAGATCGAAGAAAGCTATCACCATGTAAGGACCGAATGCAATCTTTCCTTTGATCGTATTTTTCTTTAAAATCAATAAGATAACGGACACTAACGCTCCCAACAAGAATGTCACGATCAAATAGTTCATTAAATACCCGATTCCCATCATCAATCCTATCGCAAGCGACATCTTCACATCTCCCATGCCAATTGACCCCTTAGTTACAAAAAAAATAACAAGAAATGTGAGTGCGAAAAAGAATCCACCTTTCACAAAAACTGTCCAATACTGCGAAGTATTTGCAACAAAGAAAATGGCTAACGCGAACAATGCCAGATTGTATTCATTCGGAATGATATAGTGTTTTAAATCGACGAAGAATATAGAAACCAAAATTGAACTTGCTAAACATAGCAGTAAGGTTTTTGTTGAGTATCCATACTTAGCAAGAAACCCCATCCAGATTGCCATATTTGTAATGATCGCGATAAACTGTTGAGTCTTACTGTAGCCAAAACCCTTTTTTTCACTGTATTTATTCAAGGCTAACACTGTAAGAATTGACAGTGCTAACATAATTACAATTGTCATGTAGTCCTCCCTAATTATTGTTGATAAACCTTTTGAAATCGAATGAGTTTATTTAAATTTGTCTCAATATCTCCAATGATTTCTCCTTCATCTTGAAAGCCTACCGCATCATTCCCTTTCAGTTGAGTGCCCGATATATTTTCAAACTCAATAGTTGTAAAATCAAGCGTTACAGTCGATCCAATTGGGACCTCATCAGGGAGTTGTATGGTGTCTGTTAATACGTTATTGCTTACTTTTTTCATGCTTCTCGAAATCTCACTTTTATATCTTTCTCCGTTCAGTCGAAGCACATAGTCTGCGTGTATTAAATCGGTATCTCCTAATGTGCTGTGAATCGAAACCTCGATATTACCACCAGCCGCCATTGGTAATGGCGAGAACTGCCAATCTAACGGAAAAGTTCCTGTAGGATGATTGAACCGAAGTGGATTCACGACTCTGTTCATCGTTACCACTAATCCATCTACTGAGATAATTGGGTTGCTTGATACATTTGGTTCTTGATCTTTCTTAAAGAAGCTTTCGTATGCTGATATGGATTTAATGGTTACGAAACGATTAAAGAATACTCCGTTTGGCTTCACTTCTGAATACACAATTACTGTTGGATTTTTTATCTTAAAAACAAAACCTTCATCTGTTATGAATTCGCTCGGTGATTCTCCATTGTTGTGATTTACTACATATACCTTTACCAAAGGCGCTTCTTTAACAAATGAATCTACAGCAGGTGTCATATCTTCATTCAGTATTAAGTTTTCCGATAAAATCCGATCAACAACTTCTTTCGCATCTTGATCGATCAATGTAATGTTTGCATCTTTTATTAGCTCTTTTTCCATTTGCATTACTGCCGCAGAAGCCGCCGCATCATTAAATCCTTGAAATTTATCCTTCATGCCATTCAGATAGGTCATTTCAACGAAATAAAAAAGCAACAATGGCAGTAAACTCGCTACAAAAAAAACCATAAGAATGGACATAAAGCCTTTTTCTTCACGTATTTTTTTAAGTTGCTTTATCAATATTTCACCTCCCTCGCTTTTGTCTATTTATTAAACAGTTACATTCATTAATTGATTATATTCAGTTTAGGAATTTCGTAGTTTATAGTCAATGTGATTTGTGTCTAATAAAGACTTATTGACCTCGAACCTTGTTAAACCATTTTTTGTCCTTTTTACCGATGTATATTTTTATAATTTCTATGAGAAAGGAGTTGAAAATGATGAATAATTTGCTTTTAAAATGGTATGTTTCTCGCAGAACAGAACAAATGATTTCTAAAACACCACACTACTGCTCTGATTGCAAAAAAACAGATATTACTGTGCGAAGAATGAGCGTTCTTTATTTGTTAGGGTACATTCTAATCGGGGTGGTTGTGGGGTACTTCTTCAATTGGTGGCTTGGATTTGTTGCCACGTTTGCTTGTCTTTTCATTAACGCAAAGGTAGCAAAACGTCAGTGCAAACATTGCTTATCAACTCATGTACACATTCCTAACGGTGAAGTCGAGCACGATGAGGTATCAAATGAACACACGCCATCATAATCAGAAATTGCGAGATCGTCCGTTTCATAAAATTAGTTCGAATGGAATGTTGTATGGACAAGGAAAAGTCATATCCCTACACCATCCAAAAAGCCTGGAGGCATTAAAGACAGGAATTAAAAGAGGAATATACAATGAAAATGATCTTTTAGGGATATCGATTGACGAAAAGGCCTAAATACAAAAAAGAGAGGGAATAAATCCCTCTCTTTTTCATGTAAGAAGCATAGCAGTTACTTCGTGTATTCAGATTTTAGTTCAATTTTAAGATCGAATCCCTTAACTATAAAAGAATACTGTACAGCTCGATGGTAGCTCATGTAAGGAGCAATAACGTTTGAGAAAGATAAAATATTAGCATCACTTTGTAAATCTGAAACAATCACAGTTACATAGGAATGTCCGTCTAATGATCTCCCGTTCTTATAAAGGGAGAGCCTATTACTTAGATCGCTTTTTGTTTTGGTTAGAAAAGATGAGAAAGCATCTTCGTTGTCATAGTAATAGCATTCTGGTAGCAATGCATTGATACGATTGGAGTCAGATGTTAAATCTAAATAGTGAACCTCACTTTTTTCTAACATTTTGTTTGCGAGTAGTTGTAAAGTTAGTTTTTCTACCGATTCATTATTAGAATGAAAAGTTATTAATTGATCACACATGGTGAGCACCCTATCCTTTGTCTTTTCACTTTTTTTACATTCCTTTCAGCTTTCTATCAATTTTTCAGCTTATACCTTGTCCCAAAAGGACTTTCTTCTTTTTCAACCTCTTTCAGTTTCACCATTGCTTCTAAGACATCCATGATTTCATAATTAGGGATCATTCTTCCTAATGCTTTATTTATATCGGAATGCTTTCTATTAATGGTATCAATAGACAATGGTAAGAAGGACATAAGTACATTTTTCGTTTTCGTATCTACTTCTCCAAACTCATCTAACTCATCGAAAGGATGTCCAGCATGTGGTGATGCTGTCTTCGTTGTCCTAAAACGAATATAGAACGTCTTCTTTAATGTAGCAGAAGATACAAAGGCATTTCCTGTCGGTAAATCAGGAAGCCGAGATACTTGTTCAGCACTCAAATTTGTCTCCGTTTGAATCATTTTCATATCTGATTCAATTCCAGTTCTGAAGATGAACTTTGTATTGAGTTGTGAGGCAATTGTTTTATCAAGTAGAGCTGGTCGTTGTGTTCCAAGTGCCAAGAACACACCATACTTACGACCTTCTTGGCTTACTTCTCGCAAGATAGCCTTAATAGGATTCATTCGCTCCCCATCAGGGGCGAAGATATGAGATTCGTCTGTAATACTAAAAAAGGGAGGAAACTTTGGTGGTTGGTCAACCCCTTGCTCATTTTTTCTCCAATCCCGATAAGCTCTTCTTTTTCCATACAGCCTCCGTGTGATATAAGAAGCAATCATCTTCAATTGACTAACTTTTCCTCGAATGATTGCCATTTTTCTTTTAAGCATACAAGCTTCTACCTTAGAGATATCATGATTGAAGATTCCCGTTTTATGCAATTGATCAAGTCTCCACGAGAGTGCTTGCAAAGTTGGCAAACCAGACACTTTGTCTTTCAATCGCTCATATAACTTCACGATTTCATCGGGCAATGTTACTTGATCCCTCTCATGCTTCGATAGCTCTTGAATTTCAAAAGCTTTTTTCAGATCAGTCAGACGCTTATACAAAGTTGTGAAACTATCATTCTTTTGATGAAGAGCTTCCATCGCTCCGCGCATCGGCATCGTCAAATCTCCGATAAACTCCAGTAAGTATAATAACTCCTCTGTATTTAACTCAGTGAAGTTGATTCCTACATTTTCTCCAATATTGAAAATTTCGTGTTTGGATGAGAAATCTTCCATATGCTCTTCTGCCAAGCCATCCGTTGGTTGATTAAATTCCAACTCATTATGAGGATCAAAAGCTACCGCTGGTATTGAATGTCGCATAATTTCCTCACATCCAACCCGAAGACCATACGTCTTTCCACTTCCTGTTCCACCAAAGTACCCGAGATGTGGATATTCTCGCAGTTGGTAATGAGGCAGGATAAAAGGGACACCTTTCTGATCAAGAATACCAATACCACGTTCATAAAGCGGTGATAGATTTCTTAAATAGTCAGGTAGAAGATCCTGGATTTTTTCTGTACCTCGGATAATACCGAGAACTAAACCTTTATTGGGCGGAGTAGGAATCAAGAGGTCTTCAATATCATCAAAACTTGGTGTTGTAACAGCAGAATGTGTAGTAACAGGTGTCGTGATTTCATCAAGCAATTTTAGCTTTGCTACAGAAACAGGTTTCCCATCTACATTCAAACCCAAATCTTTCAAACTCTGATAGATACCTGTTTCGGTTGAGAACGTGCCCGATTCTACTTTGTGGTACAGTTTCGTCTCGATGACTTCTCCAATCAAAGCTCCATTGTATGAATCTTTAATCAGCAAATATTCATCTAATACTAATCGTCTTTCAATCGACGCAATAACAATTTCTTTTGGGGTTGTACGTCCCACTACAAACATATTATTACTCATACATCAAACTCCTCTCTTCTGAATTATACTTTTAATATCTTATTTTGTAAATTTTAATTTACAAGTAAAACCGTCTGTTATTCATCGCAAATCAATCTACCTACTTCTTACGTTATTATAATTTATTATGAATAAATGATGAATTATCTACGTAATCACATACGGAATAATATTGTTAAACATAATAAGCCGACCAGGGAAACCCTAATCGGCTTATTATCATGCAAGCTTTGTTGCGATAGTGCTTCCATCTATTTTTTTGAATAGGTAAGCTACGTCTCCTACATTTGATAAATATTCATCATGCGTTACCATCATCGTTTGACGTTCAAAGTGACTACTGATTTCTGATAAGAATCGGGCAACTTTCTCAGAGTGACCTTTCGATACAAACTTAGAAGGTTCGTCCAAGAATAGTGGAGCTACGTTATAATCACCCGTTAATTGAAGCATCGCTGTTTGTGTCGAAATTGCTACAACATCGGCAGCTCCCCCGCCATCTTCTTCGGCAGGGTCTGTTTCAATTTGATAGTCTTCAGCTTCCTCTTCCTTTGTAAAAAAGTTGGCAATCCAATGCCTTGCTTGTTCTTTTAACTCGATCTCAAGAGATATGTTATCGCCCAAAATAAATTGTAATGCCCTTGTCCCCATATCTTGTAAAACATCTCTGGATTGTTCCCGAGCTTCTGTTGCGGCATCCGTGACCAATATCCTTTTCAATTCAACCTGGTCGCGCTCCTCAAGCAAGCACTTAACGGCATTCTCCTTTTCAGCCTTATTCCGTTGAAGTTGTTGCAGAACAGCACTTTCTTTGTGATAGATACTCCTTAGTGATTCCAAGTAATCATTTGCTTTAACTGCATTCACGGAATCCCCTCCTTTCTTCTCATGAATCCATTACTTCAGCATGTTGTATTTTTGTAACAGGTCAAACGGAATCATGCTTTTAATTTTTTCAAACTTATTCTCGATTTCAGCATCAATAGCCTGAACTTCTTTCTCAGCTTGTTCCGCAGTAGTTCCCAATGCTTTTAATTCCGCGTCATTTTCTTTCAATTGTGTAACATACGCATCTTTGTTGGCAATTGCTCTAAATCGTAGTTGTTCAGATGCTTTTAATGCTTTTTCTGTTTGTTGCAATTCTGCTACGAATGCTTCGTTATCGTTTGAATGAATGTGTTGACTCATCATATCCATCTCCTTTTAAATTCCTTTAATTCGATTTATATCCATGTCACGTTTTATGATGCCGCAAACTGTTCCGCAATTCGATTTACCGTTACGCGATCAATCGTTCCATAACAAACTGGACAAGAACCTGCTTGCTCTAACAAACTTTTGTATTTATTGACTAAAATAGCTGATTCATTATTTTGTTTTTTAATGGTTGAATCATCGTCAGTAATTTGCTTAATGATCTTTTTCCTTCCATCCATGGCTTTTTCAATGTTTGACTTCCGTTTAGTGATCGCGGCAAAACTATCAAACACCTTACGTGCTTCTTCAATATACTTAGTTTTTGCAAGTGTCTCATCGATCAAAGCAAGCTTTTTCGAGACTTCTTTTCTTGTTAGCTCCAAACGTTTCGCCCGTTCCGCCAATCCCTGCAACTCCTTGCGTCTAATCTGGGCGGTTTCAACTTCTTTTAGTAAACGATAAGCTTCATCAATTAGCTGTGTTTTTGTGAGAATTTGATTTTCTTGTTCTATCAAAGCGGTTATACGAGTTCGTCTCACCAAAATTTGCCGAATTTCCTGACTCTGTTTCTGTAGCAATGACACCGTTTCATGCATTTCCTTTGCTTTATCCAAATCACGTAAAGCTTGCAATGCTTCTTCTAACAAATTGTACTTCGTTTGCACAGCCTGTCTCTTGCTGAGTAGGGAAGCCAGTTGGCTTCTTTTCAATTCTTGTACTTTTACTTGTTCCAATTTAAGAGATAATTGCTCGATATCTTGTAAACGGGAGATAACGTGCTCATTTTCTTGAATAACAGCTTCTGTTTGCTTACGCTTGTTTATTAAAACAACGATCTTATCTCGTCTCTGGTTTAAAGCCTCGATTTCTTTTAATAGCCCTTCCACATTTGACATTGTTTGTTCCAAATCATCGAGGTGTGTATATTGCCGAATCTGTTCGTCCAGTTTTTGCACATCCGCCTGCGCCTTTTTTAATTCGTCATTCACTTTTCGATCCTCAGCGTCAAGCTCCCTTGCTACTGCATCCGCATAATGAGTCCCGTAAATTGCCCCGATAATCTTTGCTTTTACAGGAGCAGAGAATTGATCACCGATCAAGAACCAACCAGAGCCTTGCTTCATAAAGTTCAAATTAAACTGCAAGTCGCTGTCGATAACAAATGGATTGTAACCAAGAATTTTCTGTACTTCGGGTAACATCTTCGTATTATGATAAGCAACTTCACCAGTCATTGGATCTGTTATCTCATATCCGTTTCTACCGTTAGACTTCTTTTCCATAATTCGCGAAACAATATATCCATTTGATAAAAACAGCGTTACTTTTGCATATTTGGCACCTTTTTTAATAATCCGATCACCTAATGGTTTGTTTTCGTAAACCCACCTGAAGGCTCGAAGAACGGCTGTTTTCCCTTGACGACTTTCGCCTACAAAAATATTCAAACCTCTGGACAGTTCAAGCTCGGTATATTGGTGTGATTGGAAGTTTTCAAGAATGATCTTATCTACATGAGCATTATTTAAGACTTTTTCAACGACTTGAGACATTTCTCGTTTTTTTTCGCTAATTCGATCAATGACATCATCTCGAATAATGAGAGGCAATTCTTTTGTCTCAGCTTTATTTCGAATAATTTCAATGATATCCGTCGATTTTGTATTTCCTGCATCGCGTACTGCCTTTTTAAACTCTGATAGACGATCTTCCCGCTTTTTACGCTCTACAATTTTTCTGCGATTCAAGACTAATTCTCCGTCTTGCGCAGACTTCAAGAATATTTCCTTGAGTTGCAAACCGTTTTTTTTCGTAATATCAATGAGCAACACTTTCGGTTTGCGGTTCATTTCTTTTACATCATTTTTTGTCCGAGGAATTGCTCCAGGATTCACAAACCATTTACCATTGATTTCAGTAAGCGGAAAGCCAATGTGGTCATGTCCAGTAATCGTTAAATCCGCTTTAGTGTGCTGGATATGATCAATCAATGTATGACGAAACATGTTTCCCATGCTTTTATCACTCAAATATCCATGAACAATATGAATATGAAAATCGCCAAGTTTCTCTTCCACAATATAATCATCAATGTGTTCAGGAGCATCAATATCCAAGTGGTAGTGAGTGCCAGTGACAGCAACTTTAGCTCCATCTTCGGTGTAAAAGAAGTAGGGATTCTCTTTTGTTGCAAAGGTCATCAACCCCACCTTATTTAAAAAACCAATAGAAGTCTTCGGTAGCGTTTTAATGTTATTTCCATACAATTCATGATTACCTGCTACCCCAATGAGAGGTACATAATTCTTTAATTGACTCAGTGCTTTCTCTTTATCTGCATCACTATTCGAGGTCAATAAACGCAATGCTTCATAAACACTGACACCCGACCAAACTTCCATTAACCATGCAAGATGATTATCAGGTACATTGGGTGAATCTAAGAAATCACCTGGTTGAAGAAAACCGTTTACCTGATGTCTTCTTCCAATATCAATGATCTCAAGTGTTTTCAAACGTTGTGTCTCTACAAAATCATCCATTCGATTCTCTGGGCTTGTAACACGTTCATGTTTATCCCCAAAGTACAGGAGTCTCATGTTCCTTCCCCCTTACATATTCTTTTCTTTCAAAAACTGCTCAAGCGACATGGTTTCAATTCCCTTTGCTTCCAAGGTTTTCGAAATTGTCTCCAATACGTAACGCAAAGTAACAACCCACGTTTTGCTCTTTCGATAAAACCAATTGTCACTAACCTCACTATCATCTGTAATTAACAGATGCTTATATTTCAATCCAGAATCTTCCTTGTATGCAAGAAATGCTTCTGATACTGCATTCGCATAAGGCATCTTCGTCAATACGTCTCTTACGTGTTCGTTTTCGTACCATATATCAAGCGCCTTCGATTTAAGACCAAGATATTCAAATGTAACTTCCTTTTCATCAATCTCAAATACTTTTCCAGGCAGTTTCTTTTTCCTAAGCAAATTCATAAATACGATTCGATCCATGATCCATGTTCTCCCATCACCCAAAAGCTTTTGGTCAATCCATTGACGAATGGCACAATCTGCTACACCAATAAATTCATTAAATGCTTCTTTTGTCGTTAATACTATATTTACACTTTTTTTCATAGGTCTTCTTCCTTTTATATTGTCTGCCGTTTTTGTATTTTTCGTGTTGACTATAGTGTATATCTAATTTAACATTTCGTCAATTAAAAAGTAAATTATTTTTTACACAAAACAAAAAAGCCTGCTTTAAACGCAGAGCTTCTTTTTGGCATATGCAATGATTTCTTCACTTGCGTAAATGCCCGACTGCTGTGTAATTGAACACTTAGGGAGAAGAGAGATCGTATGATGGAGCGGCGCAATTCCATCAGAAGTAACCGCAAACATAGATGCGTCCATCTCTGCGTCACCTGAACTAACTGTTATAAGTGGGTTGTACAATTGGATCAGGTATCGAATGGCACTTGCCTTTGATATGCCCTGCGGAATGAGATAAACTTTCCTTCCTTGTATAAGGAGAAGGCATCCCCTTTCGTAGAACCAAGAATACATGTCCGATACCCGTTCTTTTTGATCTTTTGTCCAGCCATCAACTTTTGTCATTACCATATACTCATTGATGCTCCATGCTGGATATCCGAGTGCTTTCATCTCTACGAAAAATCGTTCCATTGCTTCTTTTCGGTCTTCTTGATTTGCTTCCATTAGATGGTAGATATGAGCATCCCAAAAAACATCGCGTCTTCCATTTCGGAATATAGATCTTCCCGCCTCACAAACAAGGATTTCAGGAGGGTCATTCTTAATAAATGATATACGCATTGCTTCTTCCCATTTACGTGCTGTTACAGGAACAAACGTTGTTAGGCTTCTCATCTCTTGCAAGGATATGTAAGAAGCGGGAGTCATATATGATATCTCTCTCCCGTCTTTCTCTTCAACCAGGACAAGTGGCGTATCAATTCCTTCTACAAATCGCTTGGAATAGATTAGAGTACGATCTAAATCACTAAAAAACATGATTATCACTCCTTTATCAATCCCATACAGGAATACGACATGTTCTTGTACATCTCAACAGGGACACCCTTATCATTTGCAAGCATTAGTATGTGTTTCATTTCAGGAGCATTCATGTTCTTCACAAGGATTTTCCATGGCACTCTTCTGAGTAACACTCTGGTGGTTTCTCCTATTCCTGGTTTAACCTTATTAATGCTGTTTATATTAAATCGCTGTTTAACTTCTTCCACTTCTCCCCATCCTCGATTCGTCACTTCTTCACGCACACGTCGATTCGGCAATGTGTCATCAAATTCTTTCTCGACTGTCTCAATAAACAAACGTGACAGATCTTCTTTTTCCCAACGCTCATAATATTTAGCTCCGTGGTAATCATAAGATCCAATGATGTCGTCTCGATGGACGGTTCGACTTGCTAATCCACTTACTATCGAATTCAAACAAGAAGAAGGCAGAAAGTAATCACTTCGCGTGCCGAAAATAGGAGCAGCCTGTGCTGGATCAGCCAATACTGCTAAATCTGACATAAGAGAAAGCTCATAACGTTTGTTAATCAACTCTATTGACTGATGAAGAACCTTGTTGATCGTGCCTTTACCTGTCCAACCATCAATAAATTGGATCGGATTTCCTTGATGCTGATTCGCAATATAAAGGATCGCATTAACATCTAACCCTTTTCCACGAATAATAGAAACACTATAATGAGCAACATTCATTCCATATCGATATTTAAGATAGCGTTTAACCAAAACACCAATTGGTGTACCTGCACGGGCTAACGACACAAGGACTACATCCTCACCTTTGTCCAGGAGGATCATTTCTGCAACATCCGCCACATACTGAGCCATTAATGGCGAAGAGGATTTGAGCGAGGAGTGAAACAAATTCAGATATTCCTTTGAGGGAAACGATTCAATCGGAAGCATTTCGGAATAATGAATCCCGCCATCCATTCGATCTTCTCGTTCTTCATTTCCCTCTTCTTGAATGGCATCTCCAATATCTTTAAGCATGAAAATACAATCTCCAGTTTCATAACTTCCTTTAAACGTTGGAGTTGATAAACACGCTACTGTTTGTTTGAATAAATCATTCATACAAATTCGCTCCTCTTTACAGAACTACAAGTGAAATATGTTCTATTCCTTTTTGATGAAGCAAGCTCGCTAATTCTTGCTTTAATCGATCCGATGGCTCTCGTTCAAAAAGCAAAAACACTTCATCATATTTCCCACTCATGTTGTACATGTAATACTGAGTGCCATCATCGTCTTTATAAGCAATTCGGTCATGGATAGGATAGGATATCATTGAATTTGGATAGATAGGACTTCTCGTTGTTGATTTGTGGGTTACACCATCACCCATGTAAGATGCAATGCGAGAAGGTAGATACATAAATTCTCCAACTCCCATCACCAGTGTACGTCCCCCCATCCGCTTTTCTTTCAACTTGTTTCCGACCTGTTTACAATCTTCTTCTAAAAAATCAGAAAGCAAAGAAGGTATACCGAATCGTCCAGTATCTGCGAGATATTCAACGGTTCCTTGATTTATATGTTCGTGAGTAATTTTCTGACTCAGTGGTTCATCAATCATTCGATAAGAGACAACTTCCATCTGTACTGGTTCTCCCTCATAAGAAAAAAACGCCTCTTTTGCCAGATCAATCTCACCTCGTATCAATGATAGAGTTGTGATCTCAACTCCAAGCTCCGTTTCCACTTGTGCATACGCCTGTTCTTGCACTTTTGTCCTCCAGTCCAATAACGATAAAACTACATATTTCTTTTTAGGATAAACGGCATTCAACGAACGTATCAGATTCAGAGTTGTTTTACCTGTTGTCATTTCATCGTCGATGAGTACAATTTGCTCAGCATCCTTAATCCAACGTTCATCGAATAAATAACAACGATGATCCACGGCATGAGAGTGCTCTTCTTCGAAATCAAAAATGGATGTCGCACTGACAATCTCTTCCCTTGTCGTGTGGACAAAAAAAGCATTATCAAAAGCAGAGTATACGGCATGACCAAGACCTGTAGCGGTTTCCGCAAAACCGATAAATAGAGTGGATTCAGGCAGTAGGTATCTGTATGACAACTCATTCTTTAGTTGCTGTGTAAATTGCCCTGTCTTTACAAGGTGTATAAGCTGATCCATATTCGATGAAAAATAGGCACCACTCAAATGTTTCACAAGAAGATTAGCGAGTAGATATCCCGTCGCTTTTGGTACGTCTGGTTGTACATCCAAGTGTTTTCCAATCAACTTGCTTATAAAAAGAAAGCTTCGTTTTGGGTTTACTCTTGCTCCCATATCAAACAGATCAGACAGTTCCAATCCAAAAGGATTAACATCTACTTTCACATTCAATTTAAGTTCATCCAAAATGTTAAAAGAGGTCAATGTAGCTGTCATTGTCCTTCACCACCCCATACAATTTTGCTCGAATCAGAATTTTCTTTGCCCACGACATATGAGGATTCATTTCATTCATTTTGTTTCCAGATGAGCTTTTGAGAACCCCGCCACCAGAATTATTTAGGATCATATCTGCATCCTCATACTCTTCTTTTGTGACTACTTGAAAGGCATTCACATAAGAAATGTGAGAAGGATGAATAATGGTTTTTCCACAAAATCCATTTGCTTTATCAAGAATCAGCTCTCGAATGAGTCCGTCAATCGCTTTATCAATAATGTGCTGCCGCTTCGTCAGCTTATTTTTTGCCTCAAATGGTGTAACCCTAATATTATTTTTGAGAATTCTTTGGTTCGGAAAGTATTCCCATACTGGAGCAGAGACTACAAATCCATCTCCTGAACGCATCAATACATTCTGGATGTCTTTGAGGACGTCTGCGACAACCATAATGTCATACATCGTAAAGTCAATTCCTCTACGTAGTCCAAATAGTGAGGAAAAGTCTGTTCCACCAACTCGCACATTCAGTATGTACTTTCTATAACGAGAGAGAAGCTGTTTCAGATTGATTAGCTCTGTCATACGAGTTTCTTGATGCATAATGGTCGATGACTCAAGAATAGGCAAACCATACAACTTTGTTTGATATCTCTTGTTTAATGATCTCAAGTATTCAAGATAATGCTCACCACTGAATGAATCGAACTTTGGAAATACAAAACCTGTTAACAATTGAACTTCTTCAAACGTAAGCATTTCGGAAAATTCCTGAAATTGAACAAAGTTTCTCACTCTAACAAAGAATAGTGGGACTTCCTCTTTTGCAAGTGTTCCAGATTGGATCGCACTTACAAGAGATGCAAGGATACGCTTTACATTCTCTTGCCCACGTTTCACATCTTCTACGCGGATTGCATCTTCAAAGCACATAACAAAGGATGTTAGACCGTTCATCTCTTTGTTCATGAGCTTTCCAAGAATATCTTGATAGGAGGGCATGTAAAGGGTTGCTCCTAACGCATAAGCCAACTCTTCACGATCTGTCTCTTTCGAAAATTCTTGAGGTTGAATTTCAAAGATCTGTTCCTTTTCTTTCACACTCAAATATTGAAAATGCTTCATTGATAGCCCCTCTCCACTCGTTCACAAAATTATAGACAACAAACCGATTATCATTGCCTATAGTCATCATAAGGCAAGTATAAGTAGTTCGTTGTCTACAGTCAATATTCAATGCGTATTTTTTTCAATATGTCTTAAAATTTCTTTTTCCAAGCAAACAGCAACTTGCTTCATCAAAAGGGGAGGAACAGACGAACAAATTTCTTTCCAATCGACACATTTATAGTCATCAGGAAACGATTGTATACGTTTTGCTTCTTGAATCGTAAGAAGCCTATCTACTTTTGGATGAAATGGTCGTATTGTTGAGTTAGGCAGAGGATGATAGGGCTGTTCCCATCGGTCGCGCTTATAGTAGGCGGGGTGAACGGAAAGTTCGTTTTCCTCTACAATTCGTTTCACTTCAACAAAGGAACAACCAGGAGGGAAGTATTTTTTAACCATTTCCATTCGTGTTGCATTTGGTTCTAAATCACTTTTCATATCCAATAGGTCGCCAATTGCCTTCTCGGTTGATTCCAGAACCTCACATGCTTCTGGAAAAACAGGTTTAATCGCAATATCTTTTCTAACACCAATCATAAATGTCCACGGTTTTTCTTGTGGAACGGAATAGTTCGATGCTTTTAATACCTCCATTTGTACTTGATAGCCCATGCTTTTTACCAAGGCTAACAACTCGTTTGCAAATAAGGCTCCCTTTCTTGTATCCATTCTGCCATGTGAGTGAATTACGATAATTTTGGGTTTGACTCGATAAACAATTCGCATCGCATTTAATACAAATGATTCTTGGTTTTCCCCCTTTTGCTTAAAATGTCGAAGGGGAACATACAAATCTAATACATCGACTTCATCAACAATCTTCGAATTGATCACCTTAATTTCCGATTCAGTCAACGCCTCTATTGACTTATCCAAAGTTGCAATATGAGGAAAGTTTATCCAATGAATCATATTATTTTTTTCATTACTATCTACTGAGAGAACTACATTTAGTCCTGATGCTGTATATCCTAATGTGCCTGCACCTATTCCACCACACAAGACAACAACATTGTATCCTTTTTCTTTTTGGTTAACGCTCTCCAATGCAGGAAACTTCATATGATTAGACCTCCCTTACCCATTTTTTGTTTACACTCAATCTTAGGTGGAATCTTCCCAAATAATAACGATCCTCTTGTGAGAATGAATCATTACATAGATCAATTTCTGACTCGTTTGACGTCTTCGTAAGTTAGTTCGAATCATATTGAGATCCTGATCAAAAAAAGAAGCCGCCCTTTGGACGACTCCTTGCTTTTGTCTTTATTGAGTTTCCTTGCACTATGTTCTGTTTCTTATTGCCGCCCTTTTCCAGCTTTCATCCACAAATCTATGGAACTTACATTTCCATCTGCGACAATCAATGCTTTTGATCTGGGATTATTGAAACACCAATAGACATAATCTACAAACTCTGCTCTTGATAATCCATTTAGATCCGCAAGGTAATCTACCAATCTATTGAATTTTTGTCGGTAACTTAACTTTTTTAGTTTTCGTTTCCACTCAAATGGATTCTCTGCGTCTTTCCATTCGTTAAATTCAAAACTCAATGGGAATACATTCCCAACATAAGTACCACCATGTCCGATACTTAATGGAATGAAATGATCGACACTGAGATTGAAAGTGCTTTCTGTAATGGCACAGCGATAGTTGAATTCCTGAGCTACATTCATAAAATCATCTACTGTAAAATCAAAAGGTAACTCTGCTTTGATGGTTCTCATTCTTAACCCATCGAGTCGCTTTTGAATCTCTTTGTACCTTCTTCGTTTTGCAGTTTTCCGATTTCTACGTTTTTTGATGGTACAAAGTTTGCAGTAAACTTCAAAGTAATATTTACTATTTTCTTCGCAATGCGTACAAATATCAATAAATGGTGTTCTTTTACTTGGAATTATACCAATCGGTTGGATTTGATTTATCTTTGAGTCACACACCGTGCAATACATTTGATCGTAGTATTTAGCATTGATTTCACATTCGGTGCATATGTCTGTGAGAATCATTTCTTCCACCACTTTATCGATTTTTCACAACCTGTGTAAATCGTTACTATCATTGCTTTCTAATCCATGTAGATAGCTTACTCTGTTACTTTGGATCTGCTTTTTCTCCGTTTGTACAGATCCTCATTTTCATAATACTCCTTCATAACCACTTCACAGACAATGTAGCTCGATCCAGATTTGTAAACCAGTCCACAATCCATAAAAGACTGTAACTTTGCTGGATTCCCATCTTTAGCGTGACAATCTCTTTTTATTGTTCCTTGAGGTAGACCGTACTTACTCTCCCACTCACTACTTACTTTAAACTTTGTATAAATAACTCTGCAATGCGGACATATTTTTATGCTTCCTACTCCTCTTGTTTCCTCTTCCTCGTATGAGCGATCACACAATCCACAACGATGACTATGAGCCTTGTTTTGAAAGTTCGACAACATTTGCTCGGTTTTGTTGATTTTTTGATCTATGGTAAAGATTATCGAACGCAACTCATAATCGACAGGATTTAGTTCCTGTAGAAACTCCTTTGTTTTCTTTAATTGCTCTAACCCTGTTTTATATTGTGAAACAAGATCCATGGCGAGCACCTCAACCTTAATCCTCTTTTGGATTAATATTACCGCAAAAGGATTATGAGATCAATATCACCTCGCCATATTAATACCAATGCGGATTAGTTCTCGTTTTTAAGGATTAATTTACTCACTCTCTTCGATTTCCCATCCTCTCAATTACCCGTTTTTTATAAAGAGGATGAAGAAAACCGCTATGTACCAACGGTTTTCTCCTGTTCCTCTCAAGATGTACTATCGCAAGGTGCTTTCCAATGCTATTCCTAATTTATAAGCCATCAAAGATGGTATCCCGCTGCACCTTTCGTATTGATGGGACAAGCTTACATCGTCTTCAAATGAAAACCAGTCAGGAACAGTTTGCAGACGCAAGCACTCTCGAACGGTAAATCGCCTTGGAGGTGGACAGTTTCTCACATTCATCACTCGAATGTCATAATTTGCAGGTTCAGGATGAAGCGGTAATTGTCTTGCTTGACTGACAATCGTAAAGGAAGGTTCATCCCATTGTTTTTGACGGTTCCGACTCATATAGCGAGAAGAATAACCACCGTTGTAATACTTATCTTGGTTATCAACAATTTGTGCATTGTTTTTACCATTCATCGTGGATGTAATAGTGAAAGCAGGATGATCAAACAACACTTTCCGCAAGAATCCAGTTCTGCCACCTCCTGAATAATATGCTTTTCCCAAAAACGCTATTTGATCTTCCACTGGCAAATCCCGCCAGTTCCCTCCTGGCGGCACTTTGTCGACAAATGGCAACTCGTCTTTTCTAATTCCGTAGCCATAATGATTGTTTTCTCCATCTGGATCAGGCAAGTCACCAATGGCATAGCGTATATTCCTTCGCTCCTCAATCGGAACTGGTTTTGGAAACGTAAATTTCTTTTTCAAATCCTTACGAATCCCCACTACAAATACTCTTTTCCGCAGTTGAGGAACGCCATACTCACAGCAATTAATCGCGGAAGGTTCCCCTTTCTTAGTAGTAGGAAAGTTCACATCATAGCCAGCTTCCTCAAACATCCTCATCAATTTCTTGAAGAACGTTATATGGTTTTTGCTCACTATCCCGTCAACGTTCTCCATAATAAAAGCTTTTGGCTGTTTATCTCTAATAATTCGATAAAAATGATATCCTAAATCGCCTTTTTCTTTATCAGATTCCCCCTTCCCGCTTCCACTGAAACTAAAGGGTTGGCATGGAAAACCCCCTGTGATCACATCTGCCCATGGAATATCATTTGAACAGACTTTTCGTATATCTAAACAAAAAGCATGTTCTCCAATATTTCGATTGTACGTATTTACTGCATACTTTTGATTGTCGATTGCGTAAATGGTTTGATAGCCTGCGAGTAAAAAACCAGAAGCACCAACACCAGCTCCGCAAAATAAATCAATCATAGTAAGTCCATTTTGATCACGTTGAACCATATTCCAACGCAATTCAGATAACTCTCGTATTTTCTTCATCCTTTCGCTCCCTTCCTAAATGACTTCAACTTTCGGAATACATAAAGTCATTTATTTTAGGGAAAAGCTCGAAGGATTATAAATGTTTAACTGTTCAACTTATCCGTAAATAGAAAGTGATTTTTTCGATTCTAACTTTCGGAATACATATACCTATATATTAGCGATCAAAAGTTTTGGCATGTTGTTCTGACATCCAAAATCAATAGACAAATCGCATAACGAATTGTAATCATCACATTAATGGGTTGGCAATTTCTACGTTTTTGCAACTCAAAAGGTGTGCTTGCGATTTCACTACGGTTAGCATTCACTAAACGCCTTCGCTAAAAGAAAAATGCCTATCAACCTGTTGGATTATTTCACCCGGTTAATAGACACCAAGAGATAATAACAACTTATCAACTTTCGGAATACATAAAGCTAATTTTACCTGTAAAATGCAAACCGTTATTTTCTTAGATTGGATTGCAAAACAACAACCTAATATCGCATGTGGCAGTGAATCAGTGTGCATTTCGATTAAATGTAACGACAAAAACAACCTGGTATCGTAGGCAGGTTGTTGAGGGCACTATCTGTGGAACGTAAAGATTCGTATAGATCTGAATGACGTTATTACTTTTATCATTCGTCACTATAGGGAGAGTAATCTTAAACGTATGGTTTTATTGCTATAAAGCCTGTGAATTGCCAATGCTTTAAGAAAATTTCAACATGAAACCCAGCATTGTGTAGAATTTGTAGATTGTCTTGTACAGTAATTGGCACCATCACACCTCTAAGTGCTTGTTGTTTGCGGAAAACTTCTTCATACGATAGTCCTGATTCCAACTTGATGTCGTACTGACTGTGGGTGAAGATGTCTTGGAAGATAGGCGAAGATGATAGGGTTTTCTCTACATATATAAACGCACCACCTTCATATAAACATGCATAAATGTTATGAATGATTTTCTTTCGTGCTTCGATTGGTAGAAATTGAAGAGTTAAGACCGAGAGAATACACCTACTCTTTTCTTCAAAATTATATTTTTCCAAGGGAGCATGACAAAATGATATCCGTTGGTTATCGCAATTCTTTAGTCGGGCTTTTTCAAGCATTTCAGCGGAACTGTCTATGCCGATATAGCGAAGGTTTTTATCTGGATGACGCCTTTCAATCAGTTGTATTGTTTCACCTGTCGCACATCCCAGGTCGTATATCAGACCGTGAGAGGAGACAAAGTAATCAGATAAGCTTGCAATAGAAGATTGAATCAAATCGTAAAAGGGAACGCTTTTACGAACATGATTATCAAATTGTTCACTGACCTCTTTTGAAAATGACCATGATGAGTTGCGGTACATTGCGATCCCTCCTTTCCTTACTTATCTTATTCAGAGGATTGAGGGAATACGAGAATCAGCGTGTCCTATATGTTCGTACACCAAGTTATGAATAATATTCATAACTAATCTTATTAAACATGAACTTATACGAAAACATTGCGGTGGATTGTATATTTTCTTTCGATAAGAGGGGGGATTTCTTCTGCTTTCCTCCTTACTCATTTCAATAAACCACATTTTTTATCCAATAATATTCATAACTTATTCATACCTATTTAATCATTATTTTTGCTTAATACCCTTCCATACTCAAAATAAAAAGTGGCGAGCATTTAGCCGCCACTAAGACTTCCATCTATTATTTTATTTTGATGCGATGGGCATACTCTGGGTATTCTTGATAGATTAGTAATTTCAACGCTTCATTAACAAATCTGTATTTTCCTCCAGTATCGTCTCCTACGATGTCTTCTATGATTTCTACAATTTCTTTTTCAATGTAATATGACTTTTGTTCATGTGTATCAATCAATCTCTCTTTTTTATGCCTTTTGGGTTTGTATGAAAGTGGTTGGCTGGGTGTAGAAACGGTAGACATTGGTTCGCCCCTACTTATCTGCGACTCAGCAGATTGTAATGTGTCTGTGCTTGTATTTGTGTCTGTGCTCGTACCTGTGCCTGTGTCTGGTTTTTCTTCTGATGTTGTTGCTACCGATGCTATGGATGGCTCACCCATATTCACTGGCCCTGTCACTGGTGAATCTATAGAATCCCCTATTGGTTCGGTTCCGACTTTCTGAGAGGTTCCAGGCGGGTTTGTATCTTTATCTTCTTGATTATTAGAAAGTGCATTCCCAGAGTTCGCTTGTGACTGCACCAGGTTAGGTATGAGTCGATCACGCGCATTCGCAGCCTGTTTGATTCTATTTCCGAACGTGCTTGACATTTTTCATCAACTCCTTGAAGAATGGTTCATATTGTTTAACGACTTGTTTGAGTTCTGGATTACCAATGATTCCGAATGCTGGCAGTCTACCGACAACCGCCGTACGTTGAATGATAGTTTTGAAACAGATTTCCTTGAATTCCTCCTGAATAAGCTCAGCATAATATTTATTATCGCTACGGCGGTTGTCGATCATTGCTCGAAGTATTCCAGCAACTTTAAGATCGTTATTTAATTTTTCTTGGACTGCTTCAATTGTTTTCAGGTAACTCAGTAAGGAGGAGTGACAAAATTTACTGGTTTCAAACATAACTACAACAAAATCAGAAGCCGTAAGTGAACAAATACTAATTTCGCCCAAGGCGGGTGGATTATCGATAATAATATAATCATACAGATGCGACACTTTTTCTAAGGCGTGTTTGAGTGTAGTGGCATATACCTTTCCAGCCTGTGGAAGAGTAACGTGAAAATAAGGGCCAAGTGTGTTGATATTTTCGTCACCGGCTAATATATGTAGTTTATCATTGATCTTAATGATGTGATTGGTTGCATCTTCTTCCATAATTGCATCGTAAACAGTGTTACCATCAAACTCAAATATATCTTCAACCCCAGTAAGAAGTTGCGTTAAATTACCCTGTCCGTCCATATCCACTGCTAATACCTTGTGTTTTTGACTGAGGAGGTACGCTACAATACTGGAAGTTGTGCTTTTTCCACTACCACCCTTCTGAATTCCAATGGAAATTGTGGTTGCCATTCTACATGCCTCCTATCATTTATATCTATGATTGTCTCATAATCTACTAATCAAAGTGTACGAGATAATGCATTTTTAAGTCAAACCATTATGAAATATGATTATAACCTTAATTGCCGTCTTAATAGTAGGGGTAAAAAGGGATTATATCACGCTTTTCATATCGATTAATAAGATGTATTTAATACCGGAATCCGAAATATTATGAGTTGTATTTATGCTTGTAAACATGCATGCATAAATACATGCAAATATAAAACTACAACTACATTTATGATTATTACTAAGAATACTGATATAAACATTTATAGATATTTAAGTGCAATTGATATTAGTTCTTGTTTTGGTTCTTATTATATATTTAATTTTGATACTGCTTTGGGTTGTGAAAGATAATCTGATTTATGTTGTGTTACGTATTTTAGTAAATGATTAACAAATAAAAGAGTAATAGCATCTCGTATAAATTATAGTTGTGTTATTAAATGCGTATTTTAAATCTCATTTGAAATCAAATATGCAGCTAAAAGTTAAAGTATTGATGTTTTTGTTTTATACACTTATAACAATTCAGAAAGAAAAAGCTCATTTACTTTTGGTATTAAAACTAATTTTAATACCGTCTTCGGAACTGCTTTTGTTGATGCAAGTGTCATTAAATTAAGGAACTCTTTTACTTGTATATACGGTTGATGATTTATTTTTACTAATCATTCTAATTTGAGTATGAATAGTAATACTAATAGAAGAAATAGAACGTGTTATACTTGAAGTATTAATAGAATTTTAAGTAGGGATACTAAATTTGCTTTTGATAATTGGTTTAAAATCTATTTCAAATAAGGAATTAAATATGCATACGGTTCATTAACCATAAGAGAAACTAACTCATCAAATGTTTTTCAATCTAAAGACGGAGGCGCTTAGGCTTCTGTCTTTACTTTTTGAATGATGAGTACAACTGCATTTGTAAATATAATAGAAAGCTATAACATCTGTGAAAGAAACTACTCGAATTGATTTTTTCATTAAATAACAGGTCTGGAGCTGTTTGTCTTGGGCACGCAGTATTCTATTCGCTTTTTCCCGGAGTTTTCTGCTCAAAAAGAAGGATCGATTAAATTATCATGCGTTTTGGAGCCGAACTGGAGTCAAAGCAGCAACAGTCAAAAGATCGACGTAGATTCGCTCATAATGTGTTCTGTGTGTTTGTTGATAGAAGTGGTCTATACTATTAAAAGAGAGGACAACAACGGTGTTCTTTATCAATGTGTTAGAATCTTTGAAAGGGGAAGAATCCCCCTTAAATCAACAGCAGGAAAAGAGGATGTATGTCGCTTAGCTTGCTCAATTTCAAGAGTGTACTTCCTTGATAATGTGCATGCATTTATAGTTATAGTTGTACAAGTATTTATGCATGCATGTTTAGTAGCACATATACTTTTCTCTTTGTTTTTGTTTTTAGTCTCAGTTTAGCAGGGATAGTAATGTTCCAGCGCAATTACGATTTTTTGAATACGTTGGGTCTTTACGCGTGATTTCGTCACTGTATATCCTATTTGGGTTGATACTCCCACAGCTAAAGTAGTGAGATTCGGAAGTGATTAAACGCCAATCCATTTCTGTTCAGCGAGTATGACCTTCCGTTCAGAGCTGTGCCATCAGCTCGTCCTACAACAGTGCGTATCGCATCGTAGGCTGATTGACTATCATGGCGTTATGCCATTACACCATCAATCACAGTTTGTCAGGACAAACCTAAGAAACAAACTTCTCCTTAACGGTCGCTTGCATAATATTGATGCCCGCTACCCGATCTCGTTGCGCCTGAAAGCCACACCCGCACGTATACCTTCGGTCTACTGCCTTATTGCGCATTCCGCATATTGGGCAAGTCTGTGATGTATACGCTGGGTTCACAAACCCGACATGGATCGGATGAATCAAGCGTTAATGATCGTTCTAACAAAATAGGGGAATGAAGGCAAGAAGGATTAAATGAGTAGTTCAGCAATAGAAGAGGCATTGAGAGAAGGACTAAATCCCAAATGTGACCATAATTCGAGGGTGTAATTGAAATCCACTTTCAATTACAGTAATATTTTTGCATGTAAACATGCATGCATAAATACATGCAAAAATAAATGTACAACTACTTTTATAATTGGAAGTATAATAGAAAATTTTTATATTAACGAAAGTGATTTGTTTATCTAAAGCTGGTGCTTCCTCTATAAAATATTGATTATCGACATTTGTAAAATATTCTTTACTATCACCCGATTGGATAGATTTGTGTTATAATTAAGTAGAAATCCGAGAAGAATGTCGAAGCGGAGAATCTGCTTATATATAGCAAAGGGTGATGCTTGTGAACAATCCTGAAATTTTCAAATCAATGGAAGGTACGGAATACAAGTGGGAAAGGGAGCAAGAAAAGATCATCGTTCTCAGCGATGATGAGGTCAAGCTCTTGCACTTCAAAGTTAACTTGATGAGTGACGAGGAGATTCTGAATCGAGTATCCGGGAATGGCGTACCTATGGGGATTCCGATTAAGTTGAGCGATGATCGTCTCAACGAGATCAAAGCAAAATTGGTTACTGTTCTAAAGGATGATGAGCTTTTCATCGATGTAGAAAATCATGTTTTAGATCGCCTTGTTTGGGATTCATTGCTGGAGGATGGACACCCAGATAAGCGAGGATGGGAAACACAAGAAGAGATCGAAGAGTGTATCTATAATGTTAAGAAAGTTCATGGGATTCGACTAAATGTGAACCATGAGCATCCTCAGAATACAGAGTCATTAAAACATCTTCACCCACATTTAGCTCTTGTGATTTCCGGAAGAAAAAAAGACGGTTCAGGTCGCTTAGTTCTGGTTGTTCTCAATAAAAACCAAATAAGCGTAATAACCATCTTATAATTTTCTTCACAATGAGGTATAATATCTACATAGATAATGTGGTATAATCACTTCAAGACTAAGATGGTATACCTATACTGATCGGAAAGAGGTGGGGAGTATGTTGGTAACAGAAGAGCGTCCACCACAAAAAATGGATGTGGCTTGCATGTGCGGTAGCCATGCTACTTATCACGTTGGAACCGTCGAACACTTTGTTGGTGCAAAACGTATTCTGGTTCACAATGTCCCGCACTATCATTGCTCGAATTGTGGAAAGAAGAAGTATGACATCAAAACAAATGTTTCGGCAGTATTAAAGTATGCCTATACAAATAATATGCGCGATGTAGATTGGGATAATAGAGGTTTATATGTGTAAAAGGAGCTGACAGTAAAATGTCGCTCCTTTTTGTTTTGTGTTAGCTTTATTTTTGAGACTTTTTCAGGGATTTACACTGGAAAGTATCCCAAGCTTACTTAGTTCGTTTCTCAATCTTTCATCAATTAGATCAATTTCATCATATTTTATCCGAATTAGATAGATATTGTTAGATTTACAGTATCTGTTTTTTATCTTGTCATTCATTTTTATATTTGTAAATCCATTTACACCTCCGAAAAAATCAATTGGTTTCTCGTGTTGAAGACCATCAAATTCTACAAGAGCTAAAAGTTCGCTTTTATCATTGAACAACGCAAAATCAAATCGGAGAACATTGATATTCCTACAATCAGCAAATGTAAACTGTCTCTCGTAAGTAATTTGATTTTCCATCAAAAAGATCTTAATCTTTTCCTCGCCCTTGCTTTGATTGCAAATTGGGCAACCACTTCCGTTTTTCTTTGTTCTGTTGTTAGGACTTGCCCTATATTCATGTCCTTCTTCACAGATCCACCAAACCTTTGCACTTCTACCTGGAAAAACCTCAAATGGGGTGAGGGTTCCATTTTTGATGGGATGCCAATCTTTTGCGATTTCTGGATGAGTAGTAGCTAAACAATTATCTAAGCACACAAGTTTGTTTTTGCAGTAGGGACACCCTGAGTTTTGACTGGTTCGACTATTTGGGTTGACCTTGTACTCATGTTGTTTATCTGGACAAATCCACCATACTTTTTTTACAGTACCAGCTAAAACATCATGTGCAGTCAATTTTCCGTTCTTTATTGGATGCCATTCTTTAGCTATTTCTGGATGAGTTGTTGCCAAACAATTGTCTTCACAAGCTCTGTGATTTGCACAATATGGACATCCTGTATTCATTCTTGTCCTAACAACTGGCTTTTCTTCAAACTCATGTTGTTTTTCGGAGCAGATCCACCACACTTTTTTATGGCTTCCAGCTACAAGATCATTTGGTGTCAAAGTTCCGTTTTTAGTTGGGTGCCATTCTAAGATCATTTTAGGATTTGTTGTCGCTAAGCAATTGTCGAGACAAACTTTTTGATTTGTGCAATAAGGACAACCTGCATTTTTTTCAATTCGATCATAAATAGTAGAGTAATAAGAGTGTTTCTTATTAGGGCATTGCCACCATACTTTTCGTTTTCCACCAGCAACAACTTCAAAAGGGGTAATTTTTCCATTTTTTGTAGGGTGCCATTCTTTAGCTAACTCTGGATAGTTGGTCGCTAAGCAGTTATCAACACTTACTTTGTGATGTGAACAATAAGGGCATCCTCTTCCTTTATTTCTTGTTCTCATTTTTGGAGATGATTCATAATTGTGCTGTTTTTTAGGACATACCCACCAAACTTTCTTAGCTGTTCCAGATAAAACATCTTGAGATGTTAATTCACCATTTTTTGTTGGGTGCCATTCTTTTGCTATCTTTGGATGAGTTGTGGCTAAAGAGTTATCTTCACACACCACTCGTCTGGTACAGTATGGACATCTTGAATTTTGGCTTATTCTGCTACTAATTACAGCTGAATAACTATGCTGTTTATCGGGGCAGATCCACCACACCTTCTTATTTGATCCACAAGTTACCATATTGGGCATTATACCAACATTTTTTGAATTATCCCATTCCTTTGCGATGTCAGGGCGTAGGATCAACAGTGAATTATCTTCACATACTTTTTTTCCTGTGCAATATGGACATTTAACTGATTGGATTTTTCGCGTCCTTGAGCAAATACTCGATAAGAAAGAGTGTCCCTTACTATTACATAACCACCACACTTTTCGATGAGAATGACATGTTACATTTGCAGGAGTAAGTGTACCATTCTTCGAATAATCCCATTCTTTTGTTATCTGAGGAAAATTTTCAGCTAAGGACTTGTTATTTTTTATTTGTCTCATCAATAATCCTCCTAAAGTAATAATGCTAATCAACATCCCAAGTTCATAATTATCTGTTGATATGATAAGCAAATTGTTGACTGTTAATAAAAGCAAAAGTTCCTCAGCAATACATTCGCTGAGGAACTTTTGTAAATTAATGGAATTTTTATTGAGTCACGTGACTTTTGACGTCATCACTATTGGCACCGAGAATTTGTATTATGACCTGCTTAGTGTCACACAAAATATCGTCAGTCGGTGGTTTGTCATATGAACCATAGAATGGGAAGGTATCTATACGAATGCTATATTTTGCATCTCTTGCCCACTCATTCACGAAAATTTCTCTCGTGGATTTCATGTTGAACGCATTTCGCATTGGCATTTCATATACCTCAGTCTTATTATCCCATGTTCCCGATGTGGAAGTTGGTGTCAAATTATAAACTACCGGTTCACCGCTTTGATCTGAATAAGGCATTGTCACTGTGATGCTTTGTGGCGTTTCCACTGAACTCCAGCCTGGATCTACCGTTTTACCGCTACATCCCGATCTCCACGGTTTAGGAGCTGCTGAATAGCTATTTGTTGTATATTGAACAACAAATTTTATTTCAAAGCCATAACCAGCCTTCACTTTGCCTGGCTGTTTCAAGATATCTACCCATCCACCTTGGGTATCATCGGTGAGTTTGCTTCGGAAGAATACATTTTTAATTTCATAACGCTCGTAATGAGATTTTGTTTCTTCCCATGCGTTGTCCCAATCCGTTACACAGTAAGTAACAGTCCGACAACTCTCTTCGCCATCTGAATTCGTGCGACACGACTCATAAGATTCTTGGTGTCCATGCCATTCATACAAGGAATAGGTTGTTGTCCAGTTGTTTTGCGGATGCACAATTTCACACTTCGCAATCGGCAACTGATTTTGGTAAACGTGAACGGCGTTATTTGCCTTGTTGTCGGTGTATGGGTCTGAACCATCTTTCTTAAATTCAATCCACTTACGAGGTGGTGGATTCACTTCTACTTCGAATGGAACTTCTCCAAAGAAGAGAGGGACATTCGGAACCGATACGTTTACAGGGATCGGCTTGTTTGCTGGAGCAGAAATAGTACCCTTGTAAACATCACGTCCTTGACTTCGAATCACATACGAAATATCTTTCGTTTGCTTTTCTCTGTTTTGATTCATGACTTGGAATTGGAAGGTCAAGTTCTCCTTGCCTGCTTCCTTGTCCTTCGGACGCATAATCGCTTGAGGTTTTACTCTAAAGTCTTTAACACTGATGTTGACCTCAGATGCCCACATTTTTGAACGCCAGCCATCATTCGTTGGAATCTGGCTTTGTCCATTGTCTCGGTGCTTCTGTGCAATTTGCCATCTGGCAAAGACAATAGGAGCTTTTGGTGTAATCGCATTTGGCACTTCGATAGCAATCGTGTCTCCTTTTTTCGTCAGAGAGTCTTTTGCTACTCTTCCTGGAAGGGTACGAGATACAGAACCTTTGTCAGTTACTTCAACGTCAATAGAAGCGTAAGGATTCTTTGGATCTTTTGGATCACCGACGATTCTATCACCTTCGAATTTTTTAACAAAGATGCGAAGACCATAGGTTTGATTTGGAATGACATCATCCACTACATTTCCTTTGCTGTCGATAAGTTGTGCATCGCCGATAGAGATGTCTTCTGGTTTGATGAAGAAGCGTAATCGACCAACATCGTCTTGTGCCCAAGTGTTTTCACGCTTTTTCTTGAAGCCGTCAACGATATCAGCTTCGAATACCATTTCCTTTTCAACTTCATTAGGAACTGTGTATTCCCAAGTTATTTCACCTGCTCCGCCTCGTTGTTGTTTCGAGAAGTCTACAGCTCCACCATACTTGATCGTTGTAGCTGGTTGAGTTGTTACAACAGAGTTAAGGTACGTTTCGTCCCATTCACCAAATGTGTGAGAAGTTAAATCATAAGCATATTTCTGATTTAACCGAATCGGAGTATAGGTAGTATCTTTTCCAGCTAATTCAGGCACAACCATGTTTTTGACTTTTGCCTTAATGAAATAGGTTTTACCTTTCTCTATAGAGGCTTTTTCAACTTTGTTTCCATTTGAGTCAAAGTAGTTGCGGGTTTCTGTAAAGTCTTTATTGTCGTTTGCATTTAATAATTGCTGTCCAATGAGTTTCCCCGTTTCTTTGTCGTACACCGAATATTCAACCATTCGCAAATTTGGTTGAGCAGGAGTTTTCAGCAAAAGGCTGGCGTAATACACACGACCATTTACAGTGTGATATCCAGTAACGACACCAGTTGATCGTGTAGGATCTGTTTGAAGCGTGAACTTGCTTGCCCAATCTGCCGCATCTGCTTGAATATTCATTTGAGGTCTGCGGAAATTTGGGTTAGCATCAAAAAAGTAGTCGATGAACCATTGCACTTTTTCTGGATTTTGATCGAATATAGTTTCTTTTGTGTATCCTTTATCCCACGGATAAGTAATCCAGTTTTTCTTCCAAGGCTCCCATTTTGATGGGGTGATATCGGGGGGGAAGTACACGTTTTCCACAGGGTTTCCCATGAATTCATATCCCAAATATCTCCATTCATATTTTTTCCCAGCATATGGACCCGATGAGATTAACGTTGTTCCCGTGTTATCTCCCCAATAATCTTGCTTCCCTGGGGTACTTCTACCTTTTTTAAGGTTCCAACTATAGCTTGGGCTTACTAACCAATCAGCATCATTTCCTCCCCAAACTCTCAGTCTGTTCTCATACATCGTGTACATGTCTTTATCTGCTTCTGTAGCATCAGAAGGTGGAACCTTTGAATACCAAAGAAATTCCCCACGATATAATTCCTCATAAAAACGAACTTTAGATCCATAGTATTTATTCTGAGGCCCATTATAGCTTGGGTTAAAAATAAAAGAATAAGGAGGTTCGTCAGAGTCCCTTCCAGCCATATCCCAAATTACTTTTTGAGTACCTCCAAATTCCGCCGCGTTACTATTTATTGTGGAGTTGTCATTGCTACCAAATCCCACAATGGATAGTCCACCTAAAAGTAACGTTGCAAAAATTCCTTTCCATATTCTGCTTTTCATTTTCTCCCTCCTTTTTCTCTATTTATTATCTTCCTAAGATAGATAGGGGAGTAGTCATGATCGGTCGAACCACGTCTGACTCCTTGTTCTTTTGTATGATTATCATATAGTTATGTAACGCGTTTAATAATCAAAGAGATTGAAAAGGCTTAGTAATTATTTGATAAGAACTAAACAAATTAAAGGTTATGGGAATACCAATGTGAGAAAATACAATTTAAATGCAATAAAAAAGAGCCTTGAAATTAAAGGCTCAAGTTATTGTACAGGTTGATTTCGTTTCAAACGTGAAACCTAATCGAGTGAATTCCTTTATTAGTATTACTTCAATCAGACTAAATTCAGAATATTTGATGCGAATGAGGTTGATGTTTCTGTTTTTACAATATTCATTTTTTATGTGATCCTTCCTTATAACTTCATTGAGTTTTTTAATTCCTCCCCAAGCTTCAACAGGTTTTTCATGCTGTATCCCATCATACTCGATAAGCGCAATAAGCTCTGTTTTACTGTTAAAAATCGCAAAGTCAAAGGGGATGACTCTCTTATATCTACAATCCTCAAATCCATACTGCCGTTGATGTGTAATATTTCTGCTTATAAGGAATTTCTCTATCTTCTTTTCACCTTTGCTTTGAATACATATTGGACATCCACTACCACTACCATCTTTTTTTGCTCTACTATTTGAATTAGCTTCCCACTCGTGTTTTCGTTCACATATCCACCACCTTTTCTTATTGCTTCCCGCAATTACATCATAGGGTGTTAATTTTCCGTTTTTTGTTGGATGCCATTCTTTCGCTAATTCTGGATGAGTGGTTGCTAAACAGTTGTCATAGCAGACTTTTTGGTTGGTGCAATAAGGGCACCTACTTGGCTTTTCTTTTCTTGCTCGATTTAATAACGAAGCAGGATATTCATGACCTTTTGAACAAATCCACCAAAACTTCTTATGATTTCCAGCAAGAACATTGAAGGGAGTATATTTGCCATTTTTAGTGGGGTGCCATTCTTTCGTAAGGTCAGGATGAGTAACAGCTAAGCAATTATCTTCGCAGGCTTCACGATTGTTACAATAAGGACATCCTCTGTCTGTGGTTGTACGGATATAAGGAGATGCTCGATAACTATGGCCTTTCGCTGGACAAAGCCACCATGTTTTAGCTTCTCTACCTGGGACAATATTGTAGGGAGTTATTGACCCGTTTTTTTCATAGTCCCATTCTTTTAATAGATCTGGAAATAACACAGCTAAACAATTATCTTCGGAAGCCTTCTTATTAGCACAATATGGACAATTTGTAGGATTGTCCTTTCTTGTTCTATCTACAGGTGCGGATTGATATTCATGTTTCCTCTCAGGACAAACCCACCATACTTTCGCATTTCTTCCTGGTAACACATCATTCGGAGTTAGATTCCCATTTAATTTCGAATGCCATTCTTTTGCTATTTCTGGGTGAGTTACAGCCAAACATGTTTCAGGTAAGGCTTTCCGCCCTGAACAATATGGGCAACCTGTTTTATTCACACCTGTTCTGTTTTTTGGGGATGCAGGATACTCATGTTTCTTTTCACATAGCCACCAGACATTTTTTCTGTATCCCGCAACAATATCGTTTGGACATAAATTCCCATTCCGCGTTGGATGCCATTCATTAGCAACAATTGGGTGAGTGGATACCAAACAATTTTCTTCATTTACCCTATAATTTGAACAGTATGGACAATTGGTTTTCTGATTGGAGCGAGTCTTTGGAGACTCCTTATAAGCGTGTTGTTTCTCTGGACACAGCCACCACACCATTTTAGGGCTTCCCGAGAGGATAGAATAAATTGTTAGTCCCTCATTTAATATTGGATGCCACTCTTTTGCTAACTCTGGATGAGTTGTTGCCAAACAATTGTCCAGGCAAACTTTTTGCCTTGCGCAATACGGACAACCTTTTGCTTTCGTCTTATTGGTACGATTATTTGGAGAAGCGTCATAGCTATGTTTTTTTTCAGGGCAAAGCCACCAAACTTTCGTCCCAGAGCCATATGATATATTGTCTGGTGTTAATACTCCATTTTTTTCGTAGTCCCACTCATTCGCAATATCAGGGAATCTACTTAACAAGTCATTTGTAATTCCCAACTATATAACCTCCTTTAATAACGAAACCTCTCCATTTCAATTTCTAATCAAGTTAAGATTTTTGATTCAAATTCAAGAACCATTTAGGATAATTTAAATATATTGATACAAAAACAGGAGCTTGGAAGCTCCTGTTAATTTTTAGACTATTTGATTACGTTCCAATCTTTGTCGTATTTTACTCCTGGTTTACCTACGATGATCACAAGACTACTTTGGACATTCATCATTTTAACTTGCCTATTTTCATATGCAAGCATTTTGTTTAGATACTTATCTACATTCTTACCATTGAATGCATCATCTGCGATTTTCCAAACATTCGATCCCTCTTTAGGAAAATACAGACGGAATAGTTCTTTTGCTACATAAGGCACTTTATGTGCCAGAGGCGTATTTGCGTCACCTTTCCAGTAATCGATAGTGATACTTGTATCATATGGACGATCATTTGCGGAAAGACGAATTGCCGCAGTATAGGCATTATCTCCATATGGACTGTAAGAAGCACCAGCACCAAGGTTCTTAAACTCCAACTCATCCGCCAAGATCTGCATATTCTTCTGTTTGTCAGAAGTCCAAGTTGATTTCAATTGTGGAGGAGTCCATCCAGATGGCAAAGGATAGCGTGGATCAATTAGAGGTACTGGAGTAAGAATAGGAGTACCTTGTCCTACAGTGATATCTTCCTTGCTACCGTTTTTCTTTACTTCAACAGGATATCCTAATACGGTCTTAAAGAAATCATAGGGTACATAAAGCATGTCATTTACAACAACTGGCTTTGCCTGCACTGGAACTTTAGTTCCTTGAAGTTCTAATGATGATATAGGTACACTTTTGCCATCTACCATAATTACGGACTTTGCAATTGTAACAGTTACTTCTTTACCGTTTTTAGTCTTCACATTAGCAACTCTTGGCATTGTTACCCAAGTAAAAGAATCGCCCATGCCTTTTACAACAGATTCGAGAGGAAGATACAAAACTCCAGCGCGATAGGTAGGCTCACCTTGGTTGGTTACGTCCTTTCCATTCACAGTGAGAGAAGTTGTATTTCCAGCAAAAGTGCTAATCACTATTAAAATTCCGACAATGATAGCAATTGCGAACGTTCTCCAGTTGAACATATAATTTTTTGCATTTTCCAATTTCGATTACCTCCTTGTAAGAATCGTTTGCTTTTTACAAACACCTGTTTTGTGAAACCATCCATTTATAGTAGATCATTCCTGTTACAATAATAACAGAAGTATCGCGAAACTTGAACATGGTTCTAACACATTGACTATATTCAATATTATATGTCTCATTGACTGTTTTGTCAATTATTTTTTACACTTTTGCTTCGAGATGACGAAGTAAAGGAGAAGAAGGGGGATAGAATAGTAAGTGAAGACTCATCGGACGTGTTTCATGAGAGAGAATAAAAGAATTTCGTTGAATAATTGAATAGATGTTATAATAGAATTCCAGTTTGAATTATTGACAGTATCCCATTATTTCTCTAAAATAAATGTAGGAAGTGTATCTTCCCTTTAATAAGAAAAAACCGTATCTGGCGGCAACCAAATACGGTTCACGACAACTGTGAAGCTAATGACCACGGCGTGCAGTTAAGTCATAAAACCTACCCTAAAGCGAACCCACCAAAGGCGACCAAACCTATGCGGTGGGTTTTTGCTTGCCAAAAACTTTACGTGCATACTGCGAACCACTTTGAGAACATTCCAGAATGTTTCCGGTACTCGATTATTCGAGTATACCAAACTAACAATGGAAGCAAGTGTAACGATTTGTGAAGGTCTGAGATCCTCTACCGTATAAGTAAAGGACGAAAAAAGGATGTTTTAGGTGGAAATCGTTGTTTCTGCCTTTTCGGTTAAGACAAAATTACGTGAGAAGAAGCCTATTACTCCGCTACTTTGGTCGATTGTGGAGCAATAGGCTTCTTTTTTGAGGCTCTTTTCGCACAGATTGTTGCTTTTCGATATAAAAGTAGAAATTAGACAATCCTTACGAATACAGAATTTATTATAGGAACTCTCCTTTAAAGATTGTTTTTTAGTAAAGTGGTATATGATATAAAGATTAGAAAAAAACAGGTTTTTATTAGGGAAAAATTTTATACAGGGAAGAATAGGAAAGTAGGGATAAATGTGTTGGTATATCATGGCTCAAGGGAATTGTTTGAGGTTTTTGATTATAGCAAGATAGGCACAAACGGAACAATGGAAGGAAAAGGATTTTATTTTACGGATAGTGTGGGTGTTGCTTCTGGTTACGGGGGAGATGGCTATTTATATACGGTTGAATTCCATAGTAAGAAACCACTTAGCAGTGAAAAGAAAACCATAACGAAAGAAGGGCTGAAAAAATATTTATTAGCCCTTCATGAAGCAACCGATTACTTATTCTATTGGGGGGATGTAGCCTGTGAAGGTTTAGAAAAGGTATTAAACAAAGCTGTAAGTGGCGAATATGATCATAGTGCTAACGATGTAGATATTATCTCTGGTATCGCAAACGCTTCTGGAAATATGGAAGCCAGTTTGTCATTAGTCTATCAAGTATTAGGTTATGACAGTATTGTTTTAGATGCAGATTGGGGAAATGGTCAAAAACTATATATTGCTTTAACCAATGACATCATTCAGATAATCGAGGTGAAAGAGCTTAAAAGATCATAAGGAAAATAAGAGTACAGTATAAAAACGGAAAAAGAGTCTGTCTTTAGGGCAGGCTCTTTTCAATTTTTAATCAGACATTATACCCCCAACAAGATATTGACCACATTGTTCTACGGATAAAATATAGATGATAACAAAGAAAAAGTTACGAGGAATGTGTTGAATGCGAGTCAATCGGTAAAGCAACAATTTTTAGAAAACATCCTTTTTTAATCATTGTTACGGCTGAAAGTTTCCATTACCAGGGAATAGTTCGGAACTTTTGAACTACTCATAAAGCCCCTTTTTTTTACAATTCACTTAAAAGTAGTGAACCTCAATGCAATGGTATGTTATGATTTGATCAAAAGGATAATTATTCCTTTTTTCTAACATAAGTATCATATCTTCCTCACATTTTGCGTTAACATAGAACATTTAGGACCCTTTTTGCGTCATAACAAACAGAATCTACTATCAAAAGAAGGGTAAGTGGTCATCAAATGAAAAAAAAGTTATTTATTGGTGCTGCGCTGGTCGTAATGGGTTTCGTAGCAGTGCTTGTAGTCAATCAGAGTGGAGCTTTGTTTTCTCCAATGAATTACAAAGGTGCTTCTAATTCAAACATTCCTAACTATCCAATAAACGATCAAGGACAAACTTATGGACAAGGGCCTTACCCTGTGGGTACAACACAAGTACCAGATTTAATTAGTGCAACTGGCGAAAATGGTGTCAATGGATATGTAAAAGCCACTGATTTGAATGCAAATGTTTCTACGCCAGAAGAAGCCTATGCTTATCAGAAATCGATGGAAAAACTCGGTTACAAATCAATACCTTTGTATAAATCAGATGGCAAAACTGTCATTGGAGAATTTAGACTGTATTCTTCAAGAAGGGATTAATGTAACAAAACATATAATCCAACACAATATGGTGAGGAGAGAGAAAAGTGAAAAAGAGGAATATCTTATTAATCCCAGCTTTATCATTGTTTCTGATTAGCACTCCAGCATCCGCAGATACGACTTCAGATCCGTATAATGTAAGGGTAAAGGGAATTGACTATTCGTTTACATCTGCTGTATGGGAGCGTTATGGGATGAGTGGACGTGATGATACAGTGGAAGCCGTTGTCTCTATCGATACGGATGAGAATGTACCTATCGGTTACATGGGCGGACAAGCATTTCTGTATGATGATAATGGAACTCTGAAAACAGCAAGTAGTATGGAGTACAATACCTCCAAACTTGCAGGCTGGATTGGGTATTCCCCACGTATAATAACTCCTGGAAGATATTATGCCCAAAGCAGAGCTGAGTTCTATAATGGGAATGGATATACCAAAGTGACAGGATATAAATCTCCTAAACAAGAACTAAAAAAGTCTTCTTTTGCAAAAGAAACTGAAACCTCGCCAATTATCGAGGAATTGCTATCGCTGGATGAATACGATGTAAACGACAACGGCGAAACCTATGGTTCTGGATTGTCTGAAAAGTCAGTAGGCGAATTCCCAGATTTGATTTCTGCCGTCGGTACAAATGGGGAAGAAGGATACGTACGAGTAGAGGATTTAACACCAGAAGTTACCACGCCTAAAGAAGCGCTTGAGCAGAATCACGATAAGGGCAATGTTCAAATTATCCCGCTTTATGCTGTTGATGGAGAAACTCAAATTGGAGAATTTGAATTGATCTCCAATCATGAGGCAGTCGAGGACAAAGAATAAGAAACGTGCTTCCAACATAGCCTTGTTTCAAGTATGACACAGAAGGATTGATAAGATGGAGATTCCGTCCTATCTCCTTCTGTTTTTTTGCATCCAAAATATATAAGAGGGGAGAGATGAATATCAATGTAAAACAAATGCATAAGGATACCAAAAAGACGACACAGCTTAGATGATCTCAAAAAACCGCCCTAAACAATGACAAACAAAAAAAGAGCCAGAACTTCATGGCTCTTTTTGTTATTTGCATTTACCTTAGAGATAACCGATTATCGAATCATTACGTTAGCATCTTCCATTTCAACTGAAAGATCAAAAGCATCTACGAGCGCACGAATTGGAGCCATCAAGATACCATCTTTATTGATTCGGATAGGGACATACGCATCGACTTTCTTATCATTTGAAAGAATCGTTGTACTACCATCTTCGTAAATAAGAGTTTGACTCTTGTTTTTAACGACGAGGGTTTTTCCGTTTTTCTCTGTTGTACCCCCAAGTGCTTTTGCAATTTGCTCGATAGGGAAGAGGGCAATAGAGTTATCAACAATCGGCTTAGAAACTAATTTGATTTCCTTGCCTTTGATAAACACAGACTTAATTCCTTTAATCTCCACAAGGTCAGCCAATTCTACCTGCTCTCCACTACGTGTATCCAATGCACGAACGCCTACATTCGTTTCACTAAACATTGTAGCAAATTCTCCGAAAGGCATTGCTTTACCTGGATCTGTGACCAGTATAATTTTCCCATTAATCAATGCGAGGGATTTCCCTTTATCTTCAACAAATTTACCTTTTGCTTGAACAGAAATCATGTGCAGAGCGTCTTTTGCTTTTGCATATGTCACCGTTTTATTCTCTGCTATGGCAATACCTGTATCATAGAAGTATGGTGACTCAGATGATTTGTCAAAAGTATATTGAACCGTGATTTGATCCACAATGGGTTGCTTTGTATTTTCTTGTTGTTGAATTTGTTCAACTGATTTTTGATTATAAGGATCAAATCCAGTGTAAGTGCTTTTTGAAGAATTAAATGAAGTACCAGATTTAGGAGGCTCTGCTGTCCCACAAAATGCCATTTCCATTTTATCAGGAGATTGTTTCTCCGTTTTCATCAACTTCCCATTCTTATAATGCTCCAATATTTTGTAGCATTTTCCACCCTCTGTGCGATATTGAATTTCGGTGCGATCATAAGGTGATGCTGGGGGAGGGGGAGTTCCTCCTTTTCCACCATTTTGATATGCCTCTTTATCAAAGTCATCAGGAAGATTATCATACTCATAATTCGGAGGTGGATCCAAAAAATCATTGAGATTATTAGGTGGATTATTCCAATCGATATAATCACTCGGCCCTTTTGGTAAAATATTTTTGGATATCTCCAATTTTGATGCGAGTTCTGTCCTTGCAGCTCCTTCTGGCAACAATTTGATGAGGCTATTAGCGACACCAAAGTCATTAAAACTCTTTGTTTCGTAAATAAGATCAACCACTTGTGTAGCAAAGTAAGTTGTTACTTCTAATTTCTCAACATCATCAGATAAACGATTGATTTCAGCAAGTATTTTTTCTGCAAAATCTTTTTTGTCGTTGACGTAATCAATTTTTGGATAATCCTCCAATGTTGGTAATTGAAGATACGTATCAATAGTTTCCTTCAATGTCTCTTTCGAAAATTCTTCCTTCGTTGCTTCTAAGGCGTCCTCAATCGCTTTACGTTGCTGTTCATAGGTTAACTCTTGTTTACCCTCTGATACCGTCTCAGCGTATGCCGTAGAGGACAAGACACTGACGGGGATGCTGGATAGCATCACAGCCGTCAGTAGGGAAGGAACCCACTTCTTTGTCCATCTCTTCACTGAAAAACCTCCTTTCTTGTTCGGTTTACAACTTCATTGAACCAAATGTAGCCAGCTTGCCGCGTTTTGATTCTGGAGTCAGATCCATGCAGATATGCCCGATGAATTCTTCCTCTTTTCCCGCTTCAATTAGATGGGTAAGACCGTTATTAAATTTATTGAGATTTCGGTCATCGATTTGTTCAATATCACCAGTAACGATCAGTTTGGAGCTGTCATTCATACGAGTAACTAAGCTCTTAATCATATGGTTTGTAGTATTTTGTGCTTCATCCAGCATCACAATCTTTTCATCAACAGACATCCCCCGAATATTTGCAAGAGGGTAGAAGCGAAGATGATCTGTTAAAAGGAGTTCTTCCACCTTCTGATCAACAGAGCGTCGTTGCTTGGGATTCTTATATAGCTCCTTTTTGTAGAGGTACTCAATCGAAGAGTATAGTGGTTGAAGATGCGGCTTCAATTTATCTCCTACGTCTCCCGGATAAAATCCAAGTTCCTCACGCTTATCTACAGCAATCGTTGATTTTGTGTACATGAATTGATTAAAGAGATTTGCTTGCACACTTCCGAGAGCGTAATCAACAGCCATTAAGCTCTTTCCTTTACCGGACGTGCCTGTTGCCGTGACGCATGTGATTGATTTATCCAGCATCAAGTACAGCAGCATTTGTTGCTCCAAATTTAATGGTGTTAGCTTGAGTTTGAGTCCACCTGTATCCAACATTTTAAAGTCGAGCGGGAGGATTCGATCCTTTTTGAAAATGCCAATACCTCTGTGCTCAGGATTTTCGTTGCTTTCAAGAATGACAAATTCATTCGGATACAAATCATACTCATTCTCTAAACGCTTCGAATATAGTTGTTCTATTTTCCCTGGATTGACAACTTGCTTTCGATATCCTTTGTATAACTCCTGAACTTTGACTCTATCCGCATGATATTCTTCGACCATTACAAAATCTCTGGCAATGACACGCATCATGCGATCTCTGGTAATGAGGATCGATTTATTGTTTTTTGCACAGGCGATGATTTTGTAATCGTTTTTGTTCATCATGAGTGCTTTCTTAATATCTTCATCATGAATGTCGTAACTGGTTCGGATTTTCGTTTTTCCAAGCATGACTCCGTTTCGCAGCGGAGCCTTTTGGGAGAGTTGATCCAGTATTTCGGCTACTTTGCGAGCATAGTAACCTCGTTCGGAATCTTCCTCTTTGAGATTATTAATTTCTTCATAAACGACACTCGGGATGATCACTTCATTGTCTTCAAAGTTATAAAGACTATCTACATCGTAAATAAGAACGCTGGTATCAAGAGTGAACTTTTTCATCAAGGGCAAATCTCCTCTCATTTTTGGATTTAGAAGCAGGTTAATGGATTATACGCACTTATCTTCTCATTGATAAAAAAAGGGAGATATACATTATTGGTAGTACCGTGTTCGAGCAATTTCATAGATTCGAGGTTCATTTTGTGAGTAGGAGACTTTTAGTTCTAAATGAGCTTTTACTTTCATAGATTTATGAAAAGAGTAGGGAAGTATTTTTTCGATGCCTGTATAAGATCATTCCTTAATAAAATTTGTTAGTATCATTATTCAAATCCATTAGATAAAACCATAGAGTTAGTGCTATTCGTTAATACCTTTCTATGAGACTGTTTTGACACCAAAAATCCTTGATATGACAGGGTTCTGGAGATGGCAACAAATTGGAAAAAGAAAGAGAAGATCGGAATCCAACTGATAAGACTGTTTATCCCTAACCACAAACATATTATCAAGAGGGCTGGATTGGTAATTCACGATCATCTAATTGTTATTCATCGCCATAATTTTTTTATCCACAAGTAGAAATGGTTTATCCGATGTAAAAATAACGTTATCCACAGCTTTTGCTTTAAAAAATCCATATATAGGAAGTAGGTACGTGAATAAATATACAGAAGACAATAGATTTCAGTTAGTTTCATACGAAAATATGGAGTCTGGACAAAGAAAGGGAGGAGTGGAGTTTAAAGGGAGGGGATAAAAAACACGCAAAATAACGGTCGCTCCATTATAGTGAAGCCACCGTTGAATCAGAGGTGTCGATTTAAGGAAAATAGACATAGCAAAAAAGCCTCAAGCGTGGAAGGTGTTTATGTTATATAGCCCAATTCGCATTATGCAGCTCCTTTTCCGCTTGCTGGGTCATATAGATTTTTATTTTCTTTTGAATCTCGTAAAAAGGGGACTCAGGTAAGGTGAGTATCCTCTGACGATTTTTAACAAACCAGTTAGGATTCTGTGTAAATCGAATCAACCAGCAACGTTGCATGTGAAGAAGTTTCTCCCAAACGACTTCTCGCTGTAGACTTGCTTCTTCAATGATCTGCTCGTTGATGGTAGAAATCTCACCATCTTTAAATAGATGTTGTTCGGCATACCGCTTCTTTTGTGTGAGCGCATCAAGCTCCATTGACATTTGCACAGCATAAGTAAGCTCAGCCGATTCCATGACTGCGCGAAAATAGGCGCTAATTTCATCAAGCTCATTCTTCTCATCGGTAATAAGGTATTCCGATTCATCCTTATAGATCAGATGAAAAAAAGCTTGTGAGCGCATTTTGTTCTTTTGAATATTGTACAACGCCGTATCAAAAATCTCGGTTGCATATTCATAACCAAATTTAGCATAGTAGTCTTCCATGACTTTTGCTAATTGCCATTGAGCTTTTCGAGATATGAAGTCACAGCAAAAACGATGCTTTTTAAGCTGTTTGAAAACCCACAGCTCTGCACCTTCCGAATAGATTTCTCCCATATCTAACCACTGCTGTTGAACGCCGATCACTTGATAGTTTTCTTGATATACCTTCATTTTAAGGTACTTGGATGCTTTTTCTAAAATCACAAGAGCTTCTTTGCGAGTACGAATATTAAGCAAGCCCTCTGAACCATATAGATCTTTAACGTGTCCCCATTTCCAATTACCAGGGATATAAACAAGCTCTTTCCCAACATAGTGAAGAACAAAGCGCTGCACATTTCTTTCCTCGCCTAAGAACTCCTCGCATGTAAAAAATTCAAAATGCTTGGAGTAAAGCTCGTCTACAGTTGTTTCCTCTTTTTCCTGTACGAATACATAACGATTGAAAAATAGTTTTCCATAATCGTCATAATGAACAATACCTTCAAAAATTAACTTTTGGAGAAGGGTACGAATACGATAGGTAGAAGTTCCCATTCTTTTTGCAATTTCAGAATGAGAAAGAGGGATTTCGCCACCATAAGCACAAATAGTGCCGAGCAATAATTTGAGCTTAAATAGTAAACGAGTATCATTGTGTAGAGTTCGGGCATCGAAAAGGTCAGGATGATGCTTCATATCACTGGATTCCTTTCTAACCCAACCATAAAAAGGTATGACAAAATAGAGGTTTTGGCTTCCACTTTTAATAAAAACGTGATAAAATCAAATCACGAAAATTAAACATGGTTATACCAAAACCCTTCCGCTTCTTTTCTATCAAGTGCCAGTCGCCAAACTATTCACTTGATAGAAGCCTGGTTGGGTTTTTTTATTTCTATCGGTTTCTTTATGTATTAGAGACATTATAGCAATGAATATTTGATAGTGTAAGACGGCTGTCAAGTGCGCCGTTTTTGTAAAATGTGCCAAAGTCCTATGATTTACGGACATTTCATTGCTACATTGCAGTGCGTGATTTTTGTAAAAAGGCTGAGAAGCCGGATGTGACAAGGATTTTTAAGTATTCATACTTTTTGAAAATAAATTTAATCGAACGTAGTGCGGAACTTTTGTAAAATCTAATTGCAGGTGCGCAATATTTGTAAAATGATCTCTCTAAGTGCGCCATTTTTGTAAAACTCACTTTGCAGGTGCGTCACTTTTGTAAAAAGAACCTGAATGAGAGCAGTTGACCTTCTATGGTCTGATGTATCAGGTGCATGAGTTTTGTAAAAAGATGCTTTTTGGTGCGTTAGATTTGTAAAAGAACAATATACAGTGCGCTACTTTTGTAAATAAATGCTGTTGAGGTGCGTCATTTTTGTAAAAAGATATTGCTTGTCGGTAAAACAGAATACAAGCATACACAAGGACATTTCAAAGAAAGTAATAGATTACAAGGCATGCTCATTTCGTTTTCTTGTCTATAAAGGATTTTAACCCACCTTGTACACTATAGTCAATTTTTTAAATAACGGTTTTAGTGCGTGATTTTTGTAAAAAGGGAGGGAAGTGTTCTTTCAGAGACTAAGTGCGTCATTTTTGTAAAAAGAGGGGTTACGAAGGAAACAAGTTTTTCAATTTGCGTGTAATGGTGCGTCATTTTTGTAAAAAGACGATTAATTAGGTTGAGAACAATACTTTTTACATTTCTACAGTGCGTCTTTTATGTAAAAAGTGATAGCAAGAATACCGAAGTAATCGGCAACGGCTAACAAGTAAGGATACAGAGAATCGAGGCGTGGAATCAAACAGAGTGCGTCTTTTATGTAAAAAGTCGCTTTTTTAAATAAAAAAGAAGGATAGCTTTTAACTATCCTTCAAGCAATTGCAGTGAAGCAGCTGAGAAAAAATCTTCTTTTTCGTCGTCTGTGATCGGATGGAGTTCAATGTCAAATCCATTTCCATTTCGTTTGTAATTGCCAACGAGAACGTGTAGATCCTTGAATTCTTGAAGAGATGTCTGGATAGTCTTCAAGTTGGATTCAAGGCGCTTTGATCGAAACCGGATTCTGTCATGAAAATAATTGTAGTCAAAGAATCTACGCGGTTCACGCCCTTGTAAATATGCATCCATTCGTTCCTTTTGGAAAGCATAAACCAGTAATCGAGATATCGGATTTTCTAATCGCTTGATTAAGTGACTGTAAATTTGTACGGTTTGTTTGTCAATGTACTGTTGTTGCAAGAAATCGGAAAAGGTGATTTCAGCGTATACTCTTCCAGTTGCAGGGTCTTTAATGATGTCAACTGATTGGAAGAAGTTGAACAAGAATTCACGGTACGCTTCTTTGTTTTGATTAAGTACTCGTCCTTCAATTGAAAATTGCCCGATTTTCATCAAACGTTTTTTAGCAAGATCGTAAGCCTTATTACTCTCCGATTTATACACCTCTCGGACAATATCCCTCAAATCAATAGCGATTTTCTTTTCTTTGTAGAAACGTTCGCCCCTGGAATCTAAAGTGATCTGGAGAATCGACGAATCTTTCTCGTCAAGAAGGGTCATTTTGTCTAAAACAATCTCATCGCTTTCATCAGGCTGGAGGATTGAAATAATAAGCTTATCGTTACTGAGTTTGTACTGATCGTATAAAACCGTTTTTTTTGATTCAGGATTGACCATCAAATTCCCTTGAGTCACTTTATGAGAAACGTCAAAGACGGAGGATACCTCAATCATTTGGTTGGCACGTTCAGTGATCCATTTACTCGGACTATCTTTTAGAAAATCACTGACGATATAAATGATGTCAGTTTCAAAGGCTTTTTCCAATTGGTACTGTTTTTTGGTTTCCAAATAAGGGTAGTCTGCTAAATTAGAACTTTTGTTAGTTGCCCAAGCTTCTATCTCGCTTAGGCGGATATCAATTAACTCAGAAGGATCTTCTGTAGAAAAAAGTTCTTTAATGTTTTCATTTCCTTGTTTTCGTTCCAGCAACCTCTCAAGAATCTTCATTTCATCATGAATAGGTGTGTGCTTATTTTTATCCAGGTCACTCTTCAAGGCGTTATACCAATTTTTCTTCGTTAATTGTCTTCTTCGATGATACGTATTCTTTATTTCGCTAAAATCAACGATATCATCTTCAAAAAACACCGTTGAAACTAAGGTTTTGATGTAGTCTTCCAACAAGACGCTTGCATTTTCTTCTTCATCTTTATAGAGATATTTAATCATTTGAGATTTTATTTGATCGCCAATACTATCCATGATTTCGGAAAGGACGACTCTCGGTATGTCTTGCATATGTACACCTCCCTCATTGAAATATGCAAGTCAATACTGTTTCTACTATAACACAAATCAAAAAACGTGAGGAGTAGGAGGGGAGAGGAGGATTCGAAATCGATTAGCATTTATGCGTGCAAAAATACTTAAATAATTACATGTATAATTGCATGTATTTTTACAAGTATAAAAACAGGAGCTATTTGAGCTATGCTGGAATTATAGAAAGATTTGAGTAGGCTCAAGACAAAGTATAGACAATCACTTTTTTGCTACATAATCTTTTTTGATTTCAATGAAAAAGACACCCAATAGAGGGTGTCTTCCTTCATCCATTATTATTGAAAATTCGTGTTGCCTACTTCATCAAGAAACGATTCGATTTGTTCAATTTCTTCTTCTCCGTCGAATCGCTTCCCCAAAATGGTTACACTGTTGGCAAAAAGACTGATGAATTTTTTGTAATGATTGGCGTCAGTAACACAATAACGAGTGTCATCAAATGCTCCAGAGCGATCAGGATTGGTCAACTCAGCTCCACATATAGGGCAGTTCCGTCGATTGAAGGTTTTACCCGACAAAGAATGATTCCATTTTGACTCTTTACTCATTGGCAAGGAGTGGATCGGTTTCTTCGGTGTTGTCAATTTGGATGTTGTACCTCATTGTTTCCAGAACGTTTGCCTCAATTTCTTTGCGAATCCGGTCATTCTCTGCTAAGAATTGTTTTGAATTTTCACGTCCTTGACCAAGACGTTCATTATTGTAAGAGTACCATGCTCCTGCTTTCTCAATGATTCCGCGATCTACACCGAGATCAATGAGTTCACCATTACGGTCAATTCCCTTGCCGTACATGATATCTACATCAACTTGTTTAAATGGGGGAGACACTTTGTTTTTTACGACTTTAATTTTTGCTTTAGACCCAATAATGTCGTTTCCCATTTTTATCGCTTCACCTTTTCGAACGTCCAAACGAACGGAAGCGTAGAATTTCAGCGCACGACCACCAGGAGTAACTTCTGGGTTCCCAAACATCACGCCAACCTTTTCGCGGAGTTGGTTGATGAAGATGGCAATTACTTTTGAGCGGTTAATTGCACCAGAGAGTTTTCTCATTGCTTGAGACATCAAACGTGCTTGTAGTCCAACGTGAGAATCGCCCATGTCACCTTCAATTTCTGCCTTTGGAACTAAAGCGGCTACAGAGTCAAGCACAAGAATGTCAACAGCATCGCTTCGAACAAGGGCTTCAGCAATCTCTAACGCCATTTCACCCGTATCAGGTTGAGAGAGGAGGAGTTCTTCTACATTAACGCCAAGTTTAGCTGCATAAATAGGATCTAACGCATGCTCAACGTCAATAAAAGCGGCTTGTCCACCAGCTTTTTGAACTTCTGCAATAGCATGAAGAGCAACAGTGGTTTTACCCGCCGATTCAGGTCCGTAAATTTCAATAATACGACCCTTTGGATAACCACCGATTCCAATCGCTTCATCGAGATAGAGAGAGCCTGAAGAAGAGGATTCAACTCGCATGTTTGTTTTCTCCCCAAGCTTCATAATGGAACCTTTACCAAATTGTTTTTCGATTTGACGCAATGCAGATTCGAGTGCCGCTTTTTTATCTTTACTCAATTCAAATCATCTCCTGAATAGTAGTTGTTATGAATAATTGATGAATGATGTCGTATAAATTACCGAATTTAATTCAGAATAAGCTGTCCTACAAGCGCCATTCTCTCGGGTTTCAGCATAGTTTTTGATTACAATCCCCACTCAAAGCGCTTTTGTTGTTTAACTTCTTTAGGTGTATGATCGAGCCATTCGTCAGAAACAAAATAACTTTTCATTAAACCGTCTTGCTCTGCTGTTGTGCCGAGAACCCAATAACCATCAGGACGCTTGGGTGACCCTTCTTTCCATAAGGTTCGATTTATTTCGAGTTGCCCTTCACTGAGAGATTGACCAGGAAGTTTTGTCGTAACAACGGTTCCAGCAAATACAAGCACATTTCCTTGATCATCTTTTTCAACGATATCAACTTTAATATGCTTAAAATTGTATTTCTTGCTTTGTAATTGCTTTTCAGTAATCATTTTAGATTACCCTCCTATATGATCTTATGAGTCTGACGGTTCCAGAAAGGGATATTATAATCCCCATTCTGTTTCTTTTGCTTTTATGATTTCTTTAGGTGTATTTTTAAGCCACTCATCAGATACAAAATAGCATGTCAAAAGACCATCTTTCTCAACAGAACCAGCGCTTAGATATCCTTTTGGTCGTTTAGAAGAGGAAGGATCCCACAGCGTTTTGTTGATTTCCATCATACCTTCGCTCATTGCTTGTCCTGGAAGTTTTGTTTTGACGACACTTGCAGAAAAAACAAGAACGTTTTCATCGTTATCTTTTTCAATGACTTTCACATCGATATGTTTGAAACTGTATTTCTTTCCGAAAAGCTGTTCTTTTGTAATCATAGATTTTCATCTCCCATTTTTATTGAATATTATATGTGTACTTTATGTTATACACGTAAACCGTTCGTTTAATCGCTGCTAAGCAAGGATTCCCTTTACTTGAAGAAATATCAAACTGACTGCATGTGGTGCTGTTGAAACAGTAGTGGTTGCTTCGTGGTGTATCTGGTATTCACCATTTTTAAAAACACAACCTAATATTGCTCGATACGAAAGTTACATGAGTCCCTCGTTTTTCAGAGCTGTTGCGAAACAATAGGGGATATCATCCTGATGGTTTTCGTGCTTGTCATAAAAGTCTTTGGCTAAGCGTACAATTTTTTTCAAGGATACCCCGCAATCGATCAGAGCATATTGTATATTTTCATATATTTGCTCGAAGGTACTATCAGAAGGTTCGAAACCAAATGTTCGTATAAATAGATCGTACAGGCTTACCTCTTCTTCAATGACTTGTATACTCAGACACTCGGTTGTAACCGTTCGTGCGTTCTCCTGTAATTCGTTAAAAACTTCCATATCTCCAATGGCACTATTGACATCAAGGTGGGTATAGTTATGCTCGTCAACATCAATTTCAACCGCTAAAAGCGCCCTAATTTTCATGAGGATTCCTCCTATTAATCGATTGTAGACTTAAATATAGACTTCTCTTGGCTTCGACCCAAGGTACGGAGAAACTAATCCCTCTTTTTCCATGCGATCAACAATACGAGCACTGTTGATATAGCCAATTCTCAATCTTCTTTGCATCATGGTAACTGAGCATTGCTTTGTTTTTTTTACGATCTCAACAGCTTCTTGATACCGCTCTTCAAAATCCGAATACAAATCGCTGTTCATACTTGATTCCTCCTTAAAGTTTCAGTTGTGTGAAGTTAATTCACGCATGATTTTGAATCCTTTTTATAAGAGAGTTAACTGCCTGTTGTGTTCGTTTTTGCTGTTTAAGAATCGCACGAAATATCAATCGATTCATCCAGTTGTGCCTGTTCTCAGGACTATGTTCCTTACCATGGTTTACGATAGCATGAGTAGTAAATCCGACTCCTTGGAACATGACTCGTGATTGATTCATATCCATACACCTTCCTATTTATCAAATCGATTCTTTGTTAAGATCCATGTTTGATTCTTTGATATAACTCAAGAAATAGATGTTCTGATTGTTGCTGCCATCACAAATGGTTTGCCGTTCGGACCGTATTTCATTGCAGCAGCAACGTATTTCATATGCTCGTGGACTTTTTCGTTCATTTCGGACTTTGCGGGAATAATCGTTGTTGTGCAGTACATTGGCTGGCCTTCGGACTCAACATCTTGCCGCTCTTCCTGGAGATAAAATTGAGCAGTCATAGGCAGTTGCTCTCGCTTGCAAATCTCAATAATTTTCTTCATGAGAGGAGCAATTTCTTCGTCATAAACATTTTCTTTGTCGTACATGCTTTTTACCCTCCCATTTATCTAATCGAGTGTTGTGTGCAATGATTAACCTTTTTGCTGTTCCATTTTATCTATAACGTCAGATAGTTCTTTAGCATATGTGATAAAGGCGTTAGCAAAATCGCATTCTTCTTGTGTAATTTCCTCTTTATCCCTGATTTGTCGAACTAATGCCATTGCAGTATTAATCATTCCGTCGAATACATCCTGTTTTACAATCATACTTGGAGGAGTGCCTTCCGTAATATTCACTCCATACGAAACATCTGCATAATGAATGGAGTTTGAACCGTCACTGTATGCCAACGAATCAATGAAGGTTTCAAGTTTCTTTCGCTGCTTATCTGCGTCATCTGACTCCTTCCAACCTTCCTTGCTTCCGTCTGGTGCAACAAAAAAGGAGTGGAATCCATTTAAACGACTTTCTATAATCGGAGACACCAGCGACCCGAATAGCGCCAGAGCTGTACCATGAACGATTTCCAGTTGACTGATCGCGTATCGTGAGCCTGTCACAACAATAGCGTTATGTTTGATATCACCCACATTCAAACCTCCCATCTTACAAAGTGATTGTTAAATTTACTCAAACCTTGTCCAACTTAATAATGTTTTGCCAGTCATCGGGTAGTTGTGCAATTGTCATTTTTATACCAAGCGTTCTTTGCAATGTCGTTAAAGCTGACATTAAAGCCTCTTCTTCTAAAGGGTGCAACTCCTTTGAATCGAGGACAACAACAAAACCAACCATTTTGTCTCACCTATTTATTTAATCGATAGATTCGTTTAACAATTCATTCTACTCACCTATTAACATGTCGTCCTTAATCCGCCTGCCGTTATTTCCGTATACCCCTGCGGCCCATCTTGCCTTTTTTGTTGCGCTAAATGGTGCTCCAACCCGAATACACTCTTTTACAAACTCTTCTGCATCATCGTCATACGGCTTTCCATTGGAGTATAGATACCAATGTACTAACTCATGGAGTAGAAACTGCTTTATTTTCTCAGAACCCATTCTTTCATTAACTGACCTACTCATCCGAATGATCGGAATCTTACCAAGGATTACTTTTGCGCCAGTTCGCTTCCACCTGGCATCAACCAGCTCAATCTTTCCGGTGTATGGAATGTTCCAATGTATTTGAGCAAGCTCATTAGCTGTAGAGTACAGCTCGTCCAGTTCCAATCTTTCAGTCCTCCCATTTGAATAAATCGATTGATGTGTTAACTCAAGTCTGCATTATCGATCAATTTTTGCGCTTCCATCATCGCTTCTTCTTTAGTCTCATAGCTTGTTTGGTGCCAGAGCGAGTTATACCTGATATCCTTTTTCTCGTGATGCATGTAGTAATACCACTTGCTGTCAGTGTTTTGGTAAACAATCACTTCAAAATTCCTTCTTTTTCCGACCCAGTGCGGCTTACTACATCTATCGGATCGCTTTTCTGTAAACCTCACTTCATCACCCCATTTAACAAATCGATTGTTTTGTGATATCACTCAGAACGAATTGTCATTGCCATAAACGACGACCTTCTGTATATGATGTTTTTGCATTCAACATACTTAGTAGGGGAGTGGTCTTTAGGTAAGATATAACTGGTGCAAAGCATTTCACCGTTTTCTTCGGTTTCATCTTTTAGCTTGAAGGATGCAATCATCGGAATATCTTCCTCTTGGCAAATCTTCAAAATCTGAGAAATCAATGGAGCAATTTTTTCGTCATATACCCTTTCTTTATCGAAAAACTCTTTGTTATCCATTGAAGGCACTCCCATTTATCAAATCGATAGTTCGGAGAGAGTAGCAACAGCTGCTCTCTCAAAATTCGTGGATTCAAATTCTTCATGATTTATGACCAGTTGCATATTTCAACATTGTTGAAGTGTCGTTTTTATGAAGGGGAGTGGGGGAGAGATTGAACGTAATATCTATCCGTGCCAATAGTTATTCACGCACCTTCCCATAACGACAGTGTTGTTAAGCCACCATTCTTAATGCAACTTGACATATTGCTATTTGAGCTGTTCCTGCGAACACCTCAATCTTAGGACTGAGTGGATCATTATCTACATATGCAAGGAACCGCATATCCTCTGGTGAGTTTGGGGACTGAGGGACAACTGCAATGAATAGCTTTTCCACGACCATCCATGCATCTGCTATGTTTTTGAGTGGGTTCCAGTCAGAAGATGCTTTCCAGAAGTGATTTTCTACATCGATAAAGTAATCGCCGACATCAAAGAGATTTACTCTATCCATCCACTTTGTAAGTTCTTTCTGCCGAGTTGTCTCTTCATCCGTGCCCGTGTAATCAACATGGATAAACTCCCATCCCATCACCTCTGTTGCAAGCACTTTAATGATTTGCTGCTCGGTCATTGGTGCTCTTTCTCCGCAAGTCGAACAGTAAGCGCCGCCTTCATCCATATCTGTGAAACGAACCCCTTCGCAGTCTGGACAATCTATTCGATCATTCTTCATGAATTCTCATCCTTTCCTGAATTACCATATTGCTAAATTTTCTTGCCCCCATGACGCTGTGGGCGAGATGCGTTATAAGTCATCTTCTCCACGATTGCTTGCTCCAGATCGATTCCGTACCAACCACATACATCCATGACGCGGATCACAATGTCTGCCATTTCTGATGGGATACCGCATGGCTTCCAATCAGCAGTAAGTTGGTTTTCGCCAAACACAATTCCTAACTCGTCCTTCTTTTCGTACCAAACTTCTGTTGGTTTCTTATTGGCTCGATAATCTTCCAGAGCCTCGGAAGCCTCTGAGTGTATCAGCGCGATGCTTTCTCCAAATGAACGTTCCTTGTCCCACCATCCTTTTGACACCGCGTTTCCGTGTGCTTCTTGCACAAGTTCGTTTATAGATTTCATCGGATATGCCTCCAAAGCTAAAATGGTTAATCAGTCTTCAAACTCCGCAATAAAAGTCTGTGCTTCCTTGTCATGAGGATTCCTTGCAGATGCACCATAAGCACAACATTTGTGAACGGAAGTTTTGCGCGCAACAGAGAAAACCAAGTCGTCACCGTCTTTTCCGCCACAATACCAACATCCGAAACCTTTTTGGATCGCCTCATCAATCAAACGTGCCACGCCCTTCACTCCTAAACTCTCTGAAAAATGCGAAACAAATTGAGTTTTAACGTTCTTTGCTGGATTATGATTTACTCTTTACTATGCACTTTTGATACTTTCTTTCGTTTGAGTGCCTTTTAAGATCGCGCATAATTTACGATTCCTCGTTTGTAAAGTGACTGGCAATGTTCAGATGCCTTCCAGAAAAATCTTTTCTGAGACTCGACATGTTTCGAAAACATACCATAATGCTTTGCACGAAGTTTCGCGTGTTGAATCCGATTTTCTAATTGCTCACTTGGTTCAGCTATTTTTTCATGGGCATAGAGCCAATCTGCTTCAAGAGTCCATTCTTCTTTTTTGAAATCAAGAACCGCCTGAATTTCACCGAAGTAGTTATACCACAAGTTGCACTCAATCATGAGTTCATGTGTTTCAGCAATGTCGTTGTCATGAACGCGGAAGTAACGTTTTAAAGCTTCTCGAAAACCTCGCAAATCCAGTCCCCAGCCTTCTTCAAGCAAATATCCATGAACAACTTTGGCGAGTGCTTCAAAAGATAAATCCTCGTATTTCTTTTTCCTCTTCAACATCGTCACCACCAATTCGTTTAGCTAACTGTAGAGAAGGGGCGTTGTTGGTTTGTAGGTGTTGACTTGGTTTGAGAATCGTATGTGGCTTTGCAGTGATAGTGCGCTCTTTCTAAGAACTTCACTTTCGCCTCCAATTCTTCATGGAAGGATTTCAAGGTATTCCGTTTCTTTCGAGCATTCACAACCTTTGGATCTTTGTTTGATAAGCGATCACCATTGGCGACCTTTTTATCATCTGCTTCAATAGATGCGAGTGATTTCACTTCGTTCTTTTCAGCCTCCGCATCGAGGTAAAGCTTTTGAATTAGGTTTGCTATGCTGGAGAAGTATTCCGCCCATGTATTTAGTTCTTTGGCTAAATTCCAAGCTTTTTGTAAATCCGTTTCATTTAGATTGGAATATGCCACCAAGGTTTCTTCGTACCCTTTAAAATTCAGTTGTATGCCATCTTTTTTGACATATTCGCTTGCCCAATGAGCCAACAACTGAAAGTAACTGAGTTCCTTACCATCAGTAGTTGTCAGTGGATGCAAAGGAGGTTTTGCCATCCGATTCACTCCTTTCTCGTAACATATAATTCATTCTATCACCACGGATGACTATAGTCAACGCGAAAAAGGTAAAAAATAATTTACTATTTCTTAGTCCGATGCGGTTGGAGTGTTGCCATTATTTGCAAAGAAACCGGAATACATAGAATAGGGTATTGTTTGAAATTTCAATGCTTCAAATTGATAAAAAGGAGGGATGAATTCAATATGAATCAAAACAAAGAAACTGGGGTTAAGAGGATGTTGTTTTCTATGTTATCGCTTTATTCTACGATTATTTACGCTGTAGCTCTTACGGTTGTCTTGTATTTGATCAGGGCTTGTACAAATCTTGATATGAAAATGGATTCGGTGTTCGGGGCATTCGTGTTTGTTTCTGTCGTAACGATTCTAAATCCACTCACATTTCTCATCGATATTTTCTTTTCGATCATAAGTGAGATGGTATCGTTTTTACCAAAAACGTTTTTTTTGTTCACAAGTAAACTCGTAGAATGTTTGTTCTTAATTTGGGTGATTAGTAAAGTGGATATGGCAATCGATGCTGTACAATTTTCTTTGTATGCTCAAATCGTTTTTGCCTTTGCTGTTCACTTTTTAACATCATTGATGACAGGACAAAAAGATCTGACATCACATCAGACCAAAGATCATGAGAATAATCAAGACTGAAAAAAGAGCCAAAAAGGAAAATCCTTTGGCTCTTTTCATTTACCTTCGCTATGGTTTTAATCAGGAAAGGGGAGAGGTTTCATTATTCGTTTTCATAAAGAGCTTTTAAACGCTCATATTCTTGTCGTTCCTGTTCTTTAACGCGCTTTTCCTGTTCTTGCAAATAACGTTCTGACTCACGACGTTTCTCTTCTTCAAACTTGGAAATATCCTCTTCGGTAATAATTCCTTTTTCATGTAATTCTTTGCGCAAATAGGTGTGTTCAAGTACATATCTCCTTGCCAGTGTGTCGTTATACACAATGATTTCTTTATCGTCAGAACAGCCATCCTGTTCAAATACAAAGATGCCTTTATCACTTGTCACAATGGTAATTGCATCGGCAAACTGTGCCATATGTGTGAAAGCAATTGTTTTTCCTATGAGTTCTTCTTCTTTTGATATGAAATACATAATTATCTCTTCCTTTCAAGTAGGGGGAGTAGGGCAAAGATTTCTTACGTGGATGAAGTTAAGATGCAGATCGAAGATTATCATCGTTGACAACGAACTGTACCGTTACCTTGTTGTTCCAAACATTTAATTCAGGATAGCCAATGGCTTTAACGACAGATGGTTCACCCATTTTTCGATACTGTTCAGACATACTCCACATGACGAGATCCAAATCTCCACTTTTAAGTTTTACATGTTGTTTCATATCACCCATGAAGAACTGTTTCTCAACCTTAAAATTATTGATTGCAAGAACGGGTTTTGGAAAGGCTTCTCCAAATGGTTCAAGTTCTTTGAGATTCTCCACAACATCAACAGTTAGTTCGTTTGGTTCAAATACAAGCTCGATTCGATGGATTTTTTCGAAATCTTCTTCTGTAAGAACTGCCTCAGCAAGTTTATTCATTTCTTCTTCAAATGGGTTTAAATTTTCTTCTTCCAGAGAAAGACCGCAGGCTTTCGCGTGACCACCATATCCTTTCAGAAGATACTTGATTTTATCCATCGCTTGTTTCAAGTGAAACCCATCAATTCCACGTCCCGAACCTTTAATAAAGCCATGTTCTTTCGTAAAGACGTAAACAGGTCTGTTATATCTCTCTTTAAGACGACCAGCTATAAGTCCAACAATACCTTCATGAAAGTCTGGATGATAGACAACGTTTATGTATCGAAGTCCTTTTCCACCTGGGTTACGCAATCCAGTTGATTCATCAAGTTCACCTTCAATCATGGCTATGGCAATATCAGTTTGCTCAACCGTCATTTGCTTTCGTCTTTCGTTGACTTCTCGCAGGTATCGAACAGTATCCTCGATTTTTTGGTCATCATCTTCGAAAAACATTTCGATAGCTCGGCGTGGATCACCATCTAAACGTCCGATTGCATTCACCATAGGAGCATAAATCATCCCAATCGTGTAATGCGCATTGATGACTTTTACTTCTGTAACGCTACGGAAAATGCGGAAAACAGACCGTTCTTCTGCCGAAATCTTTTCTAAGCCTTTAGCGACAATGATACGATTCTCATCGATTAGTGGTACAACGTCAGCAACCGTTGAGAGAGCTACAATGTCCAAGGTTTTGTATACAGTTTCAAGTTCAAGCCCCATATTCCAATACAGAAGTAGCATGAGTTTAAAGGCTACACCAGCTCCGCACAAACCTTTAAAAGGGTATTCACAATCGAGTCGTTTTGGATTAACAACAGCATCAGCGAGAGGGATCGTCTCCCCTTGATCGTGGTGATCAGTAACAACGACTTTCAAGCCTTTTTCTTTCGCGTAATCAACACCAGCAAAGGCAGAAATCCCATTGTCGACCGTAACAACGAGTTTTGTTTCAGGATACATCGCAAGCATGTCGTCAACACCAGTGGGGCACATTCCATATCCATGTACAAAACGATTGTTTGTGAAAAAGGAAACCTTTGCTCCTGCTTCTTTGAGAAGCATGGTCATAGTTGCGGTACTTCCTACACCATCACAGTCATAATCACCATATACGGTTATATGTTCTCCATTTCGAATTGAATCTTCAATGATAGTAACAGCGAGTTCCGCATCTTTCATTTTTCTGGGATCATGCAAGTCTTTGATGCCACCATACATAAATTTCTCAATGTCTTCTGGTGTATGAATGCCTCTACTGGCAAGTATTTTTAGCGAAGTGTCATTGATTCCCGATAGTGCGGGATGTGTTTTCAAATGAGCGATGTCAATGGGTCGTTTTCTAAACCACTTGACCGTATTGACCATAGTATCCCTCCTGACGTATATTGACTATAGTATATATTATAAGATAAAGACGAATTTATGTAAAATATGTTTTACCCAATACAAAAAGAATGATTGCTATCCGCAAATCATTCCTTTCCCTTCGTTTATATAGATTATTGAAGAAGACTTTTTAGTCCTGTAGAGAAGTTGCCTGTACTAATCAAGACTGCAATGAGAATCATTAGAAATGTTACGAGTATTTCACCAATGCCACCCGTTTTAAGAGAAGCCAGTCGATAATGCTTTTTGCTCAAAGGAAAGAGAAGCGGAACACCGCTTTTAGTAAGGCTATCCAAGAAAATATGACTCAGGGCACCAATCATGCAACCTGCTAATAGAGTGAGACAAAACAATAGAGCGATGCCATCTAAGAAGTAATGGGTAGCAAGTGCGCATAACGTTGTGAGAGCAACAGTAATAAAAGGTGCGTGAGTCGCTCCTCGATGCCCCATTGTGGCATTCGCTAAGAAAGAGAGAACTGGTAGTCGTCTTCCGAGGTAGCTACCACGATGGTCAATATCAGGCAAAAGTGAACCAAAAACAGATCCAGCGATGAATAAGCCTGAAATCATGATAGGTGAAAGTTGCTGGTGCTCAATAATCGGTAGATGCTGAATAATGTACTGGTTGGCGGCGATACCGAAAGTTAAACCACCAACAACGTGAGCAGGATACTTCAATGAGGAACCCCCTTTACCGTAAGTTTTCATACACTATATGCAAAAGGGATTCGAGTTATAGAGAGGGTAGAACAGTCAGACAAAATTGAGTGCAAAGCAGATATATTTCATCATGAACGATATATAAGATGAAAAATAAAATAGAGGGGAGAGGGGAGTCTTGTTTTTTATTGGATTAACAGCGTGCATGATTGCCTGGATTGCAGGAGGAGTATTTCTGTATAAAGGGGATTACCTATTAGGAGGAAGTATAGTCGGGTTTGGAATTCTTTTGTTTATAGGAATGGTCATTTATTATCAAAGATCGATAAAGAAGAATAAAACAAACAATGTGGTTTGTGATTGTTTACCCATTGATATTCCTAAGCCCGATTGTGATTTTATTCCTGACTGCGACAAGTCACCTGATTGCGATTGCAGTCCAGATTGTTCTACGTGAGGTGATTCCATGTGAAAATAGATTTGAATTGGATTCCCTGTCATCGACGTCCTGATCGCTCGTTTTACTTAGGTGGCAAAAAGATGCCATTGTGTGCAAGATGTGCATCAATTTTAGCTGGATATACACTCGCACCGATTCTTGTAGGGTTTCATGTCATGACATCTTATTATTTGATCGGATTCCTTTTGTTGCCGATGTTGATCGATGGATTTACGCAATTATGGAAGTGGAGGACAAGTAATAATGCGCTTCGTTTTCTAACGGGGTTGAGTTTTGGGGTCAGTCAAGCTCTATTAATTTCAAATGTGGTATGGCTATTACTCGATACTCCCAGGTGAATCGAGTGAAGAAAACGGGAGACATAAATTAGAGAAAGAGGAACGAAAAAAGTAAGATTCCAAGTGTGAATAGACAAAAAAAGAGGCTTTGCTTTTAGCAAGCCTCTTTTTATATAGACAAATACAAGTGTTAGAACAACATCGTTTTGATATAGTAAGCGACAATAATACCCATTGCAAGCATGAGCAAATCAGCTACTACTTCAATGACGATGTTTTGGACGAAATTCTTTTGCTTAAACTTTACCAACAACCCTCTCATTGAAGTCACCACCTTTTAGAAGTATTCAGCGTATAAGGCTCAAACCTTTCGCCAATTTTTTTATAAATCTTACTGTAGTCGTTGTTGAATTCCTGTTTTAGTTCTTCTACAGCATGGGAATTAATTGTATTTCGAGATAGTTTGGGTTCCTTTTTGCTGATTTCTTTTTCTTTTTCTTCCACATGTTGCTCAACATACGTTTTAATCATTTGTTCATACTCTTTTTTTGAGAATGTTTCTTTTGTATTTTTGTGGAAGTATTCTTTTCCAGTTGATTTAATAGCTTGACGTTTCATCGAGTTATCGACGACTTCTAAATGAAGCACATCAACGAATACAGAGGAGTCTCGACCAATCTTAAATGGCTTGACCCATGCGTTCTCTCTGAGTTTGAATAGCTTATCAATCGGTTCACCGAGCACATGACTTACCTTCAATACAAAGTCAACACCTGGCTTCATAGCGTTGCGGATGACGGCGTTTATATTCTGTCTGGAGATACCTGTTAGCTTTGCCAGATCAGAAATGAGCAACCCCTTTTCTTTTAGCACTTGTGGTAGGAGCATCTCAACCACAATTTCATCATCTTCTATGATATACAAGCCCTTTTCTTTCAATTCTTCTAAATTCGCAATCTTTTGCTTTCCGTTCGTTTTCAGTTCTGCGAAGTAATCGTTTTGTTCTCTCATGTTTTTCCATCCTCCAGATGCGTTAAAAATCATATATAGAATACCGTTTTGGTAATATCGTTTAGATACAAGTAGAATTGGTAGTCTTAGACCTACATACAAGCTACCACGCATTATTGAATGTGTCAAGTATTTTTTACCAAACTAATTCCAATAAATTGGCAAAAAAAAGAAGCCTAACAATTTAGGCTTGTACAGAAGAATCAGATTCGTTTTTAGGGTTGTTGAAATAGGAAGTAAAGAGTGAATCCAAGAACAAAAAAAATCGTTCTTCGAATTATCTTTTGTTTGCTGAGTATCTTTTTTGATAAAGATATGAGTTGTATAGATTTTTCAAGCATTTTGATAGATTCCTCCTCAAACCATTTCTTATAAAACTTATCACTTTTTCTCTTTAGTGTCAATTTTATTTTACAATTTAAGATTGCCATTCAGTAATAAAAACGCATGGGTTCATGCGTTTTTATAAGAGGTGGGGGATGAGGTTTTTGTAGATCTCCTCATGAATGGATTCAATGCTACGCATAACAATAGATTCTGTGCATGCGATACGTGTCCATCCATAGTGATTCGCAATCTCAGAGGCGTTATCGTAACATTTTCGCAAATACTCGAAATTGGATTCGTGTATATCTTTGCTTTCGCTATTGTCAATTTTGTTTAGACGATTCCTCATCAACTCAAAGGAGACATCAACAGGCACATCCAGTAAGAATACTTGATCGGGAATAGGAAGTTGGCATTTGATATATTCCAGATCATACAACCAATCTAAATAAGCTTTTCGCTCCTTGGTGTCTTCGATCTTTACTGCTTGATGAATCATGTTTGACGTTGTATATCGGTCTGCCAAAATAATACCGCCAGATTCATAAAAATCTTTCCAGTCTGCATGAAATGAAGCACATCGATCTACAGCATAAAAAGTAGACGCCATATATGGATTAACTGATCCTGGATCTAAACCAAACGCACCCTTTAAATACATTTTGACTAAAGAGGACGATTCGCTCTTGTAATTAGGATAGTCAACTTTCCTTACTGTATAGCCTTCTTTTGATAGTCGGTCATGTAGTAGTTCTGTTTGTGTTGCTTTACCACTTCCATCAGACCGAGAGTCAATGACAAATACCTTTCCTTTTTTCACAATGATCCTCCTATGAGAAATAATAAAGGGTTGTCTTATAGTAAGACTTCCTGTCCTTTATTTTCTTGTTTATATTGTAGGGTAAGAAAAAATGAAATGATGAGACGTAAATTCAATATCATATTGCATATAGTCAATATACCATATTTTTTGTTTATAGTAAATTTGATTACCTGTAGGATGAGGTCAATAATTCAAATTGAATAATCAAGCTGTCTTTTCCTTATGATGTAAGAACATTTTTGAAACAAACATCGAGGGAAAGGAGAGGAAAGGTGATGAAAAAAACATGGTGGAAACCAGTTATTATGTTCTTTTTTATTGGATTAATCATTTGCTTAAATACAACGCAGTCTTTTGCAGGTGAGAATGAGAAGTTAGTAAATGCATGGAATGCATTCATAGTAGAATATCGCCTCATTTTGGCTTACTTTTCGGGATTTGGTGTATTGACAAGTATCCTTATTTTCATTTATCACATGATTCAATTAGGTAATTTGTCATCAAATCCAGTTAAACGCAAAGAAGCCATGGGAAATATTATGATATCGTTAATATGCACATCTCTGTTGGGAGGACTTGCGATAATTACAACACTGTTTTATGAAATATTGCTTGTATAAGAAAAAGGACTGAATCTACAAAAGATCAGTCCTTTTTCTTTAAGCAATAGATCGAAGAAGATGATTGCGTAATTGATCATCAATTATTTGACCTTTAAAAAATAGCTTAGGATGATTCAATACATCTTCCAAATGGATCACCTGCTTTTCTTTCTTTTCTAACAGATTTGCAACTTCGAGAAGTTTGACGTACTCAATTTGAAGATACGGAGCAAGTTTTTCAAGCGTTTCTGGAGAAGGTCTACGATTTGCTCTCTCAATACGCGAGATGTGAGAAGCCGATACGCCGCTCATCTTGGAAAGCACTTGGATAGACAGTTTTTGTTCAATTCTGCATTGCTGAATATATTCATGGATGTTCATTTCCATATTTGTGCTCCTTTTACGGCGCAAACGTAGCTGCTTTAATTTCTTGCAGAACGTCTTTTTCTTCAATGTATTTTAAAAATGCTCCTGTTTCATACAATTCTCTTCCAATACGTTCGTCAGTCGAAACTCGAAAATTCTTGATTTCTGTTGTTTGATAAATGAGTTGACTTGTTTCAAGCGCTGTTAGATCACTATCCGCAAATACAAAGAGAATTGGCTCAGAGCCAGAATCATAATAGTATTTTTTCCAGGCATTAGTCGCCAGTAAGCTTTCTAATTTCTGAGCTTTTTCACGAAGATAAACAGGAAAATCATATTCTCGAACGACTTCCCCAATGAAATATTTGGTTTGTCCATTAACTTTCATGCACATCTCAAAAGAAGGAACTACATTTTTCTTACCTACCCGCAATTCTGGTTCAGGCTTGAAGTGAGAAATCTTTGAACCACATGTTTCCATTACACGCAGATAGAATTCTGTCGTCAGTAAGTTTTTACTGATAATCTCCGAAGATTTCATATTAATGATGCTATACCAATCTGACGTATCTTCATTAGAGTAGTGCGATAGGAGGTAGCGACCTCCCAAATCCAAACAATAAATTTCGAAAGCATCTGGTGCAATTCGTTCTTCTTCATGGTCAGAGAGCATGAACTTGTTTAGGACTCGGTATTTTACGAGTTTGTCCAAACGATTCTTGAGATTCACCTTAGAGGATTCTTCTCCAAGAAGCTTGTAAATTTGTTCCACAGTCGCAAATTTGAATTGAAACAGAAATTTAGCAATAATAAGGTCGCGATCTCTTATTACGTTGTTGTTTTTCAACTTAATGATCTCGATTTTGCTAATATTCGGGGTAAACTTATTTTCAAATGTTTGTTTTAGGTCAGCAGGGATGATAACAATTTCCCCATCCTTTTGTTGTAGATACATTTCAGAACGCTCCTTTCGTTTTGGATTTTTTTTAGAGAGAGTGGGCAGAAAGACAAATCTTCCTGCCCACTATTTTCCTGCTATAATTACAGGACTCTGACAATTTTTCCACGAACACGTTTTTCATCTGGACGAACTTGAGTGACGCGGAAGGACACCTTCATGCCTTCTTCAATTTCACCCGTACCAGGGATCGGGCAGAGGGCATCAATTCCTGGAGCGATCATCACATAAACGCCCCAAGGCTTTACGTTGCGAACGACGCCAAGAACAACTTGATCACGTTCAAACATTTCAAATTCCATAATGGTTGGATTTTTGTATTTTTCAACAGCTTCGAAAATCAATCGATTGTTTGTAGAAACTTTCTTCAATTTCACGTTAACGGTATCGCCAATTTTCAGAACTTCACCGACAGTTGTATAATCGTCAGCAAAGTCTACATTTTTCAATAGACCTGAAACGCCTTCAATCTCAACATAAGCAGCATATTTGAGAATATTGATGACTTGTGCATTAAACACTTCTCCTTCTTTCAGGCGATCGATTATCGAATCTTTTAGAATTTCTTGTGCAGCTTTACGTGAGCAAATGACTACGCCACTATCTTTATCAATTTCTTTGACTACGAAGCTTACTTCTCGTCCCAAGAAACCTACGAGAGACTTCCAGTTGACTTCAAGATCAACCTCATCCCGAACAATGATTCCTTTTACACCATCCAGGTCAAGAATCAAGACATCTGTCCCCAGCTCTTGATTGTGTTGAACGACCTTTACCAGACCTTTCATAACTGTTTTTTCTTGCATAGCTTTTTCAAATTGAACGAATTTCTTCATAATGTAATCCTCCTTTAATTGGGTTTATTTTTTTGAAAACAGGTTTACAAGTTTGGCTATAAAGCCTTTTTTTTGCGATGGAACACTTGAGTCACCATCGTTGTCATTAATAACTGGCTCTACCAATTCCTCATCTATTTCATAAGAACGGTAAATCGGTTGAGTCAAAACTTTTCCTCTTGGTGGTTTAATCTGCATGTAAGAGTTTGGCTCATCACTTTGATGAGGTGAAAATGGTGGGGGAGCAGGTTCTTCCGATGTAGAGATTGCTGATTCGTCTTTTGTCTCTTCATTCGCATCCTGACGCATAGGTGTTACAAGAACAGGTTCTTGTTGAATGGTTTCCTCAATGAAATCCTCATGTGGTTGAATAGGTGACTCGTATGATTGCTCATCTTGATGAATCTCTTTATCCGCAGGACTTGCTTTTTGTGTAAGAGCGTTTTTTTCTCTTTCTTCAGCAATAAACTCTTCTGGAAATTCAATGAGATCTTCACTGTTTTCAATTACAAGCAGACGTTCACGACTTTCATCAGGCTTATCAGCCAAATGAAATTTCGTATTAGCGAAAAAGTCTTCTTCTAATCCGTTTGGTTCTACGGTAGTCAGTTCCGTTTCTGGCATCTGACTTGCAGACTCTTTTGAAAACATGTTCTCAATGGAAGTTAATAGAAATGCTGGCTGGAAAGGTTTTTTTAGATAATCCTTTGCACCTGCCGCCATCATCTCAGCCATGATTTCGTCATCATTACAACCCGTCACAGCGATGATTCGAGCATCTGGGTCTTTCGATAAGATTTGGCGTGTTGCCTCAATTCCAGAGATTCCGTCCATTTTGATATCCATCGTCACGAAGTCAGGTTTTAACTCAAAATAGAGAGTAATTCCTTCTTTTCCGTTTTTAGCTTCACCGACAACTACATATCCACCCGCTTCTTCCAACTTATTTTTAATGAGTTTTCGCATGAAATACGCATCATCAACTATTAGAACTCGTTTATCCACGACGATCTCCCTCCCTTCTTCCTTACTTCGCTTACTGTTTTAGTTTCTTGACTATTGTCAATGATTGTTTTATGTGATTTTGAAATCAATTATTCCGTAACTGTGTTTTACCTTGAACGATCAATTATGTAAAAAATAATTGACGAAATACAGTCGCTTTGTTACTATAAAATTACCTTTGTAATAGGATGAAATAAGAGTTGTAAATATAGTAAAAAACCAATAAAACAGGGGATATATAAGGGATAGATAGGAGTGATTATCTTGATTGGGAAAATGTATCGACCAACCAAAATAACAGTTTTGCATTCGAAAAGAGGGTTTCATTTTCAGCACAAATACAAATCCAACTTTGCAGGTATTCATGAATTTGAACATGACGTCTATCTGCATTTTGAGAATGGTGAAGAAGTAATCCATATGGAGTTAAATAATTTAATTGTTCCAGTCGTTATGGATAGGGAAGCGTTTGTAGCAGAATCCGCTGATGAAGTGAGGAGTCGCGTAACGAAGAAAAAGGTTGAGACTTTAAGGGAAATTACAAGACCAGCAAAAGAACAGATGAGTTCAAGCAATGATCGGCTCAAGGTTCAAATGTTGATTAAATCGGAACGAAACCCCGATGAAAATGAATTGCTTGAAGTTGTCATGAAGCCCGTTGTCATTGATAATCAAGAGTTTTTCTTACTTGAGGCTACCGCCGATACGCAAATCAACGTCGTGGTAAATACAACAGTGAAGCTCATCGAGCGATAGGAGGAGAAGTTAGGAGTATGGAAGGAGACAAAACGAATGCGGGGAAACCTATAAATCCAATAATTGCAACGTTAAGTGAAATTAAGCGAAAATCCATGCATGCAATGCTAACCCATGAAGAATTGGATAAATTGAAACAGCAATTATCCTCTTTGAGAAATAAAGCAAAAGAGTATGAAGATTCATCAGAACGAAGCAATCTATTAAGTAAAATTGATTATCTTGAAGCAGAAGTTATCCCACAAACGGTTAGGTTTGAAGTGAAGAAAGTAAGGAAACATTTTGAAGATACAGGGTATACAATTGCGGAAGCTCGTTTTACTCGCTATAAGTCTTCATTTGCTCCTGCATCTGAACTCATCATTGTTGGAAACTTTGTATCTATTTATGACGGTGATGAATTTGAAGCTGATGGTAGATGGATCAATCACAATGTATTTGGCTATCAATTTAAGGTGGATCTTGCAAAACGAATTGTCCCACAGACGAAGAAGGGTATTGAAACTTTTATTCGGCGCTATGTGAAAGGAATTGGAAAGAAAACTGCTCAAAAAATCGTAAACTATTTTGGGGAAGAAACATTGACCAAAATTGAGGAAAATCATCTGAATTTATTGCAAGTCGGAGGAATCAGCGAGGCAAGGGCAAAGGCAATTCATGAAAAGCTGTTTAAGCACAAAAAGTTTGAAGAAATTGCGATGTTCACTCTTACCTATGGTGGGGGGTATAAAACAGCTCTTCGAGTGTATGAAGAATTTGGAGAAGCGGCAATCTTAAAGATTCGGGAAAACCCATACGTTCTATGTTCAATTGATAAAATTGGTTTCTCTATTGCAGATAAGTTTGGATACAATTTAGGGTTCTCTTATCAAAATAAAGATCGAGTAAAAGAAGCGGTTGTCTCTTTTTTACAGTGGTGTTCAACTGCCAGAGGAGATTTATATGTTTCAAGTCAAGAGATTAAGAAAGTTCTCCCTGGGTTCTTGTTAAAAAGAGGTTCATATGAAGGGGAGCAATACCGTTTAGATAGCAACGACATCGAGACAGCCCTTAATGGATTAAAAGAACAAGATCGAATTGTCATCGAACGAAATGAAAAAGGAGAGTCATGTGTATACCTTCAAAATAACTTTTTCATGGAAAATCGCATTGTTACCCTGTTGAAAAAGTTAGTAGAGGAGCCGAAACCTGCTATTTGTTCTGAATCGGACATCAAAACCTTTATCGAGTATTATGAAAGAACGTATAACTTCACCTTTGCGGAGAAGCAAAAGTCTGCTATCTATATGGCGTTGACGAGTGGAATTAGTATTTTAACGGGTGGTCCAGGAACGGGTAAAACACAGACGATTAACTCTATTATCCAATGTGTCAAATTCGTTCATCAGTTGTTACAAAAGCCCGAAGCGATTATTCATTTGTTTGCACCAACAGGAAAGGCTTCAAAGCGTATGTCCGAACTAACAGGGATGGATGCGATGACTATCCATCGAGGAATTGGATTGGGACATGATGAAGATACAGATCGAGTAGTAATAGTAGAAGGAGATCTCCTTGTTGTTGATGAAACTTCTATGATGGATGCTTATGTATGTTATCGATTACTTGCTTCGGTTCATGAAAATACTCGTATCTTGTTTGTTGGAGACTATGAGCAGTTGCCATCAGTAGGTCCTGGCTTGATTCTTCGAGATCTTATCAATTCAGGAAAGATTCCAACGACTCGTTTGACTGAAATTTTTAGACAAGCGCAAGATAGTCAAATTGTAATGAATTCACATAGAATCATTTCGGGTCGCACAGATCAAATTACATTTGATAAAAGCAAAGATGATTTCTATTTCATTCAAAAACAAGATCGTATTACTGCACAAAGAGCGATCATTGAATGTGTGGAACGTTTTACCAAGAATCATGGTTACAAGTTGGATGATATCATGATTCTTTCTCCGATTCGCAAAGGTGATTTGGGAGTGTGGAGCTTGAATCGTCTGATGCAAGACAAGTTCAATCCTCAATCTGAACAAAAAGTTGAAATCAAACTGGATGAATTGAATGTTCTCCGAGAAGGAGATCGTGTCATTCACACAGTTAACAATAAAGATCTTAAAGTATTTAACGGTGAGGTTGGAAAAATCGAAAAAATTTGGGAAGATGTTGATGACGGTCTGCAAGTGAAGATCGAGTATGATGAAAAGAGTGTCATCTACGATCAACTTTCAATAGAAGAGGTTGAACTGGCGTATGTGTTGACGATTCATAAAAGCCAAGGCAGCGAATATCCAATCGTTATTATGCCAATCCACTCTTCCCAAGAGGATATGCTAACAAAGAACCTCATTTATACTGGTTGGACAAGAGCTAAGAAGAAAGTAGTGAATGTAGGGATGATATCCTCCCTTGAAGTTGCTATGAAAAATAACAACACTACTCGAAACTCATTAATAGAAGAAAAAGTAAGAAAAGAAGTGAATCCTGCCGCCTAATAGCCGTAATAACGGCTATTTTCTTATTTTTCTTTTACATGTTGGTTTTGTGGCATAGAATGAAGGAGCAAAGAGCCAAAAGGCAGGTGTTTGTCATGCAAACAGAAAATGAAAAGGAAGTTCTGACGCAAGAAGAACAATGGACATGGAAAGATTTATTTGGTAGGGAATTCTTCATAGGTGTCTGGAAAAAAAGTTATCGTTTTATGCGAGCGGCAATCATGTTGGGTATTTTATTTCATTTCTTTTCCCTTGGCATTGTACCAAGCGAGAGTATGTCTCCTACCTTAGAAAGAGATGATTTCATCTTGTATGCAAATACAAAAAATGTGGATAGGGGAGATATTGTCTACTTTGTCTATCCACTGGATGAGAAGCTGATGTACGTGAAAAGGATCATCGGTATGCCAGGAGATGAGGTCGAAGTAAGAGACGGAAGTGTTTATGTGAATGGCGAGTCGTTGCAGGAAGATTATTTACTGGAGAAGCCATTGTACAAATTTGAAAAAGTCCTTGTTCCACAAGGTCACTATTTTGTATTAGGAGATAATCGTAATAACTCAGAAGACTCTTCGCATTGGGGATTCTTAAAAGAAGAGAATGTAAAGGGGAAAGCACTTGTTTTGCTACTACCTATCACGAGGTTGAACATCTTCTAATAGAAGGGTAATCGATGTTGAAAAATAGCATCGCTTACACCTTCTTTTTTTATGGTTTAATTTCATTTCGAATAATGTTTAATATGAAAATAGATTAAGAAAATCATGCTGATTATTGGTTGAAGTATACCCTTTAATGTGAAAGAATTTTTTACAATCAATATTGACTATAGTATAATATAAATAACAATATTGACTAAAGGGGATGAAATCATAAAATGAAAGCATTACTAATTGCTGAGAAACCTTCATTGATGAAGGAAATAAAAGAGGCTTACAACAAATTTGGACATAAAGATCAAATTACTTTTAAAACATTCGCTGGACATACGATGACTCTTGTTGAACCACATGAATATAAGCCTGAGTGGGAAAAATGGAATTTGGCTGTATTACCCATGATTCCAGATGTATTTCGGTACAAACCTACCAAAGATAAACTTACAATGTACAAAGAGATTAAAGACGAAGTATTAAACGGTGGATATGATTATGTAATTAATGCGTGTGACCCTGGTAGAGAAGGTCAACACATCTTTTTTAGTTTCTATGATGCGATTGGAGCGAAACTTCCTGTAAAACGTATTTGGTTCTCGGATTTGACAGAAAACGAATTAAGCAGAGCATTGAATAACTTGCGTGACGAATCTGAGCCATCATTAAAAAACATGACCATAGCCTCCAAATATCGTGCGTATTTTGATTGGTTGATTGGATTAAATGGGACAAGGGCTGTAACAATGGTTGCAAACAAGAAAATTAACGTTGGGCGAGTAATGACTCCTGTTCTGAAACTAATTGTGGATAGGGAGATTGACATTCGGAATTTCGTTCCCAGGGATTTCTGGGAAATTGAAGCTAATTTTGGTGGAAAGTATAAAGGGATTTACTTCGATCACAAAAATGAAAATGAAACAAGATTTTTTGATGAAGCAAAAGCAAGGGCAATGTGTGGTAACTTCGCCGAGAATGGCACTGTGCTACATGTAGAAAAGAAAAAAGAAACGAAATATGCACCTGGACTGCATTCGCTACAGGAATTATCCAATGAGGCTAACCGATCGTTTGGTTACACGATGGCGGAAACACTTGAAATTGCTCAATCATTGTATGAGAAGCACAAAATCATAAGTTATCCTCGTACCAATTCACAATATATTACGAAGTCGATAGCGCAGGAATTCAAAAAGCATTTAAAACCACTATTGACCGTTTCGGAATTGAAGGATCTTGTTTCAGAAGTTATGAATGATGCATCGGTTCTGGATACTACTTCAAAAAACAAAAAGTACGTAGACAATAGTAAAGTAACGGATCACTATGCGATCATTCCAACGGATGTTACTCCAGACTTGTCAAAACTTAATACCAAAGAAAAGAATGTCTATTTATTGGTTGCCAAACGATTCCTTGCGATTTTCTTGCCTCCGATGGTGACAAACAAGACAAACGTTGTCACGGAAAGCAATGGTCATCGTTTTAAAACGACAGGTAGCGTTCTACAAGATCTTGGGTTTATGAAGTTGTACGACTTCAAAGGCTCAGACAACATTCTTCCAGATGTGAAAAAGGGAGAAGTTTTTGAGATTAAAGAAACCAAATTGATTGCAAAGAAAACAACAGCTCCAAATCGTTATAACGATGAGACTTTGGGTAAAGCAATGGAGAACCCAGGAAAGTTTATCGAAGACGAAGAACTGTCAAGTGTATTTAAGGACGAAAAAGGTCTTGGAACACCTGCAACAAGAGGTGAAATTGTCAAAAAAATTATCAAGTTGGAAATGGTAGAGTTAAAGGGATCGGGGAAAGTGAAGTCTTACTATGCAACGGACTTTGGCATTGAGATCATCCAAAGTCTACAAGGTAAAGACATTACGAAGCCTGAGCTTACGGCTACATGGGAACAAAAGTTGTCCCATATTGAAGAAGGCACCTATGATCCGAAAGATTTCTACACAGAAATGGTTAACTATACAAAATCGATGATTGATGATTTTAAGAATACGAAAGTGGCTGTCAGTCAAAATTCGGACAAAGAGATTTTGGGTAAATGCCCGAAATGTAGCTCAAATGTCGTTGAAGGTAAGTCTTATTATCTTTGCACAAAATACAAAGATACGTGTGACTTTCTAATTGGGAAAGAAATCGGAGGTGTGAAAATCTCTAAAACGGAGGCGAAGAAACTCATTACCGGAAAAGAAACCAAGGAATTCGAATTGACCTATAAATCGGGAGCAAAAAAGAAAGCTCGACTTGTGTTAAATTCTGAGTGCAAAGTTGTTCCTGTGGGAGCGGGAAGTTCTTCTACAGGTAGCTCAAGTGGGGGAGCATCTAAGGTAATCGGAAAATGTCCAAAATGTTCGAAGAACGTAGTCGTTAAAACAAACTTTTATTTGTGTGAGAATTATAAAAATCCTTGTGATTTCATCCAAAAGAAAGTCATTAGCAATATCGATATCACCGAAAAGGATATGAAAGATATCCTAAGTGGAAAACAGACGAGTGAGAAAGAGTTTCCATTTGGAAAAGCAAAACTTGAATGGAAAGACAATAAAATTAGCTTTGTCTTTCCACCAAGAGGATAATGAAGAACGAACTCTGCTACTTCGTAGCGGGGTTCTTTTTTGTGTTCGTTATGCTTCCTACAAATGTTGCTTATAAACAGAAGAGTTGAAATCTATCTTATATAAACGAGCCATACCCATATTGCAGCGGAGGGGTGGTTCACATTTCATCAATAATTCAAAAAGGGGGGAAATAAATGAAGAAGAAAATTCTCTTGGGTTTATTAACGGGTGGGATTATATGTGGAATTTCATTGAGTTTGTATATGTCATTTTCGGATAAAACATCTGTCGTTGATAATCCAGAACCATCAAAAGAGCAACCATCAAAGCCAACTCAAACAGGTAATAACTCTGAAACACCTGATGTGACGGAAAAACCAAAGCCACCAAACAAGGAAGATATTTACGAAAAGCCACCAGAGAAGCAGTTGAGAAGCATTGGATCAAGCGAAGCGGTTGGTTATGAAAATGAAGCAAGGAAAGCGTTTCGGAACTTTGAGTTTTTAAAAGGTGTTGAGGATCTGAAATCAATTGTAGATCAAGTAGAGAACAAGGAACCAGGTGAAAAACTGCATCAATTTTATTTTGAAGGATCTATGATTGCTAATCTTGTTCCGCCAACTGAAGAGCAAGAAATGACTGGCGATCATGGTGAAATGATTGAGTTTGATGGAATGGTAGGTATTTTAAATTCAATTAAAGATCCTGAGAATGCATTGCTTGGAACATTGGTATTAAATGATCGCTATCGAGCGGAAATCATTTTGGAGCAAGGCAGTCTTAATCCAATTTTTAGTGGTGGCGTTCGGATTCTCAATAAATCAACGGAAGCAACAGGAGATATTTATGTAGATGTTATCAACATGTATCCAAATGTGAAAACTCTTCACAAACTTGATTTTGAAATCGAAGGTCATCATCTGGTTAGCTATGTAATTGAATTTGCAGATGGGTATTCGAGGGTTTATACCGTTCTACCCGTAGAGGGAGTGAAGACTCCATACAAAACGATTCTACAATGGAAAAAGATATATTCATTAATTGAAAAGAAATAGAAAAGGGGGAAAAAGATGGACGAGAAACAACAAAAAATAGAAAAGTTCTTTGAAGTGACAGGAAAGAATTTTTTAACGATAATGGTTGCTACCTTTATGCTGCAATTGGCAAACTTTATTGCTGGATATGTATTCTTTAGCAGTAATTTTACTGTCATCCTCGTGACATTTGTTTTTGTCGTGATGGGGTTCTTGTTTTTCAAGGATAAAGCGTCTGAAGATCAAAAAAAGATTGGATTTTGGATCTTCAAAATAGCCTTACTTGTGTTCGCATGTTCTGTCGTGAATCATTTATTCTTGGGTATGGCGAATACATTAGGTTCTCAAAATACAGCAAAAGCATTATCGCTATTTCGAATGAGCTTTTTCGTAAACATCGGATTGTTAGTGGGGAGCGTTGCGTTCTTTCGCAGTGAAGCTGTAAAAGAAACTCTGAACAATGTTTATGAACAGTCAGTTTTAGAAAAATTGAAAATTGCTGGATTTTCAACTGAGGAAAAAAAGATGGGCGATGTTCAAATCGCGATTAATATGGAAACAAAGAAACCAGTCTTTCTCAAATATAAAGATCGTTTTTTGCACATGCTTATCCTTGGTCCTACGGGTTCAGGTAAGACCAGTCAAACGATCATACCAATGATTAACCAAGATATGCAAAATCTTGATTGTGGGATTACAGTGTTGGAGCCAAAGTCTGATCTTGCGGAAAAAATATATTCTATGGCAGAACATTATGGAAGGAAAGCTGTTTATTTCAACCCGATTTTGCCAAATTGTCCATATTTTAATCCACTGTATGGAAAAGAAGAGGACGTAATTGAAAATATGGCAACGACATTCAAAATGTTGAATCCTGACTCTCCACAATTCTTCTTAGATATGAATGAAGGACTCATCAGAAATGCTTTGAAAGTATTAAAGAGGTTATATGGTAATAAAGCAAATCTTATTGAGCTTTCTCGTTTGCTTCACAATTCAGGTGGTATGGGAAGGAAAATGGTAACTCAGTTCTCTCGTCTCAATACTGATAGTGCCGAGACGACAAAGGAAAATGCAGACATTGCATCTTGGTTCCTAAATGAATACTTCAATGAGAAAAGTAAAACCTATGAGCATTGTTCGGGACTTCGTTCTCAAGTGTCGAAGATCACTGATAATCCACACTTGAGAAGGGTGTTGAATCCTCCTAACGGTGAGAATGATGTCGATTTCGATAAAATTCTCGAAGAGGGTGGCGTTCTTGCCATCACGACTGCACAAGGAGCATTGCGTGACCTCGGACGGTTTCTTGGATACTTTATCATTCTCCAACTCCAATCTTCTGTTTTTAGACGACCTGGAAATGAGAATACCCGAAGACCACACTTCCTTTACATTGACGAGTTTCAAGTATACTCAAACCCAGGGTTTGCAGACATGCTGACACAGGGACGATCTTACCGTGTGGCTTCGCATTTAGCAACACAAAACCGAGCATTGATCGGGATGGGTAGTGGGCAGGATGGGAAAGACTTTGTTGAGCTGGTATCTACCAATGCTCGTAATATTATTATTTACCCTGGAGGAAATGCACAAGATGCTAAATATTACTCAGATCAATTTGGTGAAATCGTTAAGAGAGAGATCCGAAAAACCGTAAGTAGGAAAAAATTCAGTCCGCTTGGTGGATTTCAATCGGCTGGTTCTCCAAGTGAAAGCACGAGTGTAGTAGAAACAAAAGAAGCACGTTTTTCTCCAGCTGATCTTATTTATCGTGATTTTGGTGAGATTGTCTACTGTATTATTAAAAATAATAGTATCCAGCTTCCTGGAGTGGGTATCATTCAATATATCCCGAATGAATTGAATGATAAATTGGATGAAATGGTACAAGAATATAAGGAAACTGTATTTGCTAAACATGCTCATATGACACCTTCTTCTCTTGAACCAGAAATGGAAGAAGTTCTTGAAGCGGAACCAGTGATCGCTAAAAGTGTAGTAGAAACAGCTCCGTCAAGAAAAAATGATAAAGAACATCTTTATAAGGGGAAAGAAATTGTAAACCCTGATGAAGACTTTACTGATGATTTCGTGATTGGAGGGAGCGGGGAGGATCCAGCGGCTCAGACAAAAGGGGAAAATGAGTTTAGCTTTCCTACAGAAGAAGAAGATGATTTGATTTAGAAGAGGAGGTTCTTTAGAACCTTCCTTTTCTTTTTTTATCTTATAGGATTATAGGATAAAACGAAGATTTGTTTATGTATTCAAGAGGGGAGTCATGCGACTGCCCCTTCATCATGGCGTTCGATGAAATCCTCGTATACTTCTTCAATTGAGCGATTTCGTTTACTGAGTTTTACAATGACAAATGGTTGATTGATTAACGTTTCTTCTACATAATCCTTGAAGTTTCCTTGAATGCGAGCGCGGATATCAGTTTTCCAGTCTGATCCATGCATAGTTGCCAGAATTCTACTACCTGCCTTTAATCCAAAAGCAAGACTAAGAATATTATCGAGAGAAGTAATTTCTCCGATTATGAGGTTGCTCAGTGGTGTTTTATTAATGGAAGACAAGTCTTCTATACTAAGGTTATTCTTTATTTGGCAATCGGGTTTATTGCCGCTATCAACTTTCGAGATTTTAAGCTCAGAGTATCGTTCTAATACAATTGTTCTTTGATCAGGTCGAGACTTCAGCACGGAATCAAGAAGGACTTGCAGCAATGTCGTTTTTCCAGTCCCTACACCCCCAAGGATAAGTATGTTTTTGGAGAGAGAGAGACATTTTATAAGGTAATCAGCCGTTTCTTCTGTCATAAAACCTTGTTGAATCAATAGATCAAGAGTAATAGTAGGGGGTTCGTGTGTGGCAAAATAGATTTGCTTTAATGTTGGAAAATCTTGTGAATCCCTCAGATATGGAGACGAGAACAGTTTGATCAGTTCTTGATACAATGTTTGTTTATCAGCCATTCGAATATTCTCAATTATTTGTTGTTCTATAGGGCTGAGCCTTACAACTTTGGATGTCTTACTCATTAGTCAATTCAACCTCCCACATTATTTTTGTAACCTTGTTACAATGTAACATTATCATTGACTATAGTCAACTTAACAAGTTATTATTCCTTATTCAATAGAAAAAGCTTTGGGTTTTTACCCCAAAGCCTTTGTCGAGCAGTTTAATACACACTTTCGATAATGCCAAAATTACCATCTTTTCGTTTGTACAATAGCGCCATGCTATTGCTTTCTGCGTTAAAGAACATGAAAGTTTCATGACCGAGCATTTCCATTTGTAGGATAGCTTCTTCTTCCATCATTGGTTTCATATCAAATTGTTTACGCTTTGTAATTTTGGCGTGTTCATTGTCATCATCTTCGTTATTCGTAAATATTTGTGCTTCGTAAGGGAAGCGTAGAGAATCATGACTTCGGTCAGCCTTTTTGCGAGCAAGTTTGTTCAGTTTTTTCACCAACTTGTCTGTCGCCAATTCAATAGCAATATACAAATCCTCGTTTTTTTCTTCCGATTTTACGAATGTCCCATGAAGATAGAACATGATTTCGATTTTTTGTCCGTGCGTGAAGGATTCCATAATAACTTGAATTCGATTACTATCATCAAGATATTTATGCAGTTTTTCTAATCGCTGATTGACAGCATCCTTAATCCCCTTAGTAAGAGCAAAATTTCTTGCAGTTAGTTGTACGTTCATGACAAAAACCCCTTTCTCTGTTTGGACTAAAACTACATCGACATGACCACCTCTACTAAAAGGAGATCATAATAGATAATATTTGACTATAGTCGATAATATAACAGAAGTAGATGACAATATTGGTCTGATGTGATCAATAGCGAAAGGGGAAAATTAAAATGGAAATGATAATTAACGCGTTGTGCATTGTCTTGTTTCTCGCTTCAATAATTGTCTTTGGAATAGGGTTTAAGAAATTAGGATATATGTCTTCCGCCAGGTATAGACAGGCTGCTTTTAATCAAATTAAATTAGGCACAATTGGATATTCAATTACTTCAATTATCTTATCCATTCAAGTGAGTTTTTGGTTTGCGGTTCCCCTAATCGTTTTGATTTTGGCACTTTTGGGCTACGGATCTTTCGAAGCATGGAGGGAACGCAATGAGTAATGATAGAGCAACTGAAAATACACAAGATTCACAACACACTTCAGTGCATTTGGGGACTTGCACACATCTCTCTCACGATAGTCAAGATAAGGTGATAGGGAACAAAAAAGGCTTGTGGGTTGCCCTCCTTATTACCACTGGAATAGTAGGGTTGGAGTTTTGGGGGAGTTGGCTTACGAATTCATTGTCTTTACTGTCAGATGCTGGACATATGATAGGGGACTCAGTATCTCTTTTATTGAGTTTGATTGCGATATATATGAGTCAGCGAGCAACGAAGAGAATTCATGGATACACTCGATTTGAAATTGGAGCTTCTCTATTTAATGGTGTGACCTTGGTATTGCTTGCCTGCTGGGTTATATGGGAAGCGTACTTGCGATTAATAGACCCAAAACATATCCATGGCATTTTAATGGTTGGTATTGCGGCAATTGGCTTGATGGCAAATCTATTTAGTGCATGGTATATGTCTCGAACATCTGATGTCTCTACCAATTTGAATGTACGAAGTGCCTATCTACATGTTCTTATGGATGCTTGGAGTTCAGTAGGGGTGATTGTTTCAGGCATTTTCATTCACTATTTGAATTGGATGTGGATTGATCCTGTTATTAGTGCGATATTAGCTTTTTTAATTGCAAAAGGTGGGGTAAGAGTTGTGTACAATGTCTTTCAATTGATAGGTAAGAAAGAAGACGCTAAAGACATAGGAGGGAGTTGTAGACATTGCTAACTGTAAAGTATATTGGAACCATTGTCATTCTACTGTTGGTCATAGTTTTGTATTTGATAAAAGTGAAGAAAGAAGATCGTCATAAATACCGTTACATTTTATTTACTTCTATTGGATTTGGATTAATGGTGTTACCTGATGCAATCATTCAAGATAAAAGTGTATTGTCAATCATTTCAATGGTTGCCGCTATTTTCGTAGGAGTTGGGTTATTCCTCTACATTCGTGTAAGAAAAAGTGAAAAGAAGCAAAAAAAGCACTGAAACCAGTGCTTTTCTTTATGGAGAAGATCGATTTTGCTCAAGGTTCCCCTCGAACACTCGCTCTTCCAAACCGTTATTAGTGAAGTGATGCAAGTTTCCAAGCAGATCGAATTGAAAAACCGCCTCGTGGAAAGGCTTTTCTCGCAATCGCTGATATGTTGAGAAGAAAATATTTTTGAGTCCGATCAAATCTACCATTCTCAGGTCATTGTACATTTGGTCTTCCGTTTTCCCTACAACTAAGTAGACGATTTCCCGATTGAATCGGGATTTGAAATAACTATTATTTTTATCCATGTATGCTACTTTTGAGACAAGTGTTGTTGGTTCGAAAAAGTAGTCATCTACCAGGAACTCTTGGACACGTCCCTCGTCAATAAGGATTTTGTTATTTTCATTTAGTCGTCTCATATAGAGAGCATATTTTGTCCCTTGAAAAACAGGACGGACTTGTTCGCCATCTGAAACATGGAAACCATGTTTGTCTTCCAGAACTTTTTTAATTTTTGTTGTATATGGATCTTCCTCTTTACAAGCAGGGATCAAGCGATTGCTTAATAGAGATCGTAAATCCGCGCTGGTTCCGACATAGATTTCAAATTCGGAATCAAGAACATCCAGTAAACGTTCATAGATGGTGTACTTAATAAGATCAATTCGTTCTTTGATTCTTGATGTACCTTCCACAATAAACAAAACAACAATCCTTTTTTCCCGATAGGCGTACTCCCTTGAAGTTAGAAACTTTCGGTAGTTTTCCCATTTTTCATAGAGTTGTTTTTTACTCTCTGTAGCCATATCCATCTCCAAGAAGAAATCTGTGTCCAAGAGAGAGATCATTCCATCTGGGCGGATGTTAGTATACTGACTAACATGTTTCTCATCAAAATACTTATAATTGATATCTAATTTAAGTTGTTGAAAATCAATTACAAATTGATTGAGATGGATCTGGTGGTTAATGTTTTTAGGATAAATCTCAAGCTCAGAAGCTCGATAATACCCTCGCTTAACGACTTTTTTTTGAGCATCTAACACATTGGTAGGCAGTTCAAAGTAATGTCGAATGACTTCAACTCCCGATGGAGTTAAGAAATAAACCCGTTCACCGCCCAAGTATTCAACTTCTTTAATTAGTTCAAGAGATAGAAGCTCCTGAATTCGAGAAATTGTAAGGTCTTTAGATAGAGCCTCGTCAATAGGCGTCATTTGCTGAAAATGAAGCTGGTAAATCTGTTTTTCGTTTAAACAACGAAACTGGTAAATGGACATCAGCGTATCTACATCTCGTAGTGAAAGGGATCGCATGAGTTCATTGAGAGATTTTTTCATACCGTTTCCCTCCCTTAGTAATTTTGTTCTCTCATGAAGGTTAAAAGAAAATAGCCTCATCACATCGTATGTGAAAAGGCTATTTATTATAAGGTGAATTTCAAAATAGGCAAGAATAGGGTACTAACTATTGCCTAAATAAACGCTCGATAGGAACCTCTAAGTACGCAAAAAGAAACTTTCCAAGAGTTACATGAATAATTACGTTGTTCGATAATTTAGTGAAAAAGGACACTTTTCACTAAAGCATAGACAATAGTCTCAAAGTTAATTATGTTGCTTATATTTGAAGTCTGTTCTAATTGACTTTAGTCCATGTCTTTGCTATTATAGTCTCAGACGACCTAATTATCCAGTAATATCAAGGTTTTTTCATTTATACGTTGACTGAAAATGAATTCTAAGAATCACTTCGAAGATGTTTAAAGAAATAAGTATCGATAGCTTTTAGAATTTGACCTGTGGTTTGAAGTTCCATACGTTTTAATTGATATTCCAAATTCAACCCATTGTATTTTGATTCTACCATATCTGCAATTTTCTCGCATAATTCATAACGATTATTCGATTGAGTTTGCTCAATTGCAGTTTTAATGAGTTCCTTAGTGCGTCTTGTGAGTTTGTAATTCATAGTAGACATGATTTGATTCCTCCTTAGAAGTATTGTGATTCAAGTAAAAGTCCGACGCCAATCGAACTATATTTATCAATGACTATAGAACAATTATATCATTTTGTTGTCTATAGTCAATACCAATAAAGCGAATATTCCCTTTTAGTATTTGCCTTTTTAATAGCGATAAAGGCATACAGGGAAAATGAGTATGTAGTCAACGAGATCCGTCAATAATATAGTCAATGAGTTTGTGTACTTTTTGATGGAAGAAGAAATAAGAGGGGGTGAAACTGGAGGAATTAATTTTTATACAGATATAGATCATAAAAATTACATTGCATTTCTATGTGAATTTATCTACATAACGAACTATATTGAATAAATATTAATTAGTTAAATAGATGTCTTTAAAAATACTTATGGCGGGCAGAATTATTTAGTGGAGGATGATCAAGATGGCAGAGAATAGAAACAATGATAGAAAATTATATGACTGGGAAGTCAAAATGATCCAGAAGATAGAAGAATCTAATAATGATGAACATAAAGAAGTTCTTAGAACAATTTTAGCATTTGATGCTGATGGGTCCGACGCAATTACGGATGAACAGGTTGAAGAACTTACTAAGAAAATTGATAGTCTCACAGGTATTTTAAGCAGTGTTCGTAAGAGTCTGCATAGAAAACTAAAAATACTCGTTGAAGGCGATGGAAAACGATTAGCTAAATGGGAAGTTGACTTTATCAAAGAAGTAGAAGAATCTGAGAATGAAGAAGCAAAAGATTTGCTTAACAAAATGAATGCTGTGGAAGGTAATGAAACCGAAGAAAACGTAAATGACATTGAGCATGACATTGAATACGCGAAAATTTCAGATGAACTTCGTGGGAAATTTCAACGTAAAGCAAGGCTTTTGAGAAATAGGATAGAGCGTTCTATTTCAGAGAATTTTGGATCATTGATTAAACATTTGCGTGAAAGCAAAGGCTATTCATTGAAAGATATGCAAACAGCAACTGGAATTAGTTCTTCTTATATCAACCGTATTGAAAAGGGAGAAAGAAAAGCGCCAAGTATTCAAATCATCACAAAGTTGGCAGTAGCGCTGGATCAAGATGTAGCAGAATTGTTGAACGTAGCAAATAGTCAAGAACAAGTTGAATTGCAAACAGTAGAAGAGGTTCTTCTTGCTAATAACTTCATGGTTGGAGGCAAACGTGCTACAAAAGAAACGAGGGAAAGATTGGTTGACCTCATTTCTAAAATCACTAACAGTGATTGGGAAACAAATAAACATTTTGAAGCAATGGAAATTATGGAGGCTATTGATCGTTACAAAGAATCACTTGATAAAAAGAAATAATAGATATCAAACCGAACAACATACTTGAAGCATGTAGAGCTTATACTCTACATGCTTTTTTTATTTTTCCACTCCAAGTGCATATAATGAGAAATTCATGACAGTTGACAATATTCAATTGAGTGAGGAGTAAAACTTGATTGAACGACTAATTGATTGTTGAAGTAATACCTAAGTGAAATAATAACAAAAGAAAAAATGGTTTATAGTAGATGACATTATAAAGGGAGGTGTGAAACGTAATGCAAAAAGTGTTATTGGCGGTCGGCTTTCGTCAGCTCGAAGATTATCTTCAAAAAAAGCTTAAAAAAGAATTTTTGTTTGTAGGAGTAACAACATATCGTGAGCGTGTTATCCGAGCTATTGGTCAATCGACACCAGATATTATCGTGATTCGGGAAACGCTTCATGGAAACGAAAATATTCTCGATATCGTCTATGAAATTCGTGCAAAGTTCGATAACGTTCGAATCGTGTTTCTCGCTGGCAAACGTGAACCAGGAGACGCGTTGCTCGCCACGTTAGTTAACTATGGTGTTTATGACATTCTTTATGGCGAAAAAATTCCATCTGATGAAATCATTCGTTTACTGCGAAATCCTACTGAATATAAAGATGTACGACATTTGCAACCGAAACCCGTATTGGATGAACGGAAAAATAAAGTTCTGTTTGAATCACCCGATGTTCACACAGTGCAAAAAGAAGTGATTAAAGAGGTTGTAAGAGAGGTGTACATTGACAATGGTAAGGAAGAAGAAGTCCATGAACACAGCATAATGAGCCAATCAGAAGTTGACTCTGCCCCCGTCACTCCGTTAAAGGATGAATCCAAAGTCGTCATTGAAAAAGTGGTTGTAATAAAAGAAACTGCCCCAACAAAATCTATTGAAAATCCGATTATTAGAAAGCCAGAAGACCCAAGAGATAAAAGTGGAGGCATTTTAAACAAATGGTTTGGAGCAAAAGGGGAAGCTTCTCAATCTCAAGATCAACTAATAAACGGAGGAAAGCAAAAAATCCTTACATTTATGGGTTCTAAATCAGGGGTTGGAAATACATCTTTAGCACTAAATACAGCAGTTCAACTTGCGCAAAAGAAAAATCATGTGATCTACATTGAGCTGAATGAGCGAACACCAGCCGTTAATTATTGGTTTGAGTTGGGCATGCTTGACGATGGGATCGACAGTGCTTTAAAGGGATTGAAGGAAAGCAACTTTGAAAAGATCAAAAAAGCGATTGTTTGTTCGGCTACTCTGATGGAAAAAGACACCACATTGCAAAATAACTACAAGAAATTTCCTGAGTACTTGGACTTTATGTTTTTCTCAAATCGTTACCTGACAAGAAGAAAAGATGATCATGATGTAATCGATTTGTCTTTTACGAAAGAATTGTATTTCTATCTCTTATTCCAAATGGAGTACGACTATATTGTACTTGACGTATCTCCAGATTTAGAGAATGAAGCAACGATACATGCTCTGCAATATTCCAATAAAACAATCATCACTATTTCACAGGATGTCAGTGCAATTGGTAATGCCGTTTACATGTTAAATGAATTGAATAAATACGGTATTCAAGTCACTAAGAAAATGCAGTTTATTGTTAATCGATTTGAGAGAGCAGAGTTAGGTGTTAAGGAGATTGCTGATTGGATTCAGGTTGAGGATGTAATGACCGTTCCTTGTTTTAACAAAGAATTTATCAATGCAAACTTCATTGGACTACCGATCATCATTTATTCAAAAAATCCGCATGTAAAAAGTGCGTTTCAAAAATTAGAAAAGACTATTTTATAGGAGGTGCTTTCCGTTGAAAAAGAAAAGAACAATAATTCTCGGTTTACAGCTATGTTTGCTTGTTGTTACAGCCTTTAGTTTTATGACGTATACACAGAACGAAGTAAAGCCCGTTACTGCTTATGTATTTAATAAAGATTTAAAGGTAAATCAAAAAATCACTGCGGCGGATGTGAAAGAGGTGTCTGTCCCTCAGAGTGCAGTAACGCAAGATTTCTCCATGGATACAAAGGAATTCCTGGATAAATTTGTGGGAACCGATGTTTATGCTGGATCATTCATTTATGATAAGCAAATTAAGGAAGAGGGACAACTTGATCCATTTGAAAGCATGGATTTAACTAAATATCGGAAAATTTCTCTTCCGATTTCTTATGTAGAAGGGTTTGGCGGTAATGTGCAGCGTGGAGATTCGGTTGATCTTGTATTTACAGGAACGGGCAAAAAGAAAGATGAGAAGGGGGTCGAACAAAACTTCCAATACTCAAAAGCATTCCTGCAAGACATACTCATTTACAATGTAACGACTTCCGAAGGATATCAGTTCGTAGACCATTCTCAAGCAAACTTGAATGAAAAGTCCCAATCAGGTGAGCAAATTGATACCTCAGCAAGTTCGGATGAATTAGCAGTGGTAACACTCGCTGTAACACTTGATCAAGCCGAAGAGATTACAGCTCGTATGAATGCAGGGAAAATTCGATTGGTTTCTCGCTTCGATGAAAATGAATCTTATGAAACACTTGGTTTCGTTCTCGGAGAATATTCAAAAGTGTACTCAGCACCTGCAAATGCAGAAACAGGTAGAGCAACGATTAATCAAAAGCAATAAAATCAACCTAATGGGAGAAAAGGAGGTGTAGAGAAAACACGCTGTTTGCTTGAGTATTCACTTTTACATGTAGACAGCGTGTTTTCGTATCACTATGAAAAAGATCTTAGTAGCAAGTGGGCAACGCGAGATTGACCAAGCCATTAAAAAGTTTGAAAACTATGAGGTTGTTGATGCAGTTGAATATAAAAGAGAAATAATGGAAGCGATTGAGTTTCATCAACCTGAGATTTTGTTGATCGGAGAAGGGTTATCGGGTCAAGAATCATTGATGCAGATCATGTTGCAATTAGTGAAAAATTATCCAAATTTACGAATTGTTTACTTGGCTGGATATGTAGATATGCGCGATGAATCAAAAATAAGTGCGCTTGGCGTCTTGGTAATGGCTGGTATATACGATATTGTTCATGAGCAATCCATCACGCTTCAAACGATGCGAAATCTTTTGGATAATCCGAAAACAGAGGAACAAGTTGCCTATCTTACAAAGCGGATGAAAGATCATACAGCTAAGAATAAAAATCTCATTGAATTTGAAATTCCAGAAGATGAAACCAAACAAGATGAAGATATTTACAACAATCTATTTGTCGTCTCATCTATTAAACCAGGTACAGGTAAAAGCTTCTTATCAACAAATTTGGCTACAGCAATTGCAACTTATGGTGTAGAGATTAATGGTAGAAAACCGAAAGTGGCATTAATTGAAGCTGACCTTCAAAATCTCTCCGTTGGAACCTTGCTTCAAATTGAAGATGACAAGAAAAATCTGAAAGCGGTTATCGATAAGATTTCTACAATCATCAACGAGAATGGAAATCTCACAGGAGATATGAAACAAACAGAAGATGTCGATGCATTCATTAAAAGTTGTTTCAAACCCTATTATCGCGCAAAAAATCTTGAGGCATTGGTTGGTTCTCAGCTTACCTTTAGCCAAATCGAAGGGGTTAAGCCCTACCATTATGTGTACCTCATTGATAGCATCATCAAAGAATATGATGTCGTTATCATTGATAGCAACTCTTCTTTAACGCACGTCACAACGTATCCATTGCTTCATATGGCAAAAAGTTGTTATTACGTACTTAATCTTGATTTCAATAACGTTCGAAATAACGTTCGATACAAGGACATTTTGAAAGAAATTGGGATTATGGACAAGGTAAAGTACGTGCTTAATGAAGATATTGTGAAGGATAATACAGAATCGGTATCGATGGGGATGGATGTTGAAGATCTGATTTTTACAGCAGATCACTTGGATGACTCTGATTTCAAATTGGAAGCACGGGTTCCTATGTTGCCTAAAACTGTTTTCTTAAATCGTTTGTATGAAGGGACTCCAGTCGTCCTGGATAATAAAGGGTATACCTTGACAGCGAGATATGAATTGTTGAAAGTGGCAAATCAAATCTGGCCCATCAAAAATTTCAAGGAAATTGAGCAAGAGGTGGATAATAGCAAGGTGAAAAAGAAAAAGACAAAGTGGTTCAAATGATGTCTTACTTCCCCATATAGTTTTAAACATAACCAAAAGAAAGGATGGTGCTAATGGAGCAATCATTTCATTCATTCCGCAAAGACCTTGCAAAAATGAAAAATCTAAAGCAGGAAGGCGGAACGCTGTACGATTATGAAGAAGCTTTGGAGAAAGTCAGGGCAAAACTTGCCGAAAAGCTTGGAAGCATTTTGGAGAATCAAACCAATGAAGAAAAAAACGCACAAACAGTAAAAGACAAAGAAGCACTGAGGAATAAAATGGCGACATACAAAGGCTATATTAGTGATATCGTGTTTGCCGAAAATATTAGAGTGCGTAAATATGAAGAAAATAATATCCATGATTTTATCGATGAGATGGTACAAGAATTTGCTGGATATTCGATTCTTGCGCCTGCCTTTAATGATCCTGAAGTCTCAGATATTTTTGTTATACAGTGGGATCTCATCTTTGTCGAGAAAAATGGGAAAAACGTCAAATACCCGTACAAGTTTCGTAGTCCCAAGCATTTCAAAGATACACTTGAGCGTTTCTTGCGAGAAGCAGGAAAAGAAATCAATGACGGCGACCAAAAAATTGTAGACTTCGAATTGTATGGAGATCGCGGTTGTGCAACAGCACAAAAGGTTTCTCCGAAGGATTTTTCCTTAACAATACGGAAGCATGCCGAAGATCACATTACAAGGGATCAGATTGTTAATTGGGGCGTGTTAAACGAAAAAATGTCTGATTTACTCGGTATGTTGATCGCTGGGGAAAGTAATATCATCTACGCTGGACTAACAGGATCGGGTAAAACAACAACCATTCGTGCGATGCTTGATTATTACGTTACAAAGGCAAATAAACGTATGTTGGTTTGCGAGGATACACAAGAGTTGTTCCCTGAAAACGAGCATACGCTTCAACTTGTTTCTGTAAAAAGTGATGATTCTAAGCTTCGAGTTACACTTGGGCAATTAATTATTACTGCTCTACGTCTAAAACCTAAATACATTATCGTTGGTGAGGTGCGCGGGGAAGAAGCACAAGCCGCTGTAGAGGGTATGGAGACGGGTCACTCGACCATTTTCACGATGCACGGAGGAAATCCATGGAACATCATTAACCGCTTGGTAACAAAATATCTCATGGCAATGCCTTCTCTTGGAATTGATGTAGTAGAACGTATTATCGGAAGCTCATTGGACTATATCTGTATTCAAGATAACATTCCAGGGATTGGACGGAAATGTACGTCGATTTCAGAGGTAACATATAACTTCGAAACGAGACGTATCGAACTCAAAACCATTTGCCGTTACGATTTCAAGACAAAAGATTTTGTCTTTGAAGGAAAAATCTCCAGAGACAAAGCTGATACGATGATGAGACGTGGAATTACGTGGGAAGAGTTAGCTCCATGGATTGAAGATGAAGAAACGATGGCGGCGTAATCGGTGTTAAACCGAATACGCCCGTTTTTTTCTTTAAGAACATTGACTAAATGATATCATAATAAAAATGTTGATTATAAACGTTTTTAAAAAGCGTAAAATAACTCAAAAAAGGTAGGTGATTACATGCAGTTTCATTGGTTAATGTTTGGAATAACGATTGCTGTTTTTCTGATACCGCTGTTACTTAGTTTACGAGAAACAACCACATTGCAAAAAAGAAAAGAACAATCAAAGAATTTACTACGTGAAAACGTCTTAAAACAACGAATTGAGAAGATTGCTGAGGAAAAAGTTCGTTATTCTAAACGCTATGCAACAGAAACGCTCTGCTTACAGGCAGGGTTGCCAATGTCATATGCGGAGTACCTGATGATTTCTGGTGCATCTGCTATCGTTGTTGCAATCTTTGTCGGAATGATAATGAATAACCCCATTTTGGCGATTATTTTCCTTGTCGTTGGATACATGGTTCCTAAACAAGTGATTACCCTTCTCAAAAACAGACGCGTGGGATTAATGGAGAAGCAAATTGGATCGTTTATGCAAATGGCTATTAAACGTTACGAATCAACGCGTGACTTTGGTAAAGCCCTGGAACTATCAACGGTAGAGTTTAAAGGAGAAGAGCCTCTTTATACTGAGCTTCGAAAAACTGTGTTGGATATTAACTTGGGTAAGCCAGTGACAGAAGCAATGGATGGGCTTGCGAGACGAACAGGTAATAAGTACATGGGACGATTGTCTGATTACTATAAAATCGCATCCGCAATCGGTACAGACGAGATTCGCAAAAAACTATTAATGCAAGCATATCAACAATTCGAGGAAAATCGTGTCGCCAAACAGACAATGAAAAAAGAGCTTTCAACCGTTGTTCGTGAAGCTTATATCATGCTCGGATCGATCCCTATGTTTGCAGCTTATCAAATTATGACGAACGATAAATACATTGATTTTATGACGAATACATTCATGGGAAAAGTCGGGTCTGTTGTCATTATTTGCGTGTTTATGGGAGCGGTGTGGTTTGTAAATAACAAAATATCAGCTCCACTCGACGAATAGAAAGGAGGGAATTATCTTGCAATATATTTTTGCTGGGGTATTCCTCATCTTCCTTTTCTTCTTTACGAAAAACCTGTTGATGATGCTCTTTTCGATGGAGAACTATAATGTCCACCGAAAGCGATTGAAACAGTTAAAATTCCAAAAAAAGAAAGAGGATGCGGATATATCCGAAATCATTGATACCGTCACAAAGCCAGTTATTATGCATGTATTCTCTCGATATAAACCGAAGCGTCTTGATGAGATTGATGCGCAACTCAAAATGTCCAAATGGGATAAGCATTTTACCCCTATTCAATACCGTGCATTGAATTTATTGCTAAAAGCACTTGGTGTTATTGCATTTTTACTGTTAGCAAATGCGTCAATGACAATGGCATGTATTTGGGCTGTGGCACTGATCTTCGGTTTGGATTTTCTATTCAAAAATTCGATTAACAACCGAAAAGAGAAATTGATAGCTGACTTTCCAGACTTTATTCGTATTACAGAAGGCTATCTTTCTGCGAATGTACCTTTTTCTAAGGCAGTTTCGGAATCTATCAAATACGTGGGTGACGAGTGGAAGCCAATCCTTCAAAGATTTGTTATTGATTGTGAATTAAAAAACATCAATGAAGCATTGGAAGGTCTAAAGCGTGAAGTAGATATGTTTGAAGTTCGAGAATTCGTTGCACTTGTAAAATTGAATCTGGAGCAGGGTGGAGATGCAAAAGACAGCTTCTCTGCACAAGCAGATAAAATTCGTGAGATGCAGATGGATATGATTGCAATCAAGATCGGAAAGCGACAAACAATGGGTATCGTACTTCAAGGACCTTTATTGCTGTGTAATTTATTGGTGTTTGGATTGCCGACAGTAGGTTCTATGACAAGCTTTACATCTATGTAGGGGTTCGATTAGGGTCGATGATGATTAGACAATAGTCAATGAATAATATAAGGTCGATTCTCTTATAATCCTTAGTAGTCTGAAATAAGATAATTCATTAAGAAATTAAAAAAGGGGGTAGAAATTCATGAAAGAACTATTCAATCGTGCAAAATATGTTGTTGAGGGTGAAGATGGCGCTTCTAACGTGGAGATCATTGTTTGGATTTCTGTAGTATTGGTTATCGCAACTGCACTGTTCTTGTTCCGTGATGCTATTGCTGGTTTTATTGGTAAAGCAAAAGGACAAGTAGATGGTTTGAAAGTTAGCTAATCACAACATTGACGGAAATAAGCAAGGAGGGGGGATGGGTTCCATCTCCCCTTTCTTAAATTCTGTAGAAAGGGCGGTGTAAAAAATGAAACAACCTTCACTACGAGAACAATATAAAAAATTGACTCAACGGTTCCGCAAGGATAAAAAAGGGTCGTTAGCTATCGAGGTCGTTATTGGATGCTTTGTTTTCTTAATCGTTTTGTGTTTCTTAACAGATATCACATTGTTAGGATGGCGTTTCTCTGTTGTATCTCAAACGAATTCGTACATTGCACGTACTGTTGGATTACAAGGTGGAGCGTTATCTTCTGCACCAGATGGGTTTCCAGGTGGTGGAGGAGCTTATATTACGAAGAACCAACTAATGGCAAATATTGCGGCGAATTTCGAGAAAGCGGGAATTAAGAGTGATGAATATACGATAACGGTGAATGGGACAAATTTAAGCAGTGGAGTTGAAGCTGATTATCGTAAAGAGTTGAACATCGAAACAAAGGTGAAATACAAATGGGCGATGGTAAGCAATTTTATTCCAGGTGATATCGAGAACTGGATAAGTTCAAAACGATCAGTTACGTCTGAGTTTAAGTATCGCTACGATACGTGGGTAGGGGAATGATGAAGATGATACTATTCAAACAAGCGATTAAAAGTGCGAAGGGAAGTTTTAGTATTTTGTTTGTCATTCTCACATTCATTGGAGTTTTAATGGCAACAGCATTCGTAGATATATTAATCGAATCGTGGTCAATGCAAGAAGTTCAATCCATCATGGACACTGCCAGTGTATCAGCTTTGCGTATTGGGGTGGATGAAGCAAAATTGCGCGTTGGGGAGTTTAAAGTAAATGATAACGTTGTAAAACACGAATATGAAAAATTGGTTTCGATGCGATTTAATGATACGAAAAAGATAAAAAAGTTAAGTTTTTATCACACGGATGTTGATTTGTTTACGGAGAAGTGGGGGACAGGGATTACGAATAAAGCAAGACCACAAGCCTTGCTTGATAGTAGTGTGGTTATAGTGGTGGAAGGATCACCTATATTCGACTTGATCCCTGGAACAGCAGAAGTCTTTTATAACGCAAGAGCAAATTCGGATTTCGAAGTCACATATCTTGGAGAAACGAAAGATGGAAATATAGAATTGGCTATAAGGAGTGTGTCTCGAATTGTATATCGCTAATTATTTGGAGCAAGTGCAACAATCACTTGCTCATTTATATCAAAATCCATTAGTCGCTATTGTGTTTACAATATTTTTGGTTGTTGCGTCGGTTGTTGATGTGAAATCTCGTAAAATACCGAATGTATTCAATACAATATTTCTGTTAGCTCGCTTTGCTCTGATACCTTGGTTATCTTTTTCGATGTTTGACATCGTGGGTGCCATTGTTGCTTTTATTGCCTTGCTTATCCCAGCTATGGTTAAAATGCAGAAGATGGGCGGAGATATCAAAATGGCAGGGGTTATCGGGTTATATACCGGAGTATATTTAATTCCCGTTTTTATTGTACTTGCATGCATCTATTTTGCTCTGTATGTGGGTGCGAGTAAAAGGATGTTGCCGTTTGCTCCATTTTTCTTAGCGTCCAACTTGACATTGATGGCAATCTATTATGCCTTCCTATAAGAAACACACCACTCATAATTCAGGGTGGTGTGTTTTATACATAGAAGACTCTAATTTGAATTGATTTGATAGCCGTGATAGATGTTACCGATCACTTTCACATCTATCCCGAATAAACGAGATTTTTATAACGAGATAAGAAAGAGTTCCTTGGATCATAATCCAAAGCAAGGAGAACAAAGCCGTATTTGTCCCATTCTACAATCGCCAGATAGGATGGAATTGTTTCAACCAACATATGTGTTACTTGAACAACATCTCCAACATATATTTTTTGATTGCGGTTATCTACGCAACCTGTATAAGGCATTATTTTGATCGTCGAAAACCCCAAAACCCAATCCTGGTTGATTAGAGGGTAGTAAGCGGATACTCTTTGCTCGTCTAACATTAGCTTTGTAACGGTCATCATTATGATTCCGTTCCAGCAACGTACTCTAATGGAAACATAAGATCACTTCTCTCGTCATTTGCAGAAGTAAAGCCCTCTATTGAATAGAGAGCTTTAAATGATTACTCAAACACGCGCTTAGTCATATCAAGCAGGAAGTCTGCATCCGTACTGCCAACGTGTAAGAAGGAAATCACGCCATCTTTATTGATGAAATAAAGGGTTGGAGTCCATTTGGCTTTATAATCACGTACAAATGTATTTCCTTTATCGCCCGTAAGAATGTTCTTGTGTTCTGGAGAGTTAAGTTTTGTCAAGAATTCTCGTACTACACCGCTATTTTCCATTGGAAATACCTGAACAAGTGGAAGGTCGGGATGGTCTTTTTTGAACTTATCAATTTCAGGTTGAGTTTGAATGCAGGCACTACATGTTGTTTGTGCGATTTCTAAAATAAGATTCTTTCCTTTGAAATCACTAAGCTGAACTTCTTTTCCTTCCAAGTTGGTAAGTTTGAAGTCAGGTGCTTTTTGACCAATAAATCCTTTTGCGTAATTTCTGATGTCGTTATCAGGATACATCGTTTCGAAATCGATTTTTTCTGTAATGGCAGCAGAAGTTCCATCCGAATTTACGTTTTCTGCATTTAGGGTTTCTGTAGATGTTGACGCAGAAGTAGAACTTTGGTTTGTAGAATCTTTTCCTGTATTCAGGATATCCGTTTGCTCAGTAGAACAACCAGCAAGTGCAAACACACTCATGATTGCTCCGATGAATAAGGTTTTTTTTAACAATTTATAGCCCTCCTTTTATTAATTTCTTATGTGTTAAATAGCTTTTTTTCAAATCTCCCGAGTGAAAAGAGAGTTGGGTGTAATATATTGCGTCATCGATTGTTTTGAATGGTCGCGATTAGATAAACGACGTAATTGCGAAGTACAAAACTGCTAATTGGAGTCCTACCAAGACAAAAGAAACGGCTATCCCTATGACTGTCACCCATTTCAACTTTCGCCATTGCAGCGTCAACAAATTCCAAATCACATGAATGACAACTGCCCATGGTGCAACTATGAGATTGAACAATAAAGGGAAATTCCACCCCATGCCATCACCTCCTATTTATCACATCGATTATTGGGTTAAGTACATCATGTACTACTTCATAATCATCATCTTTAAGAAATACAACCATTCCAAAACACTGCATATCCTCTTCATACCAAGCAGGGTAAACCATTACTTCTCTTATAGATTCAATAACTTCACGAACCTTCCACATAGAGCCAATAGGATAATTATCATCAATGTGTATGTTAGATCTGATAATGTCGTTTACTTGAGCCTTAGTTGTCACTTTAAACACCTCACTTAAACGTTCGACCGTTTTTCTATATGATTTTCTTTCGCTTGCCTTCTGATATAAGAAAACTGATCGTCGGATAGGTATTGGATGAGTGTTTTTCTACCATTTATTTGTCATGTAATTACTTCGTTTTCTTGAAGCTTACTCATATCAGTGTATTCGTTCAATAATATTGCCCGATCAATTCTTAGTGTAAGCTCCATTTTGTTTCCCTCCCTATTCCCTCAATAAAATGATTATAGTAATATCATTGATTATAGTCAACGAATAATAGGTTTAGTCCTTCTTGAATATGATAAAGAAACTTTTAATCAGATAGGTTTCATTTGATCATGATTTTTTTAGAGGAGGAAACGTGGATGGAAAAAGGCGGGTTGTTAGGATTAACGTGTCTGGTATTTGAAGTTTCAAGCAGAATGTTATCGAAAAAACATCTTGAGATTAAAGAGTATTCGGGTAACAACTTGGATTTGGGAATTCCACAAGGGAATGGTCGTTTCAAGCTTGTGAAAGAAGATGAAATTATACGAGAATATTTGAATAAAGGATTAGGTATTTATTTGCGAGGGAAGGTATACTTTGCAGAGTCTGTGATCGATACAAGTGAGTCGTATAAAAAGTTTAAAAGAGAATTTGACAAAAGCCATGAGAAGATTGAGAAAAAATGTGTAACGTTTGCAGAGGGGTATCTTTTAAATGAAGTGTCCTCTCATCAAATTCCGATTATCAACAGTATAACCTCTTTATATGAAACGGGCCTTTTCACAGGTGAAAAAATGTTAGAAAAATTGAGTGCCTATTTGTCAGAAGAACAGATTGCCTATTTTTTGCATTTACGTTCTATGGAGAAACAAGTAAAACAAGATAGCAACGATCAAGCAGTTGCATAATCAAACAAAAAACCAGGGAACTCATGATGAGTTCCTTTTTTATTTGAAAAATAATAGTTATCAGCATAAACAATTGTACATAAAATATGGATTCCAAAACATAGCATCATCGATGCTGTCAACACCTATTTTGTCGATACAGATACGACAGAAACTCTATAGGAGGAAGTATTGCTTTTTTGTATTCTTATGAAAGAAAAAGACACGAAGGAGGCGTTTTACTTTGACACTATCAAATAAAGAACACGACGAAGTAATGAAAAACGAAAATATCGAGGAAGTTCTACGAAGCGAATTCGAGAATCAGGATGGTGTCGATATTTTCGCTGAGGAAGAGGATGCTTATGAAAAGTGCCATCTAACAGATGAAGAAAAAGATCAATATGCAAGAGAAAATGAATCGCTGGTGTTCTTTGTGGTGAAAATGTTTCAAAATTCAACTGTGGATTATGATGAGCTTGTTAGTATAGCAATGGTTGGATTTGCGAAAGCGTTGCATGCCTTTGACAAAAACCGGAATGTGAAATTCTCAACCTATGCAATTAACTGCATCAAGAATGAAATACTGTTTTTCCTTCGAAAAGAGCGGAATCATGTAAAAAATAGCATTTCTATGAACAGCGTCCTTTCGGTCGATAAAAACGGAAACAGTTTATCGTTGGAAGAAACAGTAAGTACGATGGATGTAGATGAAAGAAGTGTAGAGGATGGCATTGTACTCAATGGTGAAATTGAGTTATTACGAAAAGCACTAACCGATTTATCGAAAAAGGAACAATATATCATTACGTATCGTTATGGACTGGATCGTGGCATTATTAAAACGCAAAGAGAAATTGCCGATGCAATTGGAATGAGTCAAGCAAATGTAAGTAAAATCGAAAAAAACATTTTGGATAAAATCAAAAAAATCTTGAAAGATCGTTTCCAGATGACCGAGGAACTTTACGCATCGTAAACAATAACAAGGAGTATTTTTCGATTGAATCAAAAAATATTTCTTGTTATAATGACCGAAATTGACTATAAGCAACGAAATGCATAATATACATGTTAGTCAATAACAGTAGAGGAGGAATTAACGATGGAAAAACAGTGTTCTTTCTGTGGCAGAGAGGAAACTCTTCAAATGCCTGTAATTGAAGGGGCAGACGCATTTATTTGCAAAGAATGTGCGGAGACATGCGTTGAGGAAATGCAAACGCCCCAATATTCTCCTTCTAAAAATGGATTAAAGCCACACGAAATAAAGGAAGAGCTTGATCACTATGTAATTGGACAAGAAGAGGCAAAGAAGATTCTTTCTGTGGCAGCTTATAATCATTACAAGCGAATTAATTCGAAATCGAAAGTAGAAATCCAAAAATCGAACATTTTGATTACAGGTCCAACGGGTTCGGGGAAGACATACCTCATTGAAACTCTTTCCAAGGTGTTAGATGTTCCTCTGGTCATCGCTGATGCAACCTCCCTAACACAAGCAGGTTATGTTGGCGAAGATGTGGAGTCAGTTTTAGAAAAACTTTTGATTAAAGCTGACGGAAATGTCAGGAAAGCCGAACAAGGCATTGTGTATATCGATGAGATTGATAAGATTGCATCTTACGAAGTAAGTGGTCAAAAACGGACAAAGGATATTGCTGGTCAAGGTGTTCAAGAAAGCCTTCTGAAGATTATAGAAGGAAGCGAAATTCATCTTCAAGTAGGTAATCATTCAACGATGAAGCAAAGGGTTGTATTTAATACCAAAAATGTCCTGTTCATTTTTGGAGGAGCCTTTGTGGGCTTGCAAGAACTCATTAAGAAACGTATTACGGGTGTAACGAAAACATTAGGTTTTACAGCAACACCCGCTCAACAAGTAGAAAAGCAGGATAATGAAGTTACACAGCAAGACTTAGTTGAATTTGGTTTTATTCCTGAGTTTGTGGGGCGAATTCCTGTTACTGCAATGTTAAATTCATTGGATAAAAAAGATCTCATAAACATTCTTATTAAACCAAAAAATGCTGCTGTGAAGCAGTATCAAGCATTATTCAAAATGGACGGGGTAAAACTATCTTTCCATAAAAGTGCTATTGAGTATATCGCTGAGGAGGCTTTGAAAAAGAATGTAGGAGCGAGAGGACTAAAAGGGATTGTAGAAAAGAAGATGTATGATCTTATGTACTATCTCCCACAACAAAACCATATTGATAGCATTACGATCACAAAAGAAATGTTGGTGGGTAATTCCTTAATGGATTCCATTCAAGATCAACTTGCAAGTTAGTATCTGATTTTTGAAATTAGATGGGAATAGGTGAGTTAGGGGAAAAAATAGTGTGTAGATTTGTCTGAAACTATCAACTATATATGAATAATTTACCCTTTTAGGGCGCGAAAATATTCGCGCTCTTTTTTTGTGTTTACTAAAGAAAGCTTCGACAAAAGAAAATTATAAAAATCACTACTTGCGAGTAGAAGAATTACATAACAAAAAGATTGATGAAGTAGTTTTGAAGATCAAGCTGTTGCATATAGTAAATGATCAATGATTGTCATCATTTATTTAATAGCGAGATCAGGATGAACTACATTGCAAAAATAAATGGTAGAGGAGGTGAGTGAGATGGTAGCAAGTTTCAAGAAAAATACAGCATTGATGCTATTGATTGGACTTATTGTGGCGTTATTTGTTTCATTTGTACCGACAAACGTTGCATTTGCGGACGGAGATATTCCAAAAGTAATAGTCAATGACAATGGAGGCATTACGATCGATGGCGGTGGATTCAAACAAGATTCTGGGAAATCGTCTTGGAACCAAATTATTGAGAAATACCGTGGTTTCATTGTCGGTATCTCAGGTATTGCGGCAATCACGATGGTTGTGATCTTCATTATCCAATTCCTCAAATTGGGTGCATCCGCTGGAAACCCTCAAGCTCGTAGCCAAGCACTTACTGGAGTTTTGTGGTCTGGTATTGCCGCAGCAGGTCTTGGTGCAGTTTCTTTGATCGTAGGTCTTTTCTACAACGCAATTTAATAGTGAGTTGTGTTGCGAAAACACCTGAAAGTAGTTAAACGAACAATTTAAGCCACTGAAGGAGGTGAACAGTGTCAATGGCTTCCACAAGGAGGCTATTGACACTTTTTCGTTATGAGTAGTTATCAAGTTCCACCAGATATGAATGAAAAAGAAAAAGTAATTGGCGGGATTCTTAACATCAATCAGTTCTTTTGGGTGTTAGGAGGATTGCTTATCGGAGCGGGTGCATTTGCTTTATTTGCTCAGATATTCGGTGCTGCCATCAGTTTAATCCTGGCAATCCCAATTTGTCTTATTGGTACACCCTTCGCCATTTATAAGAAAAACGGTCTGACGCTGTACCAGTATTTAACGTACAAAAGGAAATTCAAAAACAAGGTTCATAAGTTGCCTAACATACGGAAAGAGGTGAAATTTTAATGCTACCAGTGATTATCGTACTTGGTTTTCTTGCCATGGTGGGAGGAATGGCATTCCTTGTCTTTCGACAACTTCAAAAGACAGACCCTACTAAAGTTGATACATCCGTTCAAGATTCTATTTCAACAGCGCAAGAGTTTCTCCCATTCGAAGATATTCGAGATGGAATGATTGTGCTTGGAGGACATAAATATCGCGCAGTTATTGAATGTTCTTCTACCAATTACAATCTGAAAACAGAACGTGAAAAAGAAATTATCGAACTTGCTTTTCAACGTTTTGTTAACTCTTTTACACATCCTGTTACTTTCTATATTCAAACAAAGGTTATTGACAACACGAAAATGCTTGAAAGTTTGAATGAGGAGATTCAGGAATCGGTTACAGCCTTTCCTCAATTAGAGCAATATGGGAGCCTCTATTTCAATGAAATGGCGGGTCTTAATTCTTATATTGGGAACAACAAGCAAAAGAAAAAATATCTCATTATTCCATTTGATGAGGCAATTAATCTGGGCGATCTTTCAGAAACAGAGAAGTTTGATTTTTCATCCAAAGAGTTATATAACAGAGCCTCTATTTTAGTGGACGGCTTGGGGACAATTGGCGTAAAAGCAAAAATTCTGGATACAAAGGAGCTTGCTGAGTTAGTTTTCTCTACTTATCACAAAGACAACTACACGCATGTAGAAAATGTGGTTAATGGTGAATTCCTGACGTTATTGACTGAAGGTGAAAATAACCGCATGGATACGATCACGGAAGACGCTCGTTTGGATTGGATTTTGTATGAATCTCAAATGAGAATTCAGAATGAATTGATGAATGCTCAAGTTCCTGATTTTATGCGAAATTCATTTGAAGAGGTTATTCGTGAATTGGATGCTCTACGAGATAAGACCAGTGGATATTATAAACAAAGAGATGTTGCTTATAATCAATCATTAGACGATGTTGACTCGGTTGGCAATGACTCGATTGTATTACAAAAAGGATAAAAAGGAGGGATGTAGCTAATGGGCATTTTTAATAAAAAGAAAGCACAAAAAACGATAGTTAATGAAGATCCAAAAGAAAATAAGGATGCGGGTGTTTTAGGAAGAGGCATACGTACAGTAAAAGACCTGTTTGCGCCACCATCTTTTGATCGTAGCAATGAAAATCATATGAAAGTGGGCAGTAAGCATGTTCGTTCTTTTGTAATGAATGGTTTTCCAGCAAGCGTTGGTGTTGGTTGGTTGGATCAATTGTTCAATTATGAAGGCGACATGGATACAGCCATTTATGTTGAGCCAACAGATGAACGAACAGCGCTTGATGAGCTGACGGCAAAAATCACACAATTTGAGGCGCAACTACAAATGGAAATGCAAAAAGGGAATATCAGAAACATCACTCGTTTGAAAAATATTGTTACACAACTTTATGACCAACGTGAGCGTTTGGAACAAAACTATGAAAATTTGTTCCATGTGCAAATTGCATCTAACTTGTACGCTGAGACAGCAGAAGAATTAGATAAAGAAACGCAAAAATTGGATAACAAATTGAAAGGACGAAAGATGTTCCATATGCCTGTGTATCTTAGACAGGATGACGGGTATAAGACGGTTCTACCGTTTGGGAAGACGTATCTTCCAGATAAATTTCGGAATTTCAATTCTGGTGCGCTAACCGCTTGTTTCCCATTTTACAACAGTGAAGTGTCTCATAAGACGGGGGTTTTCTGTGGAGTAAACCTTTCGACAATGACACCTGTTCTCATAGATTTTTATGATCGTAAGAAGCTCAATAATGGAAACTTAACAGTATTTGGTCAAGCAGGGTCTGGTAAAACCTTTTTTGTTTCTTTATTAACATTGCGTTCGGCTTTGAAAGGAGTTAGGACGGTTATCATCGATCCAGAAGGTGAGTACAAGAAATTGACTAAGGCTGTTGGTGGCAGTCACATTTACATTGCACCTGAAAGTAACACGCACATTAATCCTTTTGACCTGGAAGAGGAGGATCTTACAGAAGAAGATATCCGAGAAGGAAAACCAGAAGTAGACATTAAGAGCAAGGTTTCTGACGTTTTAAACTTGATTGGTGTAATGGCAGGCGGATTAACACCAGAACAAAGAAGCATTGTTTCCTACGTTATTACTGAATTATATCAAGAACGAGGATTTAATGAAGATCGACGTAGCTTATACAGTACGGATCCAATTTTTAATGAAGAAACGGGAGAGTTTTATCATGACGGAATGAAAAAGAGGATGCCAACATTCTCGGATTTCCATGAGAAATTGGAAGGGTTAGTAAATAAAGAGGGTAACAAAGATTTGAAAAGTCTTTCAAATGCTTTGAAGATGTTTAAAAAAGGCGGCGTTTACGATATGTTCGACTGCCAAACATCTGAAGACTTGAAAGATTTTAAGAATTCACCAATCGTGACATTCGATATCTCCCGTTTGGAAGAAAGCGTACTGCGTCCAATTGGAATGTACATTGCTCTTTCTTGGACATGGGAGAAATTCGTTAAGAAAAATCCTGAGATCAAGAAGCGAATCGTTTGTGATGAAGCTTGGATGCTTGTGAACAAAAACATGGCTGGGAATGAATATACGGCTCAATTCCTTGAGACTGCGGCACGTCGTATCCGTAAGCGGAATGGTGGACTCTTGGTTGCTTCGCAAAACTTTATTGAGTTTGCAAATAATGAGCAAGGAAAAGCGGTGTTGACAAACGCTGTTGTAAACATTTTCTTGCGCCAAGATGCAACCGATATTGATGCTGTTCAGGATACCTTCAAGTTATCTGATGGGGAACGAAACTTCCTTCTAACTGCGAAAAAAGGGGAATTGCTGATCAAGATGAACGGCGAAAGCTCTGTCGCATACGCGATGTCCTTCCCATATGAGCAGGAACTTATTTCGAAAGCGTATGTTTCGAAAGATTAAAAACTGAAAGAAAGGAGGTCAGTTCATGAAGTTTCAATCATTAAAAAGAGGATGTGCTACGTTGTTGGCACTCCTCTTTATACTCAGTGCATTTCTATCACCTGTAAAGTCAAATGCTCACGAAGCGTACTTTTTTCAAGTGTTAATTGACGAAAACCAATACCTTTATCAAGGCAACATTTTAGCAGATGATGCCGATTGGTTGGGCAGTGAAACCGGACACATGGAAGCTCAATTTGGTGACTTTTCGGAGCTGATTAAAAATCCGTATCGGAATATACCACAAAAAGGCAATAAGGTGGAGGAAACGAAAGTTTCTTCTCAGCAACCGTTACCATTTACATTTTCTCCAGAGGAAAAGGGAGATTCGTGGTTTGATGATAAACCCGTAAATGATGCATCCAAAGAAGATGTGGATCGTGCTTATTTTGTTAAAGACACATTGATTCCATCGCTGAACGATGCCCTGAGACTTTTGAACAACAACAAAGAATTTGAAGATATGGCTGAGCTTCTTGCCATGTCTTCAAAACTCGGAGACGCAGTAAAAAATGGATCGGGTCAAATTGGAGAATACTCTATTCGCAAAGGTAGAGCTTCATATAGTTCTTCTGAACCTACGATTGACAAGAAAACGGGTATTGGAAAGAACGATTATATCACCATTAGTAAAATGGATAAGAATACACCTGTTGAATATGAATTTGTCTATCAAGTTGTAAAAGGTTATAAGTCCAAAGGAAATTGGGACAACAAAGTTTATAATCCTGCTTACAATCATGATGGTGATGCAGAATATATGACATGGAACATGGTTATGTACCAAGCCGTGTATGCTTACAGTGCAAAGGGAATGACAGCAAAAGACGGAGCAAAAATTGCGAAACCAGGCGCATTGGAAGAGGCTGTTACGTGGCTGTTCGAAAGTCTATATAACGGAATTCGAAACTTGCTTGGGTTGTTTTCCTTGGGAGAATTGATTTATAACGATGGTATTCGGGGATCTTCTGCCTGGCATTATGGAGTTATGCCGATGTCTTGGGAGAAAAACGTAATGCTCTATCATTGGATTTTCCAAGCGATTGCGTGGACGATTATTAGTTTCTCCATTGCGAAGCTGTTAATAACTCGAAATATATCGACAATCAACCCATCTATGAGGGTTTCGTTGATTGAAGGGTTACAGGATCTTTTAATTACTGGTTTGATTCTGGCGTTTATTATGCCAATCATCAATTTGTTGATGAATTTTAATATGAAGATTGTGGACGTGTTTGCAGCAGTTGGACCTGATTTGGATAAAGTAATGGGCGTAAATAATTATTCAAATCTGCTTGCGGGTGTAATCATTCAATTTTTCTTCTTATTCATTGCAATCTATTTAAACTATACGTACATTATCCGTTCGATTACCGTTGCTGTTTTAACTGCAATGGCTCCCTTGTTTGTAATTACACTGTCCTTGGGAGGAAAATGGAAAGGTTTGTTTAGTCAATGGATGAAAGAACTTGTGTCTAATATCTTCTTGCAAAGTTTTCATGCTTTTATCTTAGGGTTTCTGTTCATCTCAACCATTTCTTCTCGTGGGATTGAGGCATTAGTTGTTTGCTTTTCACTTATTCCGTTAACAGAGTTCTTCCGTAGCATGATGATGGGTCAAGCGGGTGGAATCGCAAGTCGCGTGGGAATGGGAACTGTTGTAGCAGGTGCAGCTCTGATGATGGGTGCTGGAGACAAAGCGATGTCTATGGGTCAAAAACGTGTTCAAAATAGCAACGGTCAATCTGGTTCCCAATCTGGCTCACAAAATGGAGGAACAACGAATAATGCAGGTTCGGATTTGAAAACAGGAAACAGTGACCGCCTTCGCAATAACAATGGAGCTGTAGATTCCAGAACCATGAACCAAGATAGACGAAATGCAATGCTTGATAAGGAAGTTCCACTGGATATTGCTCAAAAGGGTAGTGATTCAGCAGACTTTAAGCAGTTTGTTGGTGGAGAAGTGCAGTCAGAGAAAGCCGTAAAAATGGCTGATTTTAAAGACAACCTAAAATCAGATTACTTGAGCAAAGAGGGTATTTCTGGAATGGTGCAAGGAGTTGGTAAAGCGGCACTTGGAGCAACGGCGATGGCTGCTGGAGCGGGTTATGCTTTAGCATTCGGTGCTGAGAACGCTGGTGCGGCAAATGCTGGAGCAAAAGTTGCTGGTTCAGGTGGAAGGCTCGCATACAGTAGCGGCAAATCTGGTATGAACAAGGTATCGTCTGATATCTCAACGGGTATATCCTTGAAAGCACCTACTGCACCTAACTCAACAACTCAAGGGACATCTACTCCTGCTACACCTACTCCTTCCAATCAGGGGGCAATGCTTGATCATTCAAGTGCGGTATGGCAAAGAAGTCTTCCAAATGGAGATTCACAAGTTCATCGAGATGGAACAGTATTAAGCGAGCAGGGTATCCTTCGTGCAAATGACGATTCCTATAAAAATGCCGTGTATACCTATGATGTGAACAAGTTGAATGAGGTTGATTCTGCGCAGATCCAATCCTATGCCAACACTTTCCGTAGTGGAGATGCTCAACAAATAGAACATCTACGTTCTCAAGGTGTTGAACGGGTAGCTATGAACGCAGACGGACAATATATGGTTTCCTACAATCAAGTGGGTAAAAACAAATTAGGCATTCAATCTGTACAAACGATGGGTGACGGACGAATTGTGGAAACCAAATCAAGTTCCCAACCAATGTCTACGAGAGTGACGTTTGATGTGACAAAGGCTCCACCTAAACCACAACATGCGAATGCAGAGCCACAACGTTCTAAAATCGTTGACCCAAATGGTAATCCATTCATGGTTTCACCTGGAGGGGGTAACTATCCTCCAAAATCCGCAACACCAACAATAGGTGTACATCGAGTTAATCAAACAACCGGAGGAAACAGAGGTCAAAACTCGAATCCGAGCGCAATGGCATAATAAAATGGGCTGTTCTACGAGTAGATTCACTACTTGAGGAACAGTCCATTTTTTTGATTTCTTCAATAGAAAGAAGCACGTTTGATCAAGGAGACTTCTTTTTTAAGAATCGGTTCTCCATTTCAATTCGTTATGATTCAACGACTTTTCGAGTACAAGAAAGGATACGAAAAATTTGGAAGAAAGGGGGAGAAATCCTGTGAACTACAATGGTAACGAACATGATAATCCAATGGGCGATGTGGCAAAAGATGTCGGGGATAAAGCCGCTGACGTTGGAAAAAAAGGAGCAAAGATGCTTGCAAAAAAAGCAGGTTCAATGGTCAAAAAGGCAGTGGTTGCTGCTGCAAAAAAAGCTGCTGCTGCTCTTGGTAAAGCTATTTTATCTGCCCTTGCCGCTGTCGCCCCTTACGTTGGTATTGCCCTTTTAATACTTTTTGTGATTGTTGCTGGTTGGTATATTTTGTTTGAAAGTAGAGGGGCAGAGAGCAATTATTCGATGGGAAGAGAAGCCGAAAACAAGACCTCATATAATGACAAGGGATACTTTTCAACATCAGAAATGTCAGGGAAAAACAAAGCCATTGTTGAATTTTATAATTATTTCGGGACAAGAGCTTACCGTCAAATTATAGGAGAAGATAATACGAAACTTGAAAAACCAGAGGATACAGAAGTTAGGGACTATTACAAACAAGAGAAGTTATTCTCAATAAATCCAAACTTTCTCTTTGTTTTAGATGAATTCATCTTTAAAGGAGAGTTTCGTTATCCAGAGCAGTTTGTCAAACCTGTTCATTACGATCCAGATAAATTGTCGTTGAAGCAACTCATAGATGAAAAAGGTAACGTAGTTGCAGAATCGGTTAAGTATGACCCTAAAACTGGATTAAAAACGGAGGAGAAAGAAAAGTCTGTTCATGATTATGGAGTGGGATCAATTTTCAAATATAAAGAAGACGAAGTTCTGCGAACCGTTGAAGGATTTTACACGCAAAAAGAGGTTTATGACAAAGGCTGTGATTGTGTAAGAACTGATTCCATTAAAGAACCATTTAATGAAATCATGCATGAGTATCCTCAAAAAATATGGCTCATTGATAAGGCTATAACATTTGCAATGGATGTGAAGTTGGCTTATGAAAAACAAAAAGTAGCAATCGAAGGATTGAAAAATGGAAAGACTAATGATCCAAAAACCGATTTAATTAAAGTCTGGTACATGGACTACGATGTGTACAAAACAGTATGTAACAAAAATGGGTGTTATGAGGTTTTTGTGAAAACTGTGCCGTTGTACAAATATCGGGAAGGTTACGTCTATGAAACAAAGCCAGTTCCCGTACCGCATAAAAACGAAGAAACAAAGTATGGCTTAAAGTACGTAAAAGATTACATGTATTTCTTTAATACCTGGGTTCCTGAATCAGTTATGAAGGAATTTGATTTTCATGCGCGTACAGGTCAGATTATAAATACCGATTTGGATGTAGGTTCAAAGCTCGACAGCGAAAACTTCCGAAGGGCATTGCAATATTTAGATATCATTCAACAGTATGCGGAAGATTATGGCGTAGATCCCTACATTATTGTGGCATTAATTTCTCAAGAATCAGGCGGGAATCCAAATGTAGAAGATGGGCTAATGCAGATTGTTGGTGATGGCTATCGAGCTGTAACAGCCAAAAATGTGCGAACGGGTCAAACAGATACATTTGCAGTCAATAGTGAAGAAGATCGACGAGATCCAGAAACAGCAATCCATTGGGGTATTATGTATTTCGCCAATAAACTGAGTAGGTTTGACGGAGACAATCTGAAAGCTCTCCAATCCTACAACGTTGATGTGAGTGGTTATATTATGGAGCATTATCCCGAAGCATGGGCGACAACAGATTGGATGAACTATCGAGAAGAAGCTCGTCTTTACTATGGTCAAAAGGAAGGCTATGGAGTAACGCGAAGCGCGAGTTACGATTGTGCTCCCGACATAGCAAAAGAATCTGGAACGATCTATGGTGATGTTTGTTATATAGAACATGTTCTTCGTTATTATGCTGGAGATGCAATGGATGGCTTGGAAGGACACGATAAAGACACACCAGATAACGGAGTTGTAGACTTCTTCAAACAGTTGTTCGGCATTAAACAAAAAGAATATGCCGAGGACGAAAAGAGAAGTAATTTCGAACATCATATGGGTCAGATGGAAGTAGATTGGACAATAAAATCTGCAACAACATTCGATAAAAAGATACTATTCTCCGAGGTAGGTAATACAGAAGAGATGAACTTTTGGGATGATGGATTCTCTACTACCAATGGAAACTTAACCGCAGAACAATTCAGCAGCATGGTTCCTGGTTCAGATGGTTACATTTCTCCACTCAATCTTCCAAACGTTCGAGTTAGTTCTGGATTTGGTTCTCGTATTGATCCAGTCACTCATCAAAAGGGAGCTTTCCATAAAGGAGTCGACGTTGCTGTACCAATTGGAACACCACTTTATGCAATTGCAGATGGAACGGTAGAAGCGGCAGGACCTGCCAGTGGATTCGGTCTATGGGTGGTTATTCGATTAGACGATGGAGCAAAGACGGTTTATGGTCACATCGATAGCTATACGGTGAAAGTAGGAGATAAAGTTAAACAAGGGAAGTTGGTTGCGTTTTCGGGAAATCGTGGAAAATCGACTGGACCGCATCTTCACTTTGAATATTATTTGAATGGGAAGCCAATTGATCCATATCACATTGTCATGCGGAAAGCGAAATAAGCGAATTAGATTGGGGTCATCCTCAATCTTTTTTGTTTTTTCTTATAAGTGTCATCGAACCTCACTATAATATAAAATCCAAATTTCCGTAGGAGGTGAGCATCATGAAAAGAAAAATGAATCTGTTGGTGATTGTAGCAATCGTGTTTGCAATGCTTCTTTCTTTTACTTCCGTTGCCTTTGCTCAATCTCCACAAGGACAAATACAAAGTTTCTCGACTCAAGGGATAGAATCATCTTCGCAATCGGGAAAGTTGGATCAAATTAAAATTACTTCTGATCCAAAAGTAAATAATGGAGTGCCAAATGTCCAATTACCGAATGTTCAAATTCAGCAGGCTGAGAAGTGGGTAGAACGTAAAGGCTTTGAAGTGGTTGGATTACTGCAAAAGTTTGTTCAACCATTTGCCATTGCCATCTTCATTATTTGCGCGATGCTGTCCCTTGTGGGTTCTTTCGGCAACTCAAATTTAGTAGGAAAAGGCATTGTGGGAATGATCATCTCAGTTCTTATGTATGCAATTGTCTTATCAGCTCCAGAATTTATTGACTATATAAATGCCTGGTTAAAGAGCTAATCATACAAGATGAAACGAACAAGAGTCTTAGCTGAGCTAAGGCTTTTTTGTTTATACCTAAGACGTGGTTCGAACCATTTTTTATATCGACAATAGACCACTTTTGATAATATGGCGCTTATAAAGGATGTAAAGGATGTGGATGAAATGAAAAAACAAGTACCTGAAAAGGGATATGTCTTTCTTTCCGTTCAGAATGTTGGGGAAGATAATCATTCGTTAAACGGGGTAATTATCAAAACAAATCTGGATTTCAAAATCATAGATGTCATGGAAACAGTGGTATTTACAAAGGAGACAGTAGAGTGGATAAGCAAGACGATTGAGAATCCACTTGATTATCGATTTGTAAGTGCTACTTATGAAGATTTTGCTATGTTTTCAAAGCAACTTGAAAAATACGTGAATGAGTTGCCAAGAGATTTTGTGCGGATTGTAAAGAGCCGATTCTGGAATATACAAAGCGAGGTTGTGTATCGATTAAAATGTCCAGCTGATTTTCGATTGGAGCAATTGAGTGAGCTATATGGATTAACAACTAATTCGCACCCAATGATACATGTGCGCGAATGTTTGCAACTTGTAGAAATTGCGAGAGCGTACTGGTTCGATAAAATGACAAATAACAGAATCATAGAAGGTGGATACGAGAAATTGCTTCGAGCTAAATACGCGACGCAATCAACAGACAAACTTATGGATGTAGCGTTTCGAAAAGGATATAAATTAACGTTTGTTAAAGGCTTATTTTGGGGAGATCAGGTTATTCATTTAACCGCTAACAAAGAAGGAAGTAGCTTTGATTTTGTTGGAGAAAACGTGCAGTCAGTGCTTACCGAACTAAGGCTTAAACTTTTTCACGAGATAAATTGAATATGAGTTATTGGTTGATTTATTGCCGCTTATAATAGACTATCCTGATGGATTCCTCACGTGAGGAATAGGAAAATACTTCATTTACATGAAGAAGGAGATGTGGGCAAAATGCAAAAAGCAATTGTGTTAGTTACGAAAGAGTTTTTCTCAAGTAATAAAATTGCAGTTATTGCTTCTTGCATGATGATATGATTGTTTTTGCTTTGTCCCGTCGAAAAAAGCGGCCCAGGGGGTTTCCCCTGGGCTTGTTTTATGCCCATTAACAACGTAAGGAGGGATGCACATGAAATCAGAGTATAATGCGGAGAAGAAAAAGAGTAGATGGATAGAAAAAACTAAGAAAATCATGGTAACTCTCTTGGCAACTTTCTTTTCAGTTGTGTTCTTAACTGGATTGGGAACATGGATGGTATGGTTAAAGTTTGGTGATGATGTGATGGCGTTTGTTGATCAAGCCAATCAAAAAGTCTTGATGATTAACAACGGGACGTTTAATGGTCATATGGAAACAACAATCTATGATCATACTGGAAAAGTGATTCAAGAATTGGCTGATCATGAATACGAATATGTAACGAAAGAGAAAATCAATCCTTGGATCAACAAAGCATTTATTGCAATAGAAGATGAACGTTTTTATCAGCATGAAGGAGTTGATTATAAGGCAATATTACGTGCGGCATGGGTACTTATAAAAAACAAAGGGGAAATTACGCAAGGTGGAAGTACCATTACACAGCAATTAGTGAAAAACGTGTTCCTTACTAACGAAAAAACGTATATGCGAAAAGCAGAGGAAATATTGATTGCATTCCAATTAGAAAAGAAATTTTCAAAAGAGGATATTATGGAGTTTTATGTGAACAACATTTACTTTGGTAATGGAAATTATGGGGTAGAAACAGCAGCTAATCATTATTTCAGCAAGTCATCATCAGAGTTGACGCTCGCAGAGGTGGCATACCTCGTCGCGATTCCTAATAATCCCTCCTATTATAATCCTTTGAAATTTGAAAACCACACGAATCAACGTAAAGAACTCATATTAAGAAAGATGAGAGAACTTGGATACATTTCAAATATTGAATATGAAAAAGCTCTTGAAGAAAAAATCAAATTGAAAGTGAAAAAACGCAATGGCTCGATAGAATCTTATGTAGTAAATTACGCAATCTCCAGTGCAACAAAGGCATTGATGGAAAGAAAGGGATTTGAGTTTCAATATGATTTTGAGTCAGATGTACAAAGAAAAGAGTATGAGGAAAAATACAATTCACTCTATGAAGAAATTAACAAAAAGATTCGTAGTGGGGGATACCGTATTTATACGACATTAGACATGGAGAAACAAGCAATTGTTCAAAAATCCGTAGATGATGAGTTGTCGAAATTTACTTTGATAGATATAAAAACAGGTCGTTATCAAACTCAAGGAGCCGCAGTTGTGCTTGATAATAAGAATGCCGCTGTTGTCGCTATCGTGGGAGGTCGAAGTCAAGAAGGAGTAGTTGATTGGTTTAACCGTGCTTATCAAGCCTATCGACAACCAGGATCTGCAATCAAACCTCTTATTGCGTATACACCTGCTTTTGAACGTGGTTTTCTGGGATCGACAAAGGTTCAAGATAAACCGATTAAAGATGGGCCATTAAATGCTCAACGTAAATACTATGGATCGGTTTCAATTCGTTTTGCTACTGAATTATCGTTAAATACAATTCCGTTTCAGTTGGTTCAAGAGTATTCAGCCAAAACAATGTTGGGTTATTTAAAAAAGATGCATTTTACGAAATTGGTGGATGCAGATGATCACGCAGGAATTGGTGTTGGTGGTTTTACTTATGGAGTTACCCCTCTTGAAATGGCGGGAGGTTTTTCAACACTTGCTCGTAACGGAAAATACATTGAACCATCCGCGATTATGAAGATTGTAGATCATGCAAATGAAACTATCTATGAAAATAAATATGTTTCTACATTGGTCTATGACAGCGGAAGCGCTTATGTAATGACAGATATCTTGAAAGGTACGTTGCAACAAAGAAGAGCATCTGGATATGGATTAGGTGTACCAAATATGCCGACAGCGGGAAAGACTGGTACAACAAACGACTCGAAAGATGGTTGGTTTGCTGGTTACACACCTTATTATACTGCTGTAACCTGGGTGGGAAATGACCAGCCTACTTCAATAAGTAAATTATATGGAGCGACGTATCCAGGGCATATGTGGAATGACTTCATGACAGAAATTCATAAAGGATTAAAGCCTATAGATTTTATAGTTCCAAGTGATGTCAAAGAAAGATATGTTAGCTACATGGGCAAAGTATCTGATGAGCCACATGGCGGATGGAAGAAGGAGTGGGTTCCAGATATATATCTAAAGATGCATGATAATCTTAAAAGAGGGGAACCAGTGCAAACATTATCGCAAAACGAAAAACCTATCAATAAAGAAGGAATGCTAAAGAAAGAAAGTACAAAAAAACTTCAAACGATAGATACTAAAGTAAAAAATGATCCAACGGGAAAGTCAGTTCACTTTGAGAGGAGTCATTCAAGCGGCGAAACATATTCGTCTAATGAGTCGAATGCTCCAGTAGAACTGTCTCAAGCTCAAGAGATGGAGGAAAGGGAATCATCTTTTCCACGAATAGAAGTAGGAAAGCAATCTGATGAACAAATAATAGAGGAGGGAGTGAGCCAACCGATCCTCTCACCTGTAAAGAAAGAAGATTTAGATGAGAGCAATTCTATGACTGAGAGAGGGTAAATCCCTCTCTATTTTTTTGTAAAAAAAAGAATAGCCATAAATTAGCTATCCTTTCTATCTTTTCAGTGCTCAATCAATGTATTATCAGCAAACTTCCACGACAATTTCTTTGTTTCATGGTCATGTTTTGATCTGTAGATATTAATAGTAACTTCTTTCGCCCCATGATTCATCTCTTTGACAAAGGCACTGTATTGGAGGGCAAATCGCGATACATCCTCTGATGTGCCGTCGGCTACAACATTCGTTGTTACACTCGTATCAGATTTGTTAGTTGATATTGTTTCGTATGCAACCGCATCGATGTCGGCACTTTCTGGATCTGGAGTAATTTTTCTTTTTTCGGAGGAGGGGAGGATTGTTGAATCGGTGTTTTGTGACACATCTTTTTCCCCTGTGTTATTTATGCTCGATGATCCTGAATTTGATGCAAAGAACTGCCCAGCCAAAATGCTTCCCATGATGACCAATCCGATAACAGATAGCCAAAGCCATTTCATTTGTTTTTTCATTCAAAAAAACTCCCTTCGTTTTGGTTCAGACCAAGCTGTTTTACGTAATTATTAATCACAGAAATACCTTTGAACGCGGTCTTGAAATATTCGTTATTCATCCGCGTAAACATGCGGTTTTAGTAAGCGGTGAGCTTCGTTAGCAAAAAAGAAATCAAGTTCTCGTTCTTTTAAATGTGGTGGAATTTCAACGCCCCAATACGATGCGTAAGCAGAAAGCATTCTCTTCCCGCCACCTCTTCCAACACTACCTAAAACAAATACGTTTCTCGGATGTTTATCTATTCCCGTACTTCTTGGAACTAATTTGGATTTAAACAATTTTGATCAGCCTTTCTATGGGATTTTTTATTAAGACATAACTTAGTGACTGAATGACTTAGTTAAATTTTGATGATTATTGTAGAAAGTACAGTTTTTGTTAACATTTTTCTGCTTCTGTAAGGATACATCAATTTCTATCAGATCAAATCGAGCTTTATTCAAAAGACTCTCCTTTCTATCAGATCAAATCGAGCTTTATTCAAAAGACTCTCCTTTCTATATTTCATTGTATAAAGACAAGGAATGAAAGGGGAGCGATTATCGGTTGAACCGCGTTGAATCAAATGTTGAAGGGTAAAACCCAAAAGAGAGAATAAAATGTTGACAGAAAGTTTTATGCTACGTATACTAAAAATACAAACGTTGACTATAGACAACGTTATAAAAATATTGACTATAAATCAAGTGTTTAGTAATAAATGTTGAACGTGCTATCTATAATGACTGTACTTTTCAATAAAAACAAACTCAATGTATGAGGTGCAATCAAGACTACATTATTGACATATAAATCTATCGCAGATGCCAGTCAAGGCATCAGCAGTTGTCTTGATACTCTTTCCTTATATATGTAAATTTCGAGGTGCAACACAAGACTACATTATGGATGGATTTGTTTTTTGGGGAACCCTATAAAACAATTCTGAACAAATATAGTTGGTGAGCGAACGGTTTAACCAGCAAAGTCTTGTGAATCATTTCCTCGATGTCACTTTGAACATGTCCCTGTGAGGTGCTTGTTAAGACTACATTACAGATATTCTAAAAATTCTCGAATTGATTTCGCTATCTGATTTTTGTTGTCGTATCAAGGAAGTAACCGAAGAAGAAAGAGCGGAAGAGGAGACGATTCCGCTCGCAATGGAAGTAATCAAGATAAGAACCAAACATTTGTCGAGGTAGGAAAGGTTCCCTGCACGCTGTTTATTTTGACAGTTATCAGAGATGGAGGATACGCCGCCCTCCCGACAACTCATTGAATCCATTTGGTCTTAACGTTATTTCCTTGCAGGTGAACATGGTGTGTATTTTTTGCTTTTGCGGTTGAAGTCAACAAAGGGTGGCTCCCGTCAAACTGTCTCTCGTGCTTTAAGAGTGGCTAATAGCTTTTGACCTTGGCAGTGGGTAAAGGATAACTGCAAAACCGTATTTATCAATTCGAGTTGAGCTTAGGTGAGTCGTGCAGAAGAGAGGATGAAGTTGTCCCTACCTGTTGTGATTAGACTACAGGCTCAACAGATGAAAGCTACCCTGGGGAAAGAACCTTATCTCCCTCAAGAGTCCAAATCGACAGGGAGGTTTGGCTTGTTGGGATTGAATCCTGACAAAATGGTTGATTGATTTGTGATCAGTGATCAGTGAAAAGTCACGAAATCAAACACTCTCCTCTACGGAAAGTCCTTGCAGTGAACAGTGGGAACTTGCCAAAACAAGACAGCAAGGACAAAAACTTGCTTTAGGGTGTTGAGAAATTGGAGCCACGCTTGGCAAGTGCGAATCCTCCCTAAAGACATCTCACCGAAGTAATAAGACCTTGGCGTGATTACCCTCAGTAAAACAGAGTAAAGAAAGCGTTAGCGGGGCATAACTCGATGTTGGATCTACGTGTCTACGAGCGGCATCGAGTATGGGGTTATAGGGTGAGAAAATCAATATTCCCAGCCAACATCGTTGGTTATGGTGATTCTCAATCGCTTTTGAAGAAGCGGGAGAAGTGGAACAGGGACGGTTGACTCAAGTAGAGTCTAAGCACCGTCTCCCGTACCACTGATTACTACAAGAAAAGAGAGTGTTGAAATGAAAAGAAACGAGAATTACATGAATGATGATTATTTAAAAGAAGTTCAAGCAAAGTGGAAGAAACATGAAGTTCAAAAGATGAATCGCGAAAATTTCCTTATTTATGGGGTTCCTGCTTTTCTGATGATTGGGATGCTTGTATGGTCTAAGTTTCTGTAATCTCACGAAAAGGTTACTTTTCGTGTAATATGCGGGGGTGGCGGAATGGCAGACGCATCGGACTTAAAATCCGAGGTCATCGTGACGTGAGGGTTTAAGTCCCTTCCTCCGTACCATTTCCATAATTGAGGTAGGAAATGGAATCAGATTTTCTTGAAGTAGAGATGGTATCAATACCGAGAGGAGTGGGTTTCTTTGGAAAAACAAGGTTATACCCAACAAGAATTAGAAGCTATCTTTTTACAGGACACGATTGATATCCTGTATGGTTATGATGGATGCAACTCTATTGACTCTCTAAAAGATTTAATTGATGAAACCAGAGTTCGTCTTATCAAATTGAAAAAGGGTCAAGTGAATAAAGTTGACTTGGGTATTGATGAATAAATGCGGGTGTAGTTCAACGGTAGAACGTTTGCCTTCCAAGCAGATCGCGTGGGTTCGACTCCCATCACCCGCTCCATATTTTTCTTTCAAGTGCAGTTAGCAGGAGTTTTTACGTTGATTCCTACTAAGTGCGGTTGAAATGAATGTAAAGCAATAATCGAAGTGTGATTGTTTGAATAAACTATGAAATAGAAGAAATAGATACTATCACGGTCAGTGATGAGAGAGAAGAGACAATCAAACAAGAATTGTCTCTTTTTTATACAGAGATGTGTCGGAACGCTTGGTTAGTGAGAACTTCCTTACAGGTTCAAATCCTGTCGTTCCCGACAAAGGGAGTGAAACAATTTGAACTTGGGAGGCTTTAAATGAGCAACGAAAAGGCAAAAAAAGACAGTGAGATTGGAACAATATTACTGCTTCTTTTATTTATTATTCTCAATGTTTTTTTGGGAATTAATTTCATTGATGCTATTAATGCCGAGGGAGAGACTGTTCAAATTCAAAATATAACAGTTGTAGATCGCTATACAACACCAGGAAGAACAGGAGTATACACCATTGTTTTTCGATTAGATGACATGCAGAAAGTTAGAGTAGTGACTACACAAGATCTTTTTGAATCTTTACAGGTTGGAGATCAAGGAAATGCCGTTGTTGAATATGGTTATACATTTGGTCCTGATCAAACATTGAAACAATGGAATCCCATTTCAAAATAGATATGTTAGTTTTCTCATTAAATATGGTTTGGAAAGTTGAGGGTTATCATGAGTAGAGAGAATAAAAGCAATGAAACACTTGATATTTTGGGAGTAATATCTGGGAGCTTAGTGATTGCCGTTTTAGTTGTGAGTTTCTTTCATTGGTCAAGTATTAAAGACGTTTTAACAAGGAATGTTCTTCCGATTGATCGATATCAACAAAATGTAACAGTGATAGATCGTTATACATCACCAGGTAGAGACGGAGGATATACGATAGTTTTTCAAATCGATCCAAAACAAAAGGTTAGGGTTCGGTCAACTCAAGACCAATATGAATCGATGAAAATTGGTGATGAGGGAAATATGGTCATTAAAGATTTCGTAGGATTTCAAAGCTTGAAAGAATGGATACCAGCAGATAAGATTCCTGATTCTGAGGATGCGTTTATCAAATTATAGGAAATTTTTGATGGAGGGGATTATTTTGCAAATTAATTGGGGTGTGCAAAACATAGTTGATCACTTTGGTTCCAATCGGATCATCTGGCTTAAACAGTGTCCATTTTCTTACAATAAATATATGGTCGCAACAAAAAGAAACGAACTTGTCACCTACTACTACGTGTATACACATAATCACAATATTGATGAAGTTGTGGAAGTGAAAGATGGTCACTTTTCCCACTTGTTTAGAGAGGGATTTCTTGAAGGCTATCAAGTCGACGCAGAGAAACCAGATTCGAAAGCTGTATACATGAAAGAAAGAAAAAAAGAAAAGCAAGGAATCCTGTTTATGATGCTCACATGTATGATTCTATTTACATGTTTCATAGTTTCTTCTACGGAGATTGCGACGAAAATCATCTTGATAATCTCTGGAATACTTTCGTTGGTGTTTTTTTGTGTGGCACTAATAATGTCACAAAGTTTAGTTGTAAAAGAAACCAACTAATTTTTTTACGATCAAACAGTATATAAACTGATATCAATGAGGTGGTATGTCATGTTTTGGAAGATTTTCTTTTTTGGTATGTTGCTACCGTTTGCAACAATTACTGTATTTTTTATCAAAGCGCTGTGGAAAAGATTAAAGGTGCGTAAGCCAGATGACTTCCCACCTAATCAAGTTTATCCCGATACAGATGACTTGTTGAGCGCGGGGTTTTTCTATGCGGTAGGACTTGCGATTCTTTGTATTTCCGGCTCTTACGCTTTTCAATCATAAATTCGAGTTTGTGAATGGAGGATGTTTCATGAAAGAGAAAATGACAGATGAAGAAATTGAGAAATTCATTGAACTCCTTCGGAAGTGGAAGGACGATGACCTTACTTGGGGAGAGTTTTGTGACCTTAGAAGTTTCAGTTACCGTTTTGGAGATACGATAGAGAAGTATTTTTGGAATTGGACAAGTGAATAGGTATATAAGAATAAAAATGAGAGCAATAGTCAGGGTTGATGTCTTATAGAACATTCTACTTTGAATATTAGAAAACTCCTTTGTAATGATATAAGAATTCAACCTTGCATCGATTTACTTGAGAGGTGCAAGATGCTGGCGTAGCTCAATCGGTAGAGCAACTGATTTGTAATCAGTGGGTTGGGGGTTCAAATCCTCTCGCCAGCTCCAATCATTATGATCGGATAGGGGTAACTCCTCTTGACGATCCCAATCAGTTTGATGCAGTTTAGTACGTTTATAAGTGTGGATAGGGTAGATAGTAGCACATGGAAAGAGGCTCTCCACCAAGAGCGTTATTGAGGCGAAACTACCCGAAACCTTCATTGGGCGTGAGGCTCCGTATGAAAATGGTGGAAAAAACTATGCCACGGTTCAAACTGTTTTTAAGACTTCGATGCAATTTCCAGTGCGTTTACAAGGTGGATAGATATGCAAAGTAGCACAGGGATAGAAACCCTCCTACCAGGGCGTTATTGAGGCGAACGTATAACGAAAATTCAATGAGCGGTAGCTCCGCATAGAGAAAGATGTAAATGGTAGGTATCATAAAACTATTCCACGTTCGAAGCTCCATACATATGTTCCTGTCGAAGTGAAATGTAGCGGGTAATATCCTGGTGATAGTCACTCCTTAGACGGATATTAATCAGCATATGTTGGCTTGCAAAGTGTAAGCAGAAAATTGCACAACTGATGTGAGCAATCTTTGACCTAAACACAAGCTGTAAAAAGTCAGCCAGAGGCTCATCTTCTCTGAGTTGAGACTTGCCAGCAATCGACCTCCAATCAGTATTGGTTCACGAATAACTAATTCGTGGGCTGATATCTGCGGGTGTAGTTCAATGGTAGAACGTCTGCCTTCCAAGCAGATCGCGTGGGTTCGACTCCCATCACCCGCTCCACTTTAAACTTATTGGTATAAAAACGGTATTGATGACTGTGAAACGGAGGATAGTCAATGTTAGAACTTCTATTCTATATGTGTATTTTGCTTGTAGTTGTATTTGTGATGATATTCATCAAAGTACCACTTATGGTAAGTATAGCGCTGATCCTTGTAGCACTCATCATTCTTGTGACGATTGCGCGATTAATGATTTCTAACTTATTTAATAGATAGAAATCGATTGAATCAGGTTTGCAAAGTAGATTTCGACTTCAAACGCATACATACATCTAAACATAGGAAAGCCATCAACGGAGATTAGTTAGGGGATGGCATAGAGCGGTGAGGGGGAGTATTCCGCTTCGGAGAAGAGACAGATCATCTCTTTTCTGACACCTTGTATGTAGGTGCAGAGGCAAGTCGTCAAGCGTGGGGACGATATGGTGTGGTGGTAGAGAGGCGAATTCCACACAAATTTGGAGAGAAAGAATGATCAATTTCTCATCCAAACCGCTGTCTATAAATGCGGAATGGTGGCATAGTCGTCGAAGGTTCTGTTGGGACGACAAGTACGGTGGTGAGGGAGTAATCCGTACACAATCAAGATTGGATTAAAGAAGTGGTGTTTCGCTACCAAATGAAAGGCGAGTTGTAGAGATTGTGGTGCGAATGGTAGCCCACAGTAAGAAATAAAAGCCAAACGAATGACGGGATTCAATTGAGTACAAACAAAAAGCGTTGCGAGGGTGGCATGGTTATCTGATTGATCCAATAAAAAGTTTCTCTATGAAGAGAGATATCGGTTGGGCGTAGCTACTCAATCAGGTTGGTTGGCAAGAATGCAAATTGAACCATGGCAGGGAGTGCGTAGGCATACGCCAAAGGAGCGAGTTGACCTGGAGATATTGACCAAAGGGTTCGCTGTGTAGCAACAATTATTGTGTTTATTTCGATAACGAATTAATGTGAACATACTACTATTTAAAGGACTAACGAATCACGTCCTTGTGACTGAAAACGCCGAAAAGATTTCTGCATCTTTCCACTTTACTGATATGGATGGTGTATATGAGAAACTACAAAACGATATTTATTATTGTGGGTGTAGCAATTTTCATTGCTGCTCATGTAGTGCTATTAGTAATTGGTCTGTCCCACGATAAAGATAATAAAGACAGAATAACTTCGTTTCTATCAGAAAGAAATGAATCCGTGCTGGTAATTGAACGTAGAGACAAAGATGGGGGAAGTTTTCATGGTGGATTACTTTCTCATCTTTGGGAACCTACGGAGCATTATTGGGTGTCAACAAAAAATAAGATGTATTCTTTGATTCTTAATAAAGAACAAATCGAAGTAAAAACAGAATGGGTATCCAGCTAAAAGGTTGGATACTTTTTAAATAGTATTCTTATGTAAAAAATCTATGGGAAAAGGATGGCGGAAAACAGATGATTACAAGGAAATGATAATACAATCTATGTGGGCAAGCAGAAGATCTCAAAAAGAAGAGTAATTTGGAGTGCGGTGATTGTTATTAGGCAACATCCTAAAAGACTTGGTTCCTTCCAGGTCTTTTTGTATTTTGACAATAAGCAATAAAATTATCCAAAAATACTATAGACAAAATAATAATGAGTGATAAAATATTGTCTATAGACAACGAGACTGGTTAGGTATACTTAATAGCAAAAGCATCAAAGTTTCTGGTAAAGGGATTGATTTAAGTGTCTTCTATCACAAAAACAATTACATTAGAAATTAACAAGCCCATAGATGTAACCTGGGATAAACTTAGCGAAGTTTTAAAGGTTCTTCGTAATCAAACAAGGATTATAATGAACAAAACCATGCAATTAATGTGGGAGTTTGATAATTTTTCATCCGAATACAAAAGTAGCTATGGTATATTTCCGAAAGACAAAGAAATTTTATCTACTTCTGATGGTAATGCGGTTACGATTGCAGGATATGTATATGATCGTTTAAAAAATCAACACATCATGTATTCAGCAAATGCTTCCCAATCTCAGCAAAAAGCAATAAAGAAATGGAAAGCTGATCAAAAGGATGTAAGGAATGGTCTTAAATCAATTGCTTCTTTTAAAGAGAATCTTCCAATTGAGTTACATAATAAGAGTATTGCATTAATCAGGGACAATAAAGGGTATGTTGCTGAAATAAAACTACTGAATAAAGATGGTATTACCAAATTTGAAACGACATCTTCTTCGCTTAATCTGAATATCAAAGCAAAAGACCCATCAACAAAAATCGTATTAAATCGTCTCATATCTGGTGAGTACAAAATTGGTGGCTCACAAATTATTCAGCGTAAGAAAAAATGGTTTTTAGCTGTAAGTTACACATTCGAAACAAAACAGCTTCAAGATTTCTCAAAAGAGAATATTTTAGGAATTGATATGGGCATTGTCTATCCCGTTTATATGGCAGTAAACAATTCATTGGCAAGAGAAAAGATTGAAGGCGGAGAAATTGAACATTTTAGAAAGAAAGTAGAGAAACACAGAATAAGTCTTTTAAGACAAGGGAAGTATGCGGGGAAAGGTCGCACAGGTCATGGGCGAGCGACAAAATTAAAGCCGATTAATGTGTTGTCTGAAAAGGTGTCAAATTTTCGAAATACCGCTAATTACAAGTATGCGAAGTTTGTTGTTGAATTTGCAATTAAAAATAATTGTGGAATCATACAAATGGAAGACCTAAGCGGTATTGGAAAAAATGATAGTAGATTTTTAAAAAACTGGTCGTATTATGACTTGCAACTAAAGATAATGAATAAAGCAAAAGAGAATGGGATTGAAGTTCGAAAAATAGATCCGAAATATACAAGTCAACGATGCAGTTGTTGTGGTTACATTATTGAAGAAAATAGACCCAAAGAAGAAAAAGGGCAAGCATACTTTAAGTGCATTCAATGTGGTTTTGATTCAAACGCTGATTATAATGCAGCAAAGAATATCGCTACAAAAAATATCGAAAAGATTATTCAAGATCAAATCAAATTACAGAAACAAAAACTTGTCCACTTTAAAAAATATGCATAAAAATACAAAGACTGTGTTGCGAACCCTCTATGTACATCAAATCCCCGAGGGGTTCGCAATTAAACAGGAATAAAGACATCCAGGTTGTCTTTAAGTCGAGAAGGGTGCTTATGTAATTAAAAAAGCATACCGCTCGATAAGGTAATTTCTCTTTAATGAGGAATTGAAAATTCACACACAAAAACCGTGTGAACGATCATCATTCATAAAATATGCATAAAGCGCGAATAGGAAAGCAGTTACAATGTATATTAAGAGCTTGGTTGATTGCTGGAGATGGGAAAAATGATTGCTGCTGTTACAATGTATATTAAAACTTGGTTGATTGCTGGTATATACGCGACGCCTACCTACGTTCGATCATTTCTCACAATGTATATTAAAAGCTTGGTTGATTGCTTGAACGTGAATCTGACAACACGTTTCCTTGTGTAGAAGTCAAAAAGCATATTCAGAAGTTTCGTTTGGTTACTGAATAAACTGTGTAAATAGGTTTGCTTTTATAAAATAGTTTTAAAGGCATCCAGGTTGTCTTTAAGTCGAGAAGGGTGCTTGTGTAATTAAAAAAGCATACCGCTCGATAAGGTAATTTCTCTTTAATGAGGAATTGAAAATTCACACACAAAAACCGTGTGAACGATCATTCATTCATAAAATATGCATAAAGCGTGAATGGGAAAGTAGTCACAATGTATATTTTAAACCTTGGTTGATTGCTGGTAGTAAAATATCAAAAGCCAGTTCTATATCGCGCGTCACAATGTATATTATAAACTTTGGTTGATTGCTGGTTCATGAAGAAGTTCGGTTATACGGACAGTCGCTTGTCACAATGTATATTATAAACCTTGGTTGGTTGCTGGCTGAACGAGGTAAAAAACCAATTAAACAAGAACTGGTCACGATATATTTTGAAAGCATAGTTAATCGCTGGTATCTCCCATGCAATTTAATTTAACTATTTCTGATGCCTGAATCCTTATAATACATTGGATTAGCATGAAAGTTTGATATGGAATTTTATAGAAAGAAACAAAGGGTGACCTGAGAAAAGTTGCAAAACAATACGGAATTAGTGCAGCTTCAACTCGACGGCTCTTAGAGAGAGTATTCTTCATAGCGAAACAATACAATTTGAATGGAATAGTTGGAGGGAGATACATGAATATCATTCTTGTAGGGGCACCTGGGGCGGGAAAGGGAACGATATCCACATTCCTCAAGAGAGAGTACCAGATTCCATATCTATCGACAGGAGATGTATTCCGAGCTGAAATACAAAAAAGAACAGAGCTTGGCTTATTAGCTAAACAACTAATTGATCAGGGTAACTTCATACCAGACGATATCACGATTCGGATGGTGAAGAAGGCTCTATCTGAAATGAAAGAGGGATTCTTACTTGATGGGTTTCCACGAAATCTCCCTCAAGTGCATGCTTTTGAAACTTTTTTGCAGGAAACAGGTATGCAATTGGATCTTGTCTTGCATCTTGATGTTAATGATAGCATTATTCTAAATCGTTTAATGCATCGTCAAGTCTGCCCGTCTTGTCAGGCAACTTATCATAAAATAGACATTCCTCCTAAAAGAGAAGGATTGTGTGATTATTGTCGATCAAATTTGATTACACGAGAAGATGATAAGCCTGAACATATAGAGAACCGTCTCAATATCTATCATTCTACTACGAAGCCAATTATCACTTACTACAAAGAACGAGGATTGCTTTCAAGCATAAAAGTTGATTGCTCTGTACAAGAACTATATGATCGCGTGCAAGTTGTATTGAAAAAGGAGCGATTGATAGGTGGAGAGCAATGTTAGAGGATGTCGCAGAGTTTATCCGATCAGGCCCAGGTGACTTAGTTTTATTTTCATTATTCTGTGCTACTGCGATTTGCTTCTTAGTCATTGTGGGTATTGGAAAACTACTTAAAAAGATATACAGAGTTTGTTACAAAACCATAACTGGCGGTTATCCAGTGGAGCAATCAAAGGGATACAATGGTCATGGCTCGGTAGGCTCAACAGGATCGCATGGCGTATTCGGCGGGATGGGTGGTGATTCGAGCCATGGAGGGAGTTCTTCTTGTGGCTCATCTTGTGGTTCATCATGTGGAGGAGGAGGGGATTAAACTCCTCCTCTTTTTACTTGGACAATAATAGATAACAAATGATATGATATTGACTATAATCAATATTATCGGAGGTATTAATTTGGACATTCGCATTCGGATTTTAAATAAGTATATTGAATTTAAGCAGTTTTTAGATGAGATTAATATAGAAGATTTGAACAGTTTAACTCGTCATGAATTAATAGAGTTACAAGAGCAACTACGTGATGTGAAGCATAGATATTTGAGTGTTGAAATTGGAAAAATCATTGAAGCGAAAAAAGTAGAGGAATTTCCTCAGATTTTAGGAATTCATCATTATCCTGATTTGAAAGAAATTGATTTTTTGAGCGAAGAAACAAAACTTAAATTAGATAAGCACCTAATTCATTTTCGTGTGGGAGAGCATTTTAATAGTTTTTATAAATTTGCGCAAAGCAACGAAAGGCTTGAAAAATTAGAGAATTTTTTGGTTGAGAAAGGAATTGCTGAACGATTCTATATTTTGTTATGCCCTCATTGCTCTCAGGGTTATTTGACCGAACCACTATTAAAGAATGAGTTTGAGTTACTTGAAAAAGATATTAAAGCAATTGAAAACGACGAAGAATTTGAGATGTTTGAATGTGACGGGCGGATCGATAGGTATTGCATGACTTGTGAGGATTACGCGGATCTAACGAAGTTGAAAGATGAAGAACGATTTATTGTAAAAGATATTCTTAAAATGGCGAAGGAAAGAGATACGACCTATGATCATGTCTAAATGTCGATGACCTTGCCATGTTAACCTTACAATAGGAGGAGATCGGGATATGAGTAAGCGAGAGAAAATGGTTGAGATTGCAGAAGATACCTTGAGAATCCTTGAATTGGGAAGTTATCAAAATTCAAAAGGGAATCAAGTGGAAGTTGCGAATATACTTGAAAATGCAGTTCGTAATTCTGTCTTGTATCGACCTGATATGGAATCGAAAATTGAATATGATACAAAACAAATCTTAAAGTATTCACCTTCCTTTCAAACGGTTATTGAAGTGACCTCGGAAACTTCATTGGAAGCAACAAAGAGGTTAACAAAAGAACAAGCAAACTCTGTCGTATGTTTGAATTTCGCATCTGCGAGAACCCCTGGTGGTGGATTTAAGAAAGGGGCATCGGCGCAAGAGGAAAGCATTGCAAGATCATCAGGGTTATTCCCTTGTATTTCACAAATGCGAGAGATGTATGATCACAATCGTCAGGTGCTTACTGGGTTCTACTCTGATTATATGATTTTCTCTCCAGATGTTCCTGTTTTCAAGGACGATACAGGGAAACTCTTAGATGAGTTCTATACGGTTTCCTTTATTACAGCACCAGCAGTTAATGCTGGAGTTGTAAAGGACAAAGCATGGAATGATCGACATATGATCCTGGATGTCATGAAAAGAAGAATCGAGAAAATCCTTTCCCTTGCGATCCTTCATCAACAAGAAGTAGTAGTGTTAGGGGCTTTTGGTTGTGGTGTATTTAAAAATGAACCGAAGGACATTGCTACGTTGTTCAAAGAAGTGCTGGAAGATGAACGTTTTAAACATTCTTTCAAGAAAATCACTTTCGCGGTTTACGATCCAAGCCCTACAAAAGAGAATCTTTTGCCCTTTGTGCAGGTATTATCCAATCGAAATCTATAATACGATCAAAGACTCAATAAGCCTCTTCCATTTAGGAAGGGGTTTTATAGTTTCCAAAATTTAGATGAAGGTCAAATCTAAACAGTCGAAAGAAATTATAGAGGAAAAAACATATGAATAGAATGATGATAATAAACAAAAAAGAGAGGTAGGTGTATAGAAGTGAAAATGAAAAAAATGTGGGTAGGAATACTGGCAGCAATTATATTGTTTGGAGCAATTTCTTCCCCTGGTTTTGCTAAGACAAAAGGTGATTTTGACGTATCTTTATCCGACTATAAGGTAGATCGTGATAGTTCAGTTGAGTTTGAGGTTCCTACGGGGAATGCTTATTTAGTAAGTGGTAAAAACATCAAAATTACATTCTCTTCCCAATGGCAAATGCCTAAGAAGATAGATGACGATGATGTTTTGATAAATGGGAAAACGCCAAAAGATGTCAAGGTTTCAGGACAAACGATCACCATCGTTACACCAAAGGGCGTTTCTGGAGATGAAGATTTTAGCATCGAAATTTCAAAAGATGCGGGATTGAGCAACCCTAAGAAAGCAGGGGAATATACGTTGCGCGTATATGCTGAATTGGAGGAGAAGTCAAAACAAAATGGAAAGTCGAAGGTGAAAGAAGTTCGGAAATCGTTCCAATCAGAAAACATTTCTATTGAAGACCCCAATAAAAAACCAACAACTCCAACAAAGCCAACCAATCCTCATCCAATTCCAACAACACCTGAACAATTGCAAGGTGGTACTGAGGTCATTGTTCGAATCGGATCAACCATTGGGTATTATCAAAAACCGAATAAAACAGGAAAAGGAATGGTGACAAAAGTCGGTAAACTTTCCGCCGCACCATATCTGAGCAAGGGGAATAGCATGATTCCTTTCCGTTTTATTGCTGAAGGATTAGATTCAACCATTGGCTTTGACGAAAAAACAGGAATTATTGGCGTACACATTAATGGTAAATATATGGAATTCAAAGCTGGTGACAAGACGGCAGTGATTGAAGGTTTACCCGTTCAAATGCCGATTGCACCAGAAATCAAAGAGAAACAAATCATGCTTCCACTGCGATTTGTTGTCGAGAAAATGGGAGCAAAAGCCATTTGGTTCGATGAAACACAAACCATTTTTATCACAAAATAAAAGTTGAGAAGACGGAAGGTTGCTTTTTTAGCGACCTTCTTTTTTACGTTATGAAGAAAGATAGTTTAGTAAGAGTGAAACATGACTCATTCACTTTTGAGATGCAAAAAGGAAGCCACCTTTCAAGTTAGGTGACTTCCTTTTAAAGAAATACTTATAGTTGACTGTGAAGAATCTGACGAATTTCACTCAAGTTTTGATCGCGAACGAGTTTTCCATCCACGAAAACATCTTCAAGTAGATCAACGTCAGCATATTGTGCATGTTCATCGATAGAAAGGTTATCGATATATCCAATTGATCCTTCTTTATCAACAACTGCAACCATTCCTTTTAGGGACTTCTTCATACCGTTGTCTGTTTTTGGATCTTTATAAATTTGGAATTCTTCACCGTTGATGACAACGTGGGTTGCTTTTACGGCAAATCCAAATGTATCACGGGTATTGTATTGGTAGGTGTAAGAACCAATACCAAGTACAACGTTGCTGGAAGCAAATCCTTTGTCCATCAGACCCTGCAAAATGAGAAGTTGGCGCTCAAGAGTAATAGAGTCACCGTAGATCGCACCAATGTGGCTATCAAGGACTTTGTAGCCTTTGGAGTTTACTGTTCCACCAAAAATTTCCCAAAGGCATTCGATCAAACCTTTGCGCTCATGTTCTGTATCAGCCTTTGGATCACCCACCAAGATCAATACGGGATTACCAGAGTCAGGGCGAATAACTACTTTCCCATCTCGAACCAGGATTTGATCTTTTAAAGATGGATATACGTGTGTGACTAAGTGCCAGAAATCCCACGTATCGCTTACGATAGAAACGATGCCCGAAGGATGAACCTCAGAGATCAAGCGGTTGATAACAGCTTTTTCATCTCTTCCGTTTGCGCACATAACGCTGTGTTCGGTCGCATTTACGGATGTTCCGACAATCTCTTTTCGGATATTCGCATTGTAGAAGCGAATGAGGTGCATAATCGCAGGAATCGTGTCTGTTCCTAAGAAGGATAGCAAATGCCCAGCTCCACCAGCCATTGTCGCGCCCAAGGATGCCATTCCACGCATGGAGAAGTCATGTCCTTGAAACGGAACAGCGCTTCTGTCATCACATGTGAGGTCAGCATACTTCATGAATACCTTCAAGTATTCAAAAGCAATGGTGGCATCGGTGATCGGCAACCAGTTCTCATTGGAGAACAGGGTTTCAAAGTAATTCGTAACCCAAAAGAATTCATCAATTGTATTCACTACGGTCATTACTGGAACTTTGATCGGAACAAGCGTTCCTTCCTTCACTGCTTTGATTTTCAATGGCACATATCCAAGATCGTGAAGAGCTGCAATGTGATCGGAATCCACATCCTGAACGCCTTGTTCCAATAAATCTTCCGACAAGTTTGCGATATTTCCAGGATTAATCAAAGTGAAGTAGATAAATTCTTTATACCCATAGACAACTTCTTCTTTCGGACGATCAAAGAACATCACGTTGAAATAGTCGATCAGGTATTCTTTTGCAAAAGATTGAATACCAAATGCTACAACCTTATTGATGCTATTCAAGCGGCTCGATCTTGGAATCCAAGTGGAATACACTTTTTGTGTTCCCTTTGGATACTGAACGCGATGAGCGATCTTGTAAAAGTCGCAAAGCAATAAAGGATTATAGTTATAAGTATATTGAGGCTGGAATTTTGGGTTGTTAATGACTGGCATAATGGTAGTCATAAAATGACATCTCCTTTTTAATTGTTTGTTTGCTTTTTGAATATATGGATCGTCAGAATGATTAATTGTTAAAAGCTTTGAAAACAATCATTTTATCATGCGTATTTCCATCTAAGATGGTATCGGTTGTGATAATAGTGTTGATGACATCTGTATTCAAGAGATCACCTTTAAAGATGGTCTTTTCGCAATGAGTAACAAGCAAATGCACTTCGGAAGCACCAATTTTTCGTAGCTCGGTGCCACTTAGCATAAAAGTACCTCCCTTGGAGCATAAATCGTCAACAATGATTACTTTAAAGCCCGGTTTCTCTACATTACCAACTACTTGCAACTGTTTGATATGACCACTTTGGAAGTCTCTTTCCTTGTAGCCAACGAGTTGTTTCACTCCACTTACTTTTCCGTATCGCTTCTGAGCACCAGCATCAGGGAAAAAGAGGTAATCTCTTTCTTTGTCAAATCCAACAATTTCCATTGCTTTAGTGAGCAAGTTTAGCGTGGGGTATTCTGGAATGCATCGATCAATTAAAGCAGGTGTGACATCTGAATGAGGTTCAATCACCCGAACAGATTCAAATGCCAGATCGTTAATGAAGGAAGCAATATATTTCAAGGTAAAAACTGAATCGCCTTCCTTCCGATCCATTCGGCTGTATGGCATGTAAGTAATGAGAAGAGATGCTTTTGCTTTACAATCATCCAAAAAACGTTTGACAAAAAATAACTTCATAAGATCGGTATCGTCTTCATACTTAAAAACAACGATATTTTCTTCTCCAGTTTGAATTAAACTCAAAATCTGCTTTCCATCAACTAACGTTTCAGCATTTGGAAAGGTATTGAATGTAAGTGTTGTGCCGTTAATTGAAATCATGTTTTTCAACTCCTGGTTTATTATCAGTACATAATACTATAAGCAAATATAATTGAAAAAATGACTATAAGCAATAATATTTAAAACGATCCTTATACATGTTTGTTGAATTCGGCAACATGAAAGGAACCTTTAATGTAAATCAAGCAACCAAAATCTATCGCATCAATTTAGAGGGTTTTGCGGAGCCAGAAGCGACTGAAAAAGCAGTAGATGGGTTAGAATTAAAGTTGAAGAATATACAAGTCTCGGAATGGTCAATTGTTATTGATTGCAGAAAACTCTCGACGTTTAAACCAGAGATATTGCCAATTTTTGAACGGTGTCAGTCAAATTTCACAGGTAAGTTTGTCAACACCGAAGAGGAAATGACGAATATCATAAACGCCTAAATTCTATAATAGAAAACGATTATTAGGAGAACCGTTGAGAAATCGGCGGTTTTTTATTATGTCGGAAATCATCATAGAGAAAGGGGCAGTAGTATTGTCAGTCATAATTAAAAGCACAGCGATTTATCATCCTGAGCATAAAGTAAACAACGAAGAGTTAGTAGAGGAGTTTAAGGAGTATGGGAAAGATATCGGTTATTTTTTAGATGCCATAGGTAGAAAAGATCGATATCTGGATAAGCAGGGCGCAGAAACATCGGTAAGTATGGCAATTCAAGCAACGAAAAAGCTTTTAGAGAAAGAACGAATAAAGGGGAGGGAAATTGACACCATTGTATTCTCATCGGGAACACCAGAGTATATCATCCCTGCCAATGCTGCTTTCATACACAAAGCGATTCAAGGGAAGCCCGAATGTACCGTGTATGACATGAATGCAAACTGTGTAGGGATGGTTGTTGCAATCGAACAAGTCATTCGCACTATGCAAAGTAATCCAAAAATCAAACGTGCAATTGTGGTTGGTTCAGAACAAATGAGTCAGTACGCCAAAAAAACAGATGAAATCAATCGCGGTGTATTTGGTGATGGCGCATGTGCCGTTTTGCTTGAACGAACAGATGTGATGAATCGAGGATTTATCGATTCTGCCTACCATACAGATTCTGTTGGAGTGGAGGATATGCGTTTGCCAGGATGTGGTTTGTCTAAGGCATTTCAAGCAGGAACATCCATGGAAGATCGAATGATCGCAATGATTTCAGGTTATCAATCTCTTCGTCTTGCACCAGATTCAAAGATTCTAATGGAAAACTTGTTATCTACACATGGATACACGAAAAACGATGTCCAAAGATACTTCATTTCTCAAGTAAGTGTAAAAGCAGGTCAATTATTTAGCCAATTACTTGATGAAAAATTGGAGAAGTTTGTTTATGTCGGAGATCGTTATGGATACACAGGAACAAGTAGTCCACTATTTGCTTTGCATCATGCTATTGATAATGAACTGATCAAGGAGAGAGATTTGTTTATTCTTTGGTCAGTAGGAGCGGGTCAAACTACATGCGGCATGTTGTTTAGAAGATAAGAACGTTACTTTACAAAAGGGAGTTTTCCCCTTTTGTTACATAGAACAAGACTGTAGCGAGTAAAATATATAAAGTATATTGACAATAGTCAATAATCATAGTAATATTGTCTCAAGATTAGATGTATAATATTTTTGCTTGCGTATATACACCTGTATCGATGTCAGTTGAATAAGGAAGACTGAAAATCTGTTGGCAGTTATGACTTCGGAGGTTCAAATCTCATCGGGTATTCCATAAATTCTGGATCCTTAGCTCAGAAGGGAGAGTGTGCGGCTCATAACCGCGTGGTCACAGGTTCGAACCCTGTAGGATCCACTTAGATACAAACATAGAGAGGAGATTTTAAGTGGCAGAGTCATTTTCGTATTTAATGAATAAGGCGCTAAGTTCACAACCTCCAAGAACCATAGTTTTATAAGATACAGAAGAAATTCGATTTCCAGAATCAAGTGTTCATCTGATCTCTCCCAAAATTGGTTGTAAATGCGGGGATCAGGATGAGGAATCAAACGAATAGATCGTACTTTTGGGACTCTAAAAGCCTAAAGCAGTCGATCATTCTTGGTTAGTTGAGCTAATCTCCCTTGCTTCGGGATTGGTTCCAGGGATTCTCCGTGAGGAAGGTGGATGAGTGTCGATAGTGACATTCTCCGCAAGAACACACTACATAGCAAGTGTATGTGTTGAGACTTCATGGAAACACTTCATTGGTGGGGATGAAGATGACATAAGAAGTGAACAGGCATTAGAAGCTAATGGAGCCTAATGCCAATCATACAGGCTTTGGTAACTTACGAGTTCAAAGCCTTTACATACCGCTCCCTGCTCCTTAAATGTGAAATGTGCCTATTTTGGAGAGTAGAATGTGGGAAAAAACTTGGGATAGGTCTTGGCGAAAACCATACAGCTCACGGCACATGGTTGTATGTACCGCGAAGTCCCAAGCAAGTCGGAGTTAGCGTTCACCCCTCTGCATGAAAAGACAGTGCGAATATTGGTGCCTACTGTTTACACAGTACGCTTAACCAATACGTTCCTACTGCTACTAAGGTGGAGATAGCAACCATGCGGTTTGACGACTTGTATTTTTAACAAAGAAACTTACAAAATGATGAACAGAGATATCTATACGACAATTATCTCCCAGAAGGTAGGAAAACCTGCCCATTTTAATATGGCGTTGGGTGGAATGGTCAAACACGCCTGACTGTGGATCAGGTTGGGGAACCCCTTGGGAGTCTTAGAGTAAACTTTTTCTACATGATGTTTGAAATGCGATTCTGTGATTCCCGTTTTACGATTCACATTCGTTAATACCATCAGGTAAAAAACTGAAAATAGTAGTTCTATATATTCTGGATCCTTAGCTCAGTTGGTGGAGCGGGCGGCTCATAACCGCATGGTCACAGGTTCGAACCCTGTAGGATCCACTATTTTGAAAATGAAGCAGAGAAGTTTCACCGAAGATTTGTTGTTCAAGAGTGAAATTAATCTGCTTTTTTATATGAGATTTTTTTAGTGGCAGTTAAAGTTGAAATGAATTTTGCAGATGGAAAGGGCGTTAGAATTGAGCAAAACCGATTTGATTGAAACTGAAGAATTAGAAAAAAAGGAAAAGGGTTGTCCCAGTACAGTGATTCTCTTTTGATTAATGCTTGCTCTATTGATGTTTGTAATCAGCAATGTCATCCATCTTAAAAATCAAGAGGATAATCAAGAAATCTTGAATACCTACTTCGCTCCAAAACAAGAAACAGTCATCTCTTTTGGGTGGAATAAATTATTAGATAGGTATCAGGTGACAACTAATAAAGGTGAGTATCTCTTCTTCATTGAAGATGGAAAAGTAAAAGATCTGACGGAAATACCAAAAAAGACGGATCAATAATAGGAGAATGTCGAGAAAAATATGGGTAACTGGGAATAAAAGAGAAACTCAAATCTATATTAACATTCTCAATACAATTTGCGGGGTGCCAGTAAGACTACATTGCTTCGTATCCAAAATCGTATCCAAAATAATGAAAACATGCTATTCGCCAACCTTGGCGAACCTATGTCTTACACTATTTTCCCTGCGAATAAAAGTCTTCTAAAGCAAGCAATTGTAGATATTTAAAAAAATTGACAATAGTCAAAAGATGAATTACAATATGACTATAAGCAATGCAATCGAATAGAATCCTGCTTTGTGGGGTGCAGTTAAGACTACATTACAAACTATTTCAATTTGGTGAAAACATTGACCGTTCGGCAATTGTGCCGAACAACCGTTGTCTTAACATCCTTTTCCCTACTTGAGCAATTAAGCAGAGTCAGCATACGAGGTGCTGAAAAGACTACATTACATTATTGGGTATAGTGAACGCCGAAAGGCATGCTGTCTTTTCCCCTTTTCCTTGTATGTTCTTGCTTAATGAATAGAAGTGAAAGGAGAAGTTAATGCTTCTCTTTTTGTTTTCTCTTTTAATACATATACAACTCTAATGGAGTTGTTAACATAACCAGATTCAGGCTTACAGTTTTAACTTTCATGCTACATAGCCAACATAATCAGTTCATCTGATCATGAGGCAAATCAAAATTTCGAGGAGGATGATCCTATGGTAGCAATCAATAAAGTACAAGAAATGACAGGAATGAAAACAACGACTCATGAAGGTGGAGTTGCCTACCTATTGTCTTTTAAAGAACAATTGGTAGAATTCTTCTCGCTTGGTCTATTAAACGGAAACTTTTATCAAACGCAAGCGGAAGTATTGAAAAACGGGAAAAGCCTTTTCGAGAAGGCGTTGCGTGAATGTCCTGAATTTGCAACGAAAGCGGCTGTCTACGGAAACAACATAAACAGTTTGAAACTTGTCCCAACGATCTGGTTGGTATATTTGTCTACACTGGAGGACAAAGCCCTTTTTAAAAAGGCGTTCTCACGAATCATCCGTAATCCTAAGATGCTTCATGACTTCATAGAGATCGCACGTAAAGGCGGAATTCGTCAAGGTCTTGGTCGTGGAGTCAAAAAAGTCGTGAATGATTGGCTGAAAGAGCACCTCAATGAATATCAAGTTTCTCGCAATAAGGGGAAACTTGATGAAATCATTAAGGTGACTCGTCCAAATAGCAAAGAAGCTCCTGAAGAATTTCAGTGCTATATGGAGTATATCTCAAAAGGTAAACTAACCGTCTCCCGAGCTAAAGCTCTTAAAGAAGTCATTGAGTTCATGGAGCAAGGGACGCTTAATGACACGGTATTTGCCCTCATTGAAGCAAACCGCTTGCAACTGGAGGAGCTGAAACACGCTACGGCAAACTTGGATCACATTCAAAAAAGGAGTCTGTATTCGGCAATGTATAAAGGTTTGAATTATTCAGCATTAATTTTAAACCTTGTGGCATTAGAGAGAGTATTTGCATTGAGAACGAATGCAGATAATTTTGGAAGGGTCGACAAAGTGATTCAAAAAAATGGAAAACAAATGCGCTTTGCCCAAATACAAGTTGTGGAAACAGACATTCCTCAAGATCTCATCGAGACGGTTGTTCAGAAAATAGAGGATGTTGAAATGTACCGTAAGTCCAATATGTTACCATTTGCATTGCTCAATGCAGAAAAAATGGTAGTTACGCCAGAGTTTAAGCGAGCCATTGGTAACATTCTTCGTAAAGTAGCACAACAAACGTTTGAGATTGATAATTCCCTTAGTTTGTTGGTAGGTATTGATACATCAGGTTCTATGCAGAGTAACTCAGTAACGGACACTGGTTCTTTGTTTGCGAGTGATGTTTCAACGATTTTTGGAGCCATGCTCAAGAAGTCACACGCTAAAACCGATGTACATGCTATCGCGACCTATATCAAGCCTGTTGACCTTGCTAAGCAAGAGGATGTGTTTGATATGGCTCGTAAGATTGCAAGGACGGATGTTGGTTATGGAACATACTTTGAGCAATTGATGAATGTTTACAAAGGACAGAAGTACGTTATCCTAATCACAGATAATGAGCAGGCGGATAATCTGGAGAGACGTTGGATCGGAACAAATAAGCCAGAAGGAGCGAAGCTGATTGTATGGAAACTTTGTCCGAATGGTATCACGATCTCCAAAGACCGTTCTGTTGTCCAAGTAGCGGGGTATTCTGATCGGCTCCTTGGATTGGTGAAAAACATCATTGAAGGGAAATCTGGTCAAGTTTCAGAGGTTGAGAAACTTGTGTTGTAACAAAGGAGGATCGGTAGAAATTCTGCCGATTCTTTTTAGTTTGATCATATCATCCAGAGGGTAAATGAAAGGTATCAGGTGTGTTTTGTTATCAGAATTCCAAGATGTTTGTAGATGAAAAAGACTGTTAAAAAAATAATGAATCAGATATATATTGCATAGAATATTTCAACTTTTAAACAAACAAGGTGACTGTTTTTGTCAGAAATGAAATCAGTTTAATAGGGGGAATATTAGATGAAAAGAATAGTTTCGTTTACTCTTGCTATGGTATTGGTGTTGTTCTTGTTTGTACCAGCAACAGAAGCAGTAGCGCAAGAAGTGGATACGAAAAGCGACAAGACCGTTGAAGTATACGGTATTCCAAACAAATCTAATGTTTTTAAAATGTATGTAGATGGTGAACAACTGGAGGTTAACATTGACAAACCTCATATCAGCAAAACGGTACGGATTTACAAAAACTATATTTCTTCGTATGGAGTTAAATACTTAGGCTTTGCAGGTACTGGTTTTTTTATAAAAAATGGGTACATCATTACCGCAGAGCACAATATTGAAGAAGATGTAGAATTTCAAGTCGAAGATGGAACTAATAGAGTCCTTATGAAAGCAGATCTTGTTGCTGTGGATAAAAAGAGAGATCTTGCTGTTTTAAAAACAACCGTAGTAAATCATGTTTACTTTGAAATTGCTGATCACGTTTCTCTTGATACAGAAATAAATATGGTTGGTAATAATTTTGAACGTAAAGAAGAATTTCATGAGGTTTCAGGAAGTATAAGCTCATTATCAAAACTGATATGGCTTGGCTTTGATAAAGACAATATTCTAAGTGAAAACTACCGAATTATCACAACTTGCAAACCATATCCTGGTTACAGTGGAGGGCCTGCATTCAATCAGGAAGGGAAAATTATTGGTGTAACGATTGGACACCGAAATGAATCGGGATACGGTATCTTGGTAAAGTTCTCGGATTTAAAAGCCTTTTTAACAGAAAATCGAATTGAATATATGTAGGGAGATTCGTTTCAATTTGATAGAAAAGGGACACATACTATAAACATAGTGGTGTCCTTTTTTATTTTGCGTAATAACAGCCTCATTGTAGAATCTCAATCGCGCAGTTGCTAAAGTAAAAGCTCTTCCTGTGAAACGAAATAGTACCACATATGCAGGTACTTGGTGCAATGCAAGATTTGAATGTAGCTCCGATTGAACCAGAAATACCATTGGAACAAACTTGAGTAAAATGAGGATCTTTTAGAGCGTTTGAATGGAATTGCCATAACACAAAAAGGGACGCATTGGCTATTGATGTCTATACGTCCCTTTCCCAGTTTCAATCGTCATGCGAATACCTCTGTACAGATTCGTTCATTTGCGAAAAGAATATGATCACCAGGAAGAAGTATCTGTTGATACGTTGTATGCTTCTCCTGTTCTTGAAGGAATTTCGATAGATTCGTTTTTGTTATACTATATTGCTCACTAAGTATGAACGGGTACTGCTGTTCTTGTAGCGCTTGAATCATTTGAGTTTCGAAAGTGTTTTCATGAACATAAAAAACTGATCCGATTCCTTCGGACATGCTCTCTTGAATACTTGATATTTGGCTAATTTGGTCATGAATAGGGGTATTTGCAACATAAAAAAGAGATAATTCTCCATGAATAAGAGCAGAGATTTTTTTTGCTGTGGCTATACTCAACAAATTGAATTTTTGTTCATGAGTGATAAATAAGACTTTATTCCGTTTAATTTCCATATCGATAACCTTCCTTTCTTCCATCCTAAGTCATTCGACCAGAGTTACGTTGTCAATTATATGGTGGGTACATATCATTTATTAGTTTCATTTAATTGAAAACTTGTTTTTATCAAGAAAGGAGGAGAAAACATGGTACAACTTCTATTAGAACGTTTATCCAGCTTAGAATTATTGAAAAATGAAATTATTGAAAACTTGGAAAGTCTTCGTGAGGATGAAAAACGAATGAAATTTGAAGACTCTACAAGAGTAGACAATTATCTTCAAGGAGCAGAGAGCCTGGTTGTATTTATTAATGTTTACAAGAAAACGCTGACAGTATTTATGAATGCCCAAAAAGCACGATTCACTTTTGACCAATATCAAGAACATATGAAAGAACATGATAACGAGCTTCAAAGATTGTGTGGTCAATACACGTTCTTGAAAGTGGAATTGTTTCAACCTGTAGAGTAAAAGAAGAATGGTTGGTTAGATCTCTACTATCTCATTTTTTGTTGTTAATGATAATGGGGAAAAGAGAAGTCTTTTATCGACATATGAGAAGGGCTTCTCTTTGTTTTAGACAGCATTCTGTGTTATAAAGCATTGGCTGGAAGCGTAACATACAAGGTGTTTGCATGCATGCACAAACACTTGTTTTGTAAAACGCTGAGTATCCCTCATATTCAGTAGAAACCAGCTCATATTTTTGTGTTTTATTATCCCCCGATAGTAAAAACACAGGAAGACAAGAGTATTGTTATCGATCAAGTCGATATTCTTCGTTCCCCCACAAAGAATAGAGATTTAATTTGATCGATTATCGTTTTGCTTATTTCCCCCAATAAGTGAAACAAACGTATGAACAAATGTGACTGTTAGCTTCTCCGTTTTGGGGAAGCTCTTTTTACATAATAAATGGTAAGGAGGTAGTGAGAGTTGAATAAAATTGGGGAAATCCATAGAGGAAATGCCAGTATTTCAACTGGGATAGTTGTTGGCGGAATAGGGACGTTTCTGGTGTGCTGGTTATCGATGATTCTTTTAGGTTTAGACATTCCGGAGTATTTGCAGAAAGATAAAATATGGGAGGTTCTGCTAATCATTCCGACAATGCTCTTATCTTTTGTTATACATGAGTACATTCATGTTGGATTCTTTCTCTTATTCGGAAGAGGTAAGGCACGGATTAAGGTAAGCCGTGAAAAATCTGTAGGAGCGGTTGTAATTCATCAAGTAAACGAAAAAGTATATTACAAGCGATGGGAAATGCTTGTGATCCTTTTATCACCGTTGGTGATATTGACAAGTGGGTTTCTACTTATGTTTCCATTAATATCGATGCCATTTCTTTTGTTTGCGAATATCGCATTAAATGCGATGGGGAGTTCAATTGATATGTACGTTTCCTTTCAGTTGCTAACCAAACATCATTCAAGAGTGAAAATCAATTTCGATGCTTTAACTATCAAAATGAATATCTATGAATGAAAAGGTGGTTTTACTTAAAAACAATTGACTATAAACAATGTTAAGTGTATTGTTGTCTGTAAAGAAACCAATTTGATTAGGCAAGATGCCGAAAGGGGACAAAATAAATGAGCTTTTTGAAAAAAATGTTTGGTGGAGGCAATAATCAAGGAAATCAAGGTTTTTCAAATTCATCACAACAAGGTTTCGGAAATACCCTCCATTTGACTAAGGAACAGGCGGTACAAACGCTTAATCTTCGAAAAGAAACATTCACTCTCGTTCTTCAAAAAAGCGGTGCTATTAGTAGTCGAGCAAGGGTTGCCGTCGTAATGGATATGTCAGGTTCTATGCGTCCTCAATTTAAAGACGGTACGGTTCAATCTGTTCTTGAAAGACTGCTTCCAGTAGCACTTCGTCTTGATGATAACGGAGAGTTGGATGTATGGCTCTTTGATGATGGATATAAACGACTGGAATCAATTTCTGAACGTGATTTTTATCAATATGTAGATCGCGAAATCATGGGGAAACGAGAGAATCAATTATGGGGAACAACGAGTTATGCACCCGTCATGCAGGATGTTTTTCAAAAGTATGTTGTGGAAGAACCGTCGCATCTCCCAACATTTGTCATTTTTATTACAGATGGAAATAATGATGACAAAAGAAATACGACAGAAATGATGCAGGAAGCATCACGTTACGGCATTTTCTGGCAGTTCATTGGTATTGGTCATGAACGATTCGAATTCTTGCAAAAACTTGATGATCTTACTGGTCGTGTGATTGATAATGCGAACTTCTTCAAACTTAATGATATTAATGTCATCTCAGATGAAGAATTGTACGCTCGCTTAATGAATGAGTATCCTGGTTGGGAGCAATTGGCTCGACAAAAAGGAATCCTGCGATAATTCATAAGATCTACTATGAGTAAAAGACTGATTGTCTATCTTGTAACCATTGTTGGGATCATCGCATTGGCGTTTGGGGGAATTCCTTATTTACAAGCAAATTCTCCAGCGCATACGTATGACAAGAAGAGTCAGGTTCATGTTATTGAAGGCGTCTATGGTATGGATTTGCCGCCTGTGAAAATAGGTAAGTTCGCTCCCGTTGACCTAAAGGATCTAAAGAGGGATCATCGAGAATTTGCAAAAGACATGATAGACGAACGTGGTGTTTTTCAAAAAGATGAGGTGGTCTTACTTTCATTAGGAGTTGAATCTCCTCATAAGAAAATCACATTTGTTCGGCAAGAGATACGAGCTAATGAGGTACGTATCTATGTAAAAGTAGAAGAAGGTAAAACAGATGGTAAACAAGAAGAACCATCTTATCTGTTAGGGAAAATCGCATTGCCACCATTCATGCCGTTAAGTTTTATCGATGAAAAAACAGGGAGCTTACTCTATTAAGTGAGTTCCCTGTTTTTGTTTTATAGAAGCCAATCTAACGAGTTCACCACTTTTTTGCTTTTTATTTCTCAAGAACCAACTGCATAAGATAGAGGGAATTTTATATTAAAGGGGTGCTTTTATATGGCATTAATTTTTATTAGTAAGCAACACGAAGAAACATTTATCTATTCCTTAAAAAAGGCAAAAGCATCAACAGGAAATAGACCACTTCAAGTTGCGCTGTATGTCTTGACGGCATTACCAAATTTGAAAGACAGACTTGAAATTCTTGTTAATTTTCAAGGTGGGTATCTCAATCCTGACGGCGTGAACCATGCTAATTTCTCTCAAGGGGAAAAAATCATGATTAGATTGGCAAACAATCTATTCAATGGAGTAGAGATGTTAGGTGTTCCCACATCACCATTTAATCAAATGGCTAATGTTGACAAAGAAATGAAACGAGTCTATTTATCCGCGTTGGAATACCGTTTCTTTTAGGAGGATAGAAATGCGTAAAGTTGTGATTGATAAACAAATCGCTACTCATGTATTAAACATGAGAGATCGGATAGTTGATGCTGAAAATTCAATTGGTCTTACAGAGGATTTCGGGGGTGTTCGCGCCTTTGAGCCATCTCTGTCCTTAGATCATGCGATGGAAGCAGCTACAGCTATTGGTTTATTTGAAGAGGGATATGCCCTTCACTATATGAAGGGAACATATACCCAAGTATGGGCTTGGCAGATTTCTCGTGTAGATGATCGAGGTGTTCTGCAAGGTTTTGCTCACGGAGAAACACCTGCTATGGCAATATGTAATGCTTGCTTATCTAAAGTCGGAATTGTTCCAGGTTTATAACTCAAATAGTAGAAAGGTGGATGCTGCATGGCACGGTTTGTTATAGTTCGCACAGACCTTAATAAAGCTGAGATAGTTGATTCTAAATTGGAAGTAATACAGCAGATAGAGGATTACAAGAAGAAGGGTAATCAATTGGATTCATTGCCTTTTCAAATTTTCGAACTTGGCAATCAGTTGGATGTTAAGCATTTTGTACAACATAATGCAAAAGTTGGTGATATTGTTCGTTTTCGAACAGGATTGGTTTGCAGGGTAGTTCCTGATGGAGAAGCTGTCCTATATATTGATGCAGAGAAAATTACAGAGTCCGATGCAGCTTATTATTTAGAGAACGATGCATGCTTCATTGTTCCAGAGGATCAGTACGTTCAACCAAATGGAACTCTTCGAATGGCGATCTTAACTGATAATTTGGCGGGTTGTCTTCGTCACGGTTATTATGCGGTGTGCAATGAGAATCCAGATTGGCTGGTTTATGTCTCGGAGAAAGGTTTATATCAAATCGACGATCTTTTCTATACACAAGACTTCAATCCAAAGCTTTATGTTGGTAACACATGGACACTAAAGCAAAGGCAGCAAGTTCAAAAGATGGCAGGATAGAATACAGAGTAATCACACTCGTTCTTTTAGTGAGACATCTTGTGTGATAACTGAATAAAAGAATAACTTTCACCCCGACGTGGGGGTTTAAATCAAACCCCTCCACGTCGAAAAGGGGTTGAGAGGAGAATCGTCTTTGAACAAAGAATTTGAAATCTCTTATTATCAGGAATCGAGTAATACATGTGGATATCATTCTCTCGACGAAATTAAAAAGGTTCTGAGAATTGATGAGATTCCTAATGATCGAGTAATCCTATTGGTAGATGAATGTGTATACATTAATCAATTTGGCTCAACCGAAGACGAAGTTGTGTACGAAATAACTTACTATGATCTAACCAGTCAAGCCGCTGGTTTCACTTCACTGGAAGAAATCAAGGAAATCCTGGAACTTGATGAGATTCCAGATTCCAGTGTCATTCATATGGGTAATGGCGAACTTGTCCTTATCAGTGAAGTTAATTCGGATGGTGAATAATAAGAACGTATTGCAAATAAATCGTTTACAAGACATCTTGGTAAAACGCATAAAAGAATAGCCAAATGCAAAAGAGACAGGGGATCTAAATTCCTCTGTCTCTTTGTTATGAAGCAGAAATTTGTGACTATAATATAGCATCAATACGTAATCTTGAGAATTAGTCAAGTTTCTATCCTATTAGGTGGCTGTTAGAATCTTTCGAGTTGAATCTCGTAAAGATTCCAGACTAAGAATTTATGACATGCATAAACTTCACTAATTCTTAATTAGAATTACCTTCTATTCTTTTTCAGACTGCATGCACTCCTTGTTAAATATAAGGGGTGTATTTCTGTTCTCATAGAATATCGCCAAACAAATAGTGCGTGTTTTTTGATAACGAAGTGATTGGAGAATTAAAAAAGCTATGCTATAATGAATTCGTGGACTATAGACAACGATAATAAACAAATTGACTAAAGTCAGGGAAGGAGGGTGTAAAGGAATGCATGCGTTGTCGGACATTTTGGATACAACAGGATTATTCTATTATATGACAATGAAGGACTATGAGCGTAAGGATCATAAGAAAAAGAAGATCCAACCACATATTGTCCGTAGAGTATATCCAACAGAAAAAATGCGTTTGGTTCAGAGTGAAAATAAAACGTATTCAAGCCAGTTTGATTTCAAATTGCTCCGTAAGCACATGGGTGGAGTGGTGAAAGTTGAATCCTACGATGAACTATTTGGGTTCTTATCTCAACTCCCCATTGGTGAATGCATGATACCATCTATCCCTCTGAATACTTATTTTCCTTGTAAGTTTATCTTTGGAAATTACGCTTGGATTAGTCAGAATAAGAGTGGTCATTATCGCTATTTCTCTAAAAAGAAAGGTGGAGAAGTAGTCAGTTTTGATTTTCTTGACCTGGTTGAGATCATGTATGGAATTTCGACGATGGAAGCTATAGATAAGGTCTTGGAGATCTATTCGATTCGATTTATGGAGGAGGTTTGGAAAAAAGAACAAAAAGAAAAATACCTTCGGAATTATCAATTCATCAAGTCTGAGCTTCAAAATGAACAGCGGTATCCAGGATTGCATCGGTATTTAAAAGAATTTATTCCGTTGTTAGAATCAATGAATGCGTTGGGAACGCTCCATATCCACAAAAAAGAGTATTCCTATCACGGTCAAAACTTGTTTTTCGCTTCGAACTCCCATATTGCGAATTTCTTAGGTATTTACACATCTTCGAAAGTTGTGAAGTTGTTGAACCTATTTGCGTCTTTGGGCTTCATAGAAAAAGCTCCATCTAATGAGCTACATCCATTGTTTTTAAAAGAGTCAGCGAGAATTACAGAACAAAGAGGGCTTGGAAATATGGTGAGCTTTTACATTGTTCACTCCTTTGAGGAAATTGCTCAGAAAGCCGAAGAACGAGCTATTTTGTTAGAAAAAAACGGTATTCGCTATTCCAACCTGAGCAAAACGGTACTGAGCAAAGTGTTTGGAATCGATTTCGCAGATACTGTATATGTGCAAACTGTCCAAAAGAATAAAAAACGACAAGGAAAGCGACTTGAAGTAGTGCAACACCAACTTGAGTTGAATTTTCTTGGAGTTATCAGACAAATGCAATACGTGACAAAAAGTATGGTGTTAGAAAAACAAGTAGGAGAATTAACAGAGAAACAAAAGAAACATCACTTGAATCAAATTTGGACATATCTGATCGAGAGGTATGAATGCAATTATTCAAAACCAACAACAGAATTAAAAAGCAAACTACAATTGAAAACTTCGGAGTACGTAGCGATCCCAAGAGATCCTTCTATTCTTTAAAAATAAATGTGTTGAGTGTGATTCTACATCACAAGACAATCCGCCACCCAACTTCGAGTGAAGAGGTGGTAATGGGTTGGGTGAAAGTTCCTTGAAATTACTGAAAGGGAAGACGAAGCCATTAAATAGAAAGGAGGACAGGATGATTATTGATGTAAAACGAAATACTCAAAATAAATCGAGTTATGTGATGACATCGTTCTTACTTGGATTTTCTGTTTTGCTTCTACTGGCAACTTGGCACTTTTTAACCTTGGTTGTATTCGGAGAATCTTCTTATTCAGTAAGACAAGAGTATGTGAAATGGAGCTATTTCCATTCTTCTTTATCTCAATTCACGATAATGATTGAAAAAATACGCTCATATTGGAATTGTACAATATTCGTTGGAGTCCTTGTCGTTGCGCTTATTTCGATTCTAAAAGCATGCAAAGGAATAGTGTTATGGGGAAGGTTATTTTGGAGTAATGCGTTTTTTATAATCCTGTATAGTTTTGTCCAAATTTTGGCTCGGATAGCGGATTGGTCTACAACATATCTCGTTACGTTCAACATTAATGAATTTCAATTCATGAATCTACTTGCTGATGTAAAGCCAAATTTATTCCAAGTTATATACGGAATAGTTGTCGTAGTTTTGGTTGGCGTTGGAATCATGAAACTCTTTCGCTTTATTACGATCATCATGATGGCTTTTGCTTTTCCTTTTGCCTATTCATTAGGAATGATTAGTGGACATTTTGTTTGGAAAACGTGTATGCGTGAAGGAGGGTGGTTTCTAATAGATGTTGGGATGGGTGTTGGATTGACAATTACCTTACTATTGTCCCTTATGAATCAATGGAATCCAATCATTATTTTTGTAATGTTACTTGTTATTGATCTATTGTCGAGTTTCTTACATGAAATAAGTGAGGCACCTGCGTTTGAAAAATCCAAATCAATGGAGGGCGATTCAGTATATGAATAAGTCATTAGCAAATTTATTAATACGAAGTAGTTATTATGGCAGTCCGATTGAGGAAAAGCGCTTGCTAAAAGATGTTTTGGAAAATAGCAAACGAGAACGGAAGAATCTCACCAAAGAGGAGATAGAAAAAAGAGGGCTTCAAGTTTACGAGAAAAAAAACAATCGTGTTTCAGATCTATTAGAAGAAGCAATCAATGAAGGTTTGATTAAACGTTATACAACAAACGATGAACCGAAGGTCTTTATTACGAAAGAAGGATTAGACTATTTATTCAATTTCTACACCAATCATCAATCATATGATTTTGAATTATATGAGAAAAATTTGAATGATGTTATGCGAGAAAAACAAGGGCTTGAGTTAAAACGTCTTCAAACTGCGGCATTGTATTGGAGAGGCTATAGCGTAGAAGATGCCGCTCACATATACCTCAAGCATAATTGTTATCGCGAAGAGATCCAGGCATACCATCACTATTTGCTACAAGAGTTTGGAGTTAATTTTGAAGAAGATATGTATATTTTTCACATGATTCCAAAGCTTTTTGTTCCGATTGATTGGGTTAATGAAAAAGTTTCGCTTACCATTGAAGGAATAGAAACTCCTTCCAATTTGATTCTGACAAAGCCATATCCCAATAAAAGATACACAGTAGCAGGTCTAAAGATAGGAAAAGTGAAAACAGCGGCAGGTTTTTATCCAATCATTGCGAATAAAGATACGTTTCCAAAGGAACTTGACGTTACTCTTCACTGGACAGTTGGGAATACAATGAAAGTCATTCATAAGATTCATATTGACTTTGAAATGTCCGATCACGGAGGGAATTTATTCTCCAGTGAGCAACATCTTTCCCGTAGCAGCAAATTGAATGAACTTCATCTAACAACTTATGTTCAGCCTGATAGATCATTCTGGAGAGAGAGACAACATAATCTCTCATTAGCCAACGGTTTTGAAGAACTACTGATTGAAGAGAGGGTTGCATTAACACATTTTCCAATTGAATTACATGCCGCATTTCATGGAGATTGTTATTTTCAAAAGTGGCGCGAAACGAAGTCTCGTACCAAAGAAAAAGACCTTTAGCGTGAACTCGCTAAGGTCTTTTTGTACGGCAGGCATTACATTTCATATTTGTCAAAAACTTCGTTCAGACGTTTATTAAAGACCGAAAATTTTTGCCAGATATCGATAAAGGTATCTTGGTTCCAATCCTCTTGTTTGAAAATGACATCCCACCATGCCCAACACTTATCGCCCATGTCGTGAGCATAGGCAAGTCTCCAACCTGCTTCCTTTACTGTTTCTTCAATATCCTTCCACAATGCATTGAATTCTTCGACGAGGGTGTTTGCCTTCGCATCATCAATCAACGTGTTGTTTCGAATAAAATCAATTTCCAACTCACTAAGATCAGTAACTCCGTCCAAACGTGCTTGAATATATGACCGAGAATTTTGGGGGAAGTAAAATGAAACAGAGGTGTGGAAACCTTTCTTGTGCAGGTCTGCCCCTATTTTACCATCATGTTCGTAGACTTCATCTGTTCTTTCTTCAACGAAAGCACGAAATATAGGTGGAATTTTAGCATACTCAGGTTGATCATACTTTTGCCATACCAGGACTCCATTAACGTATATATCAGCATCATCTGTTTCAATATGAACCGAAGTCATTTTATCATTCGTATCTTCTACCGTAACAGATGTGCCATTCAAAACGATTTCCTTTTTCACCAAAAATCATCCTCTCAAAAAGTAATTAATAAACATCCTATTTTGTAAAATTCTTAGATTTTATGCCAGGAAAGTTACTTTTACAATGGAAACTAATAAGAACAGTATCAATCATGATGGAACGAAGGAAGCATTATTTATGACGAACGAAAGATGTAGGTTTTATGAGCACATTCATCAAGGATATCCGTTCCTCGAATGGAAAGCAAATGGTTGGGAATCGCATCAAAACCATAATAAAGACCAGAAATACCTCCTACAAGTGATGCAATTGTGTCTGCATCGCCACCTTCGTTTACAGCTCCAAGAATTGCTTCTTCCAAGGTATCAGACTGACAAAGCCAGTAAAGCACCCATGTTAGTGTGTAGAAGGAATAACCATTTGGCGGGACATGAGGTGTTTGAAGATAGATGTTCTCATATTTGGTGTTTCTCGTGGCAGCTATGATTGATTCTTTCAAGGAGAACTCTTGTAAAATCAAAAAGGCAATCTTGTTGTAAACCAAACAAGATTCAGTAGAAGTGGGGTGCAGATGAGTCATTTCTGCTTGATAGACCGTGTATTTCTGAATCTCCTCCCAGTTGTTAAAAAGAAGAGCAACAGGTAGCGTTCTCATTAGTGCTCCATTCCCTGCTGTGTTTCCATTTAATTTAGCATCCACTCGTTTTGATGTTTGATTCCAATTCCCGCTGTGGAGGAGGTATGCATAGAATAACGTCTTCCCTACATGCAAAAAATTAAAACGTTCGCGATCAAAAGCCTTTGTCAGCCCTATCACGGGATCTTTCTCCAATAATCCTCGTAAGACAGCAAGGGACAATCTGGTATCATCGGTGCCAGAACCTTCTAACCTCAAAAAATAGGGAATTCCCCATATACCACTCTTATACTCTATGACTCTGCCATAACGTTTTTGAATCATTTTCTTGCTAAAACCTTCTACAACTGCTCCAAGCGCATCTCCAATTTGAATGCCATAATAGGCACCTTTGATTTTATTCTCGATGTTCACTGTTGTTACCTCCTCGTTTATTTGTTTTTAAGAGATAATAGGTAATTTTCTCGTTTCAAATCAGTATCAAGTAAAATTTGAGGAGTTTGACTGTTGCCTTTGTCATCGAAAATATAAGCAGACAAATGCATACGATATGAAACATTGAGAAATAGAAAAAACGAATGAGGAGGAGAAAGTGCATGATTTTATCGGGCAAAGAAATTCAGAAAAGATTGGGGACAGATATTCATATTTCGCCATTTGACCCAAAACAAGTAAACCCAAATAGTTATAACGTAAAACTTCATAATGAATTGATGGTATATGATGAGGTTATTTTAGACATGAAAAAAGATCATAAAACCAAAATGTTAGTGATTCCAGAAGAGGGCTTACTTTTGCAACCAGGGATTCTGTATTTAGGAAGAACCGTCGAACATACATTGACTGACAATCTCGTTCCAATGCTTGAAGGTCGTTCTTCCATTGGACGATTAGGGATTTATATTCATGTCACAGCAGGGTTTGGAGATGTTGGTTTCAATGGTTACTGGACACTTGAAATTTCTGTTATTCAACCTATTCGAATTTATCCTAACGTTGAAATAGGACAAGTCTTCTATCATACGATTGAAGGAGAGTTTGAGAAATATAGGAGTGGAAAGTACCAGAACAACAAAGGAATTCAAAGTAGTCAGATGTATAAAGACTTTATAAAATGATGAGATATTCCCTGTGTAAATTCTTTGATTCGATTGAAGATACAATGATCATTCAAAAATTTTTTCTTCAAGCGGATGATCTATGTTTAGAAGATCTGATGGTATTATTGGAGCACTGTAATGAAAGAACTCGGTTTCGGTGGATTACGATTTACAGTAGTTTAGTACAAATACAATAAAGACACATCCTGTGGAAAGGACGTGTCTTTTTCAAAGAAAATCATCAATTGCTTCACGATTGTATAGACGAATGCAAAAATAACAGAGAACAAGAAAGACAAAGAATATCAAATAAGCTAATAAATAACTTGGAAAATGGACAGCTATGTTAGAAGACCATATGCATATAAATGCCATAAATAAACAAATCTCATAACCAAGAGAATGATTCTTTTTTGTACCAATTTTAATATTGGGGAATCCCCATTCTTTTTTATGTATTACGAAAGAAATGATAAAAGTAAAAAGAACCCAAAACCATTCAGGAGTTATCATTCCAGTAGCTATCGTATCGGAAGCGATTGCTAAATTGTATTTAGAGGTGACGATGATGATAAGATAATCTAAAATGACTCCAATACCATAGCTTAATATGATAATTAATGCAGAATCCATCTTTCGGAAAAAGAAAAATCGATATAGTAAGAAGGATCCCAAAAAAATTTCCACAGGCGCATTTAAAATGTGAAATAGAGTATTAATTTTCATTAGTTGAGCTAAACCCCAAGATATGGGTGTCATCAACAGGGTAGATATAAGAATTTCTTTTTTATAATGGGCTGGATTCAAACGAAAAATAGTTAAGCCGAATATATAAAAAGCCAACCAAACGAAAAAGAAAAAGAAAGCAAGTTGAACGTTATCCAAGGTAAATCCTCCATCGTAATAGCAATATCTAAACAGGTTTGATTCAATTTGCAAATTAAGAAAACCAAATATTGCTTAATTAGATTAACACTGAAATAAAGCTTCTGCAATGTGAAGATAGTTGCGGTTTCTATGTAAAATAAGGAAAAAACAATTTATAGGACGGGATCTCTATTGATAATTTGGACGAGCTTTCTTTGGTTATTTTGACGCTCTTTCATGAGTTGGAAAAAGCAATGTTTTTTCGCTCATGTTAGGAGCGTATTCCTCTTGTTAAACAAAAAGACACGCGGTGTATAAATGCGTGTTTTTTTAAAGAAGATCGATTGATTCATTATCATATAGACGAATACAAAAATAAATAAGAATCAGATAGACAATAAAAATGAGATAAGCTACTAAATGACTTGAGAAATGCACGGAAATATTCGAAGACCATATACATATAAAAGCCATATACAAGCATAATTCAAAGCCAAGAGTATGGTGTTTCTTCCTGCCTTTTATAATTATCGGAAATCCCCACTGCATTTTGTAGATCATATATGTAATCGCAATAACCGAAATAACCCAAAACCATTGCGAGACAATTATCCCTGTAGCAATCGTATTGTATGCAATGTAGAAATTGTAATTAGAAGAGATCAGGATAATAAGGTAATCCATAATAACGCCAATTCCGTAACTAACTACAATAATTAAAATAGCATCCATTTTGCGCAAATGCAGGAATCGGTAAATCAAGTAGGATGCAACTAAAACTTCAATTGGGGCTTGTAATATATGAAACATAGGATTGATCTTCATTAGTTGATTAATTACCCAGGATAACGGAGTGAGAATGAATGAAGAAACAACTATCGTCTTTATATTTCGAAAGGGATGTATCCGAAAAATAGCAAATGCAAACATGAAAAAAGAGATCCATACAAAGATATAGAATAAAGCAAGATGAAGATTGTTCAAGGTTAATCCTCCGTTGCACTATCCGTCACCGAATAACGATCAGGTCATTATAAGAGGGGGAATAGCCAAATATTTCTTATTTAGATTAACATTGAAATGAAGGTTCGGCAATGTGAATATAGTTACATGTTATATGTAAAAAAGGAAACATCCAGTTTTGGAATGTTCCTTTTTTTGTTTATTTTACAACTTTTATACTCAACTCGTTGGTTCCCAGACTCAGCTTTCTCTTTAAATCATCGTTGACTGTTAAAGTAATAATGTCTCCAGGTTTTACGTCTTTGTAGGAATACGTAACAATAGTTGCAGCTCCTTCTTCGTTAATTTGCGGAGACATTGTTGTTGAAACAGATGACGATAGTTCTGATGACAGCTTCCCCTTAACACTTTCTGTTTCAGGAAGCACGGAGTATTTTGCACGCTCTTCTGTAAAGACAATATCAAATGCCGCTTCTCTGATTTCCAAAATACCGCTTTGTGGAAATTGGACACTATTTATCGTTACGGTATATTTGTATTCCTTGTTGACTAACTCTTGGATTTTATCAGCTGGGAGGAGAAGTGTTACATCTTTTACATATTGCTTGTAATAATCTACCTCTTCATGCATTTCTTCGATCTTCTTGGATTGCTCATCCATGTATGTCTTTATCTTT